>JBFWOG010000009.1:135000-206005 GCA_050250645.1 Vicinamibacterales bacterium
TGCTAAGTGGTAAAGGATCTGGAGACGCCCAGACAACCAGGAGGTTGGCTTAGAAGCAGCCATCCTTTAAAGAAAGCGTAATAGCTCACTGGTCAAGCAGCTCCGGGCCGACAATACAACGGGGCTCAAGCACAGGACCGAAGCCGATGATTTGCGGATCTTGCGAGGTCCGCGAGTGGTAGACGAGCGTTCCAAACGCAGCGAAGTCAGACCGTGAGGACTGGTGGAGTGTTTGGAAGTGACCCTGCCGGCATAAGTAGCGATAAGGGAAGTGAGAATCTTCCCCGCCGTAAGCCTAAGGATTCCTCAGGTAGGTTCGTCCGCTGAGGGTTAGTCGGGAGCTAACGCGAGGCCGAAAGGCGTAGCGGATGCACATCCGGTTAATATTCCGGAACTACCTAACGATCGTTATCACGATGGGGGGACGCAGGAGGCTAGGCGAGCCTGGTGGTGGATATCCAGGTTCAGGTCTGTAGGGGGACTCGACAGGCAAATCCGTTGAGTCACATTCCCTGAGGGGCCATGGCTAGAGCCGCAAGGCTCACAAAGTCGCCGACGCCACGCTGCCGAGAAAAGCCTCTAAGGAGATCGTTGGGTACCCGTACCGCAAACCGACACAGGTAGGCGAGGAGAAAATCCTCAGGCGCAAGTGAGAATCCACGTTTAGGAACTAGGCAAAATGACCCCGTAACTTCGGGAGAAGGGGTGCCCCATTACCGTCAGTGGCCTCGCGCCACGAAGCGGGAAGGGGTTGCAGTTAAGAGGCTCAAGCGACTGTTTACTAAAAACACAGGGCTCTGCTAAGTCGAAAACGACGTATAGGGTCTGACGCCTGCCCGGTGCCGGAAGGTTAAAAGGAGAGGTCAGCCGCAAGGTGAAGCCTTGAATTGAAGCCCCGGTAAACGGCGGCCGTAACTATAACGGTCCTAAGGTAGCGAAATTCCTTGTCGGGTAAGTTCCGACCTGCACGAATGGCGTAACGATTTGACCGCTGTCTCAACGATGAACGCTGCGAATTTGTGGTACCGGTGAAGACGCCGGTTGCCCGCCATAAGACGAAAAGACCCCGTGCACCTTTACTGCACCTTAGTAGTGAATGTTGACGACGTATGCGCAGCATAGGTGGGAGACGTTGATCCCAGGCTCTCGGGCTTGGGGGAGTCATCAGTGAGATACCACCCTTACGCCTTCGACGTTCTAACTGAAACCCATTATCTGGGTTCAGGACACTGCTAGGCGGGTAGTTTGACTGGGGCGGTCGCCTCCTAAACTGTAACGGAGGCGCACGAAGGTTCGCTCAGGCTGTTTGGAAATCAGCCATAGAGTGCAAAGGCATAAGCGAGCTTAACTGCGAGACCTACAAGTCGAGCAGATGCGAAAGCAGGTCTTAGTGATCCGGTGGTCCCGCATGGAAGGGCCATCGCTCAACGGATAAAAGGTACGCCGGGGATAACAGGCTGATCTGGGCCAAGAGTTCACATCGACGCCCAGGTTTGGCACCTCGATGTCGGCTCATCGCATCCTGGAGCTGTAGCAGGTTCCAAGGGTCCGGCTGTTCGCCGGTTAAAGCGGTACGTGAGCTGGGTTTAGAACGTCGCGAGACAGTTCGGTCTCTATCTATGGTGGGCGGAGGAGATTTGAGAGGGTCTGACCTTAGTACGAGAGGACCGGGTTGGACGGACCTCTAGTGTACCAGTTGTCACGCCAGTGGCAGCGCTGGGTAGCTAAGTCCGGGCGGGAGAAACGCTGAAGGCATCTAAGCGTGAAACCCTCCTCAAGATGAGATCTCCCTGGACGCAAGTCCCTGAAGGCTCCTGGTAGACCACCAGGTCGATAGGTCGGGTGTGTAAGCGTAGCAATACGTTCAGCTGACCGATACTAATCAGCCGTGAGGCTTGTCCATATTCACTTGCATCCTGCGGGTGTGTGGCCAAACAACTCTCCAATGCAGAATATTCAGGCGTTCTTTGACAACAAGATGCTCTGGGACGATCCCGACTCCGCTCGCTCACGCGAGCTTCGTCGCGGCAGGCCACATATCAGGCCCTGGCCACGCCGAAGCGCCGGTCGGCGCGAAGGCGGGGACCCCAGACACCCAGTTTCCCGGTGGTCATAGGAGCAGGGTCACACCCGTTCCCATTCCGAACACGGAAGTTAAGCCTGCTACCGCCGATGGTACTGCGCGCGTAGGTGCGTGGGAGAGTAGGTCGCTGCCGGGGATATTTGCAGAGGGGGCCCGGGGCTCATTGAGCCCCGGGCCTTTTCGTTTGTACGTCACCTGTACCACCCAGCCCCTCCCTTTCGCCCGGAGTCCGTCACCCATGAAATCCGCGCCCGCTCTCCTGATCGCCCTCGTCCTCACCGCCGCCTGCGCCGCGCAGCCGTCCACCGAGGCCGTCTTCGGCCAGGCCCAGGCCCAGACCGTCCGTGACCGGTCCCAGGCCCTCACCGCCGCCATCAACGCCGGCAGCGTCGACCAGATCGTCGGCTTCTTCAACGGCGACTCCGTCCTGCTCCCGGCCCAGGCCCCGACCGTCCGCGGCCGCGACGCCATCCAGGCCTACTACCAGGACTTCCTCGCGCAGGGCGCCCTCTCCCTCGAGTCCCAGACCACCGACGTCGGCGGTCACGGGCCGCTGGCCTACGAGACCGGGTCTTACACGCTCACGCGCACCGCCGAGGACGGCGCCAGCACGCGCGACCGCGGCAAGTACGTCTTCGTCTGGCGCGACCGCAACGGACAGTGGACCATCGACTACACGATCTGGGCCAGCGACCTCGCCGAGCCCGTCCAGATCTCCGCCGCCACGAACTGACCGCCGAGCGCCGCCGCCGGGCCGGGAGCACCCGCTCCCGGCGGCGCGGCCTCCCCCGACCGGCCGCCCTTGCGCGCGGCGGCGCACGAAACACACGCCCGCCGCTGGCGTAAGATGCAGTCAGCGGCCTCGAACGGCGCCCGTGTCAGGGCGAGCGGCGGCCGCGGGAGGCCAGAATGCCCTCGCTTGCTGCTTACCACCCCCAGGTGGTCCACTTCGTCGTCGCCCTCCTCATCGTCGGTGTCCTGTTCCGCCTGGTCTCGCTGACCGGCCGGTTCAAGTTCACCTCCCCGGCCGCTACCACCCTCATCCTCCTCGGGACCCTCGCCAGCGTGGTTGCGGTGCAGTCGGGCGCCGACGCCCACGGGCCCGTCGAGCGTGTCCCCGGCGCGCGGCCCGCGGTCGTCGAGCACGAGGAGTGGGGCGAGCGGGCGCGCAATGCCTTCCTCCTCATCTCGGTCGTCGAACTGCTCGCGCTGGCCCTCGGGAGCCGGCAGCACCGCTATGCCAGTGCCGCGGCCATGACGGCGGCGGTCGCCGGCCTCGGCGGCCTGTTCGTGGTCTACGAGGCCGCGGAGCACGGCGGCGAGCTCGTGTATGGCTATGCCGGCGGCGTCGGCATCCGCAGCGGCGACCCGGCTGACGTCGGCAACCTCGTGGTGGCGGGCGTGTACCACCAGGCCATGCAGGACCGGACCGCCGGGAACCCCGACAGGTCGACCGAGGCGGTGGAGTGGGCCGCGGCCCGTTATCCCGACAACGTCGAACTCCAGCTGATGGCGATCGAATGGCAGACCGAGGTCGTCAAGGACCCGGGGACGGCACTGGCGCGGCTCGACGCCCTGCGGCTGCCCGAGCCAGACGTTCGCCTGCGGGTACGGGCCGGGATCCTCCGCGCGAACGCGCTGCTCGCACAGGGCAACCGGTCCGGCGCCCTCGGGGTGCTGCAGACGCTCAAGGCGGAGTACCCGACGAACCAGCAGATCCAGCGCCGCATCGACGCGATCGAAGGCCGATAGCGCCCACGGGGGCGGCGCCGGCGCCGCTCCCGCGTCCCACCTGCGTCCCGGCTGCCGAGGGCACCCCGGCGCGGTTGCGAAGCCGCGTCCCGGTTGGTATCATTCCGGCCTCACGGCCCCAATCAACCATCTTCCGGAGTCGCCAGCGTGTCCCAGCCCCCAGGCGACGACAAGAAGGCTGCCCCTGCACTTTTCTCGTTCCTCGACGCGGAGTCGGGGGTGTCCCGGCGGGCCTTCGTTCGCAAGCTGGTGGGCGGCACTGGCGCGATGCTGCCGGGCGTCGGCGCCCTCGGAGGCGCGCTCGCGCCCCGACCCGCCAGCGCCCAGGCCACCTACACCGCCCTCTACCCTGTGGCGGATACCTTCCTGTATTCGGCGGGGCCGTCGGCCGTCTTCGGATTCCAGGACAACCTCCGGGTCGAGATCGGGGCCACCCGCTCGAATGCCGCGCTGGCATTCGACGCGGGGCAGATCCTCGCCAACTGGGACCCCTCCAAGCGCGCCTACCTCGTGCTGGCGGCGCTCTCCGTCGGGCCGTTTCCCGTCGGGCAGTCGGTGGAATGCCGCCCGTTCGCCGGCGGCTTCGCCGAGTCCACGGCGACCTGGCTGACGCTCCCCGACACCAGCATCACGCCGTCCGCGGCCAACGTCACCCACGTCCCGGGCGTGCTGTCGACGGTGTTCTGGGACATCACCGCTGACCTGCTCAACGGCTTCTTCGCCTGGCGCCTCGTCCCCGCCCTGCCGTCCCTGACGACGCTCGTCACGTACGCGTCGCGCCAGCATCCGAACTTCGAGCAGTGGCCGACCATCCGGATCCTGCCGGCGGACGCGGATTCACTCACCACCGCGAACGCGCTGGTCTCGGCCACCGCGACGTCGACGCCGACGCACAGCCCGACGCCGACGATGTCGGCCACGCCGTCCCACTCGCCGACCCCGACGATGTCGGCGACGCCGTCGCACTCGCCGACGCCGACGATGTCGGCGACGCCGTCCCATTCGCCGACCCCGACGCTGTCGCCGACGCCGACCCTGTCGCCCTCGCCGACGCCGACCCCGCCGGCATCGCCGACGCCCACGCCGTCGCTGTCGTTGACGCCGACGCCGTCCGCGTCGCTCACGCCGACGCCCACGCCGACGCTGTCGCTGACACCGACGCCGACCGCGTCGCTCACGCCGACGCCCACGCCGACGCTGTCGTTGACGCCGACGCCGTCCGCGTCGCTCACGCCGACGCCCACGCCGACGCTGTCGCTGACACCGACGCCGTCCGCGTCGCTCACGCCGACGCCCACGCCGACGCTGTCGCTGACACCGACGCCGACCGCGTCGCTCACGCCGACACCCACGCCGACGCTGTCGCTGACGCCGACGGCCACGCCGACGCTCACGCCGACGCCGACGCCAACGCCCACCCCTGCGCCGACACCGAGTCCGGGGCACCCCCGGCACACGCCGCGGCCGAGCCACCCGCCCCATCCGAGCCACCCCCCGCACCCGCGGGACAAGGACAAGAAGGGCCGGGGCCACGATCGCGACGGCGACGATGGCCACGGGCGTGGCCACGACAAGGACGACAAGGATCGTGGCGGCGACAAGGACAGGGACGACAGGAAGAAGGACAAGAAGGACGACAAGTCCGCACGGGGCAGCAGGAGCCGCGGCAAGAAGGATCCGGACCGCCGCCGCTGACGACTCCGTCCTCCCGGGCCCCCCGCGAACGGCCGGTCACGTCCCGGCCGATCGCGTCCCCGCTTCGCCCCGACGCTCGGCCGGCAGTGCCCGCGTCCGCTATGCTTAGTTAGATGTCCGAGTCCCCGAAGACCCCGCCGAGCCCCGTTACCCGCCGTCGTTTCGTCCGGCTCGTCGGAGGCACAAGCGTCGCGGCGCCCATCATCGCCGGCGCCGAGGGGCCGCTGTCGTGGATCGGGGCGAATGGTGTCGTGGAGGCGCAGGCCTCGGCGACGCCGACCTCCACACCGACGCCCTCGCCCAGTCTGACGCCGACGCCGACCCCGACGATCAGCGACACGGCCACGCCAACGCCGACGATCAGCGCGTCGGCGACCCCGACGCCGACGATCAGCGTCACGCCGACCCCGACACCTACCATCAGCGTCAGCGCCACGGCCACGCCGACCCCGACGCCGACGGTCAGCGTCACGGCCACGCCGACGCCGACCCCGACGAGCAGCGCCGCGGTGACGCCAACGCCGACGCCCACGATCAGCGTCAGCGCGACGGCGACGCCGACACCAACCCCCACGCCGAGCCAGGCGGCCGCGAGCGCGACGCCGACACCGACCCCGTCGGCGAGCGCGACCCCGACGCCCACGCCGACCTCGTCGGCCGCGGCGACGCCGACCCCGACGCCCACGACGTCGGTCTCCCAGACCCCGACCCCGACCTCGACGCCGACGCCCACGGCGACCCCGGCACCGTCGGTGACGCCGTTCCCGACCCCGGGCCCGAGTGCCAGCGGCCCCTTCGTCACCGGGCTGACCGCGGCCGTCACGGGGAGCGCTGTGCGCCTCCAGGTGACGGTCGTGGGCGGCGCGGCTTCGGCCATCGTGTTCCAGGGGACGCGCCGGCCCGTGACCGGGGGTGCGGAACCCCTGTCGGTCGAACTGCCGGTGGGAGCGGCCGACCGCCGCGCTGCCGGGGCCCGCGCGCTGACCGCGCTCACGTTCAACCTCGCGAGCGTCCCGGACGGGACGTACTTCCTGCGGGCCCGGGCCCGCGGGGCCCAGGGGCTCGGCCCGGCGTCGGAGGAGACGAGCTTCGCGATCGGGTCGGCCTGTGCGGTGTCGCCGCCTGACCCCCCGACGGGCCTCGTGGCGTCGGTCTTCGGCGTCGAGGCCAACCTCTCCTGGAATGCCGCGGTCGGCGCGACGTCCTACATCGTCGAGGCCGGGTCGTTGCCCGGCACGTCGGACGTCGGCCGGCAGGCCATTGGCAACGCGACGGCGTTCCGGGTGACGGCGCAGCCGGGGACGTACTTCGTCCGCGTCCGCGCGGTGAATGCCTGCGGCGAGGGCGGGCCGTCGAACGAGGTGACGGTCCGGCTGTCGGCGCCGCTCGGCCTGCCCGGCGCGCCGGGCAACGTGCAGGCGCGGGTCGTCGGCCGCAGCGTGGTGATCACGTGGACGCCCCCGGTCACCGGCGCCCCTGTCACCGGATACCTGGTGGAGGCGGGCGGGAGCCCCGGCGCGGCTGACCTCGGGGTCGTGCCTGTCACCGGCACGTCGCTGGTGGTACCTCAGGTGGGACCCGGGGTGTACTACCTGCGCGTGCGGGCGACGGGCGAAGCGGGCTCCGGGCCGGCCGGCGCAGAGACCCAGGTCGTCGTCGAGTAGGGACCGTGAGCACCATCTTCATCTCGATTGCCGCCTACCGGGATCCGGAGCTGGTCCCCACGCTCGAAGACTGCCTGGCCAAGGCCGCGCACCCCGACCGGCTGCGCTTCGGCATCTGCTGGCAGCACGGACCGGAGGAGGAACGCCTGCCGTGGGCGGACGACCCGCGGTTCCGCATCCTGGACGTCGACTGGCGGGAGAGCCGCGGCGCGTGCTGGGCGCGGGCGGAGATCATGAAGCTCGCCGATGGCGAGACCTACTTCATGCAGCTGGACTCGCACCATCGCTTCGCCGAGCGCTGGGACGAGAAGGCCATCGCGCAGCTCGAGCGGACCGGCAGCCCGAAGCCGGTCCTGACGGCCTACGCCACGCCGTTCAACCCGGAGGACCCGGAGGCGCGCGAAGACCTGCCGATGCAGATGAACTTCGACCGGTTCACGGACGAGGCGATCATCCTCTTCCGCCCGGGGGAGCTCGCCGGCTGGCGCGAGCGGGACCGGCCGGCGCGCGCGCGGTTCCTGTCGGCGCACTTCCTGTTCACGATTGGCGACTTCGTCCGCGAGGTGCCGTACGACCCCGAGCTGTACTTCATCGGGGAGGAGATCACGCTCGCGGTCCGGGCCTACACGCACGGGTACGACTTGTTCCACCCGACCGAGGTCATCGTCTGGCACGAGTACACGCGCGAGTACCGTGAGCACAAGCACTGGACCGACCACAATCACGACAAGGGCGTGACGGTGGCGTGGCACGAGCGCGACCGGGCGAGCCTCGACCGGGTCCGCCAGTTCCTGCGGGAGCCCCACGTCGGGCCCTTCGGGCTCGGGACGGTCCGCACCTTCGCCGAGTACGAGGCCTTCGCGGGCGTGAGCTTCCGGACGCGGCGCGCGCAGGAGTACACGCGCCGGTTCGAGGAGCCGCCGAACCCGCCGGCGCCCGCCGACTGGGCGGACCGCATCACGGCGTATGCCCTCGACCTGGTCGTCGAGACGAACCGCCTTCCGGCCGACGTGACCGACTACCAGTTCTGGTACGTCGGCGTCCACGACGAGCACGGGCAGGAGATTCACCGGCTCGATCTCGCGGGAGACGAGGTGGCGGCGCTGCTCGCCACCGGGGAGCCGGCGGTGGTCATCCATCGCGAGTTCGAGAGCGAGCGGGTGCCGGCGACCTGGACGGTGTGGCCCGTGAGCGTCAGCCGTGGGTGGCTCGACAAGATCGAGGGGCCCGTGCTGTCCGAGCTCGGGCCGGTGACGCTGGTCACCGCGCTCCTCGACCTCGGCCGGGCGGCGATTGGCGACGCGTTCGGCCGGTCCTTCGAGGGCCACTACCTGCCGCTGCTCGAGCGGCTGCTGCAGGTGAAGGCGCCGATGGTCGTCTTCGTGGCGCCCGAGCACGAGCCGGTCGTGTGGCGGCACCGCGACCCGGTCAACACGCGGGTCTTCACGCTCCGCCCGGCCGACCTCGAGCGGCTGCCCTGGTACGGACAGGTGCAGGCCATCCGCACCCGCGAGGACTGGCGCGCGCAGGCCGGCTGGCTGGCCGACAGCCCGCAGGCGGCCCTGCCGCACTACAACCCGCTGGTGCTGTCGAAGATGCGGCTGCTCGCGGAAGTCGCGGCCTCGAACCCGTTCGGCACGACCCACGCGTACTGGATCGACGCCGGCCTGACCAACACCGTCCACGACGGCCTGCTCACCGACGACGCGCTCGTGCCGCAGCTCGTCGAGGCCACGGGTGACTTCCTCTGGCTGGCCTACCCGTACCGCGGCGGCCGGGAGATCCACGGCTTCCCCCGGTCCGAGGTCGCGCGCTACGCGGGCGTCGGCGGCGTGGACCGCGTGGTCCGCGGCGGCTTCTTCGGGGGGCGCCGCGACCGGATCGCGGAGGTGGCCTCGGCCTACGAGGCGCTGCTCGCCGAGACGCTCGACGCGGGGTTGATGGGGACGGAGGAGAGCCTGTTCACCATCCTCGCGTACCGGGACCCGGCCTGGTACAACCACTACCTGCTCGATGGCAGCGGCCTGATGGGGCCGTTCTTCGAGGCGCTCGTGCGGGGGACGGCGGAGGGCCGCCGGAGCGCCCCGATCATCTGGGACGCCGGGACGGATGCCTCGACAGAGCCGGGCGTCGCGCTCGACCGGCCCGAGGACATCGAGCGCGGCCTGTCGTCGTTCATGGGCGTGCCGATGATGCAGAGCCGCCGCTCGGTCATCGCCTTCGACGACCTCTGGCGGCACCTCGACACCACCCACGAGCGGCCCGCGCGCATCATCGAGCTCGGGAGCGGGCAGGGCGGGCTGTCGGTGCAGCTCCAGGTCTACGCGGCGGCCGTCGGCGCGGCGTTCATCACCTACGACCGCTACGACGCGACGGGGCGGCACGCGGTCTTCGAGCGCTTCGACATCGACTCGCGCGTCGCCGACGTGCAGCACGACTTCGTCGCCGCCGAGGTCGCGCGCGAGGTCCAGAAGCCCGGACGCACCATCCTCATCTGCGACGGCGCCTCGAAGGTGGACGAGGTCGAGCGCTTCGTCCCGTACCTCAAGTCGGGCGACCTGGTGCTGGCGCACGACTACGCCCGGTCCGGCGAGGCCTTCGAGCGGACGCTCCGCGACCGGTTCTGGAACTGGTGCGAGATCACCGACGCCGAGATCGCCGGGGTGATCGCGGCGCACGAGCTCGAGGACGTGCTGCCCGAGTCGTTCGGGCCGGCGGCCTGGATGTGCAAGGTGAAGCGGGGCGACCGGGTCGAGCCGGCGCCCCGGGCGCAGGGCGAGCGGGGCGACCTCGCGGTCTACGTCCTCACGTTCAACGCCCCGGACCAGCTCGCGGCGTGGTTCGACTCGGTCCAGCGGGTCGAGCCCGGGT
This sequence comes from Vicinamibacterales bacterium, assembly GCA_050250645.1. Classification (GTDB taxonomy): domain Bacteria; phylum Acidobacteriota; class Vicinamibacteria; order Vicinamibacterales; family UBA2999; genus JBFWVR01. The sequence goes on from JBFWOG010000009.1 coordinate 145,066, forward strand.
TCCTGGACGCGCCGACGCGGGTACTGCTCAACAACTCGACCGACCGCGCGACCGACCGGGCCTACGACGTCCTGTGCGCCAGGTACGGCTTCGAGCAGGTGCGCGAGGGCAACCTGGGCATCCTGGGCGGACGCCTGTGGTGCGCCCGGCACTTCGCCCGGGAGACCGACGCCGACTTCATGGTCTTCTTCGAGGACGACATGCAGTTCCACGCCGAACCCGGCGTGTGCCGCAACGGCTTCCCCACGCGGGTCGAGGGCCTGCTCGAGAAGGCGATTGCCATCGTCCGCAACGAGCCGTCGCTCGACTACCTGAAGCTGTCGTATTCCGAGTTCTACGGCGACCACCGCGAGAACTGGGCCTACTACAACCTCGATCCGGCGCGGCGCGACGCGTTCTTCCCGGACGGCCACCGGACGAAGGTGGACGCCATCAAGAGCCATGGGGGCCTGGCCTACCTCACGGGCGAGGTCTTCTACTCGAACTGGCCGATGCTCGTGACGCGGGACGGCAACGACAAGCTGTTCATCGAGGACGGGGGGGCGTCGGCGCGGTTCGAGCAGACGCTGATGGTGCACGCGCTCGAGCTAATGCGCGGGGGCCGGCTCCGGAGCGGCGTGCTCCTCGCCTCGCCCGTCAACCACGACCGCCACGTCCACTACGGCGCGGACGAGCGCAAGGAGAGCTGAGTCCATGCGGTGGCCGCTCGGCGCCGTCGTCACCGGGCTGGTCCTCGCGGCGGGCCCTGTCGCCCGGCCGGCGGCGCAGGCGCCCGCGCCCGCGGCCACGCTCCTGGCGCAGTTGCCGCTCCTGGCCTCGCCCGACCCCGCCGAACGCGACGACACGGCCTACGGCACCGCCGAGCGGCTGATCATCCGCGAGGACGCCGTGCCCGCGGACGGCCTCCGCCAGGTGATGCGCGCGTGGCTCGCCAACCTCGACAGCGGCCTCGGCGAACGTGGCACCGACTCGGTCTTCCGTCGTTCGTTCTCCGCGCTCTGCCTCTCGCTCGTGGCCGCCGAGGACCTGCGTCATCCCTTCCTCGCCCAGGCCGAGTTCGACGCCTTCCTGGATCGCACGCTGGCCTACTTCGCCGCGGAGCGCGACCTGCGCGGCTTCGATCCCGTCAAGGGCTGGATGCACAGCGTCGCCCACACGGCGGACGTCCTCAAGTTCCTCGGCCGCAGCGAGAAGCTGAAGGCCGCGGACCCTGGCCGGATCGTCGAGGCCGTCGCCGGGAAGATCGAGGCGGCGCCCGAGGTCTTCGTCTGGGGGGAGGACGAGCGGCTGGCCGCCGCGCTCCGCTCCCTCGTCGTCCGCCCCGGCGCCGACACGGCCGCGCTCGAGGGCTGGGTCGCGGGCTGGCCGGCCCGCCACGCCGCGCTCTGGGCGTCCGGCCCGATGGTCGACCCGGCGGCGTTCGTCCGCGTCCAGAATGCGCGGCAGGTGATGCGCGCCCTCGCGGTCTCGCTGCCGCCCGGCGGCGACGTCCCGCCCGCCGCGGCCCGGCTGCGCGACGGGCTGCTCGCGGCCCTCGGCCAGATGCGCTGAGCGCACCGGCCCGGCGCCCGCCGCCGCGTGCACTAGACTGGGGGTCCCCCCAGGGACGGCGACCGTGCCAGAGCTGCCAGATATCGAGCTGTACGTCCACGCGCTCACGCCGCGCCTCGTCGGGCGCCGGCTCGAGCGGGTGCGCCTGGTGAGCCCGTTCCTGCTCCGCACGTTCACGCCGCCGCTCGAGGGCGCGCACGGCCAGGTCATCACGGACGTGAGCCGGATGGGCAAGCGGGTGGTGTGGCGCCTGGAACGCGACTGGTACCTCGTGTTCCACCTGATGGTGGCGGGCCGCTTCCGGTGGCGTCCGGCGGGCGCCCGGGTGCCGGGCCGGCTGGGCATCGCGGCCTTCGACGTGGAGGGCGGCGCGCTGATTCTCACCGAGGCGGGGACGTCGCGACAGGCGTCGCTGCACATCGTGGTCGGCAAGGCGGCGCTGGCGGAGCACGATCCCGGCGGCGTCGAGGTGCTGTCCGCGCCGGCCGCGGCCTTCGCCGCGGCGCTCAGGCGCGAGCGCCACACGCTCAAGCGCGCGCTGACCGACCCGCGGATCCTCAGCGGGATCGGCAATGCCTACTCCGACGAGATCCTCCACCATGCGCGGCTGTCGCCGACGACCCTCACGTCGAGCCTGGCCGACGAGGAGATCGCCCGGCTCCGCGCGTCGGCCCTGGCGGTGCTGACCACGTGGCGCGACCGCCTGGTGGCCGAGGCGGGGGACGCGTTCCCGGAGAAGGTGACCGCGTTCCACGAGGGCATGGCCGTGCATGGGCGCTACGGGCGGGCCTGCCCGGTCTGCGGGACGGCGATCCAGCGGATCCGGTACGCGAACCACGAGAGCAACTACTGCCCGGGCTGCCAGACCGGCGGCCGCCTGCTGGCGGACCGGGGGCTGTCGCGGCTGCTCCGGACCGACTGGCCGAAGTCGGTCAAGGAGCTCGAGGAGCGCAAGGCCGGCACGGCCGGCAAGGCGCCGCGGCGGGCCAGGCGGCCGAAGGCGTAGCCACGCGTGCTGATTATCCCTTCCATTTCCGTGGCCGGCGGAGCAGAGTAGTCGGTCATGAACCTCCTCGACTCCATCGCGGCCGCCAACACGTGGCTGAACGGCTACGTGTGGGGCTGGCCGATGATCGTCCTGCTCCTCGGCACCGGCATCGTCCTGACCATCCTCACCGGGGCGGCCCAGTTCCGGTACCTCGCCTTCACGTTCAAGGAAGTCCTCGGCAAGATCACGCAGAAGAGCACGGAGGCCGGGAGCGTGTCGCCGTTCCAGGCCGTGGCGACGGCGCTCGCGTCGACGGTGGGCGTGGGCAACATCGCCGGCGTGGCGACGGCCATCTCCATCGGCGGGCCCGGCTCGCTCTTCTGGCTGTGGGTCTCGGGCCTGCTCGGCATGTGCACGAAGTTCGCGGAGATCGTGATCGCGATGCACTACCGCGAGCCAGACGCGAGCGGCACGATGCGTGGCGGTGCGATGTTCACGCTGAAGAACGGACTGGGCCTGCCCTGGCTCGGCGCGATCTTCTCCGGCCTCGTCGCGCTCGCGGCCTTCGGCATCGGCAACATGGTGCAGGCCAACTCCGTCGCGGCCAGCCTCCAGGCCAGCTTCGGCGTCTCGCCGGCCGTGACCGGCGTCGTCCTGGCGCTCGTCACCGGCGCGGTGATCCTCGGGGGCATCCGCCGCATCGGCGAGGTCACCGAGATCCTGGTGCCCTTCATGGCCGTCTTCTACCTGGGCGGCGGGATCGTGATCCTCATCCGCTACGCGAGCGAGATCCCGGGGACGGTGGCGATGGTCTTCGAGGGGGCGTTCTCGGGGTCGGCGGCGACCGGGGGCTTCGCCGGCGCCGGCGTGATGATGGCGCTGCGCTACGGCGTCGCGCGCGGGCTCTTCTCCAACGAGGCGGGACTCGGCAGCGCCCCGATGGTGCACGCCGCCGCCCGCACCGACCACCCGGTGCGGCAGGGGCTCTACGGCATCTTCGAGGTCTTCGTCGACACCATCCTCGTGTGCACGACGACGGGCCTCGCGATCCTCGCGACGGGCGTCTGGAGCAGCGGCGCGACGGGTGCGGAGCTGGCGGGCCAGGCGTTCGCCACGGGCCTGCCGGGCGAGTGGGGCCACGTCGTCGTCACCACGAGCCTCGTGCTGTTCGCGTTCTCGACGGTGATCGGCTGGAGCTACTACGGCGAGACCGGCATCGTCTACCTGTTCGGGACCAAGGCCACGATGCCGTACCGGATGGTCTGGCTCGTGTTCATCGTCCTCGGCGCCGTGGGCTCGCTGCACCTCGTCTGGGACGTCGCCGACACGCTGAACGGGCTGATGGCCATCCCGAACCTCGTGTCCGTGCTGTTGTCGATCCCCGTGCTCCTGCGCCTGCAGCGGGAGTTCTTCGCCGTCAAGCGCTGAGGCGCACCGCGGCGGGTGGGGACGCGGTCCTCACCCGCCCGACTGTGGCGTCGGCCGGAGGCGGGCGACGTCGAAGCCGTTCGCGCGCGCGACCGCCATGGCCCGGTCGAGTTCGGCCGGCGCGAGTGACGGCCCGCGCGCGAGAATCCACAGGTAGTCCCGCGACGGCGCGCCCACCACCGCCCACCGGTACGACTCGTCCAGCCCCAGCACCCAGTAGTCGCCCCACACGAACGGCAGGAATGACAGGAACCGCGGCGCGAAGCGCACCTTGAGCTTCGCGTTGGCCGAGCCCTTCACGACCCGGGCGACGCCGTGGGCGTCATCGGTCCCTGTCGCCGTGCGGCACTTGTTGATGACGTCGAGGCGCCCGTCGTCGCGGCGGCGGTACGTGGCGGTCACGTCACCGACGCACTGGTCCTGGAAGCGGTTGGGGAACCGCGCGATCTCGTACCAGGTCCCCGCGTAGCGGTCGAGGTCGACACGCTCCACCGCGCGCACGTCTTGCGCCGCGGCGGCACCCCGGTGGTGGCCGGCGCGCCCAGCACGGCCATGGCGATGGCGTAGTGCAGCATATGAATTAGGACCCCGTGCGGCTCCCGTGGGATCCCTGCGCGGAACGGCCCGGCTAACCCTCGGCGTCGAGGACCAGGTCCTCGGCCGCCGGCGCGCCGGGCGGCGGCGCGGCCGCGGGGTCGATCTCGGCGCCATCGAGGAGGGCGCCGGCGATCCAGTCGAGCGCGGCCACGTCGGCGCGCGCGAGCAGGGCCTCGAGCGGCGTCCGCGCGTACGCGTCCGGCTCGCGCGCCTGCATCGACGGGAAGCTGCCGTCCGGCCGCTGGGGGATGTAGCGGCACCAGAAGTCGAGGTGCCAGCGGAGGAAGGTGCGGGCGCGCGCGCGCCCGTGCTCGTCCCCGCCCCAGTGCGCCAGCGCCAGCTCGACGTAGCGCCGGTAGATCCGCAGCCGCTCGTCGCCGCCGACGTCCCGGTACCCATCGGCGGCCTCGCGGAAGATCCACGGCTTGATGAGGGCGCCCCGCGCGACCATCACGGCGGCCACGCCGGCCTGCCGGGCGGCGGCGACGTCACCAGGGAAGAGGATGTCGCCGTTGCCGATCACCGGCACCGGCACCGCCGCGGCGAGCTCGCCGATCGCCTGCCAGTCGGCGGCCAGGCGATATCGCGCGTTCCGCGTCCGCCCGTGGACCGCAATCGCGGCGGCGCCGCCCTCCACCGCCGCCCGCGCCTGGTCGAGGTAGTTGCGATCCTCGTCGTTCCACCCGAGCCGGATCTTGGCGGTCACCGGGACCGAGACGGCCGCCGTCACCGCCCCGACCAGCCGGCGAATCCGGTGCGGCTGCCGCCCGAGGGCCGCGCCGATGCCCTTCCGCGTGAAGTGGTCGATGGGGCAGCCCATGTTGATGTCGATCCAGTCGGCGCCGCGCGACGCGACCAGCGCCGCCGCCCAGGCCAGTTCCTCGGGGTTCGTGCCCGCGAGCTGCACGCCGAAGCACGGCTCCCCGTCGAAGCGGCGAATGAGCGCGTATTCGCCCTTGCGCCGCTGCTTCAGGCGCCGGGCCACGGTCATCTCGCTCATGGTCACGCGGGCGCCGAGCTCGACGCAGAGCCGGCGGTAGGGCAGGTTCGAGCCCTTGGTCATGGGCGCCATCACGGTCGCGCCGGGCAGCATCTCGAGGAAGGTCATCGGTGCGATCGTATCGGAAGCGGTGCTACGCTGGGCGAATGCGTCGCGCCGCCGTCCTCGCCGTGCTGGTCCTGGGGCTCTCGGTGGCCCTCCCGGCCGCGCCGGCCGCCGACAGGCACTTCCTGTGGCGCGTCGACAACGGCGCCGGCCCGCCCACGTTCCTGCTCGGGTCCCTGCACGTGCTGACCTCCGCGCACTATCCGCTCGCGGAGCCCATCGAGGCGGCCTTCGCCGCGTCCACCGTGCTCATCGAGGAGGTGGACCTCGAGGAGCTGTCCGACCCGGCGGGCGCGATGGCCCTCGTCTCCCGAGCCATGCTGCCGGGGGCGCAGACACTCGACCAGGTCGTGTCGCCGTCGACCTATGCCGAGGTGACCCGGCGAGCCGAGGCCGCCGGCCTGCCGCTCGTCGCGATCCGGCGTATGAAGCCGTGGATGGCGGCCGTGACCCTGACGGCCCCGGCGCTGGCCAGGGCCGGCTACGACCCGGAGCACGGCGTGGACCGGTACTTCTTCGACAAGGCGAAGGCGGCGGGCCGCGAGCGTCGGGCCCTCGAGACGGTGGCCTACCAGCTCGAGCGATTCGACGCGCTGCCGCCCGCCGAGCAGGAAGCGATGCTGACCGCCACCCTCGAGGACCTCGACGCGGAGATGGCCAACGTCGATCGGATGGCCGCGGCTTGGGCCGCCGGCGACACGGCCGCGATCGAGGACCTGCTGCTCGGATCGTTCCGCGACTCCCCGGCGCTCTATCGCCGCCTGGTCGTCGAGCGCAACCAGAACTGGGTGGCGCCCGTCGAGCGCTGCCTGCGTGAGAAGACCGCCTGCTTCGTGGTCGTTGGCGCCGCGCACCTGGTCGGCCCCGACTCGCTGCCCGCCCTGCTCGCGGCGCGAGGCCACGTCGTCACCCAGCAGTAGACCGGCCCCGAACGCCGGTGTTCGTTTCCGGACGCCTCGTCATCACGGGCCGCCCCTGGTCGGCCCGAACGCCCGGTGATTTCGGCGGTCGGCCGCGGCGACCGTGGCACGTCGTTTGTAGCCGGAACGCCGGAGGCCAGCCGCCATGTTCGCCCTCGCCCTCGACGTTCGACACGCCATCCGGTCGCTCGGCAGCCGCCCCGGCTTCCTCGTCGCGGCGGTGCTCACGCTGGCGATTGGCATCGGTGCGAACCTCACCGTCTTCAGCCTCGTCAATGCCCTCCTGCTCCGCCCCCTGCCCTTCGGCGACCGGAGCGACCGCGTCGTGGTGCTCTTCGCCACGCACCAGCTGCAGGCGGAGGACTGGGGATGGGGCGAGTCGGAACTGTCGTACCGGGACCTCCAGGACTACCGCGAGGCCACGAGCCTGGCGGGCCTCGCCGGCTACCTGCCCCGCAACTTCACCTTGAGCGACGCCGAGCCCGCCGAGCGGGTGCAGGGCGGGTCGGTGACGCCCGACCTCTTCGGCCTGCTCGGCGTCGAGCCCGCGCTCGGCCGCGGCTTCCGTCCCGACGATGCGGCACCGCCAGGGCTCGAGAGCGTGGTGATGATCACGGACGGGTTGTGGCGTCGCCGCTACGGCGCCGACCCGGCGATCGTCGGCCGGCCAATCCTCGTCAACGACCTCCCGAGAACGGTGATCGGCGTCCTGCCGCCCGGGTTCCGTTTTCCCGAGCGCGACGATCTCTACATGCCCCTGCGCTGGGACGACGCGCCGCGCGCCGCGCGCAACGTCAACGGCGTCGGGCTGCTCACGCCCGGCGTGACGCTCCCGCAGGCCCAGGGCGAGCTCGATGCCATCGCGGCGCGGCTCTCGGCGACGTACCCGGAGTCGAACCGCGGCTTCGGCGTGCGGGCGCTCACCTTCAGGGATGCCCAGGTGAACGCGGCCCAGCGCGGCTTCAGCGCCACGCTGATGGGGGCGGTGGCCTTCGTCCTGTTCATCGCCTGCGCGAACCTCGCCAACCTGCTGCTCGTCCGCGGCGCGTCGCGGCAGCGCGAGTTCGCCGTGCGCGCGGCGATGGGCGCCGGACGCGGACGCCTCGTGCGCGGGATGCTCGTCGAGAGCTTCGTGCTCACCGTCCCCGGCGCGGGCCTTGGCCTGCTCGGCGCGCTTTGGACCCTGGACCTCGTCCGCGGGTCGTTCCCGGAGGACTTGCCCTACTGGATCCGGTTCGACATCGACGGCCGGGTCCTGGCGTTCACCGCCGGGCTGTCGGTCGTCACGGCCGTCGCGATCGGGCTCGTGCCGGCGCTGCGCGCGTCGCGGCCCGACCTGCAGGCCGACCTGAAGGAGGCCGGGCGTGGCGCGTCGCTCGGGCGCGGACAGCAGCGGCTGCAGTTCGCGCTCTCGATCGGCCAGGTGGCGCTGTGCCTCGCGCTGCTCGTCGGGGCCAACCTCATGGTCCGCAGCTTTCTCGCGCTGCAGTCGGCCGACCTCGGCTTCGACGACAGGCCGATGCTGACGATGCGCGGCTACCTGGCTGGCGATCAGTTCGACCCGGTGGCCGCGCGGTCCGCGTTCTTCAGCCGCGCCGCCTCGACGCTGCGGTCGCTGCCCGGGGTGACCGCCGCGGCGGTCACGACCGCCATCCCCGGCGACGATGGTGGTGGTGGTGTTCGGGTCGTCATCGATGGCCGGGCCCAGGTGAGCGACGAGGTCGGCGCCTCAGCCATCGCGTCCACCGAGGGGCTGTTCGACACCCTCGGCGTGTCGCTCCTCGACGGGCGGCCGTTCACCCCGGCCGAGGTCGACAACCCGGACGCGCGGGTTGCCATCGTGAACCGCGCCCTGGCCACGCGCCTCTGGCCGGGGGGGCGCGCGGTCGATCGCCGCGTGGGTTTCGCGGGCGCGGACGGCATCGACTGGTACCGCGTGATCGGCGTCGCGCCGGACGTCCAGTACGAGGAGGTCGGCGAGGACACGGACCAGTCGCGGCTCAACGTCTACGTCCCGTACGCGGCGAATCCCTCGAGGAGCGTCGCGTTCCTGCTGCGGACCGCCGTGCCGCCCGGGGCGCTGGCCGCCTCGGCACGGTCCGCGCTGCAGTCCCTGAACGCCGGGCTGCCGCTCTACGACGTGCTGACCATGCCCGAGCGCCGGCGCGCCACGACCTGGGAGCAGCAGTTCTTCGGGCAGATGGTGGCGGTGTTCGCCGGGGTGGCGCTGCTGCTCGCGTGCCTGGGCATCTACGCGCTGCTCTCGTACGCGGCGCGGCGCCGGCAGGCCGAGATCGGCGTGCGCCTGGCGCTCGGTGCCGGCCCCGGCGACATCGTGCGGCTGTTCCTGCGGCAGGGCGGCCTGGTCGCCGCGGCGGGCCTCGGGCTCGGCCTCGGGCTGGCGTTCGTGGTGAGCCGGGTGCTGATGGGGGTGCTCTTCGGCGTCGATGCCTTCGACCCGTGGCTCTACGCCGGCACGGGCGGCGCGCTGCTGACGGCGGTGCTGGCGGCCAGCTACCTGCCTGCCAGGCGGGCGGGCCGGGTGGACCCGGTCATCGCGCTGCGCGAGGAATGAGGCGCGTGTCGATCACCGCCGGCGCGCGGGGAGCCGGCGCCGGTCGCGCGCCGCGGCGTCGCGGATGGCGCAGCCCTCGAGGTGGTCGTTCACGAGGCCCATCGCCTGCATGAACGCGTAGACCGTCGTCGGCCCGACGAAGGACCAGCCTCGCGCCTTCAGGTCCTTGGACAGCCTCGTCGAGGCCGGGGTGGTGGCCATGGTGCCGAGCGCCGCCGCGGTTACCCGGGCGGGGCGCTCGGCGGCGGGCGGCTCGAACTGCCAGATGTACGCGGCGAGCGAGCCGTGCGACTCGATGATCTCGAGGGCGCGCCTCGCGTTGTTGATGGTGGACTCGATCTTCCCGCGGTGCCGCACGATCCCGGCGTCGCCGAGCAGCCGCGCGACATCCCGGGCGCCGAAGCGCGCGACGCGGGCCGGATCGAACCCCGCGAAGGCCGCGCGGAAGTGCTCGCGCTTGCGCAGGATCGTCAGCCAGCTCAGTCCCGCCTGGAACCCCTCGAGGCACAGCTTCTCGAAGAGCCGGTGGTCGTCGGTGACCGGGCGGCCCCACTCCTCGTCGTGGTAGGCGAGGTAGAGCGGGTCGGTGCCCGGCCACCAGCAGCGGCGGCGGCCGTCGGCGCCCGTGACGAGGCGGTCGTCCGTCACGCGCCCTGGTCCTCGCTCTCGAGGGCCGCCCGGGCCACGCCGAGCTCGCGGCGCGTCTTCGCGTCGACGGTCGGGAACCGGGGCTGCAGCGACTCGAGGGTCTCGATGATTGCCGAGGAGACGACCAGCCGCGTGAACCACTTGTGGTCCGCCGGCACGACGTACCACGGCGCGTACGGCGTGGCCGTGTGGCGGATCATGTCCTCGTAGGCCCGCATGTAGTCGGGGAAGTGCTCGCGCTCGTGGACGTCGGCCAGCGAGAACTTCCAGTTCTTCTCGGGCTCGTCGAGCCGGCTCAGGAAGCGCCGCCGCTGCTCGTCCCGGGAGACGTGCAGGAAGAACTTGCGGATGACGACGCCCTGCCGGTGGAGGTAGCGCTCGACGTCGCGGATGTCCGCGAACCGCTCCTTCCAGATCCGCTTCGTCACGAGCTGGTCCGGCAGCTGCTGACGGGCGAGGTAGTCGGGGTGGACGCGGACCACCAGCACCTCCTCGTAGTACGAGCGGTTGAAGATGCCGATGTGCCCGCGCCGCGGCAGGACGCGCAACGCGCGCCAGAGGAAGTCGTGGTCGAGCTCCTCGGTCGACGGCGTCTTGAACGAGTGGACCTCGCACCCCTGCGGGTTGACGCCCGACATGACGTGCTTGATGGTGCTGTCCTTGCCCGCCGCGTCCATGGCCTGGAAGATCAGCAGCACGGCCCAGCGATCCTGCGCGTACAGCCGTTCCTGGAGCTCGGCGGTGCGCCTGACCCCCTGCTCGAGCAGGGTCTTCGCGTGGTCCTTGATCTCGAGCCCCCGGGTGTCGCCCGGGTCGACGCGCGACAGGCGGAAGCGCGAGCCGTCCGTGACGGCGTAGTGTCTGGCGAGGGCGGTCAGCGAGGGTGCGCGCATCGGTCCGGTCCTTCGGCGTGGGGCCAGGCGCCCGGGCGGCAGTGCCCGGCCCGCTCCATCATGCGGGCCCGCGGGCGCCAGCGCAAGCGGGCCCCGCCGGCGGCCCGCCCGCGGAGACGCGATAGAATCCCCGCATGGATCGGATCCGCGTGGCGTCGTTGCAGTACTACATCCGGCCCGTGCGCCGTTTCGAGGAATTCCGGGACCAGGTCGAGGCGCTGGTGGAGACCGCGGCCGACTACAAGGCGCACCTGATGGTGTTCCCCGAGTACTTCAGCACGCAGCTGCTGACGCTCGGCAACACCAAGCGGCCCATGCCGGAGCAGATCGCCGACCTGGCGGCGCAGGCCGACGCCATCGACGAGGTCATGGTCGCCATGGCCCGCCGGAGCGGCATGTACATCGTCGGCGGCACGGTGCCCGTCGTGGGCGATCGCCGGGACCTGGTGTTCAACCAGTGCACCGTCTACGGGCCGTCCGGCAGCATCGGGCGCCAGCGCAAGCTCCACATGACGCGCTTCGAGTCCGAGGAGTGGGGCATGTCGGGCGGGCACCGCCTGCGGGTCTTCGACACGGCGTTCGGCCGGATCGCCGTGAACATCTGCTACGACGTCGAGTTCCCGGAGCTGGCCCGCGCGGCGGCCCGTGCCGGGGCGACGATTCTCGTCGTCCCGACGTGCACCGACGACCGGCTCGGGTACCTCCGGGTCCGCTACTGTGCCCAGGCGCGCGCGATCGAGAACCAGATCTACGTCGTGCAGTCGTGCACCGTGGGGTCGCTGCCGATGGTGCCCGCGGTGTCGCTCAACTGGGGCCAGGCCGCGATGATGACCCCGAGCGACTTCCCCTTCGCGCGCGACGGCATCGTCGCGGAGGGCGCGCCGAACCAGGAGAGCATGATCGTCGGCGATCTCGACGTGAGCCTGCTCCTCGACAGCCGGACGAGCGGCACGGTGCTGCCGCTCCGGGACAGCCAGGCGAGCGCGACCGTGGCCGCGAACCTCGAAGTGGTGCAGATGTGATACCGATCAAGGGCCCGATCGCCGTCGTCCAGACGCGGCCGGAGCACTTCGCCGGCATCCGGGCGCTCACGGAGCTGGTGTACGAGGGCAGCCCGCCCTGGAGCATCGCGCAGCTCGAGTCGCACCTGCAGGTCTTCCCGGAGGGGCAGTTCGTCGCTCTTCACGAGGAGACCGGGCGCGTCGTCGGCATGGCGGCCAGCCTGATCGTCTGGTGGGACGACTACGAGTTCACGTCGAGCTGGCGCGACTTCACCGCCAACGGCTTCTTCACCAACCACGACCCCGCGATGGGCCGCACGCTCTACGGCGCGGAGGTGATGACGCACCCGGGCATGCGGGGACGCGGCATCGGCAAGAAGCTCTACAAGGCCAGGCGTGACCTCGTGAAGCGGCTGAAGCTCCTCCGGATCCGCGCCGGCGCGCGCCTGCGCGGGTACCACAAGTACGCCGACCAGATGACGGCCGAGGAGTACACCGTCCGGGTCCTCCGCGGCGACATCGGGGACCCGACGCTGTCGTTCCAGCTCAAGGAAGGCTTCACCGTGCTCGCCGTCGTCTCCGGGTACCTCCGGCACGACCCGGAGAGCCTCGGGTGGGCCGCCGTGATCGAGTGGCTCAACACCAGGGTCGCCAGGCCCGAGGACACCGCGAACCGCAACCCGCGCTTCCTGGTCCGGCCCGCGCCGGGGCCCGGACCGTCCTAAGTGCTGGTTCGGGGAGTGCTCGCCACTAGCGCCTGCGGGCGCGCAGGTTGAGGCGCCAGTAGTCGAGCGTGAACGGCGTCGGTTCCCGCGCGGCCAGCGCCGTGACCTCGTCGATGAAGCGGGCGCGGAGCGCGGGATCCGGCAGCCGCGCGAGGTGCGGGTTGTAGATCACCGTCGTCACGAACTCGCGGTAGGACGCCTCGTCGGCCAGTGTCGTGCGCGCGTCCTCGAGGCCCGCGTCGACATCGACGAAGCCGGCGGCGGCCAGCCGCGCGGCCGCGGTCTCCGCGTCGGAGAACTCCCAGATTCCCGTCCAGCCCTCGAAGTACGGCGCGAACGGGGCCGACCGCATGACCGACTCGGCCAGCGCGTGGGCCCGCGCCAGGTTGGGGCCGCCGCCGCACTGCGCGTGCAGCCGCCCGCCGGGGCGGAGCGCCGCGTGGAGGTGGTTGAAGAGCGCCTGGTGGTCGCGGACCCAGTGGAAGGTCGCCGTGCTGAAGATCACGTCGGCCCAGGCCGCCACGGGCACCAGCGGCAGGGCGGCCTGCACGAAGACGACGCGTGACCCATAGGCGGGACGCAGGTTGGCTCGCGCCGTGAGGAGCATGTTCCACGAGCGATCGAGGGCCAGCACCCGGCCCCGGGGCACCCGGTCGGCCAGCGCCGCCGTGAGCCGGCCCGTGCCGCAGCCCGCGTCGATGACGCGCTCGTGGCCGTCGAGCGCGAGCCGGTCGAGGACGCGCAGGCCCCAGCCGGTCTGCGGGCCCGAGACCCGATGGTAGCTCGCGGCATCCCATTCCCGCGTCATTCGCGCCTCTCGTAGATCCGGTACGCGCCGCGGTCCGCGGCGACCCGGTAGCGGTCGGCCAGGTAGCTGGTGAGCGCCGGGAAGGCGTGGTCGGCCGGCACGTCGCTCACGAGCATCCGGAACTCCGGCTTGATCTCCAGCACGAAGCGCGGCGCGTCGTCGGCGAGCTCGCGCATGAACTGGCGGCGCAGCCCCTGGATGTAGGCCGAGCCCGTGTCCTGGTAGAGCATGAAGTCGAAGATGAAGCTCGTCGCCGGCGGCGCCTGGCAGATCAGCAGGGCATGCTGCGTGCCCTCGGCCCAGTCGAGCGGCTGCACCGTGTCGCCGGGCCTGAGCCGCGGGCAGAGGTCCCTGGCGATCTTCCGGCCCAGGAACCCCCGCCGCTCGATCCGCGTGCCCATCGACCCGGCGAGCCAGTCGACCGGCACCCGGATCGCGGCGCCGACCACGGCGAGCACCAGCATGACCCCGGCGGCCTCCCGGAGCGTCGCCCGCCAGAGCCACGGTCCCGTCGCCGCCAGGGCGGCGAGCTGGAGGAGCACGTAGCGCAGCGGCAGGGTCCGGTAGCCGAGCAGGCGTCCCGACACCGGGACGTACACGGCGAGCGCCAGCGCCACGAGCAGCAGCAGGCGGACGTGCGCGCCGCGGGGGCCGGAGAGCCGGCGCCAGCCCCAGACCGTCACCGCGGCCACGCCAGCCACCGCGGCAATCCAGAACTGGTGGCGTCGTGCCGACAGCGTCATTGTGACGAGCGACCAGATCCGTCCGGCCGGGTCGCGTTGGTGATAGGTGCGGTCGATGAGCAGGTAGCGGGGCCAGTAATCGGTGACGAGCTCGATGAACGGCGCCCACGCGCCCGTCGCGACCAGCCACCCGGCGGTGAGCAGCGCCGGCACGCCCGCGCCCGCGAGCAGCCACGCCCAGGCCCGCAGCCGCGCGCCCCCACGGAGACGATGCCCGACGTACCAGAGGAAGGCCGGCAGCACGAGGCCCGCCGGTGGACGAATCACGCAGGCACACCCGATGGCGAACCCGGCCAGCGCGGCGCGCCGCGACCCGAGCGATTCGCCCGTCACCGCGGCGAGCGCCGCGGCCATCCCGATGGTCACGAGCAGCTCGCGCTCGAGCGCGTAGGCCTCGAGGTAGACGAGCGCGAACATCGAGCCCGCCAGCACGCCGGGCATCCAGCCGTACCGCCTGAGCCCCGCGATGGACAGCCCCATCAGGCTGGCGAGGAAGACGAGGTCGCCGGCGCGGCCGCCCCACTCCGTGAAGCCGAAGATGCTGCCCACCGCCGCGTACGGATACATCGCGCCCGGCAGGTTCACGAGGAACACGTCGCGGTACGGCACCAGGTGCAGGTGCGAGAACAGCCAGCCCACGTACAGCAGGAAGGGCCCGTCGCCCCCGATCGGCCACGCGAGCGACTTCACGCTGATCGTGATCGCCACGACCGCGAGGGCCGTGACGACAACCAGCCTGACGGCCGCGACGGTGCGCGCGGCGGCACTGCTTGGGTTCCAGGGGGCAAGGGGCATGTGGACGACGCCGAACTCCGCCAATTGTGCCTGCAATCGATCGGATCGCTCCAACCCTTTCTGTCGTACGCTTGCGCGAAATCTGCACCGATGACCACCGACGACCGCCCGTCGAGCTTTCCGGCGACCCGCCTGTCCGTCGTCGCGCGCACGCGCAGCCGCGACGAGGCCGAGCGGCGTATCGCATTCGAGACACTCATCGGCGCGTACTGGAAGCCCGTCTACAAGTACCTCCGCCTGAAGTGGCGGTTCGACCCGGACGAGGCGGCCGACCTGACCCAGGAGTTCTTCCAGGGCACCCTCGAGAAGACGGTCATCGAGCGGTACGACCCCGGCCGCGCGCGCTTCCGGACCTACCTCCGCCTCTGCCTCGACGGCGTCGCGTCGAACCATCGCAAGGCCGGCGCCCGGCTCAAGCGCGGCGGCGGCACCACCATCGTGCCGCTCGACTTCACGACCGCCGAGGGCGAGGTGCGCCAGCACGAGCCCGCCGTCACCGACGATGTCGAGGCGCTGTTCTACCGGGAGTGGGTGCGCGCCCTCGTGGAGCGCGCGGTCGACGACCTCCGGGCCTGGGCGGCCTCGACGGGCCGCTCGCGCATGTTCGACGTCTTCGCCCGCTACGACCTCGCCGACGATGACGCGCGGCCCACCTACGCGGCGATTGGCGCCGACCTGGGCCTCACCGCCACGACGGTGACGAACCACCTCGCGGCGATGCGGCGCCAGCTGCGGCGGTGCCTCCTCGAGCGCCTCCGCGAGATCACCGCGAGCGACGACGAGTTCGAGGCCGAGGCCCGCCGGCTCCTCGGGGGCGGCCCGTGACCGGGCTCTCCGACCGTGCGCTCGCGCACCTCCGCGACGTCGCGGACTGGCCGGACCTCGGCGAGCGCTACGAGGTGACCGGCCGGCTCGGGCGTGGCGGCACGGGCGTCGTCTTCGCGGCGCGCGACCGCGTGCTCGCGCGCGACGTCGCGGTCAAGGTCGTCGACGCGCACGCGTCGGGCGAGGAGGCCCTGCGCCGGCTCGAGCGCGAGGCGCGCGTGCTGGCGCGCCTCGAGCACCCGGGCGTCGTGCCCGTGCACGACGCCGGGCGCCTGCCGGACGGGCGGTGGTTCTATGCCATGAAGCTCGTGCGGGGCGAGCGGCTCGACCGCGCCCTGTCCCGCGCGCCGTCCGTCGGCGAGCGGCTCGCGCTCGTGCTCCGCGTCGCCGACGCCGTGTCCTTCGCGCACGCGGCGGGCATCGTGCACTGCGACCTGACGCCGGCCAACGTGATGGTGGGCACCTTCGGCGAGGTGCTCGTGATGGACTGGGGCGCCGCCGTGGTGATGACCGACGATGCCGGCGCCAGCGGGCTGGTGGTCGGGACACCCGGGTTCATGCCGCCCGAGCAGGCCTCCGGCGCCGCCGGGACGCTCGACCCGCGCGCGGACGTCTACGGCCTCGGCGCGCTCCTGCGCGCGGTGATCCCGGACCCGGTGCCGCGCCCGCTCGCGGCGATCATCGCGCGCGCCACGGCGCCGGACGCCGCGGACCGGTACCAGGCCGTCGCCGCACTGGCGGCCGACCTCGTCCGCTTCAGGGACGGGGCCCGCGTGGCGGCGTACCGGGAGTCCTGGCGCGAGCACCTGGCGCGCGTCTACCGCCGCTACCGGGTCCCCATCTGGCTCGTGGCCGCCTACGTTCTCATGCGCGTGGCGCTGCTTCTCTGGTTCGGCCGCTGAGGCGTACAGACGCGGCTGCCGGCGCTGAATAAGAAGGAGAGCGCCCACTGGCGCGCGGAACGGTCCACCAGACCCGGTTCTCGAGAGGAGCAACGGACATGAACAAGCCGGTCTTCGCCATGCTGCTCGGCGGCGTCCTCGGCATCTTCGACGGGCTCACCGCGCTGCTGTCGGCGCCCAACGACCCCGACGTGGTGAACGGCATCGTGGGCATCGTGCTGGGCTCGACGTTCAAGGGCGTGATCGTCGGCCTGATCGTCGGGCTGGTCGCCCGGCGCACGGAGTCGATGGCCATCGGCGTGGCCGTCGGGCTGGCGGCCGGGCTCGCCCTCGCCTACCTCGTGACCCTTGGCGGCCCGTACTTCTGGGAGATCATGCTCCCCGGCGGCGTCGTGGGCCTCATCGTCGGCTACGCGACGTTCAGGTATGGCGGCCGGGGCGGGCCGGTGGCCGGCTAGCGGCCGGCGCGCCTGGCGTCAGGACGCCCGGGTGCGCGGGCTGACGAGGCGAGGCGGCGCGGGGGACGGCGCGTCGTGACAGGCGCCGAATATACTGACTGGCGTGCAGAAGTCACAGGAGAGTGCCGGCCCGCTGCCGGCGGCGCTGGCCACCGCCGCGCTCGACGTCGAGTTCGACACCCATCGGAAGATCCGGACGCGCAACAAGCTCCACTACCGCTTCAACCACTGGCCCATCTGGATCTTCGTGTTCTTCATCGCGCCGGGCCCCCTGACGTTCGACCTGTTCGAGCGCGGCGTCGACGCGCGGATGCTCTTGTGGCTGGGGGTCGTCCTGGCGGCCACGGGCGTGGCGGGGCTGCGCGGGCGGCTGCCGGGGTGCGAGCCCGCGCCCTACATCATCCGCTTCACCGAGGACCGGCCGAACCCGCTCTACCGGCGCGTCTGCTACACCGCGGCCTGGGGCGAGATCGTCGCGTTCGCCGTGCTCAACATCGCCGGGCTCCTCGTCGCCATCGCGACGGGTGGCTGGTACCTGAAGCAGATCTACGCCTACGCGTACTTCCCCGTCGCGGGGACGTTCTGGCTGCTCGGGGCGCTCGGCCGGCTGCCGCGGGTGAAGGCGTCGACCGCCGGCGAGGGGCACGAGCGGCGGTACTTCTACGGCTCGGTGTGGGCCGTGACGATCGCGCAGCCGGTGCTGTGGCTGATGTGGAAGGCGCTGCCCCGCAGCACGGGCGCCGACGTGTTCAAGCTGGTGGTCTTCGTGGGCATCCTGGCCTTCGTCGGCAACCTGGCCCGGCTGGGCCTGCTGCCGCGCACCCGGCCGATCGTGCCGGGAGAGCTGGCGGTCTCGGACTGACGGCGCGATGATCCGCCAGCTGCGGCGCAGCCTGGTCCTGAAGACCGCGGCGCTCTTCGCCGCCGCGGCGCTCGTGCCGTTCGTGCTCGCGGCCCTGTTCCTGTTCCGCAGCGCGCGCAACGCCCTGTACGACGAGGTGGTCCGCGGGCTGGACGCCCGGGTCGAGCTGATGCGCGACTCGCTCGACGCGCGGCTCACGGCGCTCCGCGGCAACGCGGTTGCGTGGGCCGGCCTCGAGGTCATGACCGACCTGCTGGCCGACGACCTCGACAAGCGCATCACCGTCGCCCTCGAGGGCCTCAAGCGCGACTACGCGATCGACGGCGACATCTACGTCCTCTCGCCCGCCGGGCGCGTCGTCGCGGCCAGTGACGCGGCCCGCATCGGGACGGCCGACGCGGACCCGCGGCTGTCGGGCATCCCCCTCGGCGAGGTGCGGGCGATCGGCCTGCGCGTCTCGCCCTTCGACCAGCGCCGCGTCATCGGCTTCGCGGTGCCGGTGACGTCCCGGGCGGTCGAGGGCCGCGCCATCGGTGTCCTGCTGCTCGAGTACCACGTCAACGACCTCGTGCGGACGGTGCTGACCGCGGAAGTGCAGATGGCCGCCGTCGTCGCCGACGGCGGGGTCGTGGTGGCGGCGACGGATCGCTGGGCCCCCGAGCTCGAGCATTCCGTCACCGGCGTACGGGAGGCGGGTCCCTTCATCGTGGCGGCGTCGACCGAGCGCGGCGCGGGGGACTTCCCCGGCTTCGGCTGGACGGTCATCGGCGCGGCCGAGCGCGATCTCGTGCTGGCGCCGGTCACGCGCGTGGAGCGCATCAGCCTCGGCGCCGGCATCGCCGGCCTGTTGCTGCTCGTGGTCCTCGTCGCGGCGGCCGCGGCCCGGGCGGTCCGGCCGCTCACGGCGGTCTCGCGCGCCGCCGACAGCATCAGCCGGACCATGGTCCTGTCCCACAAGGTGCCGTCGCACGGCGACGACGAGATCGGGCAGATGGCGGCCGCCTTCAACCGGATGGTGGACGAGGTGAACCGCTACATCGCGATGCTCCTCGAGGCGAACATCGAGATGCTCGAGGTGCTCGGCAGCGCCATCGCGAAGCGGGACAGCGACACGAGCGTCCACAACTACCGCGTCACCCTGCTGGCCCTCGCGATTGCCGAAGCCGCCGGCCTCGACCGGGCGGCCCGCCAGGCGCTGGTCAAGGGGTCGTTCCTGCACGACGTCGGCAAGATCGCCATCAGCGACGCGATCCTGCTGAAGCCCGGACGTCTCGACCGCGAGGAGTTCGAGACGATGAAGACCCACGTGGTGCACGGCACCGACATCGTGAGCCGGTACGCCTGGCTCCGCGACGCGCTCGACATCGTCCGGCACCACCACGAGCGCGTGGACGGCACGGGCTATCCCGACGGCCTGGCCGGCGAGGCCATTCCCCTCAACGCCCGCATCTTCGCCATCGCCGACGTCTTCGACGCGCTCACCTCCGAGCGGCCCTACAAGCGCGCCTTCACCCTCGACGAGGCGCTCCAGACGATGCGGCAGGATCGCGGGCGGCACTTCGATGCCCGGTTGTTCGACCTCTTCGACGGCCTCGCGCCCCACCTCTACCAGCGGATCTCGCAGGCCGACCCCGCGGCCCTGGTCGACGAGCTCCGGCAGCAGATGCGCCGCAGCTTCTTCCGCGCCGACGGCGCGGACGCGCCGCCTACCGCGCGGGGATGACGAGCAGCACGGTGAGGTCGGGCTCGAGCCGGTCGCGCCTGATGTAGCCCACCGCGCCGTCCACCTGCCGCACGAACGCCTTGACGGCGTCCTCCGACTCCAGCACCACGGGGGGATTCACGCCCTTGAAGTGCTGCTCGTTCCAGTAGGCGACGAGGTCGCGGCGCGCCAGGCGCAGCACGGCGCGGCTGAACGCCTCGCGCGCCGCGTGATCGGGCGGCAGGTTCACCGGCACCACCCGCGACCCGTCGCGCCAGAACAGCTTCTCCTTCAGGTAGAGCCGCTCGGCGATCCGCGCCGACACCGACTCGCCGGGGCGGGCGTGGCCGATGAGGACCAGGTCCGCCGGCGGGGCCGGCTGGGCGAACCAGGACCAGAACGTGAAGAGCAGGGCGGGGGCGGCGGTCATCTGTGCGGCCCCGTCAGAAGAGGATCCCGAAGCCCGCGAAGACGCGGCCGCCCGTCGCGGTCTCGGTCGGCAGGAAGCGGCCGGACCGGCCCTGGATCTCGAGCTTCAGGGCGATCGCCGGGACCGGCCGGAACAGCACCCCGGCGCTCGTCGCCGTGAGCCGCAGGTCCTCGCGGCTGCGGCCGGCCTCCTGCCGCGCCACGAGGTACCACCGGCTGCCGACGGCCCAGACCGCCTGCAGGTAGCCCGCGTACTCGGCGCGCCCCGCACCGCCGGCGCGGGCCGTCACGCGGCCGGCCGTGGCCTCCGCCCGGATCTCCACCGGGCCGGTGCGCGCCACGAGGTCGAGGCCGCTGAAGGTCACGCGGTCGCCCGTGTCGCGCTCGACGTAGTGCACGAGGGGCGCGCCGATCTCCACGGCGCCCTGCCGCACGCGCACGCGGCCACCCACCATCCGTTCGGTGCGCCGATCGCCGGTGCTGTTGTCGAGCGCCTCGTTGCCCTGGACGAACACGTTGTACTCGACGTCCCGGGCGTCGGACGACCAGGTGCCGAACGCCTCGACGCCGGTGGTGAAGGCGGGGAACGTGGCGTAGCTCGCGACGGGTCGCGAGACGGTCCAGGTGAGCGGGTCGGCGTGGATCTCGTTCCACGTGCCCACGGGCGTGAGGAACTTGCCCGCGCGGAGCTTGAGGCCGTCGCGCCAGAGGTAGTCGACGTACAGGCGCTCGAGGTCGCCGTTGTGGCGGAGCACGGCGTCGCCGCGGCTGTCGACCTGCCAGAAGTGGGCGTCCTCGACCTCGACGAAGAACCGCACGCGCGCGCCGAGGTCGCCGAACACGAACAGGCTCAGGTCGTCGAAGGCCAGCGTGGCAATCTCGTCGGTGGCGTTCTCCCAGTCGAGGTTCGCGTAGCCACCCAGCCGCACGCCGGAGTCGCCGAGCGCCAGCCCCTGGCCGAGCGCGTACCCCTCGTCGGCCGGCGCGGGCGCCTGGGCGTGCGCGGGCGTGGCCAGCCCCGCGGCCAGGCCCGCGGCGAGCAGCCAGCAGCCGGCCGCGCGGCGAAGGGTCAGGTCCACGGCAGGTCGGCCTCGCCGCGGGCCTGCCGCGCCGCGAGGGCGGGGAGCGCCGTCACCATGTCCAGGACCTCGCCGGGCAGGTCGCGCGGCGTGAACCCCGCGAGGTCCACGCAGGCGACGCGCACGAAGCCCCCGGCGAGCGCCGCGCCCGTGCCGTCGTCGTGGATGGCGAAGTCATGGCGCAGGCGCCGGGGATTCTCGAGCGTGCTGGCGATGCCGATGCGCACGACCTGCCCGGCGCGCGCGGGCGAGCGGAACGTGATCGCGGCCTCGACGCGGGGCATCCCGAACCGGTGCTGGTCGAGCAGGGCCTGCCTGGTCCGCCCGAGCGCCGCGAGGTAGACCTCTTCCTCGGCGTCCTCGAACCAGCCCAGGAAGTTCGGGAACCACACGACGCCGGCCGCGTCCGTGTCCGACCAGTGCACCTTCTTTCTGACGTGGAAGAAGTCCATCGGCTCGAAGGAAGTATAGTGCGCGCCGACCCCCTGTATGCTGTCGTGACGATGCAGGGTCACGACGGCTGGGACGACTACGCGCCCTTCTACGACTGGGAGAACGCACGGACGCTCGGGCGCCGCGACGTGCCCTTCTGGCGTCGGCTCGCTGCCGCGGCCGTCGCGGGCGGGTCGCGCCGGCGCCGCCCGGCGCCCGTGCTCGAACTCGGCTCGGGGACCGGGCGCGTGACGTTGCCGGTGGCGCGTGACGGCGTGCCCATCGTGGGCATCGACCGCTCGAGCGAGATGCTGGCCCGCGCCCGCCAGCGCGTGCGGCGCGCCCGGCTGCCGGGCACCGCGGCGCTCGTGCGCGGCGACATCCGCGACCTCCCGTTCCCCGACGGCGCCTTCCCCCTGGTGATGGCGCCGTACGGCATCCTGCAGTCGCTGCTCCGCGAGCGGGATCTCGCGCGGACGCTGGCGGCGGTCCACCGGGTGCTCCGTGACGGGGGCACGTTCGGGCTGGAGCTCGTCGCCGACCTGCCGAGCTGGCAGGAGTATGCCGGCCGGGTCAGCCTCCGCGGGACCCGGCCCGGAGGGGCGCGAATCACGCTCATCGAGTCGGTCCGGCAGGACCGGGCGCGCCGGCTGACCCACTTCGACCAGGAGTTCGTGGAGCGCCGGGGCCGGCAGACGCGCCGCCGCGCGTTTTCACTCGCATTTCGGACGCTCTCGGTCCCGCAGATGCGGCGTCGGCTCGAGAAGGCCGGCTTCGAGGTCACGGCGCTGCTCGGCGACTACCAGGGCGGGCCGTGGGACCCCCGCGCGGAGGTCTGGATCGTTCTCGCGCGGAAGGCTAAACTGTAGAGTCGTTTACCGCTTTCAGAGGTTTGGAGCTGCTGCATGTCCGGCCATTCCAAGTGGCACACAATCAAGCACAAGAAGGGCGCCGCTGACGCCAAGCGGGGCAAGGTCTTCACGCGCATCATCAAGGAACTGACGGTCGCCGCGCGGAACGGCGGCGGCGACCCCGGGATGAACCCGCGCCTGCGGACGATCATCGCCGACGCCAAGGCCGTCAACATGCCCGCCGACAACATCAAGAAGGCGATCCAGCGCGGCACGGGCGAGCTGCCCGGCGTCAGCTACGAGGAGATCACCTACGAGGGCTACGGCCCCGGCGGCGCGGCGCTCATCATCGAGACGCTCACGGACAACAAGAACCGGACCGTCGGCGAGCTGCGCCACATGCTCGAGAAGCACAACGGCAACCTCGGGGCGTCGAACTCGGTCGCCTGGATGTTCGACAAGAAGGGCTACGTCGTCGTCGAGAAGACGGCCGCCGACGAGGAGACCCTCCTCAACACGGCGCTCGAGGCCGGCGCCGACGACATGCGCGACGACGGCGACAACTGGGAGATCCTGAGCGACCCCTCGGCCTTCGAGGCCGTCCGGGAGGCGGTCAAGGGCCTCGGCGTCGAGCCGGCCAGCGCCCAGGTCGCCATGCTGCCGCAGACCTACGTCAAGCTGGAGGGCAAGGAAGCCACCCAGATGATCAAGCTGATGGACGTCCTCGACGATCACGACGACGTGAAGCAGGTCTGGTCGAACTTCGACATCGAGGAGAAGGAGATCGAGGCCTCGCTGGCGTGAGGGTCTTCGGCATCGACCCCGGCTCCGACTCGACCGGCTACGGCTGCGTCGAGAGCGACGGCGTGCGCCACCGGCTGGTGGCGTTCGGCGCCGTGCGGGCCGGCCGGTCGGCCAGCTTCCCCGACAAGCTCGCGGCCATCCACCACGAGCTGGCGGCGCGGCTCGCCGAGTGCCGTCCCGACGCCGTGGCCATCGAGAACCTGTTCCACGCGGTGAACGTGCGGAGCGCCCTCAAGCTCGGGCACGCCCGGGGCGTCGCGATGCTGGCGGCGGTCGAGGCCGGCATGACGATCACGGAGTACACGCCGAGCGAGATCAAGCGGGCGGTGGTCGGCTACGGGCGCGCCGAGAAGGCGCAGGTCCAGCAGATGGTGAAGATCCTGCTGGGGCTCGACCGCGTGCCGAGCCCGCACGACGCCGCCGACGCCCTCGCCGTCGCCATCTGCCACCTCCACCTCGACCGCCCCGCGCTGGCGCGGGCGGTCGCCTCGTCCGGGGCGGCCGCGGGCGACCGGCCCCGGAGCTGGCGGCAGTACCGGCCTCCCACCCGCGCATGATCGCCTACCTGCGCGGGACGATCTTCGAGAAGCACCCGAACCGCCTCATCGTGGATGTCGGGGGCGTCGGCTACGACGTCGCCGTCCCGGTCTCCACCTTTCTCGGGGCCGGCGAGCCCGGCGCCGAGATCGCCCTGCGGGTGCACACGCACGTGCGCGAGGACGCGCTGGCGCTGTTCGGCTTCGCGACGGCGCTGGAGCTGGCGGTGTTCGAGCGGCTGATCGGCGTGAGCGGCATCGGGCCGAAGCTGGCGCTGGCGGTGCTGTCGGGGCTCGAGGCGCGCGACCTGGTGGCGGCGATCCAGCGCGGCGACCTCGCGCGGCTCACGGGCATTCCCGGCGTCGGGAAGAAGACGGCGGAGCGCATCGTGGTCGACCTGCGCGACCGGCTGCCGAAGGCCGTGGCCGCGGCGGCCGGCCAGGCGCCGCCGCTGACGGCTGGTGACCGCCTGCGCGACGACCTCGGCTCGGCGCTCGGCAATCTCGGGTACCATCGGCAGGCCATCGACGGTGTCCTCGACCGCCTGCTGGCCGGGGCGACCGAGCCGCGCTTCGAGGACGTGCTGCGCGCGGCGCTCAGGGAACTGGCACGGGCATGACGACCGATCCGCGTCTGACCACCGCGGCGCGCGTGGACGACGACGCGCCGTTCGAAGCGGGGCTGCGGCCGCGCCGGCTCGACGACTACATCGGGCAGGACCGCGTGCGCGAGAACCTGCACGTCTCGGTCGCGGCGGCGACGGGCCGGGGCGAGGCGCTCGACCACGTGCTGCTGTACGGGCCGCCCGGCCTCGGCAAGACGACGCTGGCCTACGTGATCGCCAACGAGCTCGGCGCGCCGATCCGCACGACGGCGGGCCCGGTGATCGAGAAGCCCGGCGACCTGGCCGGCATCCTGTCGAACCTCCAGCCGCGCGAGGTCCTCTTCATCGACGAGATCCACCGCATGGCGCCGGCCATCGAGGAGATCCTCTACCCGGCGATGGAGGACTTCGAGCTCGACATCGTCATCGGGCAGGGGCCGGGCGCGCGCTCGGTGAAGGTGCCGGTCGAGCCGTTCACGCTCATCGGCGCGACGACGCGGGCCGGCCTGCTGACCTCGCCGCTGCGCGCGCGCTTCGGCATCGTCCACCGGCTCGACTTCTACACGGCGGCGGACATCGGCGAGATCGTCCGGCGCTCGGCGCGGATCCTCGGCGTCGAGCTGGACACGGCGGCGGCCGCCGAGATCGCGCGCCGGTCGCGAGGCACGCCGCGCATCGCGAACCGGCTGCTGCGGCGCGTGCGCGACTTCGCCGAGGTCCGCGCGGACGGCCGGATCGACCTCGCCGTGGCGCAGGCGGCGCTCCGGCTGCTCGAGGTGGACGAGCAGGGGTTCGACGAGGCGGATCGCCGCCTCCTCGGCACGATCATCGACAAGTTCGACGGCGGCCCGGTCGGGCTGTCGAGCCTCGCCGCGGCGATTGGCGAGGAACAGGACGCCATCGAGGACATCTACGAGCCGTTCCTCATCCAGATCGGCTTCCTCGAGCGCACGCCGCGGGGGCGCGTCGCCACCGCGCGCGCGTACGAGTTCTTCGGGCGGACGATGCCCGGAAGGGGACTGTTTTGACGGAGCACCTCAGAGCGAAGCTGGCCGGCGTGAGCCCGATCCGCCGCGCCGCCATCAAGAGCCTGGCCACCTACGTGCCGCCGCGGCTGCTGACCAACGCCGACCTGGAGAAGCTGGTCGACACGACCGACGAGTGGATCCTCCAGCGCACCGGGATCCGCGAGCGGCACGTCGTCGACCCGGGCGTCGCCACCTCGGACCTCGCGGCCGAGGCGGGGCGCGCGGCCATCGCGCGCGCCGGGCTCACGCCCACCGACATCGACGTCATCATCGTCGGCACGGTGACCCCGGACATGCTGTTCCCGAGCACCGCGTGCCTCGTCCAGGACAAGATCGGGGCGAAGGGCGCCTGGGGCTTCGACCTGTCCGCCGCGTGCTCGGCCTTCACCTACGCGCTCACCGTCGGCAGCCAGCTCGTGGCGGCCGGTGCCGCGCGGCACGTCCTCGTGATCGGCGCCGACGTGATGTCGAGCATCATCGACTACACGGACCGCGCGACGTGCGTGCTCTTCGGCGACGGCGCCGGCGCGGTCGTCCTCGGCGTGTCGGACGACACCGCGGCGGGCATCCTCGACTTCGAGCACGAGATCGACGGCAGCGGCGGGCCGTCCCTCTGCATGCCCGCGGGCGGCAGCAAGCGGCCGGCGTCGCGGGAGACGGTGGACGAGCGCCTGCACTACGTCAAGCAGGACGGGCAGGCCGTGTTCAAGTTCGCCGTCAAGAAGACGGGCGACGTCTGCGAGCGGCTCCTCGCCCGCAACGGCATCGGCGCCGCCGACCTCGATCTCTTCGTCTCGCACCAGGCGAATCGCCGCATCATCATGTCGGCGTCGGAGCGCCTCGGCCTGCCCCCGGAGAAGGTCGTGATCAACATCGACCGCTTCGGCAACACGACCGCCGGCACGATCCCGCTCGCGCTGAACGACGCCGTCACCGACGGCCGGATCAAGAAGGGCGACCTGCTGCTGCTCGCCTCGGTCGGCGCCGGCTTCACCGTCGGCTCCGTGCTGGTGCGCTGGGCCATCTGAACCTCCCCTCGCGCGGGCGCGCGCCACGCCGCGCGCCCGCGTCCGCCAATCCGCGCCCGCTGTCCCGCGGGCGCCCCGGGCGGGCCCCTGTTGCCCGCCCCGATCACGGCCGACAAATAATTCCGTGCGCGGTCGCGCCCGACGTGTGTGCCTTTTCGGAACACGGCCGGCGAAGGCCCGTCCCGCACTGCGCACTGTAAGTGCCGTGTAATGAGACGCTTGGCTGAAATGTTCCGTTATGGAACAGCGATTGAAAACAGGCCTGAATTGCGAGCCTGTCTCGTAACTTATTTCATATCTTATGTTTACGCATAGTCATCGGCGGCCGCGAGGGGCGCCGATGATTCAGATCGGAACATCGATTTCGTGCAGTGAGCGCTGGCGCCCGTGACCCTGGTGTCGTATAAAGTGCGATAGGAGGGCGGTTTCATGTGCGGAACCGCTCCCCTCCGATCCAGTGGCCGTCACCTTGCTAGGTAGTTGTCCGATGATCCAGTCGTCCTTCGTCCGCCGCGCGGTTGCCACGGGCGCGCTCGCCGCGTTCCTGCTGCCGGTGTCGGTGTTCGCCCAGGGACCTGCCAAGCTGGATCGCGCGCTGGCGGACGGCGCCCGTGCCGGCGTCGCGCGCCAGTCGGTGATCGTGCGGGCTCGCGAGGGCTACCGTTCGTGGGTGCGCCGGCAGGTCGAGAAGAAGACGATCGAGGCGGACCTGCCGGGGATCAACGCGCTGGCGGTGGAGCTGAGCGCCAGCGAGATCGCCGACCTCTGCACGAGCTTCGCCGTCGAGGGATGCTCGCTCGATGCCGAGGTGTCGGCGACCGACGCTGGCGGCTCGTGGCGCGACGAGCGGCGTCCGGCGAAGCATGGCCGGCGCGGCCACGACGGCCGCGGGTCGCACGGCGAGTCCGGCGACGACGGGGATGACGACGCGTCGGCCGCCAGCACGCTGCTGGCGACCCTGGGGCTGTCGGCCGACGAGGACGCCGGCGAGGGGGTGACCGTCGCGGTGATCGACTCGGGCATTGCCGACACCCCCGCGTTCGCGGGTCGCATCGCGGCCTTCTACGACTTCACGCGGGGCGGCATCCGCCGCGCCCGGCCCTCGGACGACTACGGCCACGGCACGCACGTCGCGGGGCTCATCGGCGGGGCGCAGCGCGGGATCGACGGCGCCTACGAGGGCGTCGCGCCCGGCGTCACCTTCGTCGGGCTCAAGGTGCTCGACGGGCGGGGCGCGGGCCGCACGAGCGACGTGATCCGCGCGCTCGAGTTCGCCACCGC
Organism: Vicinamibacterales bacterium; assembly: GCA_050250645.1. Classification (GTDB taxonomy): domain Bacteria; phylum Acidobacteriota; class Vicinamibacteria; order Vicinamibacterales; family UBA2999; genus JBFWVR01. The sequence goes on from JBFWOG010000009.1 coordinate 172,665, forward strand.
CAACCGCGTACGGCTTGGCATCGACGTCATCAACCTCTCGCTCGGCCACCCCATCTTCGAGCCTGCCGCGCGCGACCCGCTGGTCCAGGCGGTCGAGAACGCGGTCCGGGCCGGCCTCATCGTCGTGGCCTCCGCGGGGAACTACGGGACGAACCCCGACACCCAGCAGGGCGGCTACGCGGGCATCACCTCACCCGGCAACGCGCCGAGCGCCCTGACGGTCGGGGCCTTCGATCACAAGGACACGGTGGATCGCCGTGACGACCGCGTCGCGCCGTACAGCTCGCGCGGACCGACGTGGTACGACGGCTATGCCAAGCCCGACATCGTCGCGCCCGGCCACATGCTGGCGTCGGAACTGGCGCCCGGCGCCTCGATTCCCGGGACGTACCCGTCGCTGGTGGAGACCGGTCCGTCGGGCAAGGGCTTCCTGCGGCTGAGCGGGACGAGCATGGCGGCGGCGGTCACGACGGGCGTCGTGGCGCGGCTCAAGCAGGTGCTGCCGGCGACCACGCCGAACCTGGCCAAGGGGCTGCTCCAGTTCACCGCGATTCCGCTGGCCGACGACGAGGGGCGGGCGTACGACCTGCTGACCCAGGGCACGGGCGGGCTGAACGCCGGCGGCGCGCTGACCGTCGCCTCGCGCATCGATCCGCGCCTCGGCACGAGCCGCACGCGGGTGGTGGGCGGCATGTGGCTGCGGCCGTCGCTGTCCTGCGAGGCGAAGGGGCCGGGCCTCCTGCCGGGCGGCGACTGCGTGACGCGCATCGGCGAGGCGCAGTACGCCTGGGCGGGCAACATCGTCTGGGGCAACAACATCGTCTGGGGCAACTCGGTCTTCTACAACCTCCCCGTGTGGGGCCTCAACATCGTGTGGGGCAACAACATCGTGTGGGGGGAGAACATCGTCTGGGGCAACAACATCGTGTGGGGCAACACCCTGCGCGACGGCGACAACATCGTCTGGGGGAACAACATCGTCTGGGGCCTCAACATCGTGTGGGGCAACAACATCGTGTGGGGGAACAACATCGTCTGGGGCAACAACATCGTGTGGGGCAACGGCCTCATCACCCAGCGCGACTTCACCAACCCCCTGTTCGCCGACGACAACATCGTGTGGGGCAATCTCTTCGACGACAACATCGTCTGGGGCATGGACGACGACAACATCGTCTGGGGCTTCGATGACGACAACATCGTGTGGGGGAACAACATCGTGTGGGCCAATTTCACCGGCAGGGGACGCCAGTAATGGAGCGGATGCCCTTTCAACCGAAAGCCCGTGCCTCGCGCGCGCCGGGCGCCGTCCAGTCGACTGACTGGCGCGCCGGCCTGCCCCTGCTGACGAGCAAGGGCGTCACGCTGCGCGAACTCGAGGTCGGCGATGCCCGATCGCTCCACGCGCTGCTCACCACCGAGGAGGTCGCGCGCTTCATCTCGCCGCCCCCGACGACGGTGGAGGGCTTCGAGCAGTTCATCCTGTGGGCGCGCCGCGAGCGCGCCGAGGGCCGCTACATCTGCTTCGCCGTCGTGCCCGCCGGCATGACCGCGGCCGTGGGCCTGTTCCAGGTGCGGCAGCTCGAGCCCAGCTTCGCGACGGCCGAGTGGGGCTTCGCCCTCGGCTCGGCGTTCTGGGGCAGCGGCGTGTTCGCCGAGGCCGGCGCCCTCGTCGTCGACTACGCGTTCGAGGCGCTCGGCGTGCGCCGGCTCGAGGCCAGGGCCGCGGTGGCGAACGGCCGGGGCAACGGCGCGCTCCGCAAGCTGGGCGCCGTGCAGGAAGGCATCCTCCGCCGCTCGTTCGAGCGGCACGGCCAGTTCATCGACCAGGTGCTGTGGTCGATCCTCGACGAGGACTGGCGCGAGACGAAGGCTGTCTGGGCGCAGCAGGTGCACTAGGACGGCGCGTTCGGTTCTTGCTCTTGTAAGTCGTCTGCTTGTCGTTTCACCTGGAGATCACCCGATGACGTTCACCTCGAGGTTCCGGCCGGCCGCCGGGGCGCTGGTGCTGGCGGCGGGCCTGCTCGCCGCCGGGCCTGCCTGGGCCCAGTCCGCCGGACCCGACAATCTGTCCAAACTCGATGACGCGGTGAAGGAGGCCTTCCGGTCGGGCGCCTCCGCGCGCGTCATCATGCGGTACCCGACCATCGAGGCGCGCGACCGCGCGTTCCAGGACCTGCTGGACCTCGGCGCGGCCGTCCGCGTGATCGACGGGGACGCCCCGGCGCTGAACGTGCTGGCGACGAGCGGCGCGCTGGGCGCGGCGATCGGCGCCGCGGACCGCGTCTCGATCGACGCCGAGGTGACCGTCTCGGCGACAGGGCCCGGCGACGTCCGGCGCCGCGCGAGCGGCTTCCGCCAGGCGCGCACGTGGTACGAGCGGCGGAGCTCGGATGTCCGCGTCGCGGTCATCGACTCGGGTGTCCGGCCCCAGGCCGACCTGCCGGCGTCGCGGATCGTCAAGTGGCTCGACTTCGTCGGCGGCAGCAGCGTGCCCGTGGACGGCTGCGGGCACGGCACCCACGTCGCGGGCATCATCGGCGGCAACGGCCGGACGTCCGGCGGCGAGTACGCGGGCGTCGCGCCCGGCGCGGACATCGTCGCCCTGCGCGTGCTCGGTGACGACTGCTCCGGCAAGACCAGCGACGTGATCGACGCCCTCGAGTGGGTGCGCCGCAACCACCGCGCCTACAACATCAAGGTCGTCAACCTGTCGCTCGGCCACCCCGTGTTCGAGCGGTCGGCCACCGACCCGCTGGTGCACGCCGTCGAGCAGCTCTCGGCGCGCGGCGTCGTCGTGGTGACCGCGGCGGGCAACATGGGGATCAACCCCAAGACCGGCCTCCCCGGCTACGGCGGAGTGGGCGTGCCCTGCAACGCCCCGCGCGCGATCTGCGTCGGCGCGGGCAACGACCACCACACCGACGCGTTCGACGACGACACGGTCACCGACTACAGCTCGCGCGGGCCGACCCGCTTCGACCTGCTCGCCAAGCCCGACCTCGTGGCGACCGGCCACGAGGTGGTGTCGCTCTCCGCGCCCGGCAGCGCCCTCTTCGAGGGCTACCCGTCGCTGCACGTCTACGGCGGCGGCGAGGCGGAGGGCGCCCCGGCCGGCTACATGACGCTGAGCGGCACCAGCATGGCCTCGCCCATGGTCGCCGGCGCCGCGGCGCTGATGCTCGACGCCAACCAGGAGCTGAGCGCCAACACCGTGAAGATGATCCTGCAGTACACCGCGCGGGTGCTGCCGGACGTCGACACGCTCACCCAGGGCGCCGGCTACCTGAACGTGCCCGGCGCGGTGACCTTCGCCAGGGCCGTCGAGCCCGACACGCGCCTGGGCAGGCCCTGGCTGCGGTGGGGATACACCCTCGGCCAGAACCCCGACGTGGGCGGCCAGACCGTCACGTGGGGCGGGCGCATCATCTACGGCGATCGCTACATCAAGGGCAGCGCCGCCTACGTCCACGTGGCCCGCTGGGACGACAACATCGTCTGGGGCATGGACGCGCTCCTCGACAACATCGTCTGGGGCAACTGCTGGGACGGCTGCGACAACATCGTCTGGGGCAATTACTGGGAAGAGCTCGACAACATCGTCTGGGGGATGTTCGGCAGCAACGACGACAACATCGTCTGGGGCATGGACGATGACAACATCGTCTGGGGCAACAACATCGTCTGGGGCAACGACAACATCGTCTGGGGCTTCTGGGCGGACAACATCGTCTGGGGCTTCTGGGACGACAACATCGTCTGGGGCAACGTCCACAAGTACGACCAGGACAACATCGTCTGGGGCAACGACTGGCTGGACAACATCGTGTGGGGCAACTGCACGGATGCCCTGAGCGACAACGACAACATCGTCTGGGGCATGAGCGACGGCGACAACATCGTGTGGGGCAACTGCGACGACAACATCGTCTGGGGGAACAACATCGTCTGGGGATTCGGAAACCTGGCGGTGCTGACCGGGGGGGTGCAGTAATGGAGAAGATGCCCTTCCAGCCCGAGATGGAGAAGCCCGCGACCATGGCGACACCGTCCACCTCCGCCACCACCGCGCCGCTGGCCACGCCGGCCACCACCTCGTCCGACTGGCGCCAGAGCCTGCCCGTGCTCGCCGGCCGCGGCTTCACGCTGCGTGAACTCCGGCTCGAGGACGCGCCGTCCCTCCTCGCCATGCTCAGCACCGAGGAAGTGGCCAGGTTCATCTCGCCGCCGCCGACCACCGTCGAGGGCTTCGAGCGCTTCATCGCGTGGACCCACCGCGAGCGTCTGGCCGGCAACTACGTCTGCTTCGCGGTCGTGCCCGAGGGCATGACCACCGCGGTCGGCATCTTCCAGGTCCGCACGCTCGAGCCCGGCTTCGGCACGGCGGAGTGGGGCTTCGCGCTCGGCTCACCCTTCTGGGGCAGCGGCGCGTTCCTCGAGGGCGCGCGGCTCGTCCTCGACTTCGCGTTCGGCACCGTCGGCGTGCACCGGCTCGAGGCGCGCGCCGCCGTGGCCAATGGCCGGGGCAACGGGGCGCTCCGGAAGATCGGCGCCGTCCAGGAGGGCGTGCTCCGGCGCTCCTTCCAGCGCGACGGCCAGTACCACGACCAGGTGCTCTGGTCCATCCTGGCCGAGGACTGGCGCTTCCAGCGGATGGACGGGCTCCGGCAGGTCCACTGACGTCATGGCCGCGGCGCGCGCCGGCTTCCGGCGCGCGGCGGCCGCGCGCACGTCGCATCTTGACGGCCCGGGCACTTATCCAGGGGTGCTCGGGCCATTTTTTTGCCCGGTGGCCCCGCCCCCTCGCGCCGCCGGTACACTGGCTCCAGCCGTGAACGTCTCAGACTTCGACTTCGAACTGCCCGAGGCACAGATTGCGCAGGAGCCGCCCGCGATTCGCGGGCAGTCGCGGCTGCTCCGCCTCGACCGCGCGTCCGGCGCGACCGCCCACCACGCCTTCGGCGACCTGCCGGCGTTGCTGCGCCCCGGCGACCTGCTCGTCGTGAACGACACGCGCGTGTTCCCCGCGCGGCTGCTCGGCCGGCGGCTGCCCGGCGGCGGCGCGGTCGAGTGCCTCCTGGTGTCCGAGACGGCGGCCCCCGAGCCCGGGGCCGCGGAGTCCACCTGGACGGCCCTCGTGCACCCCGGCCAGCGGCTGCGCGTCGGGTCGCGGATGGAGTTCCCCGCGGACGGCCCGGTCGTCATCGAGGGCGAGGTGCTCGGCCGCCACTTCAACGGCCGCCGCACCGTCCGCCTCCGGACCATGGGCGGCCTCGCGCTGCAGGACGCCATCGACCGGATCGGCCACGTGCCGCTGCCGCCCTACATCCACCGCGACGACGAGCCCGCCGACCGCGATCGCTACCAGACCATCTTCGCGGCCGCGCGCGGGTCGATCGCGGCGCCGACCGCGGGGCTGCACTTCACGCCCGAGGTGATCGCGGCCCTCGACGCGCGGGGCGTGGAGCGCATCGCCGTCACCCTGCACGTCGGCTACGGCACGTTCCAGCCGATCCGCACCGACGTCGTCGAGGCGCATCGGATGGACGCCGAGCGGTACGAGGTGACGGCGGGCGCCGCGGCGGCGTTGTCGCGGGCTGCCCGCGAGGGGCGGCGCGTGGTCGCCGTGGGCACCACGACCACGCGGACCCTGGAGTCGCTGCCGGTCGCGCCGGACGGGACCGTGGCGCCCGGCTCGGGCGAGACGGCGCTGTTCATCCATCCCGGGCACCGGTTCCGTCTCGTGTCCGGCCTGGTGACCAACTTCCACCTGCCGCGCTCGTCGCTGCTGATGCTCGTGTCGGCGCTCGGTGGACGCGACGCGGTGCTGTCGGCATACCGCGAGGCGGTCGCCCGCGGCTACCGGTTCTACAGTTACGGCGACGCGATGCTTATCATCTGAGGCAGCCATGACGTTTCCCTACGAGGAGTTCGATCTCGCGGGTGTCCGCACCTACCCCCTGGCCTCGCGGCCGAGCAAGGCGCGGGTGGAGGACTTCGCGACGCCGTACACGCGCGGCGGCGGCGTGGCGGCGCTGGTGGCGAGCCTGCCGCGCCTGCTCGCCGGCCAGGACCTGCGGGCCGTGGTGGACCGGATGCTCGACGCACGGCAGCGCGGCGGGGGCATCATCTGGGGCTTCGGCGCGCACGTCCTGAAGACGGGCCTCTCGCCAGTGCTGGTGGACCTGATGGAGCGCGGCTTCGTCTCGGCGCTGGCGACGAACGGCGCGGGGCTGATTCACGACTTCGAGATTGCCCTCGGGGGCGCCACCTCGGAGGACGTCGACGAGACGCTCGGCCCGGGCACCTTCGGCATGGCGGAGGAGACCGGGACGATCCTGAACCGCGCGATCACCGACGGGGTGGGGCAGGGCCTCGGCCTCGGCCAGGCCGCCGCGAGGGCCATCGGCGCGCTCGACGCGCCGTACGCGCGGCTCAGCGTCTTTGCCGCCGCGGACCGGCTCGCCATCCCGATCACGGTGCACGTCGCGATGGGCACCGACATCATCCACATGCACCCGCAGGCCGACGGCGCCGCGATCGGAGCCGGCAGCCTCCGCGATTTCCGCTACTTCGCCTCGTCGGTCGCGCGCCTCGACGGCGGGGTGTACCTCAACTGCGGGTCCGCGGTCGTGCTGCCCGAGGTCTTCCTGAAGGCGGTCGCCCTCGCGCGGAACCAGGGCCACCGGCTCGCGGGGCTGACGACCGTGAACATCGACTTCCTGCGGATGTACCGGCCGCAGACCAACGTGGTGCGGCGGCCCACGGCGGGGATCGGCCAGGGCTACGCGCTCACGGGGCACCACGAGATCCTGATCCCGCTGCTCGCCGCGGCGCTCATCGAGGGCACCGCGGCCCGTGGATAGCGGCGGCGGGTCACGCGTCGCCCCGGTTGCCGGCGCGGTGCTCGGCGCGGCGTTCTTCGCCTGGATCGCCGGCGTCCACGTGCTCGACCCCCGCTCCGTCGGCTGGACGATGCAGCTCGACTGGCGCGTCCACTTCCTCGGCTGGCACCTGTTCCGGGGGGAACCCTGGCACTGGCCGCCAGGCCTGCTCGAGAGCTACGCGCGTGCCCCGGCCGGCACGGCGATTGGCTACACCGACTCCATCCCGCTCGCCGCCTTCGCGCTCAAGCCGCTTGCCCCCTGGCTCCCGATGCCCTTCCATTACCTCGGGGTCTGGATGCTCGGCTGTTTCGCCATCCAGGGATACCTCGGCGCGTTGCTGGCGCGCGTGTGGACCCGCGACGCGGGGCTCCAGGTGCTGGTGGCGTTGCTCTTCGTGTTGATGCCGACGCTGTTGATGCGGGTCGGCCATCCCGCGCTCTGCGCGCACTGGCTGGTGCTCTGGGCGCTGTGGCTGTACCTGCGCGGCGACCGGGCCGCGGCCCTCCGGCAGCAGGCGGCAATCGGGCTGGCCGCCGGCCTGGTGCACCCGTACCTCGCCCTGATGGTCCTCGCCGTCCTGGCGGCGCGCGCCGTGCGCATCGCGATCGCCGGCGGCCCTCCCGGGGAGGCCACCCGGTATCGCCACGCCGCCGCGGGGTTCGGGGTCGCGCTGCTGGCGACCGTGACCGGGTGGTGGGCGTCCGGCCTCTTCACGGTGCCCGCGGGGTCGAGCCTGGCGTCCGAGGGCCTCGGGAAGTACTCGATGAACCTGCTGGCCCCGATCACGCCGACTGGCTGGTCGCGGTTCCTGCCCGAGTGGCCGCTCGCGACCGCGGGCCAGGCCTACGAGGGCTTCCAGTACCTGGGCGCCGGATCCCTGGCGTTGCTCCTGGTGGCGGCCGGCCTGGCGTGGCGGACCCGTCGCCCGCTCCCCTGGCGCGCGATGGCGCCCGTGGTGGCGGCCGCCGCGGCCTGTGGGGTCTACGCGCTGAGCCCGCGCGTGACGCTCGGCGGCGCGGTGCTGTTCGACTACGGTGGCCAGTGGCTGGAGCCCTTCGCGGTGTTCCGTGCGACCGGCCGGTTCTTCTGGCCCCTCGGGTACCTCGCGATCGCGAGCGCTGCCGCGCTGGTGGTGACGCGGCTGCCCCGCGCCGCCGCGGCGGCCGTGCTTGGCGGCGCCGTGCTGCTGCAGGCGGTGGACCTGCACGGCGCGCACGTCGAGCGGCACCGCACCAGCCGGGACCCCGCCTTCCTCGCCTGGAGCCCCCCGTTCGCCTCGCCGTTCTGGGACCGGACCCTGCCGGCCTACGATCACCTGGTGCTCGTGGAGCCGCCGGAGTGCGGGCCCGGACCGATCGGGTTCGAGGCGGCGGCCTACCTGGCCGGCCTGCACGGGATGACGATCAATGCGGGCGAGGTGGCGCGGTTCGACCCGGCCGCGCGTGCGGCGTACTGCGACACGCTGCGCGCGGACGTGGCGGCCGGGCGCCTCGACGACAGGACGGTCTACCTCGCCGGCGACGAGTCGGCGGCCGCCATCATGGCGAATCCCGCCACGCGCGTCACCTGCGAGCGTGTGGACGGCGTGACCGCTTGCGTGACCGGGAGGTGAGGGCCGGCGATCCGGCGCCGGGAGACCGGTCCCCGCGAGGCGGCGGCGGTGGGGCCGCGGGCTACAATAGGGCCGCCTTGTTCCCTTCAGATGCCAGCCCTGGCGAACCCGTGGCGCCGCCGCGTGTCGGCCCTCCCGCGCGGACGGACCGCGCCACGCCGCGGGCGGCCGACCGGGCGGCCCGCCTGTCCATCGTGGTTCCCGCGTACCAGGAGGCCGAGGGAATTGCGGCGAGCCTCGCCACCATCCGCGAGGCGGCCATCCGGACCGGCCTGGCCTTCGACCTGATCGTCGTCGACGACGGGTCGAGTGACGGCACGTGGGACGCGCTGGTGGGGGCATCGGCACACATCCCCGAGCTCTCGGCGTTGCGCCTGTCCCGCAACTTCGGCAAGGAAGGCGCCCTGGCCGCCGGCCTCGACGTGGCCGACGGCGACGCGTGCATCGTCCTCGACGCCGACCTGCAGCACCCGCCCGACCTGCTGCCGGAGATGGTGCGCCTCTGGCGGGAAGAGGGATGGGACGTCGTCGAGGCGGTCAAGGACGACCGCGGGCGCGAGTCGTGGCTGCACCGCGTCATGGCCCGGACGTTCTACCAGACGGCTGCGTGGATGACGGGGCACGACCTGCAGGACGCCTCGGATTACAAGCTCCTCGACCGCCGGGTCCTGGCCGAGTGGCGGCGGCTGGGCGAGCGCGGCACGTTCTTTCGCGGGCTGGTGTCGTGGCTCGGGTTCAGCCGGACGGCCGTCCGGTTCAGCGTGCCCCCGCGCCAGACGGGGCGCACCAGCTGGTCGTTCGCCCGCCTCGCCGACCTGGCGGTGCATGCCGTGACCTCGTTCTCGGCGCTGCCGCTCCAGGTGGTCACGATCTTCGGCTGCGTGATGCTCGTCATCGCGGTGGGCGTGGGGGCGCAGGCCCTGCGCCTGTGGTTCACCGGCCGGGCGCTGCCCGGCTTCACGACGGTGATCCTGCTGCAGCTGATCGTGGGCGGCCTGCTGATGGTCAGCCTCGGCATCATCGGCAGCTACATCGCGCGCATCTACGACGAGGTGAAGGCGCGTCCGCGTTACGTCCTCCGCGACGTGATCCGGCCGTCCGGCGCCGGGGAGTCCCGCCCGTGAGCGGGACGTGGCGGACGGCGGCGGTCGGGGGCATCGCCGGGGCGGGCGCGTTCCTCGCGTCGCTCGGGACGCCGGTCCTGGACTTCCGGAACATCCGCTGGCTGATGCCGGAGGGCGACGCGCGGATCCACTACCTGGGCTGGCACATGTTCCGGCACGAGCCCTGGCACCTGCCGCCCGGCCTGACCACGACGTTCGGCTACCCGGTCGGCACGTCGATCGGGAACACGGACTCGGTGCCGATCCTCGCGCTCCTCTTCAAGGCACTCGGCCCGCTGCTGCCGGCGGGTGACCTGCAGTACTTCGGCCTGTGGCTGTTCCTGTCGTTCACGCTGCTCGGCGTGTTCGGCGCGCTCCTCATGCGCACGGCGACGCGGTCGCTCGCGCTGCAGGCGCTCGGCGCGGCCTGCTTCGTGCTGTCGCCGCTCATCGTCCACCGCCTGGGGCACATCGGCCTGACGGCGCACTGGCTGCTCGTCGCGGGCCTGTGGCTCCACTTCGCGTGGCCCGGCCAGTTGACCTCCCGGGCGGCGTGGACCGGGTGGGCGTGCCTCGCGGTCGTGTCGGGCCTGACGCACCCGTACCTGGGCGTGATGGTGATGACCCTGGCGGGCGCGTTCGGGGCGGGCGCCGTGCTGGCGCGGCCCCGCGCGGCCGTGCGCCACGCGGCCGCCCTCGTCGCGGTGACCGTGCTCTTCACGTCCGCGCTGTGGACCGCCGGGTACTTCACCGTCGGCGGCAGCGACAACCTCGACGCGGGCGGCTTTGGCGCCTACTCGATGAACCTCTTCTCGCCCTTCGTGGCGACACCGGGCTCGACGACCTACCCCGTCGAGACCTTTCCCGGGATGCCCTACGTCTCCTTCGAGGGCTTCGCCTATCTCGGCGCCGGCGCGCTGCTGCTCCTGGTGGTGGCCGTCGCCCTGCAGGCGTGGCGGCCGCGTCGCCTCGCGCGTTCGGCGGGCCGCCACGCGCCGCTGCTGCTCGCGTGCGCGTTCCTCACGCTGATGGCGCTCGGCAACCGGATCCAGGCCGGCCCGTGGGTCCTCGCCGAGTACGACGCGGCCTGGCTCGGGCCGCTCCGCGTGCTGCGGGCCAACGGGCGGATGTTCTGGCCGGTGGCCTACCTGATGCTGTTCTTCGGGCTGGCGACCGTGGCGGGCCGGGCCCGGCAGCGGGTCGCCGTGGGGCTGCTCCTCGTCGCGGCGCTCCTGCAGGCCGCCGACGTCCGCGACGCGTACGCGGCCGCCCGGGCGCTCGGACGCCAGGCCTGGGAGACCCCGCTCCGGAGCCCGATCTGGGACGCGGCGGTCCCGGCCTATGGGCACGTCTCGCTCTACCCGACGAACCTCTGCACGGTCAACGCGATCGACTACGCGCCGTTCGCCCTGCTGGCCGGCCGCGCCCACGCGACCGTGAACGGCGCGATGGCGGCGCGCTACGACACCGAGGGCCTGAGGAACTTCTGCCAGTCGTACCAGGAGCGCCTCGTGGCCGGGGGCGTGCGCGACGACGAGCTGTACGTGCTCCAGCCGCAGTGGGGGCCCGAGCTGCGCGCGGTCGCGAAGGAACCGGTGACCTGCACCGAGGCGGACGGCTACGCGGTGTGTTTCACCACGGCGTCGTACCAGCGCTGGCAGGACCGCTTCGACCTCGTCCGCGCGACCCAGCCGCCCGAAGCCGAGATCGTCGCCTTCTATGACGCGCTCAGCCGCTACTACGCCGAGCGCCTGTCGAGGCCGGCGACGGAGGTGGCGGGCGCCGGCCCGACGCGGCTCGAGACCCTCGTCGAATTCATCGCGTATCGCGGGTCCGGCTGCACCCTGCGGGAGGCCGAGGCCCGTGCCCTCGATCCCCTGCGCGGCGGGGACCTGTTGCACCTGTGCGACCACATGGCGGACGGCGCCCTGCTGCCGGACCGGACGCAGGTGGTCGCGTTCCAGCAGCGCCTGCAGGAGGAGCTGCGCCAGTCCCGCCCGGCGGAGCGCACGACGACGCCGGTCGACGGCGAGGGCGAGGCGGTGTGGGTGCTCGAGTACCTGCGCCATCGCCGGGCCGGCTGCACCGCCGCCGCCGCGCAAGCCGCCATCTTCGCCGAGATCGGCGGCCAGCCGATCCCGGCCTGCGGTCAATGAGAGGCCCCGTGTCCAGACAGTTCCAGGACCCAGAGATGACGCCCGGGCGCGCCGCGCCCCGTTCCCGCGAGGCCGGCCGATGACGCCGGATGCCGGCGCCGGCCGGCGGCGCGAGCGTGACGCCGTCGAGATTGCCGGCGACTACCAGGCGCGCGCGATCGAGTCGCCGCGCGCCGCCCAGCGGTTCTGGCACCAGGCCAAGCTGCGCGTGCTCGACCAGGTCGCGCCGGCGCGGCCCGGCGCGAGGGTCGCGGATGCCGGCTGCGGCTCCGGCGTGATCACGTCGCACCTCGCGCGCACCGCGTCCGACGTGGTCGGCTTCGACTCGAACCCGGCGGCGGTCGAGTACGCGCGCTCCGTGGCCGACCGCCCGGGCCTCCGTTATGTCCTCGGGCCCTTCGAGCAGATGGTCGAGGAGGGGCCGTTCGACCAGATCTACTGCCTCGAGGTCGTCGAGCACCTCTACGAGGAGCAAGCGGCGGCGACGCTCGCCCTCTTCGCCCGCGCCGCGGCGCCCGGCGCCGAGCTGTTCCTGACGACACCGAACGTGCGGAGCGCGTGGCCGCTCATCGAGTGGACGCTCGACCGCCTCCAGCTGGTGCCGACGCTCGACGAGGCGCAGCACCTCACCCTCTTCACGCGTCGCCTGCTGCGCGACATGTGCGAGGCGGCCGGCTGGCGGGTCGAGGCCCTCGGGACCTTCAACGGGGTGGCCCCGTTCCTCGCGCCGGTGTCGGAGGGCCTCGCGCGCGCGGCCGAGCGCGCGGAGATCGCGACGGGCGGGTTCCTGCCGTGGAGCCTGCTCTACTGCAAGGCCAGAAAGATTTCAGATTGAAGAGGCGAGAGCACCTGGACGGCGCCGCGCCCCGTCGCCAGGCCTGCACTCTTCAATCGTCAATCTGCAATCTTCAATTGAATGGATTGGTTCTGCTACAATCAACGGTTCGTGCCGGAGTAGCTCAGCCGGTTAGAGCGAGCGTCTCATAAGCGCTAGGTCGGCGGTTCGAGTCCGCCCTCCGGCACCACGCCTTCCCTGGGGCGGCCCGCCCGACGGGCCGCCAGGTTCCGCCATGCCGTCCCTGCCCGCGCGCGTCCGGCGTTTCGCGGCCCGCCATGGCCTCTGGTCCCCCGGCACGCGCGTGCTCGCGGCCGTCTCGGGAGGGTCCGACTCGGTCGCGCTCCTCCTGCTGCTCCAGGCCCTGGGCGAGGCCCACGGCGTCCCCTGCCTGGCCGGCGTGGCCCACGTCAACCACCACCTGCGCGACGAGGCCGACGGAGACGAGGGCTTCGTGCGTGAGCTGGCCGGCTCGCTGCAGCTGCCGATCGAGGTGGCGCACGTGGACGTCCCGGCCCTGGCGGCCCGGCATGGCCGCTCCATCGAGGTCGCCGCGCGGGAGGCGCGGCACGCGGCCCTGGCGGCGGCGGCCGCGGCGCTCGGCGCGGACCGCATTGCCACGGCCCACACGCTCGACGACCAGGCGGAGACCGTCCTGATGCGGCTCGTGCGTGGTGCGGGTCCGGGCGGCCTCGGCGGCATCGACCCCCGCCGCGGGCCCCGGATCCGGCCGCTGCTCGCCGAGACCCGGGCCTCGCTCCAGGCGTGGCTGGTGTCGGCGGGACGGGCCTGGCGCGAGGATGCCACCAACCGCGACCTGCAGCAGCCCCGCAACCGCATCCGGCACGAACTGGTGCCGTACCTCGCCGCGCATTTCAACCCGTCGGTGTCCGCCGCGCTGGCCCGCGCCGCGGACATCGCCCGGGCGGACGAGCAGTACCTCGCCGACGTCGCCCGGGCGGCCGCGGAGGCCATCGTGACCCGCACCGACGAGGGCGTCGCCCTCGACAGGGACCGCCTGGCGGCGCTGGCGCCCGGGATCGCGCGGCGGGTCGCCCGGCTGGCCCTCGAAACCGCGCACCCCGCCGGTTCGTATGGCTTGAGTGAGGCCGATCGCGTGGTGGAGGCGGCGGGCGCGGGACCTGGGCGGCTGGACCTGCCCGGGCTCCGGATGGAACGAATCGGCGGGCGCGTGGTCTTAGTACATGGGGCCCGGCGCGCGCCGGCGCGGGCGGCGGCCTTCGCCTACGAGTGCGCCGTGCCGGGGCGCGTGGCGATTCCCGAGGCGGGCGCCGCGCTCGAGGCCGAGGGGCCGGTGCCGGTGGGCCGGCTCGAACGCGGGCCGGATGCCGTGTCGGTGGACGCGGCGGCCCTCGGCGGGCGGCTGGTCGTGCGCAGCCGGGCGCCCGGCGACCGCCTCCGGCCGCTCGGGCTCGGCGGGCGCAAGAAGCTGCAGGACCTGTTCGTCGACGGCGGCGTGAGCCGGCCCGAGCGGGACCGGACCCCGGTCGTGACCGATGCCGGTGGCCGGATCGTGTGGGTGGCGGGCCTGGCGCTCGGCGAGGAGTTTCGGGTCACGAGCCACACCAATGCCGTGGTAGTCTTGAGGTTACGGCGTTTTTAGCGCCGGGAGGCACCGTTGAATTCGACCCTGAAGAGCCTCGTCTTCTGGATGGTCCTCGTTGTCGTCGCGCTGCTCGTCTGGAACTTTTCGTCGAAGTTCCAGCGCAACGAGACCCCGGTGAGCTTCAGCGAGTTCATCGCGTGGGTGGACTCCGGCCAGGTGGCCCGGGTCACCATCACCGGCAACGAGATCAGCGGCACGACGAAGGCGAACGAAAGCTTCCGCACGTACGCGCCGGCGCAGTACGAAGGTCTGGCGAACCGCCTCATCGAGCGCAACGTCATCGTCCAGGCCAAGGAGCCCGCGGCCTCGCCGTGGGCGGCGCTCCTGTACTCGTGGGCTCCGATCCTGCTCATGATCGGCTTCTGGATCTTCTTCATGCGGCAGGTCCAGAGCGGCGGCAACAAGGCGCTGTCGTTCGGCAAGAGCAAGGCGAAGCTCTCCTCGTCGGCCCAGAAGAAGGTCACCTTCCGGGACGTCGCCGGCGCGGACGAGGCGAAGGAGGAACTCCAGGAGATCATCGAGTTCCTCAAGGAGCCGCAGAAGTTCCAGAAGCTCGGCGGCCGCATCCCCAAGGGCGTCCTGCTCATGGGCCCCCCCGGCACGGGCAAGACGCTCCTGGCCCGCGCGGTGGCCGGTGAAGCCAACGTGCCGTTCTTCTCGATCAGCGGCTCCGACTTCGTCGAGATGTTCGTCGGCGTCGGCGCCTCGCGCGTGCGCGACCTGTTCGAGCAGGGCAAGAAGAACGCCCCCTGCATCATCTTCATCGACGAGATCGACGCGGTCGGCCGCCACCGCGGCGCCGGCCTCGGCGGCGGCCACGACGAGCGCGAGCAGACGCTCAACCAGCTGCTCGTCGAGATGGACGGCTTCGAGTCGAACGAGGGCGTCATCCTCATGGCGGCCACCAACCGCCCCGACGTCCTCGACCCGGCGCTGCTCCGGCCCGGCCGCTTCGACCGCCGCGTGGTGGTCAACCGTCCGGACGTGAAGGGCCGCGAGGGGATCCTCTCGGTGCACACGCGCAAGATCCCGCTGTCCGACGATGTCGACATCCGGGTGCTCGCGCGGGGCACCGCGGGCTTCACGGGCGCGGACCTGGCGAACCTGGTGAACGAGGCGGCGCTCAACGCCGCCCGCCAGAACAAGAAGGTCGTCGCGATGGTCGACCTCGAGTACGCCAAGGACAAGGTCCTGATGGGGGCCGAGCGGCGCTCGATGATCGTCACCGACGAGGAGAAGCGGATCACGGCCATCCACGAGGCCGGCCACGCCCTGCTCGGCATCCTGCTGCCGCACGCCGACCCGCTGCACAAGGTCACGATCATCCCCCGCGGGATGGCGCTCGGCCTCACCCAGTCGCTGCCGACCGACGAGAAGCACAACTACTCGCGGAAGTACCTCGACGACCAGATCGCCCTCCTGCTGGGCGGCCGCATCGCCGAGGAGCTCACCACCGGCAACATCACCACCGGCGCCGGCAACGACCTCGAGCGTGCCACCGACCTGGCCCGCCGCATGGTCTGCGAGTGGGGCATGAGCGACTCGATGGGGCCGCTCACCTTCGGCAAGAAGGAAGAGCAGATCTTCCTCGGCCGCGAGATCGCCCAGCACCAGGACTACAGCGAGGACACGGCCCTCAAGATCGACGGCGAGGTCAAGCGCATCGTGATGGATGCCTACGAGCGGTCCACCGCGATCCTGGCGGAGCACAAGCGCCAGCTGCTCGACATCGCCGACGCCCTGCTCACGCGCGAGGTGCTCGACGCCGAGCAGGTCCGCCGCCTCGCGGAGGGGCTGCCGCTCGACGAGCCGGCGTCCTCGCCGGAGCCGCCGGCGCCCGACGACCCGGGCCGCGACCGGGCGCGCGACAAGGAGCGCTCGCCGCTCGTGCCGCCCATGCCCAAGCCGCTGACGCAGGAGTAGCGTCGCCTCGCCACTATCCGGGCGGGCGCCCGGAAGCCGCGCGCCGCGGCTTCCCGGCGCCCGTCATGCTGTACGCTGGTACTTCCGTGTCCATCGTCTCGCCCCGCGCCCGGTTCCCCCTGCCCCTGCCGGGGCGTCCCCCGCTCGAGCTGGGCGCCCGCACCCTGCTCATGGGGATCCTCAACGTGACGCCGGATTCCTTCTCGGACGGCGGCGCCGCGCTCGAGCCCGGGCGGGCGCTGGACCGCGCCCTGGAGATGGAGGCCGAGGGGGCCGACCTCATCGACATCGGGGCCGAGTCCACGCGGCCGGGTGCGCCCGCGGTGGACGCCGCGGCCGAACTGGACCGGCTCCTCCCCGTCCTCACCCGGCTCGCCGGGCGCGTCCGGGTGCCCCTGTCCATCGACACGACGAAGGCGGCGGTCGCCGAGCGGGCGCTCGGCGAGGGCGTCTCGATCGTGAACGACGTGAGTGCGCTGGGGTATGATCCCGACCTCGGGGCCGTCGTCGCCCGGGCGGGGGCGGCGCTCGTGCTCATGCACATGCGCGGCCGGCCGGCGGACATGCAGGCGCACGCCCACTACGACGACGTCGTGGGCGAGGTGGGCCGCGAGCTGGCCGCCGGCATTGCCAGGGCTACCCGCGCCGGGGTCGACCCCGGGCGGCTCGTGCTCGATCCGGGCCTGGGCTTCGCGAAGCGCGCGCCGCACAGCTACCGCGTGCTGGCGGGCCTCGACCGCCTCGCCACGCTGGGCCATCCGTTGCTGGTCGGGCCCTCGCGGAAGTCGTTCCTCGCCGAGGCCGCGGGCGGGCAGCCGCCCGGCGGGCGCGACTGGGCGACGGCCGCGGCGGTGACCGCGGCCGTGCTCGGCGGGGCGCACATCGTCCGTGTCCACCGCGTGGCCGGCCTCGCCGACGTGGTCCGCGCCGCCGACGCGGTGCGCGACGCCGGGGAGGCCCCGTGAACGTCCGTCGGCCGCCGTCACCGCGCGGGTACTCCAGATGACCTGGCTCAACGAGCTCTTCAAGCGTCCGGCGGTCACGGGCTGGGATGTGCTCGACATCCTGATCGTGTCGATCGTCGTGTACGAGCTGCTGAAGCTCATTCGGGGCACGCGCGCGGTCCAGATCGCGATCGCGATCGCCTTCATCGCCGGGCTCTTCTACCTCTCGCGCGGCTTCCAGCTCGAGACGCTCAACTGGCTCATCCGCAACGTCGTCGGCTACGTCGTCTTCGCGGCCATCGTCCTGCTGCAGGCCGACATCCGCCGGGCCCTGGTGCACATCGGGCGCGCGCCGTTCTTCCGCCGCTTCGAGCGCACCGAGAGCGACGACGACACGATCGAGGAGCTCGTCGTGGCGGCCAGCTCGCTCGCCGCCAAGCGGACGGGCGCGATCATCGTCGTGGAGCGCGCCATCGGCCTGCGCAACTACATCGAGAGCGGGATCCCGCTCGACGCGCGGCTGACCTACGACCTCCTCGTGAGCATCTTCCAGGTGACCTCGCCGCTGCATGACGGCGCCGTGATCGTCCAGGGGGATCGCGTGGCGGCGGCCGCCTGCTTCCTGCCCCTGACCGTCAACCCGCGGCTCAGCCGCGACCTCGGGTCGCGCCACCGCGCCGCGATCGGCGTCACCGAGGAGAACGACGCCGTGGCCATCGTCGTGTCCGAGGAGACCGGCTGGATTTCCCTCGTCCTCGATGGCGACATCGAGCGCCGGCTCGAGCCCGGCCAGCTCCGCGCGCGGCTCCGGACCCTCATCACCCGCCGCCGGACCGCGGCCGAACCCGGCGAGGCGGGGTACTCGTTCTCCTGATGGCGTACTCCCCCTTCCGCAACCTCGGGCTGAAGTTCCTCTCGGTCTGCATCGCGGCGCTCCTGTGGCTCGTGGTGGCCGGGGAGCGGGTCGTGGAGCGCGCGCTGCGGGTCCCCGTCGAGTTCCAGAACCTGCCGGCCGGCCTCGAGATCGTGGGGGACCCCCCGGAGACCGTCGACGTGCGGCTGCGGGGATCGTCCGGCGCGCTCAGCCGCCTGTCCCCGGGCGACGCCTCTGCCATCCTCGACCTGCGGACGGCCCGCACCGGCCGCCGGCTGTTCCACCTGACCGCCAGCCAGGTGACCGCGCCCTACGGGATCGACGTGGTCCAGGTGACGCCGTCGACGGTGCCGATTGCCTTCGAGACCTCGGGCGTCCGCGTCGTCCCGGTGCATCCGCCCGTGGAGGGGAGCCCCGCCGGCGGGTACGAGGTGACGGGCGTGACGGTGGAGCCGCCGACCGTGGAGGTCGTCGGTCCCGAGAGCGCGCTCAAGCGGATCACCGAGGCGATCACCGAGCCCGTCTCGATCGAGAACCAGTCGCGCCCGGTGACCGAGGTCGTCACCGTCGGCGTGGCCGACCCCGGGCTGCGCCTGCGCGCGGCGCAGACCGCCACGGTCACGGTCGGGATTACAGCGGTCACGGAGGAGCGTACCGTCGAGGGCGTGCGGGTGACCGTGCGGAACCTCGGCGAGGACCTGCGCGTCCTGCCGCGGCCGGCGGCGGTGTCGATCACCGCGCGCGGGACGACAGACGCGCTGGCCGGCCTCGAGCCGGCGGCGATCGAGAGCTGGGTGGACGCCGCGGGCCTGGCGCCCGGCGAGTACACGCTGCCGGTGCACATCCAGGCCGGAGAGGGATGGACGGTCGAGCGCGCCGAGCCGGAGACCGTCCGCGTGAGGATTAGCAGACGATGAAGCTGTTTGGGACGGACGGGATACGGGGCACGGCGGGCGAGGCGCCGCTCGAGCCTGGGACGGTGGCGCGCGTCGGGGCGGCGCTGGCCCGGCTGGCGGCCGGCAGTGGACGGGAACCGCGCGTGCTGGTCGGGCGCGACACGCGCGAGTCGGGGGCGTGGATCGAGCGCGCCCTCGCCCGCGGGGTGACGAGCCAGGGCGGGCACGTGGTCAGCGCGGGCGTCATCCCGACGCCGGCCGTCGCCTACCTGGCGAACGACCAGGGCTTCGAGTACGGCGTGGTGATCTCGGCGTCGCACAACCCCTTCGCGGACAACGGCATCAAGGTGTTCGCGGGCACCGGCGAGAAGCTCACCGAGGCGCTCGAGGCCGGCGTGGAGGCGATGGTCGCGGACCCGTCGTGGGCCGTGCCCGACACGGCCGAGCCCGAGCTCGAGGCCCTCGACCTGCGCGCGCCGTACGTCGCGCACCTCCGGCAGATCCTGCCGTCGGCCGGCTCGCTCGCGGGCGCGCGCGTCGTCGTCGACTGCGCGAACGGCGCCACGGTGACCGTCGCCCCCGCGCTCTTCGAGGCGATGGGCTTTGCCGTGGACGCGATCGGCGTGTCCCCGGACGGCCGCAACATCAACCTGGCCTGCGGGTCCACCCACCTCGACGCGCTCCGCGCGCGCGTGGTCGAGACGGGCGCCCGTCTCGGCGTCGCGTTCGACGGGGACGGCGACCGGGCGCTCTTCGTGGACCACCGTGGGCAGGTGGTCGACGGGGACGCGGTGCTGTTCATCGCCGCCGAGCACCTGGTCCGCGAGGGCCGGCTGCCCGGCCCGGCCGTCGTGGCGACCGTGATGAGCAACATCGGGCTGGAGCTCGCGCTGTCGGCGCGCGGCATCGAGCTCGTGCGCACCGCGGTCGGCGACAAGTACGTGATGGAGGCGATGATCGCCCGCGGGCTGGCGCTCGGCGGCGAGCAGTCGGGCCATGTCATCTTCGCCGACCACCTCTTCACCGGCGACGGCATCGCCACGGCGCTCCAGGTGTTGCGCGTGATGGAGACCACCGGCAAGGACCTGGCGGACCTGGCCGCCGGCTTCCAGTCGTATCCCCAGGTGCTCGAGAACGTCCGGGTCCGCGAGCGCGCCGACTACCTCGCCATCCCGGCGATCGCCGACGCGATGCGGGAGGTGGAGGCGCGGCTGGCCGGCCAGGGCCGCCTGCTCGTCCGCTACTCCGGTACCGAGCCGCTCCTGCGGATCATGATCGAGGGTCGCGACCAGGCCGAGATCGCCGGATGGGCCGCCGGCATCGCCGGCGTCGTCCGCGAGCACCTGGCCTGAGGACGGCGGCCCAGCGACCCATGGTGAAGCTGTCGGTCAACGTCAACAAGGTCGCGACGATCCGCAACTCGCGCGGCGGCTCCGTGCCCTCGGTCGTCGAGGCGGTCCGCGTGGCCATCGACGCCGGCGCGCCCGGCATCACGGTCCACCCGCGCGCCGACGCCCGGCACATCACGCCCGACGACGTCCACGCGATTGCCGGGGAGCTCGCCCCGCTCCGCGGGCGCGTGGAGTACAACCTCGAGGGCGACCCCCGTGAGGACTTCGTCCGCCTCGTCCTCGCCGTCCGGCCCGACCAGTGCACGCTCGTGCCGGTCATGCCGGGTGAGATCACGAGCCAGGCCGGCTGGCCGGCCTCGACCCCCCGCGAGGTCCTGGCCGACGTCATCGCGGCCATGCGCGCCGCCGGCGTGCGGGTGAGCCTGTTCGTCGACCCGCGCCCGGAGGCGATCCACTGGGCGCGCGACCTCGGCGCGGACCGCGTCGAGCTCTACACCGAGCCGTTCGCCCGGGCCTTCGAGCAGGGGCCCGCCGCGGCGGCCGCCAGCTTTGGCGTCTACGCCGCGACGGCGACGCTCGCCCACGACCTCGGGCTCGGTGTCAACGCGGGGCACGACCTCGACCTGCGGAACCTGTCGGTGTTCCACGCGCTGCCCCACCTCGACGAGGTGTCCATCGGGCACGCGCTCGTCAGCCACGCCCTGTTCGTCGGCCTGCGGCAGGCGGTCGCCGACTACCTGGCGGCGGTGGCGGGCGACCCCCGGTGAGGCCGGCTGGGCGGCTGGCGTGGGCGGCCGTGGCGATGGCGGCGGTCCTGCTCACCTTCCCGGCGCCGGCGTCCGCCTCGGGCCGCCAGGTGGGCCTGTCGGCCGAGGACGGCACCGCGCTCTCGGCGCTGCTCTACGAGGCGTCGTCGCGGCCCGCGCCGGCCGTCGTGCTGGTGCACATGTTCGGCCGGTCCGCGGCGGACTGGGACGACCTGGCGTCGCGCCTGCAGCGGGAGGGCATCAGCGCCCTGGCCATCGACCTGCGCGGCCACGGCCGCTCGTCGGGGTCGCCGGAGCCCTCGCGCGCCATGGCGGGCGACGTCCGGGCGGCGGTGGCCTGGCTGGCCGCCCGCCCGGACGTGCGGCCGGGCGCCCTGGCGGTGGTGGGCGCGTCGCTCGGCGCCAACCTGGCGCTCCTGGCCGCCGTGGAGGCGCCCGCCGTCCGCGGGGTGGCGCTCCTCTCCCCGTCGCTCGACTACCGCGGGGTCCGGATCGACCCGGCGACGATGCGCAGGCTCGGGGGGCGGCCCGCGCTCCTGGTGGCGAGCCTGCACGACCCGTATGCCCTCAGGACCGTCCGCGACCTGCTCGAGGACGACCCGGGTCCGGTGGAGCAGCGGGTGAGCGAGGTGACGGCCCACGGGACGGGCCTGCTGTCGGCGGATCCGGCGGTCGGGGCGGCATTGGTGGACTGGCTTCGACGGACGTTGGTATTCTGAGGTCATATGCGTGCTGACTCGATCGTCTTCGCCGTGGCCGGAACGCTGTTCGGGCTGATCGTCGGCTGGGTGCTGGGCAGCCAGCAGCCGTCGGGCACGCAGGCGGTCGCCGCGGCGCCCCCGCCGGCGGCGGCGGCGCCGGCGACGGCGGGCCAGCAGGCCGCGCCCCTCGACCAGTCGCGGGTGCAGTCGCTGCAGGCCGTGGCCCAGCAGAACCCGAACGACCCGCAGCCGCGGGTGCAGCTGGGCAACCTGTACTTCGACGCGGAGCAGTACAGCGACGCGATCACCTGGTACGAGGCGGCGCTCAAGCTGGCGCCGCGCGACGTGGACGTCTCGACGGACCTGGGCGTGGCCTACTACTACACGAACCAGCCCGACCGGGCCGTCCGCCAGTTCGACCAGTCGCTCGCGATCGACCCGCGGCACACGAAGACGCTGCTGAACATGGGCATCGTCAAGGCCTTCGGCCTGCAGGACCTGACCGGGGCCGCCGACGCGTGGCAGCAGGTCGTGCAGATCGCCCCTGACAGCCCGGAGGGCCAGGCGGCGAAGAAGGCCCTCGAGGGCATGGCCAACGCCCATCCCGGCGGGACCCCGGAAGGCACCGGAGGCAGGTAGGGCCGTGCTGGTCCGGGGGCTGCTCTTCCTCCTGCTCCTGTTCTTCCTGGCGCGCGCCGTCTGGCGCCTGCTCGAAGGGGTGGTGAGCGGCGCGCAGGCGTCTTCGCGCGGCCGCCGGCCGCCCGCGCCCCCGCCCGCGCCGAGCGTGAAGATGGTGCGCGACCCGGTCTGTGGCACCTTCGTCGTCCCCGGCAAGGCCCTCAGCCTGACCGCCGGTTCGTCCACGGCCTATTTCTGCTCGGAGGAGTGCCGCTCCCGGTACCAGTCACGATGACCCGATCCGAAGAGCAGGTGCGCGCGGACATCGTCGAGGCAGGCCGCCGGCTGTGGCAGCGCGGCTTCGTGGCGTCGAACGACGGCAACATCTCGGCCCGGCTCGACGAGCGCCGGCTGGTGACGACCCCGAAGAGCGTGTCGAAGGGGTTCATGACCCCGGACATGATGGTCGTGACCGACCTCGACGGCGCCAAGCTCTCGGGCGAGCGCGATCCCTCGTCCGAGCTCAAGATGCACCTCGAGGTGTACCGCAACCGGCCCGACGTGGGGGCCGTGGTGCACGCGCACCCGCCGACCGCCACGGGCTTCGCCGTGGCGGGCATCGCGCTCGACCGCGCCGTGCTCGCCGAGGTCATCACGACCCTCGGGAGCATCCCGATTGCCGAGTACGCGACGCCGTCCACCGAGGAGCTGCCGGCGGCGGTGCGCCGCTACATCAAGGCGCACGACGGCCTGCTGCTCGCCAACCACGGGGCGCTGGCCGTCGCGGGCGACGTGATGGCGGCGTACTACCGCATGGAGACGATCGAGCACTTCGCGACGATCAGCCTGGTCGCGCGGACGCTGGGGCGCGAGCACCTGCTGTCCAGGGACGAGGTCACGCGCCTGCAGGGCCTGCGCGGCATGTACGGCATCGCGTCGCCGGCGCCGATCTGCATGGACGAGGGGGCGGCCGACGACGAGGGCCAGCTCGAGTGCCAGGTGGTGCAGGCGCCGCAGGTGTCGGGCGCCAGGCTCGTGCCCGACTCGCCCGCGCGCTCCGGCGCGCCGGCCGGCGTGGGCACGGACACCGAGATTCGGCTAACATACCGCGAGCTGACGGCGCTCATCGAGGACGCCGTCAAGGCGCTGCGCTAGGGGCGTGCCGGTCCACGTGGGCCGGCGCCGCGGGGCAGCCGCGAGGACGTGAACGGGGCCACGCACGGCTCCCGGCGCGTGGACGATTCGTCCACCGCGGGAGGCCGGGGCCGGGCGCCGTGCCGGGAGGCAGGAATGGGTGAAGCGCTGGGAATGGTCGAGACCAAGGGCCTCGTCGCGATGATCGAGGCGGCCGACGCCATGGTCAAGGCCGCGAAGGTCACGCTGGTCGGCTGGGAGAAGATCGGGGCCGGGTACGTGACCGCCGTCGTGCGCGGCGACGTGGCCGCGGTGAAGGCCGCCACCGACGCGGGCGCCGCGGCGGCCCGGCGGGTCGGCGAGCTCGTGTCGGTGCACGTCATCCCCCGGCCGCACGCCAACCTCGAGGACGTCCTGCCGATCGGCAAGGCCAGCAAGGGCTAGGCGCGACGCGCCATGCTGCTCGCCCGGATCGTGGGGACCGTCGTCGCGACGCGGAAGGACCCGCGCCTCGTCAGCAACAAGCTGTTGCTGGCGCGATCGGTCGACCCGCGGGACCAGACCCGCCTGGGCGCCAACTACCTCGTGGCGGTCGACACGGTCGACGCCGGCATCGGCGAGACCGTCCTCATCGTGAGCGGCAGCTCCGCGCGGATGGCGGCCGGGATGAAGGATTCCCCGGTGGACGCCGCGGTGGTGGGGATCGTGGACACCGTCGACCTGCCGGAGTGATGCCGTGCAGCTCGCGCGCGTCATCGGCGACGTCGTGGCGACCCGCAAGGCGCCGGCCTTCGACGGCATCGCGCTGCTCGTCATCCAGCCGCTGACCTCGCGCGGGGCCGACGTCGGCGAGCCGCTCATCGCGGTGGACGCGGTGGGCGCGGGCATCGGCGAGCGGGTCTTCTTCGTTCGCGGCAAGGAGGCCAGCTTCCCGTGGTATCCCGCCGACGTGCCGGCCGACGCCGGCATCGTCGGCATCGTGGACCACTGGACGGCCGGCGAGCCATGATCCTGGGACGCGTCGTCGGCGAGGTCGTCTCGACGGTCAAGCGCCCGCAGTTCGCGGGCGCGAAGCTGCTCATCGTCCAGCCCGAGGCCCCTGACGGCACGCCGACGGGCGGCGAGCTGCTGGCGATCGACTCGGTCGGCGCCGGCCGGGGTGAGCGCGTCATCGCGGTGCTCGAGGGCCGCGCGGCCGGCGAGGCGCTCGGCCGGAAGCTCTCGCCCGTGGACGCCGCGATCGTCGGCATCGTGGACGGGATCGACGTGCCGGGCGGAGGGGAGTCATGACCGACGACGAGCTGCGGGCGCTGGTCAGGACGGCGGTCGCCAGGCACCTGGGCCGGGCGGACGCGCCGGCGCGGCCGCCGGCCGCGCGGCCGACGCCGCCGTGGCGGGCGCACCCGAGCTTCGGCCGCTTCCTGATCGCCCGCGCAGACGGCGAGTCCGCCTGCCTGGTCGAGCCGGGCGTCACGTGCAATCACTGCGGCTACTGCCAGTCGTACGGGCACTAGGCCGGCAGGTTCCGGGTTCCTCGGTTCCGGGTTCCTCGGGTTCACCGGTTCCGCATTCGGGTTCGTCCGGCTCCGCCCGCGGCGACCTCCCATCACGACAATCACCATGAAGCCACCCGTCCTCCTCACCCGCCGTGTCCCGTCGAGCGTCGTCGCGCGTCTCGAGGACGCGACCGATCTCGACCTCTACACCGGCGACACGGCGATCCCGCGCGCGGAGCTCATCGAGCGCGTCCGCGGCAAGCACGCCCTGGTGTGCCTGCTGACCGACAAGATCGACGAGGAGGTGCTCGAGGCGGGCCGCGACCTCCGGATCGTCGCCGACATCGCCGTCGGGTACAACAACATCGACGTCGAGGCCTGCCGGCGGCGGGGCATCATCGTGACGAACACGCCGGACGTGCTCACGAACGCGTGCGCCGACTTCACGTGGGCGCTCATCCTCGGCATCACCCGGCGGCTCGGCGAGGCCGAGCGCGAGCTGCGGGCGGGCCGCTGGAAGGGCTGGGCCCTCGACCACATGCTGGGCACCGAGCTCCGGGGCAAGCAGCTCGGGATCGTCGGGATGGGCCGCATCGGCGAGGCCGTGGTGGCGCGGGCCGCCGCCTTCGGCATGTCGGTCGCCTACACCGCGCGCACCAAGCGCGACCTGCCCGGGGCGACCCACATGCCGCTCGACCGCCTGCTGGCGACGTCGGACGTCGTGTCGCTGCACTGCCCGCTGACGCCGGAGACCCGCCACCTGATCGACCAGGCCGCGCTCGCGCGCATGAAGCGCACGGCCTTCCTGATCAACACCGCGCGCGGGCCCGTCGTCGACGAGGCCGCGCTGGCCTGGGCGCTCCGGGAGCGGCGCATTGCGGGGGCGGCGCTCGACGTCTACGAGGCGGAGCCGGCGGTCCACCCGGACCTGCTGCCGCTCGAGAACGTGATGCTCATCCCTCACATCGCGAGCGCCACGACCGAGACCCGCACGGAGATGGCGGACCTCGCGGTGACCAACGTCCTGGCCGTGCTCGACGGCCGGCCGCCCGTCACGCCGGTGCCCTGAGCCATGGCGACCTCCCGCAAGCCGACGCGCCGCCGGGCGGCGGCCGGCGTGCGTCCCGCGGCCGCCGGCGCCAGGCCGGTGCGGCCGCGGCGCGCCGCCCCGCGCCCCGCGCCCGCCCCACGGCCCTCCGAGGCGGCCGTCGCCCGCGTGATGCGCACGCTGGCCCGGGAGATCGACGGCATGGAACTGCCGGCGATCGAGAAGATCTCGGAGAGCCAGCAGGAGAACCCGTTCCAGGTCCTCATCGCGACGCTGCTCTCGGCGCGCACGCAGGACCAGACGACGCACGCCGCCTCGACGCGCCTCTTCACGGCCGCGCCCACCGCCGCGCGGGTGGCGGCGCTCACCGTCCGGCAGATCGAGCGGCTGATCTACCCGGTGAGCTTCTATCGCAACAAGGCGCGCTTCGTGAAGGCCACGGCCACGGCCCTGGTGGAGCGCTACGGCGGGCAGGTGCCCGGCACGCTGGAGGAGCTGGTCACGCTCCCCGGGGTCGGCCGCAAGACGGCGACGCTGGTGATGATCCTGGCGTTCCAGAGCCACAGCCACATCTGCGTCGACACCCACGTGCACCGCATCTCGAACCGGATGGGCTGGGTGCGGACCAAGCACCCGGAGGAGACGGAGCAGGCGCTGTATCGCGCGACCCACGCGCGCTGGTGGCCCTACATCAACCTGTACCTGGTGACCTGGGGTCAGAACGTCTGTCGTCCGGTGTATCCTCGGTGCAGCGAGTGCGCGCTGGCGCCTCACTGCCCGCGCATCGACGTCACCCGCACGGGCCGGCCGACCGGAGCCTGAGGGCCCCGCGCGCCGCCGGACCGGAGAGGAGGAAGCCGACATGTCCGCCCGACTCGTCCGTTCCCTGTTCGCGCTCGCCGCCGCCGCGCTGGTCGCCGGCGCCTCGCCGGCCTGGGCCCAGGCCAAGCCGTCCCCCGGCGCGGGCCCGATCCTGGTGATGCAGACCCTGAAGGGCACGATCGAGATCGAGATGTACTCGAACGAGGCGCCGAAGTCGGTCGAGCACATCCTCGCGCTCGTGAACCGGCGCTTCTACAACGGCCAGCGCATCCACCGCGTCGAGCCCGGCTTCGTCGTGCAGTTCGGCGACCCGACGACGCGCGACATGACGCGGCAGGCCGACTGGGGACGCAACGGCAGCGGCAAGTCGATTGGCGTCGGCGAGATCTCGAAGACCCGCACCCACGTGCGGGGCGCGGTCGCCCTCGCGCACCGGGGCGACCCGGGCGAGGCCGACAGCCAGCTCTATATCTGCCTCCGGCCGGCGCACGAGCTGGACGGCGACTTCACCGTCGTCGGCAAGGTCATCTCGGGGATGGACGTCGCCGACAAGCTCGAGGTCACGGACCGCATCGTCAGAATAACTGTGCGCGACGCAAAGTAGCGACGCGTCCCTCGAGCATCGGGTACCGCTCGACCAGCTCCGCCGGCATGAGCGCGGTCACCGGCTCGCCCACGAGGTCGCGGACCATCGTCGCGTCGGCCACGGCCTGCGCCGCGAAGTGGTTGTTCAGGTAAAGGTAGGCCTTCCGGACCGCCGCGCGCGCCCGGGCCATCGTCTCGGCGAACGGCCGCAGCTCCGCCTCCGAGTACAGGTAGTCGTAGCGATCCTCCGCGGCCGCGTGGTGCCACCATGCGGCCGCGTTCCGTCCGTGGAGCCGCGCGTAGTAGCGCGGCCCCGTGACGTCCCCGGCGGCCTGCCGGATGGACGACTCGAACTTCGGCTCGTCGATCTCGACCCATGTCGCGCCGTGCCGGGCGACGAGCGCCCGCGTGTCGTCCGCGGCGTCGCTCCAGGTGCGGTGCCGCAGCTCGAGCGCGACCGGGTAGTCGCGGAAGGTCGTGAGCAGCCAGTCCAGGTAGGCCTCGGCCGCGGGCTCGCGGTGGAAGCTCGGGGGAAACTGCGCGAGCAGCATGCCGAGCCGGCCCGCCGCCGCCAGCGGCTCGATCCCGCCGCGGAACTGGTCGACGTCCGCCCGGCTCACCGGCGCGCGGTCGGCGGCCATGCCGGGATGCGTGAACTTCTGGAACAGCTTGACGGAGAACTCGAAGCCCGGCGGCGTCCGCCGGACCCATCCGATCGTCGTCTGCGCGCGCGGCTGGCCGTAGAAGGTCGAGTTGACCTCCACGGTGTCGAAGCGCTCCGCGTAGAAGGCCAGCTCGTCGAAGCCGGGCCCGCGCTCCGCCGCGCGGGGATAGAAGATGCCGTTCCAGGTGCCCCGCCCCGACGGGTAGCTCCAGCCAGACGTGCCGATCTTCAGGGTGCCGGGGGGTGGTTGCGTGCTCATCGCTGGGGAGGCCCGTCGGCGGCCGGGTCGGGCCGCCCTTCAAGGGTACAATGGAAGGTTCAGGTGCCGCGACACCGGTCCCATGCTGACGATCAACGAGATCTTCCACTCGATCCAGGGCGAGTCCACGTTCGCGGGACGCCCCTGCGTCTTCATCAGGCTCACCGCCTGCGACCTGCGCTGCTCGTGGTGCGACACGCCCTACGCGTTCCACGAGGGCCGGAAGATGTCGATCGACGAGGTCGTCGGGGCGGTCGACGGCACCGGGTGCGAGCTCGTCGAGGTGACGGGCGGCGAGCCGCTGCTGCAGCCCGACGTGTACCCGCTCATGGCGCGGCTGCTCGAGGGGGGCCGCACGGTCCTGCTCGAGACGGGTGGACACCGGAGCATCGCGGAGGTTCCCGCCGGCGTCGTGCGGATCGTCGACGTGAAGTGCCCCGGGTCCGGCGAGGCGGAACGCAACGACTGGGGGAACCTCGACCGGGTCGGCGCGGCCGACGAGGTGAAGTTCGTGATCCGGGACCGGGCGGACTTCGAGTTCGCGCGCGGCGTCCTCGAGCGGACCGGCGTCGCGTCGCGCGTCGCCGCCGTGCACTTCTCGCCGGTGCACGGTGTCCTGGAGCCCCGGACGCTGGCCGAGTGGATCATCGCGGACGGGTTGCCCGTCCGGCTGCAGCTCCAGGCCCACAAGTACATCTGGAGTGCGGAGGCCCGGGGCGTATGAGCGGCGCGGACGCCCGGCCGCCGGCCGTCGTGCTGCTCAGCGGCGGGCTGGACTCGGCGACCGTCGCCGCCGTGGCCCGCCGGGACGGCTTCGCGATCCACGCCCTGAGCTTCCGCTACGGGCAGCGCCACGCGCGCGAGCTCGACGCCGCGCGCGCCGTGGCGCGGGCGCTGGGCGTGTCCCGCCACCTGGAGTTCGACCTCGACCTCGGCGCGATCGGCGGGTCGGCGCTGACCACGGCCGACGAGATCCCGAAGGACCGGCCCATCGACCCGGCCGAGATCCCCGTGACCTACGTGCCGGCGCGCAACACGATCTTCCTGTCGGT
The DNA here is from genome assembly GCA_050250645.1 of Vicinamibacterales bacterium. Taxonomy (GTDB): domain Bacteria; phylum Acidobacteriota; class Vicinamibacteria; order Vicinamibacterales; family UBA2999; genus JBFWVR01. The sequence continues at coordinate 202,020 of JBFWOG010000009.1, forward strand.
CGCGCTCGGCTGGGCCGAGGTGCTCGGGGCGTCGGACATCTTCATCGGCGTGAACGCACTCGACTACTCCGGCTACCCCGACTGCCGGCCCGAGTTCATCCGCGCTTTCGAGGCGATGGCGCGCCTGGCCACCCGGGCGGGCGTCGAGGGGCGGCCGCTCACGATCCACACCCCGCTCATCGCGCTCGGCAAGGCCGAGATCATCGCGCTCGGCCTGGCGCTCGGCGTCGACTACGGGCTCACGCACAGCTGCTACGACCCCCTCGCCGACGGGACCCCCTGCGGCCACTGCGACAGCTGCCGGCTCCGGGAGGCGGGCTTCGCCCGCGCCGGCCTGGCCGACCCGGCGCTCCGGCCCCGGTAGGCGTCAGGTAACATGCCGCCAGTGCCCAGGCCCCTCAGACGCCAAGCCGCATTCCTGACGCTGGCGCTGCTGGTCCCGGTGCTGCTCGCGATCGCCTGGGCCGCGGCCATGACCTTCCGCGAGCAGGTCCGCCAGCTGCAGGACCAGACCACGGCCACGGCCGCCATCGTCGCCACCTACATCGACAGCGGCCTGCGGGCGGCCGACGCGCTGGCTGACGTCCTGGCGCTCAACCCCGCCGTGCGGGCCCTCGAGCCCGAGGGTCTCGACCTCCTGCTGCCGCGCCTCGCCGGGAACACGGTGCTGAGCAACGTCGTCATCGCGGGACCGGATGGGCGCGGCGCGCGCTGGGCCCTGCCGACCGACGCGTTGATCGAGGGGCAGCTCTCGCCGGACTGGCTGCGGGCGGTGGCCGCGTCGCCGCGCCCGCTCGCCAGCGCCCTGCTCGGCCAGCCCGAGGGCGGCCGCCACGTGATCGTCCTCGGCTACGCCGTCCGCGACGACGGGGGGACGGCGGTGGCGGTCCTGGGCCTGGCGGTGCACCTCGAGGCGCTCGAGGCCGTGCTGGCGTCCATCCCCCTGCCGGACCGGTCGGTCGTCACGGTGACCGACAATCGCAGCGTGGTGCTCGCGCGGAGCCGCGACGCCAGCCGGTTCGTCGGGCGGCCCCTCGTGCCGCCCGAGGCGCGGCGCGACATCGACGCCGTGCCGCGCCAGGTCGTCACCGATGGCGCCGACGATGTCGAGCGCGCCTTCGGCAACCACGTCGTCGAGCGGGGGCCGTGGCTCGTCAGCGTCGGCATCCCGACCGCGGTCGCGTGGCAGCGGACGGCGCCGATCTACGAGCGGAACGTCGCGCTGGTGCTCGTCGTGGCCCTCGTCCTGCTCTCGATCCAGGTGCTGTCGGTGCGCCGCGTCGTGCGCGCCTTCGAGCACCTCGACCGCGCGGCCGACCGCGTGCGCCGCGGCGACCTCTCGACGCCGGAGGCGCACGCCATGCCGTCGGCGGAGCTGGCCCGCCTCCAGCACACCTTCATCGACATGGTGGACCGGCAGCGCGAGGCCAGCGAGCGGGTGGCCGAGCAGGTGCGCGAGGAGCGGCAGGTGCGCCGGGAGCTCCAGTCGCTGCAGCGGCAGGTGATCAGGCAGGAGCGGCTGGCGGCGATTGGCGTCCTGGTGTCGGGCGTCGCCCACGAGCTGAACAACCCGCTGCAGGCGATCCTCGGCTTCGCCGAGCTGCTGCAGATGCGGAAGGGGCTGCCGCCGGACGTGCACGCCGACCTCGGGCTCATCCAGAAGGAGAGCGCGAGGGCCAGCGCGATCATCCGGAACCTGTCCCGCTTCGGCCGCCAGCAGACGGGCGAGCCGCAGGAGGTGCGGATGCGCGACATCGTCGCGTCCGTCATCGAGCTCCGGCAGCGGAAGATCGAGGAGTCCGGCATCGATCTCGTCGTGGACGAGCGCGCGCGGTCGCCGGTGCGCGCGGTGTTCACGGAGCTGCAGCAGGTGCTGCTCAACCTCGTCATCAACGCCGAGCAGGCGGTGCTGGCCTCCGAGCGGCCGGAACGGCGCATCAGCATCCGGACCTTCGAGCGCGAGGGGAGCGTGGTCGTGGAGGTCGAGGACACGGGCACGGGCGTGCCGGCCGAGCACGAGGCGAAGCTCTTCCAGCCCTTCTTCACCACCAAGCCCGTCGGCGAGGGCACGGGCCTCGGCCTGTCGGTCAGCTACGGCATCGTCGAGTCCCATGGTGGGCACCTCGGGTACCGCGCGGCGGCGTCCGGCGGGGCCCTGTTCCAGTTCGAGCTGCCGATCTCGCCCGGTGGCGAGGAGCGCGCGTGAGCACGGAACGCCTCTACTACACCCAGTCGTCCCTCTCCTCGTTCGAGGCCGTCGTGACCGGCTGCGTCCAGACCGACGCCGGCTACGAGGTGCGCCTCGACCGCACGGCCTTCTATCCGACGTCGGGCGGCCAGCCCTTCGACACCGGCATGCTCGGCGGGGCCGCCGTGCTCGACGTCCGGGACGCCGAGGATGGCGGGGTGATTCACGTCGTGGAGGCGCCGCTGGCGCCGGGCACCGTCGTGGCGGGTGTCGTGGACTGGCCGCGGCGGTTCGACCACATGCAGCAGCACACGGGGCAGCACGTGCTCTCGGCCCTCTTCGACCGGCTGCACGCGGCCCGCACCGAGAGCTTCCACATGGGGGCCGGGGCGTCGACCATCGACCTCGGCCGGCAGGTGTCGCCCGACGAGATCGCGGCCGCGGTCCGCGAGGCCAACCGCGTCGTGTGGGAGGACCGGCCGGTCGCGGTCCGCTTCGTGACGGCCGAGGAGGCCGCGGCGCTGCCGCTCCGCAAGGAGCCCGCGCGCGGCGGCACGCTCCGGTTGATCGACATCGAGGACGTCGACCTGTCGGCGTGCGGCGGCACCCATGTAGCCCGCACGGGCGGCATCGGCATCATCGCGGTGAGCGGCTGGGAGAAGTTCCGCGGCGGCACGCGCGTCGAGTTCCTCTGCGGCGCCCGCGCCCTGTCGCGTTTCGAGGCCTGGCGCGACGCGCTGGCGGCGACCCAGCGGCACCTCTCGGTCGCGCCAGGCGAGCTCGCCGCCGGCGTCGAGAAGCTGCAGGCCGAGAACAAGGCGCTGCAGCGCGCGGCGCGCGCGTTCCAGGAGCAGCTGGCGGCCCACGAGGCCCGGGCGCTCGTCGAGCGGGGAGCGCGGGACGGCGCGCGCGTGGTGGTCGTCGAGGCGCTGGAGGGCTGGGACGCGGTGGGACTGAAGGCGCTCGCCTCGGCGGCCACCCGCCTCGAGCCGGCGGCGGCCGTCGCCCTCTTCACCGCGGCTTCCCCGGCCCTCGTGGTCGTCGCCGGCGGCGCGTCGGCGGGCATCGACGCGGGCGCCGTCGTCAAGGCCCTGCTCGCGCGCTTCGGCGGCCGCGGCGGCGGCAAGCCCGACCTCGCGCAGGCCGGCTCGCTCGAGGGGGACTCTCGCGGGATGATCCAGGCCGCGACGGAGATCTTGAGTAAGTAAGAATCAAGGGTAATAATATACTAGCGTAACCATCGCCGCTAGGTCCGCTTCCCGCCACGGTCAAGCTTTCGCCATTCTCAGACAGTCTGTCTCAGTCCGGCGAATTGTGCGAGCAGACTCTGCTCCGCCAGCAGGATACCAAGGCGAGTCCGTAAGACCCTTTAAATCAGTCATTTAACCTGTGGGAAAATGGGTTAATCCTGCCGGAAGAACCGACCGTTCCCGCACAATTCGCCGGACTGAGACAGACTGTCTGGGGACTTTCGCCTGCCAGCCGTGCCGCGAAGATGTTGCAGTCTATGGGGCGACTCGATCAAAAAATCTTCGTCGATGGTGTTTTTGCTAAGAAATTGACGATTTCTGCGTCTGGTTTATATGACGCCGTGAACTCGTCGTCAGATCACGCCTTGACATCGCCACATCACTTTCGTAGCCTAGTGGTGGCGGACAAAGCGCGTTACCCACTAGTCTCCTGCGCGCGAAAGGTTAGTACATGAATTCCCTGTACTTCGGTGCGGGGATTCTGTACGGTGGCGGGCATGTTCATGCCTCGCCTGTGTGTCGTGTTGCCCGCCGCGGATCGCGCGCAG
>JBFWOG010000010.1:0-205223 GCA_050250645.1 Vicinamibacterales bacterium
AAGTCCACACCGACTTGCGCGCTGAGGCGCTGCCGAAGTAGAACTGCATGGGTCTCGGTCGACCGGCAGAAATGGCCGGTTTTGAACTGTCGATCAATGGCCGGATTTGAGGTGTCCACCGAGGGGTGCTTCAGGCCGGCCTTCCGCGCCGCCCGCCGCACCAGTCCCTGGACCACCTTCTGGGTCAACGGACGCCCGTCCGCCTCGCAGAGCACCCGCGCGCCGCGCAGATGCCGGTGGTTGCCCAGCGCGGCCCAAAGCCGCCTCGTCAGGGGCACGTAGCGAAGGCGCCCGCCCTTCGGGGACGTGACGTGTCCCTTCCAGTCGGACCGCTCGACGCACAACTGCCCCTTCACGAGATTCACGTCGGACCATTCCAGCGCCATGATCTCGCCGCACCGGAGCCCGGCTTCGCCGCCGAGCAGGACGATCAGGTACGCGCGCGGGTCGAGCGTCTGGTTTACGCCGACTCAGGAACCCAGTGCGTGTGGCCGAATCTCTCAGCCTGTATCTCGCCAGGAGCACGGAATTCGCATTCGAACTGGCAGGGGATTCCGGCTGCGAGGACGGCGTCGATGTTCTGGCGACCGCCGTCACGACCCCAGATCGCGGTCTTCCCGCCGGCTTCCAGCAGACAGACCAGCCGGCGGTTGTCCGGGTTCCCTCGAACACCACCTTCATCGAATCCAGACACGCGAAATACCCCGCGCTTCAGTTCCATGATGCCCCTCGGTGCCCTTCCTTGCTGGATTCTTGAACACGAACCGCAGGACCTCACGTCTCCTAGGCGCGCCGGCTGAAGCCGGGCTCAGAGGTTTCGAACAGCCCGCAACCTCCGCGTGAGATCGACCACTCCCCTAGCTTCGAGGACGCTCCGCCGCATCACAAACCGGTGCGCGTTTGTATGGGCCGAATACTTCGACAACCGCTTCACTGTGCCGTGGGGAATATTCGCGGCCAACGCGACGGTGAAGTCCGGATTGAAAATCACCGCCACAAGATAGTCAAAGGGCCTCTGTTCCAACCTCCTGAGCGCACCGAGCTCAGCTGGTGGTGCCCCGCGGCAATCCGGCGGCCCTTGATCTGGTACTTCCGCCCCCGTTTGTCGATCGCGTCGTAACCGGACGATGACGGCGCCTCGAGATCGAGTTCAAGTGCCGCCGCCACGAGGACCTCGGTGTAGTCGGCCACGGGATTGTTGGCGCTCCGCGTGATGCCTCGGCGACGAAGTTCTTCAAGCACCTCGCAGTGCAGCTTCAGGACCTCCGCGAGGCTACGTCCGCGTATTGCATGACCATTCGTCATCTCATCGTCCCTAAGTGGTCAGAGCCCCAGCGCGCGTGCCAATGCCACTTCACTGGGCGCATTGATCAGTGCGGACAGTTCACTGCCAGTGATCGCCGCGATGCCCTTGTCGCTACAGAACTCACGTGCCTGACGACTCAGGACACTGGTGGTCACCACGACCGCGCCATCAAATTCATCGGACGCGCCCCACAATTGCTGACACGCTGGCCTTCCCACCTGGCCCTTACCGTAGCGCTTGCATTGAACCGCGTACCTGCGCCCTCTGAATTTCAGCCGGATATCTACGCCGGCATCATTCGAGGCGGGCGTTGGCACAGCGGCAGATCCGCAGCGCTCGAACAGGGCCGCCACCTCGAGTTCGAACTCTCGTGGGGACATGCGCTTCCATGTGCTCAGGGTTCGCAGTCGCGCCTGTCGCCGGCGCTGAGCTTCCCGAGCCTCCCGCTCGCGTTCACTTGCCCGGCGCTGCTCAGCTCTGACTCTCTTCTCTTCAGCGAGAACCCGAGCCCTCCGTGCTTCTTCCACAGCTGCCTCGGCAGCAGCCTGCGCCAAACGCTTCTCAGCCCGCCGCCCGTCGCGCCACGCCAAGAACCTGAGACGCCATTCGGGCGCCTTGGCTCCCGCGGCAAAGGCGGCGAGGATGCCCAATACCCAAAACTGCTGCGATGCATACGGATCGGGCCAGCCCGCCTCCTCCGCCAACAGAGTGCATAGGTAAACGGCCGACGCCCCCCAGGCCACACGCTCGACGTTACGTCCGGAATGACCGAGAACAGCGGCAACTAGCCATACAGCGCTTCGCCTCCAAGAGGTTTGGCTTGTAGGCTCGTTCTGGTTGGGCGGCACGGGTTCCGCTGTGGAATGAGAGTTCGGCCGCACGGCATCGCGGACGGAGCCGCCAACGGCCTCGACCATCTTCAAGTAGCTGCCGCACTCCGGACACTTGGCGGTTCGGGCTACCCGTGGAACCCTCACGCTGCGGCCGCAGCCCCGGCACCGAACGACGGGGGCCTGATGGGCTTGCACCCGTGGTCTCACTCCCGCTCGAACCCCTGCGAATCGAACTTCAGTGTCCGGCAATTCTCCGTCACCGTCCGCACCACCTGATCGGACGCACCGTCCGGTAGCTCCGCCTCGATCTCCAGCGTCACGGACACCTTCGCCTTCATCAGGCCGGCCAGGTGGCTGATCACTTCCTCCGCGATCTTTCCGGCGTCGGCACCAGCGCGGAGGGGATTCACGGTGACCCGCCCGTGGAACCGGCGGATCTGCGGCTCTGGTGCTGGCTCCGTATAGTGCCCACCGCCGGTGCCGCCACCGGGCGTCGGTTTGTCACCCGCCCCACCGCCGGCTCTTCGGGCCCGTTCGGCCTCGGCTTCGTGTTCCTCGACGTCCAGTTGCTGCCGGGCCACCTCCGGCTTGACGAGCAGTCCCGGACCGTCCGGGTCGAGGGTGAGCAACTGCTGCCCGGCGCGGATCGCCAGGTAGCGTTCACCAGCCTCGTCGTAGCCGTCGGCAAGGGCGAAGCTGTCCTTCGCCCAGGTCACGAGCGCCACGCCCTCGCGGATGGCGTTCACAAGCACGCTGGCGTCCTTGACCCGCGGCAGGTAGCCATACCGCGACCAGTCGTCCACGAGCTGCTTAACGGGGACATGGTTGCCGCGCCACAAGGGCACCCGGTCGAGCTCCATCCGGAGGCGCACGGGGCTCATGGCCCGGATCAGGAGCTCCTCCTTCGCCAACCGATCGGCGGTGCGCTTCGCCAGCGGGTCGTCGCCGCTGACCTTCACCTCCTCCCAGCCCACGGGATCGGAGATCTTGGGCTGCGTCGGGCAGAGGGCGTGCACCCACGTCTGCCCGATCCGCAGGTCCGTGGTCTTGTCGAACTCTGCCTGTTTGGCGCTGGCCTGGTTCTTCTGGAACGCGTCGAGGTTCAATGCCTCCCAGCCGTCGTGAATCTCCTTCCAAGCGAGGTAGTGCGCCACGCCCTGGCGGAGATCCACGAGCGCCTTCTCGTCGGCCGCCAGGAAGACCAGCGCATTGCGACACACCCTGGGCGAGTTGCCTCGGGAGTCGAGGAACTCCCGTGCCGCCTTCATGGCGCTCGATTCCTGATTGGCCTTCTTGTGCGACTTCTCGGGCCCCAGGACCACGAGACGGGCCCTCGGCTCGTCCGGCACCTCCCCGGTGGACTCGGGGCAGACGTGGACGGCCGCGAAATCCCCGCGGACGCGGTCTTCCCGCAGCCGCCGGATGATCTCGACCTCGATGCGGTCCCCCTCCCGCATGAAGGCGCTCGCCTTGCCCTCTGCCGTCCGGTTCAGGTTCGGCTTGCTCGACACCCAGTAGCGGTTGCCGTCCTGGTGGATGTTCTGGCCCTCGTCGCTGAGACGTCGCAGAGCATCACTGAAGGTCCCGAGCGTCTCACCGGGCTGGCTCGCTCCAAGCAGCACCCGCTCCGCGCCGATGCCGGGCTGGTTCGAGTCGGAGCCAGGCGCCGTGCCGACGTAGAGCGTCCGGGCGACGCGCCTGGCGGCGGAATACCGCCCAAGCGTGCTGACCTGCTTGTCGAGCGCGTACGGGCGCGAGTCCGGACCGTCGATGTCCTGGCTGATGATCGGCTCCCACTGGTCGTGCAGGTAGCGCGTCAGCTCACTCTTCACCGAGCCATCGTCCATGGGCACCGACGCGGGCAGGATCAGCAACGTGCGGTCGTCGTCCACCCAGAGCCGGTGGACGACCTTGGCGAGGAGGCGCAGGACACCACGCGTCCGCTGGAACCGGTCGAGCGTGCTCCAGTCGTCGTAGAGCCGCCGGAACAGCTCCGGGTGGATGGGATACGAGCGGACCATCCGATCCCGGTAGTCGGGGTCGTTGCACTCGGCAGGAAAACTGGTCTGGTTGTTCCGATAGAGACGGATGAACTGATCGATTGCCGCGTCGCGGTCCGGGACAGCGTCGGGCTGAATAGGCTCGAAGAGCCGGCGCCGGACGATCTCGAACCCCTCATCGCCCGAGGCCGGCCGCCACGGCTTCGCCACGCGCTCAAAGACATTCTTGAGCACGTCGAGCGCCATCTTTCCGTTCGGGCCCCCGATCTCAATGTCAGACGAAGGGATGGACGCGATCACCATGGCGCGCGGCGCGCTTTTGACCGCTTCCGTCAGCGCCTGGGCGAACGTGGACTGGCCGTCGAACGTCCCTGCGGGACAGTCCACCTTGTCGATGATGTTCCGGGCGTAGGCCACCCACTCGTCGATCATCACCAGACACGGCGCGGTCTGCTGGAGCACCTTGCTCAGCACGTCCGAGCCGGGGCTGATTCCGCGCGCGTCGGACTCGGCGACGAGGGCGAACGCCTTCTTGCCACCAAGCTGCCACGCCAGTTCGCCCCAGAGCGTGCGGACCTCGGTGCCGTCATCCTTGACGACGACCTGCCCAGGCGAGAGCGCGGTGCCAACGAGCACGGCCCTGTTGGCCTTTGCCGCCTGACTTACACCAGCGCGCTTCAGCATCGGCTCCATGCCGTCGAGCCGCGCGGACTCGACGCCGGAGAACAGGTGGTAGAGCGCCAGCATGGAGTGCGTCTTGCCGCCGCCAAAGTTGGTCTGGAGCTCGATGACCGGGTCTCCGCCCTTGTCGGCGAGACGAAGCAGCGCCCCTTCCAGCAGATCCCGGAGTCCATCGGTCAGGTACGTCCGGCGGAAGAACTCGACCGGCTCCTGGTACTCGGCCGTGGCCTCTCCCTTGTGGACCTGTGCCAGGTCGGCAGCGAACTCCGCCTGCATGTAGTTGCCGGTGGCGACGTCCTTGTGCGGTGTGACAACCTCGCGCCAGGGCTTCAGGCCGGCGGGTGTGGTGCCCTCGAGCGTGGGCTGGTAGCGGGTGCGGTTTCTTGCCCGGTCGGAGTCCACCGTTCGCTGGTTCTCGGCCTTGAGCTCGCCGACGGCCAGGGACTGGGCGGTCGCACCGGCCGCCTGAAGCAGCCGCTGCGCCGTGTCCAGGCAACGGTACACATCGTCTGACGTGAACACACCGTCATGCGCGTGCCGGTTCCGCCAGTCGAGAAGCTCTCCGACGTAGTTGCGTTCCGCTCTGCCAAGAGGCGGCCGGTCGAACAGCAGCTTCCAGTACTCCTCCAGCGCCCGCAGCACGCGGTAGGTGTCCCACTCGACGGTCCCGTCCGGGCGTACCCGCTGCGAACGGCTGTCGCCGAGCCGCTGCTTCCAGTCGGCCTTGAAATGCTCCTGGAGACGGCTCTCGACGAAGGGCACGAGCCCCTCCCGAAGCTGCTCGAGACCGCGGCCGATCCGTTCCTTGTTGGTCAGTGCCATATCGATTCGATGCCGGCGTGGGGTGCGGTTCTAGACTTCTGTCAGTCGAGCCTGTGTGGGCTCGCCGGAAACGCTCTCCGTCGCAAGCCGGACCAACTCGGGCCAACTCTGGACGAGCCCGTTGTACATGAGCGCATCCTCAGCTCGCTTGCGGCGTTCGCTGACGGTGTAGAGCCGGTAGCAAAGCTCTCTGGCCACTTCCGCATGCGCGCCAAGGGCGGCCACTAGCTTCGCCGCGGCCTCCTCGCCGTCAGACGCGAGAACCCTGACCAAGTGGTGAACCATCTCCCACGCCGTCAGGCGCTCGTCCAGTGTTGGGTTCCAGTCGAACGGCAACTCAGAAGGCTTCAACAGCCGCACCTTGCCCCGTCCGGAGGCGACGATACCGGCTGCTTTTATGCCTTCGACGCTCGTGTTCTTGCTCTTGGACAACTGCTCCGCGCGGCCGTAGTCGCCTTCATCGAAGCCCACGTCTTCGAACCAAGTGATCGCCCATCGGCTGTCTGCGTCGAAGTCGCCTTCCTGATGGGCCATTGCCTCATCCAGGGTCTGATTGATGAGCGCAAGTGCTTCGCGCACGGTGAGCGCCCTGCCCTCGGCGTCTATCACCTTTGCGTAGCGCGTGAACACCGCCATGCCCGGACCGATGGCCGCCTGAGCCAGGTCTACAGGTGCGATGTTGCCGCGCTGCAAGTGTGCAAGCGCTAATGGGAGCTCGGCCTTGAGCGCGGTTACGAAGTCGCGTCGCGTGGCGGTGGGTGCGTCAGCGGCGCGCTGGCGACAAACGAGGACGATGCTGGAGGCGAGGGCGCTGACATTCTTCTTAAGATTGCCCGTGTACTCGGTCCGCACAGGCCACGTCCCGGTGATGGCAAAACCGGCACGAATCACCGCATCGATGAAGGTCTCCCAACCGGTGCTGGCGGTGCCGCCTACGCTGTCGCTCTCGGTCTGCTTGAAGGCATAGTAAATTGTGACAGGGAACACAGAATGCGCTTGCTCCGCGATCCGGTGCATGGCTTGCGTCATGCCATCTAAAAAGAAAGCCTCCGCCTTTTCCTTGCTGCCGTGGCGGTAGGGGGTGGCGACGAGTTCGTGGGCCTTGGGCACAGCGACCGTGGCGAAGAGGTCTGAGAAGATTGGGCGCAGCGAGCGGCGCAGCCAGATGTAGAAAAAGTCCGAGAGGTCCGCGTAACCGATGTTGTCGTAGTAGGGCGGGTCCGTCGACACTGCTTTGCCGTCGAGGCTTCCGGCACCAGCCGCGTCCGCTTGGTGCGCCTCACCGCGTTCTCGGCAAGGAAAGTTCTCCATGACCCTGGCGATCCAGTCGATACCACCAATCCAATTGCCGGAAGAGCTTGAAAGCGGATTGCCCTCTGCGTAGTCCCAGCTCATCGGGAGGGCCTGTCGCCCAAAAGTGCTAGTCACGGTCTCGTACTTCACTCCCCAATGCCACGTGCAGATAGTTGATCCGTAGTTTGCGATGCGACTTACTGCGATGGCCAGATACACTGCCGCAGCCTCGGCGTAGGCTTGCGCGCCAGTGCCGCCGTCGCGGAGGGGCTTGTTGTTGTCCACTTTCGCCGACGCTTCGACGGAGAGGCCGGGGAGGCTCGCGGCAAGGGCGTCGCGCTGCACCCGTTCGCGCGCTTCCTGCACCAGGTCGGAGAAGGTCGTCAGCGCCACAAGCTGGCGGGGCGTGAAGAGGTCGCCGTAGGTCGAAAGGCCGTAGAGAGGCGGCGAAAACCAACGCGGGTTCTCGGGCATTGCGACATCGGGCTTCCACTTGGGCGCTGCCCTGAGAGCGATAGCCTCGTCGCCTGGCATTGGCGTGAGATACACGCGGCCTCGCTCTCCCTCTGCGACCACTGCCATCAGCCGCGCGCCCATCCGCCCGGCTCGTGCTTCCGCGTAGATGTGCTCGGACGCGATCGGCGTCCCCGACACCAGGCACCGGAAGTTGGCGCCGCGCGAGAGTTTGGTCCCGTTCTTCGCCGCGTCCGCATCCTTGGGCTTGCCCACCTTGACCGCGAAGCGGTAGCCGCCGGCCTCAATCACCGGCTCGACGTACGCCTCCTTGCCCACCTTCGTGGAGAGCATGAAGGTCGAAACGAGCGGAACGTCCACCTTGGCGAAGGCCGGGTTGGGGCTCTTCACCGTGCGTGCCCAGAGCCAGGCGATCACGGTGAGCTTGCGGCCGACGTAGGGCTTCAGGTCCGGCCGCACCTTCGCCATCTCGGCGGTGACCTCGACCTTCGGGTAGAGGTGGCCGATGCGCTTCTCGGCCTCGTCGCGTATCCACTGGCCGTAGTAGCGCACGTCTTCGGCCAGTCCCGCAGCCCCCTTGCCATGCCACCCACCGCTCTTCGCGATGGCCGCCTGTGACTCGGGATTCACCGGCGGCCGGCCCGCGAACTTCGGCGGAATCTCGATCATCGCCTTGTTGATCAGCACCGCGACCGGGTTCAGGTCACTGGCGTACGCCTCGAGACCAAGGCGTTGCGCCTCGAGCGGGAGGGCGCCACCGCCGGCAAAGGGATCATGGAAGGCCGGCAGCTTGTGGCGGTCGAACAGCTCCTTTGCTCGCGGATGGTCGGCGTTGTCGGCACAGGCCCGGCGCCAGCTCTGCCAGATCTCGTCCCGGGCGGCCTGCAACACTTCCTCGTTCGTGGTGTTCTCCCACTTCACGAGCTCCTCGATGATCCGGAACAGCCGGTCGCGCTCGAGGTCTGCCGCCACACCCTCGAGCGTCGGCTCCTCGCCGGGCTCCGGCGCCTCGACACGAGCTTCACGGGCCTTCACGGCAAGCGCGGTCGCTTCCTCCCACCGCTTGCGCCGGGCCTTCAGCGTGCTCTCGGCCTTCCGGCGCAGCTTCGGGTCGCGCAGCAGCGTCTCGACGTAAGTGAACGGGTCGTCCACCATCTGCGCAAAGATCACCGCCCGCGCCGCCGCCAGAGGCCGCCGGGCCCACCACAGGTGGAGCGTGCTCGGATGCCCATGCCGGATCGACTTCTCGCGCGCCGACGCCTTGTTGATGGCCTCAAGGGGAAGGGCCACCTCAATCAACTTCTTCCGCGTGACCGCCACATCTCTCTCCACCACGTGCCGTTCGGAGTCCCCTGCCGCCATCGGAAGTGGCGTGGAAGGGGGACAGGTCATCTGCCGTTCTGTTCAGTCGTCAACCACTTTGGCTCGATGCCGGTTGGGCGCTCGCCCATGGCACTTTCGGTCCCGGACGGTGCCATCAGAACACGACGTCGACCTGGGGTTCAGCGAACCATCCTGCTCGCTCGAGCTGCCCCGCGTATACGTACTCGATTCCGTTGCCGTCGCCTGCACTGGTGGGCGTGAACATGGCGCCGTGCTCGTTCACGTAGAAGCGCCCACCCTGATGGCCCCTGAGTGCGGCGACGCTCTTGATGTTCCGCTGCACCGAAGGAGACGGCGCAACGACCTTCGTCAGTTGCACTCTCCGTGTGGTGTTTGGACGCACCTCGGGAGGCTCGGAGTCGGTAAGCGCAGGCATTTCGTAGTAGATGTCGCCGGCGCCAGCCGCCAGGACATACGGGATACCGGGGCGCGGGCCGACCCAACGCTCGCCGGGGCTGAGTGGCCGACCATCGGCGCTAACGGCCCTCGTCTCGAGACGGCGCCCCTCGAAGTCGAAACGCAGATCGTCGAGCAACCGGCCGGCGTAGTAGTAGTGCGCGTTGGGGCCCGCGCCATCGCCAGCCACGGGCACGATCACGTGCCTGTACTCGTTCACATAGAACGCACCACCGGGTTGGCCGGCGAGCGCCACCTTGACATCGTTGACCTGCTGAACGAGCTCTCCACGCTTGCCTTCTACAGCCAGGTAGGTCAGACCTTCACCCAGATCGTACAGGACGGTCACCTGCCATTCGCCATCGACGAACCGGACGGCGTACTTCGCAAGTCGGCTGACATTGGCCGGCCACACGCCCCGATACAGCCTCGGCCCCATCACAGCTTCTCCTTTGACACCCAAATGGCGTCCCTCACCCAGGCACCGGAAGGCACCTGTCCTACGTACCAACGCGACCAACTTCCGTCGTATTCCTGGCGATTCGTTGTGACCAGTCCGTTCGCAGTCACGCGAACGCGGCCAGCGGAGTCTCCGGGCCGCGCACGCCTGAACCCGTTCAGCAGCGACGCCTGAGGAGGGACGAGCTGCATCCTGGTTTCCTCCCGTCCATAGCGCGATGGATGGTACCAGCAGCACTCCAGTGCGCCAGCCGTCGTCAACGTGCACTCCAAGCCGGTCGTTCCAGGGCCCTGCCACGGATCTCCCGGCTTTAGCCGACCTGGCGCCGAGAAATCGAAGCGCCGCCCGTTCGGGCCCGACACGACCACCGGCCCAGCGAAGCGCCCGATCACGACGCGCTTTCCGATCTCGTCGGCCTCCGCGAGTGGCTTGATCACCAAACCGAACGGCAGCAACAGGATGCGCCCTCCGCCGAAGTGCCGGAGCACCAGATCGGCCAGGTCTCTAGCTCCGGACGAAGGCGCCAGGGGAAGGAACTCCCGCACTCCGCGTCGATCGTCCATCCACGTTCCAACGTCCCCGTCCCGCACCCTGAAACCGTAGTATGTGCCTCGAGAAGGCGAGTACGGGCCCATCCACCGGGCGAACGGCGCCGAGAACCCCTGGAATCGAAAGGACGTCATCCGGGGAACTCCAAGGGAGCGGCTTCGCCCTCGAACTCGATCTGCTTCCCTTGGATCTCGAGCCAGTAGCGGCGTGCACCGTCCCAGTGGACCTCTCTGACCGGCAGGGCCTGCTCCGCCTCGACCCTGCTGACCCACGCCAGCAGTTCGCGCCGCGTTTGGGACGCCGGCTCACTTGCTCCCTGGTGTTCTGAGAGTGCGAAGCGAATCTGGCGTGCTCGAGTCCCCTTCGCCTCCAGTGCCAGCTCCCGGCGTCCGGACGCCATCCGAATGCGAATGCGCAGCTCACTCTGCGTCGATGCATCCCTGGCATCTCGTCCGATGACCCCGAGGAACACCCAGGCGTCCTGCCCAGCCGCCCTCGGACTGGCTCGAGCGATCAGGTGCCCCGCTGGAGTCAGCCTGGCCCGGCCTCTCGAGTCCGTGGCACGCAGCGCGTCGATCAGTGGTCGCGGCGCCTTGACCAACGCCCTTTCGGCGTCTCGGAGGTTCCCGGCGTCGTCGACGAACAGATCTTCGCCCGTGGGCCTCCCAGGATATGCCGCGCCTTGCTCAAGCTCGCCGACGTCGACCTCCGACGAAGGTGGCCGGTAGTCCCTTGGTGGGGTGCCGGTCTCACGCAGCCCAGCCTGCCAGTCCCCTCCGTCCTCCGGTGGGGCCCAGGCGAAATATCTGTTTCGCTCGGCCCCGAGCACGTTCCCCCAGTCGGCCTTCTCGTAGATCGCCTCGTCCTCTGTTCCCTGGACATACACCACGACCACGCGCGCGGCCCTGCCCGCGGCCTTCTTCCGCAGCATTCGCCCGAGGCTCTGGATGCGCTGCCTGACAGAGCTGTTGGAGGCTGCAATCACGCCCAGGTCAGCGGAGGGCACGTTGAACCCCTCGATTAGTGAACGCGCACTGATGATGAGCCGGGCGATTCCGCGTCGAAACGCGTCGATGTTGTCGTTTCGAACCGCATCCGGTAACTGGCTGTGCTCAAGAACCGTCGGCAGGCCTGCCCGCAACGCCCCCAGGAACATGGCCTCGATCTCCGGTATCGATTCGTGGAACACGATGCCACGAGTCTCAGGATCCGCCAGTGCATCCCGGAGCACGAAGAGCAGGAGGTCAAATCTCGCGGCTGCCCTGTACAGCAGGCGCTTTCGCGCAGCGGTCAGGCCCATGAATCGCCCGGCTTCCCCGCGAGACGGCCCGCTGCGAGAGGCCTGTGTCTGACACCACGGGATGAAGCCCTGCTTGCTACGAGACTTGCGGTGGATAGCCAGCAACGACTTTCGCAGCTCCGTGATCTCGCTGCTGAGGGCGGCATGTTTGCGCGCCTCGGTGGGCCCGAGCGGAACGCCGACGTGCCACACCTCGAACGGAGTCAGGAGGCCCGCTTCCAGGCTCTGTCGCAGGGTGAACTCGAAGATGACTTCACCCAGGCCCTGTCCGACGGGACTGGAGGCATACGCCGCATCGGAGGGAACCCCCTCGTCGCCAGCATCCGATTCGGGAGTGGCAGAGAGCCCGAGCGTGTACCTGGGACAGGCGTCGAACACACGTCTCGCCTGCTCGGCGTTCGCGCGATGACATTCGTCCACGACCAGCAACATGCGGTCGGACCAGCGGCGTCGTCGCGCCAGAGCTGGCAGTTTGTCCCGAGCCGACGCCAGCACGGCAATCACGACTCTGACGTCCGCACCCTCCGTCGGAGCTTGCCCCCCCCCCAGGAGTTCAACGGCAGCCGCCGGCAGATTGGACTGGAGCAGTTCGTCACGCCACTGGTGCATCAGGGGAATCGTGGGCACCACGACGACAAGGCAAAGGTCCGGTTCAGTACTGTTCTGCAGCCACTCAGCCACGGCCAGGGCGAACACGGTCTTGCCTGCCCCGGTCGCCACCTTGACTGTGCCCCGGCACCGGCGCTTCCAGGCCTCCAACGCCTCGGCCTGCCACTTGTGGAGGGGGACCCCCTCAGGCACCAGCCGCCACTTCTCCGGAAGGGGCGTCACCGCGGACTCACCGCCTTGGGTCACGTCCTCGTCGTTCGAAGTGGCTCCAGCTCCGGCCGGCTGTTCACGCTCCTTGATGTGCCTGGCGGCCATCGCCTCCCGGGTTACCAACTGGAGTAGCGAGAGCCGCTCTCCTGGCAACAGGTCCGGGGATGGGGGAGAGTCGTTTAGAGACATGGCGCAATCATGAATCGGAAACCGCCGCGAACCCAATACGCTCGCCCGACTCCAGCAGAACCCGCTTCACGACGGCGACGATCCGCGCTGCAGCAGGTCTGGAAAACGGTAGTTGACACTGGTCACCCCGAAATCGGGCTCCCTGGTGAACGGCCGTCGGAGATAGTGCACGCGATGCCGCTCTCCGTCGAGGAACTCAACGATCGCCAGGATGAAGTCGTCCGGCTTGTTGAGCGAATACAGGATCTCGTTACGGGTTACGGTGACCGTGTCGGCGTCAGTCACTCGGCCTTTCACCTCGATGAACCGGAGCCTGCCCGTGCCGGGCACCCGGCTCTCGATGTCGTAGCCCAGCTTCTCGAGCTCCCGATCAGTCGGGTCAAATCCGAGGTCACGCTCGGTCTGCATCACGATCGCCCGGGCGCGGGCGGCGCTGGCCTGCGTGTCCGGTGAAGTGGCCGGCGTCGGCCGCTCCCGCCCAGCCATCACGGCCAGCAGCCCTGCCGGCACCACCAGCACGCCGCCCAGCACGATGGGCGTGAGCGGGGCAATCTGGGCCTCGAGCCGAAGCTCCTCGAGGCGCTTCTGGAGCCGGGCCTGCAGGTTGTCCGCGCGCTTGAGGGCCTCCCCCGAGTTCAGCTTGGCGTTCGGCTTGCCCGCGCCCTCGTCGAGTTTCAGTTGCTGGGCCCGGTGGTCCCAGTAGCTGATCTCCTTGGTCAGGCGCTCCTTCACGGCCGCCTCGGTCTTGGCAACCATCTCGAGACGGGGTGTCCGCACCTCCTCGAGATGTGCCGGCACGACCTTCGACACCGCGAAGCCCAGGGCCTGCTGCTCGATGTCCCGGGTGATCCAGGCGCACTCGGGCCTCGCCATGATCGCCGCCGCACCTGGCTCGCCCACGGCCAGGGGGCGGTAGTCCAGGTATGGGGCGTAGTTGGCCGACCGCACGGCCCCCGCTGAGTCTCGTTCGACGTACAGCAGCCGCTTCGAGATGACGCGGCGCTCACCGGCTGACGTCAGCCGACCATCCTGGATCGAGTGCTCCAGGTAGAACAGGACCCGTGGCTCGGTGCCCTGATCCCGCTCGTCCACCAGTACGGCCCCGCGCTTGAGCAGATCGGCGTTGCGCTCCAGCGTGAGGTCGATGACGGAGTCCAGCAGCGGATGCCCGGGGCAAACGAAAGCCGCCGTTGGCTGCCCCTGGACGGCGAGCAGCGGCTTGTCGAACGCGATGCGCTCGTACCTCGGCAGGACGGGCTGCTCCAGCCCGATCAGGCGGTCCCGGCTCCGGATCAGCGCCGGAACGTGAGTCACCTCGTAGCGTCGAGGCTCACGCTGCTTGGATGTGCCCCCGAGCCGCGCAAACGCCGCGTGGAAGAACGACTCGATGTAGTGCGGCTGGAGGCGCCGGGCATCGGCGCGCTCCATGTCCTCGCGAATCCGCTGCAGGCGGGTGGCGTCCATTGAGTCGTGGGCGAGGGCGTGGTCGTCCAGCAGGGATTCGATCTGCTGCCGATCGGTCCCGGTCTCGAGCGCGGTGGTGAGCCTCGCCCGCACTTCGGGCAGGTCCCCGTAGCGGATGGCGTCGATCAGCAGCTCCCGGAGCGTCTTGCCGTCGAACTGCATCTTGCCGAGGACGTCGAAGACCTGGCCCCCAAGGGCGCGACGTGCCTCCTCGAGCTTGTCCAGCAGCTTTCGGTAGACATCGCCCTCGCGGGTCTCGTCGGCCACGAGGTTCCAGAGGTGGCACACCTCGGTCTGCCCGATGCGGTGGATGCGACCAAACCGCTGTTCGAGCCGGTTCGGGTTCCACGGCAGGTCGTAGTTGACCATCAGGTGCGCGCGCTGCAGGTTGATGCCCTCCCCCGCCGCATCCGTGGCTAGGAGCACCTGCACGTGGGGATCGTGCTTGAACGACTCCTGCGTGTTCAGGCGGTCCTGCCGGCCCATGCCGCCGTGGATGGTCACCACGGCTTCGGCGCGCCCCAGCAGCGTGGTGATCTTGTCCCGCAGGTAGTTGAGCGTGTCGCGATGCTCGGTGAAGATCACCAGCTTCTGCGACGGCGACGGTGTCGGAGGAGGGACGCGTCCCTCCTCCCCGGGAGCACTCCCCGGGACACTCGTCATGGGGGTGGAGCCGAAGACCTGGGTCAGCAGGCCCATGAGCTCCCGCCACTTTGTGTCGAGGCCACCGCGCCGCACCGCGGCCGCGAGCTCCTCGAGACGCCGGAGGGTCTCGATTTCAAGCTTCAGCTCGGCGATCGTGCTGGCGGCGCTCGCCTGATCGACGACTTCCTCCGTGACCTCGTCCTGCTCGTTCTCGGGTGCGTCCTCGAGCTCCTCGAGGTCTTCCTCTGTGAGTGCTGGCAACGCGTCGGCCAGAGCCGACGCGGCCTGCCCGCCGCGCTGAAGGAGCTCCTCCGCCCGGAGCCGCTTCTCGAGCCGCTCCTTCCGGCGCTTGAGGGACTGGTAGATGGCCTCGGGCGACGAAGCCAGCCGGCGCTGCAGGATGGTCAGCGCGAAGCCGACGGTGCCGGACCGCCTGTCGTTCTGGAGAGCCTCGGCGCGGTTGAACTCCTCCCGGACATAGTCGGTGACCTCCTTGTAGAGGGCGGCCTCCTGATCCGAGAGCTTGAACGGCACCGAGTAGGCGATGCGTTCGGGAAACAGCGGCTTCCCGTCGAACTTGAGCAGCTTCTCCTTGACCATCCGGCGCATCAGGTCCGACGCGTCCGCGACATGCGCGCCGTCTCGAATGCGGCCCTCAAACCGGTCGCCATCCAGCAGGGCCATGAAGAGCTGGAAGTCCTGCTCCTTGCCGTTGTGCGGGGTGGCCGTCATCAGCAGGAAGTGGCGGGTCAAGGACGAGAGGAGCTGGCCGAGCCGGTACCGCTTCGTGTACTTCGTCTCGCCGCCGAAGACCGTCGCCGACATCTTGTGGGCTTCGTCGCAGACGACCAGGTCCCACCCGCAGTCCGGCGCCTGGAGCTTGAGCTGCACGTCCTCGTTGCGCGACAGCTTGTCGAGCCGCGCGATGACCAGGTCCGTTTCCAGGAACCAGTTCCCGGTCCTGGCAGCCTCGAGGTTGTCGTTGGTCAGGATCTGGAACGGCAGGTTGAACCGCTGCCAGAGTTCGTCCTGCCACTGTTCGGCGAGACTCCCGGGGCAGACCACTAAGCACCGCTGCAGGTCGCCGCGGGCGATCAGCTCTTTCATTAGCAGGCCCGCCATGATCGTCTTGCCCGCGCCCGGATCGTCGGCCAGCAGGAACCGGAGCGGCTGCCGGGGCAGCATCGACTCGTAGACCGCCGTGATCTGATGCGGGAGGGGCTCGACCAGCGAGGTGTGGACCGCCAGCACCGGGTCGAACAGGTGCGCCAACCGGATGCGCTGCGCCTCGGAGACGAGCCGGAACAGCGCGCCGTCCCCGTCGAAACTCCAGGGCCGCCCGGTCTCCGCAACCTCCAGCCGTGGCTCGTCGTGGCGGTAGATCAGCTCGTTGGCGACCTTCCCGGCGGCGGTCTTGTAGGTGAGCTCGAGCGCCTCGGAGCCGAACCACTGGACGCTGACGACCGAGACCAGGGCATCGGGCAGCACCCCCTTCAGGGAGGTGCCCGGAGTCAGCTCCTCGAGTTTCGCCATGCCGCCGTCAGCCTCGAATCGTGTAGTGGTAGGTCCGGCTCACCTTGTTCGCGTCGGCCCGGCCCGAGGCACACAAGGCTATCAGGGCGTCCTGAACGAAGAAATCCAGTTTGTAGCCCCGGCTGAACGGCAGGTCCAGGTCCCGCTCCATCGCGACGGCATCGGCCGCCTCGCGCACGGTGACCGTGCGGCCGGCAAACATCCGGCCAAGAGCGTTCACGACTGCGTCATCGACGCGCTGGGTGTGGGTCCGCTGGTCTGGTGCGTCCGCCTCGACCACGAAGGATGTGCCGTCGCGAAAGACGCGGCGCAGGTTCCGGAGCTGAACTTCGCCGACGAATTCGGGCATGGACGGGTCCCCTGCCCGGCCGGGGGTCCGGGGAAACGGCCAGCGGAACGCTGAGCTGTGAGGAAGATACCCGATCAGAGAAGATTCGGCCCGACCGTACCCGGCCCAGTGTCCAAATCGATACACGCATCCGTCTCCGCCTCACCAAGTTGACCGGAGTTGTCTTGAGTGCGCTGGACCACGACTTGAAGAGCTGCGACTCCTGACAGACGACCCACTGCCGCCAGGATTCGTCCCTCGCATACCAACGGAAATATCTTCAGACGATGGTCACAAATCGCGTCCTGAAGGTAGTAATAGGTAAAGGGTTCAACCCGCACGACCGTCGAGCAGGGCAACCCGGCTCTTCGCGGCCGCGCTTGGCAGCGCATGCCGGTCCCCCCGCCCACGAGAGCGCCATGAACCGAGGCGACGGTTGTCGGGCATCGGCCTGCCGGACGAACCGTGATTTCACACAAGAGCTCCTGTGGCGGCAGAAGTCTCCAAACCGCGCTCCGCCTGAAAAGTATTTCGGGGCGGGCGTTACAAAACGCGATCTGGCGCTAGTATGGCTCGACGGCTCAGCCCGCCCAGCCGCCGAGCATGTGAGCCGGACTCTCGCGACACTCCCTGAACGCCTGCGCCAATCCCCGCAACCAATCGCCCAGGAGGGCGCCATGATGCAAACAAATACGGCGTCCATCGGTGTCCTGCGAGGCCGCAGACCGCCCACCGGCAAGAACAGCCCTTGGCCTGAGTGCCCGCACTGTGGGGTCGTCCGGGCCACAAGCGCCATCGGCAAGCACGTGAGGACGTGCTCACGCGCGCCGCGTACTGCGTGGACAGAGCTCTCGACGTTCGCAGCGCCCAAGCCTCGGGCCGTCAGGCGCCTACAACCGGCAGCCGACGACCGCCTCACCAGGGACTTCCGAGGCATCTGCGTCATGCCGAGAGCCCGAAGGGCCTCATCTCGGTGCGGGTGCTGCGGCGGGCGCGCAACAGTTGGCGACAGCCTCTGCCACTCGTGTCGCAACGGCTCGGTCTGAGGACGCTCCGCATCGGCCTGTCTAGACACGGCGCAGGAAGAGTGGGCTCTCCTATTCGTGATGGCCGGGCAGCGTTCCGGCCCTAAGCCTGGCCTCATATGTCTCCGACTCGTCGCAGCGGTTCATCCGGTGTCGTCCATCGACCAATACACCTTGCCACTCTCGTGATGGTACTTCCCGACATGAGAGAAGAAGCAGCCACCCATGCCGTGCCGGAAGATGTGCCGGGCTGCGGCCACCGGTTGCGGGACCGGACTCTAACGTCGCCCTTCTCGGCCCACGAGGTCCTCGGTTCACTACGTCCTTGCCCTTTCGGGTCCATACGACGAAACTTTTCCGTTGCAGCGAATCGACAGACCTTTTCCGGACCTGGTAACCCATGCAACCGCGTCCCGACGCGCCCCGCACGTCGCTCACCCACCCCATCCGCGTTGACTGGCTCGACACGCCGTGGCGCGGGCGCGTCGGCCTGACGCTTGCTCCGGGCAAGAAACAGGCGTATCCCCAGTCCGGCGCGCCGTGGGACCGCGACCTCGATGCCGACGTCGCGCGGCTGCGCGACGTCGGCACCCACGATCTCGTGTGCCTGGTCGAAGACATCGAACTCGAGCACCTGAGTATTCCGGACCTCGTCGAACGCGCCGAGGCGGCCGGTATCCGTGTCCATCGGCTGCCCATTCGCGACCGCGATGTGCCCGGGGATCTCGAGACACTCCGGGGGCTCATCTCAGACATCGTCGGCTGGATCGCCGCCGGCCGGAGCGTCGTCGTGCACTGCATGGGCGGACTGGGGCGTGCCGGCACGGTCGGGGGATGCGTGCTTCGGGCTACAGGCCGGGCGCCAGAGGACGCACTCTCGCATCTTGCGGACCGGCGGCCCGGCGCACCGGAGACCGACGCGCAGCGGGACTTCATCCGTCGGTTCGCTCCGGGACGCCCAGCCATGCGCTCACGAATTCTTGGGACGGTGCTCGGGGCCGCCACCGGCGACGCCATGGGCCATCCCACCGAGTTCATTCGCTCGATGACCGAGATTCGGAGTCGGTTCGGGCCGCTGGGCGTGCAGGGCTACGAGCTGTACTGGGACCGACAGGGACAGCGGTTCGCACCGTATACCGATGACACGCAGATGGCAGAGATCGTCCTGCGGGCACTGGTGGCGCACGGGGCGGACGCGGGCGCCCCGGACACGGTGATGTCCGCAATCGCCACCGGCTTCGTCGATTGGGCCAGCGACCCGCAGGGGGGACACCGTGCGCCCGGCAATGCCTGCCTGGCGGGCGCAAGACAGCTTGCGAATGGCGAGCCCTGGCAGACGGCCGGCGGCCCGCGCGCGGGCGGCTGTGGCTCGGTGATGCGGGCCTACCCCTTCGGCGTCATCTACTGGGACGACCTCGCCAAGGCTGAGGCGTGGGCCGTCGCCCACTCGTGCATGACCCACCGTGACCCCATCGCGCTCGCCGCCTGCGCCGCCATGGCGGTTGGCGTCGGCGCCACCCTGGCCGGCCGCGAGGTTGAGGACGTGCTGTCGGCGATGGTCTCCGCTGCCGCGCGCCATGACGACGTAACGGCTCGCATGATCAGGCGGGCTGTCGGAGACGCTCAAGCGGGCACCGACCCGGAGGAGGTCTTGAGCAGGCTCGAAGGGTGGGCCGCCCACGAAGCGATCGCCGCGGCGGCGTTCGTCACCGCGCGTCACCCGGCCGACCCGCGCGCGGCCATCCTCGAAGGCGCGAATACGCCAGGCGACAGCGACAGCATCGCCACCCTCGCGGGCGCGCTGACGGGCGCGCGGGCTGGTCTCGAAGCGATTCCGGCTGACTGGATTCGAGACCTGGAGCGGAACGCGGAACTGCAGGCGCTGGCGGAGCTGGCGGCGGACCTGCTGAACGGCCGGGCCGGCAGTGCCCATCACGCGGGCGCGTGATTGGCTCCTCGGGCTCGACTCGAACCAGCAACCCTCCGGTCAACAGAAGAGGTCGCGTTGGTCGGCGAACGTCGCCAGACGATGCCGAACTTCTCGCCAGGCGGTGACATAGCGGCCGCTGCGCACCAGGGCCTCCCATCCCAGCCCCAAACACGGCGCTGCGCCCGAACCCTTCCGAAGTCCTGACCCGCGATTCCGTGACTCGGACAATTCGGGTCTCGTGGGGAGCAGATGGTATTAGGATGTGCGGACACAGGTTAGGGCGCCGCCCGGGAGTCGGAACCGTAACCAAGTCTTGCGAAGCCTCGCAAGGTTCTTGGCGAGGATACCCGGGTCCTTGCAGGCTACTAACAAGTTAGGCTGAACGAGTACAAGTATGGCTGAGGGGTCAGAACGATTCGAGCTTCACAAGCAGCACAGTGCAGGGCAGGACAAGTACACGTATTTCCTGCTCGCGGCCGCGGCGTCTGGAATCGCCTTCGCCGTAACGAAGACCGAAGGGTTGGCTGCCAGTTGGTGGCTCACTCCGGTCGGCTTGGCCATTACTGCATGGGCCGTCAGTTTCTACGCCGGTTGCAGGGCGGTTCAATGGACCCAGGCGTGTATTGGCGCGAACTACAACCTACTCTGCCTCCAGTCGGGAACTCATCCCGACCAACCACCAACTCCTCAGACTGTGGCCGCGGCTATGCGGGGTGTCGAGAAGGCGCTCGCTTCAAATGCGACGAACGTCGAGCTGTGGTGCAAGGTCCAATTTCGCAGCTTGGTCGCTGGTGGCATTCTGTTCATCGGGTGGCGAATTGCGGAGATGGTCAGGGTGTCTATGGCCATGGCTTCGGCTGCGAAGTAGCAGCGACGGGGCCCCTTGCGTGGCTAGGTCAGCCTAACTTGGCATGCAGCCGACAGCGGCGCGTGTGTATGATGAGCGCGCCGCTGGGGCTGATGCCCAGCGTTAGCCAGACAGACGCTGACCATGAGTGCGACTACACCGCTATTCGCGAACGCCGTCGATTCACTCACTCACGGCGTGGCCTTCTACCTGATTCGCGATGAATCGGAGACGGCGATCAAGCACTCAATCCTCGGCGTCTATCACAGCATCGAGTTATTCCTGAAGGAACGGCTGGCTCGTACTCATCCCATCCTCATCTATCGGAATCTAGACAAGCGAATCTCGGACGACTCTCCGACCGTCGGCCTCGAAGAGGCCCTGACTCGCTTGGACAATCTCGGTCAAGGTCTGAGCGCGAGTCAGGGCAACACGCTGCGAGAGCTTCAGCGTCGACGCAATCGGATTGAGCATCACCGATTCGATGCGGACAAAGAGCACGCTCTTGTCGTCGGGCAGGCGTTTCACTTCCTCCTGGGCTTCCTCCCCGAGCACCTTGGTGTGCCCCTTCGATCCCTGATCGACGAGGACGACGACTACCGCGAACTCCTAGAGGCCGCCCTGTCGTACGAGCAGCGGCATGAAGAGGCCGAGCGCGCCGCTGCGGCCACAGGAGCAGACGTGATGGGCTGCCCGCTGTGCGGCGAGTCCTCGCTGTGCTACGAGGGAACTTATCACTGCTACTTCTGCAACGACGACATCGACATGGAGGAGTGCGCCATCTGCGACATCCTCTGGTATCGACCGGAAATGTCCATTAGTGGGTGGTGCCCCCTCTGCGAGGCACGCCGGGAATCACAATGACGACGGCGCACCAAAGTGAACGGCCAGACACATCAGGAGCTGGCTAACCACGGCTTGCAGCCGACGGCGCGCGGGAGGATACTGGCCCGCGCGTCGCGGCTGAAGCCGAGGCGTTGGGTGGCAAGTTTAACAGCGGTGGACGAGTTGGAGTCGAGGCTTTCGAACTGGATCTCTGCGTACAGTGAGGCGCAAGCCCATTTTGCTGCTGCATTCCCAAATGTTGCCGGGAAGATCGATATTCAGAGTGCGGCCCTCGCCAGACTCGGAATTGACGATCCCGTTGAGTTGCTAGATCGCAACTGGACCGGACTCGAACTCATTGAGTTGCTCCGTGACGTTGACTTCAAGGGGCTTTCCGACTTTGAGGACGTGTCGCTTTCTGAGCCTATTCTTCCGCACGGCACTCCCCGCCGGCTGGACGAAGAGACGATCAAACAGAATGGCGAACGTTGGCGCATTCATGCCAACGACGCCGATCCGTTTCCTGCGTCACCGCATGCCCACAACCTCGACACGGGGCTCAAGTTGGACTTGCGCGATGGCAATCTCTATCGGAAGCATGCTTTAGTCGGGCGGGTTCGCCCCAAGGAACTGTTCGAGTTGCGTAGTCGGGTCAAGCGAATCCAACTGCCTCCCCTGATTGACGAACTGAGCGGTCGGCAAGATAGGTGACAGATCAGTCCGGGGACATAGGTAACACTTTTCGAACCGTCCGTCCCTTGTGATCCTCCACGCGGAGGATCCGTTCGTCCATGCGCCCGAGCTTGAGCGGTCCGAAGTATACGTCCCAAAGGCCGTCCCCGACTTCCTCAAGGCCGACGTACTCCCCGGCGAGTGTGCGGGTGACGCACACCCACCGATGCTTCCAGCGAATGCCGCTGTTGCGACTGACGAGCCGGACTTCGAAGTGCCCGGGATACTCCAAGGGCTGCAGGCGGCGTGGCATCTCGCGCGATGACGGCCGATAGAGAGACGCCGGCGTCTCCTGGCCGAGCGCCTCGTGTGGACGGTCCTCGTTGTACTCGTGCCGGAATCGATTGAAGCGCACCTGCTGCGCCTGGAGATTGGCACTCGGCGGACGCGTGGCCTCGGCCTTGAGGGTGCGGTGCATACGCTCATGCCGTCCGTTCTGCTGCGGCGATGCCGGTTCGATCAATTCCGGGAGGATGCCGAGCCGAATCCACCAGACCGACAGCGTGGAGAGGCGCCCGAGCGCGGTGGTCGCAAACGGCACGCCGTTGTCGGTGCGTATCAGGTCCGGCAAACCGTACTCGTGAAACAGGCGCAGAAAGATCGGGCGGGCCACGTCAACCGCCGTGGTGAGCAAGCCCTGGCAGGCGAGCAAGTACCGGCTGTAACCATCGACGATGGTCAGGGGGTAGCAGTAGACGCCGTTGCGCGTCTTGAAGTGCCCTTTGAAGTCGGCCGTCCAAATCCGATTCGGCGCCGTCATTGGCGTCAACGGCCGACCCGGATGCCCAGGCAGGCGCCGACGTCTCGATGTCGTGATGAGGCCGGCTCGCCTCAGCTGGTCGCACACGGTGCTGCGAGCCGGCAGAATCCAGCGGGGTTGCCTCTGGCTCAGCACTTTCAGAAGCTTCTTCGCGCCCCACGTCGGATGATGGCGACGTAAGGCGAGCAGGGCCTCCATGACCGGCGCTGGCGTCTGATGCGGACACCGGACGGGGCGTCGCGATCGATCGACCAGGCCGGCGGGGCCGTCCGCAGCATAGCGGTCGATCCACTTGTAGGCCGTCTTCCGGCTGATGCCGAAGCGCCGCGCCAGGTCCGCCACGTCGAACACGCCACGTTGGTAATCCGCGATGAACCGCACCCTCTGATCCATGAGTAACGTTTCCTGCCACGGCATCGAGCACCTCGGCTCGAGTCTGGCTGAATGTGTTACCCATGTCCCCGGACGGTTCTGTTACCCTTCTGCCAGGACCGTACCAACTTGCCACCTAACACGCCGCTGCAGCCGACAAGCGACGGGCGCGTGGGTGTAGAGTGAGCATCGACTTCGCCGCTCGCGGCTGAGCGGCATGTCGTTAGGCGGGTTGTTGAAACGGAGTTCAAGTGGGCTGGATTCTCCTCACGGCGGTGAGCACGACGTGGTGCGTCCAGCCCGTATAGCTGCGGCCCTCGAAGTGGTCGAGCCCGAGGTCGTCCTTCAGCTCGCGATACTGCTGTTCGATGGGCCACTGGCTGCGGGCGAGCGCGACGAGCGGCGTCGTGGCCGGCAGATGGAGCAAGTAGTCCCTCTCGGATCGCTCGCACAGGAGCCACCGCTCGCCGCGGCCGGTCGGTGGACGTACGCGTAGCGCACAGAAGCGCGCGGTCAGCGGCCCGGCCGTGCCGGTGCCCCACGTCATCGTCTCCCACGCGTCGTCAGGCGCCGAGTCCGCGAGGGCCGTGGCAGGCAGGGGATCGCCGCCGACGCCCGGTACGGTCGCCACGAATCGCGACGCCGTACGAGAGCCCGAGGTATTTCAGGGCCACGCGGAACGCCGCGTTGCTCCCGTCGTCCGCATCGACAACGACGGCCGTGATCGCGAACCCGGCGTGTTGGATGGCGCGGACCTGGAACAAGGCAATGCGCCATTTCTCGCGGAACCGGACGGTCGACCGCGGCCCGGCGATATCGGCGTCCTCGGTCCACGACACGGGGAGATAGAGATCGAAGGCCAGCGGCCACGTGCGCCCATCCGCGATCAGCGCGCTCGACACGGCCACTTGGCAGTTGCCGATCTTGCCGAGCGCGCCGCAGAGCCGGCGCTGCACGCCGACCGACTGCGTGCCTCGCTTGGGAAAGCCGGTGACATCGTGACGTCACCCTAGCCGCCGACTCGTGGAGACCGGTGGAGACGCCACTGTGAGCGGCGGCACCCCCGGGAACGCTCCCGCCACCGCCCACGCCCTCCGCGGCGCGTCTCCAAAATGTCTCCACGGCCAGGGTCAGCTCCGAACGCCTCATGGAACCAGGTGAACCAGGCGGTGGTTTCGCAAGGTGATTTCAAATCAACAACTTGGACCAGAAGCCGCACGCCATCAACCAGTTACGGGGAGCCTCCCCATGGGGTTCAACTCCCGCCGCCTCCACCATTCGACTAGCCTCCGCCTTGCCTCACTGGCAAGCCGGAGGCTCGCTCATGGCAAGCCATCGATGCGAGTCGATTGCTCCACACGCCCTCCTGCCTGACCTTCCTTCCCTGATCCTCCGCCTCCGGACGATGGCATCGTCGTCCATGCACTACGTCTAGATCCTCCGCTCGGTGGACGGGGCCCTGATGCAGGTTCAGGCGTCGCTCTGCGGGTGTTCGAGATGCCGGCTCGGGTCCATGCGGTCGTGCAGGACGCGGACGATTTCGATGACACCCGGTTCAGCGACGCGATAGTAGAGGACGTGAACCGGCTTCCTGACCTTCGCGGCCTCAGCGGAGCGGTGCGCGGATCGGACGTGGAAGCTCCGTACACCCGCACGGAGTTCGGCCCGGCTCCTGGTCAACGGCCCCTTGGGATCGTCGGCGACCTGCCGCATCGCATCGGCGAGCACCACCGCGTATCTCCGCTGGCCGTCCCGCCCCCAACGCTCGGCGCTGGTGGCAAGGATGCTGGCGAGGTCGAGCTCCGCTGGGCGAGCGAGCCGGAACCGCGCCATGCGGTCCTACCGGGCGCGCCTCTCGGCGGGAGTGATCAATCGTTCGAGATAGCCATCCAGATCGGCGCCATCGACCTCGGTGAACTCGCCGCGATCGAGCGCATCGGTGCCAGCCTTGAGTTGGGCACGAAGGACCTTGAGCTTGAGGCTGTCTTCCTTCCGCCGCTGTTGCAGCGCGCGCAGGGCGTCGCGAATGGCCTCGCTGGCATTCTGGTATTCACCTGCTTCGACGACCTCCCTGACGAACGCATCCTGCTCGGCGGTCAGGTTGATATTCCGGGTAGGCATTGGGCCGTGCTCCTGTTGCGCAAGATAGCACTGATGGCAAAGATTGCCAATTGCGCGTCGTCGGCTCCGTCCCAGCAGAACCAGCGAATGCGCCAGATCGCGCCTTCAGGAATGTCGCAACCGACGTCGGCGCGCTACGAGCGGACCATCTGTCAAGCCAAGGGCACCTACACGGCGTGGGGCCGTGGGCGGAGCGTCCCGGGCAGGTAGAGGGGATGCACCGGCGTGCCGTCCTTCGCCAGCCGCAGGTGGCAGAGACGCGGGTGGTCATTGAGGAGGGCCACCACCTCCGGGCCGCGGTGCCGGAGCGCCTTCGGGGGCTGGCCGTAGGCCAGGACGACGGTCGCGGCCTCGGCGGCCATGTCCCGGATCATCCTGTCGTTCTCCGGGCCGACCGGATCGGCGACCTCGAGCAGCCGCTGCTTGTCGGTCGCGCGATACGCGTGGACGTTGCCCACAAGCTGCCCGCCATAGCCCCAGGCGCGCGCGAACTGCCCCGTCTTGCGCAGCGTCGGGTCGGCGTGGTCCGTGCACGCCACGCTCGGGTTCATGAGCACCCAGAGGACGAGCGGCTTCCCCGCGTCCCAGATCTCCCGCAGCTGGTAGCGGTAGCGCTGGCACACCGAGAAGACGGCCGTGACCGTCGAGTCCTCCGGCCAGGCCGGGCGGACCCGTCCGCCGGGGTCGTGCTTGTGGACGGCAACGGTCATGTGGTCCTGCGGAAAGACTAGCAGGCTCGCTTCCTCAGGTTCCTCAAGTTCCTCAAGTTCCTCAGGTTCTCATCTGTGCATCTGTGTCATCTGTGTCATCTGTGGCCCGCCCTTAGTCGTCAATCGGCTCCAGCCCCGCAATCCCTTCCTTCATGGCCTGGATCTCCTCCGGCGAGTGCCCCTGCCACTCGAGGAGCTCGGCCACGACCCGGAGCGGCTCGCGAGAGCGGTAGGACTTCGTGGGATTGCCGGGGAACTTCCTGTCGGTCAGGTTGGGATCGTCCACGAACGCGCCCGTGGGTTCCACCTCGTAGATGCGACCCGGCCCCTCGCCGCGCGCCAGCTCCGCGCCCCAGATGGCCGCGTGCAGGGTCTCGCTGAAGTAGACCCACGGCGACGTCCGCTCCGTGTAGTTGGAGGCGTAGCCGGGATGAATCAGGTCGCCCGGCTTCAGGTCCGCGCGGGTGCCGTGGTAGAACCGGCGGCCGCCGGTCGAGGATGTGGCCGGTGGCGGCGTGTCACTGCCGGAATGCGTCATGCCGCTCACTGTGCGCCATCACCCCGGGCTTACGGCAAGCCCCCATGCCTGGCATAATGTGGAAGTGGGAAGGGGCCGTCGGCCGCTCCCCGCGCCGCTCAGCCCGCATCCCTCCCGCCCTCCAACGAGTCCAATTCGCCAGCGTCCCGTATCTGCCTAGCCGCTGTGCTCGGTTACGGCGTTCCGTGGGTTCCTGGGGTTCCTGGGGTTCCTGGAGTTCCTGCCGTTCTCATCTGTGCATCTGTTCCCATCTGTGCATCTGTGTCGTCTGTGGCCCTGCTATCTGAGGCCGCAGTCGCCTCCCTGCCCCGCCATCCCGCGCAGCGCCATCTCACGCCGCCGCACCTCGGCTCGCGCTCGCGACACCGACCAGTTCCAGTTGCGGACCGACGCCTCCGCCTCCGGCCCCCAGCGCCGCAGCACCCGGCGCGCGAGCCGGCACTGCGCGTCGCCGGGCAGGCGGGGCAGCGCGTCGAGCAGCACGGGCCACGCGTCGGCGCTCATCGACGCCGCATAGGCCACGTCGAACCGCGCCGGGCCGTCAGGCGCGTCGAGGCGCGCCACGTTGGTGGCCGCCACAATCGCCGCCGGGTTGACGGCCGCCAGCACCACGATGGTCCCGAGTCCCGCCACGAGGGCGCCGAAGCCGAAGGCGTCCCGGCGGCCCCGCAACACCGTCCACGCGAACCAGAGCAGCATCGCCGCGATCCACGCGAGCAGCGCCGTCGCATAGAAGCGTGATTCCGTGAGGCCGTAGCTCGCATGGTAGAGCCGCAGCCGCTCGAGGGCGGATGCCGCGATGGCCAGCACCAGCCCGATCTGGACGCCGGCGAGGCCCCGGAACACCCGGTCGTCGCGCCCCGCGCGCCTTTCGAGCAGCCAGTCGGCCGCCAGCAACACCGGGCCCACGAGGAGGGCGGCGACGACCAGCTCGAAGAAGCCGCGCCTGGCGTACTCGGCGTAGGTCAGGTCCGGCGTCACCTGCACGAGGGCATCGCCCCCGAACAGGTAGCGGAACTGGACGATGACGAAGGCGAGGAAGAGGAGGTTCAGGGCCGCGAGGGCGGTCGCGACCTCGGTGAGGCCGAGGACGGGACGCCCGGCAGGCCCGGCGGCCGCGCCCCGGTCCCGCCAGAGCGACTCGAGCGCGGGCAGTTCCGTGCCGGCCAGGAAGCCCCGCAGGTAGCCGGTCGTGAGCCAGGCCGCCAGCGTGAACAGCAGCAGGTGCTCCGCGAGCCTGCCGATGTCGAGTCGCACGGCCCCCAGCACCAGGTCCGCGAACACGGCGTCGGCCGACATGAAGAGAGCGCCGAAGATGACGAGGAGCGGCGCCGCGATCGCCAGGCCGCGCGCGACCGCGCCCGCCCGAGTCCACCCGCCGCGCGGCCCCGGCTCCGCCCGCGTCGCGCGGGCCGCCGCCGCCAGCACGAGCGCGGACGCGGTCCAGGCATGGAGCGCCCCGGTCCCCCAGGCCACGGCGTACTGGGACACGCCTGCGCGGCGCACCCAGGCCGCATGGAGGCGGTAGGCCGCCAGGCCGAAGGCAAGGGACACGCAGCCGAGCGACAGCAGCCGCAGCGGCGGGGCATCGCGCCACGCGGGGCCGGCGGCGAACAGGACGGCGAGGGCCAGCCAGGCCATCCGCCCCGGGTCGGGCGCCAGGCCGGCCCGCCGGCCCACGACGACCGCCGCCAGCGCGATGGCCGCGACCCAGAGCGAGAAGTTCAGCCCGGGTGCGCCTGCCTCGTACAGCAGCGCGTCGCCCAGCGCGCCGAGCGCCAGCCCGGCCGCCAGCACGGGCAGCGCCAGAGGTCCCGGCAACACGCCCCCGCCGTCCCGCGTCCCACCCGCGTCGTCCCCGACCGGCGCCGCCGACGTGTCCTGTCCCACGCGTTGCCCCTTTCCCTCGGTCCCGTCTCTCCGGCCCGGACCGGCGTCCGGCGGGCCGCGGAGCACACTTTACAGAACAAAGTAGTTTGCGTCAATCCTCATCGCACCCGGCCCTCCGCGCCGCCCCGTCGTTGCAGCCCGGCGCCGCTTTGGGTATGCTGAGCCACTGTTTTTGCGGCCATTTGCTCGAAAATGAGGTTGAATCGATGCGTTTCAGGAATCTGTTCGTCTGCACTGCCGTCGTCGCTGCCGTGATCTTCTCCGCGAGCCCCAGCTGGGCGCAGGGCGAGACCAGGTTCGGGATCTGGGACAACGCGAACAACCCCAACAACGTGATGACCTACGAGTCGGC
The DNA here is from genome assembly GCA_050250645.1 of Vicinamibacterales bacterium. Taxonomy (GTDB): domain Bacteria; phylum Acidobacteriota; class Vicinamibacteria; order Vicinamibacterales; family UBA2999; genus JBFWVR01. Next base: position 28,578 of record JBFWOG010000010.1, read on the forward strand.
CGGGGACGGCGCCATGAAGCTCACCGTGAGCAACCCGAGCAAGCCGGAGGCCTCGTGGGGCTACATGACGAAGTTCGACGGCGTGTTCCGCCCGGTGACCGGCCAGCCCGGCTCCGAGACGGCCGTCGAGGTCATCGACGCGAAGAGCACCCGCATCTACAACAAGCGCGACGGCGTGGTGTACCAGATCGTGATCAACACGCTGAACGAGGACAACAGCGAGATCCACAACGAGTACATCCGCATGGACAAGGACGGCAAGATCACGGGCGTCACGCACCAGACCTACATCCGCCGCAAGGCCAGGTAGCACCTCGCGGCCGCCACGGATCGAAGAAGGAGGGAGATTGATGCGTTTACGGAATCTGTTCGTCGGCGCGGCCATCGTCGCCGCCGTGGTCCTGTCCGCCAGCCCGACCTGGGCCCAGGGCAAGGAGCGCTACGGGATCTGGGACAACTCCGGGAACCCGAACAACGTCATGACCTACGAGCCCTACGGGGACGGCGGCATGAAGATCACGATCAGCGACCCGCGCGACCCGAAGGCGGGCTGGAGCTACGTGACCATGTTCGACGGCAATTACCGTCCGGTCGAGGGCCAGGAAGGCTCGGAGACCGCGGTCGAGGTCATCGACGCGAAGAGCACCCGCATCTACAACAAGCGGAACGGCGTGGTCACGCAGGTGATCATCAACACGCTGAACGAGGACAACAGCAAGATCAACAACGAGTACATCCGCATGGACAAGGACGGCAAGATCACGGGCGTCACGCACGTGACCTACATCCGCCGCAAGTAGTCCACGCGCACGCGCAGGCTCGACCGACGGCCGCCGGGGTCCCCCGGCGGCCGTTGCCTTGTACGGGCGCGGGTCACGCGCCTCGATGGGTCGATAGATGGTAATATCAATGGCATGATCACTACCATGGATAGTGCCGGCCGGCTCGTCCTGCCAAAGGCCGCCCGCGAGCGGGCGCAGCTCGTGCCCGGCATGCCGCTCGACATCCGGGTCGTGGACGGGCGCATCGAGATCGAGCCGGCGGCGGCCTCCGTCACGCTGGAGCAGCGTTCCGGTTTCTGGGTCGCCACGCCGGCAGACGCCGTGCCGGTGCTCACGCAGGAACAGGTGGACGACACCGCCGAGGCCCTCCGTGTGCCGCTGCGCGGAACGCCACGCGGAGACGACTGATGCGGGTGCTGGTCGACACCAGTTGCCTCGTCGCGGCTGCCCTGCCGCAGCACGAACATCATGCAGCGACCCTTTCGGATCTCTCGCGGCGGCGCACGGCCGGCCAGAGCTTCATGCTGGCCGCGCACGCCGTGCTCGAGGCCTACGCCGTGCTGACGCGCCTGCCGCCGCCACACCGCCTCGGGCCCGCGGACGCGCTCGCCGTGCTCGATCGCAATTGGGGAAAGACCGAGACCGTCGCGCTGACCGGCCCCGAGACGTGGCGTCTGGTGCGACAGCATGGCGCCGCGGGCACGGCCGGCGGACGCGTCTACGACGGCATCATCGCCGCGTGCGCCCGGAAGGGCCGGGCCGACGAGGTCCTCACGTGGAACGTCCGGCACTTCTCCGCGACGGAGGGTCCACGGGCGGCCGCTCCTCCGGCCCTCCCCTGAATGGGCCCTCGTCCGGCCCGTGCGATTTCACGGTGCGGCGCGGTCCATTACAGCGAGCGTCCCATTGCTGTTGCCCGGACGCGGCGCCGGCCGGTCACTCGTAGTGCAGTGCCTGCACCGGGTCGAGCGCCGCGGCCTTCCGGGCGGGATACACCCCGAACACGAACCCGACCGCAACCGACACCGAGAAGGCCAGCGCGAGCGAGCCTGGGGTCACGATGGTGGACCAGCCCGCGAAGCCGGCGATCAGCCGCGACATCACCACGCCCAGCCCCAGCCCGGCGAGCCCTCCCGTCACCGCGATCAGCGTCGTCTCCACGACGAACTGCCGGATGATGTCGGAACGCCGCGCCCCCAACGCGCGGCGCAGCCCAATCTCCGGCGTCCGTTCCAGGACGCTTGCGAGCATGATGTTCATGATCCCGATGCCGCCGACGAGGAGCGAAATCGACGCCAGCGCCACCATCACCACGTCGAAGACCCGCTTCGTGCGCTCCTGCTCGGCCAGCAGTTCGGCCGGCACGACCAGCGCGTAGTCGCTCGCGCCACGGTGGTTCGCGTCGAGGATGCCGCGGACGACGGCGGCGGCCGCGCCGACCTCGTCCGCTGCCTGCAGCCGGAGGTAGACGCCGTCGATCTCGTCGCGAAACTGGCTGTAGGTATCCTCGAGCCGCTGGATGGCCGCGGCCGTCGGCACGTAGATCAGGTTGTTCCGGTCCTCCGCGGCCAGCCCGGCGACCTCGCCGCGGGCCACCGCCTGCGGCGCCGTGGTTCCAATCACCTCGAACCACTGCTCGTTGACCTTCACGAACTCGCCGACCGGGTCGCTCGCCCCGAACAGGCGCGCGCGCGCCCCCTCGCCGAGCACCGCAAGCGGCGCGGCCGAGGCGGCCTCGGCCGCGGAGAAGAACCGCCCGCTGGTCACCCTGAGGCCGGCGATCCCGACGTACTCGGGCTCGACGCCGTACACGACGGGCACCTCGGTGGCCGACTTGGGAATCACGCGCGCCGGCGAAAAGCGCTTGCGCGGAGACACGGCGTCGAGACCGGCGAGCGCCGCCTCGATGGTCCGCACGTCCTGGAAGGTGAGTCCCGGCGACTGCTGGCGCATCTTCTGGAACGCCTGGTAGTCGGTCGTCTCGTGGGCCTCGATGATGAGGTTCTGCACCCCGAGCCCGGCGATGAACGCCATCATCTGCTGCTGGGCGCCGGCGCCAATCGACAGCATCGAGAGGACGGCCGCCACGCCGAAGATCATGCCGAGCATGGTCAGCAGCGTGCGGAGCTTGTGCATCGACAGGTGCTCGATGCTCCGGGCAAGGTCGGGGAGCACGAGGTCCCGGAGCCGCTGGCCGCGCATCGGCGTCGCGCTCACGGGGTGACCCCGCCACCGGGCCCCGACGGCGACGCCGCGAGTGCCGGACCATCCCCGGCCGTCGCGGGATCCGCGAGCGCAACGACGGTGCCCTCGTCGAGCGCCTCCAGCACGGCTACCGTGTCGGTCCAGGCCTTCACCGTGACGTCGCGCGCCGTGAAGCCGTCAGGTCCCCGCACGTAGACGGTTGGCCGACCGTCCACGTCGAATACCGCCGCGCGCGGCACGAACAGGGCATCGTCGAACGTCACGCCGTCGATCGTGACACTCGCGCTCGTCCCCGGCCACGTCCGGCCCGGCGCGTGGAGGATGTCGAACGCAATGTCGAACTGCCGCGTGCCGCCGCTCTCGAACATGCGGCGGGACGCAACGCTGCTGACGGCGCGGACAACGCCCCCGAGGGTCGCCTCCGGCAAGCCATCGACGTCGACGCGCACAGGCTGCCCGACCTCGACACTCCCCCTGTCGCGCTCCTGGAGCTTGGCCGCCACCTCGACGCGCGAGATGTCGAAGAGATCCGCGATCGGCTGTCCAGGAAACGCCGAGTCGCCCACGCGATAGTCGGGCAGCACCGCGCCCGAAAAGAGCACGCCCCCCATCGCCATGAGGTTCGGCCGGAGCGAGACGTACCCCGCGAACGGCGCGCGGACCTGCAGGTTCTGGATGTTGCGCTCGGCGACGGCGATGGCGACGCGGGCCTTGTTCCGGCGCTCCCGCAGCACGGCGGTCTCGGCCCGTGTGGAGTCGCCGCGGCTGGCGACGTCCCGCTCCAGCTGCGCCAGGGCCTGCCGCGCTTCCTCGAGCAGCAGCAGGTTCTGCCGCGCCACGATCGCGCCGACCAGCTCGTTGCCACTCGCGTCCAGCTCGGCACGGCGCACGGCGTACCGGGCCTGCAGGAGCGCCACCTCGTCCTCGGCGGCGCGGACGTCGGCCTGCGCCTCGGCGCGCACGATCTCCTGCTCGGCGAGCGCCAGATCGTAGCGGGCCTGCTCGAGGGCGAACGTCTGGTCGGCCGCGTCGAACTCCACGACGATGTCGCCCGCCTCGACGGCCGCGCTCGCGGGGGCAATCGCGACGATGGTGAGCGTGCCCCCGGCCGGCGGCGCGGCGATCTGCACGGAGCGCGCCGCCCGGATCTCCCCGTCGGTGTGCACCGTGACCTGGACGGGCCCGCGCTGGACGCTCGCGGTGGGCACGAGCGGCGCGCCGCCAGCGGGACCAGCCGTGGCCCAGACACCACCGCCGACGGCAGCGGCGATCGCGCCAACCGACGCCACGAGTGCGAGCCGTCGCGTCACATGCCTCCCTTCGGGCTGCCCGGCAGGGTCAACGCCACCCGCTCGCCCGGTTCCAGTCCGCTGGCGACGGCCACGCGGTCGCGGCCGCGCCGCTCGATGACGACAGACCGGCGCTCGGCGCCGTCCCCCGACACGACATAGACCACGGCTCCCGCGCCCTCGTCGAAGACCGCGCCAGCCGGCACGACCACCACGTCGTCGAGCCGGTCGAGCTCGAGGCGGGCCGAGGCGCTCATGCCGGAACGCAGGCGCGGATCGCTCTCGTCGAGCGCGACGACGACGTCGAAGTTCCGCACCGGCGGAAAGGTGCTGAAGTCAGGGGTCGCCACGACGGAGATCTCGCGCACCCGCCCGGCCAGCTCGCGGTCGGGCACGGCGTCGGCCCTGACGCGAACGGGCGCGCCGGTGCGGAGGCGCGCCCTGTCGTATTCGTCGACGCGGAGCGTCATCCGCACGGTGCCCAGGTCCGGCAGCTCCGCGATCGGCGCGCCGAACCACGCGCGGTCGCCCCGTCGGAATTCCGGGGCCGTCCGGCTGAACGGGCCGCCGGCGCGGAAGTTCGGGAGCAGCGACACGGTGCCGTCGACAGGGGCGCGCAGGGTCATCGACTCGATGACCCGCCGGATGTCGTCCAGGTCGGACCGGGCCTTGTCGACCTTCTGGCGGGCGATCGCGACGTCCGCCGCGGCGGCTTCGCCCTCGCCGGCGACCTTCTCGACCATCTCCGCGACAACCCGATCGGCGTTGGCGACCGCGATGGCGGCCTTGGCGGCGTCCACCTCGGACATCAGGTCAGCCGCGTCGAGATCCAGGCGCTGGCGAGCGGCCGTCGACCGCGCCTGCACCAGCTCCGCACCGGCGGCCTGCACGCGCCGCTGCTGTTCCGCGCGTGTCTTGTCGAGCTCGGCGAGCGCCTGCTTGAGCTCCGACTCCTTCTGCTCGAGGGTGCGCCGCTGGGCGGTGGCATCGAAGACAACCACAGGATCGCCGGCAGCCACTTCGGCGCCGTTGGCGACGAGATCGATGATCTGCAGGTCGCCGCCCGACGACGGCGCCGACAGCATGAGCGAGCGCTCGGGCCGGATCTCGCCGCGCGCCGTCAGCTCGTCCACGAAGGCGCTTCGTTCGGCGACAGCCGTCGGCACCCCTGCCGCCGCGCCTGGGCGCCACGCGGTGGCCGCCGCCGCGAGAACAACGATGATGACGCCTGCGGCCAGCGCCCTCGTCACGGGACCTCCGCCCCGGCGCCGACGTCGATTGCCGCGGCGAGATCGGGCAGCAGGTGCGGATCGCTCTCCGCGATCGAGAACAGCGCCAGGAAGGCGCGGCCACGGGGATTCAGCGTGCTTGTCGTCGCCACGGGCGACAGCTGCTCGAGGCGTCCGCGGAAGGATCGTGAGGGGTACGAGTCGAGGGTCACACGCACCGGCTGGCCGATCGTCAGGCGCGTCACGTCGGGCTGGCGCACCTGCGCGCGGACGCGCATCGCCGAGGGGTCGACGACATCGAGGACCGGCAAGCCAGGCCTCATCTCCTCCCCTTCCTGCACGACCGCCATGACGCCGCTCTTCCACACGGACCTCAACACGACCAGGCCGTCAATCGGCGCGATGACCAGCATGCGGTCCGCGTTGGTCCGCGCGTGGCGCCAGCCGTTCTCGGCCCTGTCACGCTGGATCTCGAGCGTCCGGAGCTCGGCGGCGTCCACCTTGTCGCGGAGCGCCTCCGTGCGCCGGAGCGCGGCGAGGTGCGCCTGCGCCTCCTCGAGGGCCTGCTGGTTCTTCTCGGCCTCGATCGCGGGCAGCAAGTCCACGCCGCGGAGGTCGAGCTCGGCGGTCTTGACGGCGTTCTCGGCCTGCGCCAGTTCCGTGGCGCGGTGCGCGCGCCCGACCCGCTGCTCGGCAGCCTTCTTCCGGATCTGCTCGACGAAGTTCCGGTATTCCGCCTCCCGATCGCGCGCGGCCGTCAACTGGTTCCGGCGATCGAACTCGACGAGCGTGTCACCCTTCGTGACGAGGCTGCCGGCCCTGGCGAGGCGCACGACCACCAGCTGGCCGATGCCGCCCGCCTGCGAGGCGGCCAGCCTCGGCGCGGTCACGGCGTAGCTGCGAACGGGCTCGACGAGCCCGTGAAGGCGCAGGGGGCGCGCCGCCTCCTCGCCGGCCGCGAGCCCCACGGAGGCGCCCGCGAAGGCGATGGCCGCGAAACCAGCGGCGAGGCACGGCGCGACGAGCCGCGGCAGCGGAACACGCAACGAGACCTCCGGGAACAGGCGGCCGAACGCACTTAGGACGGCGTACCGGGCCCAATGGTCTGTGGGGCGGCTGCGAGGGGTCCCGCGGCGCGGGCGTCGGGGATGGCGAGGATCAGGGTGGATACGAACCTCGATCCGGGGGGACACGACGGTTCGGCGCCGGGCGCGGCGAGTCGCTGGAGTCTAGCGCGGCGTGGGTCACGCCGCAAGGCGGCGCCGTGCGGTCCCCGTGGAGGCTTGCCGCGAGCGGCAGCCCGGTGGACTACCGGACCGGCACGAACTTCTGCACCCGCCGCCCGTTCCCCACCTCGCTCACGTACAGGTTCCCGCGCGAGTCCGCCGCCAGGTTGTGCATGAACACGAACTGCCCGGCGTAGTGGCCGATGCGGCCGAAGCCGCCGGCCTCGACGAGCGTCTGGCGATCGAGGATGTGGACGCGGCCGTTGCCGGCGTCGGCCACGTAGAGCCACCGCTGCGCCGGGTCGGGTGAGAAGGCGGTGTTGAAGGACGTGCCGAGGAGCTTCGTCGCGCGCTCGATGAAGACCTCGCGCTGGAACGTGCCGTCGATCGTGAAGACCTGGATGCGGTTGTTCAGCCGGTCGTTGACGTAGACGAGGCCGTCGTTCGAGACCTTGATGCCGTGCACGGTGTTGAACTGCCGCGCGGCCGGCCCCTCGTACGCCGGCGCGTTCGACGCCTCGTCGTCCGGCGGCTCGCCGTAGGCGCCCCACATGCGCTTGAAGGCGCCCGTGTCGGCGTCGAAGACGACGACGCGGCGGTTGATGTAGCCGTCGGCGACGAAGACCTCGTTGGTCGCCGGGTGCACCCAGATGTCGGCGGCGTTGTTCAGGTTGCGCGTGTCGCGGCTCCCCTGGCTCATGCCGCGGCGCCCGATCTGCAGCAGGAACCGGCCGTCGCGCGTGAACTTGAGGAGGAAGTTCTCCTTGCCCTCCCTCAGGCGCGGCCCGCCGGCCGACGACACCCAGACGTTCCCCTTGTAGTCCACGTGGATGCCGTGCTCGTCGGCCGGCCACTCGTACGCCCCGTCGGCGGGCGGCCCGCCCCACCCCTGCACGTAGTTGCCGGCCGGGTCGAACTCCATCACGGGCGGCGCCGCGGTGCAGCACGCCGCCTCGGGGTTCCTCGCGACCTCGTCGCTGTTGAGCGACCAGGGGCGCTGGACGATCCAGACGTGGTCCCGCGCGTCGACCGCCACGCCGGAGACCTGCCCCAGGATCCACTGCGGGGGCATCGCCGGCCAGGTGGGGTCGACCTGGAAGCGCGGCGCGGCGCCGGGCGGGGCCGCGGCCTGGTCGAGCGCCAGGGCCGTGCCCGAGAGCACCGCCAACGTGATGAGAAGCGTCAACAGCCGCGTCCGGTCCACTGGTCACCTGCCCTTCGTCGCGTGCCCGGGCAAGTATGGCCGATCCAGCCACTGGCGCGCCCCGCCACCGGCCTGGGGCGTCCGGGCCTACCGGGCCGTCCCGGCGTCGCAGCTGTCGGCGAGCGTCCGCACCTGGCGCACGTCCAGCTCGTGCAGCTCGAGATCGACCTCTTGCGTGGTGTCGATCGTCGGCGTCACGGGCTCACCCTGCGACGTCCCCTCGGCGAGCTTCGTGGTCTCGGAACTGTCGTGCTCGAGGTTGGCCTGGTCCCCGAGCGTGCCCGTCACCTCGACCTGGTGGCCGACGTAGGGCGCCAGGTCCTCCTGGCTCTCCAGCACGTAGGTGTAGGTCGGCAGTTCCCCGGTCGCGGCGCGCGAGGCGAGCGAGGTCAGGGGTTCGGCGTCGGCGGTCACGACGTAGGTGCCGGTGATCTCGCCGCCGCGCAGGCAGCCGGTCACGGTCAGCGCGTGGCCGCCCACCTCCGCCGCCGGCGACTGGTCGACGACGGCGCTCGGGTCGTTCGGCTCGGCGGCGCACCCGGCGAACGCGACGGGCGCCAGCGCGACCGCCGCCAGCAGGGGCAGCATCCGGTTCAGCATGGGTCACCTCCACCTCCCTGCCACTGCAGGGTTCACGCCAGTCCATGCCCGGCGCGCTGACGGGGTTCCCGCCACGGATGTGTGAAGGTCCGTGCCCAGAAAATGGAACACGGGGGGACACCGGAAGGACGCTACTCCTGCGGGGACGGCCCCCGCGGTGAAAGCTGGCGCGCGGTAGGTCTCGCGCCCCCCCATCACCGTCAGCACCGGCGCGGCCGTCCGGAGGCGCCGCGGGGGATCGTCGAAGATGTCCTCGGACAGGACGACGAAGTCGGCGGCGCGGCCGGCGGCGAGCGTGCCCGTGAGGTCCTCCTCGAAGGCCGCGAAGGCGGCGTCGCGGGTGAAGTGGCGCAGGGCGGCGTCGAGCGACAGGCGGTGCTCGGGATACCACCCGCCGGCGGGCGTGCCCTCCGGCGTCTCCCGCGTCACGGCGGTCAGCAGGCCCCGCATCACCTGCATCGTGAAGACGGGATAGTCGCTGCCGAAGGCCTGCACGGCCCCGGCCTCGTCGAAGAGGCGGAACGCGTTGGCGTGCGAGGCGCGAGCCGGGCCGAGGGTGGGCGCGTAGTTGGTCAGCGTGATGGTGTCGGGCGTCGCGAACATCGCCTGGGTGGACGCAATCACGCCGAGCGCGGCGAAGCGGGGGATGTCGTCGAGCGCCGGCACCTCCGCGTGCTCGACGCGGTGGCGGCGTCCCGTGGTGCCGTTGGCCCTGGCGGCGTGCTCGTAGGCGTCCAGCGCCATGCGGATGGCCCGGTCGCCAATCGCGTGCAGCTCCACCTGGAGCCCCGCGGCGTCATAGGCGGCGACGGCGCGGTCGAGCGCGTCGGCCGTCCACATCGGCAGGCCCGAGTCGCTGGTCCCCGCGTATGGCTCGAGCATCGCGGCGGTGTGTGCGTCGACCGTGCCGTCGAGCATCCCCTTGGCGATGCCCGACCGCAGCAGCGGCCCCTGGTGCGCCGCGCTGAACGCCGCCAGCGCGGCCAGCCGCTCGGGCGTGGGGTCGCGGTCGAACGGCACCGCGACGCGCAGCCGGACGATGAGCTCCCCGGCGGCCCGCGCGCGCTCGTACGCGGCCCACTCGTCGCTGCCCGGGTCGGTCGGACTGGCGACCTGCAGCGCGGTCAGGCCGAACGCCGCCGCCTTCCGCATCTCGGCGAGGAGCGCCGCGTGGATCTCGTCCACCCCGGGCGGCGGCAGCATCCGCCGCACGAGGCCCGCCGCGGCTTCCTTCAGCAGGCCGGTGGGCTCGCCGGACGGGTCGCGCTCGATGCGGCCGTTCACCGGGTCCGGCGTCCCGCGCGTGACGCCGGCCAGCGCCAGGGCCCGGCCATTGGCCAGCGCCTGGTGCCCGTCCCTGTCGGTCAGCAGCACCGGCCGGTCGGGAAACGCCGCGTCCAGATATCGCCGGTGCGCCTGCAACGCCGGGAAGTCGGACGGCCCCCACCCGCGGCCCGTGATCCAGGCCTCCGCCGGCAGCGTGCCGGCGAAGTCGCGCAGCCGCGCGAGGATGGCGTCCACGCTGCCCGCGCCCGCCAGTTCCGCAGTGCGGCGTGACGGCAGGTGCCAGTGCGCGTCGTTGAAGCCGGGGACGACGCGCCGGCCGCCCAGGTCGACGAGCGTGGTCCCCTCGCCCGCGAGCGCCTCGATCGCCTCGTCCGTGCCCACGGCGACAATCGCGCCGCCGGCGACGGCCATGGCGCTCGCGGCCGGCGTGGACGGGTCGCCCGTCCAGATGCGCGCGTTCAGGTAGACGCGATCCGGGGGCGGTCCGGGCGCGGGCACGGCACCGCCGCACGCCACCGCCAGGCACGCCGCCGACGCCGCGGCCGCGAGGCGCCAGCTCACGGCGCCAACCCCGCGGCCGCCGCCGCGCCGCGCGACGGGCCGCTCATCCCGGCCGAGCCATCCTCGCGCGCGAGCAGGGCATCGAGGGCCATGACGGCCGGGCCCTTGAAGTGGTGCGAGACATGGCAGAAGAGATCGCTCTGCGCGACGTCCAGCGTCCCGTCCGGCCGGGCGTAGTGGGGGTGGACGTCGAGAAAGTCCCAGCCGCGCCGCGCGCAGTGCCGCGCGAGCTCGCGGCGCATCAGGCCGGTCGCCTCGACCCGCTCCGCGATCGTGCCGAACACGGCGACCTCGTTGCCGTCGATGCGCTCGACCTCCAGGGGCGGGGCCGGGCCGGCCACGACGACGCCCAGGGGGCCGAACGCCCGGGCGGCCGCCTCGAGCGTCGCCACGAACCGCGCGCACAGGTCGCGCACGACGCCGTCGATGGAAATGCCGTCGCGCCGCGCGATCCGCACGATGTGGTTCCGCACGTCGATCTCGCCGGCGACCACCACGACGCGGTCGCCTTCCGAGAGGCCGTGTTCGCGGAGGAACGCCGCGTTCAGCCAGGCGCCCGACGTCAGGCCGTGCATGGTGACGGGGCCGAGGTGGTGCGTGACCTTCAGCTCGGGGCGGCCCCGCGGCGCGATGGCCTCGACGACGATGCCGCGGGCGCCGATGAGGTCGGCCGCGGTGAAGAGATAGAGCGTGTGGCTGTCGCCGAGGACGAGCGTCTTCGGCCGCGGGTCCGCCTGCAGCAGCGCGAGGGCGAGATCACCGGTCCGCGTCGACCGCCGGTCGACGAGCGACGCGCTGTCGACCGCGCAGCCGCCCACGAGGTCTGGCTCGTACGGCCCGTCGTTCTGCCGGTAGCAGATCTCCTCCCCCGCCGCCGTGTCGAGCCACGCGTGCACGGCGCCCTCGTACAGGAAGACGAAGTTGAGGCGTTCGCAGACGAACGACTCGGTCGCGGCGTAGAGCGGGCCGTCAGGCACGGCGCGGCGCGCCACCGCCAGGACCGCCCCGGCCTCGCTCCCGGCGGGCGGGGACGTCCCCTCGTGGACCACGGTCCGGACGGCGGGCGGCAGCGGGAGGTCGCGGAGGTAGCCGGCAAGGGCGGGCGGGTGGACCAGGACACACGGGTGGCCAATCCGCTCGGGCCGCAGGCCCCAGTCGCGGTGCCGCATCGAAGTGAGTTGGAACGCCAGGGTCGCGCCGCCCATCCGTCAATTGAGCAGCATACCCGACGTGGTCGCGGGCGAAAACGGCGACTCGAACGAGGTCCGACAATTGCAGTCAACGCCCGCAGACGGGGCCGGCGTCGCGATCCCGTCACAATCCGCGCCCTGCCACCGGAGCCACGGCACGCCGCCGCCGCCCCGGCAGGGCCCGTGCGAGGGAGGCCGTCATGGCCAACCACGAGGATCCGCTCGAGGTGTGCCGCCGGCGCCGGGACCGCCTGCGGCTGGCGGCCGCCCGCGCCGCGCATGCGTACGACTACGCGGGGGCGTCCGCGCGGGGGGGCATCGCCCGGCTCAAGGCCTACGAGGCCACCCATCCCGACAGCGTGCCGGAAGTGTTCACCCGCTGGGTCGCGCACGTCGAGGCGACGATCGATGAGCCCAACCTGGGCCTGGGGACGTTCATCACGGCGATGCCCTGGGTGGATCCGGAGTCGGCGGCGGCGCGCTACGGCAGCACGATCTGGAACTGGGCGGGCCGGCGGCAGGAAGCGGCGACGATGCGGCCGAACCTGGAACGCAAGCTCGCGCGGGCGCAGGACATGCTGGACGCCGCCGCGGCGGCGCTCCCGGCCCCGCCGCCGGACGAGTGGCCCGCGGATCCGGAGGCGCCGGTCACCGACGAGGAAGCCGACGCGATGCTCGACGGGGCGCATGAGGCCTGGCAGGCCTTCGGCACGGACGACGAGTTCCGGTGCGGCGAGCCCACCGTGGGGCACGGGCACGTCGGGCGGCCGTGCCGCAACGTGCTCGGCGAGGACGGCGCCTGCCAGGACCATCCGTGAGCGCGCGGCCGCCCCTGGGACGAGCCGACAACGGTTGAGCTTTGGCGCACCTCACCCTTGCAAGGATGAGCCGGCGACAGGCCTGACACAGCCGGGCGGCCCGCACGACACGACCGCCCCAGTCGAGGTACGACCCGCCGTCCGGCGTGGCCAAAAGTCAGCCATCTAGGGACAGGAGCGACTTCCAGAGGATGGCAGAAGACTTGCCATCTCTGCTGTTCAGGCATTAAGCTCTGCGATGAGCTCAGCCTTAGAAGCCCATGCATAACACCTCGTCCCGGCTCGTCACGGCGCTGGTCACCGCGCTCGTCCTCGCCACCTCGGCCGTCACGCTTCCGGCCGCGGCGAGGCTGCCCGTCTCCCTCGAGACGCTCAGCCTGGCGGTGCGTCCGGAGTACGAGCGCGCGCTCAAGCGGATCTACCTGTCGATCCCGGACGAGTACGGCGACCAGAAGACACCGGCGGAGCGCGCGGCGTACCTGGGCTTCATCCAGCACGCCTACAGCGAGCTCATCGACGTCCTGCCGCGCTACACGAAGATCGACGTCGCGGTGTCGACGACGACCGATGCGGGCGCGCTCGCGAACCTCAAGGCGGTGGCGGGCGAACGGCCGCTGACGTTCCACGTGCTCGACGGGCTGCACAGCGGCATCGACATGTGGGCCCAGGACATCGGCGAGCGGATCATGGTGGACGGCCGCGATCGCTTCCTCGTGCCGATGGCCGTGGAGAACGACGACCAGTACAACACCGAGCTCTCGCGCTCACGCGGCCTGGTGGCGCGCGACGTGTTCGGCGACATGGTGGTCCAGGCCGACTTCGTCTTCGAGGGCGGCAACCTCGCCTTCGACCGCGCCGGCGACCGCCTGCGCGTGTTCATCGGCTACAACGACGTCTGGCTGACCATCCAGAACTACAAGCGCCTCGGCCGGTCGCTCGACGTGGACGACGTGCGGGCGATCGTGTCGGCCGACTTCCAGGGCGCGGAGGTGATCGTGGTCGGCCGCGAGCAGCAGAGTCCCCTGCTCTTCCACGTGGACCAGGCCTTCGTCCTGCTCGGCGACGGCACCGCGGTCGTCAACCGCATCACCGACACCGACTCGCGGGAGCGCCGGCAGCTCGAGGCGACCCGCCGGCAGCTCGAGGGGCTCGGCTACCGCACGATCGCGATCGACCACACGCAGGCCGACGTCGCGCGCTACCAGGTCTCGACCAACGCCGTCCCCTTCGTCGACTCGGAGACCGGCGAGAAGACGATCATCTTCCCCGTGTTTCCCGGTGAGGTGAAGTCGGCCTCCCTCACGGCCGAGACGCTCGGCGAGCGCGACCTCCAGGGCAAGGGCCTCAACGCGTGGCGCGCCTACGCGAAGGCCGGCTACCGCCCCGTCGCGATCCGCGACTACGCCCACCTGGTCGGCGGCAACACCCACTGCATCAGCAACGTGCTGGATTAGCACCACGACGGTGCGCCACGACGGTGTGTACGCAGAAACGGGGGCGACGGCACTGTCATGCCGCCGCCCCCGTCCCGCACCACCGTGGCGCACCACCGTGAAGCGCCCCCGTGGCGCACCACCGTGGCGCACCCTCGTCACTTCAAGTTCTTGTTGAAGAACTCGATCGTCCGGGCCCACGCGAGTTCGGCCGCGGCCTTGTCGTAGCGCGGCGTCGTGTCGTTGTGGAAGCCGTGGTTCACGCCGGGGTACGTGTACGCGGTGTAGAGCTTGTTGTTCGCCTTGAGCGCGGCCTCGTAGGCCGGCCAGCCGGCGTTGACGCGTTCGTCGAGGCCCGCGTAGTGGATGAGGAGGGGCGCCTTGATCTTCGGCACGTCCTCGGCGGCGGGCTGGCCGCCGTAGAACGGGACCGCGGCCGCGAGATCGGGCAGGCGCACCGCGAGCTGGTTCGACACGCTCCCGCCGTAGCAGAAGCCGACGACCCCCACCTTGCCGGTGCAGTCGGGGCGCTTCATGAGGTACTCCGCCCCGTTGACGAAGTCCTGCAGCATCTCCTGCCCGTTCCGCTTCTGCTGCATCGTCCGGCCCTCGTCATCGGTGCCGGGGTAGCCGCCGAGCGGCGAGAGGGCGTCGGGCGCGAGGGCCATGAAGCCGGCGACGCCGACGCGGCGCGCGACGTCCTCGACGTAGGGGTTGAGGCCGCGGTTCTCGTGCACGACGAGCACGGCCGGCAGCTTGCCCGTCGCGTTCGCCGGCTTGACGAAGAGCCCGGTGATGGTGCCGCCGCCGCCGGGCGACGGGTAGCTGAGGCGCTCGGTGGTGATACGCGGGTCGTCCGGCTTGACCTGCTGCGCCAGGGCGTAGTTCGGGCTGAGCTGGTCGAGCAGCGCCGCGGCCGAGAGCCCGGCGGCCGCGTACTTCGCCGCGCGATCCAGGAAGTCACGGCGGCTGATCGCCCCGTGCACGTACTGATCGAAGAGCCGGAGTACGTTCGGATCGAAATCCGTCGCCTTCTTGCCGTCCATGAGGTCTCCTCCCTTGTGGACCCGCAGGGTAATCCAGAAGCCCGCGACCGCGCGCAGGAATTCCACCGACCAAGCGTTCGGTCAGCCCACCCGGCGCCCCGAGCCGCCCGATCGGCAATCTTCAATCTTCAATCTTGACCCCTTGCTCCCAGCCCCCGAGCGCCTCCCGGAGCCGCGCGACGCGCGGCGCAGGCACGCCGTAGAGCGAAAGCCACACGCCGACGCGGCATACCTCGTCCATCCCCTCCCGCTCGACGAAGAGCAGCGCGTCGTTCAGCTCGGGGATGAGGAAGGCTGCCGTCCGCGGGAGGTTCGCGATCAGCACCCGGGCGGCGAGGGTCTCGCCGCCGACGGCCAGCGTCACCTCGTCGCCGGCCGCGAAGCCCGCGGGCGCCCCCGTGACCGCGAGGCCCCCGGGACCATAGAGCGCGGCGCGGGTCTCGGCCACCGGCATGCGCCACCGGGGGTGCGCGGAGACCATCACGCGGGCCTGTCCCGGATGCCGTTCGAGGGCGTGCCGGAGGTTCAACAGGAAGTAGGTCCACCCCGCCTCGAGCCCGTCGACCATGTCGTCCCAGGCCGTGTCGCCGTCGAAGCCCGCATGCACGAGCCGCACGACGGTGGAGCCGCGGTCGGTCTCGATGTGGAAGTCGACGGTGAGGCGCGCCACGCGGCCCGACGCCAGCGGCTGGTCCGACGCGATCCGCAGGCGGCGGCCCGGCTCCCATGCCTCGATGTCCGAGGTCCACTCCTCCCCGGGCTCCCACGCCACGGTGACCGTGCCGCCGGCGCCCGGCGTGACCGACGCCATCGGCGCGAACCAGCGCGCGAGGCCCGCGCCGTCGCTGAGCGCGGCCCACACCTCTTCCGGGGTCGCGCCGACCGGCTGCTCGAGCACGATGGCGCGTGGCGATTCAGGTTCAGTCATCAGGGGAAGCTCCTTCCGTGCGGGCGGCCGTGGGGTCGGTGACGGGTGACCGGTCGCGGACGGCCGGGTAGCCGCCCAGCACGAGGCGGAACGTGCGCCCCGCAGGCGATCGGTCGTCGTGGAAGCGCGCGACGATGGTCGTGAAGGCGTCGGTGAGGGCGGCGGCGAGCGCCGCCATTTCCTGCGGGGTGCCCACGCGCACGTCGGCGGTGAGCGTGAGCGTCGGCACGCGCTTCCCCGCCCGGTCGGCCGCCGCGCCGAGCGCGGCCAGGTCCGCGAGGGTCTTCGCGGACACCGCCGCCAGGTACGCGGACGACACCTTGTCCTCGACCTGGGCGGGCTCGAGACCAAGGCCCGCCAGCGCGCGGGGCACGATGACGTAGGACCGGGCGGTCCGGCGATAGGTCCTGTCGATGCGGCGGCCCACCCGGCCCGTCTCCTCGGACTGCACGAGCCGCTCGGCCGCGAGCCGCCCCAGGTGGTAGTTCACCTGCTGTCGAGGCAGGCCGAGGCTCCGGGCGAGCGCCGGCGCGGAGGCGCCGTCGCCGAGCGCCTCCAGGATCCGCCGGCGGACCGGGTGGAGGGCCACCCGGGCGCGGTCGGGGTCGTCGATGTAGTCGAGGGCCGCGGTGGTGTCCATGCGGAATAATTAATCTGTCCGCTACGGACACAATAATTATTCCGACTTGGACCTGTCAACCCTCGGCTACTTCCGGACCGTGGCCTTCACCTCCACGCTGATCCGGCGGTTCGACACCGGGTCGGCGGCCTGCGACACGGCCGTCGCCTCGCCGGGGCGCAGGAATACCACGAGGCTCTCGTTGAGGGTCGTCGGCCGATAGCGCTCCTCGGTGGTCGCCCCGCCGCCGGGCGAGTTGTGCTGCACGGTCATCTCGACACGGATGCGCCCGTCGCCGAGGAGCGAGGGCCGCGCATCGATGTTGAGCTGCAGGTCGGAGTCCGGCCCGCTCTGGTTGGCCGCGCGCACGCGGCCCATCGTCTGGTCGGCCGCCAGCATCGACACGACCTTCCGGCGCGGCGCCTCGTCGCCGACGATGTCGATGATCGTGAATTCGAGGTGGACGTTCACGGCCTGCGGCCTGGTGCCGTCGACGGACGGCGCCGCCGGCTCCTGCGCATGGGCCACGGGCACGCCAACGGCCAGCACGCCGGCCAACACGAGTCCTGCCAACTGCTTCATCGTTCCTGCTCCTGACTGCCGGGGCGGCGCGCCCCGAGCGGTAACGGGTCGAGCGTGAGAGGGGCCACGTCCGCCGCAGGCGGCGGCCCGAGCGCGAGCGGCGCGAAGGCGTCGAGGTCGAGCGCGGCGGGCGGGTCCAGCGCGGGCAACGCCCGTGAGCGGTCCGCCGGCGGCAGCGCGACGTGCCTGTCGAGCGCGACGGCGGGGACGCGGCCCCCGGGCGCACGGTCGCGGCCAGCCGTGGCGGGCGCCGCGCGCTCCGGCGGAGGCACGAGCGTCACGAACGGCGGCGCGCCCGCCGTCTCGAGGACCACAGGCACCGGCGCGGGGTCCGGCCGGCGCGGCACCGCCAGCCACAGCGCGGCGAGGACCGCGGCGGCAGCGAGCGGCGCCGCCAGGCGCGGTCGCACGACGAACCGGCGCCCTCGCGGAGGCAGTGCCGCCACGACGGCCATGAGATCCAGGGCGGTGCCCGGCATCGTGAGGCGCGCCGCGACGCGGTCGATCGCGCGATCGAGCGGTTCGGGCTCCTGGCTCACCGTGCGTCCTCCACGCCCATCCGCGCCAGCTTCTCCTTCAGAACCCGCCGCGCCTCAGACACCCGCCACTTGAGGGTGCCGAGGGGGATGTCAAGCATCGCGGCAATCTCCGTGTAGCTCTGCTCACCAGCGGCCGCGAGCAGGAACGGCTGGCGCAGCCGGTCGGGCAGCGACCTGACCGCGCGCGCGATGACGAGGTCGCGCTCCTCTGCCACCAGCCGCGCCTCGGCGCCCTGGTCCGCCGCAGCCACCCGGTCCAACGGGTCGAGGCCGTCCCCTTCGCGCGCCGGTGTCACGAGCCCTCGCACCCACCGGACGAGGGTGCGGCGCCGGTCGAGCGCCTTGCGCCAGGTGATGCGCAGCAGCCACGGTCGAAAGGCGCGGGGGTCCGCGAGCGTGCCGATCTGCCGCCACGCCGTCACCGACGCCTCCTGCACGGCCTCGTCGGCCTCGGCGGTGTTGCCGAGGGCCGCCATCGCCACGCGGCGCGCGCCCGGAAGGTGCGCGCCGAGCAGCCGCCCGAACGCCGCGGCGTCCCCGCCACGGGCGGCGGCCACGAGCGCCTCGTCCCCGGAATCGTGTTCGGCCTCGGACATCTCGCTTGATGGACTCCCACGCTCCCCTGCCCTCCCGGGCCGCTCGCGTCCGCAGCCTACAGACGCCCGTCCCCGGCCCGCGGTTGGAGAAATCCGCCGGGGGGCGGAGATAAGATGGCCGCGAGGTATTCCGAGATGGCGTGGACGCTGCTGGTGATTGCAGGCCTGCTGGAGGTCGTCTGGGCCGTGGGCCTGAAGTACTCGGCGGGCTGGACCCGCCCGGGCCCGAGCGCTGTCACGCTCGGCGCCCTCGTCCTCAGCTTCGTCCTGCTCGCGCAGGCGATGCGCACGCTGCCCGTCGGGACCGCGTACGCCGTCTGGACGGGCATCGGCGCCGCGGGCGCCGCCAGCCTCGGGATGCTGCTGCTCGGCGAACCCGCCACCCCCGCCCGCCTGGGCTGCCTCGCGCTCATCGTCACGGGCATCGTCGGACTCAAGCTCGCGGGGTGAAGTCACAAGGTCACAAGATCACGAGATCACGAAATCACAAGATGTTGATGCGCCACGAGCCCCTCCTTCGCACGACGCGGCTGCGGTTGCGTCCGCTCGTCGCGGAGGACGCGGCCGCCGTGCATGCGGCACTGGCCGATCCCGAGGTGATGGCGTTCTGGTCCTCCGGCGAGCACCGGACCCTGGCCGCAACCGAGGCGTGGCTCGCCGCCGCGGTCGGGCGGGCCGAGGCGAAGCAGGCGTACGAGTGGGCCATCGAGCACCGCGGCGAGGTCGTGGGCCGCGTGGCCTTCCACGAGCCGCCCTGGCTCGGCTACTTCCTGGCGAAGTCGGCATGGGGCAAGGGCCTCGCGGTCGAGGCGCTCGACATCGCCTGCCACCACGCCCAGGCGGTGCTGGGCTTCCCGGTGATCCAGGCGGACGTGGACCCGCGCAACGACCGGAGCCTCGGCGTGCTCGCGCGCCTCGGCTTCGAGGAGACCGCCCGGCTCCGCGCGACGTGGCGGGTCAGCGGGCGATGGCAGGACAGCGTGCTGCTGGCGCGCCCCTCCCCCACCGCGGCGGCGACACTGGCGATCCTGCCCGCGACGCGCGCGTCGGACGTCGCGGTGGCGCGCGGCCTGCTCGGCGACTACGCCAGCAGCCTCGGCCGCGATCTCTCGTTCCAGGACTTCGAAGCCGAGCACCGCGACCTGCCCGGCGCGTACGCCGCGCCCGGCGGCATCCTGCTCGTCGCCTGGCGCCTCGGCACGCCGCTCGGCATGGTGGCCTGCCGCGCGCGCGAGGGAGGCCGCGCCGAGATGAAGCGCCTCTACGTGCGGCCCGAGGCGCGTGGCCAGGGTCTCGGCCGCGCGCTCGTCGACGCCGTGCTGGCCGCGGCGCGCGAGGCCGGCCACCGCGAGATGGTGCTCGACACGCTCCCGGAGATGCGGGGCGCGCAGGCGCTGTACGAGGAGGCCGGATTCGTCCCGATCGCCCCGTACTACGACACGCCGATCACGGGGACGCGGTTCCTCGGGAAGGCGATCGGGTAGGACGGAGTCGACGGTATGGACAGGGACCCATCGCTCCCTGTCCCTGCGGGGTTCCTCGCGTTCCTGGGTTCCTCAGTTCCTCGCGTTCGACGACCGACACCTCATCGGCCCCGGGCCGGGCGTGACGCGGGTGCCCGCGGCAGACGGGGCCGGGGGAGTTGGGGCGGGTTCGTCAGGTTCGACAGGTTCGACAGGTTCGTCAGGTTCGACAGGTTCGTCAGGTTCGACGGGTTCGTCAGGTTCGACGGGTTCGACGGGTTCGTCAGGTTCGACGGGTTCGTCAGGTTCGACGGGTTCGTCAGGTACGGGCTGAGTCGGGCCGGACCGGCCGCCGATGACGCTATGATGTACTGGTCGTGTCTCGTCATCTGATCGCGCTCGTGGCCGTGGCCGCCGTGGCGTGGGCCGCGGGCTCCGCCGCGCGCGCGCAGGCGCCCGGCGCCACGCTCACCGTGCTCGCCCAGGACGGCCGCCGCGCCATGCCGGTCACTGCCGTCGGGGGCCGCGACTACGTCGCGCTCGACGACGTGGCGACGACGTTCGGCGTGGACGTGCGGGACGATCGGCTGGCGGGCGGCGTGTCCGTCACGGCCGGCGGCACGACCATCCTTCTCACCGAGTCCCAGGCGGTCGTCTCCGTCGGGGGCCGCCTGGTGTCGCTGCCCGCGCCGCCCGTGCGCCAGGGCGGGCGCTGGCTCGTCCCCGTGGACTTCCTCGTGCGGGCCCTGGGCCCGGCGCTCGGCACGCGCTACGACTATCGCCGCCCCACCCGCCTGCTCGTCGCGGGCGATCTCAGCGTGCCGCGCGTCGTCGCACGCCTCACCGCCTCCGACGCCGGCGCGACGGTGACATTCGACATCTCGCCGGCCGCCACGGCCCGCGTCACCCCGGAGAACGGCCGGCTGGTGGTCGCCGTCGCGCAGGCGGACGCACTCGACGCGACGCTGCCCGCGATTCCCGCGCAGGGCTTCGTGCAGGGCCTGTCGCTCGCCGACACGCCCGGCACGCTGCAGATCGCCACGGGCCCGCGCTACGCGTCGTACCGCGCGTCCACGTCGCAGCCCGACGCGGGCTCGACCCGGCTCACGGTCGAGCTTCGTGGCGCCGCGCCCCCGACCGCCGCGCCGGCGCCCGGCACGCCCGAACCGGCCCCTGCCCCGGCGCCCACGCCGCCCCCCGCGCCCGACGCAGGCCTGCCGCCGGCCAGCCTGCTCGGCGGGGACGAGCCCGGCATCCGCACGATCGTCATCGACCCCGGCCACGGGGGCGACGAGACGGGCACGACGGGTCCGGGCGGCACGCTCGAGAAGAACGTCACGCTCGCGGTCGCGCGGCGGCTGCGCACGCTCATCGAGAGCCGCCTCGGGCTGAACGTCTACCTGACCCGCGAGGACGACCGGACGCTCTCGCTCGACGACCGCACCGCCTTCGCCAACAGCCACCGCGCCGACGTCTTCCTGAGCATCCACGCCAACGCCGCGGTGCGGGCCGGCATGCAGGGCGCCGAGGTCTACTACCTGAGCGTGGACCGCGCCACGGCCGAGGCCGACCGCATGGCCGCGGCCGGGGGCACGACCCTGCCGGCGCTCGGCGGCGGCACGCGGACGATCGACCTGATCCTCTGGGAGACCGCGCAGACCCGCTATCTCGAGCAGTCGGCGGCGCTCGCGGCCACGGTCGAACAGGCGCTCGCCTCGCGCGTGACGATGAGCCCCCGGGCCGTGCAGCAGGCGCCCTTCCGCGTGCTCGTCGGCGCGACGATGCCAGCCGTGCTCGTGGAGATCGGCTACCTCTCGAACCCCGACGAGGAGCAGCAGCTCGCCTCCGGCCCCTACCAGGACCGCGTGGCGCAGGCGCTCTTCGACGCCGTCTCGCGCTACCGCGCCACCGTCGAGCGGGGCACGCCACAGGAATGACGACCCGCCGCCTGCTCACGTTCGTGGCCATCGCCGTGGCCGCCACGGCGCTCGGCTGGGCGCTGATGGCCGGCCTGTCCCGGGTCCTGACGACGACGGTCCCCGACGAGCTGCCGCCCGAGGGCCAGACGGCGGCGGCGCCGCCGGCGCCGGGCGACCCGTCCGCGGTGCCCCGCATCAAGGCCACGCTCTTCTTCGGCTCGGGCGACGGCCACCAGCTGGTCGGCGTGGAGCACGAGGTCCCGCTCGGCGACAGCGTCGTCGCGCAGGCGCGGGCGATCCTCGAGGCCCAGCTCGCCACGGCCCCGCCCGACGGCCTGGCCCGCACGATTCCCGAGGGCACGGCGCTGCGGGGCGTCTACGCGAGCGAGCGGGGCGAGGTCTTCATCGACCTCGACGGCGCGATCCGCGCCGCGCACCCCGGCGGCTCGATGAACGAGCTCGTCACCGTCTACACGCTCGTGGACGCCGTGACCGTCAACCTGCCCACGGTGACCGACGTCCAGATCCTGATCGACGGGCGCGAAGTCGACACCCTTGCCGGCCACGTGGACCTCCGGCGTCCCCTCCAGAAGAACGAAGAGCTGATAGCCAGATGAATCGCCAATACGATCGCGCCCCGAACGAGCTCCGCCCGACGTCCATCACGCCGAACTACCTGCTGCATGCCGAGGGGTCGGCGCTCATCGAGGTGGGCCGCACGCGGGTCATCTGCGCGGCGAGCGTCGAGGAACGCGTCCCGCCGTTCCTGCGCGGGACCGGCAAGGGCTGGGTGACGGCGGAGTACGGCATGCTGCCGCGCGCGACGTCCACGCGGTCGACGCGCGAGGCGGCCAGCGGCAAGGTCGGCGGCCGCACCATGGAGATCCAGCGGCTGATCGGCCGGTCGATGCGCGCGGTCGTGCGGCTGCCCGAGCTCGGCGAGCGCACCGTGTGGCTCGACTGCGACGTGCTGCAGGCCGACGGCGGCACGCGGACGGCCGCGATCACGGGCGCGTTCGTCGCGCTCGTGCTCGCCCTCGACAAGCTCAAGCAGGCCGACCAGCTCCGCGCGATCCCGGTCAACGACTACGTGGCCGCGACGAGCGTCGGCATCGTCGGCGGCATGCCGCTGCTCGACCTCGCCTACGAGGAGGACTCGAAGGCGGACGTGGACATGAACATCGTGAAGACGGGCGACGGGCGCTACATCGAGGTCCAGGGCACGGCCGAGAGCGAGCCGTTCGACCGCGACGCGCTCGGCGGCCTGCTCGAGCTGGCCGACGTGGGCATCGCCGAGCTCTTCGCGAAGCAGCGGGCCATCGTCGGCCCGATCCTCAACCGGTAGCGCCGGCGCCATGCGGCTGCTCGTCGCCACGACCAATCCCGGCAAGCTGCGCGAGATCCGCCCGCTCCTCGCCGGCGTGGACGTCGAGCTCGTGACGCTGGCCGACCTCGCGCCGATCCCGGAGCCGGCGGAGACCGGCGCGACCTTCTGGGAGAACGCCCGGCAGAAGGCGCTCGCCTATGCCGCGGCGTCGGGCCTGACGACCGTCGCCGAGGACTCCGGGCTCGAGATTGGGGCGCTCGGCGGCGAGCCCGGCGTGCGCTCGGCGCGCTTCCTGCGCGACGATGCGTCGTACGCGGAGCGCTTTGCCGCCATCTTCGGCCGCCTGGCCGGCGTGGAGGCCGACGGCCGCCGCGCCCGCTTCGTGACCGCGCTGGCCGTGGCCCGCGCCGGCACGCTGCTCTTCGAGACCGAGGCCTCGGTCGAGGGACGCATCGCGCAGCACCCCGCCGGCGACGGCGGCTTCGGCTACGATCCCATCTTCCTCTACCCGCCGTTCGGCCGGACCACGGCCGAACTGACGCCCGCCGAGAAGGCGGCCGTCTCGCACCGCGCCCGCGCGTTCCGCGACTTCGTCCGCTGGCTGCGCGCAGAATCACACGCCTGACGTCGACAGGGGCTTCCCCGGCAGGGGCTGGCGGGACGGCCGGCCCAGCCACACGTCGGCGGTGACGGTGCGGGACGCGGCCGGCGCCGTCGTCTTCACTGCGGGAGGGACGCTGTCGGACGGGAACATCCAGTCCGGGCGGCCGCGGCACCACCGGCAGCCAGCCGCACGATCTCGCGGACGCGATCGTCGTACGTGTGGCGCGCCAGCACCTCGGCGCGCCCGCGCGCGGCAATCGCCGCCCGCTCTGCCTCGTGCGCCGGGTCGAGGTAGTGCCGCAGGACGGCCTCGAGCTCGTCGTCGTCCGCGTAGGCCACGAAGTGGACGCCCTCGGTGAAGAGGTCGGCTATGCCCGAGTGCGCCGGCAGCCTGTTGGTCACGAGGAGGCTCCCGGACGCCATCCCCTCGAACACCCGCATGTTCAGGTCGTCGCCGATGCTCTGGTTGAGCACCACGCGCGAGGCCGCGAAGATGCGCGACGCGGCCTCCGGCGGGCGGCAATCCACGTAGACCTCGAGCCCGCGGGCCTGGAGCCGGCGGATGCGCTCGACGCGCCTGGCATGGAGCTCCGGGTGGGTGCTGCCGACGAAGGCGATGTCGTGGGCCGGCGGTCCCGGGGAGTCCGGCGCATGTATCACGGGGTCGCAGGCGGCCGGCAGCCACGCGGTCTCGCCGCCGCCCGCGGCGAACGCCGAGCCGTGGTGGCGGTTGTACATCACGCACACGTGGTCGAACTGCCGCGCGTAGCGCCGCCGCCAGTCCAGGCCCAGGTGGCTGTCGCCCACCAGCGCCACGGTCGGGCAGCGCACCAGGTGGAGGTTCAGGGGCAGGTTGAAGCGGTCCTGGTCGACCCACACCAGCAGGTCGGGCGTGAAGCCGGCCGGCAGCCGCCCGAGCACGTCCCGCATGTCCACGATGCCGGGGTCGACGACGATGTCGCAGGGGCGGGTGTCGCGGACGGACGCCTCCAGCCAGGCCTCGGCGGCGCCCTCGCGGTAGAACGCGTGCCCCCGGAACGCGTCGGCGTACAGCTTCCAGTAGTCGTGGCCGCGCATGGGGCCGAAGGTCACGAGCCGGTGGTGCTTCCGCCAGGCGCGCTCGTAGAAGGTCGTGATCGACGCGGGGCCCGAGACCGACGCCAGCAGCACGTTCAGGGGCCGGTCGGCCGGGGCGGGCGCCAGGCGCCGCCGTCCGGCCGCGCCGAGGGCACGGCGCAGCGAGTCGAGCCGCCGGGCGCTGCGGTCCGCCCGGTCCGGGTCCGGATCGAGCAGGACGAAGCGCTCGATCGCGAGCACGGCGTCGTCGGGCCGGCCGAGGGCGAGCGAGAGGTCCACGTACGGCCCGAGAACCGACGTCTCGAGGGGGGCCTGCCGGAGGATGCCGGCGAGTTCCTGCAGGAGTGTGTGCGACATGAGTGTGCGCCTTCGCACAGGGGGAATCGGCAGGCGCCGCCGGAACTTGAGCGGCGCGCGAAACCGCCCGGTATAATCGGAGCAGATGACGCAGGAGGAACGGTCGGAGAAGAGCCGGGCGGCCATCCTGGACACGGCGCTCGCCCTCTTCTCGCACCGCGGCTACCGGGCGACGAGCATCCGCGACATCGCGGGGACGGCCGGCGTGTCGACGGGCAGCGTCTACCACCACTTCCGCGACAAGGAAGCCATCTTCGACACGCTGCTCCAGCAGTTCTGGGCCGCGAGCGAGCAGCCCGACTTCCCCCTCAACCGGGCGCTCGAGACGGGCGCGTTCCCGCTCCGGGTCGAGGAGATCGGCGAGGCCGCCCGGGCGATCATCGGCGGCTGGCGCGCGCACGTCGCGCTCATCTACGTCGACGTGGTCGAGTTCGACGGGAAGCACATCAAGAAGTTCTACGAGGACATGGCGAAGCGCTGCGAGGCCTTCGCCGAGGCGCACCAGGCCGAGATGGCCGCCGCCGGCCTGCGCGAGGGCATCCCGCCCGCGGCCGCCATCCTCATGACCATCCGCGTCTTCGTCTACTACTTCGTCGTCGAGCTGCTCTTCGGCGTGCCGAACAACTACGGGCTGAGCAGCGACGAGGCGATGCGCCTGATCGGCCGGATCCTCAAGCACGGCATGCTGCACCCGGGCGCCGAGGCGTAGCCGCCGTCAGGCGCGGCCGAGCAGCCGCAGCTCGTGCTCGACGGTCGGGCCGAGCCCCTCCTCGATGCCCCGGGGCGAGAACCCCAGCTCCCGCGTCGCCTTCTCGTGGCTCCCGATCCAGGTCGTCCCGGCCATCAGCCGCAGGGACTCGGCCGCGTAAGGACTGCGGATCTCCATGCGCTCGAGCACGCGCACGAACCCGGCGAGCACCCGCATCACGCGGGGGCCCGGGTGGAGAGCCGGCGGCCGGCGGCCGGCGATGCGCGCGGCCGTCGCGATGAACTCCTCGAAGCTATGGACGGGGCCGGTGAGCAGGTAGCTCTCGCCCACGCGCCCCTGCTCCATGGCCTGGATGAGCCCACGGGCCGTGTCCTCGACGTAGGCCCAGCAGAACCGGGCACCTGACGGCGTCATGGGCAGGCGCCCCCTGAGGAGCGCGACGAGGCTCGACCGCACGGCGCTCGTGTCGCCCGGGCCGTAGACGGCGCCGGGCATGGCGATGACGAGCGGCAGGCCGGCGGCGGCCATGGGGACGGCCACCTCGTAGTGCGCGCGCCACTTGGTGCGATCGTAGTGCGTCAGGAACGGGCCGTTGGCGAAGTAGGTCTCGTCGACCAGCGTGCCGCGCGTGTCCCCGAACACGCCGACCGTGCTGCAGTAGACGCCCTTCGGGATGCCCAGCTCGCGCATGGTCTCGAGGACCGCCCGGGTGCCATCGATGTTGATGCGCTCGGCCGCCGCCTCCCGCGCCCCGATCTTGTACCAGGCCGCGAGGTGGAACACCCCGTCGGCCCCGCTCATGGGCGCCCGGAGGCTCCCGGGGTCGAGCAGGTCGCCCTCGTGCAGCTCCACCCCGAGCAACCCGAGCAGCCGCGCCTTCGCCGGGTCGCGCACGAGCGCCGACACCGTGTGCCCCCGGGCGACAAGCTGCTTGGCCAGCTCGCTGCCGATGAACCCCGTCGCCCCGGTCACGAAGTAGCGCACGAATTGAGTCTAACCGGGTTCGTCAGGTTCGACGGGTTCGTCGGGTTCGTCGGGTTCGTCGGGTTCCTGTTTCTTGATTCTAAATTCTTGATTCTTGATTACTCATTGTCCTCATACCGTTCCCACGAGCTCCTCCGTGACGGAGGAGGGCTGGTAGCCGCAGAGGGGGTCGGTGCCGAACGGGTCGCCCGTGGCGGCGAAGGCGCGCGAGCGGGAGCCGCCGCACATCTCGCGGAAGGCGCAGCGGCCGCAGCGGCCCTGCAGGCGGCCCGCGTCGCGGAGCGCCAGGAAGATGGGGTCGTGGCGGTAGACGTCCACGAGGCCGCCGTCGCGCACGTTGCCGCGCGCCATGGGCAGGAAGCCGCTCGGGCAGATCTGGCCGACGTGGTCGATGAACACGAAGCCGTTGCCGTCGTTCACCGCGCGCGGCGCGCGCAGGTGCGGGCGCCGGAAGACATCCGGCGCATCCGGCGGCAGCCCCGCGACGAGCTGCGCCTGGTCCTCCTGCCAGAGCACACGGCGGAAGTGCGGCGCCTCGGTGGTCTTGATCCCGAACGGCACGCGGCCCGACAGGTCGTGCAGGTAGCGCAGGACGTCCTCGGCCTCCTCGGCGGTGATCTGCTCGAGATCGGCCCCGCGGCCGGTCTGCACCAGGAAGAACACGGCCCACAGCACCAGCGGCAGCCGGCCGACCAGGTCCGCCATCGCGGAGAGCTGCGGCAGGGTCAGGCGGCTCACCGTCGTGTTGATCTGCAGCGGCAGGCCCAGCTCGGTCACCGCGTCGATGATCTTCATCGTGTACATGAACGAGCCGCGGACGCCGCGGAAGCGGTCGTGGGTCTCGGCGTCCGGGCCGTCGAGGCTCACCGCCACGCGGCTGAGGCCCGCCGCCTTCAGCTCGGCGAGCCGCGCCTTCGTCGCCGCCCCGGTGCCGCTCGGCGTCAGCGCGACCGTCACGCCGCGCTCCGTCGCGTAGCGGACGATGTCGGCCAGGTCCTTCCGCCACATGGGGTCGCCGCCCGTGATGACGAACAGCGGCGACGGCTCCCCGAAGGCCTTCACCTGGTCGATGAGGCCGCAGGCCTCGGCGGTCGTCAGCTCCCGCGGGTCCCGGCGGGCAATCGCCTCGGCCCGGCAGTGCACGCACTTCAGGGCACACGCCCGGGTGGCCTCCCAGATGACGATGAAGGGCGAGGTCCCGAAGTCGGCGGGGAAGGCCCGGGGCCGGCTGGCAGCGGCTGGACGGTCGGTGATGGTCGCCATGCCCCCAATTCTGGCGCTGCCAACGAGGGTGCCTGTATGACCTCGGTCATACGCGCCTGAGAAATCAAGAATTCAGAATCAAGAATCCAGAAGATGGGCCTGATTTCTTGGTTCTTGATTCTTCATTCTTGATTACTCAGTGCCCCCCCCCCCGGTCCGAGTACAATTTCATCTGGTTCGGGGCGTGGCTCAGCCCGGTAGAGCGCTCGCTTTGGGAGCGAGATGTCGCTGGTTCGAATCCAGTCGCCCCGACCACCTCCCTTCCCCCGTCCCCTCCATCCCGGGGAACCGTGCCGGCCCGCCGGACCGACCAGGCGCGATACCATCTCCCCGGGGGACCACCTGCATGGCCAAACGCCGTTTCGACGAGCTCTCGGATCGGGAGATCCTCGCCCTCGCCATCACCCTCGAGGAGGAGGACGGCCGCATCTACGGCGACTTCGCCGACGGGCTCCGCGAGACGTATCCCGGGTCGGCCGACATGTTCGACGCCATGCGGGAGGAGGAGGCCGGGCACCGCTCGCGCCTGCTGGCCCTCTACCAGGAGCGCTTCGGCAACCACCTGCCGTTCATCCGCCGGGAGGACGTCAAGGGCTTCGTCACCCGCCGGCCCACGTGGCTCGTGCGCCCGCTGGGGATCGAGACCGTCAGGCGGCAGGCCGAGGAGATGGAGCTCGAGACGCGGCGCTTCTACGA
This sequence comes from Vicinamibacterales bacterium, assembly GCA_050250645.1. Taxonomy (GTDB): domain Bacteria; phylum Acidobacteriota; class Vicinamibacteria; order Vicinamibacterales; family UBA2999; genus JBFWVR01. Next base: position 57,110 of record JBFWOG010000010.1, read on the forward strand.
GCGCGCCGCGCGCCGCTCGACCGACCCGTCCACCCGCGCCCTGCTCGACGAGCTCGCCGAGGCCGAGCGCGGCCACATCCGGACCGCCGCCTCGCTCGAGCAGGCGCACCTGCCGGACGACGTGCGGCGGGACGAGGACGCGTCGGAGCGGCGGCTGTTCGTGCTCCAGGTGATCCAGCCCGGCCTCGCCGGCCTGATGGACGGCTCGGTCTCGACGCTCGCCCCGCTCTTCGCCGCGGCGTTCGCCACGCACGACACCTGGGAGACGTTCCTCGTCGGCCTCGCCGCCTCGATCGGCGCGGGCATCTCCATGGGCTTCGCGGAGGCGCTGTCGGACGACGGGTCGCTCACGGGGAGGGGCCGCCCGTGGATCCGCGGCCTTGCGAGCGGGCTGATGACCACGGTCGGCGGCCTCGGGCACGCCCTCCCCTACCTCATCCCCGACTTCAACATCGCCACCTCCATCGCCATCGCCGTCGTCGTCATCGAGCTCTGGGCGATCAGCTACATCCGCTACAAGTACATGGACACGCCGTTCCTCTCCGCCGCCTTCCAGGTGGTGATCGGCGGCGTGCTCGTGTTCCTGACGGGGATCCTGATCGGCAGCGCCTAGGGCCACGGATGACACAGGCCACAGATGGCACAGGCCACAGATGGCACAGATGACACAGATGCTCGGATAGAGACAACGTGCGCAGATACGAGATGACCGGACCGGGCGAGATGCGGGGGATCAACACGGCCCGTGGGTCGCGTGGGACCGTCGCGCATCTGTGCATCCGCCCTTCGATCCGTGCATCTGTGTTGCCCCTTCCATCTGTGCTATCCGCGCCATCTGTGGCCTGATCTTGACTAGCAGCGTGTCGCGCCCGTTCGCGGTCATCCTTGCCGCCGCCCACCTGCTCCTGAGCGGCGCGGTGATGGCGTGGATGATCTGGCGGTTCGAGCTGACGGCGTGGGCCCTGCCGTCGCACCTGCTCCTGCTCGGGCTCTCGGACGCCGCCCTGCTGGCGGGCCTGGCGCTCGTCGCCGCCTCTCCCGCGCGGCGCGGCCGCCGCAGCGCCGTCGCGGCCTGCCGGGTGTTGCCGGCCGCGCTCGTCACGGCGCAGGCCTGGCTGTACGTCCTGAACATCGGCAGCAACCTGTTCTGGGGCCGCAACATCAGCGGCGCGCTGGTCCTGGCGTTCGCGCCGTCGGTGCTGACCGGCGCCGAACTGCTGCCCGTCGGTCCAGCCGGCATCGCCGCCGTGGTCCTCGCCAGCGCCGTGGCCGCCGGCTCGGCCTCGCGGTGGTGGGGCGCCAGGCTGCTCGCGTCCCTGGGGGCGTGGCGCGAACCGCCGCGCTGGTGGCCCGGCCGCGCGCCGGCGCGCGGCTGGCTGTGGGCGGGCCGGGCCGTCCTCGCCGCGACCACGGTCGCGCTCGCCGGCCTCCTGGCGTGGGGCATCCAGAGCGACTGGCTGCTGTGGAGCCGCGAGCCCTTCACGAGCTTCGTCAGGGGCGAGCGGGTGCCGTTCGCCCCGACCGCCAGGCGGCGGGCCGTCGCCGAGCGGGACGCCGCGCTGCGGGCCGCCTATCCACGGCCCGTCCCCGGCGCGAGCCGCCGGAACGTCGTGTTGATCATCGTCGACGCGCTGCGGGCGGACCGGATGCAGGTCTATGGCTACCGGCGCCCGACGACGCCGTTCCTCTCCGGGCTCGAGGCCAGCGGACGGCTGCGCAAGGTCGAGACCGCCTACTCGACGTGCGCCGAGTCGTTCTGCGGCATCACGAGCACCCTGTCGAGCCGCGAGTACCGCGACCTGACGCCTGCGGCCTTCCAGCTGCAGGACGTGCTGGCCGACCAGGGGTACCGCACGTGGTTCCTGCTCGCCGGCCACCACCGCGCGTGGAACGGCCTGTCGCTCTTCTACCACGCGGCAGACGATGCGCTCTTCGACGGCTCCGGGAGCGCGCGCTACGCCATCGACGACGACCGGGTGGTCCTCGAAGGGCTCGAGCGCGTCCCGCCGGCGGCTGCCGGGGCGCCGGCGTTCTTCTACCTGCACCTCATGACACCACACTACATGGGCGTGCTGCGGCCGGAGTGGAAGCGCTACTCGGCGGGCGAGCGGGACGTCCGACCCGGACGCGACCCGCAGCGCATCCTGGACGCGCTCAACGACCCCGACCGCTACGACGACAAGGTGACCCAGGCCGACGACACGATCCGGCAGATCTTCGGCGCGCTCGACGCCAGGGGCTACCTGGACAATGCGCTGGTCGTGATTGCGGGGGACCACGGCGAGGGGCTGGGCGAGCGGCATTGGGGGCACGGCTTCTCCCTCTACGACGAGGACATCCGCATCCCGCTCCTCTTCGTCGACACGGCGGACGCCGAGTACCCGCCGCTCGACTTCGGGGTCCAGCTCGACATCGCGCCGACCATCGTGGACCGGCTGGGCCTGCCGGCGCCGGCCTCCTGGATGGGCCGATCGCTCCTGGCGCCCGCGTCCGCCGAGGGGCGGTTCACGTTCCACCAGACCACCTACGACCACCCGCGGGAAGCCGTTGTCTTCACCCGACCCGGCGAGCGCTGGAAGTACGTGGTGACGCTCGACAGCGGCGTGGAGGAGCTGTACGACCTCGTCGCGGACCCCGGGGAGAGGTCGAACCTGATCGAGGCGAAGCCGGCGGTGGCCGCCAGGATGCGCGAGGCGCTGGCGTCGCGCCGCGCCAGCGGGCCAGGCTGACGTCGCGCCCCTAGGGTGCGCCTGCGTCCGCCGCGCACCCGGCGGGCACGAGGCCGGGGGGCGCGTCCGCCGGCGCTCCGCGGAACACGGTCGAGAAGGACGTCCGGTACAGGCGCCACCGCCCATCGTCCCGCCGCGCCAGGCTCGCGAAGCGACCCACGAAGATCGTGCCGTCGTTGAACTCCTCGCGCATCAGGTAGCGGGAGTACGCGATGTCGCCCGCGATGTCCACCGACAACGGGTGCAGCGCGGCGCAGACCGCGTGGTTCCCGGCGTCGTACCACGCGCGCACGGCCGCGAGGAACGCGGCCCTGTCGAGCACGCGCTCGCCGCCGGACCAGTTGGTGTAGTCGGGATGGAAGAGCGCGGCGTAGGCGTCGAACCCCTGCTCGGCCAGCGCCATCGCCGCGCCGCCCTCGAGCGCCAGCACGGCCGCCGGATCGTCTGGCGGGTCTGCCGGGGCCTGGTCGGCGCCCCGCGCGCAACCGGCTGAAACGGCCACGGAGAGCGCCAGGAGGGACGCGAGCACCCCGTTGGCCCGCGCGAGGCAAGTGGTCGGTGTCGTCATGGGGATGGCGTGCGGCGCGCCTTGAAGCCCGACGCCGCGAAACGGCGGCCCAACGCCCTCGAAGGCCGCGGCCAGAAGGCCGCCCGGGGCAACCGTAGTCGCCCCGGGCGGTGTCGTCTAGAACGGCGGCGGCTGGTAGAAGAGCCAGGCGCTCGGGGTCATGTCGTCCCACGAGCACTCGCTCCGGCCGCCGGGCGCGGCAAGCCAGTCCATGCCCGTGTCGCCGATCGGCGCCCCGGGAGGCGCGTCGGGCGCCACCTTCATCACGGCCGCCTCGGCGGGCCGCTCGAGGAAGCGCTTGATGTCGGCGGCGAGCAGCATGTGCTGCGCCTGGTCGAGCTCCGACTGCCCCGTCTCGGCGCGCAGCCGGTCGGCGAGCTTCGAGAGCTTGAGGGACGCGACGGCGCGGACCTGGCCGTTCGGCGCGCCGCCAGCCAGCCAGGTCACCCGGTCGACGAGCACACGCTCGGTCGCGCGGCGGACCTCCTGTTCGTAGGGGGTCGCGGCCGGCGCGTCGAAGGTCGCCGCCGTCAGCGCGTCGATGACCTCGCCGAGGCCCGGGAGCGACGGGTCGAGGGCGTGCTGGGCGACCATCCGCGCGGCGCGGTCGGTCTGCAGCGTGAAGCCGATGGTCACGTCCGCGGCGGTCGTGCCCGGGCTGAGCGGGTCGAAGCCGTCACCCGTGGTGCGGGCGAACAGCTCGCGGTGCATCCCGTAGCCGGGCGGCCGCGGCGTGATCTGGTCGAGCACCGCCTTCGGCACGGTCAGCTCGGACGGCTTGAGCGAGGCGGCGAGGGCGGCGAGCGCCTTCTGCTGGTCCGCCGCGGACGTCCACGTGAAGGGCGTCCGGCCGTCGCCGCGCATCGCGTAGATGTAGTCCTGCCCCGCCACCATGGACGCGGCCGACTCCACCGCGTAGCGGTGATACATGAAGATCGGGACGAGCGCCTCCTCGATGGTGGCGGTCGGCTCGCCGGTCCGGATGGTCTTCGTGCCCATCCGGTCGAGGGCCGCGCGGCGGACCTTGAGGAGCCGCTGGAGCTCGTCGGCCTGGTTCGTGCCGTTGGACCACTGCTCCACCTTCGGGTGGATGTCGGTGTCCTGGTTGGTCATGTAGCGGATGTCCTGGGCCCACGCGTCGTCCAGGATCTTCTTGAGCGCGGCCTGCTCGTCCGTGCCCGGCGCGAACTGGCTGTAGCCGTAGCTGATCGTGACCTTGTCCCAGTCGCCGATGCGGGCCTGGTAGGCCTGCGACAGGTCGATGGTCCCGTCGGGCCGCAGCGTCTCGAGCGGGTGCGGGTAGTCCATCACCGAGATCCAGCCCTTGCTGCTGTCGTAGTAGTTGTGCCCGAGGCCGAGGGTGTGGCCGACCTCGTGCGCCGACAGCTGGCGGATGCGCGCGAGCGCGGTCTCGTAGAGGATGGACGGCCGCTCGGTGCCGTTCTCGTACGGCGAGAGCAGGCCCTCGAAGATCAGGTAGTCCTGCCGGCCGCGGAGCGAGCCCAGCGTGACGGTGCCCTTGATGATCTCACCCGTCCGCGGGTCGGTGACCGAGCCGCCCGAGCTCCAGCCGCGCGTCGAGCGGTGGACCCAGTTGATCGTGTTGTAGCGCACGTCCATGGGGTCGGCGTCGGCCGGCAGCACGTCCACCTTGAAGGCGTTGGTGAAGCCCGCCGCCTCGAAGGCCTGGCTCCACCAGCGCGCGCCCTCGAGCAGCGCCTGCTGGACGTCCTTCGGCGCGCCCGAGTCCACCCAGTACTGGATGGGCTTGACCGGGTCGCTCACCGCCGCGTTCGGGTTCTTCTTCACCAGCCGGTGCCGGCGGATGAAGCGCATCGCCATCGACTCGGTCAGCGGCACCGAGTAGTCCTGGTACTGCATGCCGCCGAAGCCCGAGCGCGGGTCGGCCATCCGCGGCTTGTAACCATCGTCGGGGAGCTGCACGAAGGAGACGTGCTGCCGCACGGTGGCGGCCGCCGCTGTCGGCGTCACGCTCGACACGCTGCCCGAGAAGATGCCGCCGCCGCGGCCCCCGGTCGCCTCCCCGCCGGCGCCGATGCCGGGCGGGCCCTGCGTCGGGCCGCCGCCGAAGCCGCGCCCGCCGCCGCCGTCGTTGACGAAGGTGAGGGTGATGTCGATCTCGGTGTTCTGGGGGAAGTTCTTGGTGTTGGGCAGGTAGATGGCGCTGCGCGTGCGGTCCACCTTGTAGTTGCCCGGCTTGAGCGAGTTCGCCGCGCCGAAGTTGTCGCGGATCAGGAAGTCGGTCCCATCCACGAGGACGCGGCCCGGCGACTCGGCCGCGACCGTGAACCCCCACAGGATCGACTTGGCGAAGGAGTCCTCGACCGACTTGACCTCGAGCGGGTTCGGGCTGCTCGACCGGAAGGTCATGTTCGGCTGGATCATCATGACCTGCGGGCCCACGCGGTGGAACTGCACGATGCGGCTCCCGCCGCCCTCGCCACGATCGAGCCCGATGTCATTGGACCCGAGCCCCGCCGACAACCCGAGGATGTACAGCACGTCGCTGTCGAACCGGGGGATCTCGATGAACATCGAACCGGTCCGCTCTTCCCAGTAGATCGGGAAGTAGCCGTCCATCTTCTGCATGCCGGCCGTGCGGTCCTCGATCGAGGGGATCGGACCGGGCGCGGCCGCCGCGCGCTGTGCCGCGGCCAGCGGCGAGGCGGCCAGCAGCATCGCACCTATAAGAAAAGCGTATCGTTTGAACATCAGTCACTCCTCCGCGGGGCCATTCTATGCCGCGAGGAGCGGGCAGGCAGCGGAAATGCGCGGAAAACTCACGCGCGCCCGTAATCACGGACCGGATCGCGCGGCACGCACTCGCGGCGCCGAAACGGACGCCCGGCCTGGATCCTCCCGCAGGCTCCATCAGCCCATCTGCGCATCTGTGCCATCTGCACATCTGTGTTCATCTGTGCCATCTGTGGCCTATGACACGCCCGCCGCTTGCGTGCCGCCGCGCCATGGCCTACCGTAGGGGTTCGATGGTCTCCGCTCCCGCCACCACCTCTGCGACCACGATGTCGATGCGCGGCATGTCCTGTTGCCGGTGTACCCCTCGTGTCGCCCGGGTTGGCGCGGTCTGGAAGCCCTGAGAGTTCCGCTTCCGCGATCCAGAGACTCCACCAACCCGCCCCAAAGGCGGGTTTTTTCGTGTACCTGACCATGTCCTCACTTGCCACGTCCCCACAGGCGGCCACCGCGCGGTTCGACCGCCCTCGGGCCTCCACCGTTCCCGCCGACCGGCGAGCGCGGCCGGCCCGCCGGTCGCTCGGCGACCGCGCCCCGGCGAACCCGACGAACCCGTCGAACCCGACGAACCCGACGAACCCGTCGAACCTGACGAACCTGACGAACCCGTCGAACCTGACGAACCCGTCGAACCTGACGAACCCGTCGAACCTGACGAACCCGTCGAGCCCGACGACCCCGACAACCCCTCCCTGCACCACCGAGAACCACCACCTCTGGAGGAACGGCCGTCTCTGGTGGGTCGCGTTCACCGTCCTCCAGGACGGGTACCGCCAGCACCGCGTGCGGCAGTCGCTCAGGACGGATGATGTGGTGCTGGCGCGACAGCGCCGGGACCGGAAGATGGCGCACTGGGACGCCCGGCCAGGGCACGAGGTCACGTGCCTGCGACGGATGCGGCAGGACGCGGCGCGGTGAGAGAAAAGGTTCGACAGGTTCGACAGGTTCGACAGGTTCGACAGGTTCGACAGGTTCGCCAGGTTCGACGGGTTCGTCGGGGACAGCGGTTCCTCGGGTTCCTCCGGTTCCTGAGGTTCCTCGGGTTCTGATCTGCGCATCTACGTCATCTGTGCATCTGCGGCCGACGAGTTCGCCCAGCTCGCGCCGCGGCCGGGTGGCGCGATCAGCGGGCGCGATGGTGTCCGGAGCAAACCGTAGACACCGAATGACGGCGGAGCACGGCCGGCCACCCGTCGCCCGGCCGGCCCCATCGACGCCGGTTTGCGCAGGGCACCGTCGCGCCCGCCGAGCGCACGGGGCCGCGTACCAGGTTCGTCGGGTTCGTCGGGTTCGTCAGGTTCGAAAGGTTCGTCAGGTTCGTCAGGTTCGTCAGGTTCGTCAGGTTCGACAGGTTCGTCGGGTTCGTCGGGTTCGTCGGGGACAGCGGTTCCTCGGGTTCCTCCGGTTCCTGAAGTTCCTCGGGTCCTGATCTGCGCATCTACGTCATCTGTGCATCTGCGGCCGGCGGGTTCGACAGGTTCACCGCGGCCCGAGCCACCCGGCCTCCCCGGCCACGCGCTCGAACTCGGCGAGCGAGCGGCCCATGGCCAGCGGGGGCGGCAGCGCGCCGGCGAGGGCGTCCACGGCCTTGAAGCCGTTGCCCGTGACGCAGATCACCGTCGGCGCGTCGGGCGCGATGACGCCGGCTTCGGCCAGCCGCCGCGTCACGGCCACCGTCGTCCCGCCGGCCGGCTCGGTGAAGATCCCCTCCGTGCGAGCCAGCAGGCCAATCCCCGCCAGGATCTCGGCGTCGGTCGCCACCTCGCCCGTCCCGCCGGTCGCGGCGACAGCCTTGACCACCTGGAAGCCGTCAGCGGGGTTCCCGATGGCCAGGGACTTCGCGATGGTCCGCGGCTTCACGGGGTCGGGGAACTCGAGACCGTCGAGAATCGCGCGCACGACGGGCGCGGAGCCCGCGGCCTGGGCCGCGTGCACCCTGGGCAGCACCTCGTCGACCAGGCCGAGCGCCTGCAGTTCCTCGAAGCCGCGCACGAGCCGTGGCAGCAGCGTGCCACCGGCGACCGGCGACACGACGTGCGCCGGGAACCGCCACCCGAGCTGCTCCGCGATCTCGAAGGCCATCGTCTTCGCGCCCTCCGCGTAGTAGCTGCGCAGGTTGATGTTCGCAAAGCCCCAGCCGTAGCGGTCCGCAATCTGGGTGCAGAGCCGGTTCGCATCGTCGTAGCTGCCCTCGAGGGTGATGACGCGGGCGCCGTAGGCGCCGGCCGCCGCGACCTTCGCCGGCTCCAGGTCGCGCGGCACGAAGACCACCGACGGCAGGCCGAGCCGCGCGGCGTGCGCCGCCACGCTGTTGGCCAGGTTCCCGGTCGACGGGCACGCAAGCACCGGCATGCCGAGCTCGACGGCGCGGGTGGCCGCGATCGAGACCACGCGGTCCTTGTACGACAGCGTCCCGCGGTTCACCGAGTCGTCCTTCACGTACAGGTGCCGGAGCCCGAGCGCCGCGCCCAGCCGCGGCACCGGGACCAGCGGCGTCCATCCAGACCAGTGGCCGGTCCGCGGCTCATCGACGGGCAGCAGGTCGAGATAGCGCCACAGGTTCTCCGGCCGCGAGGCGATGCGCTCGCGCGTGAAGGTCCGGCGCGCGGCGTCGTAGTCGTAGACCACCTCCAGCGGCCCGAGGCACCTGTCGCACACCCAGAGCGCGCGCGCCTCGAAGGGCGCGTGGCACACGTGACACCTCAGACCTGCCATATTGCTCATGGTTCGTCGCTCCTCGTGGTTCCCGCCCTCACGTGCTCCGGCCGCAACGGGATCGGGTCCTGGCCGCAATCGAAGATCGGGAGGGCCAGCGGCGGCACGACGTGGAAGTCGGCCGCCCGGATGTCGTCGAGGGCCCGATCCAGCGGCCCGGCAGCACACGCCTCCAGGGTGACGACAAAGGGCAGGCCGGCTTTCGGGTACCCCGGCTCCTGCAGCACCGCGTCCACGTTGATGCCGCGGCGGCCGAACGCGCCCGCGAGGGCCGCGAGAATGCCCGGCCTGTCGGACACCGTCACCCGCAGGTAGCGCGGCAGCGCCCCGTCGCCGTCGAGCGCCACGGGCACCGCCGGGACCGCCGGGACCGCTGGGGCCGCTGGCTGACGGTTGGCCCCGCGGGTCGCCAGCTGCAGGAGGTCCGAGACCACGGCGACGGCGGTCGCGTCGCCGCCGGCGCCACGCCCCGCGAACCGGGTCGGCCCCGCGCGGCGGCCCCAGGTGATGAGCAGGTTGTCGCGGCCGGCCACCGAGGCCAGCGGCGAGGTGCGCGGCACCAGCATCGGACCGACCGCGCCGACGACGCGTCCCCCATCCCGGCCGATCCACGCGACCTGCCGGATCGTGCATCCCAGCCGCGCCCCGTACCTGAAGTCCACGCCGGCGAGCCCGTCGAGTCCCGCGCACGGGATGCCGCCGGCCTCGACCTCCACGCCGAGCGCCTCGCGGGCCAGGATGCGCAGCTTCGCCCGCGCGTCGTCGCCCCCGAGGTCGGCCGACGGGTCGGCTTCGGCCAACCCCTGCTCCACCGCCTCGGCAAGCGCGGCGTCGAGCGACCGGCCGTCGCGCTCCATCGCGGTCAGCACGTGGTTGGCGGTGCCGTTGAGGACGCCCGCCAGGCGGTGGATGGCGTCGCCCCGCAGGCCCGTGCGTATCGCGTTCACGACAGGCACGCCGCCGCACACCGCAGCCTCGAATCGCAGCGCGGCACCCGTCGCGGCGGCGCGGGCCTCGAGCGCCGGGCCGTGCTCGGCCACGAGCTGCTTGTTGGCGGTGACGACGGGCCGGCCCGAGTCGAGCGCCCGCTCCACCCAGGCGCGCGCGTCGCCGAGGCCGCCCACGAGCTCCACGACGACGTCCACGTCGTCGGCGAACACACGATCGACCTGGTCCGTCCAGGCGACGCGGGCGGGCACCCATCCCTCGCGCTTCCGGTCGACGTGCCGGTCGAAGATGCAGACGAGCTCGACCGGCAGCGGGCCGGACGGCGGGGTTTCTACGAGGGCCCGCGCCACCGCCCGGCCGACGGTGCCGAAGCCGGCGAGCGCGACGCGGAGCGGGCCCGCGCCGCGGTCGCGGCCGGCGGCGGGGACCTGGGGTTCGAGTGACGTCGACACGACTGCCTTTCCGCGGCCCCGGGGTGTGCCGGGGCCACAAACGACACGAGCCCGCCAGCGTCAGCGGCTGGCGGGCCCGGATGAGAGAGAAGCGCGGCGCGAGGCGCGTCAGCGCGCAGGCGGGCTCCCGTCGTCCGGCCGCATGCGGGTGCTCATTCGGCACCCGAAGGCGCCGGCGCACGCAGGGCAGTTGACGGGCACGACCGCGGTGGACATCGTGCTCCAGTTATAGCGGGACGCCCGGCGGCAGACAACCGCCGGGCGTGTCATAGGGCGGGGTCAGCCGCGGGTCGGCTGCTTCGTGACGCGCAGGTAGGGCTTCTTGGTCTCGAAGCCCGCGGGGAACTTCTGCCGCGCCTGGTCGTCGTTCAGGCTGTTGCTGATGATCACGTCCTCGCCCGGCTTCCAGTCGGCCGGCGTCGCCACCGGGAACTCGGTCGTGAGCTGCAGCGAGTCGATGACGCGGAGGATCTCCAGGAAGTTGCGGCCCGTGCTCGCCGGGTAGGTCAGGGTGAGCTTCACCTTGTTGTCGGGCCCGATCACGAAGACCGAGCGCACGGTCATCGTGTCGCTCGCGTTGGGATGGATCATGCCGTACATGGTCGCCACCGCCTTGTCGGCGTCCGCGATCAGCGGGTAGCTCACGATGCCGCCGGTGACGTCGGCGATGTCCGAGAGCCACTTGCCGTGCGAGTCCACCGGGTCGACGCTCAGGCCGATGACCTTGGTGTTCCGCTTGATGAACTCCGGCAGCAGGTTCGCCACCGTGCCGAGCTCCGTCGTGCAGACGGGGGTGAAGTCCTTGGGGTGCGAGAAGAGCACGACCCAGTCGCTGCCCTTCCAGTCGTAGAAGCGGATGCGTCCCTGCGTGGTCTCCGCCTCGAAGTCCGGCGCCACGTCTCCCAGTTGCAGGCTCATATGAAGGCTCCTTGCTGATGGTGTGAGTGCGGGTGCAGCCTCCAAGCGTACGAAGGCGTGGGCGACATGGCAAGGGGGTAGAGCCAGGGTGCCAGGAGTGCCAAGGGTGCCAGGGGTGCCAGGGGTGCGCAACCAGGGTGCCAGGGTGCCAAGGGTGCCAAGGGTGCCAGGAGTGCGCTGGGCGGGGCGGGCACTGCTAGAATCCCCGTACCCCCGGGGCGCAGGAGGCTCCAACTGATGGACGTCCCGCGAATCGCCCGTTCGCGTGCCACGGCCCTCCTCGCCGTCGCCACCTGGCTCGTCTGCCACGCGCCCGTGACGCGGGCGTCGCAGGCCGCCACGCCGCAGCAGCCCACCTTCACGGCCGGCACCCTCCTGGTCGAGCTCGACGTCACCGTCACCGACGACGAGGGACGGCCGGTGCGCGGCCTTGGGAAGGAAGACTTCGTCCTGCGCGAGAACGGCGACGTCCAGCCCCTGGACCGGGCGGACTTCGTCGACGTCCCGATGCTCGCGCCGCGCCCGGCCGGCAGCCCCGCGCCCGTCGTCTTCCCGCCACCCGACGTCGCCAGCAACGCGGCCGTGGACGCGCCGCCCCGCGCCTACGTGTTCGTGCTGGACGACCTGCTCACGCGCGCCAGCCGGACCGCCCGGCTGCGCGACGCCGTCGAGCGGTTCATCCGCGACGGCATGAGCCCCGGCGACAGCGGGGCCGTCGCGTTCACGGGCTCCGAGTCGTCCGCGCAGGACTTCACGACCGACCAGGCCCGGCTCATCGACGCCGTGCAGCGTTTCACGGGCCGCGCGGCCGCCACGCCGGCCGACAACATCGTCGGCGACGGCGCCAGCAGCCCGGCGCCCTTGCTGCCCGACTTCGAGAACGTCCACAACAACCTCCGGACGTTCGACACGCTGGCCAACGCCGTCATGGCCCTGAGCCGCCTCTCGGGCCCCCGCCGCGCCATCGTCTTCGTGAGCGAGGCGCACGGGCTCGTCTTCGGCGACCGCGACGACAAGGGCGCCGACGCGGGCCGGCTCCTCGGACTGGCGGCCGCCCACAACGTCGTCATCCACGTCGTCGACCCATCCGGCCTCACCGGGCCGAAGGACGATGGGGGCATCGGTACGGCGGTCATCAGGCCGGGGGAAGTCCTGGGCAGGAGCAGTTCCTACGGCGTGGCCGCCATCGGCCCCGAAGGGCTGGACGATCTCAGGAGCCTCGCGACCCAGACCGGCGGCGTCGCGGTCATCAACACCAACGGCCTCCAGCAGGGCTTCGCCCGCATCGTGCAGGCCAGCTCCGCCTACTACCACCTCGCGTACTACCCCGCCGACACCACGCCGGACGGCAAGTTCAGGCGCCTCGACGTCAGCGTCAACCGCGAGGGCGTCCATGTCCTGGCGCGGCGCAGTTTCGTCATCGAGAAGCCGGCGAAGAAGAAGGCCGGGATGTCGAAGCCGGACGAGCTCCTCTCGAGCCCGCTGCCCGTGGTCGGCCTCGGCCTGCACGCGCAGGCGGCCGTCCTCCGGAAGGGCAAGAAGGGTGCGCGCGCCATCGTCGTCATCGACGTCGACGGCGCCGACCTGGCGTTCGAGGAGCGCGGCGCGCGCCGCCGGGAGGCGCTGGAGTTCTGGGTCGTCGCCATCGACAGCTCGGGCCGCGTCCGCGACAGGGACAGCGGCGTCAGCGAGCTCACGCTGGCGCCCGAGCGCGCCGCCGAGACCACGAAGCGCGGCCTGCGCCTCGTCGCCGACCTCTCGCTCGGCAAGGGCCGCTACCGCGTGCGCATCGCCGCGCGCGAGCGGCAGGCCGGCCGCGCGGGCTCGGTCTTCCTGGACCTGGACGTCCCCGACTTCGGGAAGGGCGGCCCCCATGCCAGCTCGCTGCTGCTGACCTCCGCCGAGGAGGGACGCAGGCCCGCGTTCGACCGGAACACCAGCGCCCTCGCCGACCTCCTGCCGGCGCTGCCCACCGCCACCCGCCGGTTCACCCTGGACGACTCCCTCGCGCTGCTCGTGGAGGCCTACACGGCGCCTGGGGGCATGCCGCCCCCGTGCCGCCTCGACCTCGTCGGCAACGACGGCGCCACGGTGGCGAGGATGGACCTGCCGGCAGCCGAGGCCGGCGACGGCGTCCTGCGCTGCTCGTCCACGCTGGACCTGCTCGCCTTCGAACCGGGCACCTACCGCCTGCGGGTCACGGTCGCCCCAGACACCGCCACGCCCATCGTCCGGGAGACGGCGGTGGAACTGGTCAGGCCTGAATAGGGTTCGTCAGGTTCGCCGGGACGGAGGGGACGCGAGGGGCTCGCGTCCATGCGGGTTCCTCAGTTCCTCGGTTCCTCAGTTCCTCGCGTTCGACGGAGTCCACCTGGTCGGCCCCGCGGCGCGCCCGGAGGGGGGACGGGGGCTCGGACAGGTTCGTCGGGTTCGTCAGGTTCGTCGGGTTCGTCGGGTTCGCCGGTACGGACAGGAACCTGCCGCTCCCTGTCCCTGCGGGGTTCCGGGGTTCCTGGGGTTCCGCAGTTCCTCGGGTTCCGACGAATTGCACCTGGGCGGCCCCGTGGCCGGGCGGGACGCGTGTGCGCGCGGCGCGGCCGACTGGGAGTGACGCGACACCCGGTAGTCCGAAACCGCGCCGGAGGGAGCGAGGAGGGCACGCGGCAGCTCCGCCGTTTGCGGAGGGCCGCGTCTCGGCGTCAGTCCGCCATCCGAGCGCACGGAGGCGCGGTTTCGAGCGTCAGCTCCCCGGAGGTCCGCGGCGCGGGCACACACGGCGCGCCCGGATGGCGGGGCCGGGGGGTTGGGGTGGGGCCTCGGCAGGGTTCGTCGGGTTCGACGGGTTCGTCAGGTTCGACAGGTTGTCGGGTTCGTCGGCCGGGCCGGTACACGACGAAGGGGACGGGTCGCGGCTGCTCCCCGTCCCCTTCGCGAGTCCGTCGTGCTGGTTCAGCGGCCGGCGGCGACGCGCCCGGCCTTGATCATCTCGTCCACCTGCGGACCGGCGCCGAGCAGGGCGAGGAAGCCCTCCTTGACGCGCTTGGCGACATCGTCCGGCGACGCGGTGAGCATGTTGACGAGCCCGGTGCGCTTGGTCTCGGCCAGGATCTCCTGGTTGCCGGCCTCGGCCGCCGCTCTGTCGCCCTTGAGCGCCTGCGTCAGGCTGCCGATGCCGCACGCCAGGATGCTGTAGCCGTGGAGGTCGGCGACCTCGCGGGCCTCGGCCACCGCGGCCGGGTCCTCGAGCATCAGCATCGCGAGCTTCTCGCCCGACGGGTTCTCCTTGGACCACACGTCGGCGCCGGCCGCCTTGAAGAAGCCGATGGCCTCGTGCGCCTCCTCGACGCCGCGCACATGCGGAATCGTGACGCCGTCGGCGCCAAGGTCGAACGCTTCCTTGACCCGCGCCTTCGTCGTCTCGGCGCCGGCGTCCTCGATGCTGGGGATGCGCACGATCAGCGTCTTGCGGCTGACCGCCGCGGGGCTGCGGAGGCCGGTCGCGATCGCCTTGATGGCGTCGGCGTCGTAGCTGCCCTCGAGGTTCAGGAAGACGTAGTCGTACAGGGGGTTCGCGGCGAGCTTCTCACCACCCGCGACGCTGTACACCGGCTTGGGCCGGGGCGTCCCGGGCGCCGGCGGGGCGCCCCCGCGGCGCGGCGGATTGTCGCTCACGGCGTACACCCCGAACGCCGGCTTGCCCTGGTTCCAGAGATCGATGACCGCGTTCTCGTGCCTGGTCTGCGCCGCGAGCGGCAGCGCGCCGGCGACGGCGGCCCCGAACGCGAGCGCCGCGGCGGCGACAATGGCCCTGCTCTTCATGCATCCTCCGTGACGTCTGGCCGGGGCGCCGGCTGGCGCCACCCGGGATCCTGCGGCAGCCGACGCCGCCGCGCCTATCATGCCACGAGGCGGGCGCCGCCGGGCCGCCGCGGCGGCCGGGGCCACGGGGACCGGCCTACTCGGCGGTCGCGCGCGCGAACTCCGGCTTGGTGTCCCGCAGGATCTCGAGGATCGTCCCCCGGTCGGCCGCCGACAGGTGCTTGAAGTCCGGGGACTGGTCCGCGCCGGACAGCACCTCGCCGAGGCGGCGGTAGATCTGCTCGCGCGCCAGGTCCGGCAGCGCGTTGAAGCCGTCGGAGTAGATCAGGTAGCTCAGGGGGTACTTGAACAGGCGGGTGTGCAGGTCCAGGTCCCGCAGCGACCGGCCCTGCTGATCGCGCTTGCCCTTCGCCTGGAAGTCGGCCGTGAACCCAGACGTCCCCTCGATCGGCGCGGCCAGCGGCGCCTCCTTCACGAACAGCAGCGCCTTCACCAGCGGCTCGACGATGCGGCCGATCTGGCGCCGGGTCGCCTCGGCATGGCCGTCGGGACCACGCTCGCTGTCGGGCGTGAAGCCCTCCTCGTAGATCGCCTTGCGCGTCTCGTAGCCGGCGATGGTCACGAGGTTGTGCACGTAGGCCTGGTGCGCCAGCACGAGCAGCGACACGATGTCGCTCGTCTTCCGCAGGTACGGCGTGGTGTCGAAGCGCTCCTCGATGTCGGTGACGTTGGTCTCCGCCCCGAGGTCCACGTTGCTCATGTAGGTCCGGACGTTGTCGACCTCGTGGGCCAGCACCGGCGCCATGATGTTGCCCGCGTGCGCCTGCGTCCCGCTCTTGCCCGTCACGTACCACCCGCCCCACCGCTCCTCGATGGGCGTCTGGTCGGTCGTCACGCCGCCGCCGATCGCCGTGATGCCGTAGCCGTAGCGGTCGGTGTACATCGAGCGGACGATGAAGCCGGGGACGCCGCCGGTCACCGCGGAGGAGTCGTGGCACAGCAGGCAGGTCGTCGTCTCGCGGTGGAACTGCGGCTTGTCGGCGGGGCTCTGCGACAGCGTGTAGAACACCGCCCCGAGCTTCGGGTCGACCGACGAGATCTCGAGGATCGGCCCGTTCTGCACGAAGCCGATGTAGACGTCCTCGTTGAAGTAGATGGCGCGCGGCGACCACGGCGCGATGCGATCGAGCTGGAGGCTCGTCTTCGAGAAGACCAGGCCCTGCGACGACTCGGGCACGTCCAGTTCGTGCAGGAGCGACCGCAGGTACCCCGTCGGCCCGTCGTCGTGCGTCAGCGTCACCTCGCCGGCGTCGATGCGCTGCTGCAGCCGCGCGATCGCGTCGGTCGGCGTGCTCTCGGCGTACTTGATGGTGGAGTGCTCCGCGAGCGTCGGGAACTGCCCCACCGCCAGCGTGGCCGCCGGCACCGCCAGCAGCACCGCCAGCCCCGCCCACCGCGCGAGTCTCCGGCCGGGCCGGGAAGTCGTCTCTCCACTCACCATGTCAGCACTCCAGGATGCAGGGACCGTAGGCCGGATCCTACGGGCCGGGCCCCCGCACGCCTATGATCCCGATCATACGGGGCAAGTCCGACAGATTTGTCGCGCGATGTCACGGATGGGGGGATTTCGCAGGGTTCGTCAGGTTCGTCAGGTTCGTCAGGTTCGACGGGTTCGACGGGTTCGACGGGTTCGACGGGTTCCACCTGGTCGGCCCTGGGACGGGCGTGACGCGGGTGCCCGCGGTGCGGCCGACTGGGAGTGACGCGACACCCGGTAGTCCGAAACCGCGCCGGAGGGAGCGAGGAGGGCACGCGGCCGCTCCGCCGTTTGCGGAGGGCCGCGTCTCGGCGTCAGTCCGCCATCCGAGCGCACGGAGGCGCGGTTTCGAGCGTCAGCTCCCCGGAGGTCCGCGGCGCGGGCGCCCGTGGCGCGCCCGGATGGAGGGGCCGGGGGGTTGGGGTGGGCCTCGGCAGGGTTCGACAGGTTCGTCGGGTTCGACAGGTTCGACAGGTTCGACGGGTTCGACGGGTTCCACCTGGTCGGCCCCGGGCCGGGCGTGACGCGGGTGCCCGCGGTGCGGCCGACTGGGAGTGACGCGACACCCGGTAGTCCGAAACCACGCCGGAGGGAGCGAGGAGGGCACGCGGCCGCTCCGCCGTTTGCGGAGGGCCGCGTCTCGGCGTCAGTCCGCCATCCGAGCGCACGGAGGCGCGGTTTCGAGCGTCAGCTCCCCGGAGGTCCGCGGCGCGGGCGCCCGTGGCGCGCCCGGATGGAGGGGCCCGGGGGTTGGGGTGGGCCTCGGCAGGGTTCGACAGGTTCGTCAGGTTCGACGGGTTCGACGGCTTCGGCGGGTTCGACGGGTTCGGCGGGTTCCCTGGGTCGGCGTACGCAGCAAGGGCGGCCTGGCTGAGCCGGCCGCCCTCCTGTTCATCCCGTCGCGTCGCCCGCTAGCAGGACACGCACTTGTGGTTGTTCTTGGCGCCGAGCTTCTCGAGCAGCGCGATCGTCTCGGGGAACGGCTGGACGCGCTGGACGGGGCCGTTGGCCATGTCCACCGTGGTCTGGCCGCGGCGATTGACCACCGTCACGTCCGCGCCGTGGTCGACGAGGAACTGGATCATCTCGTTGTCGCCCCGCGCCGCCGCGTGGTGCAGGGCCGTGTTCCCCTCCGCATCCACCGCGTTGACGTCGGCGCCAAGCTCCTCGACCAGGTAGCGGACCGCCGCCATCATGCCCGAGGGCGCGTAGCGGTGCGAGTTGCCGGCGAAGCCCTGGCCGTAGCCGACGCCCGCCGCGGCCTGCAGGGGCGTCACGCTCGGGCCGCCGACCGGGACGGGCGCGAGGCCCGAGACGTCGCCGCCCTCCTCGCCCTCGTCGCCACCGGCGCTGCCACCGGGCCGCCGACGCTCCGCCGGCTTCATCGTCGGGATGTTCGGGTCGGCGCCGTGGGCCACGAGCAGTTTCATCGCGTCGACGTCGGCCCCGTAGGCCGCGCGCCAGAACGGCGTGGCGCCGCTCTCGTCCACGTTGGACTGGTCGAAGTTGTAGCCCGAGAACCACACCTTGCGGTTGAGGCGGACGTTGGGATCCGCGCCGCGGTCGAGCAGCGCGCCGAGCAGGTCGAGGTACGAGTGCGCCTGCTGGCGGTACGCGGTCGGCTGCGGGTAGGCCGCCAGCGGCGCCCACTGCATGTTCAGCACGGCATAGGCCGGCGTCACGCCGGCCTTGCTCGCCAGGTTCGGGTTGGCCCCGTGCTCGAGCAGGTACATCGCGACGTCGAAGTGCCCGTTGGCCGTCGCGATCAGGAGGGGCGAGGCGTGGTCGCCCGGGCTCAGCTCGTTGGCGTCGGCGCCCCCCTCGACGAGCGCCTGGACGCTGGCGAGGCCGCCCTGCCGCGCGGCGAAGTGCAGCGCCGTCAGCCCGCCCTGCGCGTCGATCAGCTCGTTGTAGCGGAACGGCCGCGTGACGCCCGGCACCTCGGCAGCCGCCTTCGGCGGCGCTGCGGCGGGTGCGGTCGCCGTCGGCCCGGCCGCCGGGCCGCCTGCGGCGCGCCCGCCCGCGACGGGGGCCGCCTGCCTGGCGTCCCTGTCGCTCGGCGCGGTGAGCGCGGCCAGGTCGGCGAACTTCGACGCCGCGGCGGCGTCGGCGCCGTGCGCCAGCAGGACCTTGATGACGGCGGCCTGGTCGCGCGCCGCCGCGAACATCAGGGCCGTCTGTTCGTACATCGACTCCTTCGCGTTGACGTCAGCGCCGGCCGCGACGAGCCGCGTGACCACCTCGGCGCTGCCGGCCTGCGAGGCGAGCATCAGCGCGGTGGCGCCGGTCGTGGTCCGCGCCGACACGTCGGCGCCCGCGCCGATGAGCGCGTCGACGACGCCCGTCGCGCCCGCGCGGCTGGCCAGGTGCAGCGGCGTGTAGGCGCCGAGGCGCGTGGTGGCGCCGACGTTGGCGCCCGCGTAGAGCAGCATGTCGGCGAGCGCGCGGTCCCCGCGCATCGCCGCCCAGTGGAGGGCCGTGGTCCCGTCGCCCCCGGCCTGGTTGACGTCCCCGCCCTCGCGCAGCAGCGTCTGCACCTGGTCGACGTCGCCACGCATCGCGGCGTCGGCCACCGGCGTCGCCTGCGCCTGCAGGATTGCCGAGAGCAGGACGGCGCCCGCCAGGGCCGCCCCGAATCCAGTGAACGTCCGGCTCGTCGTCACGTCCGCCTCACTCCCCGCCCGCGGCGGCCATCGTCGCGCCCGCGGCCGACAGGTCGAGGGCGGCCGTGCTGTCCCCGAAGCGCTCGACGTCGTCCATGCCGAGCGCGTGGAGCGCCGTGAGCATCGCGTTGGCCATGGGCGTGCCGTCCTCGGCCTTCACGTGCACGTTGCCCTTCAGGCGGCCGCCCGCGTGCCCGGCGAAGAACAGCGGGCAGCGCTTGTGGTTGTGGTAGTTCGAGTTGCCCATCGGCGAGCCGTAGATGACCAGGCTGTTGTCGAGCACGGTCCCGTCGCCGTCCGGCGTGTTCCGCAGCTTCTCGAGGAAGTAGGGCACCATGCTCGCGTGGTAGGTGTTGATCTTCTGGAAGTCCAGGATCCGGTCTTCCTTCTCCTGGTGGTGCGAGCCGGTGTGGAACGCGGTCTTCGACCCGCTCGGGCCGTAGACGCGGTTCGAGACGTCGCGCCCGAGCTTGAAGGAGAACACCCGCGTGATGTCCGACGCGAAGGCCACGGCCTGCAGGTCGAACATCAGCTTCACGTGCTCCTCGAACGAGTCCGGGACGCCGATCGGCGCCTCCGGCAGCTCGCGCTGCTCGCCGCTGCTGTTGAAGGCCTCGACCTTCTGGATGCGCCGCTCGATCTCGCGCACGTCGTCCAGGTAGTCGCTGAGCCGCGCCCGGTCCGACGCGTTCAGGGACGTCTTGAGGTCGGCCACCGCCTCGGTCACCCAGTCGAGGATGCTGCGGTCGCGGCGGCGCCGCGCCGCCCGCGCCTCCGGGGTGGCGCCGACGCCGAAGAGCTGGTCGAACACCACGCGCGGGTCGCGGATCATCGGCAGCGGCTCGGTCGGCGAGGCCCAGCTGATCGTGTCCATGTACACGCACGAGTACCCGTAGGAGCAGCCGCCGGCCTGGTCGATGTTCTCGATGCAGAGCTGCATCGAGGGAATCGGCGTCTCCTGCCCGAACCGCTGCGCGTACATCTGGTCGAGCGACGTGGCGACCTCGACGTCGGAGCCCTGCGTCTGGAACGGCTTCGCCTGCGTCAGGAACACCGCGCTCGACCGGAAGTGGTCGGCGCCGATCTCAGGCGGCGCGAACGCCTCGGCCATCCGCACGTCGGTGTTGCTCACGATCGTCAGGGCGTCGCGGAAGGGCTCGAGCGACTCGAGGCTCGTCCCCTTCAGGTCGAACGCCCCGCCGGTCGCGGCGGGCGACCAGAGGTTCCGCTGCAACCCGAAGTTCGAGCTGCCGGCCGCGCCATGCACGATCTCGACGGCCACGAGGCGCGTCCGGCCCGGCGTCGCCGCCAGGGCCCGCCCGGCCGGGAGCATCGCCTCGAGGAAGGGCAGCGACACGGTGACGCCCATGCCCTTCAGCGCGGTCCGGCGCGACAGGTGCTTCTGCGTGATGAACATCGCCTCGATTCCTCCTGGTCCCCGACTCGCCGGCCTCGCGGCGTGCACGCCCCGAATCACGACCGGCCGCCCCGTTGTCGCGGCCGTCGATCCGCGGTTCGACACCGCCATCCATCGTACTGAATCAGTCGATACGGTCCACTACCGCCGCGCCGGCCGCTCGGCCACCGTCGTCTCCGTCGGCGGCGCCTGGCTCATGCGGAACGCCGACGATGCCACGACGCCGCGGATGAACGACGACACCCGGTAGCCGTCGGCCGCCGCGCCGTGGATGATCGCCCGCACCGCGGGCATGTCGTAGTACTCCACGCGCCGGCCGAGCGCGTAGGTCATCAGGTTCTCGGTGAAGCTGAGGAGGAAGGCGTCCTTGTGCGCGAGGATCGCCGCCCGCAGCCCCTCGGGCCCCTCCATCCGCGTCCCGTCGTAGAGCGTGCCCGCGACATCGACGGGCACGCCGTTGTCCTTGATCCGCCACTGGCCCGTGACGTCGAAGTTCTCGAGCGTGAGGCCCAGCGGGTCGATCACGCGGTGGCACGACGCGCACGCCGGGTTCGCCCGGTGCGCCTCCATGCGCTCACGCACCGAGAGCAGCTTGCCGTCCGCGGCGGCCTTCGTCTCCTCGAGCGCCGGCACGTTCGGCGGCGGGGGCGGCGGCGACGTGCCGAGCAGCACCTCCATCACCCACTTGCCGCGCTGCACCGGCGACGTGCGGTCGGCCACGGACGTGAGCGTGAGGATGCTCGCCTGCCCCAGGATGCCGCGGCGGTTCTCCGGGACCGGCACGCGCCTGAACGCGTTGCCGGTGACGTCGGTCACGCCGTAGTGCTTCGCGACCCGCTCGTTCATGAACGTGTAGTCGGCCGTCAGCAGGTCGAGGATGCTGCGGTCGTCGCGCACCAGGCTGTCGAAGAGCAGCTCGGTCTCGCGCTTCAGCGCCTCGGACAGCGTGTGGTCGTAGTACGGGAACTGGACCGCGTCGGGGAACACCTTCTCGAGGTCCTGCAGCCGCAGCCACTGGGCCCCAAAGCGGGTCGCGAGCGACTCGGACCGCGGGTCGGCCAGCATGCGCGTGACCTGCCGGTCGAGCTCGCCCTTGGCGGTCAGCCGGCCTTTGCCCGCCAGGTCCACCAGCGCCTGGTCCGGGCCCGCCGCCCAGAGGAAGTACGAGAGGCGCGACGCCATCTCGATGTCGCCGACCGGGTAGACGTCGCCGGCGTGCACCGCCGCGGGCGTCGCCTCCAGGCGGAAGAGGAACTGCGGGCTCGCCAGGATCGCCTCGAGCGCCGTCGTCACCCCGTTCTCGAAGTCGCGCTCCTGCCGTCCCTGCTCGTAGAAGGACATGAGCCGCTCGAAGTCGCGGTCGGCCACCGGTGCGCGGAAGGCCCGCGCGGCGAGCCCGCGGACGATCGACGCGGCGCACGACGCCTCGTCGGCCGCCGACGTCGGCCGGCACGTGAAGATCCGGCGCCGGCTCGGCGTGTCGGAGACGCCCGTGACCGCGTGCGGGCCGATGATCGTGAGGGCGCGCAGGTGCGGCAGGGTGGTGATGCCGAAGGCCGTCCCGATCTCGGTGTCGGCCATGGTGTGCTCGATCGGCGCGATGAAGTCGTTGATCGGCCCCTCGAACCGCTGCACGAACGCGGCGGTCACGCGCTGCGGCCCCGCCTGCACGTGGATCGGCGGCGTCTTGAGCGCCAGCCCGGTCTTCTCCTCGCTCATCCGCGGGTCGATGTCGAAGATCGCCGCGCGCGATCCGTTGATCGAGATCTCGATCTGCTCGCCGGGCGACGTGCTGCCGAAGAGCAGCCCGAGCGGCTCGGCGAAGAACTCGACCTGGAACTCGTAGTCGCCGTCGGCCGGGAACACGTGGACGACCGACGTGCCGCCCCGGGTGCCGAGCGGGGCGCCGTCGACGCGGCGCATCTGCGAGCCCGTCTTCGGCAGCTTGTAGGTGGACTCGCTCGGCGTCGCGTCCCGGTCGCCCACCGCCAGCCGGGCCACTTCCCCGGCGGCGCGCAGGTAGCCCTCGAGCAGCGTCGGCGAGAAGGTCTGCACGTCGGCGACGTTGTCGAAGCCGTCGCTCACGGTGTCGGCGGGCAGGAAGGCCGCGACGTCGATGTCGAGGCCCAGCATGTCGTGGACGGCGCGCGCGTACTCGGCGCGGTTCAGGCGCTGGAAGGGCCGCCAGCCGGGCGCCGGCGCCCTGGCGGCCGCCTTGTCGATCCGCGCCTCGAGCGACCCGGCGAACCGGTCGAGCTCGGCGGCCTCGGGGCGGCGCGCCCCCGCGGGCGGCATCATGCCGGTGCGGAGCTTGCGGATCATCTTCTCGGCCACCGGCGCCTGGTCGGGCGCGCGCCCGGCATCGAAGGCCGCCAGCGTGAGGCCGCCGGCCTTGGTCCGATCGTTGTGGCAGGTGACGCAGTACTGCTGGACGAGCGCCGTGCCCGCCTCCCCGCTCATCGGCGCGGCGCCGTGCGAGGCCGCCATCGCCTGCGCCGGCGCGGCGCCCGCGGGCCCGGCCGCCTGCGCTCCCAGCCCCAGCAGGACCACGGCAAGCCCGGTCCCCAACACTCTCCTCATGCGCGCCCCCTGCCGCAGGGACATCCGTCCCGCGGTGCGAGAAAGCCGAGTCATTCCGAGGGATAGCCCTTCGCAGAGTATACGGGCAGCCTGCCCGGAGCGGGCCATCTAGATCGTCACAGAATGTCGCAGCGGCAGGCCGCCTGGCGGCGGCGTCCGCGGAAAACAGCCGGATGGACGCGGATGAGCTGACGCGCGGGCGAGGTCCCCGGCGGGCGCGCCGACGGCGCGCCGGAGGGAGGCGGCAGGGCACGGGCGAGAGCCGGCTTCCCACCTCCCCGGAGCCGGCTCTCGTCCGTGCCCGGCCGCCTCCCTCTCGCGGCACCCTCCGGGTGCCGCCGCCGGGGGCCTCGGGAGCGCCTGCACGCCCGTTCGCTCCCGGGTACACAGACCGTCTCGTGCCGGGTCCTGTCCGCGTGCATCCGCGTGCATCCGCGTGCATCCGCGGATGACTTGCCTCCGTACGTGACACGAGGCGGGCCCCTGAAGGGAGCCCGCCTCGGCCATTGCCCTGTGGCGCGGCGTCTACGCGACGGTCGTGCTGGCGGCCTGGTTGAGGTCCATGGCCGCGGACGAGTCGCCGAACGACTCCATGTCGAGCCCGAGGGTCCGGCCCACCGACAGCATCGCGTTGGCCATCGGCGTGTCGTCGGCCGCCTTGATGTGGAGGCCGCCCTTGAGCGCGCCGCCGGCATGGCCGGCGAGGAAGAGCGGGCACCGCTTGTGGTTGTGCACGTTCGAGTTGCCCATCGGCGACCCGTAGAGCACGAGCGAGTTGTCGAGGAGCGTCCCCTCGCCGTCCGGGGTGTTCTTCAGCTTCTCGAGGAAGTAGGGAATCATCCCGATGTGGTACTTGTTGATCATCGCGAACTGCTTGATGCGGTCCTCGCGATCCTGGTGGTGCGACGCGGAGTGGAACGCCGTCTTGACGCCGCTGTCGGGGTAGACGCGGTTGGACGCGTCGCGGCCCAGCTTGAACGCGAAGACGCGCGTGATGTCGGACGCGAAGGCGATCGCCTGCAGGTCGAACATCAGCTTGACGTGCTCCTCGAACGAGTCGGGCACGCCGACGGGCGCCTCGGGCAGCTCGCGCGGGTCGCCGCTGGTGTTCTGCGCCTCCACCTTCTGGATGCGCCGCTCGATCTCGCGCACCTCGTCGAGGTAGTCGGCCAGCCGCGCGCGGTCGGCCGCGCCGAGGTCCTGCTTCATCCGGTCGACGGCGGTCGAGATCCAGTCGAGGATGCTCCGGTCCTCGGACCGGCGGAGGGCCCGCTCCGCGGGCGTCGCGCCGACGCCGAAGAGCTGGTCGAAGACGACGCGCGGGTCGCGGATCATCGGGAGCGGGTCGCCCGGCGACGCCCAGCTGATCGAGTCGGTGTACACGCACGAGTAGCCGTAGGAGCAGCCGCCCGCCTGGTCCACGTTCTCGATGCAGAGCTGCATCGACGGGATCGGCGTGTCCTGCCCGTAGGCCTGCGCGTAGAACTGGTCGAGCGACGTCCCGGCGCGCACGTCCGAGCCCTGCGTCTGGCGCGGGTGCATCTGCGTGAGGAACACCGCGCTCGACCGGAAGTGGTCGCCGCCGATCTCCGGCATCTCGAACGCCTCGGCATTCCGGACGTTCGTGTTGCTGATGATCGTGAGGTGCTCCTTGAACGGGTCGAGCGGGCTCAGGCTGCTCGGGCCGAGGTCGAAGTCCCGCCCGGTCGCCGCCGGCGCCCACATGTTCTGCTCGATGCCGATCTTCGTGCTGCCGGCCGAGCCGTGCACCATCTCGATCGCCACAAAGCGCGTCTTGCCCGCCACCGTCTTCGCCGACGCGGTGCCGGCCGGCAGCATCGCCTCGAGCAGCGGCAGCGCCATGGTCACGCCCATGCCGCGGAGAACCGTGCGGCGGGAGAGCTGCTTCCTGGTGATGAACATCGCGATCTGACCTCCTCGAAGATCCGGTACTGCGGTGACGGTCGGCCTTACCGGCCCGCGGCGACCGTCTCGGTCGCCTCGGGCTGGCTCATGCGGAAGGCGGGGCTCTTCACCACGCCGAGGATGAACGACGACATCCGGTAGTCCTGCGCCTCGGCCGCGTGCACGATCGCGCGCACCGCCGGCATGTCGTAGTACTCGACCCGGCGCCCGAGCGCGTAGGTCATCAGGTTCTCGGTGAAGGTCAGGACGATCGCGTCCTTGTGCCGCAGCAGCGCCGCGCGGAGGCCGTCCGGCCCCTCGACCTCGCTGCCGTCGTACAGCACGCCCTTCGAGTCGATCGGGACCTCGTTGTCCTTGATCCGCCACTGCCCCGTCACGTCGTAGTTCTCGAGCGCCAGGCCGAGCGGATCGATCACGCGGTGGCACGACGCGCACGCCGGGTTCGCCCGGTGCTGCTCCATGCGCTCGCGGACCGACAGGAACTTGCCCCCCTGCTCGCCCTTCACCGAGTCGTCCAGCGCCGGCACGTTCGGCGGCGGCGGCGGCGGCGGCGAGCCGAGCAGCACCTGCATCACGTACTTGCCGCGCAGCACCGGCGAGGTGCGGTCGGCAATCGAGGTGAGCGTCAGGATCGCGCCCTGCCCGAGGATGCCACGCCGCTCCGGCGGCAGCGACACCCGGCGGAACTGGTTGCCCATGACGTTGGGCAGCCCGTAGTGCCGGGCGACCCGCTCGTTGACGAACGTGTAGTCGGCCGTCAGCAGCTCCAGCAGGCTCCGGTCCTCCCGGATCAGGCTGTCGAAGAAGAGCTCGGTCTCGCGCCGGAAGCCCTCGGCCAGCGTGTCGTCGTAGTTCGGGTACTGCAGGTAGTCCGGGTTCATCCCGTCCAGGTCCTGCAGGTGGAGCCACTGGGCGCCGAAGCGCGTCGACAGCGTCTCGGAGCGCGGGTCCTTCAGCAGCCGCCGGACCTGCGCCTCGAGGACCCCCGGCTTGCCGAGGTCCCCGGCCATCGCCACCTGCACCAGCTCCGCGTCGGGCACCGTGCCCCAGATGAAGAACGAGACCCGCGAGGCCAGCTCCATGTCGCTCAGGCGGTAGCTCGTCCCCGCCCGCACGCCGGCCGGCGCCGGCTCGGTCCGGAACAGGAACTGCGGGCTCGCCAGGATCGCCTGGATCGCGAAGCGAATGCCGTTCTCGAAGTCACCGCGCTCGCGGCCCTTCTCGTAGAAGGCCATCAGGCCCTCGAAATCCTCGGTCGCGACCGGGCCGCGGAACGCCCGCCGCGCCAGCGACCGCACGATCTCCGCGGCGCACGCCGACTCCTCCGCCGCCGTCGTCGGGCGGCACGAGAAGACCTTGCGGCGGCTCGGCGTGTCGGAGACGCCGGTGACCTCGTGCGGGCCGATGACGCGCATCTCGCGCAGGTGCGGCAGCACCGTCACGCCGAAGCTGATGCTGACGTCCGACAGCGTGTTCGCGACCGGCATGAGCAGGTCGTTGACCGGCCCCTCGAAGTCCTGGAGGAACGCCGCCGACACGCGGTGCGGGCCGGCCTTGATGTGGATGGGCGGGGTCTCCGGCTCGAGGTCGTTGTCCGGGTTCGACTCGCTCATCCGCGTGTTGAGCTCGAGCAGCGCGACCCGCTCGCCGTCCACCGAGACCTCCAGCTTCTCGGTCACGCCCAGCACGTCCACCGTCGTGCGGCCGAAGAGGCCCCCGAGCGGCTCGTTGTGCAGGTTGACCTTGAAGACGTACTCGCCGTCGGCCGGGAACGAGTGGACCACCGAGATCCCCCCGCGCGTGCCGATCGGCGCGCCGTCGATGTGCTGCATCTGCGACATCGTCCGGCCCACCTTGTAGGTCACCGACGTGGCCGACGCCGTCCGGTCGCCGACCGCCAGCCGGCTGATCTGGCTCGCCGCCCGGAGGTAGCCGTCCATCAGCGACGCCGAGAACGACTGCACGTCGGCGACGTTGTCGTAGCCGTCGGAGACCGTGTCGGGCGGCAGGTAGGCGGTCACGTCGACGTCGACGTCGAGCAGTTCCTTGACCGCGAGGCCGTACTCGGCCCGGTTCATCCGCTGGAACGGGCGCCAGCCCGGGTTCGGGTTCGCGGCCGCGGCCGTGTCGATCGCCGTCTCGAGCCCCACCGCGAGGCCGAGCAGCTGCTCGGGCGCCGGGCGGCGCGCGCCCGCCGGCGGCATCATGCCCGCGCGCAGCTTGCGGATCATCTTCTCGGCCACCGGGGCCGCGTCGGGCGCCGACGAGGCGTCGAAGCCGGCGAGCGAGAGACCGCCCGCCTTGCCGCGCTCGCTGTGGCACGTGGCGCAGTACTGCCCGACGAGCGCCGTCTGGTCCGCGGCGGTCAGGGTGGCGGCCTCGACCCGCGGCGCCGCGGCGGCGTGCGACGACGACATCTGCGGCGCGGACGGCGCCGGCACCACGGCGGCCTGGCGCCCCGCGGCCGCCACGCCGACGCTGACGAGCGCCGCCCCGAGCATCCCTGCGATCAGTCTCTTCATGCGTGTCCCCACATGGTCGCGGCGCCCCGGCGCCGCGCCGCCCGGCGCGCCGGGCGGGCAGATCTATGAGGGGTAAGTATACGGGCGATTCCGGGTGGGGTTGTTATCGATTGTATTCGCGTAACTGATAGGCACGGCAGGGGTTGGGGCCGGGGCGGAAGGTTCCGCGGGTTCCTCGGTTCCTGGCGTTCCTCGGGTTCTGATTTCTTGATTCTTGGTTCTTGATTCTTGATTACTCCCCGTACACACAAACGGCCGGACGCCCAGGGGCATCCGGCCGTTTGGCCTGCGAGGTCAGGGGTGTCCTAGCAGGACACGCACTTGTGGTTGTTCTTGGCGCCGAGCTTCTCGAGCAGGGCGATCGTCTCGGGGTAGGGCTGGGTGCGCTGCACCGGGCCGTTCGCCATGTCGACCGTGGTCTGGCCCTCGCGGTTGACCTTGGTGACGTCGGCGCCCTTGGAGACGAGGTACTCGATCATCTCGTTGTCGCCGCGCGAGGCGGCGTGGTGGATGGCGGTGTTGCCCTCGTGGTCGGTGGCGTTGACGTCGGCGCCGAGTTCCTCGACGAGGTACTTGACGGTCGGCATCCAGCCGCCGGGGGCATAGCGGTGCGAGTTGGCGGCGAAGCCCTCGCCGTAGCCGACGCCGGCCGCGGCCAGCAGCGGCGGCACGCCCGGGCCGCCCACCGGCACCTCGGGCAGGCCCGACACGTCCTTGACGTCGCGCTGCGCGTCACCCGTGCGCGGGCGGCCGGCCGGCTTGATCGTCGGGATGTTCGGGTCGGCGCCGTTGGCGACGAGCAGCTTCATCGCGGCGACGTCCTCGGCGTACGCGGCGCGCCAGAACGGCGTCGCGCCCGACTCGTCCACGCCGGAGAGGTCGAAGTTGTAGCCCGAGTACCAGACCTTGCGGTTGATGCGGGCGTTCGGGTCGGCGCCGTGGTCGAGCAGGGCCTGCATCATCTCGAGGTAGGTCGCCTTCTGCTGCAGGTAGGCGCGCGGCTGCGGGTAGAGCGCCTTGGGCGCCCACTGGACGTTGATCACGCCGTAGAGCGGCGTGACGCCGGCCTCGCTGGCGAGGTTCGGGTCCGCGCCCTTGTCGAGCAGGTACTCGGCGAGGTCGAAGTGGCCGTTGATCGTGGCCATCAGGAGCGGGCTGGTCTTGTCGCCCGGGCTCACCTGGTTGACGTCGGCGCCGGCCGCGACGAGGGCCTTGACCGAGTCGGTGTTGCCCTGGCGGACGGCGAAGAGCAGCGGCGTGAGGCCGCCCTGCTTGCCCACGAGCTCGTTGTAGCGGAACGGGCGGGTCAGCCCGGCCACGTCCGGCCCCTTGGCGTTGCCGCCGCCCATGCCCGGGCGGCCGCCGCCCGGACGGCCCCCGGCCGCGGGCGCGCCCGCGGACGGCGCGCCGGCGCCCCGACGGGCCTGTCCGCCCGGCCCGGCCTGCCCGGCCGCGGCGGCCTGGCGGAACGCCTCTTCCATCGGGTCGGTCAGCGCGGCCAGGTTGGTGACCTTGCTGGCGACCTTGATGTCGGCGCCGTGCTCGAGCAGGAGCTTCAGCGCGCCGACGCGGTCGAACGCGGCGGCGAACATGATCGGGGTCTGGTCGTTGGCCGACTCCTTGGCGTTGACGTCGGCGCCCGCGTCGAGGAGCGCCTTGACGGCGTCCACGTCCCCGGCGGCCGAGGCCAGCATGAGCGGCGTGGCGCCGGTCGCGGTCGCCTCGTTGGCGTCGGCGCCGGCCTTGAGCAGGGCCGCGATGACCGTGCCGTTGCCGATCTTCGCGGCCATGTGGAGCGGCGTGTACCCGCCGAGGCGGGTCGTCGCCTTCACGTTGGCGCCGGCGTAGAGCAGCATGTCGGCCAGCTCGACGTTGCCCTTCATCGCCGCCCAGTGGAGCGCGGTCATGCCGTCGCCCTGGGCGTCGTTGACGTCCGCGCCGTCCTTGAGGAGCGTGCGAACCGTCGTGGCGTCGCCGAGCATGGCCGCGTCGGCCACAGGGGCCGTGCCCTGGGCCGCCGCGAGCGAGAGGCCGAAGGCGCCGATCACGCTGAGCGCGAGCGCGCCAAACCACCGTCTGTGCAGCATCTCTCTATCCCCTTCGTGTCCGTGTCTAGGCGACGGTCGGCTCGGCCGCGGCGTTGAGGTCCATGGCCGCCGTGCTGTCGCCGAACGACTCCATGTCGTCGAGGCCGAGGCCGTGGAGCACGCTCAGCATGGCGTTGGCCATGGGGGTGCCGTCGGCGGCCTTGATGTGCATGTTGCCCTTGAGCGCGCCGCCGGCCTTGCCGGCGAGGAACAGCGGGCACCGCTTGTGGTTGTGGACGTTCGAGTTGCCCATGGGCGACCCGTACATCACGAGCGTGTTGTCGAGCAGCGTGCCGTTGCCGTCGGGCGTGTTCTTGAGCTTCTCGAGGAAGTACGGCACGAGGCTCACGTGGAACTTGTTGATGGCGGCGAACTGCTTGACGCGGTCCTCGCGGTCCTGGTGGTGCGAGGCCGGGTGGAAGCCCGTCTTGACGCCGCTCTCGGGGTAGACGCGGCCCGAGCCGTCGCGGCCCATCTTGAACGAGAACACCCGCGTGAGGTCCGACGCGAAGGCGATGGCCTGCAGGTCGAACATGATCTTGACGTGCTCGGCGAAGTCGTCCGGCACGCCGATCGGCGCCTCGGGCAGCTCGCGCGGCTCGCCGCTCGTGTTCTGCGCCTCGATGCGCTGGATGCGGCGCTCGATCTCGCGGACGTCGTCGAGGTAGTCGTTGAGGCGGACGCGGTCGCCCGGGCTCAGGTCCTTCTGGAGCCGCGCGACCTCGCCGGTGACCCAGTCGAGGATGCTCTTGTCAGCCCGGCGGTGCGCCGCCCGCTCCTCGGGCGTGGCGCCCACGCCGAAGAGCTGGTCGAACGCGACGCGCGGGTCGCGGATCATCGGCAGCGGGTCGGTCGGCGACGCCCAGCTGATCGTGTCGGTGTAGATGCAGGAGTAGCCGTAGGCGCAGCCGCCGGCCTGGTCGATGTTCTCGATGCACAGCTGCATCGACGGGATCGGCGTCTCCTGGCCGAACCGCTGCGCGTAGTACTGGTCGAGCGAGGTGCCCGCGAAGACGTCGGAGCCCTGCGTCTGCTTCGGGTGCGACTGCGTGAGGTAGACGGCGCTCGACCGGAAGTGGTCGCCGCCGATCTCGGGCATCTCGAAGGCCTCGGCCATCCGCACGTCGGTGTTGCTGACGATCGTCAGGTAGTCCTTGTACGGCTCGAGCGAGCTCAGGCTGCTCGGGCTGAGGTCGAAGTCACGCCCCACCTTGGCCGGCGCCCACATGTTCTGCTGGATGCCGATCTCGGTGCTGCCCGCCGACCCGTGGACCATCTCGATGGCCGACAGGCGGGTCTTGCCCTTGGCCGCCGCCGTCTTCGCCCACGCGGTGCGCGCGGGGATCATGGCCTCGAGCAGCGGCAGCGCGATCGTCACGCCCATTCCACGCAGGACCGTCCGCCGTGACAAGTGGTTCTTGGTGATGAACATCGCCTCTATTCCCTCCTCGGCCGCGCGGGGCGCGGCGCGATTCCTGGCTACGGGTGAAGAATCCTATCAGCTACCGGCCCGCGGCGACCGTCTCGGTCGCGGCGTAGCGGCTCATCTGGAACGCCGGGCTCCCGACGACCCCCTTGATGAACGACGACATCCGGTAGTCGTGCTTGGCCGCGTCGTGCACGATCGCGCGCACGGTCGGCATGTCGTAGAACTCGACCCGGCGGCCGAGCGCGTAGGTCATCATGCTCTCGGTGAAGCTGAGCACGAGCGCGTCCTTGTGCTTGAGCAGCGCCTGCCGGAGCCCCGACGGCCCTTCCATCTTCGTGCCGTCGTAGAGCGTGCCCGCCGAGTCCACCGGGACGCCGTTGTCCTTGATGCGGTAGTGGCCGGTCACGTCGAAGTTCTCGAGCGCGAGGCCGATCGGGTCGATGACCCGGTGGCACGACGCGCACGCCGGGTTGGCGCGGTGCTGCTCCATGCGCTCGCGCACCGACAGCACCCGCGTGCCCTCCTCGGCCTTCACCGAGTCGTCCAGCGACGGGACGTTCGGCGGCGGCGGGGGGGGCGGCGACCCGAGCAGCACGCTCATCACGTACTTGCCGCGCTGCACGGGCGAGGTCCGGTCGGCCACCGAGGTCAGCATCAGCACGCTGCCCTGCCCCAGGATGCCGCGCCGCTCCGTGCCCTCGAGGCTGACGCGCCGGAAGTTCGGCCCCGTCACGTTCGGGATGCCGTAGTGCTCGGCGAGCCGGCCGTTGACGAAGGTGTAGTCGGCGTTCAGCACGTCGAGGAAGCTGCGGTCCTCGCGCACGAGGCTCGCGAAGAAGAGCTCGGTCTCGCGCTTCATCGCCTCGGCGAGCCGGTTGTCGTAGGTCGGGAACAGCAGGGCGTCCGGCTTGATCTTGTCGACGTCCTGCAGCCGCAGCCACTGGCTCGCGAAGCGCGTGGCCAGCGCCTCGGCGCGCGGGTCCTTGAGCATGCGCTCGACCTGCGCGTCGAGCTCCTTGCCCTTCAGCCTGCCGGCCATCGCCACCTGCACCAGCTCGTCGTCGGGCGACGTGCCCCAGAGGAAGAACGACAGGCGCGAGGCGAGGTCGACGTCCGTGATCCGGTAGGGCGTGCCCGGCTTGGCGTTGGCCGGCGTCCGCTCGAGGCGGAAGACGAACTTGGGGCTGGCCAGGATGGCCTGCAGCGCCATCTTGACGCCCGTCTCGAAGTCGCCGTCCTTGCGCCCCTGGTCGTAGAAGGCCATCAGGCCCTCGAAGTCCTCGGGCGACACGGGGCCGCGGTAGGCCTCGCGCGCGAGCCCGCGGACGATCTCGGCCGCGCAGGCCGGCTCCTCGGCCGCGGTCGTCGGCCGGCACGTGAAGATGCGCCGGCGGCTCGGCGTGTCCGACACGCCGGTGACCTCGAACGGGCCGCTGATCGTGAAGTCGCGCACGTGCGGCAGCGTCGTCACGCCGAAGCCGCTGCCGATCTGCGAGTCGGCCAGCGTGTACTCGATCGGCGCGAGCAGGTCGTTCATCGGCCCCTCGAAGCGCTGGAGGAACGCGGCGGCGACCTCGTGCGGCCCGGCCTTGATGCTGACCTTCGGCGAGTAGATGTTCATGCCGTTCGGGTCGGACTCGCTCATCGTGTTCTTGATGTCGAGCAGCGCCACGCGCTCGCCGTCGATCGAGATCTCGAGCTGCTCGCCCTTGACCGTGCTGCCGTAGAGCTGCCCGGTCGGGATCGAGTGGAGCATCACGCGGAACGAGTACTCCCCGTCGGCCGGGAAGTTGTGGACCACCGCGAGGCCGCCGCGCGTGCCGAACGGCGCGCCGTCGACGTGGTGCAGCTGCGACTCGGTGCGGGGCACCTTGTAGGTGGCCTCGGCCGCCGTCGCGTTCGGGTTGCCGACGGCGAGCGACGCGATGCGGCTGGCCGCCCGCAGGTAGCCCTCGAGCAGCGTCGGCGAGAAGGTCTGCGCATCCGACACGTTGTCGAAGCCGTCACTCATCGTGTCCGGCGGCAGGAACGCGTTGACGTCGACGTCGATGCCCAGCAGGTCCTCGACCGAGCGCTCGTACTCGGCGCGGTTCAGCCGCTGGAAGGGCCGCCACCCCGGGTTCGGGTCCGCGGCCGCCACCTGGTCGATCCGGTTCTCGAGCGACAGGGCGAACGCGTCGAGCGTCGCCTCGTCCGGCCGGCGCGCGCCCATCGGCGGCATCATCCCGGCGCGCAGCTTCCGGATCATCTTCTCGGTGACCTGCGGATGCGCCTCGGGATGCTGCGCGTCGAACTCCGACACCAGCGACAAGCCGCCCGCCTTCCCCCGATCGCTGTGGCAGGTCGCGCAGTACTGGTTGACCAGCGCCGCCTGCGACTCGGGCGTGAGCGTGCCGTCCTGGTGCGATCGCGCGAGCTCCGGCCGGGCCTGCGGCGCCGGCGCGCCCTGCTGGGTCGTGTCAGCCGCCAGCCCGAGCCCGAGCAGCGCCGCCGTCCCTGCGATCGCGAAAATGAATCTCTGCATTCGTGCCCCCAAAATTGTCCGACGGACGCCTGCACCAGACAGCCTGGTACGCCCGTGAACTCACGCCGAGTATACGGCGGCCAGCCCCCGTAACTTCTGTATTTTGTGCACTTTGTCGTCAGGGATTGTCAGGGATTGTCACTTTCGTCATCCAATTCAGCTAACAAACTGATAGATCAGAACTTAGGTGGGCCAACACAATGTGCCAAGGGTGCCAAAGGTGCCAGGGGTGCCAGGGGTGCGCCGCCAGGGTGCCAGGGGTGCCAACGGTGCCAAGGGTGCCAGGGGTGCGCCGTCAGGGTGCCAGGGGTGCGAGGGGTGTCAAAGGTGCGCCGCGAAGGCACCCTCTCACCCTGAGGCCCACCCTTGGCACCCCTGGCACTCTGGAAGCGCACCCTTGGCACCCTTGGCACTCTGGAAGCGCACCCTTGGCACCCCTGGCACCTCTGGCACCCCTGGCACTTTGGTGGCGCACCCTTGGCACCCCTGGCACCTTTGGCACCCCTGGCACCCTGGCTCTTCACCAGAGCCCCGCCGCCCCCCTGACGCCGCTGGCGTCGCCGTGCGCGGCGGGCACGAGCCGCGTGTCCACGCGGTCGGAGAAGACCCACGCGCCCCAGCGGGCGGGGACCGCCGTGTAGAGGCGCTCGATGTTGGACACGCCGCCGCCCAGCACGATCACGTCGGGGTCGAGGAGGTTGATGACGGTCGCCAGCCCGCGCGCGAGGCGGTCCGCGTACCGGTTGAGCGCCGCCGCGGCGACAGGGTCGCCCGCAGCCGCCAGGCGCGCCACGTCCGCCGCGTCCACGGCGGCGCCACCAGACGCCGCGTGGCCGGCCGCCAGCGCCGGGCCGGACAGGAAAGTCTCGAGGCAGCCGCGGCGGCCGCAGTAGCACGGCGGACCGGGCCGCTCATCGTCGGCCGGCCACGGCAGCGGGTTGTGGCCCCACTCCCCCGCGACCGCGTTGCCCCCGGCCAGCAGCCGGCCGTCCACCACGATCCCGCCGCCCACCCCCGTCCCGAGGATCGCCGCGAAGACGACGGGCGCGCCGGCCGCGGCGCCGTCGGCCGCCTCCGACACGGCGAGGCAGTTGGCGTCGTTGGCGAGCCGCACCTCGCGCCCCAGCGCCCGCGCGAGGTCGGCGCCGAGCGGGCGGCCGTTCAGCCACGTCGAGTTCGCGTTCTTGACGAGGCCGGAGGCCGGCGAGATCGCGCCGGGCGTCCCGACGCCAACCGACCCGCGCGCGCCAGCCGCCGCCTCGAGCCGCGCCACCATCGCCACGATGGCGGCAATCGTCGCGTCGTAGTCGTCCCGCGGCGTGGCGACGCGCTCACGCGCGACCGCGCCCCCTCCCGCATCAAGGACCACGCCCTCGATCTTCGTCCCGCCCAGGTCGATGCCGATGCGCATGGGGAATGGTACGCCAGGGTGCCAGGGTGCCAGGGGTGCCTGGGGTGCGCCGTCAGGGTGCCAAGGGTGCCACGGGTGCCTGAGGTGCCAGGGGTGCGCCCTCAGGGTGCCAGGGGTGCCACGGGTGCCAAGGGTGCGCCCTCAGGGTGCCAAGGGTGCCAGGGGTGCCAGGGGTGCCAGGGGTGCGTTTGGGGGGCGAGCGGATGCGCGCGTTGTTGGTGCGCGCATCCGGCTGGCGGTGTCAGCGGCGCGTGGCGCGGGCCAGCGCGGCGAGGGCGCGGTCGGCCTCGCTGCGGGAGCCGATCTGGTCGGCGGCGGCGAAGTAGAGATCGCGCTGCGCCGGGTCGAGCGACTGCGTGCGCGCGATCCTGACGAGCAGGTTGGCCCGTTCGTAGTCGCCGGCGAGGGCCGCGGCGGCGCCGAGGACGCCCGACACGATGAAGGCGGGCGCCTGGCCGTCCCCGAGCGCGGCGGCCAGCAGGCCGGCCCGCTCGTGGGTCGACGTGATGCGGCCGGCGGCCTCGAAGAACGCGCCCGCGGTGTCCGGCGTCAGGCCGCCCTTCGCGACGAGCGCCCGGAGCACCTGCGCCTGGTCGTGGCCGCCGTCCCGGCCGCCGCTCGCGGCGAGCACGGCCGCGGCGGCGGCCGCGCCGGCATCCCCGCGCGCCAGGAAGGCCGACAGCGCGCGCCGGCGCTCGAAGTCACTGTCGATGCGCGACGCCGCGCGGATGCCGTCGACGACGACCGGCCGCGCCAGGTCCTTCGCGCCGGCCAGCGCCGCCAGGACGCGCGCCTGCTCGAAGGACGAGTCGATGTCGCCGGCCAGGCGCAGGAACGCCGCGGAGGTGTCGGCGGTCACGCCGCCGCGCGCGATGAGGTCGAGCAGCAGGCGTGAGCGCTCGAAGTCGGAGTCGATGTGCCCGGCCTGGTCGAGCACGCCGGTGACGAGGCCCGGGGTGAGCGGCCCGCTGGCCAGGGCGGCCGCCAGCACGCGGCGCTGCTCGAAGTCACTGTCGATCGACGCGGCCGCGCGCGCGACCTGGACGCGCTGCTGGTCGGTCAGGGCCCCCCGCTTGAGGACCGCCGCGAGCGCGCGGCCCAGCTCGAAGTCGGACGTGAGGTCCTTCGGCAGCCGGTCGAGCACGCGGCCCACGAGCGCGGGCGTCGGCGCGGCCTGCGCCAGCAGCGCCTCGTAGTAGCGGCGCTTCGCGTGGCTCGCGTCCTCGCCGAACCTGTCGATCTCCGCGAGCACCGCGTCCGGCCCGCCCGCGGCGAGGAGCCGCGCGACCCGCTGGTCCGCGAACATCCCCGTGTGGGCAATCGCCTTGCGCAGCGCGGCCTCCAGCCAGGCGCGCGCCTCGGCGTCGACCGGCCGGACGAGCCCGGCCTTCCGGAACGTGCGCGCGACGGTGCCGTCGGCGAGCTTCCGGAAGGTCATGCTCGAGCGCAGCACGCGGCCCTCGGTGAGCGTCACGGTGGTCCCGGCGTCGGTCGGGATCAGGTCACGGTCGTCCGCCGACAACGTGAACGGCCCGGTCCACTCGAGCGCAATGCGGTCGGTGTCGGTGGACCAGGTCATGTTCCCCCGGCCCGTCGGCCCAGGGTCCGGGTCCGGCGGATCGGGCGGGTCCGGCGGCAGCGGCGGCAACGCCGGCACGGGCGGCACACCGAACACGGGCTCAAGGCCGGGCGCGGGCGGCGCGGGCGGAGCCGGTGGCGCCGGTGGTGCGGGCGGCGCGGGCGCCTGCGCGCGTTCCTCCGCGCGCGGCTCGGACGAGGCGACCACCGGGGCGTCGCCGATGGCCGGGACCGCGGGGACGGCAGGCACGGCCGGCAGCGCCTCGTCGGCGGCCTCGCGCACGGCGGGCGCCGCCTGCCCGGCATCGTCCGCCGCCGCCGGGCTCGCCAGCGACAGGTTCAGCGCGGCGGCCACCACGAGCGCGAGGCCGGCGATCGCGACGGGCGCCCAGCCGGGCGCCTGGTGCCGCTCGCCGATGGGCCGGCCGAGCAGCCGCCGCACGCGCGCCACCAGCGACCCGTCTGTGGCCGCGAGCGCCAGCGTATGCCGCGCGGTCGACGCGGCAAGGTCCGCGAGCGCCGAGACATACACGAGCCGGTCGCCACACGCCTCGACGGCGAGATCGTCGCAGCAGTGCTCGCGCTCGGTCCGGACCTCTGCCGAGACCCACCACACGCAGGGGTGGTAGAAGAACAGCGTCTCGATGCCCGCCTGGAGGAGGTTGACCGCGTAGTCGTGCCGGCGCACGTGGGCGATCTCGTGGGCGAGGATCGCCTCCACCTGGGCCGGTGAGAGTTCCGACAGCGCGGACAGGGGCAGGACCACCACCGGCCGGACCCAGCCGACGACCGTCGGGACGGTCACCGCGGGCGAGACGGCAAGCGCCACGCGCCTCGCGACAGCGAGTCGCCGGGCCACGGCGGCGGCCGCCTGCGCGAGCGCCTCGGGCGCGGGTGCGACCCCGCGCCGGGCGAGGCGCCGCGCCACCACCCAGCCGCCGAGCAACCGGACCGAGAGCGCCGCGACCCCGAGCAGCCACCCGGCCAGGATCAGCAGGAGCGAGGCGGGGCGGAGCGCGGGCGCGCCCGCCGGCGCCGGCGCGGCCGCCGGCACCAGGGCGCGCACGGCGAGGGGATTGGCCGGCGATTCGGTGATGAGCTCTCCCGTCACCGCGGCGAACGCCCGCGCCGGCGGCGCCGCGGCCGCGCCGTACGCGGCCGTCGCGGGCGCGGGCGTGGCGGGCATCTCGGCCATCAGCGTCGCGAAGGTCAGGACCGGCACCAGGAGCATGGCGCCGAGCACCGTCACGCCAATCGCGTAGCGGGTGTGGGCGTCGGCCGGGCGCCACAGGCGCAGGGCCAACGCGGCCACGAGGCCGAGGGCCGTGCCCTGCCAGACGAAGTGGACGAGGGTCCAGGCAAGGGCCTGGGCCGCCGGGGACCGCGCGAGGTCGAGGGCCGCGTTCATGACTCCTCCCGGTAGGTCTCGATGAGGCGCCGGATCTCGGCGAGTTCGGTGGCCGATGGGGGACTGGTGCTGAGGGCGCGCAGCACGAGCTGCGCCGCGGAGCCGCCGAAGGCGCGGTCCGCCAGGTCCGCGACGAGCCGCTGCTGCGTCGCCGACTCCGAGACCCCCGCGACGTAGACGTGGGTCCGCGCCGACTCGTCCCGGGTCACCAGGCCCTTCTCCGCCATGATCTGCATCAGCTTCAGCGTGGTCGTGTAGCCGGTGTCGCGCGCGGCCAGCGCCTCGTGTACCTGACGGACGGTACAGGGCCCCTGGTTCCACAGGACCCGGAGGATCGCGAGCTCGGCGTCGGTCGGCCGTGGGAGCGGACGTGACATGCGACCAGTATACGAATCAATTCGTAGATGTCAACGAAGCTCTTCGTGGATCCCGCCGGCGGCCGCCCGATCACGAATTCCCGCCGCTCGCGCCCGCGCGCGAACTTCGCGGGGCCGCGCACGTCGAATCCGGGTGAGAATGCGATTCGCGCCGGGGGTTCGCGCCGCCGGCCACGCGGGAGGATGCGGAGATGAGGACGCTGAAGTCGCTGAAGTTCCTGGTGACCGGCCCGTTGATCCTGGTGATGCTCTTCGTCATCAACCTGATGACCTCGCCCGGCCACTGGTGGGTCCAGTGGGCCGCGCTCGGCATCGGCATCGCCTGGGTGATCGCCCTGCTCCGCGTGATTCGCGCCGTGATTCTCGCCGGCGGCCTGGCCGCGCTGGCGGCGCTGTTGATGAGCCGGCGGACGTAACGGGGGTGCCAGAGGCCTCGGGTTCCTGGGTTCCTGAGGTGCCTCAGGTGCCTGGGGTGCCTCGGGTGCCTGAGGTGCCTCAGGTGCCTGGGGTGCCGGGACGAGCCCGGTGCCGACCGGCAC
This sequence comes from Vicinamibacterales bacterium, assembly GCA_050250645.1. Classification (GTDB taxonomy): domain Bacteria; phylum Acidobacteriota; class Vicinamibacteria; order Vicinamibacterales; family UBA2999; genus JBFWVR01. The sequence continues at coordinate 96,032 of JBFWOG010000010.1, forward strand.
GAACGCGAGGAACCGGGAACCCCGGAACCCGGAACCTCCCTTCCCTACTCCACCGGCGCGGGCAGGCGCGACTCGCCGACGAGGAACTGGTCGATGCCGCGCGCGGCGCTGCGGCCCTCGGCGATGGCCCAGACGATGAGCGACTGGCCGCGCTGCATGTCGCCGGCGGCGAACACGCCGGGCACCGACGTCATCCAGCGCTCGTCGCGGGCGACCGTGCCGCGCTCGGTCATCTTCACCCCGAGGTCGTCGAGCAGCCGGCTCGGACCGGCGCCCGTGAAGCCCATCGCCAGCAGCACGAGGTCGGCGTCCATGCGGAAGTCGCCGCCGGGCACCGGCTCGAAGCGCGCGCGGCCGTCGGCGCGCACCAGCTCCACCTGCGCGCCCTCGAGGGCCGCCACGTGGCCGTGGCCGTCGTCGACGAACCGGGACGTCTGCACGGAGTAGACGCGCTCGCCGCCCTCCTCGTGCGCCGACGACACGCGGAAGACATTCGGCCAGAGCGGCCAGGGGTTGTCGCCGGCGCGCACCTCCGGCGGCCGCGGCAGCAGCTCGAACTGGTGGACGGACCGCGCGCCCTGCCGGTGGGCGGTGCCGAGGCAGTCGGCGCCGGTGTCGCCGCCCCCGATGATCACCACGCGCTTGCCGGCCGCCGTGATCGTCTCGGGCACGTCGTCACCGTGGCAGCGGCGGTTCTGCTCGGTGAGGTAGTCCATGGCGAAGTGCACGCCGGCGAGCTGGCGCCCGGGCACCGGCAGGTCGCGCGGCTGGCCGGCGCCGCCGGCGAGGAGCACGGCGTCGAAGTCGCGCTGCAGGTCGGCGGCGGTCACGTCCACGCCGACGTGGATGCCCGTCCGGAACGCGACGCCCTCCGCCTCGATCACCTCGAGGCGCCGGTCCAGGATGCGCTTCTCCATCTTGAACTCGGGGATGCCGTAGCGCAGCAGGCCCCCGGCGCGGTCCGCCTTCTCGAAGACCGTCACGCTGTGGCCCGCGCGATTGAGCTGCACGGCGGCGGCGAGGCCCGCGGGGCCCGACCCGACGATCGCGACCTTCTTCCAGGTGCGGACGGCGGGCGGCCGCGGCCCGATCCACCCCTCCTCGAAGGCGCGGTCGATGATCGCGAGCTCGATGCCCTTGATGGCGACGGGGTCCTTGTTGATCCCGAGCACGCACGCGCCCTCGCACGGCGCCGGGCACAGCAGGCCGGTGAACTCGGGGAAGTTGTTGGTGAGCAGCAGGCGCTCGATCGCCGACCGCCACTGGTCGCGGTAGACCAGGTCGTTCCAGTCGGGGATCAGGTTCCCCAGCGGGCAGCCCTGGTGACAGAACGGGATCCCGCAGTCCATGCACCGCGCGCCCTGGCGGGCCAGCTCGCCCTCCGGGTACGCCGTGTAGACCTGCTTCCAGTCCCGCACCCGCTCGGCGACGGGCCGGGTCGGCTGCTTGACGCGGGCGAACTCGAGGAAGCCGGTCGCCTTACCCACGGGCCACCCCCACGAGCTCGGCGAACGCCGGTTCGCGCGCCTCGGCGCGGGCGCGCGCCTCGGCGAGCAGCACGCGCTTGTAGTCGCGCGGCATCACCTTGAAGAAGCGGCGGCGCGCCTCCTCCCATTCCGCCAGTACCCGTGCGCCGACGGCGCTGCCCGTGCGCTCGACGTGCCGGGTGACGAGGCTGCGCACCGCGTCCTCGTCCGCCTCGTCCAGCGCCTCGAGCTCGACGAGCTCCGTGTTGACGCGCCGGCGCCAGGCCCCTTCCGGGTCCAGGACGTAGGCGATGCCGCCGCTCATGCCGGCGGCGAAGTTGCGGCCGACGCGGCCGAGCACGACCACCCGGCCGCCCGTCATGTACTCGCAGCCGTGGTCGCCGACGCCCTCGACCACCGCCGCCGCGCCGGAATTGCGCACCGCGAAGCGCTCGCCCGCGATGCCGCGGATGAAGGCCTCGCCGCTCGTCGCGCCGTAGAGGGACACGTTGCCGACGATGATGTTCTCCTCGGCGACGAAGGTCGCCTCGCGCGGGGGATAGACGACGATGCGGCCGCCCGAGAGCCCCTTGCCGACGTAGTCGTTCGCGTCGCCCTCGAGCGTCAGGGTCAGCCCGCGCGGCACGAACGCGCCGAAGCTCTGCCCCGCCGAGCCGGCGAAGGCGAGCTGGATGGTGTCGTCCGGCAGGCCGGCGCCGCCGTGGCGCCGCGTCACCTCGGAGCCCAGCATGGTGCCCACGGTCCTGTCGGTGTTGCGGATCGGCAGCGCCAGCGAGACCGCCTCGCCGCGCGCGAGCGCCGGCTCGCACTCGGCGATCAGCCGGTGGTCGAGCACGCGGTCGAGGCCGTGGTCCTGCGCCTGCACCTGCCGGCGGACGGCGCCCTCGGCAATCTTCGGCTGGTGCAGCAGCGGCGCGAGGTCGAGGCCCCGTGCCTTCCAGTGCTCCTTCGCCCGGGTGACGTCGAGGCAGTCGGCGCGGCCCACCATCTCGTCGAGGGTGCGGAAGCCGAGCGACGCCATGATCTCGCGGACCTCCTCGGCGACGAACCGGAAGTAGTTCTCGACGAACTCCGGCTTGCCGGTGAAGGTCTTCCGCAGCTCGGGGTCCTGCGTCGCGATGCCGACCGGGCAGGTGTTGAGGTGGCACACCCGCATCATCACGCAGCCCATCACGACGAGCGGCGCGGTGGCGAAGCCGAACTCCTCGGCGCCGAGCAGGGCCGCCACGGCGACGTCGCGGCCCGTCTTGAGCTGCCCGTCGGTCTGCACGACGATGCGGTCGCGGAGGCCGTTCATGAGCAGCACCTGCTGCGTCTCGGCGAGGCCGAGCTCCCACGGGACGCCGGCGTGCTTGAGGCTCGTGAGCGGCGAGGCGCCTGTGCCGCCGTCGTGGCCCGAGATGAGCACGACGTCGGCGTGGGCCTTGGCCACGCCGGCGGCGACGGTGCCGACCCCGACCTCGGCGACGAGCTTGACGTGGATGCGCGCGCGCGGGTTCGCGTTCTTCAGGTCGAAGATCAGTTGCGCGAGGTCCTCGATCGAGTAGATGTCGTGGTGGGGCGGCGGCGAGATGAGGCCGACGCCCGGCGTGGCGTAGCGCACCTTCGCGATCCACGGGTACACCTTGTGGCCCGGGAGCTGGCCGCCCTCGCCGGGCTTGGCGCCCTGCGCCATCTTGATCTGGATGTCGTCGGCGCTGACGAGGTACTCGCTGGTGACGCCGAAGCGGCCGGAGGCGACCTGCTTGATGGCGCTCCGGCGCGAGTCGCCGTTGGCGTCGGGCACGTAGCGCCCGGGGTCCTCCCCGCCCTCGCCCGTGTTGGACTTGGCGCCGAGGCGGTTCATCGCGATCGCGAGGGTCTCGTGCGCCTCCTGGCTGATCGAGCCGTAGGACATCGCGCCGGTGGAGAAGCGCCGCAGGAGGGCCTCGACTGGCTCGACCTCGTCGAGCGGCACGGCGGGCCCGGCCGGCTTGAAGCGGAAGAGGCCGCGCAGCGTGGCCCGGCGCTTCGCCTGGTCGTCCACCGCGCGCGAGTACTCGCGGAAGATCTCGTAGCGGCCCGACCGGGTCGCGTGCTGGAGGCGGAACACCGTGTCGGGATTGAACAGGTGGAACTCGCCGTCGCGGCGCCACTGGTACTCGCCGCCCGAGTCGAGCTCGATGGGCCCGATGGGCCGGCGGCCGAACGCGGTCTTGTGGCGCGCCGCGACCTCCTCGGCGACCGTCTCCATGCCGATGCCGCCGATGCGCGACGCCGTCGAGGTGAAGTACTTGTCGACGAAGGCCTTCTCGAGGCCGACGGCCTCGAAGATCTGCGCGCCGCAGTAGCTCTGCAGCGTCGAGATCCCCATCTTCGACATCACCTTGAGCACGCCCTTGTTGAGCGCCTTGATGTAGCGGAGGACGGCCTCGTCGTGCGTGAGGCCGTTCAGCATGCCCTGCCGCCGCATGTCCTCGAGCGTCTCGAACGCGAGGTACGGGTTGACGGCGCCGGCGCCGTAGCCGATGAGCAGCGCGACGTGGTGCACCTCGCGCGCGTCGCCGGTCTCGACGAGCAGGCCGCAGCGGGTGCGGGTGCCCTCGCGGACGAGGTGGTGGTGCACGCCGGCCGTGGCCAGCAGCGACGGGATGGCGGCGTGGCGCGCGTCGACGCCGCGGTCCGAGAGGATCAGGATGCCGTAGCCGGCGGCGACCGCCTCGCTCGCCTGCCGGCAGAGCTCCGCCATCGCCCGCTCGAGGCCCGGGCCGCCCTGCTCGGGGTCGAACAGCATCTGCAGCGTCGTCGAGCGGAACGGCGAGCCGGGGGGCAGGTGCCGCAGCTTGGCGACCTGGTCGTTGTGGAGGATCGGGTACTCGACCTGGATCTGCCGGCACGACTCGGGCTCGGGCTCGAGGAGGTTGCGCTCGGGGCCGATGGTCGAGGCCATCGACGTGACGAGCTGCTCGCGGATCGCGTCGAGCGGCGGGTTGGTCACCTGCGCGAAGAGCTGCGCGAAGTAGTCGTAGAGCAGGCGCGGCCGGTCGGACAGGACCGCCAGCGCGGTGTCGCTGCCCATCGAGCCGATGGGCTCCTCCCCGGCGGCGGCCATCGGCCCGAGCAGCACGCGCAGGTCCTCCTGCGTGTAGCCGAAGGCCAGCTGGCGCTGGAGCACCGTGTCGTGGTCGGGACGCTCGGCGTGGGCCGCCGGGAGGTCCTCGATGTCGACGAGGTGCTCCTCGAGCCACGCGGCGTAGGGCCGGGCCGCCGCCAGCTCGCCCTTGATCTCCTCGTCGTCGATGATGCGGCCGGCGACCGTGTCGATCAGGAAGATCTTCCCGGGGTGCAGCCGCTCCTTGACCAGGATGCGGTCCGCGGGGATGTCGAGGACGCCGACCTCGGACGCCATGATGACCAGGTCGTCCTTGGTCACGTAGTAGCGCGACGGCCGCAGGCCGTTGCGGTCGAGGACCGCGCCGATGACCCGGCCGTCGGTGAACGCGATCGACGCGGGGCCGTCCCACGGCTCCATGAGCGACGAGTGGTACTCGTAGAAGGCCCGGCGGGCCGGGTCCATCTCCTCGTGCCCGCTCCACGGCTCGGGCACCATCATGAGCACGGCGTGGGGCAGCGAGCGGCCGGCCATGACGAGGAACTCGAGGACGTTGTCGAGGCTCGCCGTGTCGCTGCCACCCGCGCGGATGACCGGCAGCACCTTCTGCAGGTCGTCGCCGAAGACCGACGAGCGCAGCAGTCCCTCGCGCGCGCGCATCCAGTTGACGTTGCCGCGCAGCGTGTTGATCTCGCCGTTGTGGGCGACGTAGCGGTAGGGGTGCGCGAGCGGCCAGGACGGGAACGTGTTGGTGCTGAACCGCTGGTGCGCCAGGGCCAGGGCCGACTCGAAGGCCGGGTCCGACAGGTCCGGGAACATCCCCGGGATCTGCGCGGCCGTGAGCATCCCCTTGTAGATAAGCGTACGCGATGAGAGCGAGACGATATAGAAGTACTTCTTATCTTCCGACGACACGTCGAGCTGGTCGACGGCGTGCTCGATCCGCTTGCGGATGACGAAGAGCGCGCGCTCGAAGCGCGCCTCGTCGGCCGGGTCGACGGCGGCGGGGCCGCGGCCCACGAAGAGCTGCTCGAACCGCGGCGCCACGGCCGCCGCGCTCGCGCCGACGGCTGACAGGTCGGTTGGCACGTCGCGCCAGCCGAGCAGCGCCTGTCCTTCCTCCTCGACGATGCGCGCGACGACGTCCTTGATGCGGGCGCGGGCGCCGTCGGCGTGCGGCAGGAAGACGAGGCCGACGCCGTAGGCGCCCGCCTCCGGCAGCGGAATCCCAGCGGCCTTGCGGAGGAAACGGTCCGGCACCTGTACGAGGATGCCCGCGCCGTCCCCCGTCCCGGGGTCACAGCCGGTGGCGCCGCGATGCTCGAGGTTCATGAGCAGGCGAAGCGCCTGCTCGACGATCTGGTGGGACCGCTGCCCCTTGATGTGGGCCACGAAGCCGACGCCGCATGCGTCGTGCTCGTCACACGCCCGATACAGGCCATGGCCGTCCGGGGCCGCCTGGTCACCCAGGCCCCGCTGGTCGCCGATGTCCTCCGCCTCGTGTCGCGTCATTTTTGTCGTCCCCGGGTAGAAGTCCTATTAAAAAGAAGCCGGACGCATAAGTGAAGCGCAATATGGGTATTGTCCCCATCTGGAAGCCTCATGCGACCGCGCGTTGGACCGCGGAAAGCCGGGCTGGCCCCGGCCGCAGGGCCCCACCGGGGGGGAGGGTGGGGACGTTCCGCGGCGGCTGGCGGCCCCGTGGCGGACGGGGCTCAGGCGTGGATGCCGGGGGCCTCGCGCCCGGTCTTCTCCACGTACTCGCGGTAGGTGCCCGGGTAGACGAGGGGCGGCGCCCCGGCGCCGTCGAGCTCGAGCACCCGCGTGCCGAGCCCGCGGAGGAAGGTCCGGTCGTGGGACACGAACAGCATGGTCCCCTCGAAGCCGGCGAGCGCCTCGACGAGCATCTCCTTGGTCGCGAGGTCGAGGTGGTTCGTCGGCTCGTCCAGGACGAGGAAATTCGGGGGGTCGAAGAGCATCCGCGCCATCGCGAGCCGGGTCCGCTCGCCGCCCGACAGCGCCCGGATCTTCTTGTCCACGTCGTCGCCGGCGAACTGGAAGGCGCCGGCGAGGCTCCGGAGCGCGCCGATCGAGTCGCGCGGGAAGTCGCGCTGCAGCTGCTCGATGATGGTCAGGTCCGGGTCGAGCAGGTCGAGCGCCTGCTGCGCGAAGTACCCCAGCTTGAGGCTGGCCCCGAGCTGCACGGTGCCGCCGTCGGGGGGCAGGACGCCCGCGACGATGCGGAGGAGCGTGGTCTTGCCGGCGCCGTTCCGGCCCATCACGGCCCAGCGCTCGCCGCGCTGGAGCGTCAGGTCGAGGCCGTCGTAGATGACGTGGCGGCCGTACGCCTTGGTGACGCCCTCGAGCACGGCGACCTTGTCGCCCGAGCGCGGGGCCGGGCGGAACTCGAACTTCACGACCCTCCGCTTCCGCGGCGGCTCCAGCTTCTCGATCTTGTCGAGCGCCTTGACGCGGCTCTGGACCTGCGCGGCCTTGGCGGCGTGCGTCTGGAAGCGCTCGATGAAGCGCTGCTCCTTGGCGAGCATCGCCTGCTGCCGCGCGTAGGCCGCCTCCCGGTTCGTCTCGCGGATCTGGCGCTCGCGCGCGTAGAAGTCGTAGTCGCCCGAATAGACGGTGATCTCGCCCTCGTCGATCTCGGCGATCCTCGACACGATGCGGTTCATGAACTCGCGGTCGTGCGAGGTCATCAGCAGGGCGCCCGGCAGCGCCTTGAGGAACGCCTCGAGCCAGATGATCGACTCGATGTCGAGGTGGTTGGTGGGCTCGTCCATCAGCAGCACGTCGGGCCGCCCGAGCAGCACGCGGGCCATCGCGACCCGCATCTTCCAGCCGCCCGACAGCGCCCCCACGTCGCCGTCGATCCGCTCGTCGTCGAAGCCGAGGCCGTGCAGCACCTCGCGGGCCTGGCCCTCGAGCGCGTAGCCGCCAAGGTGCTCGTAATCCTCCTGCACCTCGCCGAAACGCTCGAGCACCCGCTCCATCTCCCCGGCGCGATCGGGGTCGGCCATCGCGTGCTGGAGGGCCTCGAGCTCGTGGTGCAGGTCACCGAGCCGGCCGCTGCCGGCGATGGCCTCGTCGAGCACCGACCGTCCGGACATCTCCTCGGCGTCCTGCCGGAAGTAGCCGATGCGCAGCTTCTTCGGGACGGTGACCTCGCCCTCGTCCGGTCCCTCCTCGCCCACGATCATCCGGAACAGCGTCGTCTTGCCGGCGCCGTTGGGGCCCACGAGCCCGACCTTCTCGCCAGGGTTGAGCTGGAACGAGGCGTCGACGAACAGAATCTGCCGGCCGTATTGCTTGCTGATGCGCGCGAAAGAGATCATGGGAAACAATCAAGGGTAGCACCCCGGAGGACTGGAATGCCGATACTGCAGTGGCTCGGGATCGTCCGCGCCGGGTCCGACGGCCCCGAGCCCGACGGCGTGGCCGAGATCGAGCGGCAACTCGCGACGCTCGCCCCGGACCGGGCCCACTTCGTCGCGTCGTTCGCCTACCTGCTCGGGCGGGTCGCCCGCGCCGACCACGACGTCACCCCGCCGGAGACGGCGACGATGGAACGGCTCGTCGCCGAACGCGGGGGCCTGTCGCCCGAGGACGCGCGGCTGGCCGTGCGCATCGCGACGGCCCACGGCCTGCGCTTCGGGGGCACCGACGACTTCCTGGTCGCGCGCAACTTCTCGGCCGCCGCCACGCGCGAGGAGAAGCTCGCCCTGCTCGACTGCCTGTTCGCGGTGTCGGCGTCCGACGCGTCGATCCGGACGATCGAGGACAACGAGATCCGGCGCATCGCCTCGGAGATGAACATCGGCCACGAGGACTTCATCGCGGCCCGCCAGGCCTGGGCGAAGCACCTGTCGGTCCTGCGGCGCTCCTAGCCCGCCCGCGCCGCCGCCGCGCCCCGGCCCCCGGGGCCACTGCCGCCTCCCGCGCCAGCAGGGCGCGCAGCCGCGGCAGCTCCCGCCGGTACGCCGCCGCATCGTCGTACGGGACGAAGCGCCGGTAGTGCGCGTGCGGACGCAGGACGGCGCGCCGGTGCCGGATGGGGCACCAGTACTGCTCGGTCCGTCCGGTCACCTCGGTGACATACGCCAGCACGCCGTTGGCGTACCCGCAGTACGCGCAGTTCACCTTCTCGATGGCGTTCAGGTGCCCGAGGCGGTGGCGGTCGATGATCACGTAGTCCCGCCGCCGCACCCGCGTGATCCCGTAGAGCGGAAAGCAGATCCACTGGAACAGGGTCACCCAGGCGTCCAGCAGGACGAACGGCACGGCCATCGAGTAGATGATCGGCGTCGTCAGCAGGTTGCGGAGGCTGGCGTCCCGCAGGTACGCGGGCACGCCCTGGCGGAACTGGCGCTGCCGGCGGCGGAGGTCGCGCTCGAGATCGCGCTCGAACGCGCGAAGCTTGAGGACGAGGGCATGGGCCACGGCCACCTCCCCGGAGGCACGGGCCTCCTGTGGACGAATCACAGCAAGTCCCGTGCCTCGGGTGGCGCCAGCGCGCGCGGGGCTAGACCCCGTGGCCGTAGCCGGCTTCGGCGCCAACCTCCTCGGCCTCCCGGACTTCCGGCGGTCCGGCCGCGAACACCTGGACGGCCACCCGGAGCGATACGCCGCGCTCGGTGACCTCGAAGGCGAACTCCCGCGTGGGAGCCGCCGTGGACTGGTGGCCGGCCCCCGGGGCCGGCGTGGTTCGTTCCGCGTCGTGCTGCATGGTCGTCCCGTCCTCTCCTCGACAAAGCAAAAGGGCCATCACCCTTGCGGATGATGGCCCCTCTGGAAGTGCTGCCTGCTCGGCTGCCGGTCGCTACATCATCCGCTCGCGCTCATCGGCCCAAGAAGCAGGCCGATGCCGATAATGACGACGAGTCGAATGACGACGACCGCCCCGCGGACACACGTCGAGCCGCACGAGGCGGCACGGCCGGGCGTCATCAGGGTCGGCATTGGAACTGGGAATTTAACACATCTCGTGATCTTGTGATCTCGTGATTTGGATTTGGTGATTTTGGATTTGGTGATTTTGGATTTGGTGATCTGGACCTGGCCATCTGGATTTGTCGATCGCCAGATTCCCAGCGAGCGCCGCGAGTCCCAACGAGGGCGCGTAGCGCCCGAGGCCCAACGCCCGGAGCGAAGCGACGGGCGGCCCAACGAGCACGCAGAGCGTGCGAGGCCCACCGCCCGGAGCGCAGCGGGGGGCGGCCGGCGGAGCGCCCGAGGCCCAACGCCCGAGGGCAGCGCCGGGCGGCCCCGTGAGCGCCGCAGGCGCCGAGTCCCAGCGAGCGCCGCGAGTCCCAACGAGGGCGCGCAGCGCCCGAGGCCCACCGCCCCGAGCGAAGCGACGGACGGCCCAACGAGCACGCAGAGCGTGCGAGGCCCACCGCCCGAAGCGCAGCGGGGGGCGGCCGGCGGAGCGCCCGAGGCCCAACGCCCGGAGCGGAGGGCGGCCCGCGCAGCGAGGAGGCCCAGCGCCCGGAGCGGAGGGCGGCCGAGCCGCCGCCGGCGCCGCCCCGGGGACGAGGGCGGCACCGGCGGCACGGCCTTACCGCGTGGGGACCGTGCGGGGGCCGAGGACGCCGCCCGCTTCGCGCGCGGCCTCGGGGGCCGGCTCGTAGCTCCAGCCGAGCCACAGCCCCGACATGAACCAGGCGAAGGCGCCGACGCCGACGAGGAAGACCGAGTCGCCCACCAGGCGCATCCAGCGCAGCGTCTCGAGCCACGGCTGCTGCAGGAACTCGGCGGACCGGGCGAACCAGAGGCCGTGCTGGACGCTGGCCACGGCCTGCGCGAGGCCGATGGGGAGCAGGCTCAGGACGACCATGAGCGCCAGGCCGATGTTCATGCACCAGAAGGCGGCGGCCAGGGTCGACTCCTTCCACGGGCGCGTGCCCGTGAGCAGGCGCGCGATGATGAGGGCGAGCGCCAGCGACAGCAGCCCGTAGACGCCGAAGAGCGCGGTGTGCGCGTGCACCGGCGTCGTGTTCAGGCCCTGCATGTAGTAGAGCGCGATGGGCGGGTTGATCAGGAAGCCGAAGAGGCCGGCGCCCACGAAGTTCCAGAACGCCACGCCCACGAGGAACCGGATGGGCCAGCGGTACCGCCGCATCCACGGCGCGGCCGTCTGCATGCGGCTCGTCTGGAACGCCTCGAGGCCGATGAGCACGAGCGGCACGACCTCGAGCGCGCTGAACGACGCGCCGACGGCCATGATGGACGTGGGCGTGCCGCTGAAGTACAGGTGGTGGAACGTCCCCGGGATGCCGGCGAAGAGGAAGAGCGCGCTCGACGCGATCACCGCCCCGCCGGCGTGGCCCTTGCGGACGAGGCCCAGCCGGGCGAAGAGGATGGCCGCGGCGGCGGTCGCGAAGACCTCGAAGAAGCCCTCGACCCAGAGGTGCACGACCCACCAGCGCCAGTACTCCATGACCGTCAGGTGGGTGCGCGCGGAGAAGAAGAAGCCCGCGCCGTACATCAGCCCCACCGCGGCGCTCGCGCCCGTGAACATCAGCACCAGCGACCGTGACTCGTCGCGCCGGACGATGGCCGGCCAGAGCGCGCGGAGCATGAGCGTCAGCCAGATGAGCAGGCCGCTGAAGAGCGCGACCTGCCAGAACCGCCCGAGGTCCACGTACTCGTAGCCCTGGTGCCCGAACCAGAACGTCTGGCCGAGCGTCAGCTTCTGCTGGATCGCCAGCCACTCGCCCGCCAGCGACCCGGCGACGACCACGAGCAGCGCGCCGAAGAGCACGTTGACGCCGAGCCGCTGGAAGCGCGGCTCGCGGCCGCCGATGACCGGCGCGAGGAAGAGGCCCGCGGCGAGGAACGCCGTCGCGATCCAGAAGAGCGCCGTCTGGATGTGCCAGGTCCGCGTCAGGCTGTACGGCAGCCAGCGCCCGATCGGCAGCCCGAAGAACTGCTGGCCCTCGACCGTGTAGTGGGCCGTCAGCGCGCCGAGCAGCACCTGCACGACGAAGAGCGCCACCACCACCGCCACGTACTTCGCCACCGCGCGCATCGACGGCGTCAGCGCGGCGCCCCCGAACGGGTCGCGCGCCGGCGGCTCGAGCGCCTCCTCGGGACGGGCGCGGAAGGCCTGCCACCAGACCAGCCCGCCGACCCCGGCGAGCAGCAGCACCACGCTCAGGATCGACCAGAGCACGTTGGCCGCCGTCGGCTGGTTGCCGATGAGCGGCTCGTGCGGCCAGTTGTTCGTGTAGGTGACGTCGAGGCCCGGCCGGTCGGTCGCCGCCGCCCAGCTGGTCCAGAAGAAGAACGCCGTCAGCGTCTCCAGGCGACGCGGATCCGTGATGACCGTCTCGGGCATCGCGTACGCCTCGCGCAGCACCGCCTCCGACGGATCGCCGCCGTAGAGCGCGCGGTAGTGCGCCGCGGTCCGCGCCACGGCCTCGGCCCGGTCGGGCGAGATCGTCACCGTGCCCGTCGCCTCGTCGAAGGTGTTGCGGCGCATCTCGGCCGCGAGCCGCCCGCGGAGCGCGGCCTGCCGCTCGGGCGCCAGCGACGCATAGGGCTGGCCCGCCTCGCGCGCCGCCCAGATGTCGAGCAGGGCCGTCGCCTCGCGATGCAGCCAGTCGGCCGACCAGTCGGGCGCCTGGTACGCGCCGTGCCCCCAGATCGACCCGAGCTGCTGGCCGCCCGTCGACTGCCACGCCTGCTGGCCCGTGAGGATGTCGTCCTGGGTGAACAACACCCGGCCGTCGGTCGTCACCACGCGGTCGGGAATGGGCGGCGCCTGCCGGTAGACCTCGCGCCCGAAGAAGCCGAGGATGAAGAAGGCCGCGAAGAGCGTGCCCCCGAAGATCCACCAGAGCGCGCGGTGGGACGTGGCCTGCGAGTCGTGGGCGCTCATTGTCCGGCCTCCATCTCGCCGAGGGCGCGCGGGAAGAGCACGTTGTTCTCGAGGTGGATGTGGTCCATCAGCTCGGCCTCGAGCGCCCCGAGCCGCAGGTACAGCGCCCGCCAGGTCGGGCACGCCTCGGGCGGCGGCGTCAGGTCCGCCGTGAGCTCGCGCACCCGCGCGAGGTTCCGCCCGTGGTCGTCGTGCTCCTCCTCGATCACGCGGATGGGGCTGGCCGCGAGGCCCGCGGCGCCCGCCAGCAGCATGGGGAACAGCACCTGCTCCTCCTTCTCGAGGTGCGACGCCACCGCCTGCTCCATGAGCGCGAGGTGCGCGCGAAGACCGCGCGGCGCCGTGGGCTTGTCCCCATGGCGGCTCTCCACGCGCGCCGCCAGCGCCACCAGCTCGGGCAGCTCCGCGCGGAGCGACCGGTGATAACGGTCCACGATGAACGCGACGAGCTCGGGGAGGGGCCGCTGGTCCCACCGGGGCAGGTCGACGGCCGCCTCCTCCGCCGCGATCTCACCGAGGATCGCGTCGGCGTCGAGGCCGCGGGTCTCGCAGACGTCGGCCAGGGGCCGCCGCCCGCCGCAGCAGAAGTCGAGGCCCCGGCGCCGGAACACCCGCGACGCCGCCGGGTGCGTCGTCGCCAGTTCCGCCAGGGTGGTTGTCGAAGTCATGACCGGCTCCTTCTGTATCAGTGCCTGCCGGACTCGCCCGGCACCTGATTCCAGAGCAGGTCTCGTGCCTGACTTCAAACACTTACAGATCAATGACTTACATATTTCGTTAACTATTCATGAACGCAACAGCGTTACCATTGGATTAACGATGTCATCAATCCAACAACACGATCCGCTCGAGGCCCTGCTCGACATCGCGCGGGACCTCACGGCCTCGCTGGCGGCGGAGAACCGGTACTCCCGGCTGCTCGCCGCGGTCCGCCGCGTCATCCCGTGCGACGCGGCGTGCCTGCTGCGGCTCGAGGGCGAGTCGCTGGTGCCGGTGGCCGGGTACGGCCTGTCGGCGGCGGCGCTGGCGCGTCCGTATCCCCGGCGGGAGCACCCGCGGCTCGACATCATCCTGTCCTCGCCCGAGCCGGTGCGCTTTCCGCCGGACAGCCCGCTGGCCGACCCCTTCGACGGGATGCTGGCGGGAGCGCACACGCTCACCGCCCATATCCACGCGTGCCTCGGCTGCGCGCTCACCGAGGGCGGCGACGTCGTCGGGGCGCTGACGGCGGACGCGCTGGAGCCGCACGCGTTCGACCACCTTGACCCGCGCGTGCTCGCGGCCCTCGGGGCGCTGGCGGGCGCGGCGCTGCGGACCACGGCGCTCATCGAGGCGCTCGAGCACCGGGTCGATCACCGCACGCGGGTCGCGCAGGAACTGCAGCGGTCGGCGGCGGCGTCGGGCGGCGGGCAGCTGCTCGGCACGAGCGCGGCGATGCGGCGCATGCGGGACGAGATCGCGCTCGTGGCCGCGTCCGACCTGACCGTGCTGGTCACGGGCGAAACCGGGTCGGGCAAGGAGCTCGTCGCGCGCCTGCTCCACCAGTCGTCAGGGCGGCGCGACGAGGCGCTCATCCAGGTGAACTGCGCGGCGCTGCCGGTCTCGATTGCCGAGAGCGAGCTCTTCGGCCACGTGGCGGGCGCGTTCACCGGCGCGACGCGCGACCGCGCGGGCAAGTTCGAGGTCGCCGACGGCGGCACCCTCTTCCTCGACGAGATCGGCGAGCTGCCCCTCGAGCTGCAGCCGAAGCTGCTGCGCGCGCTGCAGCAGGGCGAGATCCAGCGGGTCGGCAGCGACCGGACCCATCGCGTGGACGTGCGGGTCATCGCCGCGACCAACCGCGACCTCACGCAGGAGGTCGCGGCGGGCCGGTTCCGCGCGGACCTCTACCACCGCCTCGCGGGCTTCCCGCTGCGGGTGCCCCCGCTGGCCGAGCGCCGCGACGACATCGCGCTGCTCGCGTCCCACTTCGCCGACGTGAGCCGCCGGCGGCTCGGCCTCGGCGCCGTGCGCCTGGCCGACGATGCGCTCGGGGCGCTCGGGGGCGCGGACTGGCCGGGCAACGTGCGCGAGCTCGAGAACGTCGTCTCGCGCGGCGTGCTGCGGGCCGCCGCCGGCCGCGACACGCCGCACGCCCCCGTCACCGTGCACGCCAGCCACCTCGACGTGCGCGCCGGCGCCGCGCCGCGGGGCGACGACACCCCGGCCGCCCACGCCGCCGCAGCGGACACCGGCTCGCCAGAGCCGCTCAACACCCAGGTCGAGGCCTTCGAGCGCCGCGCGATTCTCGCCGCCGTCGCCCGCAACGGCGGCAACTGGGCCGCCGCCGCGCGCGACCTCGGCCTGCACCGCAGCAACCTCCACCAGCGCGCGAAGCGCCTGGGCCTTAGATAAATTTCGTGATCTCGTGATCTCGTGATCTTGTGATCTTGTGTTCTTGCGTGGATGAACTGGCGATCACCAGATTCCCAGCGAGGCGCCGCAGGCGCCGAGTCCCAGCGAGCGCCGCGAGTCCCAACGAGGGCGCGCAGCGCCCGAGGCCCAACGCCCGGAGCGAAGCGACGGGCGGCCCACCGAGCGCCGCAGGCGCGAGGCCCTTACGCCGCCAGGTCCGCCAGCACGGCGCCCGCCGCCTCCACCGCGTCGCCGCAGAGGCCCGTCCCCCGCTCCTCGTCGAGGACGCGCAGCACCTCCTCCACCGGAAGCGCCTTGCGGTAAGGCCGGTCGCTCTGCAGCGCGTCGATCACGTCGGCGACCGCCAGCACGCGGGCGGCGGGACTGAGGGCCGGTCCGGTCAGGCCCCGGAAGTATCCCCGCCCATCGAGCCGTTCGTGGTGGTTGCTCGCATCGTCGGCGAACTCGCGGAAGAGCGGGACGCGCTCGAGGATCTGGTGCGTGTGGAAGGGATGGTCGCGGACCACGGCCCACTCCCCGTCGGTGAGCGGCCCCTGCTTGTCGAGGATGCTGTTCGGCACGGCGAGCTTGCCGATGTCGTGGAGCAGGCCGGCGCGGCGCAGGCGGACCTGCTCGGCGCTGGTCCAGCCGAGCGCCCGGGCGATGGCGACGGCGATGTCCGCGACCCGCTCCGAGTGCTGGAAGGTGTAGCTCGACTTGGCGTCGATGACCCACGCGAAGGCGGTCGCGATGCGGTCCAGGCGCTCCTCCGTCGCCCGCACCACCAGCCCCGCTGGCTCGGCGGCCTCGACGGCGGCCGTCAGGTCGGGCGCTTCCAGCTGCGCCCAGAGCGCGGGCGAGGCCGTCGCCGCCAGGCAGTCCACCAGCTCGGGGTCGAACCAGCGGCCGCGCCGCGCGCGGACGATCTCCAGCGCGTGGGCCGGGCCGCCGAGGCCCCAGAAGATCTCCACGACCTGCGCGAGCCCGATGATGCGCCCGGCGAGGGGGATGTCGTGGCCCCGGATCCCCTGCGGATGCCCGCCGCCGTCCCAGTGCTCGTCCATCGTGTGGACCGCGCGCGCGGTCGCCTCGCGGAAGCCGAGCTCGCGGGCGATCTCGGCGCCGCGCTCGCAGCGGATCTGGAAGAGTTCGCGGCCGGCCGCGGGCCCGGCGACGGCGAGCGCCGAGAGGCGCCACAGGCGGGCCGCCAGGCTCCCGCCCGGCTCGGCGACCTCGACGGCGTACCGCACCTGCTCGGACAGCCGCCGCCAGTCGCGCATCCAGACGGCGCGCTTGGTCGCGTGCTCGGGGCCGCCGAAGAGCTGGAAGACGCGATCGGCGTTGCTGGAGCAGCCTGCGTCCTTGAGCAGGAGCGCGTAGAAGAGGTCGGACGACTCCTGCGCGGGCAGGCCGAGCGCCGCGGCCAGGTGCATGCCGACCAGGCAGGAGCGCGCCGCGTGCCCCCGGGGGTGGCCCTCGGTGATGTCGAGCGCGGCCGACAGGCCGGAGAGCACGCCCGACATGGGGATCGAGTGCATGACGCTCAGGGTAACCCCGCCCGGACGGCGGCTATTCCCACTGATAAGATGGCGAGCTGATGCGTGCCTCCCGCGCCGCCGTGCCCGCCCTCGCCTGTCTCGTGACGGGCGGCGCGCTCTACCTGTCGCGCGGGGTCCTCGACTTCGGCCTCGGACCGGACGGCCCGGTCCGCCTCGCGCTGCTGCCGCCCCTCATCAGCTTCCTGGGCTTCGTCGTGCTCGCCGGCATCGGCCTGCTCTGGCTCGACCACCTCAACCGGCCGCGCGGCACGACGACGGGGCGCCGTCCGGGACTGGCGAGCCTGGTGCTGCCGACCTTCGCGCTGGCGGTGATGGCGCTCCCGTTCCTGCCGTGGGTGCCGGACCGGTGGGGCCTGCTCACGCTGCCGGCCGGCCCGGCCGGCGGCCTCGTGTGGCTGCTCGTGCTGACGTCGCTCCTGTGGGCCGCCTGGCACTCGCGCCTGTGGCGCGTCCCGCGCGTGGACGGGCGGCCGCTCGCGCAGCTCACGGCGGCGATCGGCGTGGCGACCTTCCTCATCTCCGGCACCGCCGCGGCGCGGCTGACCGACACGGTCCTCTTCCCGGCCGGCGACGAGCCCCATTACCTGGTGATCGCGCAGAGCCTCTGGCGCGACGGCGACCTCGCGATCGAGAACAACCACGCGCGCGGCGACTATCGCGAGTACTTCCAGCAGCCGCTCGAGCCGCACTACCTGACCCGGGGCGCCGACGGCGAGATCTACTCGGTGCACCCGGTCGGCCTGCCCGTGCTGCTCGCGCCCGTGTACGCGGCCGGCGGCTACCACCTGGTGGTCCTGCTGCTGCTGGCGCTGTCGTCGCTGGCGGCGGCGCTCATGTGGCGCGCGGCGGCGCTCTCGGCCGGCCCCGGCCCCGCGACGTTCGGCTGGGCCGTCGTCGCGACGTCGGCGCCGTTCGCCCTGAACGCGTTCACCGTGTATCCGGAGATGACCGCCGGCCTCGCGGCCGTCGTCGCGATCACGCTGGCGACGGGCGGGAACCGCGGGGCGCGGGTGATGGCGGGAACCGGCATCGCCGCCGGCGTGCTCCCCTGGCTCAGCACGAAGTACGCCCCGATGTCGGCCGCGCTGATGGCGGTGGCCTTCCTCCGGATCTGGATTCCCGGCCGGTCCCGCACGGCGGTCGCGAGCGACACGGTGCGGGCGACGGCGGCCCTCGTCGCCCCCTACGCGGCGCTGCTGGCCGCGTGGTTCGCGTTCTTCTACATCTACTGGGGCACGCCGTGGCCGCAGGCGCCGTACGGCTCGATGACCCAGACCAGCCCGGCGAACCTCGTCTTCGGCGCGCCGGGCCTGCTCTTCGACCAGGAGTACGGCCTGTTCGCCTACGCGCCCGCCTACCTGCTGGCGGCGGCGGGCCTGTGGCGGATGTGGCGCGCGGGCGGCGACACGGCGAGGCGCGCGGTCGAGATCGCCGTCGTCTTCGGCGCGCTGCTCGGCACGGTCGGGGCGTTCCGGATCTGGTGGGGCGGCTCGGCGTCGCCGAGCCGGCCGCTCGGCTCGGGCCTCCTCCTGCTGGTGCCCCCGATCGCGGCCGCCTACCGCGCCACGCGCGGCGGCACGCCCCGCCGGGCGGCGCAGCACCTGCTGCTCGCCGTCGGCGCGGGCTTCGCGGTGCTGCTGACCTTCGCCGAGCAGGGCCTGCTCATCGCCAACGACCGTGACGGCACGTCCCGGCTGCTCGAGTACCTCTCGCCGGACTGGCACGCGTGGACCCTGCTGCCGACCTTCATCCACCACGAGGCCGGCACGGCCCTGGTCCATTCAGCCGCGTGGATTGCCGTGCTCGTGGCGGCCTGGTGGGTCCTCGGGCGGCTGCGCCCGGCCACGCCCGGCGGCGCGGCGCTCGGCGCCCTCGCGGTCGCCGGCGCCACGGTCGTCGCCGTCGGCGCCCTCGCGCCGCTCCTGCCCGACGACCCGCCGCTGCCCGGCCGCGACCTGTCGGCGCGCTCGCGCCTCGAGGCCCTCGACCGGTTCGACACCACCGCGCTGCCCGTCGGCATCGTCTTCGACCCGGTCCGCGCCGCCGGGCCAGCCGGCGTCGAGGCGTTCCTCGCGCTCGAGGCGGCGCCGGGCACGCGGACCGATCCCCAGCCGGTGCGCGTCCTGCACAACGGCCGCTTCTCGCTGCCCGCCGGCGACTACCGGGTGCGCGTGACGTGGTCGGACGAGGCGCCGGCCGCCGCGGGCGGCGCGCCGCTCAGCCTGCAGGTGGGGCGGATCGGGCCGCCGGTCGAGACGTGGACCGTGACGCCGGCGCGCGGCCAGTCATGGGACGCGGACTTCTCGCTGCCCGCGGACGCGAGCTTCGTCGGCTTCCGCGGGTCGGTCGATCTCGAGCGCGTCATCCGCTCGATCCGGGTGACGCCCACGCGGGTGGTCGACGCGGCCCACCGCCCGATCACGCCCGTCGTCCTCGCGGCCCGGCGGTACGGCGAGACCACCGTCCTCTTCCACGACGAGCAGACCTATCCGGAGGCGGACGGCTTCTGGACGATCGGCCGGCGGCGCACCGAGCTGACGATCGCGCCGCCGCCCGGCGACGAGCGGCCCGTGTCGCTGACCATCCACAGCGGGCCGCACCCCAACCACGTGGTGCTGGAGGCGCACGGCTGGCGCCGCGAGCTGGACCTCGCGCCGTCCACGCCCGTCGACGTCGAGCTGCCGCCGCCCACGCGCGGCGTCATCGAGATCGCCATGTCCTCGGCGGACGGCTTCGTGCCGGCCAGCGCCGAGGCGGCCTCGACCGACACGCGGCTGCTCGGCGCCTGGGTCGCGGTGACACCGCGCCCGTGAGCGGGCGCGAGGGTGTAATCTTCGATCATGTCGATCGCCGATCTCCGCCGCGAGTACGCCAGCCGCGCGCTCGATGAGTCCAGCGCCGCCACCGATCCAATCGCGCAGTTCGCCGCGTGGTTCGACGAGGCGGCCAGCGCCGACCTGCTCGACGTGAACGCGATGACGCTGGCAACCGTCACGCCCGGGGGCGACCCCGCCGCCCGCATCGTGCTGCTCAAGGACTTCGGCCCGGACGGCTTCGTCTTCTTCACGAACTACCGGAGCGCGAAGGGCCGCGACCTGGAGCAGCGGCCGCGGGCCTGCCTGCTCGCGTTCTGGGCCGCGCTCGAGCGGCAGGTACGCATCACCGGCCAGGTCACGCGCGTGTCCGAGGCCGAGTCGACGGACTACTTCCACTCGCGCCCCTACGAGAGCCAGATCGGCGCCTGGGCCTCGCTCCAGAGCGCGCCGCTCGAGCACCGCACCGTGCTCGAAGACCGGTTCCGGGCGCTGCAGCAGCAGTACGAGGGCCAGACCATCCCGCGGCCCGACTACTGGGGCGGCTACCGCGTCGCCCCCGAGCAGATCGAGTTCTGGCAGGGCCGCCCGAGCCGCCTCCACGACCGCCTGCTCTACACGAGACAGCCCGACGGCCCCTGGACCAGGACGCGCCTCTCGCCGTAGGGACGCTCAGATTTCAGATCTCAGATTTCAGATATCAGATCGCGATTGCAAATCACGAGATCACGAGATCACGAGATCACCAGATCCCGCGATTACAGCCTTACCTCCCACCTGGACGCCCGTGACCGCGCCCCGGGCGTCCACCTGCACCTTGACGTGGATGCGGCTCGGGCGCCCCATCTTCACGCCCTGCAGCGACACGATGGCCTGCGCCTGGTCACCGCCGACAAGGCCGTGGCGGACGAGGTACGCCCCGAGCGGTCCACTGGCCGCGCCGGTCGCCGGGTCCTCGGGGACGCCGTGGCCGGGCGCGAACATGCGGCTGTAGGCCGTCGCCGCCGGGTCACCGGCCTCCGCGCTGAAGACGAAGACGCCGATGTGGTCGCCACCGAACGCACTCACCAGGCGGCGGAGCCGTGAGGTGTCGGGCTCGGCCGCGTCGACGGCGGCGCGCGTCGCGACCGGCACGTACATGAACGCGGCGCCGCTCGAGCCCTCCTCGACGGGCAGGCCCGTCGCGGCGACCGCCGCCGGGTCGACCCCCGCCGCGCGGATGATGTCGGCGGCGGGCACGGCCGGCACCCGGAACTCGGGCACGCGCTGCGTCATCCACGCGAACGCGAGCGCGCCGTCCCGCCACTCGAGGCCCACCGGCGTCGGGCCGATGTTCAGGCCGAACACCCAGCGGTCGCGGCCGGCGGCAATGACGCCGGTGCTCGCCAGGGCGAAGGTCGTGCCGACGGTCGGGTGCCCGGCCATCGGCATCTCGAACGCCGGCGTGAAGATGCGCATGCGGATGTCCGTGTCGTCCGACTCAGCCGGCAGCAGGAACGTGCTCTCCGCGAAGTTCATCTCCGCGGTCATCGCCTGCATCGTCGCGGTGTCGAGGCCGCGGGCGTCGAGAAAGACGGCGAGCTGGTTGCCCTCGAAGAGGCGGTCCGTGAACACGTCCAGGTGCAGGTAGCGATACGCGGCCATGTGGGTCTCCTTGGGGGAATCGTAATCCGGGTTCGTCAGGTTCGTCAGGTTCGTCAGGTTCGACGGGTTCGTCAGGTTCGTCGGGTTCGACGGGGAGTGCAGAATCGGCAAGATCGGTGCATCCGGCCGATTCCTCCTCCCACGGGCGCTCGACTCTGCACTAGAATCCGCGGCATGCGGGGCCCGATGGTCGTGCTGATGGCCGGCGCGGGCCTGGCGCTCCTCGGTGGCGCGGTGCTCCCCCTCCGCGCCGCCGAGCCGCTCACCATCGTCGCGCCGGCCGCGCCGGGCGGCGGCTGGGACCAGACGGCGCGCGTGCTCCAGCAGGCCGTCGCCGCCTCCGAACCCGGCACCATCGTCCAGGTCGAGAACGTGCCCGGGGCCGCCGGCACCATCGGCCTGGCGCGCTTCGTCAGCGCGGAGCGCGGCAACCCCTCGGCCCTGCTCGTCACCGGCCTCGTCATGGTGAGCGGCACGGTCACCAACCGCTCGCCGGTCACCCTCGCCGAGGCCACCCCCATCGCCCGCCTCACCGGCGAGTACGAGGTCATCGTCGTGCCCGCCGCCTCGCCCTACCAGACCTTCGCCGACCTGCTCGCGGCGCTTCGCGAGGCGCCGGGCGCCGTGTCGTGGGGCGGCGGGTCGGCGGGCGGCACCGACGACCTGCTCGTGCGGCTGGTTGCCGAGCAGGCGGGGATTTCGCCGGCCGCGGTCAACTACATCGCCTTCGCCGGCGGGGGCGCGGCGGTCGCGGCCGTGCTCGGGGGGCAGGTGACGGCGGGCGTGAGCGGCTGGGGCGAGTTCGCCGGGCAGATCGAGGCCGGCGCGCTGCGGCCGCTGGCGGTCTCGGCGGCCGCGCGCCTGCCCGGCATCGACGTGCCGACCCTGCGCGAGTTCGGCCTCGCGGTGGACCTGGCCAACTGGCGCGGCGTGGTGGCCCCGCCGGGACTGAGCGACGCGGAGCGGGACGCGCTCGTCGCGCGCGTGACGGCCGTGGCGGCCAGTCCCGCGTGGCAGGAGGCCGTCGCGCGGAACGGGTGGACCGACCTGTTCCTCGCGGGCGCGCCCTTCGGCTACTTCCTCGCCGCGGAGCAGACGCGCGTCGAGGCCGTCCTCAGGCGGCTGGACGAGAACGCCGTCCCGCCCCCCACCGGGGCGAGCTTCGCGCTGACGCCGATGACGGCCCCGATCGCGGTGCTGTTCGTGCTGGCGGCGCTGGTCCTGGCGGTGTCGGCCACCTCGCTCCGCCAGTGGGGGCAGGCCACGCGCGCCGAGGCCGGCCCCGAGCCACCGGTGTCGCAGGCCGGGCTCGCCAATGCCGGCATGCTGCTCGGCGCGCTCGTCGCGCAGGCCTTCGTCTTCGAGGCCGCCGGGTTCGTCGCCGCGAGCGCCATCGTGTTCGTGGCCGGCGCGCGCGCGCTCGGCAGCCGCGCGCCCCTCCGGGACCTGGTCATCGGACTCGCGGTGGCCGCGGTGCTGTTCCTGGCCTTCACGCGCGGCCTGAGCGTGTCGCTGCCCCCGACCCCCGGCCTGGGCGGGTGGCTGTGACCACGCTGGACGCCCTCGTCCAGGGCTTCGCCGTCGCCCTGACGCCGTTCAACCTGCTGTGGTCACTCGTCGGCGTCACGCTGGGCACGGCCGTCGGCGTGCTGCCCGGGATCGGCCCCGCCCTCACCGTCGCGCTCCTCCTGCCGGTGACCTTCAGCCTCGACGCGACCTCGGCGCTCATCATGTTCGCGGGCATCTACTACGGCGCGATGTACGGCGGTTCGACGACGTCGATCCTGCTCAACACGCCGGGCGAGAGCGCGACGATGATCACGGCGATCGACGGGCACGAGATGGCGAAGGCGGGGCGCGGCGGCGCCGCGCTGGCGACGGCGGCCATCGGCTCGTTCGTCGCCGGCACGCTCGCCACGCTGGCGCTCTCGGTGAGCGCGCCGGTCATGGTGCGGCTCGCGCTCGTCTTCGGGCCCGCGGAGTACTTCGCGCTCATGGTGCTGGCCTTCGTCACGGTCTCGACGGTGCTCGGGCCGTCGATGACCAAGGGCCTCATGAGCCTCTTCATCGGGCTGGCGCTCGGCTTCGTGGGCATCGACGGCCTGAGCGGGGACGCGCGGCTCACCTTCGGCATCCCGTACCTGCTCGACGGCATCGACGTCGTCATCGTCGCGGTCGGCCTGTTCGCGGTCGGCGAGACCCTGTACGTCGTCAGCCAGGGCCCGGACCGGGACGAGCTGACACCGCCGGGCGGCCCGCTGTGGATGACGCGCGAGGAGTGGCGGCGGTCGTGGAAGCCGTGGCTGCGCGGCACGGTGATCGGCTTCCCGCTCGGGGCGCTGCCGGCCGGCGGGGCCGAGCTGCCGACGCTCATCTCGTACGCCGTGGAGAAGCGGCTGTCGCCGCGCCCCGCGGAGTTCGGGCACGGCGCCATCGAGGGCGTGGCCGGGCCCGAGGCGGCGAACAACGCGTCGGCGGCGGGCGTCCTGGTGCCGCTGCTCACGCTGGGCCTGCCGACCTCGGCGACGGCCGCGGTGCTGCTCGCCGCGTTCCAGCAGTTCGGGCTGCAGCCGGGCCCGCTGCTCTTCGAGCACGAGCCGACACTCGTCTGGGGTGTCATCGCGAGCCTGTACATCGGCAACGTGATGCTGCTCGTGCTCAACCTGCCGCTCGTCGGCCTGTGGGTGAAGCTGCTCGAGATCCCGAAGGCCCAGCTGTATGCCGGCATCCTCGTCGTCGCCGCGCTCGGCGCCTACAGCGTCCACCGGTCCGCGGGCGACCTGGTCCTGCTCGCGCTCGTCGGGACGCTCGGCTTCGGGCTCCGGCTGATGGACGCCCCGGTCGCGCCGGTGATGATCGGCCTCATCCTCGGCCCGGTGGCCGAGCAGCAACTGCGGCGGGCCCTGGCCATCAGCGAGGGCGACTGGTCGGTCTTCGTCACCCGCCCCGTCTCGGCCGCGCTGCTCGCCGTCGCCCTCATCGCCATCCTGTGGCCCCTCGTCCGGAGACTCAGACCCGCGCGCTGATCACAAGACGCCACGAAGCGCACGAAGGACACGAAGCACGACACGAGGCGGGGCACGGAACCCGCAGAACACTCACGCCCCATCGCACTCCTGGCACTCCTGGCACCCCTGGCACCCTTGGCACCCTGGCGGCGCACTCCTGGCACCGTTGGCACCTTTGGCACCCCTGGCACCCTGGCGGCGCACTCCTGGCACCGTTGGCACCTTTGGCACCCCTGGCACCCTGGCGGCGCACCCCTGGCACCCTAGGCACCTCAGGCACCCTAGCTCTGGTGCTATCCTTCCGCCCATGTCGAAGCCGTCCCCGGCACCCTCCCCCTCCCGCCGCCAGTTCCTCGCCGCCTGCTCGACCGTCGGCATCAGCACCACGCTCGTCCCCGGCGTGCTCTGGGCCCGCATGCAGGACCAGGGCGCGGCGCGCATCACCGACCAGATGCTCAAGGACGCCCTCGCCGTCTCGGGGCTCGACTTCCCGGACGACGAGCGCGAGCAGATGCTGGAGGGGCTCAACCGGAACCTCGACTCCTACGACGCGCTGCGCAAGATCACGATCGACGACCAGGTGGCGCCCCCGCTCTACTACAGCCCCCTCGTCCCGGGCACGACGCTCGACCGCACGGCGCGGCCGTTCCGCCCGGGCCAGCCGCCCGCCGTCACGCGGCCGGCCGACCTCGAGGACGTCGCGTTCTGGCCGCTCACGCACCTGGCGGAGCTGCTGCGCACGCGCCAGGTCACGTCGGCCGAGCTCACGCGGATGTACCTGGGCCGCCTCGAGCGCCTCAACCCCACGCTGAACTGCGTCGTCACGCTCACGACCGACCTGGCGATGCGCCAGGCCGCCGATGCCGACCGCGAGATCGCCGCGGGCCGCTACAAGGGGCCGCTCCACGGCATTCCCTGGGGCTGTAAGGACATCATCGCGGTGCCGGGCTACAGGACGACGTGGGGGTCCGGCGCCTACGAGGACCAGGTCATCGACGGCGAGGCGACCGTGGTGCGGCTGCTCCGCGAGGCCGGGGCCGTGCTCGTCGCCAAGCTGGCGACGGGTGAGCTGGCGGCGGGCGACCGCTGGTTCGGGGGGCGGACCAACAACCCGTGGAACCCGGAGTACGGGTCGAGCGGGTCCTCGGCGGGCCCCGCATCGGCCACCGCCGGCGGCTGCGTCGCGTTCGGCATCGGCTCGGAGACGAGCGGGTCGATCCTCAGCCCGTCCACGGTCTGCGGCTGCACGGGCCTCAGGCCGACGTTCGGGCGCGTCAGCCGCCACGGCGCGATGACGCTCTCGTGGAGCCTCGACCGTCTGGGCCCGATCTGCCGGACCGCCGAGGACTGCGCGGTGGTGTTCCGGGCGCTCGCCGTGCCCGATCCGCTCGACCTCTCGGTGATGGACCTGCCCTTCAACTACGACGCGTCCATGGACGTCCGGCAGCTCAAGGTCGGCTACCTCGCGGCCGCGTTCGACGAGCCCAATCGTGACGCCGACTGGAAGGCCAACGACACGCGCGCGCTCGACACCCTGCGCGGACTCGGCGTCAACCTCGTGCCGTTCGAGCTGCCCGACATGCCGCTCGACGCCATCGGCGGGGTCCTCGGCGTCGAGTCGGGCGCGTCGTTCGACCAGGCCCTGCGCGGCGGACGCCTGGCGCGGATGACCAACAAGGGGCGCGCCAACGGCATGCGCTCCGCGCACCTCGTGCCGGCGGTGGACTACCTGCAGGCCCAGCGCGTGCGCATGATGGTGATGGAACGGTTCGCCGCGGCGGTCGGCGGCTTCGACGTCTACCTCGCACCGTTCATGGAGACGCGCGGCAGCCGCGAGCCGGCGCCGGGGACACGGCCTCCGGCGCGCCCCGCGGGCCCGCCGCCCCAGCGGCCGCCGAGCGTGCTGCGCGACCACTTCCAGGTCGCCAATACGTGCGGCTACCCTGCCGTGGCGGTGCCGAGCGGCTTCACCACCGCGGGCCTGCCGACGAGCATCACGTTCCTGGGACGGCTGTACAACGAGGGGGCGATCCTGGCCCTGGCGCGGGCGTACCAGGCGAAGGCGGGCTGGCCGTCGCGGACGCCCACGCTGGGGTGAATCTGCGACACAATGAGCACATGGAGAAAGGCCGCACGCATCTCCGGGGCGTCGGCAGGTGGTCACGCCGGCGCTTCCTCGCCACCGTGGCGATCGGGGCCCCGGCCGTCCTGCGGGCGCGGCCGGCGGCGGCCGCGGCGGCCCGCACGCTGACCTTCGCGCACACCCACACCGGTGAGCATCTCGACGTCGAGTACGCCCTCGGCGGGCGCTACCTGCCCGACGCGCTCGGGGCCGTGAACCACTTCCTGCGCGACTTCCGCACGGGCGACGTGCACCCGATCGACCCGGCCCTGCTCGACCTGCTGTACTCGCTCGGGCGCGCCACCGGCGCGCGCCGGCCCTTCGAGGTGATCTCCGGCTACCGCTCGCCGGCCACCAACGCCGCGCTCCACGCGCGGAGCGAGGGCGTCGCCGTGCACAGCCTCCACATGGAGGGCAAGGCCATCGACATCCGCCTCGGCGACGTGCCCCTGCGCGCCCTGCGCGACGCGGCGCGGGCCGCGCGGGCCGGCGGCGTCGGCTACTACCCCGCCTCCAACTTCGTCCACGTCGACACCGGCCGCGTCCGTACCTGGTAGGGCCCGCGGGCGCCCGGGCCCTATCGGAGGCGCGGCTCGTGGAGCGCCGCATCGAGCCGGGTGTCGTGGTCGTAGAGATCGTCGGCGAAGCGCATCGCGCCGTCCGACGGGTCCACCATCGCCGTCAGGTACGCGAGCACGACCTGGACGGGCGTGGCCAGGGGCACGACGCGGTTGTCGCCCGCCCGCATCGCGGCGGCGATCGCCCGGGGCGTCCATTCCGCCTGGTCCCGCAGCACCCACCCGGCGAGCGCGGCCGGACGCTCGACGCGCACGCAGCCGTGGCTGAAGTCCCGGCGGGCCTCGGCGAACAGCCCCGCGGCCGGCGAGTCGTGCAGGTAGACCGCCTCGTCGTTCGGGAACACGAACTTGACCAGGCCGAGCGCGTTCTTCGGCCCGGGCCGCTGGCGCACGCGCAGCTCGCCAGCCGCCAGGCGCGCCAGATTCTCCGCCGTCGCCGGGACCGGCCGCGCGTCATCGCCACCGCCGCGCACGAGCTCCATGTCCTGCCGCGCCAGGTAGCCAGGGTCGGCGGCGATCGCCGGGAGCGTCTCGGTCTCGACGATCGACCGCGGCAGGTTCCAGTAGGGCCGGAAGACGAGGTACCGCATGTCCTCGACGAACACCGGCGTCTGGTGGTCCAGCGCCTCGCCCACGATCACGCCCGCCTCGAGCGACGGGGCGAGGTCGGCGTCAGCGGCCTCCCAGGCCCAGAGGTGGAACATCGGGATGTTGACGAAGACCACCCGGCCCTTGTTGAGATCGGGCAGCCAGCGGAGGCGCTCGAGCGAGAACTCGATCTGGCGGACGCGCCAGGCCAGGGGCATCGAGAGCTCGCGGCTCGTCCGCTTCCCGATGACGCCGTCGGGCTCGAGACCGTGCCGGACCTGGAACCGGCGGACGGCGTCCACGAGCGCGCCGGCGTACACGCCGGCCGCCGGGAGCGCGGCATCACCTGGCGGCAGGTCGCCGAGCGCCGAGAGCCGCCGGGCCAGGGGCGCCAGGTCCCCGGAGACGTCCCCGGGGTCGAGCGACACCGGCAGCGCGGACACGTCGGCGAGCGACACGTCGGCGGCCAGTCTCCGGTAGTCCCCCAGGCGGGCGCGAAGGGCGGCGTAGAGCGCGAGCGGCGGCCTGAGCGCCGCGACCATCCCGGCGAGATGGCCGCCAGCCAGCGCGTCGCGCAGCAGCGGCACGAACTCGTGGCCGTCTGGCGGGACCGTCAGGTGGAAGCCGATCGCGCGCGGATCGATCCGGCCGAGGTGCAGGTGCCGCATGTAGAGCAGCATCCCGCGGCTGAGCCCGACGTCGAAGCCGGCCATCGTCGCCAGCGAGACGCCTGGACCGGTGAGGGTCGCCGCCTGCGCCGACAGCCGCGACGCGCCGTAGTCGTCCGGCACCAGCCCATCGTCGAGCGCTGACGCGAGCAGCCCGAGCGCCGTGTGCGCCTCGGCGTCCGGACGGCCGGACGGATCCAGCCACAGCGGCGCGTGCCCGCCGGGCGCATAGAGCTCGGCGAGGTCCGTGCGGTCGCGCGCGGCGATCCCGGTCGGCGACGCGAGGCGTGCGGCGATGGCGGTGGCCAGGTCGGCCGCGGCCGCACTGGAGAGGACGGGGACGGCGGCCGGCGCCGGTGGGGCAGACGTGTCGCCAGGCCCGCAGGCCGCCCCGGCGAGGGCGGCCAGGCCGGCGCAGAGGAGGAAGGCCGCGACGGGGCGGCCCGTGAGCCGCCCCGTCGCCGTGTCGCCCGCGGTCGCGCTACTTCCTGACGTACTTCTTCACGGAGCGCGGGCCGACCTCCGCGCCCCAGACATTGCCGGCGGCGTCGACGGCGACACCCTCGGCGGCGCTCGTGATCGCGCCGTAGGCCTTGCGCGGGTCGGCCTCGGGATCGGGGATGAAGGCGGTGATCTTCGCGTTCATGCCCTGCTTGAGGTCACCGACACGGATGCCGCGCGTCCAGTTCGCGCGCTTCGGCTCGACCGACCCCGACTCGGAGTCGGCGCCGTAGAGGATGTCGTCCTTCGTGATGAAGATGCCGCTCAGCCGGCTGAACTGCTCGTAGCCCGTCTCGAGAAGCGCGCCGTCCTGGTCGAACACCTTGATGCGGTTGTTCGACCGGTCGGCGACGAAGAGCCGGTTCTTCGAGTCCCACGCCAGCGCGTGCGGCTGGTCCATCTGGTCCGGGCCCGATCCGTACTCGCCCCACTCCTTGATGAACGTCCCGTCCTTCGTGAACTTCGCGATCTTCGCGTACTGGGACCCGTGGCCCTGCGTGATGAAGATCTCGCCCGCGGCGTTCGTGATCACGTCGTTCGGCTGGTAGAGGTCGCCGGGCTGGCGTCCGGGCGTGCCCGGCACGTGCCCGCCCGGCTTGCCGATCGTCATCAGCAGCTTGCCCTCGGGGCTGAACTTGAAGACCTGGTTCCCCAGCAGCTTCGACGGCCCGGGCGGCATCGGCGCGTCGGCCGGCGCGCCGCGCGGCCGGCGCGGGCGGTTGTCGGCGGCGTCGGTCACCCAGACGTTGCCCTGGGGATCGACGTAGATGCCGTGCGGGAAGACCATCAGGCCCTGGCCGAAGCTCCGGACCATCCGGCCGGTCTCGTCGAACAGGAAGACGACGTCGAGCGGCGAGCTCTGGTCCTTCTCGAAGTCCCAGCAGTTGTTGGCGGCGCACCGCTCGGCCACCCAGATGCTCTTGCCGTCCGGGGCGATGTCCACGGCGCTGGTCGATCCCCACGTCCGGCCGGCGGGCATCTTCAGGAAGCCCTCGACGGTCGTGTACGGGTTCGGCGCGTCGTTGGTCGGTTGCACGGACTGGGCCGACACCACCGCCGCGGCGATTCCCACCGCGGCCGCCAGCGTCCACCCCACTCGCCTTGCCTCTGCCATGGCTGTCCCTCTCCGGAATACAGTCGGGCGACGGGCGACGGCCCGCGCTGCGTGCCCTGTTCGTGTGGTCGAAATCTCCCGGAAAGCATATCCGAGGACCTCGGGCATTCCCAACCGGCTTGACCCCCGGCGGCGCCTCTGGTGTAGTGACGCCTCCGAGGCCCTGACGTGCCCCTGCCCGCCGCCTTCCTCCACCAGCCCGCCTCGGACATCCGCGCGCGCGTCGCCGCCCGCGACGTCTCGGCCCGCGAGGTGACCGAAGCGGCACTGGCGCGCATCCACGCCGCCAACGGCACCCTGAACGCCATCGTGGCGCTGGACCCTGGCGCCGTGGAGGCGGCCGTCGCGATCGACGCCGCCCTCGCGCGCGGCGAGGCGCCCGGCCCCCTGTGCGGCGTGCCGGTGGGCATCAAGGACGTCACCGACGTCGCCGGCGTGCCGACGACCTACGGGTCGCCGATCTACGCGGGCCACGTCCCCGCGGACGATGCGCTCGTCGTCGCGCGGCTGCGCGCGGCGGGCGCCGTCATCGTGGGCAAGACCAACACGCCGGAGTTCGCCGCCGGCGGCAACACCTTCAACGACGTGTTCGGGCCGACGCGCAATCCCTGGGACCCCTCGAAGACCGCGGGCGGGTCGACCGGCGGCGGGGCGGCGGCGCTCGCCAGCGGGATGATCGCGCTGGCCGAGGGCACGGACCTCGGCGGGTCGCTGCGCATCCCCGCCGCGTTCTGCGGCGTGGCCGGGCTCCGGCCGTCGGTCGGCCTCGTGCCGACCGCTCCGACCGCGTGGGCCTTCGACACGCTGCAGGTCACGGGGCCCATGGCGCGGACGGTGGGCGACGTCGCGCTGATGCTGCAGGCGATCGCGGGCCCCTCGGCGGCGGCGCCGCTCGGCCAGCCCGTGGCAGGCCGCGACTTCGCCGCCGCCGTCGCCAGCGGCCTGCCGCGCGGCACGCGCGTGGCCTACGCGGCCGACCCGGCCGGCATCGGCGTGGACGCGGCGATCGAGGCCCGCTGCCGCCAGGCCGCGATGGGCCTGGCGGACGCCGGCGCCACCGTCGAGGAGGTCGCGCCGCGCCTGGCGTTCGCCCGTCCCGCGTTCCTCACGCTGCGGGGGCTGTGGTTCGTCAACCAGATGCGCGGGCGCCTCGAGCACCTGGAACGCTTCGGGCCCAACGTCACCGGCAACATCCGGCGGGGACTGGCGACGACCACCGCGCAGATTGCGGACGCCGAGGCCGCGCGCGGGCGCCTCTGGCAGACGGTCCAGGACCTCTTCACCCGCGCCGACGTCATCGTGACGCCGTGCACGGCGGTGCCGCCCTTCCCGGTCGGGCAGCACCACCCGGACGTCGTCGGCGGTGCGGCGATGGAGAGCTACATCGACTGGCTGGCGCCGACCTTCGTCTGGAGCCTGACCGGGCTCCCCGTCGCCTCGGTCCCCTGCGGCCTCGACCCGGACGGCATGCCGGTCGGCCTGCAGGTCATCGGCCCGGCGCACGGGGAGGAACGCGTGCTGGCCGTGGCGGCCGCAATCGAGCGACGCCATCCGATCGGTCGGCCACCGGCCGCCTGACGGCCTGCCGGCGACGGCGCACACCAGACGGGCGGCGCGGCGGCGGCACGCGGCAGCCATGCGACAATACCGCCCAGGCGCCCGTAGCTCAGCTGGATAGAGCACCGGCCTTCTAAGCCGGGGGTCGCAGGTTCGAGCCCTGCCGGGCGCGCCAGCCTTGGCGCTCCATTGATCGAGAGTCGAGCTGCGGCTGGGCACGCCACCTC
Organism: Vicinamibacterales bacterium; assembly: GCA_050250645.1. Lineage (GTDB taxonomy): Bacteria > Acidobacteriota > Vicinamibacteria > Vicinamibacterales > UBA2999 > JBFWVR01. The sequence continues at coordinate 127,274 of JBFWOG010000010.1, forward strand.
GCGCTCGCTGCCCAGCCGTGCCCCCCGTACACGAAAGAGGCGGCGCGCTGGCATCCAGCACGCCGCCCCCGTTCCGCCAGCGTCCCCCGGCGGGATTCCTCTCAGCGCCCCTTGTGGTGCCTGTCCTGCCCACCCTTGTGACCTGCGTGGCCCAGGCCGTGCCGCCGGCCGTGGTCCTCGCCGTGCGCCGCCCAGCCGTGGTGCCCGGCGTGCTCGTCTGCCTGCACCGACTTGATGCACTGGCCCTGGTTCGGGAAGCCGTAGGCGCGCCAGCCGCCATCCTTGCAGTCGTCGGCGGTCTGCGGGCCGGCCGGCTCGAAGTCGTAGGTGGTGCTGGTGCCGTCGCGCAGGCTCACGACGACGTTGTCGAGGTAGCCGTCGAGCACGGCGTCCGACGCCGACGTGTCACCCACGTTCAGCGCGAATACGCGCAGCGTCGCACCCGGGCCCATGCCCGCGGGCATCGCGGGGCAGGAGCTGACGCCGCTCCCGGCCCTCACCGGGTAGGCCGCCCAGGGGTGGAAGGTCACGGTCGTGAACTCCGTCTGCGACCCGGCCGCGGGGACAACGCTGTAGCGGCAGTCGTAGAACTTGGTCGGCGACGACGACCCGAAGTTGGCGTAGACGCTCATGTAGAACTGGCTGGCATCCCCGGGGTCGCCGCCCGAGCCGATCCGGAAGTCGTAGGCGATCGCGTCGATGTCCGCGATCGGCCTGAGCATGAAGAACTCGCCGATGAACTTGTCGGCGGGCACGCTGCTGATGGGGAGCACGTAGAGGCTGCCGGAACCGATGCTCGCGGCCCCCGTGTTGAACTCGAACGGCGTCGACGTGCTGGTGTCCCGGTTGAACATCCAGCCCGGCTGGTTCTCCCCCGCCGCCGTGTCGCCCGAGACCGTCACCACGACGGTGGTGAGCGCCCCCACCGGCACGAGCAGCAGCGCCGACAGCGACAGGACCAGCAGCGCGCGGCCAGTCATCCTCATCACGGTTCGCTCCCTTGGCTTGTCGCGCAGGCGGGCCGGCCGGCGCGGATGCGCAATTGATACACATCGGGCGTGACGGGGTCAACTCCGCCCGATCGGGACGCGCGCCCGCGGCCTAGGTGCGGATGTAGTCCTCGAGCCGCTCGATGACGAACTGCTGCTGGTCGATCGTCGCCTTCACGAGGTCGCCAATCGACACCAGGCCGGCCACGCGGCCCTGGTCGAGGACCGGCAGGTGCCGGACACGCGACCGGGTCATCAGCGTCATCGCGTGCTCGACGGTGTCGCCCGGCGTGACGTGCACGATCCCGGTGGACATGATGCGGCGGACCGGCGTGTCGACCGACGCGCGGCCCGCCAGGACCACCTTCCGGGCGTAGTCGCGCTCGGACAGCATGCCGACGGGCAGGCCGTCCTCGACGATCAGGAGGGCCCCGACGTTGTGCTCCGCCATCAGGCGAAGCGCGTCGAGGACGGTGTGGTCGGGCGAGATGGACAGGACGAGGGTGCCTTTGGCGGTGAGCAGTTGCGCGATTGTCAGCATGCGAACCTCCCCTCGCGGCCCACCCTAGCCGCAACGGGCCGCGGGCGCAACCACCGGGCGCCAGCCCGGCCGGTGCGGGCCGGGCCCTCAGCGGCAGGGCGCCTCGTTTATCACGAGCCAGTACAGGCCGGCCTGCGACACCGCGCTCATGAACTGGTCCAGATCCACGGGCTTGACGATGTAGCTATTGACGCCCAGGGCGTAGGCGCGGGCCACGTCCGGCTCCTCGCGCGACGACGTCAGGATGACAATCGGGATGTCCGCCAGCGCCTCGTCCGCCCGCACTTCCGCGAGCACCTCGAGGCCGCTCACCTTGGGCAGCTTGAGGTCCAGCAGCACCACCTTCGGCCGGTGGTTTCCCCGGAGCCACGCAAGGGCCTCCGCCCCGTCCTGGACCGCGTGCACCTTGTTCGCCAGGCTGCACTTCTTCAGGGCCCGCAGGGTGAGCGCCGCATCGTCCGGGCTGTCCTCGACGAGAAGAATCTCAACACCCTCAATCAACATGATGCCGGCACGTCCTTCCTCGGAAGCGCGAAGTGGAACGTGGCACCGGCGTCGACCGCGCCCTCCGCCCAGACGCGTCCGCCGTGGCGGACGACGACGCGCTGGACGATCGCGAGCCCGACGCCCGTGCCCTCGAAGTCCTCGACCCGGTGCAGGCGCTGGAACACACCGAACAGCTTCCCGGCGTACTGCATGTCGAATCCGACACCGTTGTCGCGCACGGTGTACACGTTCTCGTCGTCGTCCCTCCGCCCGCCGACCTCCACCACGGGTGCGGCCTGCCGGCGCGTGAACTTCGCCGCGTTCTGCAGCAGGTTCACGAAGACCTGGCGCAGGAGCGCATGGTCCCCGACGGTGTACGGGAGCGCACCCACCCGAATGGTGAGCGCCCGCGGCAGTTCCTGCCGGCAGACGTCCTCGGCCACACCCGACGCGAGGGCCTGCATGTCCACCGGCTCCTGCTTCACCTGCTGCCGGCCGAGACGCGAGAAGGCCAGCAGATCGTCGATGAGCAGGCCCATCTGCCGCGCGTTGCGCAGGATGACGTCCAGCGACTGCTGCGCCTCGGCGTCGAGGCTCCCCCGTGCGTCCTCGTCGAGAATCTGGGCGAAGCCCGCAATCGCCCGCAGCGGCGCCCGCAGGTCGTGCGAGACCGAGTAGGAAAACGCCTCGAGTTCGCGGTTGGTGGCCTGGAGTTCGGCCGTCCGTTCCTCGACTCTCGCCTCCAGCCCGTGGACGAGGTCCTCGTACTGCAGCCGGCTCGTCTCGACGCGGCGGCTCATCGTGTTGAACGCGTGGCCCAGCCGGGCTACCTCGTCACCGCCCCGCCACTCGACGTGTGGCGCATCCGCACCGGCGGCCACCGCCGCCACCGCGCGCGTCAGTTGTCCCAATCCCTTCGTGACGCGGCGTGACAGCACCCAGCCGACGCCTCCCGTTGCCAACGCCAGCACCGAGGCAAACAACGTCGCCCGGATCAGCAGGCGGTGGGCCGATGCCAGGGCGATGTCCTCGGGGATCGCGACCACGACCATCCACGGCGTCAGGGCCACGTCCGTCGCCGTGGCCAGCACGCGCCGGCCATCTGACCGCGTGTATGCCGACAGGCCCGCACCGGGCAGGACACCGGCCGGCGGGCCTTGCGCGGGCGCGGCCAGATCGGTCCAGACCGACCGGTCCAGATTGCCGACCAGGACCGAGGCGTCGGCGCCGATGAGTCCCGTAATCAGGTCCACCGCCGGCGCCTGGTTGGCGAGGTGTCGACGCTCCACGAGGAAACCCGCCGTCCCGTCCCCCGCCTTCATCGCCACGACCGCCGCGTAGGCCACGGCGGGGCCGTCCCGCCACAGCGCACTGAACCGCCCACCGCCAGCCCCGGAGTCGAGCGCCTCCACGAGCGACCGGCGGATGCCGACCGGGACATCGCCGAACGCCTCGCCTCGCGCGGCGAGGGGCCGACCGTCACCCGTCCAGAGCTCGACACCGACAGCCTGCGTCGTGCTCGCGAGGTAACGTGACAACCGTGCGTCGGCCGGCTGGGACAGGCGGGACGCCGCCGCCATCACGTCGGCGCGCAAGGCCGGGTCCTCCGCGACCTCCTGGAGTTGGGCGAGCCGCTGGCGGGCCGACGCAGCGAGCAGCCCGGCAACCTGCCGGGCTGCGTTCGACAGGCGCCCGGCAGCGGCGCCCGTGAGCGTCTGCCGCATCTCCGTGTAGAAGGTGACCGTCACCGCGCCGAACGCCAGCAGCAGCAGGAGGACCACCGTGACGGGGAGCTTTACGGCCAGCGACTGCCGGAGCCACCAGTTCATGGCCCGAGCATCCTCCCGGGGCAGCGCCCGTTGGTCACTGCGGGCCCTCCACCGGGTTCACCGACCCGAGCAACAGGAAGCGCACGGCCTCCCGCAACCCGCGCGCGCTGAACGGCTTCTCGAGAAATGCCTGGCGCTCACCCAGTTCCATCCGGTCATGGAACAGCAGGTCGGAGAAGCCCGTCTGGAACAGCACCGGCAGATCCGGATACCGGCTAGCGAGCTTTTCGACGAGCGCGGGCCCCTTCATGCCCGGCATCTCGACGTCGACGACGAGCATGTCGAGCGGCGCCTCACCGCGCCCGTCGAGGAGGTCGAGGGCCTCCTGCCCCGAGCCGGCGAGCAGCAAGTCGAAGTTCTCGCGCTGGAGAATCCCCTTCATGACGGCGAGCATCAGCGGGTCGTCGTCGACGAGGAGCAGGGTCCGCCGCTCGACCAGGGGCTCGAGCGGCGTGCGCCCGAGATCAGCCCCGCCCGCGGCAGCAAGCTCGGGACCGAGCCGGCCGAGGTCCGGCACCGGCAACGGGTTGGGCGAAGGCGGCGAAGGACCGACGACGCGCTGCTCGATGGCAGCGGCCTCGCCGTCGGTCGGCGGGTCGACGCCGAACTGTGGCGCCTGGCCGCGCGCGGCGATGGTCCACACGCGGTTCAGGAGGGCCTGCGGCAGTCCGAGCTGGACGGCAGCCACGTAGACCTCGGCGCAGAGCACCTCGAGCTCCCGTACACGCGCCTGGCTGGCACTCAGTGCCACCTCCAACTGCTCCCGCGACCAGGCGGCGTTTCCGGTATCCCCCTCCCGGCGTTCATCCGTCATCCGAGTACCTCCCGAACTTTCCTCGCCAGCTGCTCCGGCGAGAATGGCTTCTGCAGATACGGCACGCCAGGGGACAGGACGCCGTGAATGGCGACCGTGGCGTCCGTGTAGCCGGACATGAAGAGCACGCGCATCTCGGGGTGGCTGTCACCGAGCCGGCGCATGAGCTCGACACCGTTCATGCCGGGCATCACGATGTCCGAGACCATCAGGTCGATGCCAGGGTTCATGGCAGCGAGGTCGAGTGCCACGGACGGCAGGTTGGCGAACAGCACGTGGTAGCCGCAGCGCCTGAGCACGATCTGCGCAAGCGCGCCCACCGCCTCGTCATCCTCGACCAGCAGGACGGTCTCGGTGCCCCGGAAGTCACGTCCGGCGGGAGCCGGGCTGGCCGGCTCGACCGGGGTATCGACGCGTGGCAGATAGACCTTGAACGTGGTGCCTTCGCCGGGCTCGCTGTAGACCCAGATGTTGCCGCCGCTCTGCTTCACGATGCCGAAGACGGTCGACAGGCCGAGGCCGGTGCCCACCCCATGTGCCTTCGTCGTGAAGAACGGCTCGAAGATTCGCTTCTGCGTCTGCGCGTCCATGCCCGTGCCCGTGTCGGACACGGCCAGCATGACGTGCGGCCCCGGCGTGGATCCCATGTGCAGGCGCGCATGCCCGTCGTCGAGCGTGGTGTCGGCGAGTTCGAGCGTCAGCGTGCCGCCACCGGGCATCGCGTCGCGGGCGTTGATGGCCAGGTTGAGGACGACCTGCTCGATCTGTCCGCGGTCGGCCTGCACGTTGCCCACGGCGTCGCCCACGACGCGGATCTCCACCTGCTCGCCGATCAGCCGGCGAAGCATCGGCTCGATCGCGACGACGACGTCGCGCAGGTTGAGCACGCGCGGCTCGAGGATCTGGCGGCGGCTGAAGGCCAGCAGCTGGCGCGTCAGTCCTGCCGCGCGCTCGGCGGCCTGTCGGATCTGGCCGACCTCCGCCTGCAGCGGATGGTCGTCGCCAAGGCTCTCGGCGACGAGGTCGGAGTAGCCACGTATCGCCGTCAGCATGTTGTTGAAGTCGTGGGCCACCCCGCCCGCGAGTTGCCCCACGGCTTCCATCTTCTGGGCGTGGCGGTACTGCTCCTCGAGGTTGAGGCGCTCCGTCACGTCGAAGGCAACGCCGCCGGTACGGACCGGGGCGCCCTGCCCGTCGTGGAACGTCCGGCCAATGCTCGTGATCCAGTGCACCGTGCCATCAGGCCACGTCGTCCGGTAGAGCAGGTGCGACTCCCGGCGCTCCCGAGGCGCGCTGACCATCTCGGTGCCCACCGCCGTGCGGTCCTCGGCGTGCACGAGCTCGAGAAACGCGTCGACGGTCCCCCCGAAGCCGCCGGGCGCCACACCGTGGAGCGCCTCCGTCAGCGACGACCACTGCACGGCACCGGTTGCCATGTCCACGTCCCAGGTGCCGACCTCCGCGGCCTCGAGCGCGAAGCGCATCCGATCCTCGGTCTCGGTGAGGGCCCCCTCCGCGGCCCGCCGCGCGGCCAGTTGCGCGCGTTCCTCGATGGCCCGGGTGACGGCCGACCCGAGCCGCGCGATTCGGTCCTTCAGCAGGTAATCGCTGGCGCCACGCTTGAGGAGATCGACCGCCGTCTCCTCGCCGATGCTGCCGGACACGACGATGAACGGCGACGCGACCGTGCGCTGCGCCAGCAACTCCAGCGCACGATGGGCCGTGAAGCCAGGCAGGTTGTAGTCTGAGACGATGACGTCCCACGACTCGTCGAGGGCGGCGACGTAGGCTGGCTCGGAGTCGACCCGGCGCCAGTGCAGCCGGAAGCCCGCCCGCCGCAGTTCCCGGATCACGAGGAGGGCATCAGCCTCGCAGTCCTCGACCACGAGGGTCCTCAGGGCGACATGGGGACCGAGCAACCCGCACCTCCATATGCACAGCCAGCCATAGTGCTGGCGTACGCGACCGGGGGGAATTGTCTCGACAGTGGCCACATGGTGCACCGGACGCGAGGACATTTCAAGGTATTCCGGCGCGCGGCGACGTGCATCAACACCGATCCGCATCCACGGACGGCGGGTGCCCGCCCCACGCCCATTCCAGGTTGGCGCTGGTCATCGAGGCGCGCGCAGCCGGGGCCGCCGGCATCACCCCCGGGGCCGCCTGCAACATGCGCGGCCAAATGGGGCGGATCGCGGGACGGCCCGTCGACTGCGCGTCCGCCGGATCCGTCAGTACCCGCGATGCCTTACCTCCGTCACCCGCTCGTCTGCCTCGTGCCCCGCCACCGCACTACCAGCACGGTCACGTGTGCCGCGCTGGCGAGCCTGCTGCTCGCTGCCGCCCCGGCCGCCGGGCAGACCGGCGCGGCACCGCGCCCCGAGGTGCCCGCGCCGGCGGTGACCGTGGCCGCCATCGACGGCCCGATCACGATCGATGGGGTCTGGTCACCGGGCGAATGGGACGCGGTGCCCGTCACGCCGGTGCCCTACGAGTCCACGCCGCTCGTGAACCGCGCCGCCGCCGAGCGCACCGAGTGCCGGGTCGGCCATGACGAGGCGCGGCTGCTGTTCTCCTGCCGCGCGTTCGACTCGAACCCTGCCGGCATCCGCGCCTTCCTCGCCGACAGGGATCACACGGGCGAGCACGACGTCGTCGGGCTGTCGCTCGACCCCGCCGGGGACGCCAGGCGGGCGTTCTCCTTCTCGGTGAACGCGGCCGGCGTGCAGGCCGACTCGCTGTACGACTCGGGCAGCGGCGTGGACGACGTCTCGTGGGACGCGATCTGGGAATCGGCCGCGCGCCGCACGCCCGACGGCTACATCGTCGAGGCGGCCATCCCGTTCCAGTCGCTCCGCTTCCCGCCGCCCACGCCGGACGGCACCTGGCGGCTCTACTACTTCCGGCACCGCCCGCGGACCACCGACGCCTGGTACCAGAGCTTCTACCAGGACACGGGCAACGGGTGCTTCCTGTGCCAGCTCTCCGTCGCCCGCGCGCCCCAGGGCATCGCCGGCGGCCGCAACGTGGAGGTCGTGCCCACCGTCGTCGCGCGACGCACGCGGACCCGGCAGCCCTTCCCCGGCGGCCCGCTCGTCGACCGCGGCACCCGGGACCTCGGGGTGAGCGCCCGCTGGGGCATTACGCCGGACCTCTCGCTGAACGCCACGCTGAACCCGGACTTCTCGCAGATCGAGGCCGACGCCGTCCAGCTCGAGGCCAACACGCAGTTCGCGCTGCTCGTGCCCGAGCGGCGGCCGTTCTTCCTCGAGGGCGCGGACCTGTTCGGCACGCCCCTTCAGGCGCTCTTCACGCGGTCGATGGCCGACCCCTCGTCCGGCGCGAAGGTGAGCGGCAAGCTCGGGGCGAACGTCGTGGGCGTGATGGCCGTTCGCGACGAGACCACCAACCTGCTGCTGCCGGGCCCCGCCGGGTCGTCCACCGTCCGCCTCGACCAGCCGAACACCGCGCTGGCGGGCCGGATGCGGCGCGACCTGGGCGGCGGCGCCAGCGTCGGGGCCCTCTACACGGGCCGCATCGGCGACGGGTACGCGAACCACGTCGTCGGGGCCGACGCCTTCGTCCGGCCGTTCAAGGCGCTCGACACGCGGTTCCAGTTGCTGCGCACGTGGACCGACTACCCGGGCGCGGCCGCGGGCGACCGCGCCCTGCCCGCCGGGACCCTCGCCGGCAACGCCGCGCGCCTCGAGTGGACCTTCAACAACCAGACGTGGCAGAGCCAGGGCTACGCCACCTACGTCGGCGACGACGTGCGCACCGACCTCGGGTTCACGCCGCGCGTCGGCTACGCGCAGTACGAGGGGTGGGCGCGCCGCAACTGGTACGGGTCCGGGGACGCCTGGTTCAGCCGGATGGACGTGACGGCGGGCTACGAGGAGGTGTTCACGGCGGGCGACGTCGCGGCCGAGCAGGAGCTGTTCGGCCGGTGGGCGGTCGACGGCCCGCTGCAGACGCGGTTCTTCTTCAACCCCCGCTACCGCCGGGAGGCCGTGAACGGCCAGTGGTTCACGACGCCGCAGGCGTGGTGGTGGTTCTGGATCACGCCGACGCGGCACGTGAACCTGCACGTCCGCTACTCGCATGGGACGGCCGTGGACTACGTCAACGAGCGGGCGGCCGGCTTCCGCGAGGCGCTGGCCACCCTGGCGGTCCGCCTCGGCGCGGGCCTCGCGGTGGAGACGGAATTCGCGTCGCGGCGGCTCCTCGACGAGGGCGCGACCGCCCTCGACGCCACGGTCGTGCAGGGCCGCGTCATCTACAGCTTCAGCACGCGGGCGCGGCTGCGCCTGACGGCGCAGTACCAGGAGACGGCGCGGCCGGCCGCGACCAACAGGGCGGGCGCCGTGCCGCTCCGTCGGGGCGCGCTGCTGCAGGCGCTCTTCAGCTACACGGTGAACCCGCAGACGGCGCTCTACCTGGGCTACGGCCGCCAGGGCCTCGACGACCCGCTCGAGACGCGGCGCCGCCTCGTCACGGAGGCCGACGGCGTCTTCATCAAGCTCGGCTACGCGTGGCGCCCGTGACGCCGGGGCGGCGTCACGCGGACGGGCGCGGCTCGTCGGGGCCGCTGCCGTTCCGCTTCTTCACCAGCGCCTCGAGGCCGGACTGCAGCGCGCGGCCCGCGCCAAGGCCCACGGCCAGGGCGAACGCGACCCCGAACGCCCCGAAGCCGATCACGAACGCCGCGTAGACGATTTCCCGAGCGAAGTTCAGCTGCCAGAGCGCCAGCGCGCCGACGACCTGCCTGCCTCCCCCCGGCGGGGGTCCGCTTCGATACAATCGTGCGGATGCACCCCACGCTGGCGAAGCAGACAGGGATCCGGGCGGGCCTCCGGGCCGCGATCCCGATGGCCATCGCCTCGTTCCCCTTCGGCCTGGCCTACGGCGTGGCCGTGGTTGCCGCGCCGATCGACCAGTGGGTCGGGGCGTCGGCATCGTGGCTGGTCCTGGCGGGCGCGGCGCAGCTGTCGATGCTCGAACTGATCGGGTCGCGCGCCTCGTGGGTGATCGTCATCGCCACGGGCCTGGTCATCAACGCCCGCTTCGCGCTGTACTCGGCCGCGCTCGCCCCGGCGTTCGCGAGCTTCCCGCCCCGGTGGCGGTTCACGCTGCCTTACTGCATGACGGACCAGGCGGCGGCCCTGTCGCTCCAGTTCTTCGCGGGAGAGCCCGACCCGGTCGCGCGGCGGTGGTTCTACCTGTCGACGGGGCTCGTCATCACGGCGTTCTACTGGATCGGCACGCTGACCGGCATTGCCGCCGGCGCCGCGCTGCCGGCGAGCCTCGATATCGGCTTCGTCGTCCCGCTGGTGTTCATCGTGCTGATCGTCCCCACGGTGATCGACCGCCCTGCGGTGATCGCGGTGCTCGTGGCGGGCGGGGTGACGCTCGCGACCCGGGCGCTGCCCCACGGCTCGAACATCCTGCTCGGGCGCGGGCGCCGGCATCCTCGTGGCGGCGCTCGCCGACCGGGGGCGCGCATGACGCCGCTGGCGCAGTTCGCCGTCGCCGGCCTCGGCACCTACCTGCTGCGGCTCTCGGCCATCGCGCTCGTCGGCCAGGGCGTCGTGATCCCGCCGCGCGTGGAGCGGACCCTGCGCCTGATCGCGCCGGCGGTGCTGTCGGCCATCGTCGCCAACAGCCTGATCCTGAACGCCGGCCAGTTCAACCCGCGCGTCAGCTGGTACGTCGGCGCGATCGTCGCCGCCCTGGTCGTGTGGCGGGCCCGGTCGATGGCCTGGGCGATGCTGGCCGCGTTCGTCGCGGTGTGGGGGCTGCAGGGGCTCGGGGTCCGGTAGGACTCGCTGCGCTCGCTGGGACTCGCTGCGCTCGCTGGGATTCACTGCGTTCGCTGGGACTCACTGCGTTCGCTGGGACTCACTGCGTTCGCTGGGATCCTAGCGAGGCGCGCAAGCGCCGAGTCCCAGCGAAGGCCCACAGGGCCTGAGTCCCAGCGACGGCCGAAGGCCGGAGTCCCAGCGAGCGGCGAAGCCGCGAGTCCCCTAGGGCCGCCCGTTCGTCAGCGAGTTCCACAGCTCGATCGTCGGGTTCCGGCGAATCCGGATGTCCCGGCGCTGGTCGGCGGCGAGGGCCTTCACGTCGGCGGGCTGGCCGAGCAGGAAGTGGTCGAACATCGGGCCCATGATCGTCAGGGCCCGGCGCACGCTGTCGGGGCGCCAGTGGTACCAGCCGTGCGGCTCCCCGCCGTAGACCACCCAGTCGTACCAGTTGCCGTGAATCTCCGCCTGCAGGCCGTACTGCTCGATCTGCTGGAAGCGCGCGGCCGAGTCGCCCTGGGCGTAGAGGAAGAGCAGCGGCACCTTCACGCGGTCGAGGTGGTAGATGATCGACCGGTTGTAGTAGTTCGCCGGGTTCTCCATCGGGGTCCTGCCGATCAGGTACTTGTTCCACCCCTCCATCCCGGCATAGGTGGACAGCGTGACCAGGTCGGTCGCGCCGTACCAGACGATGCCGGCCTTGAAGCGATCCGGGTCCTTCGTGGCGGCGGCGGTGGTGTAGAAGCCGCCGGTGGACCCCCCGAAGGCGCCGACGCGCTCGGGGTCGACCCAGCCGTCGGCCGCGAGCCGGTCCATCCCGATGAACGCGTCCCTGAGGTCGTGGTCGCCGCCGTGCGTGAACACGGCCTGCCGGTAGGCCTTGCCGCGCCCCGTGCTGCCGCGGAAGTTCGGCGCGAAGACCAGGTAGCCGCGGCTGACGAAGTACTGGATGAACGGCTGCCACTGCGCCGGGTGCTGGCCGTTGGAGTTGGCGCGGAAGAAGAAGAGCGCCGGCAGGCGGTCGCCCGCCACGCTGCCCTTCGGCTTGTAGACCAGCCCGGCCACCTCGCGGCCGTCGAAGCTCCGGTACTCCATGAACTCGGGCTGCACGAAGAGCGAGGGGTCGCGCAGCGCCGGCGCCTGGTGGTTGGTCACCTGGCGCGGGTCCGCCCCGTCGCCGCCCATCACCCACACGTCGCCGGTGCGCGCGGGGTCGGAATGGCAATAGGCGATGCGCCCGTCGCGGGTCCACCAGTGCATGCCGCGGGTCTGGCCCGTCGCCGCCGACCCGCCGCTGACGCCGCCCTGGCGGGTGAGCTGCACCGCCTGGCCGCCCGCGGCGGGAATCCGGAAGATCTCGTACTGGTAGTCGAGGTTCTTCGTGAACGAGATCCACTGCCCGTCAGGGGACCAGCGCGGCTCGCCGTGCTCGACCGCCTCGGTCAGCAGCATGCGCGCCTGGCCCGTCGCCACGTCGATGACCCCGACGTTGTTCCAGCCGTTGCGGTCCGAGACGAACGCGATCCGCGTCCCGTCGGGCGACCACGCGGGCGACCCGTCGAGCGCGTCGAGCGTGTCGGGCGTCAGCAGCCGGGCCTCGCCCTCCCCCATCGGCGCGACGTAGATGTCCCTGTTGCTCTGGTCGTCGTCGTCCGGCTTGCGGTTGCCGGTGAAGACGACCCACTTGCCGTCGGGCGAGAGGCGCGTGTCGCCGCCGCCGGACCGGACGCGCCGGATCGCCCGGGTCTGCATGTCGACCGAAGCGATGCTGCGGTCCCAGTACATGTCGGTGGAGAAATAGAGCGTGCGGCTGTCGGGCGCCCACATGAGCCCGCTGTCGTCGAGCGGATGGCTCGTCAGCTGCACCGGGTCGCCGCCGGCGGCCGGCACCACGTAGACGTCGCGCACGTTCACGCCGTGGTAGTCCGCCTCGAAGGCGACCCAGCGGCCGTCCGGGCTGAAGGCGGGCATCATCTCGCGGCCGGGCATCGACGTGAGCCGGCGGGGCTCGCCGCCGTCGATCGGCGCCATCCAGATGTCGTAGGTGCCCGCCTCCGCCGACTTGTACGCGACCCACCGCCCGTCCGGCGACACGTCGAACTCCTCCACCCAGACGGTGGCGGCCAGCGCGTCGATCGGCAGGCCCGCCCGGGGCCCGGCCGGCTGCCGCGCATCGGCAACCACGAGCAGGCCGGCGGCCACGGTGGCCACGGTCGAGACGGCGGCGATCAGGACAGCGGAACGGCGGGACATGGGGGCTCCTCGGCAGGTTCGTCGGGTTCGTCAGGTTCGACAGGTTCGTCGGGTTCGTCAGGTTCGACAGGTTCGTCGGGCTCGCGGGCGGAGTATGACATCCTCACGGCGGTTTCTGGTTCCCCCGAGGCCTGCCGGCCCCCGGAGGGTGCCAGAATTGCCAAGGGTGCCGGCGGGGCCGGGGTGATCGCGGGGCAGGCGTAACCGCCGCGTCCCCGGGCGACGTAGTGCAATGGAGAGCCCCGGCGCGGGATACGCCTCGCGAACCGGGCGAACCGGGCGAACCGGGCGAACCCGACGAACCTGACGAACCCGGCGAACCAGGCGAACCCTCAACTAATGACGCCAGACGGCGTCTCGTGGGAAGATCCGACCATCATGCGTAGCGCCCGACTCCCCGTCCTCGTCTCGGTCCTCGTCGCGGCGGCGGCGGCCGCGGTCCTCGCGCAGGGGCCGCCGAGCCCGCCGGTCGTGACCCCGGTCATCGGCGCCACCGCGGTCCCCGCCGGGACGTCGGTGCGGGCGGCGCTGGTGGTCCAGCTGCCCGACGGGTTCCACGTCCAGTCGAACACGCCGAGCGATCCGGGGCTCATCGCCACCGAAGTGCACGTGGACGCGCCCGAGGGCATCACGGTGGACGAGGTGGTCTTCCCGCCCGCGCTCGACTTCGACCAGGAGGGGGCCAGCGAGCCGCTCAAGGTCTTCGAGCAGCAGTTCGCCGTCGGCGTGCAGCTCACGGTGGCCGGCCAGGCGCCGGCGGGCCCGCTCACGGTGCCCGTGCGGCTGCGCTACCAGATGTGCGACAACAAGCTCTGCTACGCGCCGAAGACCGCGCGCGCGGAGTGGACGGTGCCGGTCGTGGCCGCCGGGGCCGCCGCCGTGCCGCTCAGCGACGGCGTGCTCGACAGCGTCGCCTGGGGCACGGGCGAAGCGCCCGGCGCGGCGGCCGAGGCGGCCCCGGCCGCGGCGAGCACGCCGGCCGACGCCGGCGACGGCCTCGCGATGCTCGACCGGTTCACCACCCTCGGCAGCGCCGGCGGCTACCTGGGCGCGGACGACTTCCTGACGTTCATCAGCAACGCCGAGAACGGCGTCACCGAGCCGGGCCTCTTCGAGGGCAGCGGGCCCCTCGCCATCCTGCTCATCGTCCTCATCGGCGGCCTCGCGCTCAACCTCACGCCGTGCGTCCTCCCGATGATCCCGATCAACCTGGCGATCATCGGCGCGGGGGCGCAGGCCGGGTCGCGCCGCCGCGGGCTCCTGCTCGGCGGCACCTACGGCGCCGCCATGGCCATCGTCTACGGCGTGCTCGGCCTCGTCGTCATCATGACGGCGGGCACCTTCGGCACCATCAACGCGTCGCCCTGGTTCAACGTGGGCATCGCCGTGCTCTTCGTCGTGCTCGGCCTCGCGATGTTCGACGTGATCACGATCGACTTCTCGTCGTGGTCGAGCAACTTCAACCCGGGCGCCGGCCGCGGCACGTTCTTCCTGGCGTTCACCATGGGCGCGGTGGCGGCGCTGCTCGCGGGCGCGTGCGTGGCCCCGGTGGTGATCCAGGTGGTGCTGTTCTCGAGCGATCTCTACGCGAAGGGGTCCGGCGTCGCGCTCGCCCTGCCGTTCGTCCTCGGCGTCGGCATGGCCCTGCCCTGGCCCTTCGCCGGGGCGGGCATGGCGTCGCTGCCGAAGCCCGGGCCGTGGATGGTCCGCGTGAAGCAGGCCTTCGGCGTCCTCATCCTGGGCACCGCGCTCTACTACGGCTACATCGCCTACGGGATCTTCGCCAACCGCTGGGTGGACGAGGGCGCCGTGGCGTCGAGCGTGGAGGAGATGCTCAAGGAGGGGTGGCACGCGTCGCTCGCCGAGGGCCTGCAGGCCGCCGAGCGCGAGGGCAAGCCCGTCCTCATCGACATGTGGGCGACCTGGTGCAAGAACTGCCTGACGATGGACGAGACGACGCTCAAGAACGAGCAGGTGCGGGCGGCCCTGGACGGCTACGTGAAGATCAAGTTCCAGGCCGAGCAGCCCGACGAGGAGCCGGCCCGATCCATCATGCAGCGCTTCGGCGCCGTCGGCCTCCCGGCCTACGTCATCATCAGGCCGGCCGGCGGGGGAAACTAGCTGGGCGGAATCAAGAATCGAGCATCAAGAAACAAGAAAAGGGCGCACGACACCGGCACCCTCGTTGCTCGATTCTAAATTCTTGATTCTTGATTCTTGATTCTTCATCCCCTGCCCCTGGAGCCGCGCGGGAGCGCGGCGACGCGGTCAGGGGATGAAGGTGAACTTGGCCTGGCCGGACACCGCGCCGCCCCAGGGCCAGAGGGCCGAGCGGTTCTTCGGCCCGGCGTTCGCGCGGACATCCAGGTAGTACTCCCGGTTGACCTGCAGCAGGTCCGTGCCGAACAGGGGCAGGCGGTCGAAGCTCGTGACGAGCTGGCGGACGACGGCCTCGTCCTCGGTCACGCGCGAGTCCTGCATGCGGCCATCGAGCATGCGTGACACCGTGTACCGGCGCGTGAGGTTGTCGAACTCGACGCTGGTCGAGACGAGCGCGGTCGCGATCGTCCGGTCGACCCACATCGGCACCTTCAGCTTCAGGTCGACCGTGTAGGAGAAGGTCGTCCGCAGGCCGCTCTGCACGACGGAGCGGACGTCCTCGTCGAAGCCCTGCTCGAGCACGCACGACACCAGCACCCGGCCGTCGCGGACGAGCGGGCTGACGTGGAGGCTCTGCGCCGATGCGGGGACTGCCGCCGCCACGAGGAGGGCGAGGAGCAGCGCGAGGCGCCGCGGGACGCTGGCAGGACGGGACGCGAACACGCTCATGAGCAGGCGGGGCGCCCGTGCCGGGCCCCCGAAGGTCCGCCGCAAACTGTAGCACACCCGCCCCCTCCCCGCGCCGGCTCCCGGGTGCTATCATCCGGAGAGTTGCCGATGACCCGCGCCCGCCGCACGGCCGTCGCCGCCGCCATCGCCGCCGCTGCGCTCGTCCTGGCCGGCCCGCCGGGGCGCGCCCAGACCCTGCCGTACACGCTGTTCGAGCGGTACGTCGAGGCCCTGCGCCAGCAGGCTGGCATCCCGGGGCTGTCGGCCGCGCTCGTCCGGAACGGCACCGTGGACTGGGAACGCGGGTTCGGCCGCCAGGACGTGGGCCGCGGCATCCCGGCCGCCCCCGACACCCCCTACCCGGTCGGCGGCCTCACCCAGTCGGTGACCGCCACGCTGCTCGGGCGCTGCGCCGAGAGCGGCACCCTCGACATCGACCGGACCGTGCAGGCCCTCGTCCCCGACTTCCCGGACGCCACCGCGACGGTCCGCGAGGTGCTGGCCCACGCGTCCGACCCGGCGACGCCAGGCCGCTTCCACTACGACGCGACCCGGTTCGCGGCGCTGACGGCCGTCGCGGAGGCGTGCTCGGGCCGGCCGCTCCGGACGGCGGTCGCCACCGACATCCTCGACCGCCTGGGCATGGCCAGTTCCGTGCCGGGCCTGGACCTGGCGACCGCCGGCAACGCCGCGCGCCTGGCGCTGCCGCCCGCGGTCGTCGCGCGGTACGACGACGTCCTCGCCCGCGTCGCGCTGCCTTACCGCGTCGACCGCAGCGGCAAGGCCACGCGGACGGAGTACCCGGCGCCCGGGTACGACGCGGCGAGCGGCCTCGTCTCCACCGTGCGCGACCTCGCCCGCCTCGACGCCGCGCTCGACGACGGCATCCTGCTGCGCCCCGACACGCTGGCGGTGGCGTGGCGCCCGGCGGTGATCGGCGGCGAGCCGCTGCCGACCGGGCTCGGCTGGTTCGTGCAGCTCTACGAAGGCCAGCGCATCGTCTGGCAGTTCAGCCAGGAGCCCGACGGCTACTCGGCCCTGATCGTCAAGGTGCCGGCGCGCCACGTGACGCTCATCCTGCTCGCCAACAGCAACGGGCTGGCGTCGAGCGCGACCCTCGAGACGGGCGACGCGACGACGTCGCCGTTCGTCCTGGTCTTCCTCCGGTTGTTCGCCTCCTGACCCGGCGGGACCACGGGTCCCGCGCCCCTGACCATGCGCCGTGCCGCCCCCCGCGTTCTGTGGTTCGTCCTGCTGGCCCTCGCGGCCGGGGCGACCCCGGCGCGGGCCGACTGGCTCGTCACGCCCTTCGTCGGGTCGTGGTTCGGCGGGCAGACGGCGCTCGTCGACCTCGAGGACGCGTCCGGGACGACCAAGCTCGGCTTCGGCGGCGCGCTCACCATCGCGGGCGACGGCCCGCTCGGGCTCGAGGCCGACTTCGGGTTCGTCCCGAACTTCTTCGAGCGCGGCGAGCGGGGCCTGGTCGCCAACAGCCGCGTGATGTCGCTCACGGGCAGCGTCGTCCTGGCCCTGCCGCGCAGCGTCACGCGCGAGTCGCTCCGGCCCTACCTCTCGGTGGGCGGGGGCCTGCTCAACGCGCGCGCGGACGACGTGCTGAGCGCGCTCGAGGTGCGGAGCACGATGCCCGCCTTCAGCATCGGCGCGGGAGCAACGGGGATGCTCACCTACCGGACCGGCGTCCGGTTCGATCTGCGCTACATCCGGAGCCTCGGGCAGGGCACCGACCTGCTGGTGACCGACGGCGAGCGGCTGAGCGTCTGGCGCGCCTCGATCGGCTACATCCGCCGCTTCTGACGACGAGTCGTGTCCGCCCCCCATCCCCTCGCGCTCGTCCTGACCGGCGGTGGAGCCCGGGCGGCCTACCAGGTCGGCGTCCTCCGCCACCTGGCGTCGCGCCATCCCGCGCTCGTGCCCGAGATCCTGACCGGCGTGTCGGCCGGCGGCATCATGGCGGCGCACCTCGCGGCCCGGCGCGGCGGCTTCGCCGAGTCGGTGTCCTCCCTGGCCGAGAGCTGGCGCGCGCTGCGGATCGACGACGTGTTCCGCGTGGACACGGGCGACCTGGCGACCCGCGTGATGCGGTGGGGCGTGCGGCTGCTGTCGGGCGGGGCGCCGGCGCCGCGGGCGCGGAGCCTCGTGGACACCGCGCCCCTGCGCGAGACCCTGCAGCGGACGCTCGGGGCCGCGCCGGACGGCGAGATCACCGGCATCGCGCGCAATGTCGAGGCCGGCGTCGTGCGGGCCGTCGCGCTGACGGCGTCGAGCTACACCACGGGCCGGTCGGTGACCTGGGTCCAGGCACACCCGGGGGCCGGGATCGAGCCCTGGGAGCGCCCGCAGCGCCTGAGCCGGCCGTGCGCCCTGAACGTGGCCCACGTGATGGCCTCCTCGGCGCTGCCGTTCCTCTTCCCGGCCATCAGCGTGGACGACGAGTGGTTCGGGGACGGCGGCATCCGGCTCGTCGCGCCGCTCTCGCCGGCCATCCACCTCGGGGCGCAGAAGATTCTCGCCGTGTCGACGCGCTACCCGCGGTGGGACCAGCCGGGGCCGCGGCGCCTGCCGCCGCCGTACCCGCCGCCGGCCCAGGTTGCCGGCGTGCTGCTGAACGCCATCTTCCTGGACCTGCTCGACACCGACGCGCTCCGGCTGCAGCAGTTCAACGGCTTCATCGACCGCCTGCCGGAAGGCCGCCGGTCCGGCATGCGGCACGTGAACCTGCTGGTGCTGCGCCCCTCCGCCGACCTGGGCCGGCTGGCCAACGAGTTCGAGGCCGGGCTGCCCCGCCCGTTCCGCTTCCTCGTGCGCGGCCTCGGCAGCCGGGAGACCCGCTCGAACGACATGCTGAGCCTGGTCATGTTCCAGCACGACTACATCTCGCGCCTGATGGACCTCGGCGAGGCCGACGCCGCCGCGCGGGCGGAGGAAATCGCCGAGTTCATTTCAGATTGAAGGCAACGGCCTCCGTGCCCTCCGGCTCCCTGGCCCCGGGTACCGCCTGTGTGTATTAGGATGGCGCGCATGACGAGGATGCCCGCCCGCCTGTTCCCGCTGCTCGCCGGGGCCCTGGTGCTCGCCGGCTGCAGCCAGCCCGCCCCCGCGCCCGCGCCCGCGCCGGCCCCCTTCGACGTGGTCGAGGCCACGATTCCCGAGATGCGGCAAGCCATGGAGGAGGGCCGGGTGACGTCCCACGACCTGGTGCTGCAGTACCTCGCGCGCATCGGCATGTACGAGGACCTGCTGAACGCGACGATCGCCGTCAACCCGCACGCGCTCGAGGAGGCCGACGCGCGCGACCGTGAGCGGGCGGCGGGCCAGGTGCGCGGGCCGCTCCACGGCATCCCGATCGCGCTCAAGGACAACATCCACACGACGTCGATGCCGACCTCGGGCGGGGCCCTCGCCTTCGAGCACTACGTGCCGCCGTACGCCGCGACGCTCACCAACAACCTCGAGGCCGCCGGCGCGATCATCATCGCGAAGACCACGCTGTCGGAGCTGGCCGGCTACGTCGCGGGCCCCGGCAACTACAACGGCGTCGCCGGCCAGGGCTTCAACGCCTACGACCCCCGCAAGGACCCGCGGCCCGACACCTTCGACGGCCGCCCGGCGCTCAGCCCGGCCGGGTCGAGCTCGGGGACGGGCACGGCGGCCAGCCTGTGGGCGGCCAACGTGGGCACCGAGACGTCGGGCTCGATTCTCGGCCCGTCCAACGCGGCGATGCTGGCGGCGGTCAAGCCGACCGTCGGCCGCGTCAGCCGCTGGGGCGTCATCCCGCTCACCGCGGACCAGGACACCGCGGGCCCCATGGCGCGGACGGTGACCGACGCCGCGATCCTCCTCGGCGCGCTCGAGGGGGCGTCGCCCGACCCGAACGACCCGGCGACGACGCGCTGCGAGCCGCCGCCGAACCGGGACTACACGCCGTTCCTCAAGGCCGACGCCCTCAAGGGCGCGCGGATCGGCATCCCGCGCGCGTACTACTACGACCCGGTGACGCTGCCCTTCGCGAAGGAGCCGCGCGGCGGCCTCAACCCGGCGCAGGCCAAGGCGATGGAGGAGGCGATCGCGGTCCTGAAGGCGCAGGGGGCCGAGGTGGTCGACGTCGACATCCCCAGCGTCGTCGACCCGGACCCCGCGAAGAACATCACCGGCTGGAACTTCTGCGGCAACGCCAGCCAGACCCACGGCCACGACGAGGACTGCACCATCGTCGTGAAGTACGGCGTCAAGCGCGACTTCAACGCCTGGCTGAAGACGCTCGGCGACTCGGCGCCGGTGAAGACGCTCACCGAGCTGCGCGAATGGAACCTCGCGCACCAGAAGGCCAACGCGATCAAGTACGGCCAGGCGCGCCTCGACATCTCGGATGACGTCGACCTCGAGCGCGACAAGGCGCGCTACGAGGCGGACCGCGCCAAGGACGTCGCGCTCGGCGGCGCGAACGGCATCGACGCCGCCATCGCGGCCAACCAGCTCGACGCCCTGCTCTTCCCCGGCGCGGGCAGCGCGGGGATCGCGGCGCGGCCGGGCTACCCGTCGGTCGCCGTGCCGTTCGCGCTGGTGCCGAACGAGCCGACGCCGCCCTTCCCGGAGGGCTTCGACGCGAAGCCGGCGCCGTACGGCGTCACCTTCACGGCCGGCGCGTGCAGCGAGCCGCGCCTGCTCGCCTTCGGCTATGCCTTCGAGCAGGCCACGAAGAAGCGGGTGGCGCCGCTGCCCTGAGGAAGAGGTTCCTCGGGTTCCTCGGGTTCCTTGGTTCCTGAGGTTCGTCGGGTTCGTCGGGTTCGTCGGGTTCGTCAGGTTCGACAGGTTCGTCAGGTTCGACAGGTTCGTCAGGTTCGACAGGTTCGTCAGGTTCGTCAGGTTCGGCGGGTTCGGCGGGTTCCTCGGGTTCGACAGGTTCGACAGGTTCGTCGGGTTCGACAGGTTCGTCAGGTTCGTCAGGTTCGTCAGGTTCGTCAGGTTCGTCGGGTTCGTCAGGTTCGTCGGGTTCGTCGGGTTCGTCGGGTTCGTCGGGTTCGGCGGGTTCGGCGGGCTCCGAAGAACGTGAGGAACGTGAGGAACCAGAGGAACCCGGAACGTCTCCGGTTCCCGTGATATCGTCCGCCCGGAGGGGGCAGTCATGCAGATCGACACGACGCGGCGCGACATCCTGCGGGGCGGCCTGGCGGCCGCGGGGCTCGGGGTCCTGGGGCTGCCCGAGTGGGTCCTGCCGGCGCTCGCCCAGGGCGAGGTCGAGGTGCCGTTCGCCGACTTCCCCGCGAACTTCAACCCGACGCCGTCCGCCGACCGGCGGACGCTGGACGTGCGGACGATCGCCGGGCCGCTCACGCCGCCCGACCAGTTCTTCACGACCCAGCACTACGGCCACCCGTCCGTGGACCCGGCGTCCTTCCGCCTGAAGGTCTCGGGCCTCGTCGACCGGCCCGTGTCGCTGTCGCTGGCCGACCTGCGGGCGCTCGGCAGCACCGACCTCGTCGCGGGGTTCGAGTGCTCCGGCAACCGCCGCCCGCTGCAGGGGCTGTCGGGCAACGGCCGGTGGACGGGCGTGCCGCTCCGGGCGGTGCTCGACAAGGCCGGCGTCTCGCCCGACGCGCGCGAGTTCGTCTTCTTCGGCGCCGACCGCGGCGAGGAAGACGTCGTGTTCCGGACGCAGACCTACAAGGTCGAGCAGCAGTTCGGCCGGAGCCTGCCGCGCGAGAAGGCGCTCGCCGACGGCCCGATGGTCGTCTGGGCGCTCGACGGCGCGCCGCTGACCACGCACCAGGGCGCCCCCCTCCGGCTCGTCGTGCCGGGCTGGTACGGCGTGGCGAACGTGAAGTGGCTCTCGGAGATCCGCCTGCAGGAGGACGCTTACCTCGGCAAGTTCCAGGCGCGCTGGTACCGGTCGCTGCGCGGCGAGATGATCGACGGCGAGATGAAGTGGGTCGAGGCCGCGATCACGCGGATGCGGCTCAAGTCGTTCATCGCGCGCGTGACGCGCCGCGGCGACCAGTACACGGTGCTCGGGGTCGTGCTGAACGACGGCACGCCCATCCGCTCGGTCGAGGTGCAGGTGGACGACGGCGCCTGGCAGCCGGCGACGCTCGACCCCGCGACGAGCGACCGCTACTCGTGGAAGCTCTTCACCTACACGTGGGCCCGCCCGGCGGCGGGCGAGCACACCCTGGTCTCGCGTGTGACCGACGTCACCGGCCAGGTGCAGCCGACCCTCGCCGACCTCGAGAACAAGAAGACGTTCCTCGAGGACAACTCGCAGCACCCGCGGACGGTGGTGATCGCCTAGCCCTTCACCGTCCAGCCCTTGCCGAGGAGCAGGGCCCGCACCTGCTCCCGGCGATCGCCCTGGAGTTCGACGGCGCCGTCGGCCACCGTGCCGCCGGTGCCGCACGCGCGGCGGAGCTCCTGGGCGAGCGCCTTCAGGAACGCCGCGTTCCTCGGCAGGCCGTCCACGACGGTCACGGTCTTGCCGCCCCGGCCCTTCTTCTCCATGCGGAGCTTCGCCGTGACGCGCGCCGGCACGGCCTCGGCCTGCCGGGTGGCGCTGCACTGGCAGTTGGCGGACGGCCAGCCGCACGCCGGGCACACGCGCCCCGTGTCCGTCGAGTAGACCAGCCGCCGCCCGCCGCGATCCGTCATCCCCCCATCATCCCCGGCGCGGCGCCCGCGCGCAACGCCGTGCCGGCGCCGGGCGGTCGGGTATCCTGTACGGCGTGTCCCGCCGGTCCTCGCCCGCGCCTCCCGCCCACCACCGGCTCCGGCTCGAGGTGCTCCCGCAACCGGACCCGACGACCTGCGGGCCGACCTGCCTGCACGCGATCTACGACTTCTACGGGGATCCGATCCCGCTCGACGAGGTGGTGCGCGACGTGGCGACGCTGCCGGGCGGGGGCACGCTGGCGGTCTGGCTGGCCTGCCACGCCCTGCGGCGCGGCTACCGGGCGACCATCTACACCTACAACCTGCAGCTCTTCGACCCGACCTGGTTCAAGGGACCGGACCAGGACATCCCGGCGCGGCTGGCCGCCCAGCGGCGGGCGAAGCGCGACCCGAAGCTGGCGCACGCCACACGCGCCTACCTCGAGTTCTTCGACCTCGGCGGCAAGCTCAAGTTCAAGAGCCTCACGCCCGACCTGCTGAGCCGCCCGCTCACGCGCGGGGTCCCGGTGCTGACCGGCCTCAGCGCCACGTACCTGTACCGCTGCGCCCGGGAGCGCGACGACGAGTACGACGACATCGGCGGGCAGCCCACGGGCCACTTCGTCGTGGTGAGCGGGTACGACCCCGTGTCGCGGAAGGTCCAGGTCTCGGACCCGCTGCACGACAACCCGCGCTACGGCACGCACACCTACCGCGTCCGCGTGGAGCGGCTGATCGCGGCGGTGCTGCTGGGCATCGTGACCTACGACGCCAACCTGCTCCTCATCACGCCCGATCCGGCGCGCGCGCGAGGCTCCCAATGGCCGTCCTGATCGTCGTCGAGAACCCGAAGCTCTGGCCCTTCCAGATCCCCGGCGCCGAGATCGTCGCCGGCCGCGAGTACCTGACGGACCCGCGCTTCGTGGACCTGAAGCGGGTGCGGGTGTTCAACCTCTGCCGGACGTACTCCTACCAGAGCGTCGGCTACTACGTCTCGCTGCTGGCGGCGGCGCGCGGGCACAAGCCGATGCCGTCGGTGACGACGCTGCAGGACCTGCGCCAGTCGCCGATCGTGCGGATCGTCTCGGAGGACCTCGAGGCCTCGCTGCAGCGCGCGCTCGCGCGGATCCGGGCGGACCGGTTCACGCTGAGCATCTATTTCGGGCACAACCTCGCGGGCCGCTACGACCGCATCGCGCAGGCGCTCTTCAACTACTTCCCGGCGCCCCTGCTCCGGGCCGAGTTCGTGAAGGTGGACCAGTGGCGGCTGCAGAGCCTGCGGCCCATCGCGTCGAGCGACATCCCCGAGGCCCACCGCGAGTTCGTGATCCGGCAGGCGACGCGGTTCTTCGAGCGCCCGCGCCTGCGCGACCCCAAGCCGCCGCGCTACGAGATGGCGATTCTCTTCAACCCCGAGGAGGTCGACTCGCCGTCCGACGAGAAGGCGATCCGGCGCTTCGCGCGGGCGGGCGAGAAGCTCGGGCTCCGCACGACGGTGATCGGCAAGGAGGACCTCGGCCGCATCGCCGAGTTCGACGGCCTGTTCATCCGCGAGACGACCTCCGTCAACCATCACACGTACCGCTTCGCGAGCCGCGCGGAGGCCGAGGGCCTCGTGGTCATCGACGACCCCGAGTCGATCGTGCGGTGCTCGAACAAGGTCTACCAGGCGGAGCTCTTCCAGCGCCACGGCATCCCCTGCCCGCCCACGATGGTGGTGCACAAGGACAACACCGCGCAGGTGGTCCCCACGCTCGGCCTGCCCGTCGTCCTCAAGCGCCCCGACAGCGCGTTCTCGGCCGGCGTGGTCAAGGCGGCGGACGAGGCGGCGCTGGCGAGGTGCCTCGCCGAGTTCTTCGAGACCTCCGAGCTGGTGGTGGCGCAGAGCTACGTGCCGTCGGAGTTCGACTGGCGGGTCGGCGTGCTCGACCGGCGGCCGCTCTACGCCGCGCGGTACCACATGGCGCGCGGCCACTGGCAGATCCAGAAGGCCGAGGGCGGCAACCGGCGGCGGTACGGGCAGGTCGAGGCGGTGCCGCTCGCCGACGCCCCGCGGGGGGCCGTGGACGTCGCCGTGCGCGCCGCCAACCTGATCGGCGACGGCTTCTACGGCGTCGACGTCAAGGAGGTCGGCGGCCGGTTCCTCGTCATGGAAGTCAACGACAACCCCAACGTCGAGGCCGGCTACGAGGACGTCGTGCTCAAGGACGAGCTCTACCTCGCCGTCATGCGCGTGTTCGCCGACCGCCTCGACCGGCAGAGCCGCTGGAAGGAGCGCTCATCGTGAGGGACGGATCGCGCCTGCGCCTGTTCGAGGCCATCGGCCTCGAGCTGGAGTACATGATCGTCGACAGCGAGACGCTGGACGTCCGGCCGATCGCCGACGAGGTGCTCAAGACCGTCGCCGGCCAGTACGAGATGGAGGTCGCGCTCGGGCCGATCAGCTGGTCGAACGAGCTGGCGCTCCACGTCATCGAGCTCAAGACCACCGACCCGACCCCGGGCCTCGAGGGCGTCGCCGCCGGCTTCCAGCAGCACGTGCGCGGCGTCGAGGCCGTCCTCGGACGCATGGGCGCGCGCCTGCTCCCGACGGCCATGCACCCGTGGATGGACCCGCACCGCGAGCTGCGGCTGTGGCCGCACGACCTCGACGTCGTCTACCAGGCGTTCGACCGCATCTTCGACTGCAAGGGCCACGGCTGGGCGAACCTCCAGAGCACGCACATCAACCTCCCGTTCGCCGGCGACCAGGAGTTCGGCCGGCTCCACGCCGCGATCCGGCTGCTGCTGCCGATCCTCCCGGCGCTGGCCGCCAGCTCGCCGGTGGCCGACGGCCGGCCGACCGGGCTGATGGACACGCGCCTGGAGGTCTACCGCCACAACGCCGACCGCGTGCCGTCGGTCGCAGGCCTCGTCGTGCCGGAGGGCGTGTTCAGCGAAGAGGCCTACCGCGGCGAGATCCTCCAGCGGATCTACGACGACATGGCGCCGCTCGACCCCGAGGGGACGCTGCGCGACGAGTGGGTGAACGCCCGCGGCGCGATCGCGCGGTTCGACCGCGGCGCCATCGAGATTCGCGTGCTCGACGTGCAGGAGTGCCCCCGCGCCGACCTCGCCGTCACCGCCGCGACCGTCGGGGCCGTGCACGGCCTCGTCGAGGAGCGCTGGTCGGGCCGGAACGAGCAGCGCGGCTGGCACGAGGCGGCCCTGGCCGCCATCCTCGACCAGACCATCCGCGAGGGCGACCAGGCGGTGATCACCGACACCGCGTACCTCGCCGCCTTCCGGTTCCCCGCCCCCGGCGCCGCCCGCGTCTCGGAGCTCTGGCAGCACCTCATCGAGTCGACGGTCCCCGACACCGGGGAGGGCTGGAACGAGTTCTACAGCCTGGTCGCGCGGCGCGGGTGCCTGGCCCGCCGCATCGCCACCGCGCTCGGCGACGCCCCCCCGCGCGAGCGCCTGGCCGAGGTCTACCGCCAGCTCGCCGACTGCCTGCGAAACGGCACGCTCTTCAATGGCATCTAACGAACGTGGCTGACGATGAGTAATCAAGAATCAAGAATTCAGAATCAAGAACTTGAAGAACCGAGGAACGGGCGTTTCGAATCGGGAGGCACCCTTTCTTGATTCTTAATTCTTGATTCTGGATTCCCCGAAGGGGTTTGAGATGTCCATCCGTCCCGTCAAGCGCATCCACGGCTCCCAGCCCACCATCGAGGGGGCCGGGGTCCACCTCCGCCGGGCCTTCGGCTTCGGTGAGACCGACGACTTCGACCCGTTCCTCCTGCTGGACGACTTCAGGAACGACATCCCTGACGAGTACCTCGCCGGGTTCCCCTGGCACCCGCACCGGGGGATCGAGACCATCACCTACGTCCTCGCGGGGACCGTGGACCATGCCGACAGCCTCGGCAACCGCGGCTCCCTGGGCGGCGGGGACGTGCAGTGGATGACGGCGGGCAGCGGCATCATCCACCAGGAGATGCCGAAGGGCGACACCGCCGGCCGGATGCACGGCTTCCAGCTCTGGGCCAACCTGCCGGCCTCGCTCAAGATGACCGCGCCCCGGTACCAGGACGTGCAGGGGCGCGACATCCCCGAGGTCACCGACGACGATGGGACGCGGGTGCGGATCGTGTGCGGCAGCTTCTGGGGGAAGACCGGCCCGGTGGACGGCATCGCCGCCGAGCCGCAGTACCTCGACGTGTTCGTGCCGCCCGGCCGCCGGCGCAGCCTGCCGGTCGAGACGACGCGCCACGCCTTTGCCTACATCTTCGAGGGCGACGGCCGCATCCTGAACGCGTCGGCGCCGAGGCCGGTGCGGACGGAGACCGTGGGCGCGCCGCCCGCGTCGGCCGACGCCACCCCCGTCGACAACCGCACGCTCGTCGTCTTCGACCGCGGCGACGAGGTCGTCGTCGAGGCGGGCGACCGCGGCCTGCGCTTCCTGCTCGTCTCGGGCCAGCCCCTCGGCGAACCCGTCGCCTGGCACGGCCCGATCGTGATGAACACCCGCGCGGAACTGCAGCAGGCCTTCGAGGAGCTCAGGAATGGATCGTTCCTTCGTTGAGCAAGGTGAGTAATCAAGAATTTAGAATCAAGAATCAAGAATCAAGAAACCGCGGCACGACAAAAGGGCGCGGCGGGGAAACCCGTCGCGCCCTTTCTGCGTGGATCGTCTTCTTCTAAATTCTTGATTCTTGATTCTTGATTACTCAGCGGAGACCCATTGGGCTGGCGGCGTGATCTCCGCCGCCGGCGGACCGCCCGGATCCGGGCGTCCCGAGCCTTCGAGGCGGCTGATGGCGCGGACGGCCATGTCGTGATCGCAGGCAATCTGGCACGAGAGCCGGACGCCGGTCAGGCCCTTGGCGGCGAGGCGCTCCTTCTCGGCGACGGTCATCCGGCCGGGCTCGCCGTCGATGAACTCGACGCGGCACGTCGTGCAGCGGGCGTTGCCGCCGCAGGCGTGCAGGATGTCCACGCCGGCGTCCTGCTCGACCGCCAGCACCAGGCGCTTGCCGTCCGGCACGTCGAACGTTCCATATCCTTCAACAGTCAGTTTGGGCATGCCGTCATTGTACCCGGGCCGCCGCGCGCGGCGAGTGGCGCGGCTACTTCGGGGGGATCGGGGCAATCCGATCGGTCAGCGGCCCGTCCGCTTCCTCGTACACGCGGTGGAGGAACCAGTCCGCCATCTGCACGCCGAAGGCCTGCTCGATCGCCGGGTCCCCGCCGGTCAGCGGCAGGATCAGGGCCCGCATCCGCGGCACCGCCTCCTCGCGCGCCTGGTCCGCGTCGAGCCCGCGCGCCTTCGCCTCGAGCCCCAGGCGCCGCAGCTCGCGGAGCACGGCCATGGTGGCGTGCAGGTGGGTCTCGTCGCGCATCGGCGCGCCGTGGCCCGGCACGATCACGGCGGCGTCCAGCGTGTCGAGCCGCTCGAGCACGCCGAGCCACTCGGTGGGGTAGACGCTCAGGGCGAACGTCAGCGGCTGGATCAGGAGGTCGCCCGACACGAGGATCCGCTCGGCCGGCAGGTAGAGCACCGCGTCGCCCGGCGTCACGCCGCGGCCGTAGTTGCGCACCTCGATGGTCCGGCCGCCCAGGTGCAGCACCAGGCGGTCCGTGAAGGTGATGTCGGGCAGGACGAGGCGCGCCTGGCGCTTCTGGTCGAGGAACCAGCGCGCGGTGTCGAGGTCGCCCTCGAGCCGCGCCAGCGTCGCCGGCGGCGGCGAGGCGGCGCGGCCCTCCGCGACGCGGCCCTCGAGCATCCGGATGAAGCCGGGGAGCTGCTCCTCGAGGCCGGGTCGGTTGAACGCGATCGCGGGTCCCGCCATCATCGCGCGCGTTTTCTCGTGCGCGACGACGTGCACGCCCGGGAACGCCCGCGCGTACGCCTCGGTGCCGTACCAGTGGTCCCAGTGCCAGTGGGAGTTGACGACGTAGCGCACCGGCTGCGGCGTGAGCCGCCGGAGCGCCGCGATGACCGCCTCGGCCGCCGCGGGCGTGCCGTTGCTGTCGAACATCACGACGCCCTCGTCCGTGACGATCGCCACGGCGTTGCCGTCGAGCCCGACCGGGCCGTACGGGGCGCTCTGGAAGAGATAGACGCCGTCGGCGACCGTCGTGACGGTCGGCGCGGGGCGGGTGTAGGCCGCTCCCGCGACGGCGGGGGCGGCCAGGGCGCAGGCGAGCACGCAGGGCGCGAGGCGCGGCATCACTTCACGATAGACGGGCCGGGCCACGGGGCTCCGGAAATGTGACGAAGCCCGGGACCGCCGCCTACGGCGTCTCGAGCGCCTCGCGGATCGCGGCCAGGAAGGTCTCGGCCATCTTCCGGTAGCCCTCCAGGCTCGGGTGCCGGTTGTCGTCGCTGTTGTACACCGCGGGCGCGTCGGACATGGCGGCGTACAGGTCGACCAGCACCGCGCCTTCTCCCCGGGCGACCTCGCGGAGCGCCTCGTTGAAGCGCACGACCGTCTGGTTGCCGATCCCCCGGTTCCCCCCCGGCGCCGGCGGCGTGAGCGTCGCGAGGAACACGCGGGCCCCGCGGAACCTGGCGTCCTTCGCGATGTCCGTGATGGCCGCGATGGCGGGCGCGATGCCGGCCTCGCCGGCCGTGGACAGGTCGTTGTAGCCGTCGAGGAGCAGCACGACCTCCGGGCGCTGGGCGGCGATGAGGCCCTGCGCCCGCCCGACGCCGTCCACGGCCTTCTCCCCGCCCTTCCCCTCGTTGCTCACCGTGATGGCCTGCGCCGGGTACCGCTCGGCCAGCAGCCGCGCGAGCACCGCCGGGTACGAGTCGCCGGGCACGTCCTGCAGGAGGAAGAACGGGTCGCCGGACGGGTTGACGGTCGCGACGACGCCCGCGGTGACGCTGTCGCCGAAGGCCAGGAAGCGGGTGCGGGAGAGGACCGGCGTCCGCGTGACGGTCACCGGAAAGTCGCATGTGCCCGTCCGCTCCGCGGCGTCTGTCGCCGTGCAGCGGACGACGGTGGTTCCCACGGCGAAGGAGGCGCCCGACGGGGGCGAGCACGCCACCTCGACCGGCGCCGCGCCCCCCGTGGGGGCCGGCACCTGGTACGCCACGGCCACGGCCCCCTCCGTCGTCGCCGCGGAGATCGGCGCGGGACAGGTCAGCGCCGGCGCCTCGACCGTGGGACCGGGCGACGGCTCGGGGCTGGGTGCCTGGACGCTGGGGCCCGTCGGGGAGTGACAGGCGAGCGCGATGCAGATCACCACTGCCAGGGCGCCAGCCCGCCCCGACGCGGGGCTCCCCTGCAATTGCTGCCTCATGTCACCACCTGCTTCGACTGACGCCAACGACCGAGTACCTAAGGATATCGATGCCGCGAGCGCGCGGGCGCCCCGCCCCCGTTCTCCCCTCTGGACTTCCGCCCGATTCCGGATAGGATGGCGCCATGCGCCGACTGTGCCTGTGCCTCGTGACCGTCATGGCCCTGCCCGTCCTGGCCGCCGCGCAGGCGCCGGACGCCTCGTCCGCCCCGGCCCCAGCGGCCGAGTGGCAGACGACCGACCCGTGGTTCTCGACCTTCTCGATCATCGCGTTCGACCCGGCGAGCCAGGAGTTCGGCGTCGGCGTGCAGTCGCGCGCCTTCGGCGCCGGCGCCGCCGTGCCCTGGGCCGAGGCCGGCGTCGGCGCGGTGGCGACGCAGGCGGCGGCCAACCGGCTCTACGGGCCGAAGGCCATGGCGATGCTCAAGCAGGGCATGACGCCCGCGGAGATCGTCAAGAAGCTCACCGACGACGACCCGGGCCGCGACTCGCGGCAGGTGGCCGTCATCGACGCCCAGGGGCGCTCGGCGGTCTACACGGGCAAGCGGGTCATCGACCGCAACTCGGACCAGGGCGACCCGGTCCACCTCGGGGGCTACGCCGGCCACGTCACCGGCACCAACTTCTCGGTCCAGGGCAATACGCTGGCGAGCCGCGAGGTCGTCACCGCCATGGCGGCGGCGTACGAGTCCACGACGGGCACCATGGCCGACCGGCTGATGGCCGCGCTCGACGCCGGCCAGTCGAAGGGCGGCGACACCCGCGGCATGCAGTCGGCGGGCATCCTCGTCGTGCGTCCGGTCGCGCCCGGCTCCAACGGCACCGTCGAGCGCGTGGTGGACATCCGCGTGGACGACGCGCGGAACCCGTTCGTGGAGCTCCGGCGGCTGCTGAACATCACGCAGCGGGTGCCCCAGCAGCTGACCGAGGCGTCGGAGAAGCTGGCCGCGGCCGGGCTCTTCGACGACGCGATCGCGAAGCAGCAGGAGGCACTGGAGATCGCGCCGTACAGTGACTCGCTGCTCTACGCGCTCGCCCAGCGCTACGCGCAGGCCGGCGAGTACCTGCACGCGCTCGAGCCGCTCGGCGAGGCGCTCCGGCTGCACCCCAACATGAAGCGCCAGGCCGCCGTCGACCCGGTCTTCGAACGGATCCGGGACTTCACGGAGTTCAAGCGGCTGGTGGCGCAGTAGCATCGACGGACACACGGGCCGGGAAGGGCCCTGACTGAGGAGGACGGATGACACGCACGATCACGCTCACGCTCGGCGCGGCGCTCGCCTGCGCGCTCGCGGCCCCGATGGCGGCGGCGGCGCAGCAGCGCCAGATGACGCCGGAACAGATGGCGGCATTCCAGGCGCGGCGCGAGGCCGAGATGAAGGAGCCGCGGCCCATCGAGGCGCTCGACAGCGTCTGGATGGAGCAGCTCACGTGGATGGAGATCCGCGACGCCATCAAGGCGGGCAAGACCTCCGCGCTCATCCTGACGGGCGGCGTCGAGTCCAACGGCCCGCACCTCGCGACCGGCAAGCACAACTACGTGCTGCAGGTGACCGGCGAGGCGATCGCGCGGTCGTTCGGCAACGCGCTCGTCGCGCCGATCGTCACGCTCGAGCCAGGGCGGCCGGACGGGCCGTTCGTGCCGCCGGGCAGCGTCTTCCTCTCGCAGGACACCTACAAGGCGGTCCTCACCGACATGGCGCTCAGCCTCAAGTCGATGGGCTTCACCGACATCTTCCTGATGGGCGACAGCGGCGGCAACCAGACGGGCATGAAGGACGTGGCCGAGGCGCTGAACGCGCGCTTCCACGGCACGCCCGCGCGCTTCTACTTCATCCCCGAATACTACGACTACCCGACGGTCCGGAAGTTCGTCCAGTCGAGCGGCATCACCGAGACGATGGACCCGCAGGCGAGCCAGGGCTCGGACGGCATCCACGAGGAGTACGGCATCGACGCGCTCATGATGCTCGCGGACCCGCAGACCGTCCGCCTCGAGCAGCGCAAGAAGGCCGGCCGCACGACGATCAACGGCGCGAGCCTCCTCCCCGTCGAGAAGACCCTCGAGATGGGCCGCAAGATCGCCGACCTCCGGGCGAAGCAGACCGTCGACGCGATGCGCAAGGCGATGACCGCCGCCAAGGCCAGCAGCCAGCAGTAACGGCCCGGCCCGGAGAGCCCCCCGCACGATGCCAGCCGCCCGCCGCCGGCCCGCGCCCCCGAGGCCGCGGCCGGCGGCCACTCCGTCCGCCGGACCCGCCGCCGGCCGCCTCGTGCCGGCGGCGGCGCTTGCCGCCACGCTGGCGGCGGTCCTCGAGCGCTGGTGGTTCCCGCGCGCCTGGGCCGAGACCACCAGCGTGGCCAGCGCCTTCTACCACGGCGACGTCCCCGCGTTCGTCGCCTTCGCCCGCGCGATCGCCGTCGGCGAGCCCTACGACAACGGCATTCCTTTCCATCCGCCCGGCTGGCCCTGGACCCTGTCGTGGCTGGTGGGCCTCGTGACGACGGCCGCCACGCTCAAGCTCGTCGCCGCTTGCCTGAGCGGCCTCACGGTCGGCCTGGCGGTGCTGCTCGCCTGGCGCATCGCCGGCCGCGGGGCGATGCTCGCCACGGCGCTCCTCGGCCCCTTCCACTTCGGCCACATCGTCGCCGGCTCGACCCCCAACTCGGAGGCCCTGTACGGCCTCCTCGTCGTCGCGTCGCTCGTCGCAGCCGAGCGGTGGCTCACGGGCGCGGGGGACGGCGGGGACGACGCTGCCGCGCGCGTGACGGGGTGGGCCACGGCCGCCGGCGCGCTGGCGGGACTCGCGGCGGTGGTGCGGGCGGAGTTCCTGCTGGGCGGGCTGCTGCTGGTGGCAGCCGGCGCCTGGACCGGGCGGGCGCGGCGCTGGCATCCGGCCGTGGCGTGCGCGGTGGCGTTCGGCCTGGTGCTGCTGCCGCCGACGGTCGCGAACTGGCGGAGCCTGTCGGCGTTCAACGCCGCGCACACCGACGACTTCCCCGGCCCGCTGCCCCGCCTGGCGCTGGTGACCTCATACGGCGCGTTCAACTTCGCGATGGCCAACCACGAGCGGGCGGACGGCGGGCCGAACCGGGACCACCCGCTGCTCGACGCGTGCTCCGAGCAGGCGACCGACGTCCTCGACTCGGGCGGCCTCGAGCTGGCCTGCCCGGCCGCCTATCGCCTCTACGTCGACGGCTACGGCATCGGGCTCGGCTGGCTGCTGGGCCACCCGCTGGACGCCGCGGCGCTCTGGTGGCGCAAGGCGGACATGGCCCTCGGCGCCTTCGCGCAGGGGTACATGGCCGACGACGTCGGCGCGGGGGTGGATGGCGTGCGGCGGCGCGTGGACATGCTCGACCCGGCCGGCCGGCTCCTGCTCCCGGTCCACCTGCTGCTCTTCGCCGGGGGCCTGTACCTGCTGGCCCGCGGGCCGCGCGCCTGGCTGCTGGCGGTGCCCCTCGCGACACTGGCGGCGTCCACCCTCCTCTTCTACGGCTACGTCCGGCTCGTGATCCCGTACCTGCCCATCGTGTGGATCTGCCAGGGCGCGGCGCTTGCCGCCCTCGGCGCCCGGTTCACGCCAGCGGCCTGGTCACGGCGGGCCCCGGCCATCGTCCTGGCGGTCGGCCTCGGGCTGCTGGCCGTGGAAGGCGTGCGCGTCGGCGCGCCTCGCGCCGTGACGCTCGACGGCCCGCACCTGCCGGACGGCTCGCTCGCGCAGGACGAGACGCTCACCGTGCGCCGGGTCCCGACCCGCTGACGACGGAAGTCCACGAGTCGATCCGCGGAAGGACGCGGAGGAACGCGGATGGGAGTGCCGATGCTCACACGGTGTGGGATGGCGGCTCGCGCCGCGAACGCGGCGCGACGTGCCGGGTGAGTGGCCCCGGGGAGAAGCCATGCATGCCGGTCTCGGCATTGGCTTCTCCCCGGGGCCACTCACCAGGCACGCTGCCCCGTTGGGGCAGCCGCCATCTCGTGCACGGGCCTGCGGGCGAGCTGAATGCTCGAACACGCACAACAGAGGTGCGACCACGGACGTTCGCGCTCCCGGCACTGCTATCCGCGTCCGTCCGCGTCCGTCCGCGGATGCCTTTGTCGTCTCGTGCGGTCAAGCCACCGCGGTCGCACCCTGGCCGCGAGGTAAACGCGCACCAGCCCCCTCAAGTAGAATGTGACGGCCGGCGCCGATCGCGCCGGCCGCGACCCGTTTCGGGCCCGCGCCGCTCGCGGCGCGTGTCCCTGGGGCAGAGGAGCTTCCCCGCTCCACGGCACACGAACACGACGACGGAGGACCTGATGAAGCGAATGCTGGCGGTTTCGATGGCGATGGCGCTGACGATGATGGGCTCGCACCAGGCGCCCGTGCGCGCGCAGGGCAACACGATGAGCTTCTTCATCACCAGCGTGGGCCCGGGCAACGGCGGTAACCTCGGCGGCCTGGCCGGCGCGGATCAGCACTGCACGATGCTCGCGGAGAAGGCCGGCGTGACGGGCAAGACCTGGCACGCCTACCTGAGCGCGGCGGCCGCCAACGGGCAGCCCGCGGTCAACGCGAAGGACCGCATCGGCAACGGGCCATGGTACAACGCGAAGGGCGTGATGGTCGCGAGCAGCGTGGCCGACCTGCACAGCGACAACAACAAGCTCTCCAAGGAGAACTCGCTCACCGAGAAGGGCGAGGTCAACAACGGCCGCGGCGACGACCCGAACAAGCACGACATCATGACGGGATCGAAGATGGACGGCACGCTCGCCGGGCCCGACCTGACCTGCGGCAACTGGACCAGCGCCGGCGAGGGCAAGACGACCGTCGGCCACCACGACCGGCAGGGCGGCGGGACGAACCCGACCTCGTGGAACTTCGCCCACGAGTCGCGGAGCTGCAGCCAGGCGGACCTGCGCGCCACCGGCGGCGACGGGCTGTTCTACTGCTTCGCGTCCAACTGAGCGGCCCGGCCGCTCGCGAGGCCAGAAACGAGGAGCGCCGGCACGGACCCCAAGGGCCCGTGCCGGCGCCGTGTTACGTACGGGTGGTGTACCGCGAGGCCTACTTGCTGTCGATCAGGGCCTTCGCGGTCTCGGCGTGGGTGCGGATCTCCTTGAGCTCCGCCCGCGTCATCGCCACCGTGCCGTCACTCGCCTCGGCGAAGTCGGACGACTCGGTCATCGGGGCCGCCAGGGCGGTGTCGGCCAGCGCGACGATGTCCGACAGGTGCGAGGCCGCCCGTTCCTCCGGCGTCATGTCCGCGCGGTGGACCGTCCC
This sequence comes from Vicinamibacterales bacterium, assembly GCA_050250645.1. Lineage (GTDB taxonomy): Bacteria > Acidobacteriota > Vicinamibacteria > Vicinamibacterales > UBA2999 > JBFWVR01. The sequence goes on from JBFWOG010000010.1 coordinate 162,039, forward strand.
CGAGCCCTCGGCCCGGTCGTCGGCGCTGGCGCGCACGGCCGGCGCGCGCAGCGTGTCGTAGTCCAGCCGCCGGGTGTCGTAGGCGAACTTCGCGCCCGACACGTCGTAGATCACGAGCGGCGCCAGCCGCAGCGACGCCATGTCCGACTCGTCCGAGTCGGCCGACAGCACCAGGGTCTTCGTCGTCTTCGCGATGTCACGCGCCTGGTCGGCCGGGTACAGGAAGTGGTGGCCGATTTGGGTGCCGGCCGCGAACCACGACTTGATCGCCGGCGCCATGCCCGGCGGCGTGCTCGCGAACTTCACGACGATGTTGCCGTCGGTGTCCAGCCGGGTCGCCGGGATCGCGTAGGTCGTGGTGTAGATCTTCCTGGTGTCCTTGTCGAGGACCTGGACGACCTCGCGGCCGCTCGTGGCGTCGGCCTGCCGGAAGACGTAGGTGCCGGCGGGCAGCGTGGCGCCCGGGACCTGCACCGGCGCGTCGAAGGTCAGGATGGTCTTGTCGTTCCTCGGGGCCTGGGCGCCAGCCGGCGCTGCGCAGGCGATAATCGCGGCCGCAGCGAAACCAAGAGTTCGATTGACGAAACGCATTCGTGCGAGCCTCCTTTCCCGCGGGCCGTGGTGTCCGTGATGTGACCCGCACCCTCCATAGGAGCAACATCCCTGCCAGCCGTTTGGCGGGGCGCCAGGCGCCGCCAGCGGCCTACGGACGAGCCGCAGTACGTGGTCAGGCTCCAGGATTGTGCAAGTCAGTTCACCACACGGACCCCCCGTACAAGGACAGGGGCCGCGCGAGCGGCCCCCTGTCGAGGCGGCGCAGATCCGTCATCTGCGCATCCGTGTCATCTGTGCATCGATGTCATCTGTGCATCTGTGACATCTGTGTCATCTGTGGCGTGGCCTAGCGATCGCCGTTGGCCATCCGCGGCGCCGCCACGATGTGCTCCACCTTGTCCGGCGCGTTGAGCTTCACGACCGTGTCGGTGCTCCGCGCCATCTCGCGCGCCTGGCGCTCGGGATACACGAACTCGTGACCGATCACGTCGCCCGGGAAGTACCACGCCTTGATGGCGGGCGCGCCCTGTCCGGTGCTCGCGAGCGTCACGCTCGGCTCGCCGGCCGGCTGCAGGCGCTCGGACGGCACGGCGAAGACCGTCGCGAGCAGCCGCGTCTGGTTGGCGTCGAGGATCTGGATCACGTCGGGCGTGCCGACCGCGTCGGCCAGGCGGAACACATAGCTGCCGGCCGGCAGCGTGACGCCGGGGACGCGAACGGGATGGTCGAAGGTGAGATGGGTGAGCTCCTGCGGGGTGGTCTGGGCCGAGGCCGGCACGGCCACGAGCGCGCCGACGAGCGCAAGGGCACCGAGGACGGATGTGGTGATCCGCATGATGACTACCTCCTTCAGCGTATGAGTGGATGCCTCGTTCCCGACCGGCATCCACCAACTGTCGGTAGCAACTCGCTTGCCAGCAGCGAGCGCCGCCCTGCCGGGCGATCTCGGCGACGCGGGCGTGGCCGCGCCGTCGGGCGTCCCCTGCGGAGGGAGGACACGTCACCGGGAGTGGACCGTGCGGGCCGGCGCCCCCTCAGGCCGGCTCCGGCGGCAGCTCCTGCTGCCGCTCGGCGCGGCGCGCCTTCAGCAGGTCGGCTCGGGTCAGCACGCCCAGCAGCTGCCTCGGCGTGGCCCGGTCGACGACGGGCAGCTGGCCGAGCTCGCCGAAGTGGCCGATGATCGACAGCAGCAGCTGGTCCGGATACGCGGTGACGAGCCGGGTCGTCATGCACTCGGACACGGGCCGGTCCTCGGCGTGCTGCTGGAAGGCGCGGCTCACGTCGAGGTGCGTCACGATGCCCACGAGCTCGCCGGCCTCGCTGAGCACGGGCAGCGCCTTGCGCCCGGTCTCGAGGACGCGGTCGTAGGCCTGCCGGATCGTCTCGCTCGCACGGATGGTCTCGTGGTCCTTCGTCATCACGTCGGCCACGCGGACCCGCGCCAGCACGTCCGGCCCCAGGTCGTGAACGACGTGCACGCCGCGCTGCCGCAGCTTGCGCGTGTAGACGCTGTCGGGCTCGATGGTCCAGGCCACGAGGTTGCTGACGACACAGGCGAACATGACCGGCAGGATGATGCGGTAGTCCTGCGTCAGCTCGAAGAGGATCACGATCGCGGTCAGCGACGCCCGGCTCGTGCCCGCGAACACCGCCGCCATCCCCACGAGCGCATACGCCCCCGAGGTGGCCGTGACGTCGGGCGTCAGCCCGTGCGCCAGCGTCCCGAAGGCCCCGCCGAGCGCCGCGCCGATGAAGAGCGACGGCGCGAACACGCCGCCGCTGCCCCCCGACCCGAGGGTGAGCGACACCGCGATGATCTTCACCACGCAGAACGTGATCAGCATCATCACGCCGAACTGCCCCAGCAGCACGGCGCTCACCGTCTCGTAGCCGACGCCGAGCGCCGCCGGCACCCAGGCGCCGATCACGCCGACCAGGAGCCCCCCGATCGCCGGCTGCAGCCAGCCGGGGATCGGGCTGTGCTCGAAGACGTCCTCCATCTTGTAGAGCAGGGCCACGAAGCCCACCGCCGTCAGCCCGGCGACCACGCCGAGCACGAGGTAGTAGACCAGCTCGACCGGCTGCTCGAACGCATACGGCGGGACGATGAAGGCGGGGTTGCGTCCGAGGAACAGCCGCGAGACCACCGTGGCGAAGACCGAGGCGACGACGAGCGGGATGAACGACCGGGTCTTGAGCTCGAGCAGCACCACCTCGATCGCGAAGAGCACGCCGCCGATGGGCGTGTTGAACGTCGCGGCAATCCCCCCGGCCGCGCCGCAGCCGACCAGGATCTTGGTCATGTAGGGCGGCAGCCGGCCGAGGACCCCGAGCGTGGAGCCGCCCGCGGCGCCAATCTGGACGATGGGGCCCTCCCGGCCCGCCGACCCGCCGGTGCCGATCGTGATGCCGGACGCCAGCGCCTGGATCGCCATCAGCCGCGGCCGGATGCGTCCGTCGTGCAGCGCAATCGCCTCCATCACGACCGGGACGCCGTGGCCCCGGGCTTCGCTGGCGACGTAGTGGGTGAGGAGGCCGGCGACGAGGCCGCCGAGGGCGGGCAGGACGATCGTCCACCAGGAGACCGGCCGGTCGATGAACGGGCTGGCGGCGAAGGACCAGGTCTGGGAGTAGGCCAGGTTCTGGATGAGGAGGATGAGGCTGCGGAACCCGACGGCGGCGAATCCGGCGGCGACACCGACGATGGCGCCGAACCAGGTCAGGCGGACGTTCTGTTGCCATTCGGGCCTGACCCGGCTGAGCCGGCCCGCCGCGCCCGCTACCGCCATTGCGGGATCCGGGCGCGCTCGTGAGGGACATTCATGCCCGGCAGTGTATCGCAGCCGGGCGCCCGGGGGGCCCATACGGATGCGCTACACTCGGGGCATGACACGCGCACGTCTTGGCCTCCTGCTCTGCCCGATCGTCCTCGTGGCGGCCTGCTCCGGTCCAGAAGCGCCGCCCGCCCCGACGCCGCCCGCCGAGGGCCCGGCCGCCGACCGGCCGTACCTCCTCGAGCGCGTCGACGACGCCGCCGTCGTCCAGCTCTACGCCGACGGCTTCAGCGACCTGCCCCTCCCCGAGAAGCGCCTGACCTGGCACCTCTACCAGGCCGCGCTCGCCGGCCGCGACATCTACTACGACCAGCGCTACGCCCACGGCCTCGAGATGCGGACGGTCCTGGAGCAGATCCTCACCCACGCCGACGGCATCGACCCGGCCACCCTCGGCGAGATCCAGCGCTACACCAAGCTCTTCTGGCTCAACACGGGCCCGTACAACAACCTCACCGCCCGCAAGTTCGTCCTGCAGGCCACGCCGGCCGCCTTCGGCGCCGCGGCCGCGAAGGCCGCCGCCAACGGCGCGCGCTTCCCCCTCGCCGGGGGCGAGTCGCTCGACCAGATGCTCGCGCGGATGCAGCCGTGGTTCTTCGACCCGGACGTCGATCCCAAGGTCACGGCGAAGACGCCCGAGGGCGGCAAGGACATCCTGCAGGCCAGCTCGAACAACCTCTACAAGGACGTCTCGATGGCGGACCTCGAGGGGTTCACCGAGCACTATGGGCTCAACTCCCGGCTCGTGAAGACCAACGGCAAGCTGGTCGAGGAGGTCTACCGCGCCGACGGCAAGTACGCGGAGCAGATCGGCCGCATCATCGGGCACCTCGAGGCGGCCATCCCCGACGCGACGCCGCCGATGCAGGAGGCGCTCCGGGCGCTGGTCAAGTTCTACCGGACGGGCGAGGAGGCGGACCGCAAGGCCTACGACATCGCGTGGGTCAAGGACACCGAGTCGCCGGTGGACACGATCAACGGCTTCATCGAGGTCTACATGGACCCGCGCGGCGTGAAGGGGTCGTGGGAGGCGCTGGTCTTCTACGTGAACCACCGCAAGACCGAGGAGATCGTGAAGCTGGCCGGCGCCGCGCAGTGGTTCGAGGACCACATGCCGTGGGAGCCGGAGTACCGCAAGGCGGGCGTGACGGGCATCACCGCCAAGGCCATCGACGTCGTCGTCGAGACGGGCGATTCGGGGCCGATCACGCCGATCGGCATCAACCTGCCGAACGACCAGCAGGTGCGCGAGCAGTACGGCAGCAAGTCGGTGTCGCTGGCGAACGTCAACGAGGCGTACGACAGGTCGACCCTGCCCGCGTTCCGCGAGGAGTTCGCGTGGTCGCCCGACGAGGTGACGCGCACGGGCAGGTGGGGCACGCTCGCCGGCGAGCTGACGACGAACATGCACGAGGTCATCGGCCACGCGTCGGGCAAGCTCACCGAGCGGGTCGCGGCCAACCCGGCGGCCTTCCTCAAGGAGCAGTTCTCGGCGCTCGAGGAGGGCCGCGCGGACCTGGTCGCCCTCTACTTCCTGCCCGACCCCAAGCTCGCCGAGCTCGGGCTGGTGAACGCCGCCGACCAGCCGGACATCGTCCGGGCCGAGTACGAGTCGTACACGAAGAACGCCCTCGTGCAGCTGCGCCGCGTCCGCCAGGGCACGCAGATCGAGGAAGACCACATGCGCAACCGCCAGATGATCGTGCGGTGGCTCATGGCGAACACCAAGGCCATCGAGGTGCGGCAGCGTGACGGCAAGACGTTCTACGTGATGGTGGACGCCGCGGCGTTCCGCGAGGGCGTCGGGCGGCTCCTGGCCGAGGTGCAGCGCATCAAGGCCGAGGGCGACTACGCCGCCGCGAAGGCGCTGTTCGAGACCTACGGCGTGCACTTCGACCCGGCGCTGCGCGACGAGGTCGTGGCCCGCGTCGACAAGCTGCAGCTGCCCTCGTACACGGGGTTCGTGATGCCGAAGCTCGAGGCCGTCACCGGCGCCGACGGGACGATCACCGACGTGACCATCTCGTACCCGCAGGACCTCACGAAGCAGATGCTGGAGTTCTCGGGGACGGGCGGCAAGTAACCCCACGAAGAAGACCAAGGACACGAAGGTAACGGCACGAAGGAAAAGGCTCCTTTAGGAAGGATTCTTTCCGTCGTGCCGTCCTTCGAGTTCTTCGTGCGCTTCGTGGCGCCTTTCGTCCTTCCTCAGTCAGCCCCCCGCGCGGAGACACGTAACCCCACGAAGAAGGCCAAGGACACGAAGAAGACGGCACGAAGCAAGCAACCTCAAGAATGAGGTCCTGACTTCGCGCCGTCCTTCGTGACCTTCGTGCGCTTCGTGGCGTTGTTTGTCGCCCCCTACACCGCGCCGCCAATCGGCACGTCGAAGCCGGGGTTGTGCGTGAGCCGGGTGCCGTCGGCGGCGAAGGCGTCCATGTACTGCGCGATGCGCCGCCGGGCCTCCGCCAGGTCGTCGTTGTCGAGCGTGAAGTTGAGCAGGTCGATGTACCACGGCGTCTTCACGGGGCTCGTCACGACCGTGCGGACGATCTCGCGGGCGATGGGCAGGGTCGTCTGCTTCGAGTTGTCGTGGACGTCCTTGTTGCCCGCGGCCAGCAGCTTCGCATACTCCTCCTCGAGCAGCCGGTCGAAGAGGGCGCGCGTGAAGGGGGCGCCCTTGGCGACGCCCAGCGCGGCGTCGCCCTCGGTGAGGGGCGCGCCCTTGTGGACCCACTCCCACAGGATGCTGACGCGGATCTCCCCCGTCGCCATGTCCTCCATCAGGTAGAGCACGTCGTCGTCGCCGAAGAAGTCGGCGGGCTTGAGGGCGGCGGCCTGGAAGCCCTGGCCGAAGGCGTTGCCGTACTGGAGCGCGACGCTCAGCAGGTCGCGCGCGCCGCGGATGGTGCGCGGCGCGGGCTCCAGCAGCCGCAGGCCCGCCTCGGCGGCCTCCGTGTAGTCGAGCCGCGGGAACGGCCGCCCGAGCTGGTTGGCCTGCCCCACCCGCTCCCAGACGGGGCGGACGATGTGGACCATCTTCCAGTGGGCGACCCACTTGCCGCTCGCGCCCTCGGCCTGCTCGCGCTCGGCGCCCGCCGTCGCGCGCGCCATGCCCTGCGCGACGCCCTCGGCCGACCCCACGGGGATGTTCGGCTCCATGCCGCCCTGCCAGAGCGCGCACCGGCCGTCGCGATCGGGCGTGTTGACGGCGCGGCGGACACGGTCCTCGTAGTGCCGCATGTAGCCGTAGCGCATCGTGATCGCGTCGATGTTCGGGTTCTGGAAGCCGGGGTCCCAGGCCATCGCGTCGGCGACGCTGTTGATGTAATCCCAGCGGCCGGTGTTGTACCCGACGAAGTGGCGGCCGAGCGCGGCGCGGATCTCCATCAGCTGGAAGCACGCCTCGATCTGCTCGACGAGGACGTAGACCTTGATCGTGCCGCCGGCCAGGCCCAGGTGCGCCTCGAGCGCGTCGAGCATGTCGTTCCAGAGCGCGGCCTCCTCGGCCGTCTGGATCTTCGGGAGGTAGAGCACGATGGACCGCCCGGCGCCGGCGAGCGTGCGGTGGTTGTTGGCGACGTAGGTCGCCAGGTCGACGATCGAGGCCGAGAAGCCGGCGCCGGCCGCGTGCCGGATGTGCCGGTCGTCGAGGTGGAGGCCGCGGGCGCGGAAGATCGGGGTGGTGAAGTCGAGCTGGCGGCGCCAGTCGTCGATGATCGGCCGCCCGAAGAAGCCCTGGGCCCACCGGTTCATCTCGCCGGCCACCTGCTCGGCCACGCGGAGGAACTCCGGGCTGCGCGACAGCCCGAGCGCCAGGTTGCGCTGGTTGTCGAACGCCATCGTCGACAGCTGCCCGAGCGCATCCTCGCCGTCGAACATCCAGCCGTCGGCGCCCGACAGCAGCGCGTAGGCGACGTTCCTGAGGCTCTGCTCGATCGGCGCGTGCGGCCTGGCGCCGGGGCCGGTCCCCTGGATCCACTGCCGCTGCAGGTCGGCCGGGATGTCACTGCCGGTGAAGTCCCCCCGCCGGGCCTGCTCGACCGTGATCGCCGTCCGCGGAATCGTCGACGCCGGGTCCAGGAACCCGATCCGCTCCCGCCGCTCCGCGCGCTGGCGGCGGCGCGCGATGCGCGCCGTCATCAACGCGACACGATCGGCATCGAAGGGCGCGAGCGCCTCGATGGCGGTCAGCGCGGCCGGCGTCAGCACGTCGGCGTAGAGCTGCTCGAGGTGCGGGCGAATCTCCAGGGCAACAGGTGCGCTCATGGGGCGGAAGTCTAGCAGAGCCAGGGTGCCAAGGGGTGCCAGGGGTGCCAGGGGTGCCTGGGGTGCGCCGCCAGGGTGCCAGGGGTGCCAGGGGTGCCACGGGTGCGCCGGCGCTTCCAGCGGACCGGAACGCCTCGTGGCGGGATTCCCTGCGCGGCGGCGTTAGACCAGGTGAACCCGGCGATGGGCGCCGGGCGCAGATTGGAGCATCCGTCATGTCACAGACCACCACGACGGCGCCGCGCGAGCGCCAGCCGCTGAACGGCGTGGACACGCCGAACCTCTTTGCCACCATCAACGCGGTCAAGGGCCAGCCCGCGCTCGCGCAGTTCCAGTTCCGCGCGACGAACCGCTGGATCCGCGGCACGCACAGCCGCACCACCATCGAGTCGTTCAGCGGCGCCGGCGGCGAGCACGCCCACGCGGTGGCGTTCGAGTACGACGGCGACCACCCGGCGGTCCTCGTCGGCGCCGACCAGGCCCCCACGCCCGTCGAGTTCCTGCTCCACGCGCTCGGCGCGTGCATCACGGCGGGCATCGGGAACATCGCGGCGGCGCGCGGCGTCACGCTCACCTCCGTGGAGTCGCGGCTCGAGGGCGACATCGACCTGCAGGGCATCCTCGGACTCTCGGACCAGGTCCGCAACGGCTACCAGGGGATCCGCGCCACCTTCACCATCGCCGGCGACGCGCCGGCCGAGACGCTCGCGGCGATCGTCGAGCAGAGCCGCGCGCGCTCGGCGGTCTTCGACGTGCTCGCCAACGGCGTGCCGGTCGACGTGCGGGTCGAGACCCGCTGAGCCCGGGCAGGCGCGAGGACCCCATGACCCACACCGACTGCGTCGTCATCGGGGGCGGCCAGGCAGGGCTCGCCGTGAGCTGCTGCCTGGCCCGCCGGGCCATCGGCCACGTCGTGCTCGAGCGCGGCCGGATCGCGGAGCGCTGGCAGAGCGAGCGGTGGGACTCGCTCCGCCTGCTCACGCCCAACTGGCAGAGCCGCCTGCCCGGCTGGCGCTACGCGGGACCGGACCCGGACGGCTACATGACGATGGCCGAGGTGACGCGCTACCTGCAGGACTACGCGCGGTCGTTCGGCGCGCCGGTGGAGACCGGCGCCGGCGTCCGGTCCGTCGAGCGCGGGCGCGCCGGCTTCGTCGTCGCCACCGACCGCGGCACCTACACCGCTCCCGCCGTGGTCATCGCGACCGGCCACTGCGACCGGCCGTTCGTGCCCCGCGCCGCGGCCGGGCTCGCGCCCGGCATCACGCAGGTGACGCCCCGCGAGTACCGCCATCCGGCGCAGCTGCCGCCGGGCGGCGTGCTCATCGTCGGCGCGTCGGCGACCGGCGTCCAGCTCGCGGAGGAAATCCACCGCTCGGGCCGGCCCGTCACGATCGCGGCCGGCCACCACACGCGGCTCCCGCGGCGCTACCGGGGTCGCGACATCCTCTGGTGGTTCGACCGCATGGGCATCTTCGACGAGACGGCCGACGGGGTGTACGACGTGGACGTCTCGCGCCACCAGCCGTCGCTGCAGCTCGTCGGGCGCGACGACCACGGATCCATCGACCTGCTGCGGCTGCAGGCGCTCGGCGTCCGCGTCACCGGGCGGCTGACCGCCGTCGCGGGCCGCAAGGTCCGGCTGGCCGACGACCTCGTCGCCACCACCGCGGCCTCGGACGTCAAGCTCGCAAGCCTGCTGGCGCGCATCGACACGTTCGCCGGCGAGGCGGGCGGCGCGTTCGACCTCGCCCCGGCCGAGCCGTTCGAGCCGTCGTGGCCGGCGTTCACGTCCGCGCCCACGTCGGTGGACCTGGCCGCCGAGGGGGTGGCGACGGTGGTCTGGGCCACCGGCTTCACGCGCGCGTATCCCTGGCTCCGCGTGCCCGTGCTCGACCGCCGCGGCGAGATCCGCCATCACGGCGGCGTCACGCCGGAGGCCGGCCTGTTCGTCCTCGGCCTCAACTTCCTGCGCCGCCGCAAGTCCAGTTTCATCGACGGTGTCGGCGACGATGCGGCCGCGATCGCGGCCGGCATCGCGGCCCACCTGGAGGGGCGACGCGCCGTCGTCGCCCGAGGAGCATCCGTGCCATGACGACCTTCAGCCCCGGCGCGCGCCACTACGACGCCGTCATCGCCGGCGCCCGCTGCGCCGGCGCCGCCACCGCCCTCCTGCTCGCCCGCGCCGGCCTGCGCGTCCTGGTCGTGGACCGCGGGCGGCCCGGCACCGACACGCTCTCGACCCACGCGCTGATGCGCGGCGGCGTCCTGCAGCTCGCCCGCTGGGGCGTCCTGCCGGACATCGTCGCCGCCGGCACGCCGCCCGTGCGGCAGACCACCTTCGTCTACGGGCGCGACCGCGTGACGGTGGCCATCAAGCCACGCGACGGCCTCGATGCCCTGTACGCGCCGCGGCGCACGGTGCTCGACCGCCATCTCGTCGAGCACGCCCGGGCGGCCGGGGCGGAGTTCGCGTTCGGCAGCCGGCTCGTCGACCTCGCGTGGTCGGTCAACGGCCGCGTCCGCGGCGCGGCCTTCGAGGACGGCTCCGGCGCCAGGCACCAGGTGGGGGCGGGGATCGTGGTCGGCGCCGACGGGCTCCGGTCGACGGTCGCCGCGCTGACCGGCGCCGCGACGTATCGCGAGGGCCGGCACGCGTCGGCCACCGTCTACGCGCACTGGGGCGACATCGACGTGGACGGGTACGGCTGGTACTACGGCGAGCGGCTGAGCGCCGGCGCAATCGCCACCAACGGCGGCGCCGTCGTCTTCGCCGCCGTACCGTCCGGCGACTTCAGCCGGGTGTTCGCCGAGGACCTCGACGCGGGCTACCGCCGCGTGCTCGCCGAGGTGGCGCCCGACGTCGCGGCGCGGCTCGACGGGGCGCGGCGGCTCGGGCCGCTCCGGGGCTTCCCCGGCCACCCCGGCGTCTTCCGCCAGAGCTGGGGGCCGGGCTGGGCGCTCGTCGGCGACGCCGGCTACTTCAAGGATCCGCTGACGGCACACGGCATCACCGACGCGCTGCGCGACGCGGAGCTGCTCGCGCGCGCCATCGCCGCGGGCTCGGACCAGGCCCTCGCCGCCTACCAGGCGACCCGCGATACGCTGGCGGGGCCGGTCTTCGACGTGACCGACGCGATCGCGTCGTTCGAGTGGACGCTGGCATCCGTGCCGGCACTGCACCGGGCGCTCAGCCGGGCGATGGCGGACGAGATCGAGGCCATCGGGAACCTCGGCGTGGCCGGCCACCAGCCGCGCGCGGTGTCGGCTACCATGTGAGCCACGACGACAAGGAGAGAGCCATCGCCATGACCGTCCACGTCGGACAGACCGCCACGCGCAGCCTGACACTCACCGCCGACCACGTGCGGATGTTCGCCGAGATCTCGGGCGACCGGAACCCCCTGCACTTCGACGAGGCGTTCGCCGCCGGCACGAAGTTCGGGCGGCTCGTCGTCCAGGGCGGCCTCACCACCGGGCTGCTCCACGCGCTGGTCGCGATGGACATGCCGGGACCGGGCACCGTGTTCCTCAGCCAGAACTGGAAGTTCACCGCGCCGGTCTTCATCGGCGACACGATCACCGCCTCCGCCGAGGTGCAGTTCGTGCACGCCTCGAAGCCGGTGACCCGCCTCGGCGTCAAGGTCACGCGCGCGGACGGCGAGACGGTGCTCGAGGGCGACGCCTACTGCTACACCTTCCCGGGACCCGCGGGGGGAAACGCTCAGTAATCAAGAATCAAGAATTAAGAATCAAGAAACAAGAAGCCAGCGATCAGGATGACGGCGGGAGGGCGCCGGTGACCACTACGAAGCCTGGCGGGGTCGCGCGCGCGGGCTCGGGGCTGGCGACGACGAGCAGGAAGCGCTGGCCGTCGGAGGTGACCTCGAAGTCCGGGCCGATCGTCCCGGAGGCGGCCGCGGCGAAGAGACGGCGCGGGGCCCCGGCGCGGAAGGTCTCGCCGGGCGCCACGCGCGCGGACTCGATCCCATCGTCGCGCAGGTACACCAGCTCGCGCCCGCCGGACGTCCAGCGCGGCGTCCGCCCTCCGGCCGTCGACACCTGCCAGCGACCAGCCTCGACGTCGGGATAGGGCCGCACGTAGATCTCGAAGCGCCCGGTCTCGTCGGACATGTAGGCCAGCCAGCGGCCGTCCGGCGACACCTGCGGATCCAGCTGCGCGAAGTCGCCGTCGAGCAGCATCGTGATCGCGGTGTCGGGCGGCGTCACGCTCGCGATCGCCTGGTTCGAGAAGCTGCGGAACACGGCGAAGAGCAGCGTCCGGCCGTCCGGGGTCCACGAGTACGGGCTGTGGATCGGACCGTCGGTCGTCGTCAGCCGCTCGATGGGCCCGGCGCCCTGCGCGTCGCGCCGGAAGATGCCCGGCCCCTCGCGCTCCGAGCGGAAGGTCACCGACTGCCCGTCCGGCGACCAGACCGGCTGGGTCTCGATGGTGGGGTTGCGGGTCAGGCGGCTCATCGTGCCCCGGTCGAGGTCTCCCACCCAGACGTCGGTGTTCCCGTCGGCCTCGAGCGCCAGGGCGACCCGCGGGCCGTCCGGCGCCAGCGCCACGCGCGTGTAGCCCGCAGGCTCAAGGGCCACGGGCTGCTCGCGTCCCTGCCTGTCGAACCACGTGAGACGCGCGCTGCGGTCCTCGGGCTGCGCCGGCAGGTAGGCGAGCGTGCCGGAGGCCGACACGTCGAGGTGCATGACCGTGCCGTCGGTCGCCTCGACGTCCGGCACGACCGGCGTGGCCTCGCCCGTGAGCGCGGCGGCCGCGAGATCGACAGGCGCCGACCAGGCGCCGCCACCACGCAGGAAGACCAGCCGCCCGCCGGGCAGGTACCGGCCGTGCGAGCCCTCGGTGATCACGCGGGTCTCGCCCGTCTCGAGGTCGAGGCGCGCGACGCGGCGCTCGGCCCCGCTCACGATCGTGTAGACGACGTGCCGCCCGTCGGCCAGCGCCTGTGGCAGCAGGTGCAGGGTGTCGCCCCGTTCCGCGTCGAGGCTCGTCAGCGTCTCGACAGGCCCGCCCGCCAGCGGGATGCGCTGCAGCACGCGACCCGTGTTCGTCGCGAAGATCACGGTGTCGTCCGGCGCCCAGGTCGCGGTGGCATTGCCCGGCGCCGGCCCGATGGCCACCGGCGCGCCGCCGTCGAGCGACACGCGCTTCAGCACGCCGCCGCCGTCGAAGCCGAGCCACCGGCCGTCGGGGGAGAAGAAGGGGCCGAGCGCGTTCTCGGTGCCCTCGATCGGGACGGACTCGAGGCTCGCCATGTCGCGCCGGTACAGCCGCATCACGCCGCCCACGCTGGCGCGGAACACCACCGTCCGGCCGTCCGGCGACACCGCGACGATCGGCTGGAAGCCGAGCGGCAGCGTCGCGCCGGCGGGCGGCTCGAGGACGAAGCGGGTCACCGCCGGCGGACCTGGCGCCGGCCCGCCACGCGCGAACCAGGCGCCCGCGGCGACGAGCGCGACCAGCGCGAAGGTGGCCACGAGGCGCCACGGCGAGCCGTGCGGGACGTCGCCCGGCTCGAGCGCCGGCTCGTCCGCCGCATCGTCGAGCTCGAGGCGCGCGTCGCCGATGTAGCCGAGGCGACGCGCGGGGTCCTTCTCCAGGCAGCGGCGAAGCAGCCGCCGCAGCGGCGGCGGGGTGCCGGCCGGCAGCAGGCCATAGGCCGGTTCGCGCTCGAGCACCCGCGCGAGGACGTCGGCCGCCACCTGCCCGGGGAAGGCGCGGCGCGCCGTCAGCATCTCGAACAGGATGCAGCCGAACGCCCAGATGTCGGAGCGCTGGTCGGCCGCCCGCCCGCGGGTCTGCTCCGGACTCATGTACGGGGCGGTGCCCAGCAGCACGGCGCCGGCCTCGCCCGTCAGGTCGGTCGTCGCCGCCTCCTCCGAGGGCGCCAGGAGCGCCTTCGCCAGCCCGAAGTCCAGCACCTTCACGCGGCCGCCCTCGGCCAGCTTCACGTTGGCCGGCTTGAGATCGCGGTGCAGGATGCCCCGCGCGTGCGCGGCGTCGATGGCGTCGACGAGCTGGCGCGCGATCGCGACCACTTCGTCGAGCGGCAACGGGCCCTCCGCAATGCGGTCCGCGAGGGTCGGCCCCTCGACGAGTTCGAGGACGAGCGCCTCGACGCGGCCCTCCTCGGCGAGCCCGTGGATGCCGGCGATGCCAGGGTGCGCGAAGGTGGCGAGCACCTGGGCCTCCCGGCGGAACCGCGCGAGCCGACCGGGGTCGGCGGCGAAGCGCTCGGGCAGCACCTTGAGCGCCACCAGGCGGTTCAGCCTCAGGTCGCGGGCCCGGTAGACCTCGCCCATGCCGCCCCGGCCGATGAGGGCCTCGACGGCGTAGTGCTCGACGCGCGCCCCCGGCGCCAGGACGCCCTCCGGGCCCGCGTCGTACGCCTCCCGGATCTCGGCGCCGAGCACGCCGGACAGCGCGCCGGCGGGCGCGAGGAAGTCGTCGCCGGCCGCGGCCTCCGCCAGCACCCGCGCGAGCGCCCCCGCGAGCGCGGCGTCGCCGGCGGCCACACGCTGGACGAACGCGGGACGCTCGTCCTCGGGCAGGCCCAGCGCCTCGTCGAGCAGGGCGTCCGCCTCGGGCCAGCGCGACAGGTCGAGGGTCATGCCGCACCTCCCGGGCCGAGTTCCGCGCGCAGCCAGGCACGCGCCTTGAACCACTCGCGCTGCGCCGTGCGGACCGACACGCCGAGCGCCGCGGCGGTCTCCTCTTCCGAGAGCCCGGCGAAGTAACGGCACTCGACGACGCGCGCCAGGCGGGGCTCGGCAGCGGCCAGCCGGTTCAGGGCCATGTCGATCTCGAGCACGCGCTCCGCCTCGACCGCGCCCGCCTCGGGCGCGTCCTCGAGCGGCACGTCCGCCTGGTCGCCCCCGCGCTTGAGCCGCGAGCGCCGCCGCGCGTGGTCCACGACGATCTGGCGCATCGCGATGGCCGACACGGCGAAGAAGTGGCCCCTGTCGTTCCAGGCCGCCCGGTCCTGGTCGACGAGCCGCAGGTACGCCTCGTGGACGAGCCCGGTCGTGTCGAGCGACTGGCCCGCCCCGAGGCGCCTGAGCTGGCCGCGCGCCACGCGGCGCAGGTCCTCGTACACGAGGGGGACCAGCCGATCGAAGGCTCCCGACTGTCCGTCACGGTGGGCGAGCAGCAGCTCGGTGATGTCGTCTGGCACGGCTCGGGGCGGCGCCCGGGGCCGCCACGATGCCGGGGGGTGGCGGGAATGGGCGCCGGACGGCGTGGATCCAGGTGGAGCCCCGCCGCGGAGCCACATCTTACCCCCGTGGCAGGCCCCCGGCGACTTCGAGGAGGACCGATGCACGTCCGAGAACCCGCGGCGCAGGCGGCCGCCGCCGAGCGCCATGCGCCCCTGCCGCCGGGCGCCGGCGACCGCTTCGCGGGCTACGCCGTCGTCGGCGTCCCGTTCGAGTCGGGCGACGTGCTGGCCTTGCGGCGCTTTCCGGCCAGCTCCGACGGCCAGGGCTACACCTCGGTCTGGCACCGCGCGCCTGACGGCCGCTGGACGTTCTACGCCGACGTCGCGCCCACGCACGGGTGCGCCCGCTACTTCGGCCCCGCGCTCGACGAGGTCGTGGTGGCCCCAATCCGGCTGGAGTGGACCGGCGACCGCCGCCTGAACGTGGCCGTCGATGGCGGGCGCCTCGTGGCCTGGTCGGTGTGCCTGGCCGGCACGCCGGCGACCCGGCTCATCACGGCCCTGGCCTCGCGGCTCCCGGCCGGGTGCTGGGGCGCCGAGCGGGCGTTGTCGCTTGCCGGGCGCCTGGCCGGGCGGCTGCTCGGCATCGGCCGCTTCCGGCTCGTCGGCCAGCTCCCGAGCGGCGCGCATTTCGTCGCGGTGCCGCGGTCGGTCTGGATGGTGACGGCGAGCCGGGCCCGCGTCGCCGGCCGCGTCCTCGGGTCGATGGCCCCGCTGGCGCGCCAGGCGGCCATCGGCGATGTCTGGCTGCCCCAGCGCGGCCTCTTCGCGGTCGTCCAGACCAGGATGCAAGGCGGGCCGCCAGCCCGGAAGGCCGAGGTGACGACGTGACGTACTGCTCCAATTGCCACGCGGTGTTCGAACAACCGGACGCGGCGGGCTGCCCCGCGTGCGGCGCGCCGCGGCCGCGCGCGGGATGGCCGGCCGACCCGAGGCTCGGCACGATTGTCGCGGGCGGGCAGTTCCGCGTGACCGGCCGGCTCGGCGCCGGCGGGTTCGGCACCGTCTACCGCGTGGAGACGGTCGTCGGCGGCCTGCAACGGGCGCTCAAGGTGCTGCACCCGCACTGGGCCGCAGACCCGCGGACGCGCGAGCGGTTCGTCAACGAGGCGCTGGTGCTCGAACAGCTCAACCACCCGAACATCGCGCGGTGCTACGCGGCCGGGACACTCGACGGCGGTCACGACCTCTACCTGCTGCTGGAGCTGGTCGAGGGCGCGCCCCTCTCGTCGGTCATCGGCGGCCCCGGCCAGCAGGCGCTCGACCCGCTGCGCGCCGTGCGGCTCGCCAAGCAGGTGGCCTCGGGGCTCGTGGTGGTGCACCGCAACGAGGTGCTGCATCGCGACCTGACGCCGCAGAACGTCCTGGTCACCCGCGACGCCACGGGCGCCGAGCTCGTGAAGCTCGTGGACTTCGGCATCGCCGACGCCCTCGAGGCCGACACCGTCACGGGCGGCACGATCATCGGGACGCCGATCTTCCTGCCACCCGAGCAGCTCGCCGGCGGGCCGGCCGCGGACCGCCGCGCGGACCTCTGGCAGCTCGGCGCGCTGCTCTACATGATGCTGACCGGGCGTCCCCCCTACGCGCCGGGCGCCGGCGGACTCGCCGACCTCCTCGCGAGCCACGCGGCCCACCGGGACGCCGGCCCCGCGCCGTCGGCGCGGTGCGCGGCCACGCGCGCCTGCCCCGCCCTCGACGTCCTCGTGCAGCGGCTGCTGGCCAGCTCGGCGGAGCGGCGGCCGCGATCGGCCGCGCAGGTCTGCGAGGAGCTCGCGCACATCGAGCACCTCCTGGCGCCGGGAGGTCACGCCGACGGACCGCGGGCGCTGCTCGAGGCGCTGGCGGCACAGCCGGGGGAGCATGCCTGGTGGGCGATCTGCCGTCACCTCGAGGGGCACCCGGAGGCCGAACGCCTCGCGGAGGCGGCCGACGCCCTGCTGGCCGGCTGGCCCGACGCCCTGCGGCGGGCGCCGCTCCACTGGTGGGACGCCGTCAAGCGGGGCGCGCCGCACCGGCTGTGGCCGCTCGCGCGCACGCTGGACCTCTCGGGCCTCGGGATCGGCGACGAGGAGATCGAGGCGGTGGTGTCGCAGCCCGCGCTCTCGACCATCACGCGGCTCTCGCTCGCGCGCAACCAGCTCGGGCCCGCCGGCGCGGCCGTCGTCGCGGCCGCCACGAGCCTGCGCGGGCTGGTGAGCCTGGACCTGTCCGACAACCGCATCGGCTCTGTGGGCACGGCGGCGATCGCCGCAAGCGAGGCGCTGGCGCGCGTCGTCGTCCTCGACGTGGCCGGCAACGGGCTGGGGGCCCGCGGGGCCGAGGCCCTCGCAGCCGCGCGGATGACGCTCCGGGAGCTCGACGCCAGCGACAACGACCTGGGGCCCGACGGCGCCGCGGCATTGGCCGGGAGCGCCGCGATGGCGGGACTGGAGCGCCTGTCGATCGCCGACAACGCGATCGGGTCCGACGGACTCGGGGCGCTCGCCGTCTCGCGGACCATCGTCGCGCTCCGTCACCTCGACGCCAGCCACAACGGGATCGGGGCGGGCGGCGCGGCGGCGCTGGCGCTCTCGCACAACCTGGGCGCGCTGGCGGCGCTGTCGCTCGCGCGGAACCCGATCGGGCTCGAGGGCGCGGGGCTGCTGCTCGCGTCGAACCGCTTCGCGGCGCTCGAGTGCCTGGACCTCTCGTCGACGGGCCTCGGGGCGTCCGGCGCGATGTCGCTCGCGTCGTGGCCATTCGCGCGGCGCCTGAAACGGCTGGCGGTCTCGGACAACGACCTGGGCGACGCCGGCCTGGCGGCGCTCCTCGGGGGCCCCTTCCTCTCGGGCCTGCGGTCGCTCGCGGCGGCGCAGAACCGGATCACCGCCGCCGGCGTCTCGCTCGTCGGCGGGGCGCCGCCGGAGCTCGACACGCTCGACCTCTCCGCGAACCCCCTCGGCGCCGAGGGCGCGACGGCCCTGGCAGCGGTGCTGCCGCGGCTGCGGCTCCGCAGCCTCGCGCTCGACGACTGCGGCCTCGGCGGCCGTGGCCTGGCGGTCGTCCTCGCCGCGACACCGGCGACGCTCGAGCGCCTCTCGGCCGCGGGCAACGGTCTCGGGCCCGACGGCGCGCGCGTGGTCGCGGGGGTCGACGCGGCCTGCCGGCCCGGCGCCGTCGACCTCTCGCGCAACGCCCTGGGCCCCGAGGGCCTCGATGCCCTGACGCGCGCCGCCGCGTTCGCGGGGGTCCGGTCGGCGGCGCTCGCGTCGAACGGGCTCGGGACCGGCGACGGCACCGCGATGGCCGGCGCGCTCGACCGGCTGGCCGCGCTCGACCGCCTCGTCCTCGCGGACAACGCCATCACGGACGGCGCCGCGGCGGCGCTGGCGGTGGCGGCGACCGCCGGCCGCCTGGCCGCGCTGGACCTGTCACTGAACCGGATCGAGGACGCGGGCGCGTCGGCCCTCGCGCGCGGCGCCTGGCCATGCCTGCGCGCCCTCGACCTCGACCGGAACGGCCTCGGCCTGGGGGCCGCCGCCAGCCTGGTGGGGTCGCCCGGCCTGCCCGTCCTCTGCCGCGCCGGGTTCACCGGCAACGCGATCGGCGGCCGCATCGACCTGCGGTCGCTCTCGCGTCGCACCGTCGAGCGGCTCGAGGCGAGCTTCGCCGAGGTGTCGGCCGACGGCGCCGGCTTCGCGGAGCGGTTCTACACGCGCCTGTTCGAGCGGTACCCGTCGCTCAAGCCGCTCTTCGCGCACGTGTCGATGCGGCGCCAGCAGCAGCACCTGCTGCAGGCGCTCACGCTGGTGATCGACCACCTGCGCGCGCCGGACCTCGTCACCCCGCAGCTCGAGGCGCTGGCCGTGCGCCACGCCGGCTACGGCGCGTACCCGTCCCAGTACCAGATCGTGACCGCCGTGATCCTGGACACACTGCGCGAGACGCTCGGCGCCCGCTGGACGGACGAGGTCGAGGCCGCCTGGCACGACGGCCTCGAGGCCATCGCTGCCGTCATGATCGGCGCTGGCGCGCCGGGAGGACGGCAGAATCAAGAATCAAGAATTGAGAATCAAGCAACGGAGGCCGCGGCCAGCCCGCCTTCTTGATCCACGGCCTGGGCTCCTGTTTCTTGTTTCTTGTTTCTTGATTCTTGATTCTCGTTTGCTCAGCCCGGT
The DNA here is from genome assembly GCA_050250645.1 of Vicinamibacterales bacterium. GTDB lineage: Bacteria > Acidobacteriota > Vicinamibacteria > Vicinamibacterales > UBA2999 > JBFWVR01. Next base: position 181,095 of record JBFWOG010000010.1, read on the forward strand.
CCCCCGAAGCCCCTGAGGGTCTCCGTGAGGATCTCGAGCACGGCCTGCCGGTCCGCGGCGGACAGGCGCAGGTAACGCGGACCGCCGCGGCCCTCGAGGACCGTGCGGAGGCGCTGGCGGACGGCGGCGGCGCCGGCCGGCGGGAGCGCGGCGAAGGCCGGCGAGTAGACCATGTAGCTGCACGGGTAGCGCAGCAGGCGGTCGTGCAGGTCGAGCTCGCGCAGCGAGCGGCCGCGGCGGTCGCGCGGGCCGCCGGCCTCGAAGGTCCGCGCGAAGCCCGAGTCGCCCGTGACGGGTGCGGGCAGCGGCGCCTCGTCCACGAACAGCAGGTAGTCCACGATCTCCACCGCCGCCTCGTCCGCGATCCGCCGCACGGCGTCGGCGCGCGGCGGCGCCAGCCCCGAAAAGCCGGCCGCGGCGCGGACGGCCTCGTATTCCGCGACGCGCAGCTCCCAACCCGCGCGCGTCAGCAGGTTGGTCAAGTGCGACTGGTGCCCGAGCACGAGCAGCGCCACCGGGTCGCTCGTCGGCCGCAGGTAGGCCTCACGTGCGAAGGGCGCCGGGGCATCAGCCGCCAGGGGCACCCCGCGGTGCGCCGCGCCGCCGACGTCCCCCGAGACATACCAGCCGCCCCAGCGGTCCGCCAACGGCGTGCGGTGGTCCACCGAGACGCTCTGAGGCGAGGCGGCCGGCGTGCCGTCGGCCTCCACGCGCAGGCTGCCGGACGCGAAGCCGGGCACGCCCAGCGTCTGGTCCGACACGTGGCACTCGAGGCAGATCTCCCGGCGCGTGAACTGTGGCACGGCCGCCGGGCGCTGCGCGAGCCCGTAGAAGACGACCCCCTGCGACGGATCCGACGCGGCGACCTCGAGCAGCGCGCCGCGCTGGACCCAGGCGACCGCCGCCTGGTCCGAGAAGTAGAGCGCCCGCGGCCGGTCCGGGCCGATCCGCCGCTCCTGCAGGCTGGTCTTCGAGAACACCAGCACCTGCGACTCGGGCGGCACGCCGAGCGCCTCGAGCGTCGCCGGCAGGTACCCGCGCGCCGCGTCCCAATCGAGCTGCCGCGCGCCGGCCCGTACGTCGGCATTCAGGCGCGCCACGACATCGGTCGTCGGGCGCGTCGAGTACTCCAGCGCGGGATGGTCGATCGAGGGGGCGAACTCGGGGCCGAACGGCGCGACGGCGGCAATGGCGGCGAGCGCCGCGAGCATGAGGCGCACGGGGAATGGGTTCCTGAAGTGCCTGGGGTTCCTGGAGTTCCTGCGGTGCCTGACGTTCTATCTGTGCATCTGTGTCATCTGTGTCATCTGTGGCCCCAGAGAGCCGGCCCGCCGCGCACGCCGAGCTCATTGGCGATGATCTCGGCGTTCGGCGGCAGCTCGCCCGTAATCTTGCCCGCGTGGCCGCCGCCGATGTAGAGCCGGTCGTAGTACAGCAGCGCGTGAAGCGCCTCGATCGCGCGGGCGAGGTTCTTGTTCCACTTCTTCTTGCCGTCGGCCTCGAGCGCGGCCTTGCCGAGCAGGTCCTCGTACGTCTTGTCGTGCCGGAGCGGGTGGTGGCCCATCTCGAAGACGCCGAGCGACCGGCCGTCGAGGAAGAGCGCGCTGCCGAACCCCGTGCCCAGCGTGATCACGAGCTCGACGCCCGCGCCGCTGATGGCCGCCATCCCCTGGATCTCGGCGTCGTTGGCCACGCGGGTCGGCGCGCCCAGCGCCTCGGCGATGGCGGTCTCCAGGTCGAATCCGGCGAACGCGTCGGTGCCGAGGTTGGGCGCCGTGAGCACCCGGCCGCGCTGGATGACGCCGGGGAACCCGACCGCCACCACGTCCCACGGCGCGAGCTGGCCGACGAGCCCGGTGAGCGCCTCGACGAGGCGCGCCGGCGTGAGGTCCCGCGGCGTCCGGATGCGGACGCGGTCGGTCAGCATCGCGCCCCGCGCGTCCACGACCGCCGCCTTGAGGCCGCTGCCGCCGACGTCGATGGTGAGGAAGCGCGCGGGCGCCCCGCCCCGCGGCGGCCGTGGCCTGCGTGCGCCGGCCATCAGTCGTCCCCCAAGTTCATCCGCGAGGGCTGCCACTGCAGCCCGAGCTTCATGATGCGCTCGATCAGCGTGCCGTACTCCACGCCGGCGTGGTGCGCCGACTCCGCGAAGTCCTCGCCGTAGGCCAGCTGCGGGTTGGCGTTCGCCTCGATGACGTACAACCGGCCCTCCGCGTCCATGCGCATGTCCACGCGGGCATAGCCGGTCAGGTCGACGGCGCGGCAGACCCGCTTGGCGATGTGCTGCACGCGCTGCTCCACTTCCCTGGGCAGGTCCGCCTTGGCCGTGGAGATGCCGTGCCGCTTCTGGTAGCTCGCGCTCCACTTCACGCGCTCGGTCGCGATGCGCCACGTGCGCTCCGGCATCCCCGAGAACTGCATCTCCCACACCGGGAAGCACTGGAGCCGCTGGTTGCCCGTCACCCCGACGTACAGCTCCCGCCCGTCGACGAACTGCTCGACGATGGCCGGGGTGAGGATGGTGTCGTGGATGAAGCGCACCCGCCTGGCGAGCTGCTCCTCGTTCGCCACCACCGACGCCTGCGAGATGCCCGTCGACGACTCGTAGGTGAGCGACTTGACGATCACCGGGAACTTCAGCTTCTTCGGCAGCACGGGCTTGCGGTTCACCGGGATGACGGTGAAGTCGGGCACCGGGATCCGGTGGTACGCCATCAGCTTCTTCGAGAGGCCCTTGTCGCGCGACAGCGTCAGCCCGCGCGGGTTGCACCCGGTGTAGGGCACGCGCAGCAGCTCGAGGTAGCTCACGACGTTCTGGTCGAAGACGCCGACGTCGTTGAACGACTCCATGAGGTTGAAGACGATGTCGGGCGAGAAGTCCTGGATGGCCTGCCGGATCGGCGTGAGGTCGTCGAACACCTCGATCACGTGCGGGTGGTGCCCGAGCTCGCGGAGCGTCGTCACCACGTCGTATTCCATGCGCCAGGGCATCTCGACCGCCTCGATCGGCGGCATGTCCTCGATGGGCGCGAGGCCCTTGTGGACCAGCGTCAGGACGCGCAGCTTCTTCACAGGAATACCCGGTGGCGCCCGCTGTGCAGGTAGTTCATCGTCTGGACCGTCAGCAGCACCGTGAACTCGTGGCGCGCCTGCTCCTCGGGAACCTTCAGCCGGAGCTTCAGCTCCTGGCACCGCTTGATCATGTCTTCGAGTACCTCGTCGATCGTGTGCTGGTAGATGCCCGTCCAGCTCGCCACGAGCCGGCGGACCGGCTTCCGCAGGCGGCTGATGAACCGGGCCGCGGTCATGTTCTGCGCGTAGTCCGGCGATTCCGAGAAGAGGCGCCGGAGATCCCGATCGTAGAACTCCGGGCGCTCGACCCCGTAGTGCCGCCGCTTGGCGCGGTAGTGCTGCCGAAGCGTCTTGCTCAGCCGCCGCAGCGGGTCCACTTCCTCGGTGCGCGTGACCGGCGCCTCGCGGCCCGCGATCGACCGCATCAGCTCGTCCATGTACTCGAGCTTGCGGAGCGCCAGCCAGTCCTTGTAGCGCTGCTCCCAGTTCGACTGCGGCGTCAGCCACACCGCGAACGTCTCGGCGAAGTCCTCGTCCGGGTGGCTCTGCGCGTACCAGGAGTCGAGGTGCAGCACGAAGCTCTTGCTGTAGGGCCGGGGCGTGTAGAACTCGGGGTACGGCTCCGACGAGCTGCCGAAGAGCGCGCGGCGCTTCTTGCGCAGGCGCAGCCGGTACGCGTTGTCGATCGCGTGGCCCACCTCGTGGCGGAGGATCCGCATGCACGACTCGTGCTCCCCCCCCTCCACCTCGAGCACCTGCGCCTCCTCCAGCTTCTCGAGCCGGGGATGCGCCAGGTAGAACGGCACCGCGATGGCGGAGATGCCGTCGGGCGTGAACCACTCGTCCGACAGGTAGAAGTGCAGCGGGAACCGGAGCCCGCGCCCCGCGAGCTCCTCGCGCAGTTGCGCGATCCGCGGCTCGACCGGCGACCCCGGGATCTGCACGGGCAGGTCGGCGACCCTGAGGTTGAGGAGCTCCTCGTCCGGCAACTCCGCCCAGTTCGCGGGAACGGCGGTTCGCGGCATGGGCACGATTGTAGGGCCACAGATGGCACAGATGCCACCGATGGGGCTCGTCTACACACAGATGCACAGATGGGACAGATGCACAGGTAGAACGTCAGGAACTCGAGGAACTCGAGGAACTACCGGAGCCGCCGCCGGAACCCGGCTGCCGAACCCGTCGAACCCGTCGAACCCGTCGAACCCGACGAACCCGACGAACCTGACGAACCTGACGAACCTGGGAATGCCCCCTAAGGCACCCGGCTCACGGGGCCGGCTTCGGCGCGGGCCTGCAGGATGCGGCTGAGGTCGTCGAGGGCGCGCGCCATGACGTGCGAGACCTCTTCGCGCTCCTCGGGGGTGAGGGCGGTCAGCAGGCTGTGCATCTCGGTCGTCCGGCTCCGGAGGGCCAGCGTCAGGTGCAGCAGACGCGTGTCGTCCAGGAAGCGCTCCCGCGCGATCTCCATCCGGATAGTGTAACTCGGGGCCCGGTTCCTCGGGTTCCTCGGGTTCCTGGGGTGCCTGGGGTGCCTCAGGTGCCTGGGGTGCCTCAGGTGCCTGGGGTGCCTCAGGTGCCTGGGGTGCCTCAGGTGCCTGGGGTGCCGCAGGTGCCTGGGGTGCCGCAGGTGCCTGGGGTGCCGCAGGGAAAGGGGTCAGCCGCTATTCCCGCGGGTGGACCGAGAGGGCGTCGCCGTCGCGGCGGACGATGACGGTGGCCCCGTCGGCGAGGCCGCCGAACAGGAGCAGCTCGGAGAGCGGCTTCTTGATGGTGCGCTCCACGAGCCTGGCCATGGGCCGGGCGCCGAAGGCCCGGTCGAAGCCGTGCTCGGCGAGCCAGGCCCGGGCCTCCGGCGTCAGCTCGATCGTGATGCGGCGGTCGGCGACGAGCGCCGCCAGCTCCGCGACGTGCTTGTCGGCGACCTTCTCGATCTCGGCGGTGGCGAGCGGCTCGAAGTGCACGGTGGCGTCGAGGCGGTTGCGGAACTCGGGCGCGAACACGCGCTCCAGGATCCCGGTGGACTTGCTGCCGCCCGCGCCCGCCTCCCCGAAGCCCATCCGCCGGCCCGACAGGTCGCGCGCCCCGGCGTTGGTCGTCATGATCAGGATCACGTGCCGGAAGTCGGCCCGGCGGCCGTGGCTGTCGGTGAGCGTGGCGTGGTCCATCACCTGCAGCAGGATCGAGAACAGGTCCGGGTGCGCCTTCTCCACCTCGTCGAGCAGCAGCACGGCGTGCGGCGACTTGCGGATCGCGTCGATCAGCAGCCCGCCCTCCTCGTACCCCACGTAGCCGGGCGGGGCCCCGATGAGCCGCGAGACCGCGTGCTTCTCCATGTACTCGGACATGTCGAACCGCAGGAACTCGACGTTCAGCACGCGGGCGAGCTGCCGCGCGAGCTCGGTCTTGCCGACGCCCGTGGGCCCGGCGAACAGGAAGCTGCCAATCGGCTTGTCCGGGGCCCGCAGGCCCGAGCGCGACAGCCGGATCGCCGAGGCGACCTCATCCACCGCGGCGTCCTGCCCGAAGATCACGGCCTTGAGCTCGGCATCGAGGTTCCGGAGGGCCTGCCGGTCGTCGCTCGACACCGCCTGCACGGGCACCCGCGCCATCCGCGCGACGACCTTCTCGATCTCGGGGACGCCGATGGGCCGCTCCCGATCGGCAATCGCGCCGAGCTTCTGGGCCGCGCCGGCCTCGTCCAGCACGTCGATGGCCTTGTCGGGCAGGTGCAGGTCGCGCAGGTGGCGCGCCGACAGCTTCACCGCCGCCTCGAGCGCCTCGTCCGTGTAGGTGACCTTGTGGTGCCGCTCGTAGTGGCCCTTGAGGCCGCGCAGGATGTCCACCGCCTCCGCCTCGGTCGGCTCGATGACCTCGATCTTCTGGAAGCGGCGCGACAGCGCGCGGTCCTTGTCGAACGACTGCTTGGCGTCGGCGAAGGTCGTCGAGCCGATGCACCGGAGCGCGCCAGACGCCAGCGCCGGCTTGAGCAGGCTCCCCGCGTCCATCGTCCCACCCGACGCCGAGCCGGCGCCGATGAGCGTGTGGATCTCGTCGATGAAGAGAATGGCGTCCTTCTGCTCCTCGAGCGCGGCCAGCACCTGCTTGACCCGCTCCTCGAAGTCGCCGCGGTACCGCGTGCCGGCGATGAGGGCGCCGAGGTCCAGCGCGTACACGCGCGAGTCGCGCAGCGGCTCCGGCACGTCGCCCTGCTGGATCCGCAGCGCCAGGCCCTCGGCCAGCGCGGTCTTGCCCACGCCGGGCTCGCCGACGAGCAGCGGGTTGTTCTTGCGGCGGCGGCAGAGGACCTGGACCATCCGCTCGATCTCGGGCGCGCGCCCGATGAGCGGGTCGATGAAGCCCTTCGCCGCGCGCTCGACCAGGTCGGTCGCGAAGGCCTCGAGCGGGTCGCGCGGGCCCTCCTCGGCGTCCGGGCGCGGCGGCGCCAGCGGGTCGGCCGCCGGGCCGTGCGCGACCATCCGCAGCAGCGTCAGCCGGTCGACGCCCTGCTTGCGGAGGAAGTAGGCGGCGTGGCTCTCGTCCTCCTGCAGCAGGAACACGAGCAGCCCCCCGCTGTCCACCTGCTCGGCGCTCGACGAGGCGGCGTGCACGACGGCGCGCTCGACGACGCGGTCGAAGCCGATGGTGGACTCGGGCTTGACGGCCTTGCGGCCCGGCACGGGCGTGAACGCCTTGTCGAGCACCTCCTCGAGGTCGCGCGACAGCGCGGGGAGATCCACCCCGCAGCCCCCGAGCAGTTCGCGCGCCTGCGGGTCCTCGAGCAGGGCGAAGAGCAGGTGCTCGAGACCCACGAGGTCGTGGCGCCGGTCGGTGGCCACCCGGAAGGCCCGCCGGATGCTCTCGAGCGTCTCGGGCGCGAAGGGGACGGGACTGCGGCTCATGCGCGCGACTCCTCGGGCACCGGCTCCATGGTGACGAGTAGCGGGAACTCCTGCTGCTCCGCCGCATGCTGGGTCGCCGCCACCTTCGTCTCCGCGACGTCGTGCGTGTAGATGCCGGCCACGCCCAGGCCCGCCTGGTGCACGTGCATCATGATGGAGAACGCGTCGGGCGCGCTCTTGCGGAAGATCGTCTCGAGCACCCACACGACGAACTCCTGGGTCGTGTAGTCGTCGTTGTGGAGGAGGACCCGCCAGAGGCGCGGCTCCGCCACCTTCTCCGCCGGCCGCGTGGCGGCCAGCGTGCTCTCGTCGGGACTCGTGCCGGGCGCCCGGGACATGCCTCGATTGTACTCGGCCCGCGGGTCGGCGCGGGGAGGCGGCCGCCCCGGGAGCGGTTCAGCTCCGGACTTCGCTCATCAACGCGAGGAGGTTGCCCTCGGTGTCGCGGAAGAACGCCAGCCACAGCTCGTGGTCCGGCATCCGCGCGACGAGGTGGGGCTCGGCCTCGAAGGCCACGCCCTTCGCCGCCAGGTCGGCGTGCGCCGCCGCGATGTCGGGGGTGCGGAAGTAGAGGACCGAGCCGGGCGGCTCGAATTCGGGCCGGTCGGCGAGGCCGACGAGCAGGCGCACCGGCCCGCAGTCGAAGAACGCCATCGTGCCGGCCGTGAAGAGATGGGGAATCCCGAGAGTGTCCCGGTAGAACGACGTCGCCCGCGCGAGGTCGCGCGCGGTCACCGCAATCTGTCCGATCGCCTGGAGGCTCATGTGCTGCTCCCGTGCCGCCCAGCCGGCACCCGCCCCAAGCGTCTCACGGACCGCGCCACGCGGGGCACCAGAACCACCTGAGGCGGCAAGTCCCCGCGGCTCAACGCGTTGGCGCGTCGAACGAGGCGGCGAGGTCGGCGTCGAAGCGCCACGGCGCGGGAAACGGCGTCTCCCGGACGAGGGCGCCGACCCGGCGGACGAACTCGCGCCGCGGGATCTCGCGCGCCCCGAGCGAGGCGAGGTGCGCGGTGCGGAGCTGGCAGTCGACGAGCGGTCCCCCCCAGCGGCGGAGCTGCTCGACCAGGTGGACGAAGGCGATCTTCGAGCCGTCGGTCCGGCGGGTGAACATCGACTCGCCGAAGAACATCCGCCCGAGCGCGACCCCGTAGAGGCCGCCGACGAGCGCGCCCTCCATCCAGACCTCGACGGAGTGGGCCAGCCCGGCCGCGTGCATCCGCTCGTAGGCGTCGATCATCGACGGCACGAGCCACGTGCCGTCCTCGCCGGCGCGCGGCGCCGCGCACGCGCGGATGACGGCGCCGAAGGCGCGGTCCGCGGTCACCTCGTAGTCGCGGCGCCGCAGGCGCTTCCGGAGCGACCGCGAGACCCGCAGGTCGTCCGCCTCGAGCACCATGCGCGGGTCGGGCGACCACCACAGCACCGGGTCGCCGGCGCTGAACCAGGGGAAGATGCCACGCGCGTACGCGTCGATGAGGCGCGGGACGGCGAGCGAGCCGCCCGCCGCGAGCAGGCCGTTGGGCTCGTCGAGCGCCTCCTCGACCGGCGGAAACGCCTCGGCGGGGTCGAGGAGCGGAATCATGCCCGGCCGAATCGCGGCGCGCGTGTCCGCACGGACGCGCCGCGGCCGCCAGCTGTGCTAGAATTGGAGATTCTCACCGGGTGGTGAGTGTAGCTCAGTTGGTAGAGCCCCGGACTGTGGCTCCGGTTGTCGCGGGTTCGAGCCCCGTCACTCACCCCAAATTTCTCCTCCCCTTCATGCACATCGGGCCCTGTCGCCGTCCCCCGGCGCCGGCCCTGGCGCGCCCGGCGGTGGGAACCTTGCCGAACCGCGGCCGTCTCTATCCCTGGATGACCGCGCTCACCGAGGACCTGCGGCACGCCCTCCGCCAGCTCCGTCGCCGTCCCGGCTTCGCCGCGACAGCCGTGCTCACGCTCGCCGTGGGCATGGGGGTCAACACCATCGCCTTCAGCGTCGTCAACGGGCTGCTGATCAAGGGGTTCACCGCGTCGGCGGTCCCGGGCGTCGGCCGGATCGCGACGACGCCGGCGCGCGACGAGAACGGGTACGCCTCGCGGCCGGAGTTCGAGCGCTTCGCCGAGGCCACGGCCGGCGCCCTCGACCTCGCGGCCGAGGGCCGGCTCGCGCTGGCGTGGCGGCACGGCGGCGCGTCCGACACGGCGTGGGCGCTCGCGGTCACCCCGAACTACTTCTCCCTCGTGCGGGTCGAGCCCGTCGCCGGGCAGCTTCGCGTGGGCGTCGCCGCCGGGGCGGCGCCGTCGGTGGTCGTCAGCGAGCGCTTCTGGCGCGAGGCCCTCGGCACGCCCCCGCTGGCGGGGCTGACCGTGCGGCTGAACGGCGTCGACGCCGCGGTGGCCGGCGTCGTGCCCCGGTCGTTCGCGGGACCCGGCGGCCTGTACGCGCCCGACGTCTGGGTGCCGCTCGATGCCATCGGGGCATTCTCCACCTCGCCGGCGCTCCTCGAACGCGAGACCCGCTGGCTCTTCGTGCTCGGCCGCGTCGAGCCCGGCGAGACGCCGGCGTCCGTGCAGGGGCGCGTGGACGCCGCTGCCGCGGCCATGGCGCGCGACTGGCCCGGCACCCATCGCGGCCGCGGCGCGCGGTTCCGCATGCTCGGCGAGAAGGACGGCGAGCTCGGCGGCCTCGTGGCCGCGGCATGGATCGGCATGGCGGTCATCGGCCTCGTGCTCCTGCTCGCCTGCTTCAACGTCGCCACCCTGCTGCTCGCGCGCGGTGTCGAACGCGAGCGCGACCTCGGCATCCGCGCCGCGCTCGGCGCCGGCCGGGCCCGGCTGCTCCGCCTGGTGCTGGCGGAGGGCCTGGTGCTGGCGGCCCTCTCCGGCGCGCTCGCCCTGCTGCTGGCCTGGTGGACGCAGTCGCTGGTCGGCGCCTTCGCCATGCCGATCGACCTGCCCCAGCAGCTGGACGTCACGCCCGACCGCACCGTCATCGCGTTCGTCGCGGCCCTGGTCGTCGTCGCGGGCGTGCTGCCGGCGGCCTGGCCCGCCGTCGCGGCGTCGCGCCTCGACGTCCGCGGTGTGCTGGGCTCGCAGGCCGGCGGCGGCCGCCGCCGATCGCCCCTCGGCGCGTGGCTCGTCAGGGCGGAGGTCGCCGGGGCGACCGCGTTCCTCGTCGTCGCGGCGCTCCTCGTGCAGTCCTACGCCAGCCTCGCCGCGACCGATCCCGGCTTCGAGACCCGCCACCTGCTGGTCGCGGAGTTCGACGCGGGCGCGCACGGCTTCGCCGCCGCGCGCGCCGGGCGCCACGCCGCGGACCTGCTCGACCGCGTGCGCGGCCTGCCCGGCGTGACGGCCGCGGCGCTGGCCGACCGCGCGCCGTTCTTCATCGGCTACGACAGGCTGACCCCTGTCTGGCCGGCGACCGGCCCGTGCGACCCCGCGTCGTGTCCCGAGTACCGGACGTTCGCCGTGGGGCCCGGCTACTTCAGGACCCTGGGCATCCCGGTCGTGGCAGGCCGGGAGTTCGCGGCGGGGCCGGATGCCGGAGAAGCGATCGTGGACGAGTCGTTCGCGCGCGAGCACTGGCCGACGGGCCACGCGCTGGGCCAGGCGCTGCGCCTCGGCCGCGAAGGCACCGCGGCCACGGTCGTCGGCGTCGTCGCCGACGCGCGGACGCGCGGGCTCGGGACGCCGACGCCCACGCTGTTCCTGCGGATCGGGGCCAGGGACTACGCGGGGCCCCTGACGCTCGTCGCCCGGACGGCGCCGCCCCCCGGGTCCCTCACCCGCGCGGTCGCCGACGCCGCGGCGGCGGCCTCGCCCGACGTGCCCCTTCGGGGGATCCGCACCATGGAGGAACGGATGTCGGTGCCGCTGTGGCCGTCCCGGACGCTCGGCTGGCTGCTGTCGATCTGCGCGCTGCTGGCGGCGGCGCTGGCCGCGGTCGGCCTCGCGGGGGTGGTCGCCCACGCGACGGCGCGGCGCACGCGCGAGTTCGGCGTGCGCCTCTCGATCGGCGCGTCGCCCGCCGACCTCGCGCGCGACGTGCTCCGGGGCAGCGTGGCGCTCGCCGGCCCCGGGCTCGTGGCCGGGCTCGTCCTCGCGGCCGCCGCCGCGCGCCTCGCGCGCGCGGCCATCGTCGGCGTCGAGACGCTCGACCCGCTCACCTACGCCGCGGTCGTCGCGGCCGAGGCCGCCGTGATCGTCGCCGCCGGCCTGCTGCCCGCGCGCCGCGCCGCGCGGGTGGACCCGGTCGAGGCGCTCCGCGCCGAGTGACCGGCTACTTGCCGCGCAGCGTGCGGCCGATCTCGACGCCGAACTCCGGGTCGTCCTTCGTGCCCTCGACCTTGATGGCCACGCGGGTGCCCGCGCCGTACTTGCGCAGGAGCGGGTCGAACGGCTTGAGCAGCCAGGACTTGATGCCCGTGACCATGGCCGAGACCGGCGCGTCGAGGCGCACGTCGCCGCGGAAGTCGAGCGTCCCGCCGCGCATGCCGTAGACACCGGCCATCTGCACCTTGGCGCCGGTGACGCCGAAGGTGACGATGGGGATCGTCATGCGCCCGTCCTTCAGCGAGAACTCCCCCTTCATGTCCGAGACGACATCGTCGACCGACGCGTCGTCCGGCCGTCCCTGCCCGCGCCGGCTGAGGGAGTCGATCTTGTCCTGCACCACCGGACTGCCGAAGCGGGCGTCGGTCAGCGCGAAGTCGCCGGTCAGCCAGAGCTTGTCGAGCACGTCCTCGTCGCCGGGGCGGATGTCGAGGCGGGCGGTGAAGCGCATCGCGCCGAAGAGCGGCGGCCGGTCGGCGTCCACCGTGAGGCGCATGAAGTCCTCGATGCGGGCGTCGCGGCCCTCGACGTCGAGGGTGATGCGCTTGCCCTTCACGCCCTCGACGCCCGCGATCGCGCCGGAGGTGGTGAAGGCCGACGCGCCGAGGCGCGCGTCCACGGTCGTGAGGTAGACGTCGCCGCTGGTGCCGTCGATGACGGCCTCGAAGCGCGTCTCGAGCGGGAGCGGGCCGGCGTCGACCGACGACAGCGCGAAGTCGGGCGTGGTCGTCGAGCCGGTCGCCTCGATGCGCTCGAGCACCCCGCCGAACGACCCGCCCGACTCGAGGGCGCCGGCCACGCCCTTGATCGTCCCGAGGTCCGCCGTGAAGCGGTACTCGCCGTCGAGCGGCGTCAGGCTCGGCGCGCCGCGGCGCCACGGGCCGAAGTGGCCGTTGGTGTCGACCGACCCGAACGGGATGGGGTTGGTGACGGTCGCGGTGAAGGGCGCGGCCTTCTCGAGCCCGATGTCGCGCATCTCGAGCGTGAAGATGTCGAAGACCTTGGGATTCTTCTCCGGGTCCTTCGAGAGGATCGACAGCCGGGCGTTCTCGGTGACCAGCCTGTCGATGAACGTCCGCCCCGTCCCGCCGTCACCGCGCTCGCCGGTGTCGACATCCGGCAGGTCGTCGCCGCGGCGTGGCGGCACGGAGATCTCGAGGCCGTCGAGCCGCACCTCGCGGGCGCGGCGGGCGACGAGTCCCGTCAGGTCGGTGCGCCCGGAGAACTCCCGGATCGTGATGAACGGCGGGATGTCGGTGCGTCCCTGGTAGCGGATTACGAGGCCGCGGCCCTTGACGGTCGGCGCCGGGAACAGCGACACCTCCAGCGCGTCGAGGGTGACCTCGCTGTCGAGGCGGTCGCCGAGCACGTCCACGATCTTGCCGCGGAGCCACGGCGACGCCTGCCGCGCGGCAATCGCCGCGCCGGCGGCGAGCAGGAGCAGCAGGGCCAGGATCGCGGCCGCGACCTGTCTGGATCGAGTCACCGGGCCATTGTAGACCTCGGCGTCGGAGGTGCGGGTGCCAAGGGTGCCAAGGGTGCCAGGGGTGCGGGTGGGCGTGGCGGGGCGCCGGGCGCCACGCCGGATCGGTTATGGTCACGGGGTGCAGATCATCGACACGCCCGGTCCGCTCGACCCGTGGCTCGCGGACCTGGAAGCGCGGCACCTCTCGGACCTGCGGTTCAGTGAGGTGACGCGCGCGCTCCGCGCGCTCTCCGCCAGCTACGTGCAGCGCCGCGACCGGCTGGCCGCGAAGGGCGCGCTCGACGGCGCGGGCAAGCGCGCGGCGTTCGCGATGTTCTACGGCCCGCTGCACCACCTGCTGATCCGCCACATCGTCGCCGCCCTGCCAGGGGCGACCGACCCGGTGCGCGGCCTGCTCGACCTCGGCTGCGGCACGGGCGCGGCCGGCGGGGCCTGGGCGGCCGCGATGACGCCTCGGCCCCGCGTGGTCGGGCTCGACACGCACCCGTGGGCCCTCGGCGAGGCCGCCGCGACCTACAGGCAGTTCGGCCTCGACGCGGAGGTCCGGCGCGGCGACGCGGCGCGCGCGCCGCTGCCGGGCGAGCCGCGGGCGTCCCGCGGCACCGACGCGGTGCTCGCCGCCTACGTCGTCAACGAGCTGGCGCCGGCCGCGCGCGACGCGCTGCTGCCGCGCCTCCTGGGGGCGGGACGCGCGGGCGCGCGCGTCCTGGTCGTCGAGCCGATCGCAACGAGCGTGGCGCCGTGGTGGCCCGCCTGGCGGGAGGCCTTCGAGGGCGCGGGCGGGCGGGGGGACGACTGGCGGGTGCCCGTGGCGCTGCCGCCGCTGGTCGCCCGGCTCGATCGGGCCGCCGGGCTGCGGCACGACACGCTCAGCGGGCGCAGCCTCTGGCTCGACGGCCGTCAGGCGGCCGCGGCGCGCGCCAGGCTGTAGCCGATCGCGATCGCGATGACGCCGATGACGACCTGCCCGCCGGCATTGGCGGCGGCGCGGATCGTGTAGCCGTTCATCGCCAGCTCCAGCGTGTCGTAGGAGAACGCCGAGAAGGTCGTGAAGCCCCCGCAGAGGCCCGCGAGCACGAACGCCCGCGTCTCCGGGGCCAGGCCGCCGCGCGCCGCGCCGACGCCTGCCACGACGCCGAACAGCAGCGATCCGACGATGTTGACGGAGGCCGTGCCCCACGGGAACGTGAGGGGCAGCCAGCGGTGCACCAGCCCGCCCGCGAGGACCCGCGCGATGGACCCCATCGCGCCGCCGAGTCCCACGAGTGCCAGTTCACGCATGGCCGGCTACTGGAAGGATCCGCGCACGGCCCAGGCGCTCTCGAGCGCCTGGAGGAACGTCGTCGCCATCACCTCGTAGCCCTGCTCGTTGGGGTGCAGGCCGTCGCCGCCGATGAGGCCGCGGTTGCTGCCGAAGGCGGCGTACATGTCGACGACGAAGACGTTGGAACGCCCGGCCGCGACCTGGCGGACGGCGTCGTTGAACGCCGTGATCTCGGTGTGCGAGTTGTCCCGCACGTTGCCATTGGGGTCCGTGATCTCGTAGGTCTGGGGCATCGTCGAGATGATGACCGTGACCTGGAAGAGCGCCGCCGTGTCGAGGATGCGGCCGAGCGCGCTCACCGTCGACGAGATGCTCCGGCTGTTGTTGAGGTCGTTGATGCCCTCGAGCAGCAGCAGGCCCTGCGGGCGGTAGTTCGACAGCTCCGTCTGGATGCGGCGCGCGCCGTCCTGCGCCCACTCGCCGGGGATGCCCCGGTTGATCACGGTGAAGGTCTGCGGCGCGTGGTAGTTGTTCAGGCCGAGCTGCAGCCGGGTCGGATAGGACTGGGTGGAGCCGTCGTAGAGGAACATCCCGTCGAACGACGACAGGACGCCGGCGGTGATGCTGTCGCCGAACGCGAGGAAGCGCGTCGCGCCGAGCGCGGTCGGCGGCGTGGGCGCCACGCGCGGGGGCACCGGTGGCGGCTCGACGTGCAGCGCGCCGAGCGGGGCGGCCGGGACGACGGGAGACGGGCCGGTCGGGGTCCGGGAGCAGGCCGCGGCGGCCACCAGGAGGAGGGCGGCCAGGCAGGCGCGGCCGGGCGTCGAGGCGAACATCCCACCCATCTTAGCGAAGTCCGGGGCCGGGCGCGACGGGCAGCGCGAGGTCGCCGCGGGCGTGGAGGTCGACCGCCGCCTCGACCACCCGCGGGTCGAAGGCCTTGCCGGACTGCTCCTGGATCATGCCGACCACCTCGTCCAGGGAAAGCGCCTGCCGGTAGGCCCGGTCCGAGGTCAGCGCGTCGAGGAAGTCGGCGACGGCCAGCACCCGCCCGAGCAGCGGGATGGCCTCGCCCTGGAGCCGGTCCGGGTATCCCGTGCCGTCCCACCGCTCGTGGTGGTACTTGACGCCGGGCAGCAGGTCGGCGACCCGCTGGCTCTGGATGTTGCCGAGGATGCGCGCGCCGTGCACCGGGTGCCGGCGCATCTCCGCGAACTCCGAGTCGGTCAGCTTCCCCGGCTTGTTCAGGATGGCGTCGGGGACGCCAATCTTGCCCACGTCGTGGAGCAGCCCCGACAGCTCGACGACCGCCCGCTCGTCGGCCGAGAAGCCGAGGCGGTCGGCGAGCCGGAGGGCGAAGGCCGCCACGCGCTCCGAGTGGCGGTGCGTGTAGCCGTCCTTCGCGTCGATGGTGGCCGCGATGGCCTTCATCACGTCGAGGAACAGCCGCTCCATGTCGGCGACGAGCCGGGCGCGGTGCAGGGCGACGCCCGCCTGGTTGCCGATGGCGGCCAGCAGCTCCAGCGTCGTGGGACTGAACTCGCGGACCGCGTGGCTGTCCACGTAGAGCACCCCCAGGATCGCGTCGGTCGTCCGCATCGGCGCGCACATCACTGACCGGATCCGCTGGCCCACCACGCTGGCGCCCGCCCCGTAGCGCTCGTCGGCCATCGCGTCGGGCGTGAAGGTCGACAGGCCGCGCTCCAGCACGTCGTTGACGACGGTGCGCGACACCACCATGTCGCCGGCCGCCGGCGCCGGGGCCGCCGAGCGGACCGCCGCGACACGCACGTCCCCCGTGCCGCCGGCCTCGCCGTCGCGCATGAGGATCGCCGCGCGGTCGCCGCCGGTGACCTCGAGGATGGCGGCGAGGATCGAGTCGAAGAGGGCCTCCACGCTGATGGCGCGCGAGAGGAGGTCGGACACCGAGTGCACCGTCGACAGGTAGCGCTGGGCCGACTCGAGGAGCGCGGCGTCGTCCCTGCGCTTGAAGACGGCGCTCAGGAACTCGAGCCGGGTCGGGTCGATCGCCTTCCTGACCTCGGTCTTGCCCTCGGCATCGGGCACCAGCCTCAGCGCGCCGGACGAGCGGCCCCCGGCCGCGGCCTCCGCCCCGGTGGCGGCCACCAGCTCGAAGACCGTGGCGCCCAGCCGGAGCCGGTCGCCGGGAGCGAGCTCGGCGGTGGCGACGCGGCGGTCGTTGACGAACGTGCCGTTGGCCGACTGCAGGTCGGTGACCACGAGCGCGTGGTCGCGCGCGTGCAGCGTGCAGTGCCGCCGCGACGCCCCCTCGTCGTCCACGCGGACGTCGCACGCCTTGAGCCGGCCGAGCGTGAGGGTCTCCCCGGTGCTGAGCGCGACGGACCGGCCGGCGTCCTTCCCGCTCCGGATGACGAACTCGAAGCGCATGGCCATAGATGATACTGTCGGGGGCCGCGCGCGCCCGCATGGCCGCCGCCCCGGATGTCCCCGATGTTCGACCCGAGCGCCCTGCGTCCGATGCTGGCCGTCGTGCCGGCGCACGAGCCGCCCCTGGCGGACCCGGCCCTCGTCTACGAGCCGAAGTACGACGGCATCCGCGCGATCGTGCTCGTCGACCCGGAACGGGGCGCCCGCCTCTGGTCGCGCAACGGCCGCGAGAAGACCGCCCAGTTCCCCGACCTCGTCGCCGCGCTCGACGCCTGGGCGCCGGCCCTGGGGGGGCCCCACGTCCTCGACGGGGAAGTCGTCGCGCTCGACGCGGCGGGCCGCCCTGCCGGCTTCGAGCGCCTGCAGGGCCGCATCAACGTCAAGGCCCCGGGATACCGGTCGAAAGCCACGCCCCGGACGCCCGCCGAGCAGCCCGCGGCCCTCATGGTCTTCGACCTGTTGCGCGCGGGAGAGGTTGACTTGCGCGGCCTGGCGCTCACCGAACGGCGCGCCCGGCTCGAGGCGATGTTCGCGGCCCATCCCCCGCCCGCCGCCTCGGTCCGCCTGACACCGCAGGCGGCCGGCGACGGCCGGGCCCTGATGGCGGAAGCCGAGGCCGGGGGCTGGGAGGGACTCATCGTCAAGCGCGCCCGCGCGCCCTACCGCCCCGGCAAGCGGAGCCCCGAGTGGCAGAAGCTGAAGATCCTGCGCCAGGACGAGTTCGTGGTGGGCGGCTGGACCGAGCCCCGGGGCACGCGCACGCGGTTCGGCGCGCTGATCCTCGGGACCTGGGACGGCCGGCGCCTTCGCTACGCGGGCGACGTGGGCACCGGATTCACGGGCGACGAGCTCGACCGCGTCGGCGCGCTGCTCGACGCCCGCGCCACGGACACCTCGCCGTTCGACCCGCCGCCGAAGACCGCCGGGGCCGCGCACTGGGTGACGCCCACGCTCGTGGTCCAGGTCCGCTACACGGAGTTGACCGACGAGGGCCGGCTCCGGCACCCGGTGTACCTGGGCATCCGCGACGACAAGGCGCCGCGGGCCGTCAGGACGCCGGCCCGCACGACCCGGGCACGGAAGAAGGCGGCGCCGGCCGCGGCGCCGGACGTGCTCGCGCCGTGGGCCGAATCCGCGGAGCTGCTCGTGCGGCAGCTCGACGACCTGCAGTCGCGCCGCGCCGGGGGCCGGCTGCGGCTGCCCGACGGCGACACGCTGGACGTGACGAACCTCGGCAAGGTCTTCTGGCCGGCCTCCGGGCAGACCAAGGGCGACCTGCTCCGCTACTACGCGCGCGTCGCGCCGCTCATCCTGCCCGTGCTCGACGACCGGCCGCTGGTGATGAAGCGCCTGCCGAACGGCGTCGACCAGGAGGCGTTCTACCAGCACCGGGCCCCCGAGCCGGTGCCGGCCGGCGTCCGCGCGGAGTCGCTGCCGGACGACGACGTGCCGGCGCGCCTGGTGGGCGGCGGCCTCAAGACGCTGCTGTACATGGCGCAGCTGGCCGCGATCTCGATGGACCCGTGGTTCTCCACGATTGACGCGCTCGACACGCCCGACCAGGTCGCCATCGACCTCGACCCACAGCCCGGCGCCACCTTCACCGAGGTGCTCGACGTCGCGCGCTGGGTGCACGAGGAGCTCGAGCGGCTGCGGGTGCCGGCCTTCCCCAAGACCTCGGGGTCGGAGGGGGTGCACATCTTCATCCCGCTGCCCGCGGGCACGCCCTACCAGGCGGGCATGCTGTTCTGCCAGATCGTGGCGACGCTGGTGTCGAGCCGGCATCCGAAGGTCGCGACCGTCGAGCGCACGGTGAGCCGGCGCAAGCCCGGGACGATCTACGTCGACTACCTGCAGAACATCCAGGGCAAGACGCTGGCCTGCGCCTACAGCGCGCGGGCCAGCCCCTTCGCCGGGGTGTCGGCGCCGCTCACGTGGGACGAGGTGCACGGCGCGGTGCACCCCGAGATGTTCACGCTGGAGACGATGATCGACCGGGTGCGGACGGCCGGGGACCTGTGGGCCGGGCTGAGACAGCACGAGGGCGCCGACCTCGCCGGCGCCCTCGACAGGTTGCGCGGGTAGCCCCGGGGCGCGGTCAGAACTGGACGCGGAGCTCCCCGATGACCTGGCGCTTGAGGATGTCGCCGAACACGTGCGACTGGATGTCCTCGTTGGTCAGGTTGATCACCTTCAGCGTCGTCACCAGGCGGTCGTTGAGCCAGCGGACGCCGACGGCGCCGTTGACCTGCGTGTAGGCGGCGGTCGGGCCGTGGAAGCGCGAGTCGAGCACGTCCTGCCAGTAGGCGTCGTCCACGTAGCTGACGACGCCGTTGGCGAGGAAGCGGCCCTGGCTCATGTTGAAGCCGACGTTGAAGCGGTTCTGCGGCGGCAGGTTGACCTCGGAGATGTCGAAGTCGGGGTCGGGCGTCGCCTGGTAGGAGTAGTTCGCGTAGACGTTGAGCGCCTGGCTGACGGCGCCGTCGACGCCGAGCTCGATGCCGCGGTTCTTGACCTTGCCGAGGTTCAGGTAGCTGAACTCCGAGGGCAGGCCGCCGGTGGTGCAG
This sequence comes from Vicinamibacterales bacterium, assembly GCA_050250645.1. Lineage (GTDB taxonomy): Bacteria > Acidobacteriota > Vicinamibacteria > Vicinamibacterales > UBA2999 > JBFWVR01. Next base: position 200,112 of record JBFWOG010000010.1, read on the forward strand.
CCGGGGCCGAGCGGCGGGTTGCACGCCGGCGGGAGCACCTCGAGGACGCCGAGCGCGGTCGCGGCCGGCAGGGGCGCGAGCGCCTGGGTCCAGCCGGGCGGCGGGTTGAACGCGCGGTAGCGGCCCGTCTGCGTGAAGAAGATCTCGTCGGTGTTGGTCGTCCAGTAGAGGGCTACCGACACCGTCGCCCGGTTCTTGATGACGCCCGTGTAGGCGATCTCGTAGGACTCGGTCGACTCTTCCTTCAGGTTCGGGTTGCCGACCGCGGCCACCGGGAAGTTGTAGACGCGCCCGGCGAACAGCGGGTTGATCAACCCGAGGTTCAGCTGGTTGACGATCGCCGTGTCGAGGTAGTTGTTGATGAGCGACGGCGCGCGGAACGCCTTGTTGTAGGACAGGCGGATCGCGTGGTCCGGCAGCGGCTTGATGATGAACGCCGTGCGGGGCGAGAAGACCGCCTTGTCGATCACGTCGAACTTGTCGAGGCGCGCGCCGACGTTCCACCGCAGGTGGTCGTTGATGAAGATCTCGTCCTGCAGGTAGGCGCCGGCCTCCTTGCGGTTGGTGCCGGCCGGGGCGATCGACAGGTCGAACGCGTTGTAGCGGAAGTTGCCGCCGTAGCTCAGCACCTGCCGCGTGCCGATCGTGTTCACGTTGCCGAACTCGACGTCGAGCGTCTTGGTGTTGAAGTCGAAGGGAATCGGCTGGCCGTCGACGCCGATGGCGAGCAGGCCCCGCGCGTCGCCGTTCAGCAGGTTCGTGAAGACGTTGAACTTCATCGCGCCGCGGCTGTAGCGCATGGTGCCGTAGCCGAGCCCGATCTGGTTGATGTCGAACGGCCCGATGCCCGTGTGGATGATGCCGTCGGTGCCCGAGTAGCCGCCGGCGAGCGTCAGCTTGTAGCGGCCGTCGGGCGCGTCGTAGTCCACGCGGGTGTCGAACTTGGGCTGCTTCGTGCCCTGGTTCTGGAAGTCGGGATAGGCCGTCCCCGTGCCGTTCGGGATGAGCCCGGTCGGCCGCGCGAAGGCGTCCGAGCTGTAGGCGCCGGCCGAGATCTTGTACGCCCAGCGGTCGTTGACGGCGCGCGCGTGCGTGCCGTTGACCGAGAAGAGCGTGCCGGCGCTCTCGCCCGAGCCGTTCACGTCCCGGCCGAAGCCGCCGACGCTGATCGTCAGGCTGTCGCCGGCCAGCTCGCGGGGCGTCTTCGAGATGAAGTTGATGACCCCGTTCAGCGCGTTCGCGCCCCACACGGCCGACGCCGGCCCGCGGATCACCTCGATCTGCTTCAGCTCGTTGGGGTTCACCGGCAGCAGGTCCCACGCCACGAAGCCGAAGAAGTCGAGGTAGAGGCTGCGGCCGTCGAGCAGCGCCAGCTGCGAGGTGGCCAGCGTGGACGTCGCGCCGCGCATCGTGATGTTGAAGTCGCGGGCCGAGGTCTGGGAGATGTTCATCCCGGGCACCGAGCGCAGGAGCTCGGCGTAGTTGGTCGCCGGCGTGCTCGCGATGGCGTCGGCGGACACCACGCTCACCGTGGCCGGCGCGTTCACGAGCTGCTGCTCCACCTTCGAGGCCGTGACCACGACGGCCTCCTCGTAGATGGGCGCCTCCTCGGGCGGGGTGGGCTCCTGGGGCTTCTGGGGGTCGTCGGGCTTCTGGGCCGGCGGCTGGCCCTGGTCGAGCGGCGTGGGCCCGGCCAGGACGGCCATCGGGCACCCGAGAACGACCACCAGCGCGGCAGCGATGCTGAACGCCTTCATGGAGCCTCCTCCGTCAGGGGGCAATTGGCCCAAGGATATCCAGGGCCGCCGGCCGCCCGGAGCTCGGTCTCCTGCGGCTGCCGTCATTGTAGCGCCGAGATCAGGCAAACAACGTGCACGGGCGCGCCGGGCGCACCACTCCTCACACAGACGCCGGGGGGACGCCTGCGGTTCCTCGGGGAACACGCGCCTGGGGACGCGGCGGGGGACGGGTCGACGATCAGCGGCCGCGGGGGCCAGGGCGCGAGGCCCGGCCCCGGGCGGGGGGTCAGGCGGTCTGGAGGGACGAGGCCGCCCACGTTTCGAGCTTGCGCGCGTCCTGGTAGAAGCGACGGATGCCGTCGCTCAGCTTCTCGACCGCCATCGCATCCTGGTTGTGGAGCCAGCGGAACCCCTTCTCGTCCAGGGAGATGCGCGGCTCGTCGCTCGCGCGCGCGGCGTCGGGCGTCAGCGCCGGCTCGAGGTCGCCCCCGGCCGCGGCGAGTTCGCCGAGCAACTCCGGGCTGATCGTCAGCAGGTCGCAGCCCGCCAGCCGCGTGATCTGCTCGACCCGCCTGAAGCTCGCGCCCATCACGAGCGTCGGGTACTCGTACTTCTTGAAGTAGTTGTAGATGCGCGTGACCGACTCGACGCCCGGGTCCTCGGCGGGCGGAATCTCGGCGCCCCGCTCCCGCTTGTAGTAGTCGTAGATGCGGCCCACGAAGGGCGAGATCAGCGTGACCCCCGCCTCGGCGCACGCCACGGCCTGCGCGAAGCTGAAGAGCAGGGTCAGGTTGCAGTGGATGCCCTCGCGCTCGAGCCGCTCGGCGGCCCGGATGCCCTCCCACGTGGAGCCCACCTTGATCAGGACGCGGTCGCGGTCCACGCCCGCCGCTTCGTAGAGGGCGATGAGCTGTCGGGCCTTGGCGACCGTGCCCTCGGTGTCGAAGCTCAGGCGCGCGTCGACCTCGGTCGACACCCGGCCGGGGATGATGTCGAGGATCTCGCGGCCGAAGCCGACGAACAGGCGGTCCATGAACGCCTCGGTGCGCGCCGCCTCGTCCCCGCCGGCCGTGTCGGCCGCGCGCCGCGCCGCCTCGACGATGCCCCGGTACTCCGGCTGCTGCGACGCCTTGAGCAGCAGCGACGGGTTGGTCGTCGCATCCTGCGGCGTGAACTGCCGGATGGCCTCGATGTCGCCGGTGTCGGCCACGACGACGGTGTAACGCTTGAGCGCGTCGAGCAGAGACATGGAGTCAGGATACCACCGCCGCCGATGGCCCAGACGCGGTGGACACAGATGCACAGATGAAGGCCGATGCACGGATGCCGGGCCGGGCGGCCTTGCACGGTGCAGGACAAGCTCGTCAGATCACCAGATCACCAGATCACCAGATCACAAGATCACAAGATCTCCAAAATCTCGTACACTTTCCCCATGAGACAGTCCCCGGCATGGCGCCGGCTCCAGGCGCACCGCGACCAGTCGCGCTTCGACCTGCGCGAGCTCTTCGGCGCCGACCCGGGGCGCGCCGCGCGGATGTCGCTGCGGCTCGACGACCTGTTCGTCGACTTCTCGAAGCACCTCGCGACGGACGAGACGATGGCGCTGCTGGCGGCCCTCGCCCGCGAGCGCGGCGTCGAGGCGCTGCGCGACCGCATGTTCGCCGGCGAGCACATCAACGTCACCGAGGATCGCGCCGTCTACCACGTCGCCCTCCGCAACCGGGCCGACCGCCCGATGCCGGTGGACGGCCGGGACGTCATGCCGGACGTCCGCGCCGCCCTCGACCACATGCGGACCTTCAGCGAGGCGGTACGGAGCGGGGCGTGGACCGGCTACAGCGGCCTGCGCATCACCGATGTCGTCAACATCGGCATCGGGGGCTCGGACCTCGGGCCGGCGATGGTCACCGAGGCCCTCAGCCCCTACGCGCGCGAGGGCCCGGCGCTGCACTTCGTCTCCAACGTGGACGGCACGCACCTCGCCGAGACGCTGCGGACGCTCCACCCCGCGACGACGCTGTTCCTGGTCGCCTCGAAGACCTTCACGACGGCCGAGACCATGGCCAACGCGCGCTCGGCGCGCGAGTGGCTGCTCGCCCGCGCGCGGGAGGAGGGCGCGGTCGCCCGCCACTTCGTCGCCATCTCGACCAACGAGGCGGAGGTCCGGCGGTTCGGCATCAGGCCCGAGAACATGTTCGTCTTCTGGGACTGGGTCGGGGGCCGTTACTCGCTGTGGTCCTCCATCGGCCTGTCGATCGCCCTGGCGGCCGGCTTCGGGCGCTTCGAGCAGCTGCTCGACGGCGCGTTCCAGATGGACGAGCACTTCCGCACGGCGCCCATCGAGCGGAACCTGCCCATGCTGCTCGGGCTGCTCGGCATCTGGTACACCGGCTTCATGGATGCCGCGTCGCACGCGGTGCTGCCCTACGACCAGTACCTCCGGCGCCTGCCGGCCTTCCTCCAGCAGCTCGACATGGAGAGCAACGGCAAGCGCGTCGGGCGCGACGGCCAGCCCGTCGACGTCCCGACCGGCCCGATCGTCTGGGGCGAGCCGGGCACGAACGGGCAGCACGCCTTCTACCAGCTGCTCCACCAGGGCACCCGGCTGGTGCCGTGCGACTTCCTCGTCGCCGCCGACTCGCACAACCCGATGGGCGATCACCAGGCGCTGCTCGTCGCCAACTGCCTCGCGCAGAGCGAGGCGCTCGCCTTCGGCAAGACCGAGGCGGAAGTCCGCGCCGAGCTCACCGCGCAGGGCCTGGCCGGCGACCGGCTCGAGGCGCTGGTGCCCCACAAGATCTTCCCCGGCAACCGCCCCTCGACGACGATGGTCTACCGGAAGCTGGGGCCGCGGAACCTGGGCCGCGTCCTCGCCCTGTACGAGCACCGGGTGTTCGTGATGGGCGCGGTCTGGGGCATCAACTCCTTCGACCAGTGGGGGGTGGAGCTCGGCAAGGCGCTCGCCACGCGCATCCGCCCCGAGCTCGAGGGCACCGGCCCCATCCAGGGCCACGACAGCTCGACGACGGCCCTCATCCAGGAAATCCGGCGCGCCTGGGCGCTCCGGTAGGGCGGGTCTGTCCCCTTTTCCCGGTGTCCAAGTGGAAAAGGGACTGTCCCCTTTCCTGTCCCCCCTCCTGGTGGACCGTATCGACTGGCTCATTACTACGGACGGCGGTGTCGAACCGCGGATCGACGGCCGCGACACGGAGCGGCCGGTCGTGATTCGGGGCGTACACACCACTAGTGCACCGCCGTTGACATAGCATCAATCATGTGATCTATTCTGCGGGTGGCGCATACTACCCTCCGCGTGCGAGTCACCCGCAAGCAGCAGAAGCAGTTGGAGGCGGTGATCGCCCGGCCGTCC
>JBFWOG010000011.1:0-138018 GCA_050250645.1 Vicinamibacterales bacterium
CTGCGCGCGATCCGCGGCGGGCAACACGACACACAGGCGAGGCATGAACATGCCCGCCACCGTACAGAATCCCCGCACCGAAGTACAGGGAATTCATGTACTAACCTTTCGCGCGCAGGAGACTAGCGCGGACCACCGTCTCCCTTCTGCACACCGAACCGCGGCGGCGCCGGCGAAGTAAGATGGCGGCTCCCCCGGAGGACCGAACCATGCGCCTCTCCAGACTCGTCGCGGCGGCGCTCGTCGCGGCGGCGTTGCTGCTGCCGGCCACCGGCGCCCGCGCCGACGTCGGTCCCCGCTGGTCGGACGCGCAGCTCACCGACTTCGCGGCGATCGTGCTGGCGGGCCGCGTCGCCGCGGTGACGAGCGCTGCCGACACCACCGTCGACACCATCTACACCTACGTCACGGTGGACGTCACGGACGTGCTCAAGGGCTGGCTGCCCGAGTCGCGCATCGTCATCAAGCAGATCGGCGGCACCGTCGGCGACGTGATGCTGCACGTCGGCGGGCAGGCACGGTTCGCGGCGGGGGAGGACGTCCTCCTGTTCCTCTCGGTGCGCCCGCGCGACCGGACGCTGCAGACCGCCTCGCTCTGGCAGGGCAAGTGGCAGGTGGTGACCGACGCGGCCGGCGCCCGCGTCGCCGAGCGCATCGACCCGGAGACGCCCAGCGCCGTCGTCACCGACCAGCGTCCCCTGGACGCCTTCCGCGCCGCGATCTTCGACCACGCGGGCGCGGCGTCCCGGCAGCCTTCCGACGAGCTGATCCGGGTGGTGCCGCCCGAGGCGCCGGACCGCCCGGACGGCGCGCGCTACACGCTCTTCAGCCCGCCCTGGCGCTGGAACGACTCGCCGATGGGCGTCGACTACGAGACGGGCCTCCAGCCGGGGCTGGCCACGAGCCTGGCGGACCTCGGTTCCACGCTGTCGCGGTGGAACGCCGTCAGCACCGGCATCCAGCTCCAGCTCGGGAGCGCGCGCGCGGCGCAGTGCACGACCAGCTTCGAGGGCAACGGCCGCACGACCATCAGCTTCATGGACGACTGCGGCGAGATGGCCGACGACGGCACGCTCGCCTTCGGCGGCGCGTACTACCGGACCTCCGGCGGCGAGACGGTGAATGGCACGACGTTCAGGCGGGCCGTGGACGGCTTCGTGATGAACAACGACGGCTCGACGGCGCTGCAGTACCTGCAGAACTCGGGCTGCTTCCAGGACATCCAGCTCCACGAGCTCGGCCACGTGCTGGGACTCGACCACTCGAACGTGAGCGGCGCCATCATGCGCGCGTTCATCAGCAGCTCGTGCTTCAACGGCGCCCACGACCTGTCGTCGGACGACCGCGAGGGCCTGCTGTTCATCTACCCGGGGGCGACGACTCCCGCGCCGACGCCGACCCCGACCCCGACGCCGACCCCCACGCCCACGCCGACTCCGACTCCGACGCCGACGCCGACGCCGACGCCGACGCCCACACCAACACCCACGCCGCCACCGCCACCGCCACCGACGACGCCGGGCGCGCCTGGCGGGGTGACGGTCACCGTGAGCGGCACGACCGTCACGGTGTCGTGGACCGCGCCGACGACGGGGGCGGCGGCGACGGCCTACCAGGTGGACTTCTCGCGGACGGCTGGCGGTCCCGTGCTGGTCGCCCTGCCGGCCACGACGACGAGCGCCGTCGGGACGATTCCCGACCGGACGACGGGGACGGTGTTCTATGCGACGGTGACGGCGTTCACGGGGGCGCTGCCGGGGCCCGCGGCGGCGCCCGTGCGCTTCGTCATCAGTCCCGTCGGTCCGTGCACCTCGGCGCCGGCCGCGCCCGAGGGCTTCACGGTGACCGCGTTCGGAGGCCTGGTGACGGCCAGCTGGGACCCGTCGGACGGCGCCGCGTCGTATGTCGTGCAGGCCGGCGTCACGCCGGGCGGCACGACGCTGTTCGACCGCAACGTGGGCGCGTCGACGACCGTGTCGGCGGCGGTGCCCCCCGGCTTCGCGGCCTACGTGCAGGTGCGCGCGGTCAACGCGTGCGGGACGAGCGCACCGTCGCTGCCGGCGACGATCGCCGTGGACGAGGGCGCGCCCGGCGCCACGCGCTTCACCGGCTTCCGCCCGCCCGGCGTCCGCTAGACGCGGGCGGCGCGTGATCCGGGCGCCGGCGCGGCGGGTAAACTGGGCGGATGGAATCGCAGCCCGCCCCGTCGCCGTCCCCGTCCTCCACCCCCGCCGCCCCGGACCCGCGGAGCGTACCCGGCGTCCTGCTGTCGCCGGGCGAGTTCCTCTGGCTCACCTTCGCGGTGTGGCTGGGCGGCGTCTTCATCCTCACGGTGATGCCGACGCTGCTCATCCCCCGGTTCGGCAACGCGATGGGCGTGGCCGGCAGCTACTTCGTCTTCTTCCTCGCGTGGCAGCCCGTGCAGTCGATCACCCAGCGCGCGCTCGGCGTCAAGGTCGCCGTCGTCCGCATGCTGATCTTCGTCACCGGCGCCGCGGCGCTGGCGTTCTACCTCAAGGGGGTGTTGCTGGGGATGGCGCAGTAGTAACAGGGTGCCAGGGGTGCCAAGGGTGCCTAGGGTGCCAGGGGTGCGCCGTCAGGGTGCCAAGGGTGCACCGTCAGGGTGCCAAGGGTGCCTAGGGTGCCAGGGGTGCCAGGGGTGCGCCCTCAGGGTGCCAAGGGTGCACCGTCAGGGTGCCAAGGGTGCCTAGGGTGCCAGGGGTGCCAGGAGTGCGCTGTCAGGGTGGGTTGCGGGCGCGCCCGGGTGTGGGGGCGCGCCAGACAAGTCACGAGATCACAAGATCACCAGATCACAAGATCACCAGGTCACACGATCACCAAATTGAATGACCATCCATGTCTGCCGGCACCGGGAGGCCGAAGAACTTCAGGACGGTCGGGGCGATGTCGATGATGCGGGTGGTCGCGGTGACGGGCGGGATCGAGCTGACCAGGATGCCCGCGGTGGTCTCGTAGTCGTAGGAGCCGTGGTCGCCGCTCCACTTCTTGAGGTTGGGCTCGATGAGGCGGGGCGGGGCGCCGCCGAGCGCGGTCTGCCACGAGGTGCGGTAGCCCTCCTCGAGGCCGACCTGCAGGTCGGCCGCCTCGTCGAAGTAGGGGCCGCTGTAGATGTCGCCGCGCTTGTAGACGTGGCGGACGACGCGCGCGCCGTCGCGCTCGTCGGTGAAGGCGAGCAGGTCGGCGCTGATCGCGTCCACGAGCGCGTCGTACTCCGCCCCGGGCTGCACGATGCCCTGGCCCTCGCGTCCCGCCAGGTTCACGTAGATCTGGCCGAGGCCCATCGCGTAGGCCCGGGTCCGCGACCAGTCCACGTTCTCCCAGAACGTGCCGCCCCCGAAGAGGTCGTCGAGCGTCTTGTCGCCCGCCGCCTGGCCCTTGAGCGTCATGTAGCCATGCGTCACGAGCCAGGTGTTGAGGTTGACGCCGTAGCGGAACGAGTGGAAGCCGTGGTCGGAGACGACCATCACCGCGGTGTCGGCCGGGACGCGCGCGAGCACCTCGCCGACGAACTGGTCCGCCTTGACGTAGACGTCCTCGATGGCCGTGCCGTACTTCGCCGCGAGCGCCGCGTCGTACATCGGGTGGCCGGGGTCGATGAGCCGCCACATCATGTGCTGCACGCGGTCGGTCGTCTCGATGACCCCGACGAGCAGGTCCCAGCCCCCCGCGTCGACGCGGTCGAGAATCGTCCGCGCGCGGTCGTGGAACGACAGGTCGAGGTCCTCCATGAAGGTCGCCTCGTCGATGCGCTCCTCGTTGAGCGGCCAGGTCGCCTCGGGCCAGCCGAGCGTCCGGAAGGGGCCGAGCCGCTCGAAGAGGTCGGCCGTCAGCGAGGCGGGCGACGACATCGGCACCGGCGGGCTCGCCGGGTGCCAGTTGACCGGCGAGACGTAGAGCTGCAGGTCGGCGCCGGCCTGGACCAGGTAGAACTGCAGCATGCCCTTCAGGTTGACGAACAGGTTCACCCGGAAGTCGAGGTCGACCCACCGGCTCCACTGGCGCTCGGCCACGGTCACCTGCTGGCCCTGGATGTCGATCGTCGCGGCGCGGTTCGCGCGGTCCCACCGCACGGTGAACGGCACGTTGACGTCGGCCCGCGCCTCGAGGTCGGCCAGCCGCGCGCGGTCGTCGTCGGTCAGCGAGGCCTGGGCCCGGAGGGCCTGCACCTGCTGGCGGATGATCGGGTTCGGCGGCCCGACGATCTCGCCGGGCGCCGTGTCGCCCTCGAACACGAGCCGCCGCAGGATGCCGCCGAACTCGGTGTTCCCCTCCTCGTACCGGCTCAGGTCCGACGCGAAGTAGTAGAACGTCCCCATCGTGCCGCGGATGTCCGGCGTCGGCAGCCCGGACAGCAGCTCGCCGTTCGGCACGTCCTCGGGCGGGAAGGTGACCGGCACCGTCAGGATGCGCGAACGCACGCCCGCCGCGCCGGCGGTGACCCAGAAGGACGTGCCGCCCCGCGTCGAGGTCAGCTTCGGCGCCGCGATCGGGATGTAGTTGAAGAGGAACCGCGCCGGCGTGCGCGCCACCATCGCCAGGTCGGGCAGGTAGGTGGCCGTGTCGCGGACGAGGAAGTCGTAGATGTTGTGCTTGCCGGCGTTGACGCCGGTGGCGAACGACGCCCAGGCGGTGGGCGACTCCGGCGAGTGCGTCGTCTCGAGCCGGTTCAGGCCGCCCTTCGCCGCGAGCTTCGCCAGGTTCGGCAGCTTGCCCTCGGACATCCACTGCCCGGCCAGGTCCGGGTCCATGCCGTCGAAGCCGAGGATGACGAGCTTCTGCGGGAAGCGCCCGGGCGGCGGGCCGGAGCTGCAGGCCACGGCCGCGGCGAGCACGGCCACGAGGGCGAAGAGCCGGCGGGTCACGTCCCGATTATAGGGGAGGCGGCCGGCGCGCCGCCGGCCGGCGGCCCCGACGTTCCAGCGCGGGCCTCATGGGATACTCAGGGGGTGCGGGTCCTGGGGATCGACTACGGCGCGAAGCGCATCGGCCTCGCCCTGAGCGACGCGAGCGGCATGCTGGCGTCGCCGTGGCGCCTGCTCGCGCGGCCCGCCGCCGAGGCCGCCACGGTCGCCCTCGTCGCCGACGAGATCGCGCGGCTGGCCGCCGCCGACGATGGGCTCGAGGCGGTGGTGGTGGGGTGGCCGCGCCGGCTCGATGGCAGCCCGAACGCCCAGACGCCACGGGTGGAGGCCTTCGCGCGCGCGCTCGAGGCCCGCGTCGGCGTGCCGGTGACGCTGCAGGACGAGCGGCTGTCGAGCCACGAGGCCGAGAGCCGCCTCGCGGTGCGCGAGCGCGACTGGCGCAAGCGCAAGGCGAAGCTCGACGCCGCGGCCGCGGCGGTGATCCTGCAGGACTTCCTCGACGGCCGGCCGCGTCCCGCCGCGTCCGCCCCGCTGGAGGAGGACTGATGTCGATCCGCCGCCTCCTCGTCGCGGCGCTCGCCCTCGTCGTCCTCGTCCTGGCCGGCGCGGGCGCGGGCGCGTGGTGGTACCTCGGCACGCTCGCCGAGCCCTATCGCGGCTTCACCGGCGACGAGGTCTTCGTCGAGATCCCGCCGGGCGCCGGGGCCCCCGCGATCGGGCGGCGGCTCGTCGCCGCCGGTGTCGTGCGCGACGAACAGCGCTTCCGCGTCGCCCTCTGGCGCAGCGGCCACTCGCGCGACCTCAAGGCCGGCGAGTACCGCTTCGCCGACGCGCTGCCCGTCGACGCGGTGATCGCGCGCCTGGCGGCCGGCGACGTCTACAAGCGGCAGATCACGTTCCGCGAAGGCCTGACCGTCGTCGAGATGGCGCGCCACTTCGCCGAGCGCGGCTTCGGCGACGAGGCGGCCTTCCTGGCCGCGGCGGCCGACCCCACGCCCATCCGCGACCTCGACCCGGACGCGCCCGACCTCGAGGGCTACCTGTTCCCCGAGACCTACACGCTGGCGCGCGGCGTGCCGGCCGCCGACGTCGTCGGCGAGATGGTGGGGCACTTCAAGGCGGCGTACCGCCCCGAGCTCCGCGCGGCGGCGGCCGCGGCGGGGCTGACGACGCGGCAGGTCGTCACGCTGGCGTCGCTCGTGGAGAAGGAGACGGCGCGCGCGGAGGAACGCCCGCTGGTCGCCGCGGTGTACCGCAACCGGCTGCGGATCGGGATGGGCATGCAGGCCGACCCGACGGTGATCTACGCGCTCGAGCGCGCGGGGGAGTGGGACGGCAACCTGACGCGCGCCGACCTGCAGTTCGACTCGCCCTACAACACCTACCGCTACCGCGGCCTGCCGCCCGGCCCCATCGCCGCCCCGGGCCTCGCCTCACTCGAAGCCGCGGTCGCCCCCGCCGACGTCAAGTACCTCTACTTCGTCAGCAGGAACGACGGCTCCCACGTCTTCGCCTCCACCCTCGCGGAACACAACCGCAACGTCTACGAGTGGCAGGTGAAGTACTTCAGGGAGAAGAGGAAGAAATAGATCTCAGATTGAAGATTGAAGATTGCAGATTGCCGGCTGGGTGCTGGCTACGGCAGTTCGCGCCCGAGTCCGGACCTTCGTCCGCGCGTCGCACGGCCAATCTTCAATCTTCAATCTTCAATCTTCAATCTTCAATCTGAGATCTATTTGCCCCACTTGAGCTTCTCGCGCAGGACCTCGAAGTAGCTGCGGGCGGCGGAGCGGACGAGGCGGATGGGGCGGGGGCCGCGGGTGATGGCGACCTCGTCGCCGTCCTCGAGGGGCAGGCCGAACTGGCCGTCGAAGGTCACGTAGACCTCGGAGCCGGTGTTGCTGCCCGAGGCGGTGATGCGGACCTCGCGCTCGGCGGGGATCACGATGGGCCGGTTCGTCAGCGTGTGGGGCGCGATCGGCGTCAGCACCATCGCGTCCATCGCCGGGTGGACGATCGGGCCCCCCGCGGCGAGGTTGTAGGCGGTCGACCCGGTCGGGCTCGCCACGATCAGCCCGTCGGCCCGCACCGACGTCACGAACTGGTCGCCGACGGTCACCGACAGGTCCACCATCCGCGACAGCGCCGTCCGGGTGAAGACGACGTCGTTCAGGATCACGCGCGAGGCGGTGACGACGCCGTCGCGCCGGGCCTCGGCGCGCAGCATCATCCGCTCGTCGAGGTCCATCTGGCCGTCGAGCGCCGCCTCGAGCGCGGCGTAGATTTCCGGCCGCGTGATCTCGGTGAGGAAGCCCAGCCACCCGTAGTTCACCCCGAGGATCGGCACGTCGCGCGCGGCGCCCCCGATCTCGTCGGCCATGGCCAGCAGCGTCCCGTCGCCGCCGAGGACGACGACCAGGTCCGCGACGTCGGGCACCTGGTGGCGCTCGACCACCCTCCGGTCCGCGGGCGGCATGAGGGCGTGGGTCTCGGGCGTCCAGACGGCGTCGACCCCGCGCCCGGCCAGCCAGGCCTCGAGCGCGACCAGCTCGGCGCCGGCCTCGTGCAGGTTGTGCTTGGTGACGACGGCGACGGTCATGACGGCGGGTGGCTCCGATCCGCGGGGACGCCCGGGTTCGCGCGCCGCCCCGGGCGGCGCGGCCGCCTCGCCGGCCCGGCGCAGGTGCAGCAGGAACTCCTGGTTGCCCTGGGCGCCGGTGATCGGCGAGGGCTCCAGGCCCACGCGGGCCAATCCTACCGCAGCCGCGGCGTCCGTGATCTCGGCGACCACGCGCGCCTGCACCTCGGGGTCGCGGACGAGCCCGCGCTTGCCCACCTCGCGGCGGCCCGCCTCGAACTGCGGCTTGACGAGCGCCACGACGTCCGCGCCCGGCGCCAGCAGCGCGGGCAGCACCGGCAGGATGTGGCGCAGCGAGATGAACGACACGTCGATGGTGACGAGCCCCGCGCCGGCGCCGAGCCCCGGCAGCAGGTCGGGCCGGAGGGCCCGCGCGTTGACGCGCTCGAGCGAGACCACGCGGGGGTCGGTCCTGAGCTTCCAGTGGAGCTGGTTGTGGCCGACGTCGAGCGCGATGACGCGGGCCGCGCCGCGCGTCAGCATGACGTCGGTGAAGCCGCCCGTGGAGGCGCCGATGTCGAGGCCGAGGCGCCCGGCGGGGTCGATGCCGAAGGCGTCGAGCGCGTGGGCCAGCTTGATGCCGCCGCGGCCGACCCACGGGTGGTCGGGGCCGATCACGCGCACCTCCGCGTCGACCGGCACCATCGTGCCGGCCTTGGCCGCGCCGTGGCCGTCCACGTCCACCTGGCCCGCGAGGATCAGGGCGCGGGCCTTCTCGCGCGACTCGACGAGTCCCATCTGGACGAGGAGCGAGTCGAGCCGCAGGCGCGCCGTCACGATCGGCGCTCGATGACCCAGCGGGCGATGGCGTCGAGGTGGCCGCCGCGGAGGCCGGCCGCCGCGAGCGCCGCCTCGGCGCGCGCCACGCAGGCCGCGGCCATCTCGCGCGACGGCTCGAGGCCGAAGAGCGCCGGGTAGGTGGGCTTGCCGGCGGCCTCGTCCTTGCCGGCGGTCTTGCCGAGCGCGTCCGAGCCCGCCTCCACGTCGAGGATGTCGTCGACGATCTGGAAGGCGAGGCCGATCTCGGCGGCGTACTGCCCGGCGGCGTGGATGGCCGGCTCGTCGCCGCCGCCCATGATGGCGCCGGCGACGACCGCGGCCCGGATGAGCGCCCCGGTCTTGCGCGCGTGCATCGCCTCGAGGCCGGCGGCGTCGAGCGCCGGCGGGAGCCGGCCGTCGGGGCCGGGCGTCACGGCGCTCAGGTCGATGGCCTGCCCGCCCGCCATGCCGGCCGGGCCCGCCGCGCGCGCCACCAGCGCGACGACGCGCAGCCGCCGCGCGGCGAGCGCCGGGGGATCGGGCTCGGGCCCGCCCGCGAGCAGCGCGAAGGCGTGCGAGTGCAGCGCGTCGCCCGCGAGCACCGCCATGCCCTCGCCGTGGACGACGTGCAGCGTGGGCCGTCCCCGCCGCAGCGTGTCGTCGTCCATCGACGGCAGGTCGTCGTGGATGAGCGAGTAGGTGTGGATCAGCTCGATCGCGGCGGCCGCGGGCAGCGCCGCGGCCCGCGCGGCCGCCGGGTCGCCGCCCCGCGCGGCGGCCACCGCCTCGGCGGCCGAGAGCGTGAGCACGGGACGCAGCCGCTTGCCGCCGGCGGTCACGCTGTAGCGCATCGCCTCGGCGAGCACGGCCGGGCAGTCGGGCGCCGCCGGGAGCGAGCGGTCGAGGTACGACTCGACCTCCCCGCGCAGGCGGTCGAGATGGGCGTCGAACGCGGCGGTCGTCACCGGTCTTCTCCGTCCTCCGGCAGGTCGAGCGCGGCGGGCGCCGCCTTGAGCTCGCCCCGCTCGTTCAGCACCTCGATGCGCCGCTCGGCGTCCTCGAGCCGGGCATGGCAGAAGCGCGAGAGCTGCACGCCGCGCTCGTAGAGCGCCAGCGACGCCTCGAGCGCCAGGTCGCCCTCCTCGAGCTTCTTCACGATGCCCTCGAGCTCGGCAATCGCCGCCTCGAAGTCCTTGATGGTGGAGTCCATTCGGGTTCCAGGGTTCGTCGGGGTCGTCAGGTTCGTCGGGTTCGTCGGGTTCGTCGGGTTCGTCAGGTTCGACAGGTTCGACAGGTTCGCCGGGTTCGTCCGATTCCCGTTTTCTTGATTCTAAATTCTTGTTTCTGGATTACTCACTCACCGTACACCTGAGTTCTCCCTTCGCCAGCGTCACGCGGACGGCGTCGCCGGGGGCGACGTCGCCGGCGTCGCGGAGCGCGCGCTCGCGGCGGTCATCCCAGCAGACGGCGTAGCCGCGGGCGAGCACGGCGAGGGGGCTCAGGCCGTCGAGGCGCGCGGCCACCTGGCGGAAGCGGGACTCGGCAGCGTGCCGGCGGCGGGCCATCGCGGCGGCCAGCGCGCCCTCCCGCGCCACCAGGCGCGTGCGGACCGCGCCGAGGCGATGGCGCGGGTCGAACTCGGCGAGCGCCCGGCGGGCCGCCTCGTGCCGGCGCCCGCGCGCCGCGGCGAGCGCGGTCATCGCGCGCGCGAGGTCGGCGCCGAGCTCGGCGGCGTGGCGGCCGCGCATGGCGAGGCGGCCGCGCAGGCCCGCGAAGCCCGGACGGGCGGTGAGCGCGTGCAGCCGCGACTCGATCCGGGCGAGCCGGTGGCCGACCGCCGCCTGGAGCCGCCCGCCGAGCCTGTCGATGTGCGCGGTGAACTCGTCCTTGCGCCGGACCACGATCTCGGCGGCGGCCGACGGCGTGGGCGCGCGCAGGTCGGCGACGAAGTCGGCGATGGTGAAGTCGGTCTCGTGGCCGACGGCGGAGATGACGGGGACGGGCGAGGCGGCGATCGCCCGGGCGACCACTTCCTCGTTGAACGCCCACAGGTCCTCGAGCGAGCCGCCGCCGCGGCCGGCGATGACCACGTCGACCGCGTCCACGCGCGCGATCCGCCCGAGCGCCCGCGCGATCTCGGCGGCCGCGCCCTCGCCCTGCACGCGCGTCGGCGCGATGATCAGGTGCGCGTTCGGGTAGCGGCGCCGGAGGACGCGGATCATGTCGCGGAGCGCGGCGCCGTCGATCGACGTCACCAGGCCGATGCGGCGCGGCAGCGCGGGCAGCGGGCGCCTGCGCCCCTCGTCGAACAGGCCCTCGGCCTGCAGGCGCTTCTTGAGCTGCTCGAAGGCGAGCTGCAGCGGGCCGTAGCCCTGCGGCTCCATGTGCTCGGCGACGATCTGGTACTCGCCCTTGGGGTCGTACACGCTGATGCGCCCGCGCACCGTCACCCGCAGCCCGTCCTCCGGCTTGAACTTCACGTAGCGCATCGTCGAGCGGAACATCACGCCCTTCACCTGCGCGCCGCCGTCCTTGAGCGTGAAGTAGAGGTGGCCGGTGGTCCAGACGCGCGCGTTCGACAGCTCGCCCTCGACCCAGACCTCGGGGAAGGCCGTCTCGACGAGCTCGCGGATGCGGGCCGTCAGCTCGGTGACGGTGAGCACGGTGCGGGCCGGCGGCTCGACCGCGTCCGCCACGTCCGCCGCCCAGGCCGGCTCGTCCGGCGCGTGGGTCGCCGCCTCGTCGTTCGCCGCCTCGTCGGCCATGAAGCGGGGCGGGCGGAGGCGGGGGAAAGCACTGGTGCCAAGGGTGCCTGGGGTGCCTGGGGTGCCAGGGGTGCCTGAGGTGCCTGGGGTGCCTGAGGTGCGCGCGACCGGGGTGCGCAAGGTGCCAGGGGTGCCAGGGGTGCGCTTGAGCGGGGTGCCAAGGGTGCCTGAGGTGCCTGGGGTGCCTGGGGTGCCTGAGGTGCGCGCGACCGGGGTGCCAGACGTGCCACGGGTGCCAGCAGTGCGCTGGTGGGTGGCGTCGGCTGCCGGTGCGTCGCTGGACGCAGGCGACGCACCTGTCGCGGCCGACGAACCTGTCGAACCCGTCGAACCCGTCGAACCCGACGAACCTGTCGAACCCGTCGAACCCGACGAACCTGACGAACCTGACGAACCCGTCGAACCCGTCTCCCCCTCAGGCTCGTCAAACGGGAGGCGGTTCGTCATGGGGTCGAGACCGCCGGCTCGGCCTGGCCGCGCAGCTCGCGCAGCTGGACGTCGGACATCGAGATCCGCTCGATGGCCGTCGCGCGTCCCGTGGCGGCGTCCGCGGTGATCACGACGGCGTTCAGGCGCGGGTCGCCCGAGGCCGCCTCGAAGCGGGCGGGCAGCGCCTGCGTGAAGCGGGTGAGCACGGCCGCCTTCTCGACGCCGATGACCCCGTCGTGGGGGCCCGTCATGCCGACGTCGGTGAGGTAGGCCGTGCCCTTGGGCAGCACGCGCTCGTCGGCGGTCTGCACGTGGGTGTGCGTGCCGATCACGGCCGTGGCCTCGCCGTCGAGGAACCAGCCCATCGCGATCTTCTCGGAGGTCGTCTCGGCGTGGACGTCGACGAACACCACGCGGGCGCCCGCCTCGCGGACGCGGGCGATCTCGCGCCGCGCCGCGGCGAAGGGGTCGTCGATGTTCAGCAGGAACACCCGGCCCATCACGTTGACCACGCCGACCGCGTCGCCGGCGGCGGTGTGCACGACGACCGACCCCGAGCCCGGCGTGCCCTCGGGGTAGTTCGCCGGCCGCAGCAGGCGCGGCTCGCGCGTGATGAACTCCAGCGCCTCCCGCTTGTCCCAGATGTGGTTGCCCGACGTGAGCACGTGGATGCCGTGCTTGAGGAAGTCCTCGGCGATCTCCCGCGTGATGCCCGCGCCGCCCGCCGCGTTCTCGCCGTTGGCGATCACGAGGTCGATGCCGTGCGCGGCCACCAGCCCGGCCAGCCCCTGCTTGACCAGGTCGCGGCCGGTCCGCGCGACGATGTCGCCGATGAAGAGGATCTTCACGGCGTGCCCCCGTCCGTGGGCCCGGTCTCGACCGGCACCAGGATCTCGCGCCCGCGCCGCTCGGGAATCTTCGGCAGCACGATCCGCAGCTCGCCGTCCTGCAGCCGCGCGCGCGCCCGGCCGGCGTCGATGGCGGCATGCACCCGCACCGCGCGCGCGAAGCGCCCGAAGTCCCGCTCGACCAGGTGGAAGCTCGCCGGCTGGCCCAGTCCCGGCTCCGGCCGCTCCTTCTCCCCGACGATGAGCACGACCCCGCTCTTGATCAGGATCCGCAGGGCGTCGGGCTTGAGGCCCGGGAGGTCGAGCACGAGGTCGATGCTCCGGTCCGTCTCGAACACGTCGAGCAGCGGCACGCACTCGCCCGAGACGAAGGCCCGCCGCTCGGGCCGCCGCCGCGCGAGGTCCTCGAACAGCCGGCGCACGTCCGGGGCGAGGTCGCCGACATCGGTCGAGATGAGCACGTGTGGGTGGGCCATGGCGTCAGGTTCGTCGGGTTCGACGGGTTCGTCGGGTTCGTCGGGTTCGTGCGCTGCGCGTCTCCGATTGTATCGCGCCGTCCGGGCGGTCCGGCCGGGTGCGGGTGGATTCCCCGCGCTTGACGGACGGCGCGTGACGGGCGATGGTGGACGGAGGGCATGGCCTCGTCCGACTCCACGGGCTCCCCGACCGCCGAGCGGCTGCGCCGGCTGGTCCGGAGCTACGGCTGGAACACCAACGTCTACCAGATCCTGAACCCGGGACTGCGCTACTGGTTCGACCCGGAACGCCCGGCGGTCGTGGGCTACGCGGGGGTCGGCCGCTGGCGGGTGGTCGCCGGCGCCCCGGTCAGCCGCGAGGGCGACCTGGCGGCGGTCGTCGAGGCCTTCGAGGCCGACGCGGCGCGCGCGGGGCACCGTGTCTGCTATTTCGGCGCCGAGGAGCGGCTGGCCGGCGTCTGCCTCGGCACGGCGACCCACGCCGGCGTGCTCGTCGGCGCCCAGCCGATGTGGGACCCCGCACGGTGGGCCGCCGTGGTGGCCTCGAAGAAGTCGCTGCGCGCCCAGCTGGCGCGCGCGCGCAACAAGCAGGTCACCGTCGAGCGCTGGGACCACCGCAACCGCCGCACCGTGGCAGAGGTCGGCGAGTGCCTCATCGACTGGCTCGAGGCGAAGCGCATGCCGCCGCTCGGCTTCATGACCACGCCGTGGACGCTGGGGCACCTCCGCGACCGGCAGGTGCACGTCGCGCGGAACGCGGAGGGGCGCGTCGTCGGCTTCCTGCTGGCGAGCCCGGTGCCCGCGCGGCGCGGCTGGCTGTTCGAGCAGATCGTGCGCCGGCCGGGCGCGCCGAACGGGACCGCCGAGCTGCTCGTCGACGCCGGCTTCCGGCAGGCGGCCGAGAACGGCGCGGCGTTCGTCACGCTCGGGCTCGCGCCCCTGTCGACCCGCGCCGGCTCGGACGCGCCGTGGTGGCTGACGCCCATCTTCGGCGCGAGCCGCCGCTGGGGACGGTGGCTCTACGACTTCGCGGGGCTCGACCAGTTCAAGGCGAAGTTCCAGCCGACCGCGTGGGTGCCCGTCTACATCATCGTCCGCGGGCGCCGCGTGTCGCCCGGCATGATGGTCGCCGTGGGCAAGGCGTTCGCCGAGACGGGCCTGGCGGCGTTCGCCGCGCGCACCGCGGGTCACACGGTGCGGCGGCTGCGCGTGGAACGCGGCGGGGGGCTGGCGCGGTGAGCGCCGGCGAGGTGCTGGCCGCGGCGCGCGCCGTCGCGGACGATCGGACCCGGGGCGCGGCGGCGCTGGCGTCGGCGCTCGCGCCCATCCTGGTCCGCGCGCGGGCCGAGTCGCCGGACGCGCTCGACGAGATCGCGCGCCTGGTGCGGGCGGGGCAGCCGGTGATGGCCGGCCTGCACCACCTGGTGGCGGCCGCGCTCGCGGACCGCGCGGCGCCCGGCCGGCTGGCGCAGGCCCTGCGCGCGGTGGAACGGGCCCCGGCGGCCCTGGCGCGCCTGGGCGCCGGGGCCATCCGGCACGAGGCGCATCGCCGGCCCCTCCGCCTCGTGACCTGGTCGGGAAGCGGGAGCGTGGCGGCCGCCATCCTGGCGGCGGCCCCGGCCGAGCCGCTGCAGGTGACGCTTGGCGAGGGCCGTCCCGCCATGGAGGGCACCCGCCTCGCGCTCGATCTCTCGTCGGCCGGGGTGGCGGTCGAGGTCCTCGAGGACGGCGCCGTGACGACGGCGCTGCCGTCCGCCTCCGCGGTGGTGATCGGCGCCGACGCCGTCGGCCGCGATGGCTTCATCAACAAGGCCGGCTCGCTGGGGCTGGCCGCGGCGGCCCAGCGCCTGGGGGTGCCGGTCCTGGTGCTCGCCACCCGGGACAAGTACGTCCGCCGCCTGCCCGAGATCCCTCCCGGCCACCTCTTCGAGCGGGTGCCGCTGGACCTCGTCAGCCATTTCGTGACCGAATCGGCGGTGCTCGCGCCCGAGCACCTGGACGAAATCCCCTGAAAACCGCTGGAAATCCTGCCTGGACCTGTCGTGGTCTACATATGAGTGTTGTGCACGCAGATAAAATGCTTGACAGACACTCATCATGGTCGTATATTGAATCTCGGAAACGGGAGGACACAGCACCATGGCGGCGAAGGGGAAAGTGATTGGAATCGACCTGGGCACGACGAACTCGGTCGTGTCGGTCATGGAGAACGGGCAGCCGACGGTCATCGTGAACCAGGAGGGTTCGCGGCTGACGCCGTCGGTCGTGGGGTTCGCGAAGGACGGCGAGCGGCTGGTGGGCCAGGTGGCCAAGCGCCAGGCCGTGACGAACCCCGAGAACACGGTGTTCTCGGTGAAGCGCTTCATGGGCCGCAAGTACGCGGAGGTGGCCGGGGAAGCGGGCCGGGTGCCGTTCCGGGTCGTGAAGGCCGCGAACGGCGACGCGTGGATCGAGGTGCGGGGCAAGCAGCACTCGCCGCCGGAGATCTCCGCGATGATCCTGCAGAAGCTCAAGCAGGCCGCCGAGGACTACCTCGGGGAGCCGGTGACCGACGCGGTCATCACGGTGCCGGCGTACTTCAACGACGCCGAGCGCCAGGCCACCAAGGACGCGGGCAAGATCGCCGGGCTGAACGTCCAGCGGATCGTCAACGAGCCGACGGCGGCCGCGCTGGCCTACGGGCTCGACAAGAAGTCGGACGAGACCATCGCGGTGTTCGACCTCGGCGGCGGCACCTTCGACATCTCGATCCTGGAGGTGGGCGAGGGCGTGGTCGAGGTGAAGGCCACCAACGGCGACACGCACCTGGGCGGTGACGACTTCGACCAGAAGATCATCGACTGGCTCGTCGCCGGGTTCCTCAAGAGCGACGGCATCGACCTGTCGAAGGACCGCATGGCCCTCCAGCGCCTCAAGGAGGCGGCGGAGAAGGCCAAGATCGAGCTGTCGTCCGTGCTCGAGACCGAGATCAACCTGCCGTTCGTCACGGCGGACGCCTCGGGCCCGCGGCACCTGAACGTGAAGCTGACGCGCGCGACGCTCGAGTCGCTCGTCGAGGACCTCGTCCAGCGGACGCTCGGGCCGGTGACCCAGGCGCTGGCCGACGCGGGCCTCACGCCGAAGGACATCGACGAGGTCGTGCTCGTGGGCGGGTCCACGCGCATGCCCCGCGTGCAGGCGGCCGTCAAGGCGCACTTCGGCAAGGAACCGCACCGCGGCGTGAACCCCGACGAGGTCGTGGCGATCGGCGCGGCGGTCCAGGGCGGCGTCCTCGCCGGCGAGGTGAAGGACGTGCTCCTGCTCGACGTGACGCCGCTCTCGCTCGGCATCGAGACGCTCGGCGGCGTGATGACGACGCTCATCCCGCGCAACACGACGATCCCGACGCGCAAGAGCGAGACGTTCTCGACCGCGGCCGACAGCCAGACGAGCGTCGAGGTGCACGTGCTGCAGGGCGAGCGCCCGCTCGCAAAGGACAACCGGACGCTCGGGCGCTTCCACCTCGTGGGCCTGCCCCCGGCGCCCCGCGGCGTCCCGCAGGTCGAGGTGACCTTCGACATCGACGCCAACGGCATCGTCAACGTGTCGGCGAAGGACCGCGCGACGGGCAAGGAGCAGAAGATCACCATCAGCGGCTCGAGCGGCCTCGCCAAGGAGGAGGTCGACCGCATGGTGCGGGACGCCGACCAGCACCGCGCCGAGGACGAGCAGCGGAAGGTCGCGATCGAGGCCCGGAACCAGGCCGACGCGCTCATCTACTCGGTGGACAAGACGCTCACCGAGAACAAGGCCACGCTCGGCGCGGACGCCGCGCCGGTGGAGGCCGCCCTCGAGGCCGCGCGGGCGGCGGTGGCCGGCGGCGACGCCGCCGCGATCCGGTCGGCGACCGCGGCGCTCCAGCAGGCCTCGCACCAGATGGCCGAGGCGCTCTACAAGGCGAACCAGGCCCCGCCCGCCGGCGGGCCGGGCGCCGGCGCCCCCGGCGACGTGAAGGAAGGCGAAGTGGTCGACGCCGAGTACGCCGAGACCACCTAGGGCCGGGAAGCCCCGAATCACCGCTCACTTGAGGAGAATCAACATGTCGATCGTGCGCTTTGATCCGTTCCGCGACCTCTCGGTCCTCCAGGACCGCGTCAACCGGCTCTTCGGCGACGCCTACGGGCGCCGCGAGGACGACGTGCTGAGCGCGTGGGTGCCCGCCGTGGACATCTACGAGAACGACAAGAAGGAGCTCGTGCTGAAGGCCGAGCTGCCCGACATGTCCCGCGAGGACATCGCGGTCACCGTCGAGAACAACACCCTGACGATCAGCGGCGACCGCAAGGTGGCCAGCGACATCAAGAAGGAGCAGTTCCACCGCATCGAGCGGGCGTACGGCGCCTTCAGCCGCTCCTTCTCGCTGCCCCCGACGGTCGACAGCGGCAAGATCGCCGCGGAGTACAAGGACGGCGTCCTGACCGTCCGCCTCCCGCTGCGCGAGGAGGCCAAGCCGCGGAGCATCGCGGTCGCCGTCGCGTAGGGAGCCTTCGCTGAGGAATCAAGAATCAAGAAGTAAGAATCAAGAAACAAGAAACAGGAAACAGGCGGGGCGGGGTGGCCGGGTATACCGGCGCCCCGCCCCGCGCGCTTTGGCCATAGAATCAGCAGATGGCTCCATTCCTCGTGCACTGGATCGTGCTCGCGCTGGCGCTCTGGGTGACGTCCTACCTCGTGCCCGGGGTGCAGGTCTCGTCGTGGGCGGCGCTGGCCATCGGGGCCCTGGTGCTCGGGTTCGTCAACGCGGTGGTCAAGCCCGTGCTCGTCATCCTGACCCTGCCCATCACGGTCGTGACCCTGGGGCTGTTCTACCTCGTGGTCAACGGGCTGGCCTTCGGGCTGGCGGCCGCGGTCGTGCCGGGCTTCTCGGTGACCTCGTTCGGGGCGGCCATCCTGGGGGCGCTGGTGATGAGCCTGGTGTCCTGGTTCGTCGGGGCCTTCACGGCCCAGCAGGAAGGCTGAGCCGAAGAGGGGGATTGCCCCGCACGGCCGAGTTTCATTAGACTGGGTGCTTATGTCTGACGAAGTGATCCAGCAGGACGGCGAGGTCGAGGTCGGCGCGGAGTCCGCGGCCGAGGCGCCCGTCGAGCACCACGGCGCCCCGATCGAGAGCCGGTTCCTCTACGTGGACGTGTCGGCGCTGCGTGCCAAGCAGCTCCGCCGTGGCGCGAAGGTCCGCCTCCCGGAGCCGACCGAGGAGTCGGGTCCGCGGCCGAACAAGCCGGAACGGCTCGCCATGGACGAGGTCCGCCAGGGGCTCGTCGAGTGGGAGCTGCCCGAGTTCAAGGTCATCTTCGACAACCGCTAGCCCGCCGGCCGCCCCCTTGGGCGGCCTCCCGCGGAACCCGGGCCCCCCGGCCCTCGTCCCTTGTTGATGGACGGCGCGTGCGCCGCCGGAGGGGGATGCCGATGATCGAACTCTTCGCCCTGGGCCTGCTGGCGATGGCCGGGCTCGCCGTGGCCGCCGTCGCCGGCTTCGTGTTCTTCGTGCTGAAGGTCGTCCTCTGGGCCGTCCTCCTGCCGCTCCGCCTCCTCTTCAAGCTCCTCTGGATCCCGGTCGGCCTCGTCTTCGGCGCCGTCGGCCTCGCCGCGGGCGCCGTCGCCCTGCCGCTCATCCTCCTCGTCCTCGCCGGCATCGCCGTCGTCGGCGTGGTCGTGACGATCCTCGGCCTGATGCTGCCCCTCCTGCCCTTCGTGCTCCTCGGCCTCTTCATCTGGACGATGGTCAGGAAGCGGCCTGTCGCGGCCTGACGGCGGCGAAAGCAAGAATCCAGAATCAAGAATTCAGAACCCGGAACGACAAAGCGGCAGAAGGCCCCCCCTTCTGCCGCTTTTCTCTTCTTCTTCTAGATTCTTGATTCTAGATTCTTGATTACTCAGCGTCAGTGCCAGAGGGCGCCAGTTGGTGCCACGCCGTGTTCCGCTGGTAGGTGTCGCCGGCGCGCAGCAGGGTGGCCTCGTCGAAGGGGCGGCCGGTCAGCTGGAGGCCGATCGGGAGGCCCTCGGGCGAGGCGCCGCACGGCAGGCTGACGGCGGGGAGGCCGGCGAGGTTCGCGCTCACCGTGAAGACGTCGGCCAGGTACATCTGGAGCGGGTCGCTCGTCTTCTCGCCGAGCCGGAAGGCCGGGGTCGGGGTCGTCGGCATCGCCACCACGTCGACCGCCGCGAAGGCGCGCTCGTAGTCCTGCCGCACCAGCGTCCGCACCTGCTGGGCCTTCAGGTAGTACGCGTCGTAGTAGCCGGCGCTCAGCACGTAGGTGCCGAGCATGATGCGGCGCTTCACCTCGGGGCCGAACCCCTCGTCGCGGCTCCGGTCGTACATCGCCTGCAGCCCGTCGTCCTTGCCGAGCGCCGCGCGGCGGCCGTAGCGCACGCCGTCGTACCGCGCCAGGTTCGACGAGGCTTCCGCCGTGGCGATCAGGTAGTAGATGGGGATCGCGTGCGCCGCGTTCGGCAGCGCGATGTCCACGACGCTCGCCCCCCGCGCGCGGAACAGGTCGAGCGCCTCCTCGAAGGCGGACGCCACCGCCGGGTCCACGGCTCCGCCGACGACGGCGCGGGGCACGCCGATGCGCAGCCCCTCGACCGACCCGGTCAGCGCCGCGAGGTAGTCCGGGACGGGCTCGGCGCCGGCCGTGGCGTCGAAGGGGTCGGCGCCGGCCATTGCGCCGAGCACCAGCGCGGCGTCCTCCGCGGTGCGCGCGAAGGGCCCGACCTGGTCGAGCGACGAGGCGAACGCCAGCAGGCCGTACCGCGACACGCGGCCGTAGGTCGGCTTGAGCCCGACGATGCCGCAGAAGGCGGCGGGCTGGCGGATGGAGCCGCCGGTGTCGGACCCGAGCGCGAGCGGGGCCATGCGCGCCGCGACCGCCACGGCGGACCCGCCGCTCGAGCCGCCGGGCGCCCGGTCCGTGGCCCACGGGTTGCGCGACACACCGGCCGCGGAGTTCTCGGTGGACGAGCCCATCGCGAACTCGTCCATGTTGGTCTTGCCGAGCACGACGGCGCCCGCCGCCTCGAGCCGGGCGATGACCGTGGCGTCGTAGGGCGGGACGAAGCCCGCGAGGATTCGCGAGGCGGCCGTGGTCGGCAGGCCCCGCGTGCAGAGGTTGTCCTTGATGGCGATCGGGACGCCGTGCAGCGGGCCGAGCGGCTGGCCGGCGGCGCGCCGTTCGTCGAGCGCCTCGGCGCGGGCGCGGGCGGCGTCGGCCGCGACGTGCGTGAACGCGTGCAGGCCGCCGTCGAGCGCGGCGATGCGCGCGAGGCAGGCGTCGGTCGCGTCGGCGGCACGCAGGTCGCCGCTGGCGATGCGGGCGGCCAGGGCGCGGGCGGTCAGCTCGGGGAGCGCGGTCATCCGATGACCCGCGGGACCTTGAAGAGCCCCGCCTCGCGCGCGGCGTCGGGCGCGCCGGCGAGCGCCTCGGCGCGCGGCAGCGTCGGGCGCGGCTCGTCGGGCCGCTCGATGGGGCGGCTCAGGACGTGGGCGGTCGGCGCGACGCCGCTCGTGTCCACGGTCCGGATCTGGTCCACGTAGCCGAGGATGTCCCCGAGCTGGCGGGTGAAGAGCTCGATTTCGTCGGGCGTGAGGGCGAGCCGCGCGAGTTCCGCGATGCGCTCGACCTCCTGCCGGCTCAGCGACGCTGGCATAGACGAACGATTCTAGCAGGTGGCGGCAGGGCGCGCCCGCCGGACGCGGCGATCACGGCACGGGCACGAACGTGGCGTCGTCGAGCAGCCAGACCGGGCCGGCGTAGCCGCTGGCGGCGCGCTGGGCGGCGAGCGTGGCCAGCGCGGTGTCGCGCGGGTAGCGGACCGAGAGGTGCTGCAGGACGAGCCCGCCGACGCCGGCCCCGGCCGCCAGCGCCAGCACCTCCGCGGTCGCGGCGTGGATCGGCTCGCGGCGGTCGTCGGCGTCGAGGAACGTGGCGTCGTGCACGAGCAGGTCGGCGTCCCGCACGAGGTCGGGCGCCAGGGGCATGGCGTCGCCGCTGTGGACGAACACGACGTGCGGCACCGTCTCCATCAGCTCGTCGCGGCGGCCCTGGCGGCCGAGCGCCTCGATCTCGGCCTGGGGGAGCGCCGCGAAGGCGGCCTTGAGGCGGCGCCGCGGCTCGACGACGCGGTAGCCGAGGCACGGCTCGCCCGGCACGTGGGCGACGGCGAAGGCCTCGAGGCGGCGGCCCTTGGGCAGGTCGCGGCCGGCGCCCGGCGCCATGGGCACCCACGTGAGGGGGAAGTCGACGCCGCGCCAGAGGTCGGCGAGCAGGTCGCGCATGGCCTGCACGCCGGTGGAGCCCTCGGGATGGAAGATCGTGAGCGGCTTCTGCTGGGCGCCCTTGCCGAAGCGGCGGGCGGCGGCGAGGCCGGGCAGCCCGAGGACGTGGTCCGAGTGGCCGTGGGTGATCGCGAGGTACGACGGCTGGAAGACGTTGCGGCCGAGGGCGAGCTGCAGGCCCTCGCCGGCGTCGACGAGGAGCTGGAGCGGCCGGTGCCACAGCCAGCTGGCGTACAGGGCGCGACTGAAGCCGGTCAGGGCGTCCGGCATGTCAGGCGGGGCGCGCCCGGCGCCGGGCGGCCGCGGGGCGGCGCTGCCGGTAGCCCGCGAAGAGGGTGTTGAGGTCCTGGCGGATCCAGGCGTCGGGCGCGCCGGTGCGGCGGAAGCCCCAGGTGAGGAGCGAGCCGCGGACGAGGGCGACGACGGCGCGCGCGAGGGCCTGGGCGGTGGCGCCGGCGATCTCGCCGTCGTCGATGGCCTCCTGGAGGAGGCGCTTGATCTCGGCGTGCAGGAGGCGCTCGTGGGCGCGGGAGATCTCGCCGAACTCGGGGTCGGTCAGCCCGAGCTGGAGGATGGCGAGGGAGTTGGCGAGGGTCTGGGGCGTGTCGGCCAGGCGGCGGACGCAGGTGCCGACCTGGGTGACGGCGTCGAGGGGGGAGCGGGCCTGGCGGCGGCGCTCGGCGAACTGGGCGGCCATGGCCTGGCCGCCGCGGCGGGCGACGGCGAGGAGGAGGCCACGCTTGGTCTCGAAGCGCTGGATGAGGGTCGCCGGGGCGAGGCCGACCTCGGCGGCCACGTCGGCCAGGCGGAGGTGGGTCGGGCCGACGCGGGCCAGGACCCGCGCGGCCGCCTCGAGGATCTCGTCGTCGGAGGCGGTCTTCTTGCGTGGCGACATCGTCTCTTTACAATAAATGAATCGTCATTTATTGTGAAGGGAACCGTTCGCCGCTGCCGGCCGTCCTAGGTGGATGGCGTCTGGCCAGGTCCTGTCGGCGGTGTAACGGCGGTCACGTACTTCTTTCCAGCGGTTCCCCATAATGACGCACTTCACACGTTCCCAGGTTCTGGCGCTGGGGCTGGCGGTTTCGCTGGCCACGGCGGCCTGCGGCGGCGGCGCCCCGGGCGCCGCGGGCCCGGGCGGCCCCGGCGGCGGCATGCCGCCCATGGGGGTCGAGGTGGTCCACCTCGCCTCCCGGCCCATCGAGCAGACGACCGAGTACATCGGCACGGTCAAGTCGCGGCGCTCCACGCGCGTGCAGCCGCAGGCCGAGGGCTTCCTGACCCGCATCGCGGTCAAGTCGGGCGACCGCGTCCGGCAGGGCGCGCTGCTCATGGAAATCGACCGCGAGCAGCCGCAGGCGGCGCTGGCGAGCCTCGAGGCCACGCGCGCGACGCGGCAGGCCGACCTCGCCTTCGCCCGCCAGCAGGCCGATCGCACCAAGACGCTCTACGCGGCCGGCGCCATCAGCCAGCAGGAGCTCGAGCGGGCGCAGACGGCGCTCGAGACCGCGGAGGCGCAGCTGAAGACGCTCGACGCGCAGGTGCGCGAGGCCCAGGTCGGCCTGCAGTACTACCGGGTCACCGCGCCGACCGCCGGCATCGTCGGCGACGTGCCGGTGCGGGTCGGCGACCGCGTCACCCGCTCGACGCTGCTGACGACGCTCGACTCGAACGCGGGCCTGGAGGTCTACATCAACGTGCCCGTGCAGGAGGCGCCGCGGCTGTCGACGGGCCTGCCGGTGCGGCTGGTCGGCGCCGACGGGGCGACGATCCTCGAGACGGCGGTGAGCTTCGTGTCGCCGTCGGTCGACGAGGCGACGCAGTCGGTGCTCGTCAAGGCGTCGCTGCCGGACGACACGGCGCTCCGGACGGACCAGTACGTCCGGGCGCGCATCGTGTGGAGCACGGCGGAGGGCGTGACGGTGCCGGTGACGGCGCTGACGCGGGTCAACGGCATGTACTTCGCCTTCGTCGCGGTGGCGGGCGAGGGCGGGACGGTGGCGAAGCAGACGGCGGTGCAGGTGGGCCCGGTGGTCGGGAACGACTACGTGGTGACCTCGGGGCTGTCGGCCGGGCAGGACGTGATCGTGTCGGGGGTCCAGAAGATCGGTGACGGCGCCCCGGTGCGGGTCGGGCCGCCCGGGCCGCCGCCGGCGGCGCCGGGAAGCGGCGAGTAGGGGCGGCCGATGTTCACGGACGTCTTCATTCGCCGGCCGATCCTCTCGGCCGTGCTGTCGCTGCTCATCATCCTCGCGGGGGCGATCGCGATCCCGACGCTGCCCATCGCGCGGTTCCCGGAGCTGGTGCCGCCGTCGGTGACGGTGACGGCGTTCTACACCGGCGCGAACGCGCAGGCGGTGGAGAGCGCGGTCACGACGCCGCTCGAGCAGGTGATCAACGGCGTGGAGGGCATGACCTACCTCCAGTCGTCGAGCACCAACAGCGGCGTGAGCACCATCACGGTCACCTTCGACATCGGCCGCGACCCCGACCTGGCCGCGGTCGACGTGCAGAACCGCGTCAACCAGGCGACGGGCCGCCTGCCCGTGGACGTGCGGACCAACGGCATCACGGTGCTGAAGAACACCGCCGGCTTCATGGGCGGCATCGGGCTCTTCTCGCGTGACAACCGCTACGACGCGCAGTTCATCAGCAACTACGCCGACGTCTACGTGCGCGACGCGATCAAGCGCGTGCCGGGCGTGGGCAACGTCATCATCTTCGGCGAGCGCAAGTTCGCGATGCGCCTCTGGCTCGACCCGGTCAAGCTGGCGGCGCGCGGGCTGACCGGCGGCGACGTCGTCAACGCGCTGCGCGAGCAGAACGTGCAGATCGCGGCCGGCGCGGTCGGCGACGCGCCCATGCCGGGCGACCAGCAGTTCTCGATCAGCGTCCGGGCGCAGGGGCGGCTGGCGGAGGTCTCGCAGTTCGAGAACGTCGTCGTCAAGGCGGGCGCGGACGGCGCGCTCGTCCGCGTGAGCGACATCGGCCGCGTCGAGCTCGGCGCCGAGACCTACTCGTCGAACCTGCGGTTCCTCGGGCTCGAGGCGTCCGGCCTCGGCGTCCAGCTGCTGCCGTCGGCCAACGCCCTCGAGGTGTACGACGGCGTGATGGCCGAGATGGCCCGGCTCGAGAAGAGCTTCCCGCCGGGGCTCGAGTGGCAGCTCGCCTTCGACAACGTCACCGTCGTCCGCGAGTCGATCAACGAGGTGATCAAGACCCTGCTCGAGGCGATCGGGCTCGTCATCCTCGTGATGTTCCTGTTCCTCCAGAACTGGCGGAGCACGATCATCCCGGCCATCACGATCCCCGTGTCGCTCATCGGCACGTTCGCCTTCGTGAAGCTGTTCGGCTTCTCGATCAACACGCTGACGCTCTTCGGCATCGTGCTCGCGACGGGCATCGTCGTGGACGACGCGATCGTCGTCATCGAGAACATCGAGCGGCACATGTCCGACTACGGCAAGTCGGCCCGGCGCGCCGCGATCGACGCGATGCGCGAGGTGTTCGGCGCGGTCGTCGTCATCGGCATCGTGCTGGTCGCGGTGTTCGTCCCGGTCGCGTTCTTCCCGGGGACGACGGGACGGCTCTACCAGCAGTTCTCGCTGACGATCGCCTTCGCCGTGGTGCTGTCGGTGTTCAATGCCGTCACGCTGACCCCGGCGCTCTCGGCGGCGCTGCTCGACCGCGAGAGCCACACCCACGGCGCGTTCTTCAACGGGATCAACCGCGTGATCGACGGCGGCACGCGCTTCTACGTCGCGGCGCTGCGCCGCGCGTTGAACCTGCGCGTCGCCATGGTCGTGCTCTTCGTCCTGGGCCTCTGGGCCACCTACGCGGTGTTCCAGGCGGTGCCGTCGGCCTTCGTGCCCGACGAGGACGAGGGCTACTTCATCACCGTCGTCCAGGCGCCGGCCGGCGCCTCGCTGGAGTACACGACGGGGATTGCCGAGAAGGTGGAGAAGATCCTCTTCGCCGACCCGGACATCGCGGCCGCGTTCTCCGTGATGGGCTTCAGCTTCTCGGGTGCGGCGCCCAACAACGGGCTGATCTTCACCCGCCTGAAGGACTACGACCAGCGCGAGGGGCCCGAGCACTCGCTCGCGGCCGTGCTCGGCCGCGTGCGCGGGCAGCTGTTCGGCATCCCGGGCGCGATCGTGGTGGCGTTCGCGCCGCCGGCCATCCAGGGCCTCTCGGTCTTCGGCGGGTTCCAGTTCGAGGTGCTCGACCAGTCCGGCGGGCCGATCACCGACCTCGCCAGCGCGACCTCCGGGCTGGTCGGGGCGGGCAACCAGGGCGGCCGGCTCACGGGCCTCTTCTCGCCGTTCCGGGCCGACGACCCGCAGCTCGTCGTCCAGATCGACCGCGACAAGGCGCGCAGCCTCGGGCTGCCGCTCAACGAGGTGACGAGCGCGCTGCAGGTCTTCCTCGGGTCGCAGTACGTGAACGACTTCGACTTCAACAACCGGGCGTACCGCGTCTACGTGCAGGCCGACCAGGACTACCGGCGGAGCCCGGACGACCTCAAGCAGCTCTACGCGCGGTCGTCGTCCGGCGAGATGGTCCCGCTCGACACCGTCGTGTCGGTGACCGAGACCACCGCGCCGCAGGTCATCAGCCACTTCAACCTGTTCCGGTCGACCGAGATCACCG
Source organism: Vicinamibacterales bacterium (assembly GCA_050250645.1). GTDB lineage: Bacteria > Acidobacteriota > Vicinamibacteria > Vicinamibacterales > UBA2999 > JBFWVR01. The sequence goes on from JBFWOG010000011.1 coordinate 25,763, forward strand.
GGTCGGGCGCGCCGGGCGTCAGCTCGGGCGAGGCGCTCGCGGAGATGCAGCGCCTCGCGGACGAGAACCTGCCGCCGGGCTTCTCGTACGCCTGGGCGGGGCAGTCGCTCGAGGAGATCAAGTCGGGCTCGCAGGCCGGCTACATCTTCGGGCTGAGCCTCGTGCTCGTCTACCTCGTGCTCGCGGCCCAGTACGAGAGCTGGGTGCTCCCGTTCATCATCCTGCTGGGCGTCCCGCTCGCCGTGCTCGGCGGCCTGGGCGCGCAGCTGATGCGCGGCTTCGCCAACGACGTCTACTGCCAGGTCGGGCTCGTGCTCCTCATCGGCCTGGCCGCGAAGAACTCGATCCTGATCGTCGAGTTCGCCGAGCAGCTGCGTGAGAAGGGCGCGTCGATCGTCGACGCGGCGCTCGAGGCGGGCCGCATCCGCCTCCGGCCCATCCTCATGACCTCGTTCGCGTTCATCCTCGGCGTCATGCCGCTGGCGCTGGCCACCGGCGCGGGCGCCGCGGCGCGCAACTCGGTGGGCACGGCGGTCGCCGGCGGCATGGTCGCGTCGACCTTCCTCTCGGTGATCTTCATCCCCGTGCTCTACGTCATCATCCGGACCCTCGTGCCCGGCCGCGCCTCGCGCAGCCTGGACGACGACGGGGGCGACCAGCCGGCGACGGCCGGGGGAGGCGTCCATGTCTAGCCTGCGCCGACTCGCGGCCCCGGCCCTCGTGCTCCTCCTGCTGGCCGCCGTGCCGGCCGCGGCCCAGGTGGCCGCGGCCGCGCCGGAGCCCGTCACCTTCGACGAGGCCATCACCCGCGCGCTCGCGCGCAACCTGACCGTCGCCGAGGCGGCGCAGAACATCCTGCGCGCCGAGGCCCTGCTGCAGCAGGCCAACGTCGTCTACCGGCCCGGCGTGTCCGGCACGGTGACGACCACCATGCTCGACAGCGCCCGCGGCTTCGACGACCTCGTCACCCAGCCGCGGACCCAGGCGCTCTTCGGCGCCTCCGTGTCGTACCCGGTCCTCGCCGCCTCGCGGTGGGCGGCGCGGGTGCAGGCCGCCGACCAGGTCGCGGTCGCGCGCCTCGGCGTCGCCGAGACCCGGCGGCAGATCGCCGTCGCGACCGCGCAGGCCTACCTCGCCGTGATCGCCCAGCAGCGGCAGGTCGAGGTGAACACGCGCGCGATCGAGAACGCCCAGGCGCACGTCGACGACGCCACCCGGCAGCTCGAGGCGGGCGCCGGGAGCCGACTGAACCAGCTCCGCGCGTCGCAGACGCTCGAGTCGGACCGCGTCCTCGTCGAGGCGGCCCGCCTGGCGCTCGTCCGCGCCCAGGAGGCGCTCGGCGTGCTGGTCGCGGCCGACGGCCCGGTGGACAGCGCCGGGGAGCCGGCCTTCGAGGTGCCCGCAGCGCCCGAGCCGGCCGCGTGGCTCGGCGACCGCGCCGACGTCCAGCTGTTCTCCGCGTCGCTCGACGCGGCGGCCCGCGTCGCGGCCGACAGCTGGAAGGACTGGATCCCGACCGGGACCGCGTCGTTCGAGCCGCAGTACCTGACCCCGGCGGGGCTGTTCCAGCCGTCGCGCACCTGGCGCGCGGTCGTGCAGTTCCAGGTGCCGATCTTCGACGGCGGCCAGCGCAAGGCCGTCGCCGCGCAGCGGGAGGTCGCGCGCGATCTCGCGAAGCTGCAGCTCGACGAGGTCCAGCTGCGCGCCCGCTCCGAGCTCCGCGTCGCCAGGGCGTCGGTCGCGATTGCCGAGCGCGCGGTCGAGAGCGCCCGCCGTGCCGCGGAGCAGGCGGGCGAGGTCCTCCGGATCACCGAGCTCGCGTTCCGGGCCGGCGGATCGACCAACCTCGAGGTGATCGACGCCCAGCGCCGGGCGCTCGACGCCGACACGGCGACGGCGCAGGCGGAGGACCGCCTGCGGCAGGCCCGGCTCGACCTGCTCGTCGCCCTCGGCCGCTTCCCCCGCTAGGGCGGGACATCGACCCACGCGCGCGGCCGCGCCCGGACGACCCCCGGGCGCGGCCGCGCCTCCGTACGGCGCCGCTTTCGGGGTAGACTGGCCTCATGCGAGGACCCGGTGCACGTGCCGGCTGGAGTCTCGCCATCGCCCTGCTCGTGATGGCCGGAGGGGTCGGCCTCCACCCCGACGATCCGGCAGGCACCGTCACCCGCCCCGCCTTCACCCTGTTCGTCGTCGACCAGGCCGGCGCGCGCCAGGCCGTGGCCTACTTCAGCCGGGGCCTCTGGGCGTCGCCCTGCGGCGGCGTGCCCACCGCGCCGCTGCCGCACGACACGGGGCGCCGCCCGCTGCCGGTCCGCGCCATCGAGGGGTCGCCCGGCGCGCCGCTCTATCCCGTGCGCCTGCTCACCGACGACCCGCCGCGCTTCTATCGCGCGCGCGACGCCGTGCAGGCGATCACCGGCGGCCGCGCCGACGTGCCGGGCCGCGTGCGTGACACGCTCGTGTACGCCCCGGCCGGCCGCAAGTCGATGGCCGTGTTCGTGGACCTCGTGCTGCGCACCCCGGAGTGGACCGGCGTGCAGGCGTCGGGGTGGGTGCAGCCCGAGGCGGACGGCCGCGTCGCCGTGGTCGACCCGCGGGTCAACGCCTTCTCGAGCTACGACGACTACCTCGCGGTGCCGCGGCTCCACCCGCTCGGCGTGGTGGACGTGGGCGTGCCCGGGGGCCGCACGTGGGTGATGCAGGCGCGCACGGACGGGGCCGAGGAGGTGCAGCTCTACGACGTGCGGCCGGACGGCGCCGCCGGCGGGCCGAGGGTCACGCGCGGAGGCTGCTGATGCGGCGCCCCGCCGGCCTCGCCGGGACGTGGTACCCCGCCGACCCCGGACGGTTGCGGGCGGCGGTGGACGGGTACCTCGCGGAGGCGGACGGCCGCGACGCGCCAGCCGGCCCGGCGCAGCCGGTCGCGCTGGTCGCCCCGCACGCGGGCCTCGTCTATTCCGGTCCCGTCGCCGCGTCGGCGTACCGCCTGCTCGGCGGGCACGCCTTCGACGTGGCGGTCCTCGTCGGCCCGTCGCACCACGTCGCGTTCGAGGGCGTGGCCGTGTGGCCGTCGGGGGCGTTCGAGTCGCCGCTGGGCGCGCTGCCCGTGGACGCGGGCCTGGCCGCGGATCTCGCCGCGGCACTCGACCTCGTGCACGAGCGTCCCGCCGCCCACGTGCCCGAGCACGCCCTCGAGCTGCAGCTGCCGTTCCTGGCGCGCGTGTGCCCGGGCCTGCCCATCCTGCCGCTCATCATGGGGAACCAGTCGCGGGGGACCGCGATGGCGCTCGGCCGCGCGCTGGCGGCCGTCACCGCCGGGCGCCGCGCGCTGTTCGTCGCGAGCAGCGACCTCTCGCACTTCCACCCCAGGCCGGTGGCCGCCGCGCTCGACCGCGAGGTCGTCAGGCTGGTGGACCGCTTCGACGCCGAGGGCCTGATGCGCCTGCTCGAGCGCGAGCCCGGTCACGCGTGCGGGGGCGGGCCAATCGTGAGCGCGCTCCTCGCGGCGCGCCTGGCGGGCGCCACGGCGGCCCGGACGCTGGCCTACGGCGACTCGGGCGACATCTCCGGCGACACGGACAGCGTCGTCGGCTACATGGCTGGCGTCGCGGCCGCGGGCGGCTAGCGGCGCCGCGGCCGCGCGGATCGGCGCCGGGGGTCCGGGCCGGACGTGGCTGGCGCCCAGGGGAGGCGGACAATGGACGAACCGGCACGCGCCGCCCTGCTTCGCATCGCGCGGGCGGCCTTCGACGCGGCGATCACCGGGCGGCCCGCGCCGGCCCGCGACCCCGGCCCCGACGTCGAGGCGTCGGGCGTCTTCGTGACCATCCATTGCCGCGGTGAGCTGTGCGGGTGTCTCGGCTCGCTGGATCTCACCGAGCCGCCCGGCGTGGAGGTCGCCCGCCTGGCGTCGGTGGTGGGGCTCGAGGACCGCCGCTTCGCGCCGGTGCGCCCGGACGAGATCCCGCGCGTGCACATCGAGCTGTCGGTCCTCACGCCGCCCGAGCCGGTCGCCGACGTCCGGTCCATCGAGCCCGGCCGCCACGGACTCATTGCCGAGGCGGGAGGGCGGCGGGGCCTGCTGCTGCCGCAGGTGGCGACCGAGCAGGGCTGGGACCGGGAGACGTTCATCGCCCAGACCTGCCGCAAGGCCGGGCTCGCCCCGGATGCGTGGCGGCACGGCGCGCGGCTGTGGACCTTCGAGGCGGAGGTTTTCGGGGAGCCACGGATCTAGGCCCTGCGGGCCATCCGCGGACGGACGCGGACGGACGCGGACGTGTCAGGTCAGCCGCCGCTCTGCGCCAGGCTCGGCTCACTGGAGTCCACGCCACCGGGCGGCGGCCGCGCCGCGACGCGGCGCCGGTGGCTGCGCGAATGGACCGGGACGAACGCGCCGCGAGACGCTTCCGGTGCGTCGCGCTCGTCCCGGTCCATTCACGCAGCCACTGCACCCTCCGGGTGCAGCCGCCGCACGCGCGCGTGCACGCTTCCGCGTGCCTCCGCGTTCATCCGCGGATAGACCCTTTCCCTTGTCCACCTGGCGGGGCGGCGTATACTGCGCCGCATGACACGGCGTGGGGTGATCGTGTCGCTCGGCCTGAGCGCCCTCACGGGCGCCGGGCTCTACTGGGGGCCGTCGCCCGCCCCCGCCCCCGCGCATGAGGTGCCGTCGCCGGACGAGGTGACTGCGGCGCTCGCCGAGGGCGCGCCGATGCGCGTGTCGCCCGATGCGCGCGCGCACCTCGAGCTCTCCGGGTTCACCTTCGCGCCGGGCGCCGGTCCGGACGGCCGGTTCGCGGTGTCCGGCCGCCTGCGCTGCACCGGGATCCTCGCCGACCGCTGGAGCCCGCTGCCGGGGCTCGAGTACACCGGCCGCCTGGGCGTGGAGGTCCCGCCGGGCAGCCATGCGATGGCGCTGCTCGTCGGCGACACCCTGCCGGTGCGTGTCCGGGCGACGCTCCCCGATGGCCAGCCGGTGCCGCTGCCGGGCGAGCCGCTGACCGGCGGCCCGGGCACCGGGCAGGCGCCGCCCGACTACTGGCTGGAGGACGGGGACCCGCTCGGCGTGCCGCAGCGCGTCACGCGGTTCACGATCCCGGCCGACCCGCTCCACCCCCGCCTGCTCGCCATCGATCTGGGCCGCCGCGCGCCTCGCGTGCTGGCGCGGATGACCGGCCCCGGTGCGACGGGCCGCGTGTGCGCGGCGCCGCTGGCGGGCGACCCCTGGTTCGCTCCCGCCGCGCCGCCACGGGTGGACCTGCCGCTTGGCGATCTCCGGATCTTCGGGACCGGGTGGTTCGGCGTGGCGGGCGGCGGGCCCTCGGCGGGGGCCCGGCTGGCTGGCGAGGCGGCGGCGGTGCTCGTGCCGCTGGCCGACGCGGCCGACACCGCCGTGACCCTGGTTGCCGCGCCGGCCGCCGCCGGCCTGGCGCGGGTGGCCCTCGAGGTGAACGGCGTGCCGCAGGCGGCCTGGTGGATGGACGACGCGTGGGGCGACTACACGTGGCGGGTGCCCGCCCGGACGTGGGTCGAGGGCACCAACGAGCTGGTGTTCCGCGTCGAGCCGGCGGCCGCCCCGGCCGGCCTGGTCGGCGGGGAACTGCGCGCGGTCGGCATGGCGGTGCAGGCCCTCCGGCTGTCGCGGTGAGCCCGCCGGCGCGACGCTACTGGACGAGCAGCAGCTCGATGTCGAAGACCAGCGTCGCGTTCGGGGGGATGAGTCCGTTGCCGGCGCCGGCGGACCCGTAGGCGAGCTCGGGCGGGATGACGAGGCGGCGCTGCCCGCCGACCTTCATCCCGACGACGCCCTGGTCCCAGCCGCGGATGACGCTCCCGGCGCCGAGCACGAACGTGAACGGGCCGCGGCCGGTGGTCGAGTCGAACTGCCGGCCCTTGTTGTCGGGCGCGCCCGAGTCGTAGAGCCACCCGGTGTAGTTGACGACGACGATGCGCCCGGTGGCGGCCTCGGCGCCGGTGCCGACGACGAGGTCGGTGGCCGAGTAGGGGGCCGAGCCCGTGGGGCTGGTGGGGCTGCTGCCGCCGCAGGCGGCGGTGCCGAGGACGAGGGCGACGAGGGCCAGCCAGGGGCTGAGAGTCTTCACCGGGGTCTCCTTGGGAACGCGCCCCCCGATTATACGCACGAAGGGCGGCGCGATCTGGTGATCGCGCCGCCCTCCGGCCGGCGCAGTCCGGGGGCCGGTCCGCTACTTGACGAAGAGCATCTCCCGGTAGGTGGGGAGCGCCCAGAGCGCGTGCGGCACCAGCGTCTCGATGTGATCGCCGGTGTCGCGGAGCTTGGCCATGGCGGGCACGATGGCGTCGCGCATGTACTTGGCGTGGGCCTCGGCGGTCTTGCTGGTGTGCTCGAGGGCCTTGGTCAGCGCGTCGGTCTGCTTGCGGAACGTGTCCACGAGCTTGACGATGCGCTGGAGGAGCTTCTTGGTCTCGACGCTCTGGACGCCGGCGGCCTTGGCGCCGGCGATGGCGGCGCCGAGCCGGGCCTGGTACTCGAGGGCCGACGGCAGGATGTAGCGGTTCGCCATCAGGACCATCGACTGGGCCTCGACGTTGATCGTCTTGCTGTAGGCCTCGAGGTTGATCTCGTAGCGCGCGTGCAGCTCGCGGCCGTTGAGGACCTTGAACCTCTCGAAGCTCTTGACCGCGGCCGGCTTGACGATCTCGGGCAGGGCGTCGACGGTGTTCTTCAGGTTGAGCAGGCCGCGCTTGGCCGCCTCCTTCTGCCACTCCGCCGAGTAGCCGTTGCCGTTGAAGATGATCCGCTTGTGCTGCTTGATCACCTTCTTGAGCACGGTGCTGACGGCGTCCTCGAGGCTCTGGCCCTTGCCGAGCAGGCCCTCGATCTCGCCGGCCATGTGGTCGAGCGAGTCGGCGACGGCGACGTTGAGGCACGTGGCCGGGAACGCGACGTTCTGGTTCGACGACACGGCGCGGAACTCGAACTTGTTGCCCGTGAAGGCGAACGGCGACGTGCGGTTGCGGTCGCCCGCGTCACGCGGGAGCTTCGGCAGCACCGAGACGCCGATGTCGAGGAAGCCGCCGTGCCGGGTCGAGCGCGTGCCGCCGGTCTCCACCTGCGTGAAGATGTCGGTGAGCATGTCGCCGAGGAACACCGACAGGATGGCCGGGGGCGCCTCGTTGGCGCCGAGCCGGTGGTCGTTGCCGGCGCTGGCGATGCTCATGCGCAGCACGCCCTGCCACGTGTCCACCGCGCGGATGACCGCCGCGCAGAAGAACAGGAACTGCATGTTGTCGTGCGGCGTGTCGCCGGGGTTCAGCAGGTTGTTGCCGAGGTCGTCGCCCATGCTCCAGTTGAGGTGCTTGCCCGAGCCGTTCATGCCGGCGAAGGGCTTCTCGTGGAGCAGGCACGCCAGGCCGTACTTCGGCGCGACGCGCTTGAGCGTCTCCATCGTCATCATCTGGTGATCGGTGGCGACGTTGGCGCTCTCGAAGATCGGCGCGACCTCGTACTGGCTCGGCGCGACCTCGTTGTGGCGCGTCTTGATCGGCACGCCGACCTTGTAGAGCTCGGCCTCGACCTCCGCCATGCAGGCGAGGACGCGCTGCGGGATGGAGCCGAAGTACTGGTCCTCCATCTCCTGGCCCTTCGGCGGCCGCGCGCCGAAGAGCGTCCGGCCGGCGTTGATCAGGTCCGGGCGCGCGAAGTAGAAGTTGCGGTCGATGAGGAAGTACTCCTGCTCGGGGCCGCACGTCGCCGTGACGCGCGTCGCCGTCGAGCCGAAGAGCTTCAGCACCCGCACCGCCTGCGCCGACAGCGCCTCCATCGAGCGGAGCAGCGGCGCCTTCTTGTCGAGCGCCTCGCCCGTCCAGCTCACGAACGCCGTCGGGATGACGAGCGTGACGGAGTTGCCGTTGTGGAACAGCCACGGCGGGCTCGTCGGGTCCCACGCGGTGTAGCCGCGGGCCTCGAACGTGCTGCGCATGCCGCCCGACGGGAAGCTCGAGGCGTCCGGCTCGCCCTTCACCAGCTCCTTGCCGCTGAACTCGGCCATCGCGCGCCCGTCCGCCGTCGGCGCGTAGAACGAGTCGTGCTTCTCGGCCGTGATGCCGGTCATCGGCTGGAACCAGTGCGTGTAGTGCGACGCGCCGTGCTCGATGGCCCAGTCCTTCAGCGCCACCGCCACCGCGTCGGCCGTCGACGGGTCCAGCTCCGTCCCCTTCGTCACCGTGTCGCGCAGCGCGCGGTACACGGCCTTCGGGAGGCGCGCCTGCTGCATCTTGTCGTTGAAGACCAGGCTGCCGAAGATCTCGTCCACCTTCGCGGGGGCGCCCTGCTCGCGTCCCTCGCTCATGGTCCAGTCCTGGATGCTCTTGATCGCTTCGCCGAGTGCCGCGGAGCCCATGCGCTGTCTGTCCCCTTTCTGTCCGATACGGAGCCGCCCGCCGGTGCGGCAAGATGAGTGCGGATGCCAGATTATGCGCGGAGCGACCGTCACTTTGCAAGATTCGGGGCGCCCGCGGGCGTTACGGCGACGTAAATCTGCAGGGTGCGCCCGCCGACGTGCAGGATCTGCACGAAAATGGTGGCGATCCGCCACCGGGACGGCCGCGGGCGGCGCGGCTCAATACGCCGGGACGATCGTGCGCTGCGGGCACGAGGCCAGCGGCGCGGGCGCGGTGCCGCCGTTGACGACGGGCCAGGCGAGGTCGGCCATGACCTGGTAGCCGCGGTCGTTCGGGTGGAAGCCGTCGCTGGCGAAGTTGCCCGGGTCGTAGATCGCGCTCGTGCACAGCAGGTCGACGACCGCCACCCCGGCCCCCGCGAGCGCGTTGGTGCGGTCGGCGAGGCCCACCGCGATGTACTGCAGGACCGAGCGCTCGGCCACCGTGTTGCCCGCCACGTAGGGCGCCCCGGCCAGGTTCGGCAGGTTCAGCAGGACGAGGCGGGCCGCGGGCGCCCGGCCCCGGACCGTGGCGATCAGGGCCGCGTAATCGTCACCCCACTGACGGATCTGCTGGTCGGCGAACGCGCGCGGGTCCGCGCCGCCCTTGCCGGCCTGAAGGGCCTGGGCGATCGTGTTGGCGTCGTTGCCCCCCGCGAAGACGGTCACCACGGTCGTCGTCGGCGGGGTGAACCGGGCCTGGTCCATGAAGTTGCCCGGCAGCGTCCGCCCGATGCTGGCGCCGAGCGTCACGATGGCCTGGCTGAGGACGCTTCCGGGAATCCCGAGGTTCAGGAACGTCACGGTCTTGCCGGTCTGGCCGAGGCGGCGCCGGATTTCCTGCACGTAGCCGGTCCCGTTCTCGCAGCCGAGGTCGAGCGGCGCGCACACCACGGTGCCGCCGTAGCCGATCGCGTCACTCGCCCCGATGGCCGTGTAGCCCACGGCGTCACCCGACGGCGTGGGGGACGGCTCGGTCGGCGACGGGAACAGCTGGTTGCAGCCGGCGGCCGCGAGACCCGCGGCGAGGACGAGGACGGCGGTCAGGCGCGACATGTCCCCCTATTGTGCAAGGCCGATGCCGGGGACGCGAGCCGAAAACCGGTTGGCGGCGGGGGCGCTGCCGGTAGAATCGGCCTCAGGCGCATGACCCGACCCTGGCTGCGGTACTACGACGAGGCGACGAGCCGCGAGCTGCCCGCGATCCGCTGGCCGCACCTGCCGGCGATGATCCGCGAGGCGGTCGAGGCCTATCGCGACCAGCCGGCCTTCACCCTGTACCTGCCGAACGGCACGCAGGGCTCGATCACCTTCGCGGACGTCGACCGCCTGTCGGACGACTTCGCCGTCTACCTGCGCGAGGTGGCGGGGTTCGCGGCCGGCGACCGCGTCGCGATCCAGATGCCGAACTGCCTGGCCTACCCGGTGGTGGTGTTCGCCTGCCTGAAGGCGGGGCTGGTCATGGTGAACACGAACCCGCTCTACACGGCGTCCGAGATGGCGCACCAGTTCGCGGATGCCGGGGCGGTCGGGCTGGTGGTGATCGACCTGTTCGCGCCCAAGGTCGTCGAGGTGCTCCCGAAGACGGCCATCCACACCGTCGTCGTCGTGCGGCTCGCCGACCTGCTGCCGGCGGTCACGGGGCTCGTGGTCGGCCTGGTCCAGAAGTACGTCAAGCGGATGGTGCCGCCGATCACGTTTCCCCACACCACCTTCCGGCGCGCGCTGGCGGACGGGCGCCGGCTGCGCGGCGACGGCCGCGACCCGGCGGTGTACGCCGACGGCCTGGGCCACGACACGGTGGCGGCGCTGCAGTACACGGGCGGCACGACCGGCGTCGCGAAGGGCGCGATGCTCACGCACGGGAACCTCCTCGCCAACGTCGTCCAGAGCACGGAGGCCTGGAAGTCGCGGCTGCGGTTCGGGGCGGAGGTGATGCTCACGGCGCTGCCGCTGTACCACATCTTCGCGTTCACGGCGAACCTGATGGTGTTCTTCGTCTCGGGCGGGCGGAACATCCTCGTGCCGAGCCCGCGGCCGCTGTCGAACCTCGAGCGGGTGATGACGCGGGAGCCGGTCACCTGGTTCACCGGCGTCAACACGCTCTTCGCGGGCCTCATGCAGGAGCCGTGGTTCCAGGCGAAGTCGGACTGGCGCCTGCGGGGCACGGTGGCGGGCGGCATGGCGCTGGTCCCGGTGGTGGGCGACCGCTGGGAGGCGATGACGCACACCCCGATGTACCAGGGCTACGGCCTCACCGAGACCTCGCCGGTTGCGACCCTCAACCCGTTCGACCGGCCGAAGCGCGACTCGATCGGGGTGCCCGTGCCCGGCACCGACGTCCGGCTGATCGACGCGGTGGGGGAGGCCGTGCCGATCGGCCAGCCCGGCGAGCTGCTCATCAAGGGGCCGCAGGTGATGGCCGGCTACTGGCAGCGGCCCGACGAGACGGCGCGCGTGCTCAAGGACGGCTGGCTGCACACCGGCGACATCGCGGTGATGGACGAGGACGGCTACCTGAAGATCGTGGACCGCAAGAAGGACATGATCCTGGTCAGCGGGTTCAACGTGTACCCGAACGAGGTCGAGGCCGCGATCGCCGAGCACCCGGGCATCGCGGAGGTCGCCGTCGTCGGCATCCCGGACGAGCAGTCGGGCGAGGCGGTCTACGCGTACGTGGTGCGCAAGGACGCGTCGATCACCGAGGAGGTGATCCGCCAGCACTGCCGGAAGACGCTGACGGGCTACAAGGTCCCGCGGCACGTGATCTTCCGCGACGAGCTCCCGAAGTCGCCCGTCGGCAAGATCCTCCGCAAGGATCTCCGGCGCGAGGCGATGGAGCACTAGATCACCAGATCACCAGATCACCAGATCACGAGATCACCAGATTTGGATCCCCTCTGCCACACGCTGACCGGCGCCGCGATGGGCGAGGCCGGGCTCAAGCGCCGCACCGCCCTCGGGATGGCGACGCTGCTGCTGGCGGCGAACATGCCGGACATCGACGTCGGCGTCTTCGCGACCGACACCCTGGCGGTGTCGTTCCGCCGCGGCTGGACGCACGGTGTGCTCGCGGTCGCCGTGCTGCCGGTGGTGCTCACCGGGGTGATGCTCGCGATCGACAGGGCGTGGCCCGGCCGCAGCGGGGCGGCCCGACCGCGCGCCGACGCCCGCGGGCTGCTGCTGCTGGCCTACCTCGGCATCCTGTCCCACGTCTTCCTCGACTTCCTGAACAGCTACGGCATCCGCCTCCTGATGCCGTTCTCGAACCGCTGGTTCTACGGCGACGCCCTCTACATCGTCGACCCCTGGATGTACGTGCTGCTCGGCGGCGGGGTGTACCTCGCGCGGTGGCGGGCGCGGCGCGGCTTCGCGCGGCCGTGGCAGCCGGCGCGGCTCGGCCTGGCGCTGGCGTCGGCCTACGTCGCGCTGATGCTCGGCTCGAACCTCTGGGCGCGGGCCGAGGTGCGCGCCGAGCTCACGCGCGCGGGCCAGCCCGACGCGCGCTTCATGGTGACGCCGGTCGCGGTGAACCCGTTCCACCGCGAGGTGATCGTGGACACCGGCGCGCGGTACGAGAAGGGCGTGCTCTGGTTCGCCCCGGCGCCGCACTTCCGGCCGGCCGGGTACGGCGTCGACACGAACCTGGCGACGCCACTCGCGGCGGCGGCCTCGGCCGATCCGAGGGCGCGCGCGTTCCTCGGCTGGTCCCGCTTCCCGTTCTTCGCCATCCAGTCCACGCCCGACGGCCCGCGCACGCTCGTCAACGACTACCGCTACTCGGACCAGTCGGGCCGGACCGGCTGGGCGGGGGTGGTGGTGGGGCACTGAGGAATCAAGAATCGAGAATCGAGAATCGAGAATCGAGAATCAAGAACTCCGAACCCGTCGAACCTGACACGCGGGAGTCATCGCGGGCGCGTACAATGGAGGGCATGAGAGCCGCCGTCCTCGTCCTGGTGGGCCTGCTGGCCGTGCCGGCGCCCGCCGCCGCCTGGGGCTTCACCGCGCACCGCTTCATCACCGACCAGATGATTGCGCTGCTGCCGCCGGAGCTGCGGCCGTTCTTCGAGTCGCGCCGCGCGTTCATCGTCGAGCGCTCGATCGACCCGGATCTCTGGCGCAACGTGGGGTGGGACGAGGAGCCGCCGAACCACTTCCTCGACATGGACTACCGCGCGTTCGGCCCGTACCCGTTCGCGGCGCTGCCGCGGGAGTACGACAAGGCGGTGGAGAAGTTCGGCAAGGACGTCATCGACGCGCAGGGCCGCGTCCCGTGGCGGACCCAGGAGTTCGCCGGCAAGCTCCGGCGGGCCTTCGAGGACGCGGCGCGCCGGCCGCCGGCCCCGTACGCGCTCGACAACATCGCCTACTTCGCGGCCATCCTCTCCCACTACGTCGCCGACGCGCACGTGCCCCTGCACGCGGTCGTCAACTACGACGGGCAGCTCACGAACCAGCGCGGCCTGCACGCGCGCTGGGAGTCGGAACTGTTCGAGCGGCAGCAGGCGAGCCTCCGGATCGCCCCGGCCCCGGCGACCCCGGTGGCCGACCCGCGGGACTTCGTCTTCGACGTGCTCCTCCGCAGCAACCGGCTGGCCGAGGGGGTGCTCGCCGCCGACCTCGAGGCGGCGGCCGGCCGCGAGGCGTACGACGACGGCTACTACGCCGCGTTCGCGGCGGCCCAGGGGCCGCTGCTCGAGCAGCGGGTCAACGAGACCATCACGGCGGTGGCGTCGGTGATCGTGGGCGCGTGGGAGGCGGCGGGCAAGCCGGCGGTGCCGCTGGCCCTGTCCGGCACGCCGCGCCGCATTCCGCGGCCGTGACCGCGCCGGGAACCGCGGACCCTGGCGCCGTCGTCCACATAGCCATGGACGTGTTCCTGCTCCCGGTCGGCCGCGACCGCTACGAGCTCTACTTCGAGCCGCCCGACGGCGACGGCGACGACGAGCCCGCGGCGACGGACGGCGGGGTGGTGGCCGGCCTGCGCCGCCGGTTCTCGGCGCTGCTGCGCGAGGCGGACCAGGCCCCGCCGGCGGACGAGCCGGCGCCGGGCCTCGTCGGGCGGATCCGGCGGCGCCTGATGCGGTTCATCGCCGAGCGCGTGGCGGAGCAGCGGCTGCTCTGGCGCCTGCGCCAGGTGTCGCGCGCGCGGGTGCACGTGCCCGGCGACCTCGAGCCGGCGCGCGCGGAGGCCGTGGTGCGGGGCATGCTCCAGCGCGACGCCGACCGGCACCTGCGGTGGCTGCTGGTGCACCTGGTCGGCCTGGTGCTCTCGGCGCCCCTCATCGTCGTGCCCGGGCCGAACCTGTTCGGCTACTTCTTCACCTTCACCGTGCTCGGGCACTTCTTCGCGCTCCGGGGCGCGAAGCACGGGCTGTCGGGCGTGACCTGGGTGGTGGAGCGGAGCGAGGCGCTGGCCGGGCTGCGGGCGGCGCTGGGGCTCGGGGCGGCGGAGCGGCGGCAGCGGGTGGCGGAGGTGGCCAACCGGCTGCGGCTCGAGCGCCTGCCCCGGTTCTTCGAGCGAATCGCCGTCCGGACCGCGTGATATCCTCGGTTTCGTGAAGCTCCGCGAGCTCGCCGCGCGGCTCGATTGCCGGCTCGAGGGCGACGGGACGATCGAGATCGTCCGCGTGGCGAAGATCGAGCAGGCGGGTCCGGGCGACGTCACGTTCCTCGCCAACCCGAAGTACGCGTCCGCGCTCGCCGGCACCGGCGCCTCGGCGGTGATCGTCGCCGACGGGGTCGACGGGGCGCCGTGCGCGGTGCTGCGGTCCGACAACCCCTACCTGGCCTTCGCGCGCGCCGCGCAGGCGCTCATGCCCTCGTCGCGCCCCGCGCCGGGCGTGCACGCGACGGCCCTCGTGGCGCCGGACGCCGTGCTCGGCGCCGGGGTGAGCGTGGGGCCCTACGCGATCGTCGGCGCGGGGACGCGCCTCGGCGACGGCACCATCGTCCATCCCCACGCGGTCATCGGCGCGGAGGTCGTGCTGGGGCCCGACTGCGTGGTGCACGCGCGCGTCTCAATACATGACCGGTGCCAGCTCGGCGCGCGCGTCGTGCTGAAGGACGGCGCCGTGATCGGGAGCGAGGGCTTCGGGTTCGCGACGCGGGCGGACGGGACGCACGAGCGGATCCCGCAGACGGCGCCGGTCGTGCTCGAGGACGACGTCGAGGTGGGGGCCAACTCCTGCATCGACCGCCCGGCGGTGGGCGAGACGCGGGTGCGGGCGGGCACGAAGATCGACAACCTGGTGCAGATCGCGCACGGCGTCCGGGTCGGCACCAACGCGTTCCTCGCGGCGCAGGTCGGCGTGGCCGGGAGCTCGGTGATCGGCGACTCGGTGATGCTGGGCGGGCAGGTCGGGGTGACCGGCCACGTGGTGGTGGGCGACCGGGTGAAGATGTCGGCGAAGACCGGCGTGACGGGCAACGTGCCCGACGATGCGTTTCTCTCGGGGTATCCGTCGATGGACAACCTCGAATGGCGCAAGGCGTTCGCGGTGGTGCGCAAGCTCCCCGAGTTCCGCCGGCGCCTCGCGGCGATCGAGCGGCGGCTCGCGGCCCTCGACGACACGGGCGCCGGACACGCCCAGGACGACTGACGGCACTCGACCGGGACCACACACCATGCGCAGATTCCAGGCACTCGGGCTCGTCGCGGCGGTCGGACTGGCGGTGGCGGCGTGGTGGACGCCGCTCGGCGCCGCGGTGACGCCGCCGAAGCTCGAGTACACCCGCCTCCAGCTCCCCAACGGCCTCACCGTGATCCTCCACGAGGACCACTCGACGCCCATCGTCCACGTGCAGCTCTGGTACCACGTCGGCTCGAAGAACGAGCGCGCCGGGCGCACGGGGTTCGCGCACCTGTTCGAGCACATGATGTTCAAGGGCTCGAAGAACGTCGAGCCCGAGCAGCACACCTCGATCGTCTCGTCGGTGGGGGGGCAGGCCAACGCCTACACGACGGAGGACGCGACGGTCTTCTGGGAGACCGTGCCGGCGCAGTACCTGCCGCTCATGCTCTGGATGGAGGCCGACCGCATGGCGACGCTCCGCGTCGACGAGCGCACGTTCGTCAACGAGCGCGAGGTGGTCAAGGAAGAGCGGCGGATGCGGATCGAGAACCAGCCCTACGGCCGGCTCAACGAGATCATCTACGCGAACGCCTTCACGACGCATCCCTACAAGCACCCGGTCATCGGGAGCATGGAGGACCTGGAGGCGGCGACGATCGACGACGTCCGCGACTTCTACCGCACGTACTACGTCCCCGCGAACGCGACGATGGTCATCGCCGGCGACTTCGACCCCGACCAGGCGACCGAGCTGGTCACGCGCTACCTCGGGCGCGTGCCGAAGGCCGAGGGCACGGTGCCCCGCGACATCGCCGCCGAGCCGGCGCAGACCGAGGAGAAGCGCGTCACCGTCGCCGAGCCCTGGCCGCTGCCCGCGGTGGTCGTGGCGTACCACATCACCTACGACGGCCACCCCGACTCGTACCCGCTGCACATCGTCTCGAAGGTGCTGTCCGACGGGCAGAGCTCGCGCATCTACCGGAAGCTGGTCTACGAGACCGGCCTCGCGCTGACGGCGTTCGGGGGCGGCAACATCATCGAGGACCCGAACCTGTTCTTCGCGGTGGCGATCGTCAACCCCGGGCAGTCGCCCGACGACGTGGAGCGGGCGCTCATCGGCGAGCTCGACCGCCTCACCACCGACGGCATCACGGAGCGCGAGCTGCAGCGGGCCAAGAACCAGTTCGCGCGCGACTACATCCTCGGCCGCGAGTCGATCCAGGACAAGGCGACCTCGCTCGCCCACGCCGAGGTGATCCACTCCGACATCACGACAGCGGACGGCGAGTTCGCGATCTTCCAGAACATCACGCGCGCCGACGTCCAGCGGGTCGCGAAGACCTACTTCACCAAGGAGAACCGCCTCGTGCTGCGTGTCATGCCCAAGGGAGGCTCCCAGTGACCGCCGGCCGCCCGGCCCGCGCCGTCCTGGCCGTGCTGCTGGCCCTGGCGCCCGCGGCGCCCGCGTGGGCGCAGGCCGCGCCGGCGTGGCCCCGCGAGGGCCCGCCGCGGCCGCTCGAGGCGCGGCCGAGCACCTTCCCGCCCTACGAGATCCGCACGCTCGACAACGGCCTCACCGTCGTCGTCGTGGCGCACCACGAGCAGCCGGCCGTCAGCGTCCGGATGATCGTCCGGGCCGGCGCGGCCCAGGACCCGAAGGGCAAGCTCGGGCTCGCCGTGCTCACGGCGGCGCTGCTCGACCAGGGCGCCGGCGGCCGCACGGCCGAGCAGATCGCCGACGCCATCGACTTCGTCGGCGGCATCCTCGGCACCGGCGCCGGCACCGACCTGAGCTACATCAACGCCGTCGTGATGAAGGACAGCCTGCCGCTGGCGCTCGAGCTCATCGCCGACGTCGTGCAGAAGCCGACCTTCGCCCAGGACGAGATCGAGCGCCAGCGCCAGCAGGCGATGTCGTCGCTGACCGTGGCGGCCGAGGACCCGAGCACGGTCGCCGACCAGGTGATCGACAGGCTGGTCTACGGCTTCCACCCGTACGGGATGCCGGGGAGCGGCACCGCCGAGTCGATGGCGTCGCTCACCCGCGACGACTTCGTCAGCTTCCACAAGAAGTATTACGTGCCGAACAACGCGCTCGTCGCCATCGTGGGCGACGTCGCGATCGATGAGGCGCTCGCCGGGGTCCAGAAGGCGCTCGGCGGCTGGGCGCGCGGCGAGGTGCCGGCGTTCGCGCCCATCGACCCGCCGCCGCCGACCAAGCGGGTCGTGGTCATCGACAAGCCCGATGCCGTGCAGACCGAGATCCGCGTCGGCCAGATCGCGATCCCGCGGAAGAACGAGTCGTACGAGGCGCTCGACCAGGCCGTGAAGATCCTGGGCGGCGAGGGCGGCAACCGCCTCCAGCAGGTGCTGCGCACGCAGCGGAGCCTCACCTACGGCGCCTCCGCCGACCTCGAGACCTACAAGGCCGCCGGGGCGCTCATCGCCGAGACCAGCACCCGCACCGAGGCGACCGCCGAAGCCCTCCGCGTGACCGTGGACGAGTTCTGGCGCCTGCAGCGCGAGCCCGTCTATCCCGCCGAGCTCGACAGCGCGCAGGCGTACCTCGTCGGCCACTTCCCGCTGACCATCGAGACCCCCGACGCCATCGCCACCCAGGTGCTCAACCAGCTCTTCTACGAGCTGCCGCTCGAGGATCTGGCGGACTTCCGCAAGATCATCCAGCGCGTGTCGCCCGAGGACGTCCAGCGCGTCGCGCGCGCGTACTTCCGCCCCGACCGGCTCGCCATCGTCCTCGTCGGCAACGCCGACAGCTTCGTGGGCGACCTGAAGGGCGTGGGCTTCGGCAGCTACGAGCGCATCCCGATCGGGCAGGTCGACCTGCTGGCCGCCGACCTGAAGCGCGACGGGGCGGCCCCCGGCCCGGCGGCCCGCGCCGGCGGCGCCCGGCCCGGCAGTCCGGCGGCCGGCGCGCTGGCCCTGGCGGTCCGCGGGCGCGCCGCCTACGCGGACACCCCGGCGGGGCAGGACGCGGCGGCCGGCGCGCTCATCGCGCGCGCGGTCGAGGCGCGCGGCGGCCGCGAGGCGCTCGAGGGGCTCCACTCCCTGGTCGCCGAGGCCACGACGACGCTCAAGACGCCGGACGGCGACGTCGAGGCGCGGACGCGCACGACGATCGTGTACCCGGACCGCGTCCGGGTCGAGGCGGAGCTGCCCGGCGCGACGATCGTGCAGGTCTTCGACCGCGGCACCGGCTGGCTGCAGGACCCGGCGGGCGTCCACGACGCGCCGCCCGAGATGGTCCGCGAGTTCGCGGCAAGCGCGCGGCGCGACCCGTCGGCGCTGCTCCGCGGCGTGGCGACAGGCGCGCTCACCGCGCGGCTCGCCGGCGAGGCGGGCTTCGAGGGGCGCGTCCTCAAGGTCGTCGAGGTGGCGGGCGAGGATCTCGCGCCCGTGCGGCTGCAGATCGATCCCGACTCGGGCGAGGTCGTGCGGCTCGTCTACGCGTCGCCCGAACCCGGCGCGCCCGACACCGAAGAGACCTTCGGCGACTACCGCATGGTGCGCGGCCTCTCGGTGCCCTTCCGCGCCTCGGTCGGCCGCGGCGGCCGCGTGCTGCTCGAGCGCGCGCTCACGTCGGTCGAGATCAACGCGGACGTCGCCGACGCCGCGTTCGCCCGGCCGCGATGAGCCCGGTGATTCTGCTCCCGGCCTCCGCCCGCCCATGACCCGCGTGATGATCTCGTGCGGCGAGACGTCCGGCGACCTGTACGCGGGCGCGCTCATCGACGCGCTCCGCGCGCGGGAGCCCGGCATCGCCGTCTTCGGGTTCGGCGGCCCGCGGTTCGCCGCGGCGGGCGGCCGCCTCGTCGGGGACTTCCGCGGCCTGTCGGTCACCGGGCTCACCGAGGCGGTGCGCGTGCTGCCCGAGACGTGGGCGATGTACCGGCGCCTCGTCGAGGCCGCCCGCGCCGAGCGCCCCGGCGCGCTGGTGCTCATCGACTATCCCGACTTCAACTTCCGGTTGATGGCTGCCGTGCGGAAGCTCGGCGTGCCGATCGTGTACTACGTGACGCCGCAGCTCTGGGCCTGGCGCCGCGGCCGCATCCGGACGATGAAGGCGCAGGTCGACCGGGTCCTGCCCATCTTCCCGTTCGAGCCGGAGATCTACGAGCGCGAGGGGATGGACGTGCGGTTCGTCGGCCATCCCCTGGTGGACCTGGCCGTGGCGCGCCAGCCGCGGGCGGCGGTGCTCGCCGCGGCGGGCCTCGACCCGGCCCGGCCGGTGGTGGCCCTCCTGCCGGGCAGCCGCACGAACGAGCTGCACCGGCTGGTGCCGGTGCTGGCCTCCGCCGTCCCGCGCATCGCGTCGCTCGTTCCCGGGGCGCAGTTCCTCGTCGCGCGCGCGCCGAACCTGGCCGACGCGCTGTACGCGCCGTTCCAGGGCGTGGGCGCGCCCGTGTCGCTCGTCGAGGGGCAGGCCGACGACGTGCTCGCCTCCGCCGACGTCGTGGTGACGGCCAGCGGCACCGCGACGGTGCAGGCCGCCCTCCACGGGCGGCCCATGGTCGTGGTGTACAAGCTGTCGCCGCTGACCTACCGCATCGGCCGGCCGCTCGTGCGGCTCGAGATGTTCAGCATGGTGAACCTGGTGGCGGGCGAGCGGGTCGTGCCCGAGCTCATCCAGGACGGGTGCACGCCCGAGACGGTGGCCGCCGAGGCCGTCAGCCTGCTGACCGACGCCGACCGCGCGGCGCGGATGCGCGAGGGGCTCGCGCTCGTGCGCACGCGCCTGGGCGGGCCGGGGGCGAGCGGACGCGCGGCGGACGCCGTCCTCGAGGTCGCGCGGCGCGCCCCCGCGACGCGGTAGTACACTGCCGGCCATGCGAACCGTCCTCACGCTGCTGGCCGCGCTGGCCGTGTGCGCGGCGCCCGCCGGCGCGCTCACCCTGAAGCCCGTCTCGTTCTCCGAACTCGTGTCGGGATCCGTCGCGATCGTCTACGCGCGCGTGCGCGCCGTGGAGGGCCACTGGACCGCGGATCGCCGGCGCATCGAGAGCATCGTGACGGCCGACGCCGTCGAGTACTACAAGGGCAGCCTCGGCGCCGACGTGCGATTCGTCCTGCCCGGCGGCGAGGCCGGCGGCATGCGCATGGTGCTGCCCGGCGCGCCCGTCCTCGCGCCCGGCGACCTCGTGGTGCTGTGCCTCGGCGCGGACGGCCCGGCGATGCCGCGGCCCGTGGGGCTGACGCAGGGCATCTTCCGCGTCGCGGTGGATCGCCGCACGGGCGGGCTCCTGGTGACGCCGCCGCCGGTGGTGACCGCGGGGCGCGTCGTCCGCGGGGCGCCCGGCCGCCAGCCGATCCCGCTGGCCGCCTTCGCGGCCAGCGTGCGCGAGGAGCTGGAGGCCGCCAGGTGAGGCGCCGGCTCGCGTGCCTGCTCGCCCTGGTCCTCGCGGTGGGGTCGCCGGCGCCCGCCGCGGCGTACCTCAAGTACGGCGTCGAGGTGAACGGCCGCGCGGTGGACATCGGCTGGGGGCCCGGCCCGATCCGGTACTTCGTGACCGAGCGCGGCGGGCCCGGCGTGACCGCCGACGAGCTCGCCGCCGCGGTCGACCGCGCCTTCCAGACGTGGGGGGCGGTGGAGACCGCGACCGTGACGCCGGCGTTCCAGGGCTTCACGGTGGCGCCGCCCGGGGCGGCCGACGGCCGCTCGACGCTCGGCTTCCTCGACCGCCCGGATCTCGATCGCGTGCTCGGCGCCACCAGCTTCCTGCTCGACACGGCGACGGGCGCGATCATCGAGGCGGACGTCTTCTTCAACACGCGCTTCGACTGGTCGACCGCCGATGCCGGCGTCCCCGGACGCGTCGACCTGCAGTCGGTGGCGCTGCACGAGATCGGCCACCTGCTGGGCCTCGGCCACTCGGCGATCGGGGAGACGGAGCTGCTGCCGTCGGGCGGGCGGCGCGTGATCGCGTCGGGCGCGGTGATGTTCCCGGTCGCCTTCGCGGCGGGCAGCACCGCGAACCGCGTGCTGACGCCCGACGACATCGCGGGGGTCAGCGACCTCTACCCGGCCGCCGGCTTCCTCGACCGGAGCGGCAGCGTGAGCGGCCGCGTGACGCTCGACGGCGCCGGCGTCTTCGGCGCGCACGTGCTCGCGCTCGACGTGCGGACCGGGGCGGTCGTCGGCGGCTTCACCCTGAACGACCGCGGCGAGTTCGTGGTCGCCGGGCTCGAGCCGGGCCCGCACATCCTCCGGGTGGAGCCGCTCGACGATGCGGACACCGAGGGCTTCTTCACCGGGCCGGTGGAGACGGGCTTCGCCGTGGCCTACGGCCCCGGCCTCGTCGTGGCCCCGCGCGGGGGCACGTCGGACCGGGTCGAGATCAAGGTGTCGCGCCGGTGAGGGCGACGGCGCGAACCGCGCTGGCCGTCGTGGCGCTGGCGCTCGGGGCCGCCGGCGCGGCGCGGGCGCAGGACGGGCCGGCCCTGAGGCCCCACCGGCTCACGGTGGCCGGCGGCGTCTCGTGGGCGGGCGGCTATGCGCTCGGCGACCAGGCCGCGACGCTGCGGGGCAACCAGGCGGGGGCCGTGGCGCCGCCGTTCACGCTCTTCGAGGCCCGCTCGTCGTTCACGCGCGTGACCGGCGCCGAGGCCCGTGTGGGCTTCACGCTGACGCCGAGCCTGGCCGTCGAACTCGGCGGCGCCTACGCGCGGCCCGGCATCGCCGTCCGGGTGAGCGCCGATCCCGAGGCGCCCGACCAGACCCTGGTCACCGACCCGGCCTCGCAGTACGTCGTCGACGTCGGGCTCGTCTGGCAACTGCCGGTGCGGGGGCTCGGCCGGCGGGCCGCGCCGTTCGTCGCGGGCGGCGGCGGGTACCTGCGGCAGCTCTACGCGGGGCATGCCCTCGTCGAGACCGGCCAGCTCTACCACCTCGGGGGCGGGGTCCGGTACTGGCTGGCGGGGCAGGCGGGCGGCGGCCGCGCGCTCGGCCTGCGGGCGGACGTGCGGGCCTACGTCCGCCGCGGGGGCATCGAGTTCGAGTCGCGGGCCCGGGTCTACCCCGGGGCGACGGTGATGCTCTTCGCGGCGTTCTGACCCCCGCGCGCCGCGGCGGGCGGTTTTTGCCACGCCGAGGACAACGCGGGTATCATCACTTGGATCGGCTCACCCTGACTGCCGTGCATACTGACCATGCCTAGCCTCGATACCTTCAAGACCCGAACCCCGCTCACCGTCGGCTCCGAGACGGTGCAGATCTTCAGCCTGCCCGCGCTCGAGCGGGCCGGCTTCCCGCAGGTCGCCCGCCTGCCGTATTCGCTGAAGATCCTCTTGGAGAACCTGCTTCGCCGGGAGGACAACGCGTTCGTGAAGACGGACGACATCCGCGCGCTGGCCTCGTGGGACCCGGCGGTGACCGCCGGCAAGGAGATCTCCTTCATGCCGGCCCGCGTCCTGCTCCAGGACTTCACGGGCGTGCCGTGCGTGGTGGACCTCGCCGCGATGCGCGACGGCATCCAGGCGCTCGGGGGCGACCCGGAGCGCGTCAACCCGCTCCAGCCGGTCGAGCTCGTCATCGACCACTCGGTGCAGGTCGACCACTTCGGCAGCGCGAACGCGTGGCAGCTCAACTCGGAGCTCGAGTACAGCCGCAACCGCGAGCGCTACGTGTTCCTGCGCTGGGGCCAGGAGGCCTTCCGCAACTTCCGCGTCGTCCCGCCGGAGACCGGCATCGTGCACCAGGTGAACATCGAGTACCTGGCGCGGGTCGTCGTCAGCGAGACGGCCGGGGACGGCCCGGTCGCGTACCCCGACACGTGCTTCGGCACCGACTCGCACACGACGATGGTGAACGGCCTCGGCGTGGTGGGCTGGGGCGTGGGCGGCATCGAGGCGGAGGCGGCGATGCTCGGCCAGCCGAGCTCGATGCTGATCCCGCCGGTGCTGGGCTACCGGCTCTCGGGCCGCCTGCCCGAGGGCGCGACGGCCACCGACCTCGTGCTGACGATCACCGAGGCGCTGCGCAAGCGCGGCGTCGTCGGCAAGTTCGTCGAGTTCTACGGGCCCGGCCTCGCGCACCTGACCATCGCGGACCGGGTGACGCTCGGCAACATGTGCCCGGAATACGGCGCCACGGTCGCGATCTTCCCGATCGACGAGATGACGCTGGACTACCTGCGCCTGACGGGCCGCGACGAGTCGCAGATCGCGCTCGTCGAGGGCTACGCGCGCGCGCAGGGGCTGTTCCGCACGGACGAGACGCCCGACGCGCTCTACAGCGAGACGATGGAGCTCGACCTGTCGAGCGTCGTGCCGAGCCTGGCGGGGCCGCGGCGGCCGCAGGATCGGGTGGCGCTCAGCACCGCGAAGGGGTCGTTCGCCGGCGCGCTCGGCGAGCTGAGCAAGGGCGTGAAGACGCAGCCGGCCGCCGGCGGCGGCGCGGCGGTGGCGACGGCGACCCAGCTGGAGCATGGCTCGGTCGTGATCGCGGCCATCACGAGCTGCACGAACACGTCGAACCCGAGCGTGATGATCGGCGCGGGCCTCGTGGCGAAGAAGGCGGTGGAGAAGGGCCTCGCGCGCAAGCCGTGGGTCAAGACCAGCCTCGCGCCGGGCTCGAAGGTGGTGACCGAGTACCTCAAGGCCTCGGGCCTCACGCCGTACCTCGACCAGCTGGGCTTCAACCTCGTCGGCTACGGCTGCACGACGTGCATCGGCAACTCCGGCCCGCTGCCGGAGGAGATCTCCGCCGAGATCCGGGAGCGCGGCCTCGTCGTGGCATCGGTGCTCTCGGGCAACCGCAACTTCGAGGGGCGCATCCAGCAGGACGTGCGGGCGAACTACCTCGCGTCGCCGCCGCTGGTCGTCGCGTACGCGCTCGCCGGCTCGATGAACGTCGACCTGACCACCGAGCCGCTCGGCACGGGCGCCGACGGGCAGCCGGTGTACCTCAAGGACGTCTGGCCGACCCAGCAGGAGATCCAGGCGGCGATGCTCGGCGCGGTCACCGAGCAGGCGTTCCGCTCGCAGTACGCCAGCGTCTTCGAGGGCGACGACCTGTGGCGGGCGCTCCCGGTCCCGACGGGCAACGGGTTCGCGTGGGAGCCCGACTCGACCTACATCCGCCGCCCGCCGTTCCTCGAGAACCTGACGATGGAGCCGGCGCCGCTCGCCGACATCGCGGGCGCCCGGGCGCTGGCGGTGCTCGGCGACAGCATCACGACCGACCACATCTCGCCGGCGGGCTCGATCAAGGCCGACAGCCCGGCGGGCCGCTACCTCGTCGAGCACGGCGTCGCGCCGAAGGACTTCAACTCCTACGGGGCGCGGCGCGGCAACCACGAGGTGATGATGCGCGGCACGTTCGCGAACGTGCGCATCAAGAACCAGCTCGTCCCCGGCGTCGAGGGCGGCGTGACCACCGTGCTGCCCGGCGGCGAGGTGATGAGCATCTACGACGCCGCCATGCAGTACCAGGCGGCCGGCGTGCCGCTCGTCGTGCTCGCGGGCAAGGAGTACGGGTCGGGCTCGTCGCGTGACTGGGCGGCGAAGGGCACGATGCTGCTCGGGGTGAAGGCGGTCATCGCCGAGAGCTTCGAGCGCATCCACCGCAGCAACCTGGTCAACATGGGCGTGCTGCCCCTCCAGTTCAAGGGCGGCGAGAGCGTCGCGTCGCTCGGCCTCACCGGGCGCGAGGTGTTCGCGCTCGAGGGCTCGGGGCCCGCGCTCACCCCGCGGGGCGAGGTCCGGGTCCGCGCCGTCGCCGAGGACGGCGCCACGCGCGCGTTCACGGCCACCGTCCGGATCGACACGCCGGAGGAACTGGCGGCCTTCACCAACGGCGGCATCCTGCCCTACGTGCTGCGCCAGCTCGTGCGGAAGGGGTGAGCCGCGGGGATGCTGACAGCCGACGCCGTCAGGCGTCAGGCCCTCGAACTCGGGTTCACGGTGGCCGGCATCGCGCCGGCCACCGACCTGCCCGAACTCGCCCGTCTCGATGACTGGCTCGCCCGCGGCTACGCGGGCGAGATGGAGTACCTCCACAAGTCGGCGGCCACGCGCGCCGACATCCGCCGCTTCCTTCCCTCGGCCCGATCCGTCATCGTCACCGGCACCCTGTACTTCACCGGCCAGGGCCCGGCCGACGGCCCGTACGACCGCGCGCGGGTCGCCAAGTATGCCTGGGGCGAGGACTACCACCTGGTGCTGGCCGGCCGGCTCGAGGCGCTGGTCGCCTGGATGCGCGAGCGGACGCCGGAGCCCTTCGAGGCCGCGATCTTCGTGGACAAGCACCACGTGCAGGAGCGGGTCTATGCGCGGCACGCGGGCATCGGCTGGGTGGGCAAGAACACCTGCCTGATCAACCCGGACGCCGGGTCGTACCTGCTGCTCGCCGGCGTGGCCTGCAGCCTGGCCCTCGAGCCGGACCGCCCGGTGGAGGACCAGTGCGGGGCCTGCACGCTGTGCCTCGACCATTGCCCGACGGGCGCGCTGGTGGAGCCCGGCGTGCTCGACGCCACGCGGTGCATCTCGTACCTGACGATCGAGCTGGAGGGCCCCATCCCGGAGGCCGACCGGCCCGCCGTCGGGGATCACCTCTTCGGGTGCGACATCTGCCAGGACGTGTGCCCCTGGAACCTGGCGCCGGCGGTCACGACGGACCCGGCGTGGCAGCCGCGGGCCGGCCGCGCGGCCGCCGCCGCCGCCGAGCTCTGGCAGCGCACGGACCAGGCGCTGCAGGCCTTCGTGCGGGGGAGCGCGATGCTGCACGCCCCGCTGGCGCGGCTCCGGCGCAACCTGGCGGTCGTGCTCGGCAACGCCGGCGACCCGCGCGGCGCCGAGGCGCTCGGACGACCGGGCGGCGGGGTGCGGAACGCCGCGCACAGCGCGCGGACACCGCTCGTCGAGGCGCACGTGGACTGGGCCCGGCGCCGGGTCGCGGACCGCGGGCCGGGGACGGACCCCGGCGCCGGGAATCAGGAGTAGGATGAAAGACATGGCCGAGGCCCGCACATCGGTCGCCCCCGTGCTGCTGGTGTCGATGCCGCAGCTCGTCGACCCGAACTTCGCGCGGACGGTGGTGCTGCTGGCCGACTACGGCGCCCACGGCGCCTTCGGTGTCGTGGTGAACCGGCAGATGGACGAGCCGGCAACGGCGGTCGTGCGGCCCGATCCCCCGTTCGACATCCAGGCCGACGTGCGGCTGTGGGTCGGCGGCCCTGTCGAGCCCAACCGCGCGTGGGTGCTCACCTCGCACCGGGAACTCGACGGCGACGCGATGGAGCTGGCCGAGGGCGTGTATCTCTCCGCCTCGCCCACGCTCATCCGTCACGTCCTCGAGTCGCCGCCCGACCCGCGCGTGCGCGTGGTGGTCGGCTACGCCGGCTGGGCGCCCGGGCAGCTCGACGCGGAGCTGACGGACGCGTCGTGGCTGCTGGCGCCCGTCGACGAGGACCTCATCTTCGCGACCGCGACCGACGCGACCTGGGAAGCGGCCATCCGCCGCCTCGGGGCCGACCCGGCGATGCTGCAGGGGTCGTCGGGGGTGCACTGACGAATCAAGAATTTAGAATCAAGAATCAAGAAAACAAGAAATCCAGAAAGCAAGAAAGCACGAAACAGGACCAGGACCTGCGACGTTGACCGTCGGCAACCCCAGAGGGCGACTTCGATGCGCCGGATGCTCATGACCGTGACGACTACCGCACTCGTATCCCTGCTGGCCGCCTGCAGTGGTCCCTCCGCGCCGGCGGCGCCGGGGACGCCGCCGCCGGACCCGGCGGCCGCTGATCTGGCGCGGCTCAGCGCGCGCTTCGCGCCGGCCGACCTCGGCGCGGACCTGTCGGGGCTCTCCGACGGGGATCGCCAGGCGCTGGCGCACCTGGTGCGGGCGGCGCAGGTGATGGACGCGCTCTTCCTGCGGCAGGTCTGGTCGGGCAACGAGACGATGTTCTACGACCTCGTCCACGACCGGAGCGACGCGGGCCGCGCCCGCCTGCGGTACTTCCTGCTGAACAAGGGCCCGTGGTCGCGCCTCGACCACAACGAGCCGTTCGTCGCGGGCGCCCCGGCCAAGCCGGCGGAGGCCAACTTCTACCCGCCCGGCGCGACGCGCGAGGAGGTGGAGCAGTGGATCGCCGGGCTGCCGGCGGCCGAGCGCGCGCGGGCGACGGGCTTCTTCACCACGATCCGGCGCGGGCCGGACGGCCGGTTCGTCGCCGTGCCGTACAGCCAGGAGTACCAGGGCGAGCTGGCGCTGGCCGCGGCCGAGCTGCGCGAGGCCGCGCGGCTGACGACCGAGCCCACGCTCAAGGCCTACCTCGAGGCGCGGGCCGCCGCGTTCCTCTCGGACGACTACTACGAGTCGGACGTCCGCTGGATGGAGCTCGACGGCGCCATCGAGCCCACCATCGGCCCGTACGAGGTCTACGAGGACGAGTGGTTCAACTACAAGGCCGCGTTCGAGGCCTTCATCACGGTGAAGGACGAGGCCGAGTCGGCCAAGCTCGCGACCTTCGCCGGCTCGCTGCAGGCCATCGAGGACAACCTCCCGATCGACCCGGCGTACCGCAACCCGAAGCTCGGCGCGCTGGCGCCGATCGCCGTCGTCAACACCGTGTTCTCCGCCGGGGACGGCAACCGCGGCGTGCAGACCGCCGCCTTCAACCTGCCCAACGACGAGCGGGTCATCCGCGAGAAGGGCAGCAAGCGGGTCATGCTCAAGAACAACCAGGAGGCCAAGTTCCGGATGGTCCTGGTGCCCATCTCGAAGATCGCGCTGCCGGCGGCCGAGCAGGGCAACGTGGCGTTCGAGCCGTTCTTCACGCACATCCTGATGCACGAGCTGATGCACGGCCTCGGGCCGCACGACATCACGGTCGACGGGCGCAAGACCACCGTCCGCCAGGAGCTCAAGGAGACCTACAGCGCCATCGAGGAGGCCAAGGCCGACATCTCGGGCCTCTTCGCGCTGCAGTTCCTGATCGACCGGGGCGAGCTGGACAAGTCGCTCGAGCAGACGATGTACACGACCTTCCTGGCGTCGGCCTTCCGCTCGATCCGCTTCGGGACCAACGAGGCCCACGGCCGCGGCCAGGCCATCCAGCTGAACTACCTGCTCGACCAGGGGGCCTTCCGCGTGAACCCCGACGGCACCTTCTCGGTGGACCCGGCGAAGATCCGGGACGGGGTGACGGCCCTCACCCGGGAGTTCATGACCCTGCAGGCCCGGGGGGACTACGGCCAGGCCCGGGAGATGATCGAGACCCTGGGCGTGATCCGGCCGGAGACCCAGGCCGTGCTCGACCGGCTGACCGACGTGCCGGTGGACATCGCCCCCCGGTTCACGACCGCCGAGACGCTGCTCGCCGAGGGGCGGTAGGCGGCCGCCACGCGCCGTCCCGGGCATTGGGGCTATACTGGGACGATATGCGGGGAAGGAGCACCCATGGTCACGCGTGAACGGGTCGCCGTGATCATCGACCGGATCCGGCCGATGATCCAGAACGACGGCGGCGACATCGAGCTCGTGGACGTCGTGGACAACAAGGCGCGTGTCCGGATGAGCGGCAACTGCGTGGGCTGCCCCTCCGCCTCGATGACGCTGTTCATGGGGCTCGAGCAGGCCCTGAAGGACGAGATCCCCGAGTTCGAGGAGCTCGTCGTCCTCTAAACGACCGTGCAGTCCAGACCGTTCTCCATCGACGACGTGGTCGTGGGCCGCAGTCCGCGGATGCGGGCGGTCTTCGACTACATCCGCGTCATCGCCGACTCGGACAGCAATGTCCTGATCACCGGCGAGACGGGCACGGGCAAGGAGATGGTGGCGAACCTCATCCACCAGTCCTCCAGCCGCCGGCCGAAGCCCTTCGTGCCGGTGTCGTGCGCGATCTTCTCCGAGAACCTGATCGAGTCCGAGCTCTTCGGCCACGAGCGCGGCGCGTTCACCGGCGCGATCAAGGACCGGCCGGGCCGCTACGAGCTGGCGCACGGCGGCACCCTGTTCCTCGACGACATCGACGACGTGCCGCTGTCGATGCAGGTGAAGCTGCTGCGCGTCCTCCAGAACCGCGTGGTGGAGCGGGTCGGCGGCACCCGGGAGATCCCCGTGGACGTCCGGACGATCACCGGCAGCAAGCGCGACCTGCGGCAGATGGTCGCCGACGGCACCTTCCGCGAGGACCTCTACTACCGGCTCAACGTGATCCCGATCGCCCTGCCGCCGCTGCGCGACCGGCGCGAGGACATCCCGATCCTCGCGGAGCACTTCGTGAAGCGCTACTTCCGCATGCGCGGCGAAGGGGCCCGCCCCATGTCGCCCGGCGTGATGCAGGCGTTCCTGCGGTATCCGTGGCCCGGCAACGTCCGCGAGCTCGAGAACGCGTGCGAGCGGATCGCCCAGACCTGCAACTGCGACACGGTGAAGATCGGCTGCGTCCCGGTGAGCGTCCTGTTCCACAAGCACGCCGAGGAGCACGCGCCGATCGTGGAGACCCACGGGCACCCCTCGTCGGTCGCGCTCGACGACCGGCTGAAGGAAGTGGAGCAGAACCTGATCAGCTGGGCCCTCAAGGTCACCGCCGGCAACAAGTCGAAGGCGGCCGAGCTGCTGCAGATCAAGCGCTCGACCCTGGGCGACCGCATCAAGAAGCTCGGCCTCACCCACCTCGAGTCCGCCGAGTCCGACGCCGCGCTCGACGCCGTCGACTGACGCCGCCTCGCCGCGCGCTGCCGGATCTTCGCTGGCTGCGGCGCGCGGTCCCCGCCCGGATCGGCCGTTTCCGGCCGTCTCCCGCCTGAAAACCCTCCGTGCGGAGCTGGCACCGGCATTGCTCCGGTCCCAGGCGTGTGCGAGACAGCCTGGCCCCCCGCGTCGGTCCGGATCCTCGCGCCGGACGCGAGACGGCTCGACCGCGAGGAACTGGTGGCCCTGGGGTCCGCGCGCGTCAGCGGGCGCGGCCGGAGCGCGGTGCTCGATCGCTGCCGGCACATGGTGGCGCTCGCCGGCGACGTCGTCGCCGGCATGGCGGCGTTCGAGCTGGAGCTCGGCGAGCTGCGGGCGTACGAACTGGTCGTCGAGCCGCCGAACGACGAGGTGCTCACCGAACTGGTCACGGCGCTCGAGCTGGCGTGCCTCGCTGCCGGCGGCCACCGCATCTTCATCTCGGCGCACGCGAGCATCGGGAGCGGCGCCCTTGCGCGGTTCGGCTACGAGCCGGCGGGCGAGCGGTGGCTCGAGAAGGGCGTGGCCTGAGCGCCGGACCCTCGGCGCGGGGCGGCCCGCGGCCGCCAGCTTTCCGCCGGTTTCGGGTCCCGTGGCGGCGGACGGACCGACGGTTCTCAGGATTCATTGAGCAATTCCGCAGATCTGGTGTGTGGCATTCGTGTTGCTTAGCTCCTGACTGTCGAGGGCCCGTCGCTTGTGCCGGTCGTCAGCCGTGGGGACCGGATGGCGAATCGGACGGGTGGCGGGCCCTCCGTTCCTCATGTCCACGCACCATGCCTTCGTCGGTTACGAGTCCAGGTCCGGGAGGTGGCGGCCGATGATCGACCGGGAGAAAGTCATCGCGGTCCTGCGCAAGCGGTTCCCGGACGCCACGGCCGAGACGGTGGCGACGGCGGCCAACGCGATTGTCGGCCTCGGCGACGAGTGGCGCGAGGTCGATGCCCTGGAGTCCGAGCTCGAGCGGCACCTCCTGAGCCACGAGTGCGGCGACCCCGACTGCGTGGTGCACCGCCTGCGCACGCGGGGCCAGTTCAAGGTCTTCGAGCACGTCGAACGCTCCTGATCGGGGCGGATTCCCTCCTCCACATCCCAGCGGCACCTCGGCGCGGCCGGCGCGTGTACGGCGCGCGCCGTGCCGGGCCCGGCGACGCCACACCGGCAATCCGGCAGGCGGTGGCGCCGCCACCGGGACGCCTGGCGACTGCGGGCGCAGATCCCCGCCCGCCCTGTGGCACCCGATGTGCAGAAGGGCATTGCCGTCAGGGTCACTGTTCCGTACGATCCGTCATTGGGGGGCGCGCATTCCTTAGCCCCGTAGGCCCACCGCGACCGGGCGGCCCGACAAACGCCCGGCCGTGTTCGCTGCACGACTCGCTTCCCGCCAGACCCTGCGTCTGAAGCGCCTTCGATGGCGGATCGGCGGAACGACAGACAGGCGGCACCGAGCAGCCGGCGGCGAGTGGCACACGGCTCGAGGCAGACGCGCAAGACCCGGGAAGGACCGAAGTCACATGCGAGCAACGATTGGACTGATGGTGGCGGGCGCGCTCGTGGGCGCGCTGGCGGCGCCGGTGGCCGCCCAGGACAAGGTCGCGCAGGGGGAGGCGCTCTTCGCGTCCCAGCGCTGCACCTTGTGCCACCAGGTGGCCGGCAAGGGCAACAAGAAGAATCCGCTCGACGGCGTGGGCAAGACGATCACCGCCGACCTGGTCAAGCTCTGGCTGACCGACCCGAAGGCCGCCGAGGCGAAGACGGGCAAGACCGGCACGCCCAAGATGAAGTCCTACGCGTCGCTGTCCGAGGCGGACGTCGACGCGCTGGTCGCCTACGTGCTGAGCCTCAAGTAGCGCCGGGGGCGTCCCGGCTTTCACCGCGCACCGGGTGCCTGCTCCGGGTGCGCGGTTTTTCGCGTACCAGCCCCCGCTGGCCGGCCGGCGAGTTTGGTGCCGGAAACCCGGCGCTCAAGTGCCCGCGGGTGGGGCCGATTCCGCTAACTGGTGAAGACACGGGGCCTGGGTGCTTGGCACCCGCCTTGCTGACTGACCAGAACGAGGTACAGGGCCATGAGTGGAGAGTTTGTGGCGCGGCGGCTGCACGAACAGTTCGAGGAGGTTCGCCGCGCCGAGTTGTCCCGCCTGCACAAGAAGGTGGCCGGCCTGAGCGCCGGTGACATCGCCGAGGTTGACTCGATCACCGCCGATGTCGTACACGCATTGGCACGGCGCCCCGCGATGGCGCTTGCCGAGGACGGTTCACCTGCCCTCGTCCGCACAATCGTCGACTTGTTCAGGGTGGCCTGATCCCTGTCCCCGGGAGGCGCACCATGCGACCCGTCTGTCTCGGTCTCCTGCTCGGCGTCTGGCTGCTGACCCCCCCGGTGGCCGCCGCGCAGGACCCGCCCCAACTGACCAGTGAAGACTGCCTGGCGTGCCACGCCGACGAGACGCTGACCCGTGCCAACGGCACGCCGGTCACCGTGTCGGCCGACACGCTCGGCGCGTCCATCCACGGCTTCCTCGGCTGCACGGACTGCCACGCGGACCTCGCGGCGAACCCCGAGCTGCCGCACGCCGAGACGCTCGCGAAGGTGGACTGCGCGACGTGCCACGACGAGCCGGCGTCGACGCTGGCCGCGAGCGTCCACCATCCGCGGCCCGGCGGCGAGGAGCAGACGCCGACGTGCACCTCGTGCCATGGCACGCACGACATCCGGCCCTCGTCCGACCCGGCCTCGCGCACCTACCCCCTGAACCTGCCCACGACGTGCGCGACGTGCCACGGCGGCCAGCACCTGGTGGGGCCGCGGGGCGAGGTGGCCGACAGCTACGAGGACAGCGTCCACGGGCGGGCGATCGCGCGCTCCGGCCTGCTGGTCGCGGCCAACTGCGGCTCGTGCCACGGCTCGCACGGCATCCTGCCCGCGAGCGACCCGGCGAGCCGGGTCAACCGGGCGAACATCGCGAAGACGTGCGCGACGTGCCACGAGGGCATCGACCACGTGTACGAGACGAGCATCCACGGCTCGCAGGTGGCGTCGGGCAACACGGCGGCGGCGGTCTGCAGCGACTGCCACACGTCGCACCGCATCCAGCGCAGCGACGTCGAGGCGTGGCGGCTCGCGGTCATCGACGAGTGCGGCACGTGCCACGTCGAGCGGATCGCGACCTACCGCGACACCTACCACGGCAAGGTGACCGAGCTCGGCTACACGCGGGTGGCCGCGTGCGCCGACTGCCACGGCAGCCACCAGATCCTGCCGGCGTCGAACCCCGCCTCGATGGTGTCGCCCGAGCGGGTGGTCAGCACCTGCCAGACGTGCCACCCCGGCGCGAACGCGAACTTCGCGAAGTACGACCCGCACGCCGACAAGACGGACCCCGAGCGGAGCCCGGCGCTCTACTGGGCCTCGCGGTTCATGCAGCTGCTGCTGGCCGGGGTGTTCCTGTTCTTCGGCGCCCACACGCTGCTCTGGTTCCCGCGGTCGCTCAAGGCGCGCCGCGAGCGGCGCCGGCCGACGCCCGGCGCGGGAGACGCCCGATGACTGCCGGTCCCCGCCACTACGTGCGCTTCCGGCCGTACCAGCGGCTGATGCACCTGGTGATGTTCTCGTCCTTCCTGGGGCTGGCGGCGACGGGCCTGCCGCTCCTCTTCGCCACGGCCCCCTGGGCGCGCACGCTGGCGGGCCTGCTCGGCGGCTTCGAGACGGCGGGCGTGCTGCACCGGTTCTTCGCGTTCGGGATGCTCGCGATTTTCGCGATTCACGTCGGCGAGCTCGCCTACCGCCTGTTCGCGCGCGGCGAGCGGTCGCTGCTGTGGGGCCCGACGTCGATGGTGCCGCAGCCGGCCGACGCCGTGCAGATGTACGGGCACGTCCGGTGGTTCCTCGGGCTCGGGCCGCGCCCCGCGTTCGATCGCTACACCTACTGGGAGAAGTTCGACTACTGGGCGGTGTTCTGGGGGATGTTCATCATCGGCGGCTCGGGGCTGCTGCTGTGGTTCCCGCAGTTCTTCGCGGCGTGGGTCCCCGGGTGGGTCTACAACGTGGCGCTCCTCGTCCACGGCGAGGAGGCCCTGCTCGCCACCGGCTTCATCTTCACGATCCACTTCTTCAACGGCCACTTCCGGCCCGAGAAATTCCCGATGGACATGGTGATGTTCACCGGGCAGGTGAGCGAGGACGAGCTGCGCGACGAGCGCCCGGCCGAGTACGCGCGCCTCGCGGCGAGCGGCGAGCTGGCCCGGCTCGAGGCCGAGCCGGAGCCCGCGTGGGTGAGCTCGGCCGGCCGCGTGGTCGGCACGCTCGCGGTCGCGACGGGCCTGGTGCTGCTCGTGTTCATCGTCCTGGGCTTCTTCGGCGAGTAGCCGGGGCGGCCCTTCGGTTTCCTGGTCGAGGTTCCCGTCATGTCTCCCGAGTCCCGCCTGCTGCGCAACGGCATCACGCTCGCCGGCGCGGTGCTGACCACGATTGCCGCGCTGCTGTTCCTCGCGTTCTTCGCGCTGGACCTGCTCGGCATGCACGCCGACAACCCGTACATCGGGATCGTCGCGTTCATCGGCCTCCCGTCGATCTTCGTGCTGGGGCTGGTGCTCATCCCCATCGGGGTGTGGCGCGAGCGGCGCCGGCGCGCGCGCGGCGAGGGCCCGTCGATGGCCGAGTGGCCGCAGCTCGACTTCAACTCGCCGCGGCTGCGGATGGTGGCGTTCGCCATCGTCGTGCTGACGCCGGTGAACGTGATGATCGTGTCGATGGCCGGCTACAAGGGCGTCGAGGCGATGGACTCGGTCACCTTCTGCGGCCAGACGTGCCACACGGTGATGCAGCCGGAGTTCGTCGCCTACCAGCACGGCCCGCACGCGCGCGTGAAGTGCGTGGAGTGCCACATCGGGCCGGGCGCCGGGTGGTTCGTCAAGTCGAAGCTGTCGGGCACGCGCCAGGTCTTCGCCGTGCTCCTCGATTCCTACCCGCGCCCGATTCCCTCGCCCGTCCACGACCTGCGGCCGGCGCGCGAGACGTGCGAGCAGTGCCACTGGCCGGCGCAGTTCCACGGCGACAAGCTCGAGACGCGCTCCGAGTTCGCCGACGACGAGGCGAACACCGAGTCGACGACGACGCTGCGGCTGCGGATCGGCGGCCTCGACGGGCAGGGCCGGCCCACCGGGATCCACTGGCACGTCTCCGACCAGAACGCCATCGAGTACGTCGCGCTCGACAGCGCGCGCCAGGAGATCGGCCTGGTCCGCCAGACCGGGCCCGACGGGGTCGTGACCGAGTACCGCGCCGAGGGCGTGACCGACGAGCAGCTCGTGGCGGGCGAGCGCCGGCGGATGGACTGCGTGGACTGCCACAACCGTCCCAGCCACCGCTTCGCGCGGTCGGTGGGGCGGGCGGTGGACCAGGCGCTGGTGCTGGGCGCGGCGCCGCGCGACCTGCCGTACGTGAAGCGGGAGGCGGTGGCGGCGCTCGACGTGGCGTATCCCACCCAGGAGGCGGGCATCGAGGCGATCGGGGCCCGGCTGTCGGCGTTCTACCGCGAGCAGTACCCAGAGGTCTACGCGGCGCGCCGCGCGGACGTGGACCGGGCGGCGGCGGCGTTCCAGGAGGTGTACCGCCGGAACGTGTTCCCGTCGATGAACGTGACCTGGGGCCTGCACGCGGACAACCTGGGGCACACGGACTTCCCGGGGTGCTTCCGCTGCCACGACGAGAGCCACACGTCGCCGGACGGCCGGACGATCCGGCAGGACTGCGACATGTGCCACGAGGTGTCGTTCTAGCGGCAGGGAGGCGGGGGGACGACCCGGCGCCGCCCGGCGAGACGGGCGGGCGAGGCCGAAAGTCCCATGGGCCCGGTGACCGGCAGGCGGTACCGGGCTTGCAGCGCAAGCGGGTGGCGGTCGATGGGTGCCGGATGTCCGGCAAGCCGGGGCCGCCTGGCGTCATACACCGAGTCGTTCATCGGTTGCAGGGAGAAGGAGCGAGCCCATGACACGTCGCCTGGTTCGGGCAGCGGTCACCGTTGGAGCCGTCGCGCTGTGGCTGGCGTTGCCAGCGACGGCCGGAGCCGACGCCCGCCGCGCGAAGGATCAGGCCCCTCCCCAGTCGGGTTACGTCGGCGCAGAGACCTGCGTGACCTGTCACGAGGGGTTCGATCACAACATCGGACAAACCAAGCACGGGTTCGCCGCGGACCCGCGCACCCCCGCGGCCCAGCAGGGCTGCGAGAGCTGCCACGGACCGGGCGAGGCCCATGCCAACGATCCCGCGAACGTCAAGCCGATCCAGCTGGACAAGGTGCCGGCGTCGGAGTCGAACGCGACGTGCACGAGCTGCCACAACCGCGCCGAGCACGCACTCTGGGACGGCAGCCAGCACGACTCCCGCAACGTCGGGTGCGTGAGCTGCCACAGCGTCCACGACCCGAAGTCGGCCGCGGGCCAGCTGAAGGCCGTCAACGAGACGGGCGTGTGCGCGTCGTGCCACCGCGGCATCACGAACAAGCAGCACCGCTTCAACCACATGCCGGTGCGCGAGGGCAAGCTCGAGTGCGCGTCGTGCCACAACCCGCACGGCTCGACCAACGTCAAGCTGCTCCGGACGGGCACGACGGTGGACGAGAGCTGCACGAGCTGCCACGCGGACAAGCGCGGCCCGTACCTCTGGGAGCACGCGCCGGTCTCGAACTCCTGCGTCACCTGCCACGATCCGCACGGGAGCAACAACGACCGCATGCTCGTGGCCAAGATGCCCTTCCTCTGCCAGCGCTGTCACGTGACCTCGCGGCATCCTCCGACCGTCTATGACGGGTATCTGCTGAACAACTCCACCAACGGGAACAAGATCTTCGGGAAGTCCTGCGTGTCGTGCCACCAGGCCATCCACGGATCGAACCATCCCAATGGCAAGGCGTTCCTGCGGTAAATGAGGAGGATGCAATGCGCGCCAGATTTACGGTGATCACAGCGGCGCTCCTCCTGTCCGCCCAGGTGGGCTGGGCCCAGGAGCCGCCAACCAAGCCCGCGGCACCGGACGTGCCGTCCGTGGGCACCGTCGACATCGGCTTCCGTGGGAGTTCCACGACCGGCGACGAGGCCCGCTTCGAGCGGTACCGCGACCTGCAGAACGGCGCGGCGACCACGTTCAGCATCAGCAAGAACACCGACCGGTACCTGTTCGACGCGTTCGCCGAGAACGTGGGCTACCACGACCAGCGCTACGGCGCCGCCTACAAGGACGCGAAGTCGAACTTCTCGTTCGCGTGGGACTCGACGCCGCTCAACTACAGCTACCTGACGGCGACTCCCTGGGTCGGCGACGGCAAGGGGAACTTCACCCTCGACCAGTCGCTGCGCTTCCTGGTCCAGAACGGCCAGGCGATCGGCGTCCCGAACAACGTGGCCACGGCCGCGCAGGGCTCGATCTACCGGAGCATCGCGCGCCCGTTCGACATGGTGTCGCGGCGCGACACGGCGGGCGTGACGTACGCCTACAACGTGAACCAGGCGGTCGACTTCAACCTGGCCTTCACGACCACGAAGAAGACCGGCCTGCAGCCGTGGGCCGCCTCGTTCGCGTTCAGCAACGCCAACGAGCTGGCGATCCCGCTCGAGAACCGGACCAACGACGTCGCGGCCGGCCTCGAGTGGGCCAACAAGAAGGGGATGATCCGCGTCAACTACGACGGGTCGTTCTTCGTGAACGACATCCAGACCCTCAACTGGGACAACCCGCTGCGGGCGACGGACACCAACCCCTACAACCCGAGCGGCTACAGCAACGGCCAGGGCCCGGCGATGGGCCAGATGGCGCTCGCGCCCAGCAACTCGCTGAACGCGGTCGGCGTCACCGGCCTCTACCGGCTGCCGCAGCACACGACGATCAACGGCATGCTGCGCTTCACGCAGATGAGCCAGGACGAGGCGCTCCTGCAGTGGACGACAAACAGCGCGATCGACAACCCGACGGTGCTGGCCCAGTTCCCGCACCTCGCGGCGTTGCCGCGCGCCACCGCCCAGGCCAAGGTCAATGGGCTCAACGCGCTCTTCGGCTTCACCTCGCGGCCGAACCGGCTGTTCGGGCTGAACGCGCGCTACCGCTACAACCGGCACGACAACATGACGCCGCACTTCGACGCCGAGGAGTACGTGCGGTTCGACGCGGTGCCCGAGGAGACCGGCGGCGAGACCGAGCAGTTCGACGTGACGCAGAACACGTTCGACCTGACGGCGACCCTGAACGTGCTGGGCTCGAACGCGATCCGGATCGGCTACGGCTACGACTCGTACGAGCGGTCCAGCCGGTCGTTCTCGGACATGACCGACAACAAGATCCGCCTCTCGTTCGATGCGCTCCAGTCCGAGTTCGTCAGCGTGCGCGCGGGCTACGACTACATCCAGCGGAAGGGCAGCGGGTTCTCCGAGTCGGCCATCGAGGACGCGGCCGCGCAGCCCGGCCTCCGCTTCTACGACGAGGCCGACCGCGACACCAACCGCGCGAACGTGGTGTTCATCGTCACGCCGACCCAGATGTTCGCCTTCTCGGCGCTCGTGTCCACCGGCCGCGAGACCTACAGCGGCGAGGGCCACGAGTTCGGCCTGCTGAGCGCCGACGTCACCAACGTGACGCTCGGGGTCGACGTCTACCCGACCGACGCGATCTCGGCCGGCTTCAGCGTGGGGCACGACGAGTTCAGCTCCCTGCAGAAGGCGCGCAACGCCAACCCGCCCCCGGACCCGTCCTGGACGGACCCGGAGCGGGACTGGACGCTCAACAACGACGAGAAGGTCAACAACTTCTCGCTCTACCTGAACGTCGCGGTGCCGAAGGGCGACCTCCGCGCCAGCTACGACTTCAGCGACTCCGACAACGCCTTCATCCACGGCGGTCCGCGCATCGACGCGCTGCGGGCCATCGGCCAGTCGATTCCGCTGCCCAACGTCACCAACCAGTGGCAGCAGCTGCGGCTCGACTACAAGCTGTGGTTCACCCAGAAGGTCGGGCTCGGTGTCGGCTACCTCTACGAGAAGTTCGACGTCACCGACTACGCGACCATCGACAGCAACGGCCCCGTGGGCTTCAACGAAGCCACCGGCATCCCGCGCATCGACTGGCTCGGCGAGATCATGACGGGCTACGGCAGCCGCCCCTACGAGGGCAACGTCGGGTTCTTCCGGGTCCTGTACCGCTTCTGAGTCGGCAGCTTCTTCGCCAGCAACGTCCTGTGGGGGACGTTTTCCGAGGGGGGCCAGCGCCATGGCCCCCCTCGTTTTGTTTCGTTGAGTAATCGAGAATCAAGAATCAAGAATTTAGAAACTCGGACCGGTCGAACCCGTCGAACCTCTCCCCACCCCCTGACGGGAATCCGCGAGACGCGCGCGTGGCGCCGAATCCGGGCCTGAATTCGGCCGTTGCGGAGCCGTGCCTGCAGGCACGGGACTTGCTCTAGAGAGGGACATCCGCAGTCAGTTGACGGAAACCCGGGCCGGTCCCGGGAGGAGGGTCCCATGCGAGCGCTATCCGTCCTGATACTCGCCGCCACCGTCGCCGCCGGCTGTGCCGCGCCCCGTCCCACCGACGTGGTCCGCGGCGAGGCCTGCTGGCGCTGCCGCCGGCCCATCAACAACGTCCGCCTCGCCACCGAGTTCGTGGCCGACTCCGGCATTGGCTCGAAGTTCCGCAGCGTCCACTGCCTGAGCACGTGGATCGCCCAGCAGGCGGCGGTGCCCGGCGGCCGCTTCTACGTGACCGACTACGGCACCGGCGAGTGGATCCGGGCCGACCAGGCCACCTACGTCAACATCGTCGTCGACACCAACACCATGGCGCGGGACTTCGTCGCGTTCGCGGTGCCGTCGGCGGCCGCCGAGCTCGCCCGCGTCGAGCACGCGCAGACCCTCGACTGGAACGCGGTCCTCGAGGTGGGGCGCACCAGGCCCCTCGATGGCAACTAGCGTCTCGTAGTCCGAGCCGGGCGGCCCCAATCGGCCGCCCGACAGTCCCCGGAGCGACATCATGTTCACCGACCACGTCCCCGCCCACCCCGTCCAGTTCCTGCGGCCCGGCCACCCGGCGATGACCGGCGCCACCCATCCCGGCGCCGGGCCCGCGTCGCAGGCGGTCATGCCGCACGGCGCGCCGCCGCTCCGGCTGCTGTTCTGGGAGACGACCAAGGCGTGCAACCTGCAGTGCCAGCACTGCCGCGCGGTCCCCGAGAAGACGCTGGGGCCGACGACGCTGACGACCCGCGAGTCGTTCGGGCTGATGGACCAGATTGCCGCGGTGACGCGGCCCGTGCTGGTGCTGTCGGGCGGCGAGCCGCTCTACCGGCCGGACATCTTCGAGCTGGCGGAGTACGGCGTGGGGCTCGGCTTCCGGATGGCCCTGGCGACCAACGGCACGCTCGTCGACGAGGTGGTGGCGAAGCGCATCGCCGACACGGGCATCATGCGGGTCTCGGTCAGCCTGGACGGGGCGTTCGAGGGGACGCACGACGGGTTCCGCGGCCTGCCGGGCGCCTTCCAGGCGGCCCTGCGCGGCATCCGGAACCTGCGGGCGCAGGGGGTGTCGGTCCAGATCAACTCGACGGTGGCGAAGCACAACGTGTCCGAGCTGCCGAAGATGCTGGACCTGGCGCTCGAGCTCGGCGCCGACGCGCTGCACCTGTTCATGCTGGTGCCGGTCGGGTGCGGGCTCGAGCTGGCCGAGAGCGCGATGCTGCCGGCCGACGAGTACGAGCGGGTGCTGCACTGGTTCTACGACCAGTCGAAGTCGGTGGAGATCGACCTCAAGGCGACCTGCGCCCCGCACTACTTCCGGGTGCGCGCCCAGCGCATCGTCGAGGAGCGCAAGCAGGGCGACCGGTCGACGCCGTTCATCGCGCACGGGACGCAGCTCAAGGCGGCGCCGGACCCGGCGGGCGGGCGCCCGCTGTCGACGATGACGCGCGGCTGCCTCGCGGGGACGGCCGTCTGCTTCGTGTCGCACGAGGGCGAGGTGTTCCCGTGCGGCTACCTGCCGGTGAGCGCGGGCAGCGTGCGCCGGCAGACGTTCAAGAGCATCTGGGAGGACGCGCCGGTCTTCAGGAACCTTCGCGACCCCGAGGGCCTCGAGGGCAAGTGCGGCGTCTGCCGGTACCAGGGCATCTGCAGCGGCTG
Organism: Vicinamibacterales bacterium; assembly: GCA_050250645.1. GTDB lineage: Bacteria > Acidobacteriota > Vicinamibacteria > Vicinamibacterales > UBA2999 > JBFWVR01. The sequence continues at coordinate 66,610 of JBFWOG010000011.1, forward strand.
CCGAGCGCGGGCGTACGCGGAGACGGGGAACTACCTCACCGAGGAGCCGTACTGCAGCTACGATCCCGCCAGTGACTGAGGACCTCTGGGCGATTGCCGTGGCCGCCCTGGGCGGCGCGGCGGTCGGCGTGGAACGCGAGTGGTCGGGCCACGCCAGCGGACCGGAAGCGCGCTTCGCCGGGGTCCGCACCTTCACCATGCTTGGCGGCCTGGCAGGGCTCGCCGGCCGGCTGTGGATGGCCGGCGGCACCCAGCCGGCCGCCATTCTGCTGCTCGGGGCCGTGGGCGTCGTGGTGGCGGCCTACGTGGCCGGCAGCCGGCGCGACGTGGACGGGACGACCGAGGTGGCGGCGCTGGTGGTGCTGGCCGCCGGCCTGGCCGCGGGCCTCGGCGAGCGGCGGCTCGCCAGCGCCGTGATCGCCGTCACCACGCTCCTCCTCATCGAGAAGTCGCGGCTGCATGCCGCGGTGCGCCGGCTCGACGACGCGGAGATGCGGGCGGCGGTGCGCTTCGGCGTGATGGCCGTGGTCATCCTGCCGCTGCTGCCGGCCGGCCCCTACGGCCCGCTGGGCGGGATCCGGCCGCGCGAGCTGTGGCTGCTCGTGCTGTTGTTCTCGGGCCTCAGCTTCGCGGGCTACCTGGCGCGCCGCATGGTCGGGCCGAACCGCGGCTACCCGGTCACGGGCCTGCTCGGGGGGCTGGTCTCGTCCACCTCGGTCACCCTGACCTTCGCGCGCCAGAGCCGGCAGCAGCCGGAACTCGGCGGCGCGCTCGCCGACGGCGTGGTGGCCGCCTGCACGGTGCTCTTCGTGCGGGTCCTCGCGGCCGCGGCCGTGCTCAGCCCGGCCATGGCGCTCGCGCTGGCGCGCGACGTGGGCCTGCCGTTCCTCGTGGGCGCCGCGATGGTCGCCGCGAGGTTCCGCCGCGAGAGTGCCGGGGCCCCGGCGCCGTCCGGACCGGACAACCCGCTGCAGCTGCGGTCGGCCCTCGAAATGACCGTGCTGTTCCAGGTGGTGCTGTTCGGCGTGTATCTTGCGAGGGATGTCTTCGGCGACGTGGGGCTGCTGGTGTCGGGGGCCGTGCTGGGCCTGACCGACACCGACGCCCTGACGCTGTCGATGGCCCGGAGCGTCGGCGCCGGCGTGGACGCCGCGCTGGCGGCCCGGGCCGTGACGATTGGTATCCTGTCGAACACCGTGCTGAAGCTCGGACTCGCGCTCGCTGTCGGCGGGCCGGGCTTCCGCCGCCAGGCCGGGCTCGCCCTGGGCGTGCTGGCCGCCGCGCTCGCCGCAGTCGTGTTGATCTCGTTCTGAAAGCGAGGACCGTCATGTCCGACGAACGTGTGCACAGGGTCAGGCTCAGCCTCGAGGGGAACTACCGCTTCACGGCCTCGTTTCCCGAGGTGCGCGTGGCGCCCAACATCACGCTCGACGAAGGGGCCCCGCTCGGGGAGGGACACGGGCCGAACCCGGCCGCGCTGCTCGGCGCCGCGGTCGGCCACTGCCTCGCGTCGAGCCTGCTGTTCTGCCTCCGCAAGGCGCGGGGGGATGCCGGGGCGCTCGACGTGGAGGTGGAGGTCCGGGTCGCGAGGAACGACGCCGGCCGCTTCCGCATCGCGGGCATCTCGGTCCTGCTCGATCCGGCGATCGCGGAGGAGGATCAGGCCAGGCTCGACCGGTGCGAGTCGCTCTTCGAGGACTTCTGCATCGTGACCGAGAGCGTGCGGCAGGGCGTGCCGGTGGAGGTCCGGCTCGGCGACCGGGTGCTGTCGAAGCCGGCCTGAGGCCCCTCAGGCCGGGCCGGCCGCCACGAGCACGGGCACATCCGCGCCGCACAGCACGCGGTACGCCGTCGCGCCGGGGCGCCGGTCGGCGCGCCCGGGGGCCAGGACGATCAGGCCGCAGCCCGCGGCGGTCGCCGCCTCCGCGATCTGCTCGGAGGGCTTGCCCGCCCGGACCTCGCACTCGACCGGCACGTCCGGCCCCAGCCGGGCGCGGAGCGCGTCGAGCGCCGCGGCCGCCTCGGCGCGCCGGGCGTCGAGCACCGGACCCAGCTCGACCTGCCACGGCGCCGGCGCGGCGAACGCGGGCGAGACGTAGAGGAGGCGCGCGGCCGCGCCGAGCAGGCGCGCCCAGGCGCCGGCCGTCTCGAGGTGGGTCGGCGGGGGCCCGACGACGTCGACGGGCACCAGGAGTCTCTCGATGGACAGGCGCGGGCCGCCCGGCCCCGCCTCGATGCGGTCGGCGCCCTCGGGCACCGCGAGCACCGGGATCGCCGCGCGCCGCAGCACCCGCTCGGTCGTCGACCCGAACAGCAGCTTCCGGGCGCCCCCGAGTCCCTGGGTCCCCATCACCACCACGTCGGCGTCGCACTCGGCCGCCTGCGCCAGGATGGCGTCGGCCGGGTCGCCCACGACCACGGCGACGGCGGGCGGCTCGGTCCCGTGCCCGGCGGGGGCGTGTCGCGCGAGCAGGGCGGCGAGCGCCTCCTGCGTCTGGGCGTGGAGCTTCTCGTGGTCCCCGGAGGCGCGGGCGGCGGCGTCGAGCAGGGGCTCGGTCACCGTGAGCACGGTGAGGTGCGCGCCGGTCAGCGAGGCCAGGGCCGAGGCGTAGCGGAGCGCCCGCTCGGCGTGCGCCGAGAAGTCCACGGGACAGAGAATCGAGGTGACCGTCATGCGGGGGTCTCGAGGGCCTCCAGGGCGGCCCGCAGCCGCCCGTCGGCCTCGTGCGCGACGTCGGCGAGCGCCGGCAGGTCGCCGAAGCCCCGGAGCATCTCGCCCGGAGCGATCCCCATCACGGTGGTCGTGCCCGGGTCCGACTCGTAGACGACGACGTTGCACGGGAGGAGCAGCCCGACCTCGAGGTCGGCCGTCAGCGCCCGGTGGGCGAGCGGCGGGTTGCAGGCCCCGAGGATCGTGTAGCGGCGGAAGTCGACGTCGAGCTTCTGCTTGAGCGTCTCCCGCACGTCGATCGTCGTCAGGACGCCGAACCCCTGGGTCTTGAGCGCCGCCGTCGTGCGCTCGACGGCCTCGTCGAAGCCCACGGGCAGCGTCACCTTGAGTCCGAACCGCGTCGTCTCCATCGTTACCCCCTCAGCCCGGCGCGCCTCAGGATCGACATCATCGGGCACCAGTTGGTGAAGGACGACTGTACCAGATTGGCGCCGACGAAGATGGTGAACCAGAGGAAGCGGGGGTCGACGAGCATCCCGAGCACGACGCTCAGGACGACGAAGGACCCGGCGATCAGGCGGAGCGCGCGGTCGACGGTCATGATGGTGTCCCTTCGGAAGTGCCGGAGTCCGGCAGGAAAAGCACGGGCCGGGTGCAGGTCCGCAGCAGCCGCTCGCGGTCGGCGGCCTCGATGGTGTCGAGGGCGGCGCCGAGAGCGCGCGCGAGGTCGGCCGCCCACGCGGCATCGCCCGGGGTCGCATCCGGCCCGGCGATGTAGACGACCTCGGCATAGCCGTCGGCCTGCCGGTCGCTGGCGTGCAGGACGAGCGTCGGCACGCGGCCGGCCGCCGCGACGCGCTCGGCGACCGACCCGAGCCACCAGCGGGAAGGCCCGCGGCGCCCGTGGGTGCCGAGCACGAGCAGGTCGCCCTCGGTCACGGTGTCGAGGATCAGGTCGGCGGCCCGCCCCTCCCTGACGATCGCGGTGACCGGGGTCCCGGCCTCGCGGCCGGCGATCCGGGCCAGGTAGCGCTCGGCGTCACGGCGCGCCGCCTCGCGCTGGTGCTCGATGGCGTCGATCTGCTCGGTCGTGAAGTACGGCGGGGTCTCGAGGCTCTCGGCGTGCACCGCGACGAGCGGCGCGGCGAGCCGCCGGGCGAGCACGCCGGCGGCGCGGACGGCGGCGAGCGACGCCTCGCCGAAGTCGACGGCCACGACGACGCGGCGGGGAGGGAAGCTGGGCATCACGTCACCTCAGGCCGGCTGGTCCGCGGGCGTCGCCGTGGCGGCGTGTGCCGCCGGCTCGCCGTGGAACATGAAATAGAGCACGGGCACCGCCATGCGGCTGAGCAGCAGCGAGGCCACCTCGCCGGCCATCAGCGCGATGGCCAGGCCCTGGAAGATCGGGTCGGCGAGCATCACGGCCGACCCGACGATGACGGCGGCCGCCGTCAGGAGCATCGGCCGGAACCGCACGGCGCCGGCGTCGATGACCGCCTCGGCCAGCGGCATGCCCTCGCTCAGGCGGAGCTCGATGAAGTCCACCAGGATGATCGAGTTGCGCACGACGATGCCGGCGCCGGCGATGAAGCCGATCATCGAGGTCGCCGTGAAGAAGGCGCCCATCGCCGCGTGGGCGGGCAGGATGCCGACGAGCGAGAACGGGATCGCCGCCATGATGGTCAGCGGCGTCGTGAAGCTCTGGAACCACCCCACCACGAGGATGTAGATGAGGACCAGCACGGCCGCGAAGGCCAGCCCGAGGTCGCGGAACACCTCGTAGGTGATGTACCACTCGCCGTCCCACTTCATCGCGTAGCGGGTCGAGTTCACCGGCTGCGACGCGGTGTGCACCTCGAAGGCGTAGCCCTCGGGCAGCGTGATGCCGGCGATCGCGTCGTTCATGGCGAGGATGGCGTACGCCGGGCTCTCCGCCCCGCCGGCGACGTCGCCGGTCACGTAGGTCACCGGCTGCAGGTTCTTGGCGTAGAGGCTGCGCTCGACGGTGCCCGGGACGGCGCGGGTGACCTCGCCGACCGCGACCGGCGCCCGGCCCCGCACCCGCACCGCCTGGAGCGCGGCGGGCGAGTCGCGGTACGCCCGCGGCAGGCGGAGGACGATCGGCACGTCCTCGCGGGACGCCGGGTCGTGCAGCAGCCCGGCGCGCTCGCCGGCGCCGGCCATGCGCACGGCCGCGGCGATCGCGGCGGGCGGCACGCCGGCCGCCGCGGCGCGGTCGGGCTCCACCTCGAGGGTCACCTTGGGCTGCGGCGCCTCGACGTACCAGTCGACGTCCACGACGCCCGGCGTCGCGGCGAGGACGGCGCGCACCTGCTCGGCCAGGGCGAGCCGGCGCTCCGGGTCGGGCCCGTAGATCTCCGCGACCAGCGTCTGCAGGACGGGCGGCCCCGGCGGCACCTCGGCGACCTGGATGCGCGCGCCCAGGGTGGCGGCCAGCGGCGCGAGCCGGTCGCGGACGCGCCGCGCGATGTCGTGGCTCTGGTCGTCGCGCTCGTCCTTCGGGAGGAGCAGCACCTGGAGGTCGGCCTGGTGGGGCTGCTGCCGCAGGAAGTACCGGCGGACGAGCCCGTTGAAGTTGTAGGGGGAGGCCGTGCCCACGTAGGACTGGACCGTCGTCACCTCCGGCGTCTCGAGCGTGGCCTCCGCCAGCGCCGCCGACACCCGCGCGGTCTCCTCGAGCGGCGTGCCCTCCGGCATGTTGACGATGACCTGGAACTCGCTCTTGTTGTCGAACGGCAGCATCTTCACCGTCACGAGGCCGAGCGGGACGAAGGCGATCGCGCCGAGCAGCAGCGCGGCCACGCCGCCGAGGAAGCCGAGGCGCGAGGCGCGCGACGCCAGCAGCCGGCCCATGACCTGGCGGTAGAGCGCGGTGAGCCGCGCCTCGCCGTGCGTGTCGTGCTCGTGCGCCGTGTGCTTGAGCAGCCGGACGGCGGCCCACGGCGTCACCATGAAGGCGACGACGAGCGAGAAAAGCATCGCCGCCGTCGCGCCGATCGGGATCGGCCGCATGTAGGGGCCCATCAGCCCGCCCACGAAGGCCATCGGCAGGATCGCGGCGATGACGGCCAGCGTGGCCAGGATGGTCGGGTTCCCGACCTCGTCCACCGCGCGGATGGCGACCTGCCAGAGGCGGGCGTCGCCGCCCGCCGCCAGCCGGGCGTGGCGCACGATGTTCTCGACGACGACGATGGCGTCGTCCACGAGGATGCCGATGGAGAAGATGAGCGCGAAGAGCGTGATGCGGTTGAGCGTGTAGCCGTAGAGGTAGAAGACGAAGAGCGTGAGCGCGAGCGTGACCGGGATCGCGGTGAGGACCACGAACGACTCCCGCCGCCCGAGCGCGAACCAGATGAGGAGCGACACCGAGACGACCGCGATCAGCATGTGCCACAGCAGCTCGTTCGACTTGTCGCGCGCCGTCTCGCCGTAGTTGCGCGTCACGGTCACGACGAGGTCGGCCGGCAGCAGCGTGCCGCGGAGCGTGTCGAGCTTCTGCTCGAGCCGCTCGGTCAGGTCGATGGCGTTCGTGCCGGCGCGCTTCGCGACGGCGACCGTGACGGCGGGGTGGCTGCCCGAGTCGCGGGTGTGCATCCGCACGTAGGTCGTGGGCTCGGCGTCACCGTCGCGCACCGTGGCGACGTCGGACAGCCGGACGGGCGTCGCGCCGGCCGGGTCGCTCACCACCACGCGGCCCAGGCCGTCGGCGGTCCCGACCCAGCGACCCGCCTCGATGGCGGTGGACTGCCCGTCGCGCGTCACGCTGGCCGCCGGCAGGCGGAGGTTCCCGGCCGACACGGCGGCCGACACCGCGAGCGGGTCGAGGCCGTACGCGGCCAGCTTCGCCGGGTCGAGCTCGACGGCGACCTCCCGCGGCTGCCCGCCGAGCAGCGTGACCTCCGAGACGTCCGGCACTTCCTTGAGGCTGCTGGCCACCTCGGCCGCGATCTGCCGCAGCTCGTAGCTGCCGTAGCGCGGCCCCCACAACGTGAGGGCGAGCACCGGCACGTCGTCGATCGACCGCGGCCGGACGATCGGCGGCGTCGCGCCGGGCGGGATCAGGTCGAGGTGCGCGTTGAGCTTCTGGTTGACCCCGACGAGCGCCGCGTCCTCGTCGCCGCCCACCTCGAAGCGGATGACGACCATCGACTGGCCCGGCGAGGAGGTGGAGTAGACGTACTCGACGCCCGGGATCTCCCAGAAGAGACGCTCCATGGGCCGCGTGACGCGCTCGGCGACCTCGGCCGGGGACGCGCCGGGCAGCTGCACGAACACGTCGATCATCGGGACGATGATCTGCGGCTCCTCCTCGCGGGGCAGCAGCACCACGGCCATGACCCCGAGCAGGAGGGACCCGATCATGAAGAGCGGGGTCAGCTTGGAGTGGATGAAGGCCGCCGCGAGCCGGCCCGCGATGCCGGTGGTGCGCGGCGCGCTCATGGCCGCGCCCCCGCGCCGGCGAGCGGCGTGCCGTCGACGAGGCCCGGGGGCGGCGCGGTCACGACCCGCTCGCCCTCGGCCAGGCCGGCGAGGATCTCGACACGCCCGCCGCTGGCCACGCCGGCCGACACGAGGCGCAGCCGCGCCGCCCCGTCGTCGGCGACGAAGACCTGCGTGATCTGCCCGGCGCGCCGGAGGCTCGTCTCGGGCACGGTCAGCGCGTCCCGCGTGCCGACCTGGAAGCGGACGGTGGCGAAGCGGCCGGTCCGCCGGCTGACGTCGGCCGGGAGGTCCACCTTCACGCGCACGGCCTGGGACATCACCTCGGCGGCCCGCGCCACCTCGGCGACGGTGCCGTCGACCGCCTCGTCGCCGTCGACGAGGACCGAGACGGTGTCGCCGACCGACACGGCCGGGACGCGGGACGCGTCGAGCGTCACCTCGACGCGGGGACGGCCGCCCTCGATGCGGACGAGCGGCACCCCGGGGGCGACCTGGTTGCCGGGCTCGACGAGCTTCTCGGTCACGACGCCGTCGAAGGGCGCGAGGATGGCGGCATAGGAGGCGGCGACGTCGGCAGCCCCGGCCGCGGCGCGGGCCGACTCGGCCGCGGCGCGCGCCCCGGCGACCTGGGCCTCGGCCGCCGTCACCCGGGCCCGGGCGCCGGCGAGCCGCGCGGCGGCCTCGTCGAACTCCTGGTCGGTGGCGGCGCGCTTGTCGCGCAACCCGGCGATGCGCCGGTGGCTGGCCTCGGCGAGGCCCAGCGCGGCGCGGGCCGCGATGAGCTCCGCGTCGGCGGCGTCGCCGGCGTGCCCGGAGGCCTCCGCGCCGGCCCGCGCGCGGGCCGCGGCGGCGCGGACGTCGCGGTCGTCGAGCCGCACGAGCGGCTGGCCCTGCCGGACGCGGTCGCCCGGCGCGACGAGCACGGCGGAGACGTCGGCGACGAGGCGCGCCGCGACGGTCGCGGTGCTGGTGGCGCCGATGACGCCGCCGGCCTCGACCCACTCGGGCCTCGGCGTCCGGGTGACGGGCGCCGTGGCGGCGTCGACCGGCGACGCGGCGGGTCCGGCAACCGGGGCGTGGTCCGCCCCGCAGGCGGCGGCCGCCAGGGGCAGGGTGAGCACGAATAGGGCGCGGGCTGTAAGTGTCATGGCAGGAACAGGGGGTCTCCGGCCGCGTGCGCGACGAGCGCCGCGGTCATCACGAGGTCGAGTCGCGCGCCGGCGGCGCGGGTCTCGGAGTCGAGGGTGGCGGTGGCCGCGCGCAGCAGGTCGGTGACCGAGGCGAGTCCCGCCTCGTACCGCTCGCGCGTGACGCGCTCGGCTTCGCGGGCCTGGGCGATCGCCGCGCGCCCGACGGCGTCGCGGGCCCTGGCCGCGTCGAGCTGGCGGCGGGCGGCGAAGACCGACTCGGCGACGGCGGCGCGGGCCGAGGCTTCCCGGGCGGCGGCCTGGGTCACGCCGGCGGCCGCCTCGGCGAGGCGCGCGCGGTCGGCGCCGCCCCGGAAGAGGTTCCAGCGCACCTCGGCGCCGACGACCCATGACGCGGGCCTGTCGGCGAACGTCCGCCCCGTCCACTCGTAGCCGGCCTGGACGGCCACCTGGGGCAGGAACGGGGCGGCCGCCGCCGAGCGCGTGGCCGCGGCGATCGAGGCCTGCAGGCGCGCGGCGCGCGTCTCGGGCCGGGCCGCCTCGGCGGCCCGCGTCTCGGTGGCGAGGTCCACGGCGCCGGCGGGCGGCGGGGGCGCGGGCTCCACGAGGACGAGGGGCTGGTCGAGGGGGGCGGCCATCAGGCGGTTCAGGCGCGCGCGGCTGGTGTCGGCATCGGCCTCCGCCTGGATGGCGCGCGACTCGACGTCGGCGACGTGCGCGGCGATGGCCAGCACGTCGGCGTCGGTCGCGAGCCCGGCGTCGCGCCGGGCGTCGACGCGCGCCTTGTCGGCGGTCGCCGCCTCGATCGCCTGCCGCGCGGCGGCGGCCCTGGCGTCGGAGACGAGGGCGGCGGCATACGCGCGCACCACCTCGAGCGCGAGGTCGTGGCGCGCGGCGCGGAGGGCCTCGGCGGCCGCCTCGCGGCCGAGCGACGCGGCCTCGACGGCCCGCCGGGCCTGCCCGCCGTCGAACACGGTCTGCTGGACGACGAGGCCGGCGCGGAAGTAGTTACCCACGTCGGGCTGGTTCAGGCGGGCCGTATCGAGGTCGGCCGGCGTCACCTGCCGCGCCCCCAGGAGGGCGCTGAACGCGAAGAGGGGCGCGTCACCGCGCTGCCAGCTCTCGACGAGGTCGACCCGGGGCAGGTACCCCGCCCGGGCCTGGTCCACGCGCGCGCCGGCGCCGTCGACCGCGGCCGCCGCGGCGGCGAGGTCGGGGTTGCCGGCCAGCGCGCGGGCCACCGCCTCGTCGAGGGTGAGGGGCGCCTGCGCGTGGAGGGGAGCGAGGGCGCCGAGGACGAGGACGCCCGCCAGGAATGCGCGAAATGCCATGTCACCCGCAGAGATGCGGGTGGCCGCGGGGTGGTTACAGGAGAGGTCCGGCGGGGGCGTCCGCGCCGCGTGGCGCGGCGGGCCCCCGCCGGAGGATGGCGGGCCGCTACTGCTGCGAGATCGGCACCATCTTGATCGTCTTCTTCTGGGCCGCGACCTCGGCCGCGACCTCGGCGAGCAGCTTCTTCGCGTCGTAGACGATGCCGTCCTTGATGGTGTACTTCACGCCCCCGACCCGCTCCTGCTGGTTGGTCTGGGGGTTCAGCCGGAGGTGGCCCGTGCCGTAGAGCGTCTTGAGGTTCGCCAGCGGGTTCTCCGGCACGATCACGAGGTCGGCGAGCATGCCGGCGCGGACCACGCCGAAGGGGGCGGGCTCGTCCTTGTGCTCGTAGAGCGTCTGGGCGCCCCACATGGTGGCCGAGCGGATGATTTCGAGCGGCTGGAAGCCGGCCTCGCGGAGCAGCTCCAGCTCCTCGATGTAGGCGAAGCCGTAGGTCTTCCAGATGAAGCCCGAGTCGGTGCCGACCGTCACGCGGCCGCCCATGTTCTTGTAGTCGTTGATGAGCCGGAAGTACCGCTGGTAGAAGTTCTTCCAGTCGATCTCGTTCTCCGTGGTCCAGTCGTAGAAGTACGAGCCGTGGTTGTCACGCGTGCTCTGGAAGTAGTTCCAGAGCTGCGGCATCGTGTAGGTGGCGTTCCAGTCGGCGTTGCGCGCGCGCATCAGGTCGCGCGACGCCGCGTAGATGTTGAAGGTCGGGTCGAACGTGACGCCGTTGGCCTTCTGGTGCTCGAGGTACTCGACCCACTCCGGCGAGCCGGGCTCGTAGGTCTGGTTCCAGATGCGGGCGATGTCGCCGAAGCGGTCCTGCTCGTTGTTGTAGTCGTAGTTGGTCGGGAAGTCCTGGATCGTCCGGCCCTTCAGGAGCGACTCCATGTGCCCGTAGTAGTGCGTGACCGTGTCGAGGCCCGCGTCCCCGGCCTGCCGCGCGTTGAACATCGCGACGTTGTTCTGCGACAGGTGGGCCACCGTGCCCATGTTGTGCTTGTGGGCCTCGTCGATGGCCGCCCGGTCGATCTCGGGCGTCTCGTCGCCGCGGTTGAAGAACTTGATGCCGTCGATGTTGTTGGCCGCCGCCCAGCGCACCCACTCGCGCGCCTTCTCGGGCGACTGCACGCGGCCCTGGTCCCACCCCGAGCCGAGCGTCTGGTAGTTGAAGATGCGCGGCGCCGCGATCTCGTTGCGCGCCGAGCGGTCCTTCTCGGAACTCGCCACGGCCGCCGACGACAGCGACACGCCGCGAACCGTCGTCACGCCGTGCGCGAGCCACAGCTTGTAGGCGTAGCCGAGGTTGGGCGCCTTGCCGCGGCCCGAGCCGTGGACGTGCATGTCCACGAAGCCCGGCATCACGTACATGCCCGTGGCGTCGATCTCGTGGTCGGCGTCGCGCGGCTCGCGGTTGGGCTGCATCGGCAGGCCGGGCCACCCGGCCTGGCGGATCTCGGTGATGCGGTTGCCCTCGATCACGATGTCCATCGGGCTCAGGGGCGGGCCCCCGGTGCCGTCGATGATCGTCGCGCCGCGAATCACCAGCTTCTTGTACGGCCCCTGGCCCTCGTCGGCCGTACGGGCGGGCGCCGGCGTGTCACCCGGGCGGCCCTGCCGCGCCTGGACGGCCGGGGCCTGGGCCGCGACGAGCGCCAGCCCGGCCGTGAACACCACCGCACCAATTCGAGCTCTTGTCTTCATACGTCTCCTCACGCGTCGTTCGGGATCCGGGGCCAGGGGCCGGCGGCCCCTGGGGGGGCGCGCGCGGCGCGGCCGGACACAGTGTAGACGATGGGGCCGGGTCCTGCGCCCGGCCAGCCCGGCCGGGAGGTTACAATCGGCACACGTGATTGAGACTGTCACCGCGGCAAAGACCACGCATCTCACCTCCCAGAAACCCGCCGGGGACGCCGAGTACCGGGACCTCGTGGTCCGGGCGGCGTCCGGCGACGAGGACGCGCTCGAGCGCCTCCTCCTCAAGGCGCAGGAGGTGGCCTACCGCTTCAGCGTCGTGGCGTGCGGCCACGCCGACGACGCCGAGGACGTGATGCAGGAGGCGCTCCTCAAGACCTACCGGCACCTGGGCCGGATCCGGCAGCCGGAGTTCTTCCGGACGTGGCTGTACCGCACCGTGCGGAACGCCTGCCTGATGAAGCGCCGGCTGCGCGTGAGCGAGCCGCGCCGGCTGGCCTCGCTCGACGACCTGCTGCCGGCCCGTGACGGCGACGGCCGGCCGATCGACCCGATCGACCCGGGGCCGGACCCGGAGGAGGTGCTCGGCAACGCGCGCCTGCGCCGCCAGATCCGCGCGGCGCTCGGCCGGCTGCCCGGCCAGTTCCGGCTGGTGGTCTTCCTCCGCGAGATGGAAGGGCTGTCGACGCGCGAGGTGGCGGACGTGATGGGCATCTCGGAGGCGAACGTGAAGACGCGGTTGCACCGCGCCCGCCTGGCACTCAGGCGCGAGCTGGAGGGACTCCATGGCCGGACGGTCTGAGGCGGATTGCCGCGCGCGGCTCGAGCGGCTCTTCGCCTACCTCGACGGGGAGCTGGACGGCCGCTCGGCCGCCGCCCTCGAGCGCCATCTCGACGGGTGCGAATGCTGCGGGGGCCTCGCGCTGAGCCTCAAGCGCACGATCGCGTCGTGCCGGGCCGCCGGCGCGCCGGCGCTGCCGAAGGCCGTGCAGTCCCGCGCGAAGGCGCGGGTCAAGGCCCTGCTCGCCGATCGCCCGGCGGACGCGCGCCCGGGACGGGGCCGATGAGGCTGGCCGACCAGGCCGTCCACGAGGGCAACTGGCTCTTCCGGCACCGCAGCTTCCTCCCGCTCCTCCTGCTGCCCCTCGTGGCGCTGGCGGTGCCCGACGCGGTCGGCATCGAGCGGCGCGTGGGCGAGGGCTGGCACGACGCGTGGGGCGCCGCGTGCCTCGTCGTGTCCCTGGCGGGCCTGGCGCTGCGCGCCGTCACCGTGGGCTACGCGCCCGACGGCACCTCGGGCCGCGACACCCGCGCCCAGCGGGCCGAGGTCCTGAACACCTCGGGCGTCTACTCGGTCGTGCGGCATCCGCTCTACATCGGCAACAGCGTCGCCATGCTCGGCATCGTCTGCAGCCTGATGGTGCCGTGGCTGGCCGGGATGACGGTGCTGCTGCTCTGGCTCTATCACGAGCGGATCATGCTGGCCGAGGAGCACTTCCTGCGCGGCAAGTTCGGGGAGAGCTTCGACCGGTGGACCGAGCAGACGCCGGCGGTGCTGCCCGCGTTCTCGCTGTGGCGGCCGCCGACGCGCCCGTTCTCGTGGCGGCGCGTCCTGCGCTCCGAGTTCAACGGCCTGCTCGCCATCGTCTCGGTCTTCACGCTGGTGGAGGCGGCGACCGACATGCGGCTCGCCGGCATCGGCCCGGCGGAGTGGATGCGCCGGGACTGGGGCTGGGTCGCCGTCTTCGCCGCCGCGGCCGCGATCTTCCTCGTCCTCGCGACCATCAAGAAGGGGACGGCCTGGCTGCGAGACTGAGGCAGCCAGGAATCAAGAATCAAGAATTTAGAATCAAGAACGCGAGGAACCGAGGAACCCGAGGAACCTCTTCCCCTAGCGGAGGTGGCGGTAGACGAGGTCGAGGAGTTCGTCGTACATGGCCTCCGCCTCGCCAGGGCCGCTCTTGATCGCCTGGGTGGCGCAGTGCTTAAGGTGGTTGCGGAGCAGTTGCCGGCCCACGCCGCGCAGCGCCTCCTGCACGGACGCCACCTGGACGATGATGTCGGGGCAGTAGCGGTCCTCCTCGATCATCTTCTGCAGCCCCCGCACCTGCCCCTCGATCCGGCGCAGCCGCCGCAGGTTCGCCGCCTTGATCTCCGGGTCCACGGCTACCGCATGGCGCTCGCCCTCCGCCACGCCACACCCGCACGTCAATGTCTCGCTCATAGGTTCCTCCGGGGCCGGCGAGGGAGTCGTTGAGGAATCAAGAATCAAGAATTAAGAATCAAGAAATCGGTTTCTTGTTTCTTGATTCTCGATTCTTGATTACTCATCGAAGCCTCAATCGAGTTTCGCCCCCCTCAGCCTGAGGCTGTTGGTCACCACGCTCACCGAGCTCATGGCCATCGCGGCGCTCGCGAGGACCGGGCTCAGCTGGATGCCGAAGGCGGGGTAGAGCGCGCCCGCGGCGATCGGGATGCCGATCACGTTGTAGACGAATGCCCAGAAGAGGTTCTGCCGCATCGTCGCCATGGTCCGCCGGGCGAGGACGATCGCCTGGCGGACGCCGTCGAGGTCGCTGCGCATCAGCGACACCGCGGCCGCCTCGCCGGCGATGTCGGTGCCCGACGCCATGGCCATGCCCACGTCGGACTGCGCCAGGGCCGGCGCGTCGTTCAGGCCGTCGCCGACCATGGCGACGATGCGGCCGTCGCCCTGGAGCCGCCGGATCGCGTCCACCTTGCCGTCGGGGAGGACCTCGGCGACGACCTCGGTGATGCCGGCCTCCCGCGCGATGGCCTCGGCGGTCACGCGCCGATCGCCGGTCAGCATCACGACCCGCACCCGCATGCCGGCGAGGCGCCGGACGACCTCCGCGGCGTTGTCGCGGAGGGTGTCGGCCACGGCGAAGGCGCCGGCGGGGGCGCCGTCGACGGCGACGAAGACCGGCGTCCAGCCGCGGACCGGCCAGTCGCCGGCGAGGCGCCCGAGCGCCGCCGTGTCGATGCCGTCCGCCGCGAGGAACGCCTCGGTGCCGATGGCGACCAGGCACCCGCCCACGCGGGCCCGGGCCCCGCGCCCGGCGACCGCCTCGAAGCCGGTCGCCTCGGCCGGCGCGACGCCCCGCGCGGCCGCATGCGCCGAGATGGCGGCCGCCAGCGGGTGCTCGGACAGGCGCTCGACGGCTGCGGCCGCCGCGAGCAGATCCGCCAGGGCGGTCCCGTCCGCCGGGGTGACGTCGACGACCCGCGGCTGTCCCGCCGTGATCGTGCCGGTCTTGTCGAAGACGACGGTGTCGACCGCGGCGAGGCGCTCGAGCGGCTCACCGCCCTTGATCAGCACGCCGGCCGCGGCGCCGCGGCCACTCGCGACCATCACGGCCGTCGGGACGGCGAGGCCCATCGCGCAGGGGCAGGCGATGATGAGCACGGCGACGGCGGCGGTGAGCGCCTGGACGAACGACGGCTCGGCGGGCAGGATCCACCAGGCCGCGGCGGCCGCGATGGCGATCGAGATGACGACCGGGACGAAGACCGCCGAGATCCGGTCGGCGAGGCGCTGGATCGGCGCCTGCGAGCCCTGGGCGTCGCGCATCAGGCGGACGATCTGCGCCAGCGCGCTCGCCTGGCCGACCGCCGTGGCTTCCACCTCGAAGGCCCCGGCCGTGTTGACCGTCGCGCCGAAGACATCGTCGCCGGGCCCCTTCGCGACCGGCATCGACTCGCCGGTCAGCATCGACTCGTCCACGGCGCCCTCGCCCGACACGACGCGCCCGTCGACGGGGAAGCGCTCCCCGGGCCTGACGATCACGCGGTCGCCCGCGACGACCGCGGCGATGGGCACGTCGCGCTCGGCCCCGTCCCGCCGGACCCGCGCGGTGGCGGGCTGCAGGTCGGCCAGCTGCCGCAGCGCGCGCGTCGTCCGCGCCTTCGCGCGCGCCTCCATGGCGTTGCCGAGCAGCACCAGGGCGATGATGAGGACGATGGCCTCGTAGTAGACGTCGGGCTGCGCGCCGCCGCCCGTGAGGACGCCCGGCGCCACGGTGGCGACGAGCGAGTAGGCGAAGGCCGCGCCCGTGCCGACCGCGATGAGCGTGTTCATGTCGGCGTTGCGGTGACGGAAGGCCGCCCAGGCGCGCGTGTAGAAGTGGCCGCCGGCCCACGTCATCACGAGCAGCGTGACGGCGAGCAGGCCCCAGCGCAGGACGTCCGGGCTGGCGGCGTAGAGGGGCGGCAGCATCGCGGCGAGCGGCGCGTCGAGGTAGCGCATGGCGACGGCGAGCAGCGGGTCGCCGGTGTGGCCGCCCGCCATCGCGCCGCGCATGAGCGGCATCGACGCGACCATGGCGGCGGCGCCGAGCGCGAGGCTGACGAGCGCGCGGGTGATGAGCGACCGGTACTCCCGCCGCTGGGCGGCCTCGCGCGCCTCGTCGGGGTCCTCGCCGCCGGCCTCGGGGAGGTGCGACTCGTAGCCGGTCTCGTTGACCGCGGCGACGAGCCCGGCGGGCGACAGGACGCGCGGGTCGTAGTCGATCGTCGCCTCGTGGAGCATGAGGTTGACCGCGGCCTTCGTCACGCCGGGCGTGGCGGTGAGCGCGCGCTGCACGCTCGCCTGGCAGGCCGCGCACGTCATGCCCTCGACGGGCAGCGTCACGCGGGCCGTGGCGCCGGGGCGGCCGGCCGACGGGGACGCGGATGTCGTGGTTGCCATGGTGCCGTCCTACTTCACCCGGATGGTGCCGCGCAGCATGCCCATGCCGCACGTGAACTCGTGCGGGCCGGGGTCGCGGGGCGTGAACTCGACGACGGTCTTCGCGAACGCGGGCAGGTACTGGCGGACGCCGAAGTCCCCGAGCACCACCTCCTCGGAGCAGGAGTTGTCCTCCTGCCTGTCGAAGGTGAGCCGCACCGGGCGGTCCCGCTCGACCTCGATCACCGCCGGGTCGTAGCCGCCGTGCACGCGCACCGTCAGCTCCTGCACCCCGCCTGCGCCAGCCGCCGCCGCGGCCGCGGCCGGGCGCGAGAAGAGGAAGTACCAGTTCACGAGGCCGATCGCCGCCAGGGCGGCGGCCGCGACGAGCAGATCGCCGCCGGTCATGAGCGCGCCTCCTCCGCGGGGTAGCCCGCTTTCGTCAGGGCGTCGCGCACCGCATCCAGGCTGACCTGGCTCGGGTCCAGCCGCACCGTCGCGCGGCCCACCGACACGTCCAGCGGCTGCACGCCCCCGATACCGTCCAGGACACGGGCGACCGCTTTCACGCAACCGTCGCAGGACATCCCGCCGATCGCCAACTGCCATTCCTCGGTATTCATAATACCCTCCACCCCTATTAAGCTAATACCCCCTACCCCTATTGTCAACAACGCATTCGTGTCACCCGGGTCGGGTGGCCAGCATCTCTCCTTTCATGGCCGATTTCGTGCCCAGGCCGGACGTTTCACCGCATCGTGGCTGGTCGAGGCGGGCGTGGCTCGCCACGGGGGCCGCTGGGATCGCCGGCCTCGCGGCCTCCCGGCTGACGGTGCCCCTCGCCGCGTCGGGGCCCCGGACCCATGAGGTGCGCCTTGTCGCGCGGCCGGTGGTGCGGGATGTCGGCGGCCGGTCCTGGTCCACCTGGGCCTATGACGGTCCCGAGGCCGTGCCCATGATCCGCGTGCGGCGGGGAGACCGCGTGCGGGTCACGGTCGAGAACCACCTGCCCGAGCCCACGACCGTGCACTGGCACGGCGTGCCGGTGCCGAATGCCGTCGATGGCGTCCCGGGGCTGACCCAGGATCCGATCGCGCCGGGAGACACGTTCGTCTACGACTTCCTCGCCGAACCGGCGGGCACCTACTTCTTCCACTCGCACGTGGGCCTGCAACTCGATCGCGGGCTGATGGGTGCGCTCGTGATTGAAGACGATGTCGAGCCGCTGGCGGCGGAGCGGCCCGACGCGGAGCACGTGATCGTGCTCGACGACTGGCTGCCCGGTTCGCCCGAGGACGCCTATGCGCAACTCGGCGGCGTTGCGCGCGGCATGATGAGCCGCCTGAACTCGCCGCCGTACGAGGGGTACCTCGTCAACGGCCGTCTCGGGACGGGTGAGCCGCTCGACGTCGGCCGCGGCACGCTGGTGCGGCTCCGCCTCATCAATGCGTCGGCCGCGACCGTGATGCGCGTCGGGCTGGCGGGACATCGCCTCACCGTGACCCACGCCGACGGGCAACCCGTCAGGCCGGTCGTCGTGGATACGCTGACGCTGGGCATGGGCGAGCGCTACGACGTGCTGGTGCGTGCCGACAACCCGGGCGCATGGCCGCTGCTCGCCGGGCCCGCCGGGTCCGTCGTCCCGAGCGCCTCCATTCCGTTCGTGTACGACCGTATGTCAGGGGTTATCGCGCCCGTCGTCGTCTGGCCGAGGGCGCTCCTGCAGGGCGAGGCGCTCAGCTACGCCGATCTCGTCCCGCGCCTGCCCCTCGACGGCACGACGCGACCGGACCGTGTGCTGCGGCTGGCACTCGGCATGGCGCCAGGCCCGGGCTACGGGTGGACCATCAACGGCCAGCGGTACCCCGACGCAGACGCCATCCCGATCGCGTCCGGCGAGACGATTCGCCTGGCGTTCGAGAACTGGACCATGATGCCGCACCCGATGCACCTGCACGGCCACTTCTTCCAACTCCGACATGCGGACGGCAGCGCTGGCCCCCTGAAGGACACTGCGGTGGTGTACCCGATGCAGCGCGTGGAGGCCGACTTCACCGCCGGCAACCCCGGACGATGGTTCCTCCATTGCCACCACGCGTACCACATGGAGGGCGGCATGGCGCGCGAGCTGCGCTACACGTCGTGACCGGCGCCTAGAACCAGGTGCGCAGGCCGATGACCAGGCGCGCGGCGCCAGGCTTGTCGCCACGGGCCTTCGCCAGATCGGCGGTCTCGCCGAACCGGCGGTCCCACGAGACGCCGAGGTAGGGGGCGATCTCGCGGCGGATCTCGTAGCGCAGCCGCAGTCCGGTCTCCGCCGTGCTCAGCCCGGCGCCGATGCCGCGTGCCGCGTCCGTCCTGCCGTGCAGGTCGAGTTCCACGCGCGGCTGCAGGATCAGGCGGTTGGTCAGGAGCAGTTCGTACTCGGCCTCGAGCCGCAACGCCGTCCGGCCGCCGGTGCCGACGAAGGCCGTCGCCTCCACTTCGAACCAGTACGGCGCCAGGCCCTGGACGCCAACGGCGGCCCAGGTGATGCCGGGTCCGGGCCGGAGGTCCTGCCGCACGCCGCCGAGCGCCTCGAACCAGCGGCTGATCGCGCGGCCGTAGAACACCTGCACTTCGGCATCGTCCACGTCCCCGCGTTCGCCCTGTCCCTCGGTGCGGAACCACACGCGGTCGAGGTCGCGCCCGATCCAGCCCTTGCCGTTCCACGCGTACGCGCCGGCGTCCTGCGGTCTCCACTCGAGCTGATCGAGGAGGACGAACGAGTGGATGTCGTTGTCGTGCAGGGCGTGGCCGTGCACGTCGGGGAACGCGGCCGCGCGATCGGCGTCGGTGATCGGCGGGATGGCCGGTCCACCTGCCGCCGGGGACCGGCCACCTCCATGGTCGTGCACGGGCGACTGCGTGTCGCCGGGCGGGTGGACATGTCCCACGTGATCCTGCGCGGCGTCCGGCGGGGGCGCGACAGGAGCGGGTGTCTGGGCGCCGGCCGGCGCCGCGACGGCGACGGGCGTCTGGGCGCTGACCGGCGCCGCGAGGACGACGCCGACGAGCGTCGCGCCCACCGCGGCCGCCACGAGCGGGAGGGTGCGCCGGCTCATTCTTCCACCCTCACTTCGCGGAACATCCCGGCTTCCATGTGGTAGAGCAGGTGGCAGTGATAGGCCCAGCGACCCAGCGCATCGGCCGTGACCCGGTAGCTGCGCCGGCTGCCAGGCGGCATGTCCACGGTGTGCTTGCGGACGAGGAACTCGCCGTTGTCGTCCTCGACGTCGCTCCACATGCCGTGCAGGTGAATGGGATGGGTCATCATCGTGTCGTTGACCAGCACGACGCGCAGGCGCTCGCCGTAGGTGAGACGGAGCGGCTCGGCGTCGGCGAACTTGATGCCGTTGAACGACCAGGCAAAGCGCTCCATGTGCCCCGTCAGGTGGAGTTCGACGGTCCGCCCGGGGTCGCGGCCGTCGGGGTCCGCGAAGAGGCTCCTGAGGTCGCCATAGGTGAGCACGCGCCGGCCGTTGTTCCTGAGGCCGATCCCCGGATCGTCCAGCCGGGACGTGGGCGCCATGGTCTGCATGTCGACGAGAGGGTTGCCGTGCTCGCTGGGCGGGTGCGAGACCATGCCGGCCATGGCGGACATGTCGTGCGCGGTCCGAGCCGGCTCCGGCGTGGCCGGCATCGCGTGCCCGGCGTGGGGATCGGGCGGCGGGGGCGGCATCACGTGTCCGGCGTGGGGATCGGGTGGTGGGGGCGGCATCGCGTGCCCGGCATGGGGATCGGGCGCTGCCGCCGGGCTGCCGTGCGACATGCCCCCGTGGTCCATGCCGCCGTGCCCCATGTCGTCCATGGTCAACAAGGGCCTGGGGGCGACGGCCGGCACTTCCGCGCGCAGGCCCTCGCGAACCGCCAGCGTCCCGCAGGCGAACCCGGTCCGGTCCATCGACTGGGCGAAGATCGTGAACGCGTCCTGTCCGGCGGGCTCGACGATCACGTCGAACGTCTCCGCCACCGCAATCCGGAACTCATCGACGGTCACTGGATGCACGTGCTGCCCGTCCGCGGCGACCACGGTCATCTTGAGCCCCGGGAGGCGCACGTCGAAGTAGCTCATCGCCGACCCATTGATGAAACGGAGACGGACGCGCTCACCGGGCCGGAAGAGTCCCGTCCAGTTGCCATCGGGCGCGTGGCCGTTCATCAGGTAGGTGTAGGTGGCGCCCGACACGTCGGCCAGGTCGGTCGGGGTCATCCGCATCCGCCCCCACGCGGCGCGGTCGGCCAGCGTGGCCGCGAGCCCGTCGTCGGCGACGTCGCGCAGCAGGTCGCCGATGGTGCGCTTGTGGAAGTTGTAGTACCCGGACTGCTTCTTGAGGGTCGCGAAGATGTGGTCGGGGTTCTCGTCGGTCCAGTCGGTGAGCATGACGACGTGCTCGCGGTCGTACTCGAACGGCTCCGGCTCCCGTGCGTCAATGACGAGCGCGCCATAGGTGCCGAGCTGTTCCTGGAAGCCGGAGTGGCTGTGGTACCAGTACGTGCCGTGCTGCCGGACCGTGAACCGGTAGGTGTAGGTCTCGCCGGGCTGGATGCCGTGGAAGCTGAGACCGGGGACACCGTCCATGTTGGCGGGGAGGAGGATGCCGTGCCAGTGGATGGACGTGTCGGCGCGCCGCAGCGCGTTGGCGACCCGCACGGTGACCTCGTCGCCCTCGCGCCAGCGCAGGGTCGGTCCGGGCAGCGTGCCGTTCACCGTGAGCGCGGTGCGGGATGCGCCTGTCAGGTTGACGGGCGTCTCGCCGATCGCGAGGTCGAAACTCGTGGCGGCTGGCGCGCCGGGGGGGTGGCCGCGGCTGACCGCGGCAAGGCCCCGCGCGGGCCAGAGGCCCAGGCCCAACGCCGCGCCGCCGAGCGCCAGGTCGCGGACGAAGACGCGGCGGCTCGGGCGCTCTGGCGGGCGCGCGGCAGCGGGGACCGAACGGGGACGACGCAGGGACATGGCTGAACCTCTCGCATGTGGCGCGCACGGGCGCGCGAACGTCTGGCGAACGATGGCCGCCGGCGTGGCGGCGCTGCGGGTTCAGGGGATCAGATCCGGAGCGGGATCGAACGTCGGACGGAGGGGGGAGAAGGGGCGCCGGTGGT
The DNA here is from genome assembly GCA_050250645.1 of Vicinamibacterales bacterium. Classification (GTDB taxonomy): domain Bacteria; phylum Acidobacteriota; class Vicinamibacteria; order Vicinamibacterales; family UBA2999; genus JBFWVR01. The sequence continues at coordinate 87,791 of JBFWOG010000011.1, forward strand.
CGGTGCCGTCCGTGCCCGCGCAGGCGCAAGAAGAGGGGCCCGCACGAGGACAGCCGCGGAGGTGGCCGCCGCGACGAGGGTCGTGGCTTTGGCCTGGAAGGCCGGTGGCCACACCGTCGTGCGCATGTCGCATGCCGCGTCCGGCGTCATCGCCGGCGCGTCGGGCGACGAGGCGGCCGCCTTTCCGGTGAGGGCGGCGCCCGACGTGCAGTGCGCGTGCGGGTCGCTCGCCTGTTCACCGGCACTGGCCTGCGGCGCCGCACACGCCGCCTCGCACCACGCCCGGCCTGTCGAGGCGGTGGAAACGAGCAGGACGAGCACGAGGGCGGTGACGCGGAGCACAGAGGATCAGTATAACGTCGATGGACGTGACCGGGCCTCCGGCGGCGGCGTTCCCTGGCAACCCGCTGGCGATCACGCCACGAACGATCCGCGGATGTCTTGATGAGCCGCCGTCAGCGGGGCAGCATGGCGACGGCGGTCTGGACGCTGGAGGTGCCGTCGACGGTCGCGGTCCACGCGAAGACGATCTCGTCGCCGTGGCGCGCGACGCGCGGGTAGCCGCTGGCGCGGCTGCCCTCGATGCCGGCGATGGTCACGGCCTCGCCGCGGGCGCCGGTGGGGTCCACGAGGCGGGCGCGGAACTGGGCCCGGCCGTCGGCGAACTCGATCCACGTGGCGAGCGCCCGGCCGCCGGGCAGCAGGTCGATGCCGACGCGGCCGAGCGCGCCGGCGTCGTCCAGGCGGATCGGGGCCGAGAAGGTCCGCCCGGCGTCAGCCGAGAAGGCGGCGAACGCCTGGCCCTGGTCGTCCTTCACGGTGAACCAGGCGATGGCCACGGCCCGCCCGTCGGCGCTGAGCGCCGGGCCGTTCACCGGGCAGGCGGGGATGCGCCACCCGTCCTCGTGCACCGGGACGGGCTCGGACCAGACGCCGCCGGCGAGCCGCGAGACGTGGATGTCGCGCACCTCGTCGTCGCTCCGGTTGCGGAAGGCGGCGATCGGGCCATCGGCCGTCACGGCGACCGCGGTGGGGCAGCACTCGCAGACGCGAAGGTCGATTGCCGATTCGGACGTCTGCTGCCAGGCGGTGTCGTAGGTGGCGGCCCGCACGCTCATGGCGCCGGTGTCGCCGCCGTGCGCCTCGTGGCCCTCGGCCCCCGTCATGCCGCGGCCGTCCAGCCACACGAGACCGAGGCCGCCGTCCGCCGTCTCGTAGAGGGACGCGAAGCCATGCTCCGACTCGGTGTCGTCGTGGTGCGGTGTCATCGACGGCGACCACGTCGCGCCATCGTCCCCGGACCAGGCGAGCCGCACGTCGTACGCGTAGGTGCCGGCCCCGCTCTTCTGCAGCCAGTGCGCGGCGAGGTGGCCGTTCGAGAGCCGCAGCACGGACGGGACGTCGGCCCAGTTGACGAACCAGTCGCCGCCGGCGGCGGCCTCGCGCGCGGGCGTCCACGCGCCGGCGGCCCGCTCGGCGAACTGCAGCGAGGCGCGGTCGCCTCGGGTCTCGACCCAGCTCAGGAGCACGCCGCGCGGCGACACCGTGAGCCGCGGTTCGCCGGTCATGCCGGTCGCCGGGCTGGCCACGTCCGTCACCGCCAGCGCGGGGACCGGGGGCGCCGGTGCTGGCGCGTCCCCGCCGCAGGCGGCGGTCACGGCGAGGGCGAGCAGGCCGGGCGCAAGGCGTCGTGGCATCGTCGGCGTCCTCCGGGTCAGGGGGCCAGGGTGATCCGCGCGTCGGCGGCGGCCGACGCCGCGCCAGTGGGCGCGGCGAAGAACGGGTTGATGTCGAATTCCGCGATCTCGGGAAAGTCGCCGAGGACCTGGTTGAGCCGGAGGAGGGTGGTCTCGAGCGCGCCGAGGTCCACGGGCGGCAGCCCGCGCGTGCCCGCGAGCAGCGGGAAGCCCTTGATGGCGCGGATCATCTCGCCGGCGTCGACGTCGGAGATCGGGTGCACGCGGAACACCACGTCCTTCAGCACCTCGACGAAGATGCCGCCGAGGCCGAACATCATCACGGGCCCGAACTTCGGGTCGCGGGTCGAGCCGATGATCACCTCGCGGCCGCCGGCGGGGGCCATGCGCTGCACGACGAGGGTGGCCGCGGGGTCGGCCTCGCGCGCGCGCTGGAGCATGTCCTCGGCGGCCTGGGCCACCTCGTGGCGGTCCTCGAGGCCGAGCCGGACCCCGCCGGCGTCGGACTTGTGCACCAGCGTCGCGGAGCTCACCTTGAGGGCGACGGGGAAGCCGACCGCCTCGGCCCCGTCTGCGGCCTCCGCGGCCGTGCCCGCGTCGCGCCAGGGGAACACCGGCACCCCGGCGAGGTCGAACACGCGCTGGGCCTCGGCGAGGGTGAGCTGGCGGCGGCCCTCGGCACGGACCGCGTCGAGCAGGCGCCGGACGCCGGCGGCGTCGATGTCGTCGAAGCGCGGGATGCGGCCGGCGGGGCGCTCCACCCAGCGGCGGTACCGGACCATCGCCGACAGGGCGTGGGCCGCGTCCTCGGGGAAGGTGTAGACGGGCAGCCCCGCGGTCCGCATGATCCCGATGGCCTCGCGCTCGCGCACGTTGCCCATGAAGCACACGAGCACCGGCTTGTCGCAGCCCTCGGCGCCGCGCACGATGCCGGTCGCGACGCTCGGCCCGTCGATCATCTCCAGCGAGGTGAACATGGCGATGACGGCGTCCACGTGCGGGTCCTCGGCGACGGCGCGCACGCAGGCCTCGTACTGCCCGCCGGTGGCGGTGGCGATCATGTCGACCGGGTTCGCGACGCTGGCCTCGGGCGCGACGACCGCGCGCATGCGCGCCTGGGTCGCCTCGTCGAGGGTGTGGATCTCGAGCCCGAGCTGGATGCAGGCGTCGGTGGCGAGGATGCCCGGGCCGCCGGAGTTGGTGACGATGGCCACGCGGTTGCCGCGCGGGATGGGCTGGCTGGCGAACGCCGAGGCGTAGACGAAGAGCTCCTCGATGGTCGCGGCGCGCAGCACGCCGCTCTGGAGGAAGAGCGAGTCCACCGCCGTGTCGGTGCCCGCGAGCGAGCCGGTGTGGGACGCCGCGGCGCGGGCGCCGGCGGCCGTGCGCCCGGACTTGACCGCGAGCATGGGCTTGGACTTCGACACGCGCCGCGAGACCTGCAGGAACTTCTGCGGGTTGCCGAAGCTCTCGAGGTACATGAGGATGACGCGCGTCTGCGGGTCGTGCTCCCAGTACTCGATGAGGTCGTTGCCCGAGACGTCCGCCTTGTTGCCCAGCGAGACGAACATCGACAGCCCGAGGCCGCGCTCGAGCAGCAGCGCGAGGATCGCCTCGCCGAGCGCGCCGGACTGCGACGAGAACGCGACGTTGCCGGGCAGCACCGCGTTGGCCGAGAAGGAGGCCTGCAGCTGCACGGCGGGATCCATGTTGATGATCCCCATGCAGTTGGGCCCGACCAGGCGGATGCCGTGGCGCTTCGCGCACGCGAGGACCTCGCCCTCGAGCGCCGCGCCAGCCTCGCCGATCTCCTTGAAGCCCGCCGTGATGATCACGGCGGCCCCGACGCCCTTCTTGCCGCAGTCCTCGAGCACGCCGAGGACGTGCTGCTTCGGCACCGCGATGACCGCCAGGTCCACCGGGTCGGGAATCCGGTCCACCGACGGGTAGCACTTCAGGCTGTGCACCACCGTCGCCTTCGGGTTGACGGGGAACACCTGGCCCTGGAACTCGAAGGTCAGCAGGTTGTGCAGGATCGACCCGCCGACGCTCCGCCGATCGCGCGAGGCGCCGATGACCGCCACGGATCGGGGGCGGAGGAGGGAATCCAGCATTTTAGATTTCAGATTGCAGATTGCAGATTGCAGATTGCAGATTGCAGATTGCAGATTGACTGCACACCGATGCCGAGTGGGGACTCGTCCTGGACCTGGGAGTGGGTTGCCGATCGACGGACGGCCGCGATGGCCGGGCCGCCAATCGTCAATCGTCAATCTTCAATCTGCAATCTTCAATCCGCAATCGTCAATTGACCGAACAGCTGCCCGGCCCGCCCGGGTGGCCGCAGCTGCCGCAGGCGCCGGCCGGCATCGAGGGCGCCAGGCGGTGCCCGCCGTCGGCGCCGACGGCGAAGACGGAGAGTTGCTTCTCGAGCGTGGTGCTCTTGCAGGCCGGGCACTCGGGCGTGGTGCTGGCCCGGACGAGCAGTTCGAACCGCGCGTGGCAATCGGTGCACTCATATTCGTAGAGCGGCATACCCCCTCAGGATAGCCGATTCGGGCCGCGTCCCGGGCAGGCCGCGGGGCCCTGGCGGCTGCCGGGGAACCGGCGGCCTGGTCCGGCGGTCGCGGTCGCATGGGGCGAACGGGCGCGATTCCGGGTCCAGGCGCTGGCACCAGCCTTGCTGAACGTTGAACAAGCGTTCAAGTGGCGGACGCACCGGGAGGGATGCCATGCATCGCGGGTCGGATTGGGCGCACTTGGTGCGGCTCGGGCTGCTCATCGTCGCCGGCGTCGTGGTGTTCGTCGTGGTGCGTCCCCGGTTCATCCCGAAGACGTTCGGCGACCTCGGGTTCTACCGCGCGGCGGCGGTGGTCGAGGCGCGCGACCACCCGCTCGGCTACGCGGGGCGCGCCGACTGCGAGACGTGCCACGCCGAGGTGCCGGAGCAGCAGCGCGAGCGGCAGTCGCGGCACCAGGCGGTGCCCTGCGAGTCCTGCCACGGGCCGCTGGCCGCGCACGCCCAGGCCCCCGAGGACGTCCGCCCCGCGGCGCTCGACGTGACGCCGCTCTGCGCGCGCTGTCACGAACAGAGCGCCGGGCGCCCGGCCGTCGTCCCGCAGGTGCCCATCGCCGACCACAGCGGCGGCGACGCCTGCACGTCGTGCCACGAGGCGCACGCGCCCGGATTCTCGTAGCCGTTCCTGGAGGCTCGTGATGGATGTCCCTCGCCGTCAGTTCCTGGCCGACACGGGGCGGTTCCTGTGGCTCACCGGCGTCGCCGCCTGTGCCTACGAGGCGATGCTCGCCGGCCAGCCCGTCGCGCCCGACTACCAGATGGCCGACCACTGGTGGGGCATGCTGATCGACATCGACAAGTGCATCGGCTGCGGCCGCTGCGTCGAGGCCTGCAAGGCCGAGAACGACGTGCCGGACGAGCCGTACTACTTCCGCACCTGGGTCGAGCGGTATCGCGTGCCGAACGAGGACCGCGAGCATCCCATCGTCGACTCGCCCAACGGCGGGCGGGACGGCTTCCCGGCGCTCGAGCCCGACCCGGGGGAGCGGGTCTTCTTCGTCCCGAAGCTCTGCAACCACTGCGTCGACTCGCCCTGCGTGCAGGTCTGCCCGGTCGGCGCGACGTTCCGCTCGCCCGACGGCGTGGTGCTCGTCGACAAGACCTACTGCCTCGGCTGCGCCTACTGCGTCCAGGCGTGCCCGTACGGCTGCCGCTTCATCGACCCGCGCACGCACACGGCCGACAAGTGCACGCTCTGCTACCACCGCATCACGAAGGGCCTGACGACGGCGTGCTGCGAAGTGTGCCCGACGGGCGCGCGGCAGCTCTTCGACCTGAAGGACTCGGCCGACCCGATCCACGCGTACCTGCGCGAGCACCCCGTCCAGGTGCTCAAGCCCCAGATGGCGACCGGGGCGAAGGTGTACTACGCGAACCTCGACGGCGCCGTGCGCTGAGGAGAGACGATCATGTCCGGACTGCCCGGCGTCGACGGCTTCATGTATCCGAACGAGGTGGAGCTGCTGTGGAGCATCCTCATCGTGCTCTACCCCTACCTCACCGGCCTCGTCGCCGGCGCGTTCATCCTGGCGTCGCTCGAGCGCGTCTTCAACGTCCAGGCGGTGAAGCCGACCTACCGGCTCGCCCTCCTCACGGCCCTCGCGTTCCTGATCGTCGCGCCGCTCCCGCTGCAGCTGCACCTCGGGCACCCGGAGCGGTCGCTGCAGATGTACCTCACGCCGCACCGCGAATCGGCGATGGCGATGTTCGGGTTCGTGTACCTCTGGTACCTGATGGGCGTCCTCATCGTCGAGATCTGGCTCGACTACCGGCGGGACATCGTCCGGTACTGGAAGGCGTCGACCGGCTGGCGGCGGGCCCTGTACGCGACGCTCGCGCTCGGCGTGGACAACGTGTCGCCGCGGGCGCTCGCGATTGACGACAAGGTCGGGCGGATCGTCACGATCGTCGGCATCCCGTCGGCGTTCCTGCTGCACGGCTACGTCGGGTTCATCTTCGGGTCGGTGAAGGCGAACCCCTGGTGGTCGTCGCCGCTGATGCCGGTGGTGTTCATCTTCTCGGCGATGGTGTCCGGCATCGCGCTGGTGCTGCTGCTCTACATGGCGCTCAGCCTGATTCGCCGCCGCCGGATCGACATGGCGTGCCTCGACACGATCGCGATGTACCTCTTCTACACCTTCGTCGTGGACTTCTCGCTGGAGCTGCTGGACCTGGTCCACCGCATCTACGAGGCCGACGAGTCGTTCATGGCGCTCGACTTCATGGTGAAGACCCGGTTGTTCTTCTCGCAGATCGTCCTGCAGATCCTCGTCGGGACCGTCCTGCCCCTGGCGCTGCTCGCCCTCACGCAGATGGTGCGGCTCGCGCCGCGCGCGCGGCAGTGGCTCTACGCGGTGGCGGCCTCCTCGGCCCTGGTGGGCATCTTCGCGATGCGGTGGAACGTCGTGATCGGCGGCCAGCTGTTCTCGAAGAGCTTCCTGGGCTACACGACCTACAAGATCGCGTTCGTGGCGCCGGAAGGCGTGCTGGTCGCGATCCTGCTGTCGCTGCTGCCGTTCGGCATCCTCGCGGTGCTCATCCGCCTGCTGCCGCCCTGGGAGCCCGACCCGCTGCCGCAGCCGCCGGCCTGAGCGCCCGCGGCACCGCGTGTCCGGCCCGCGGGTTCCGGCCCGCGGCGGTTTGGAGGAGGGGCGATGGAGGACCGTCTCGCGCGGCTCGAAGCGGACATGGCGTCGCTCGTCCGCCGGCTCGAGGCGCTCGAGGCCCACGCCGCGGCCGGCACGCGCGTGGCCCCGGCCGCCGTCCCGGGCGTCGCGGCGGCTCCCCGGTCCGCCGGCGGCCGCGACCTCGCCGCGGCCGTCCCGGCGCTCGGCCGCGCCCTGATTGGCCTCGGGGTGGCGTACCTGCTGCGCGGCCTCACCGACATGGACCTGCTGCCCCCGGCCGCCGGGGTGCCGGCCGGCGGGCTGCTGGCGGCCGGCTGGTGGTGGGTGGCCGTGCGCGCCGCCCGGCGCGCCGACGGGGTGTCGGCGGCCTTCGCCAGCGCGGTGGGCGTGCTGATCGCGTTCCCGCTCATCGCCGAAGCCACCTACCGGTTCGCCCTGTGGCCCGCTCCCGCCGGCGCGGCCGTCCTGGCCGCGATGACAGCAGCCCTGCTCGTCCTGGCGGGCCGCGAGGGCATCAGGTCGCTGGCCTGGCTGACGGTCGTCGGGTCGCTCGGCACCGCCGTCGTGCTGATGGCGCGCACGGGCCAGCCGCTGCCGTACACGGCGCACGTGGTGGTGGTCGGGGTCGGTGCGTTGTGGCTCGGCTACGCGCGCGAGTGGATCGTGCTGCGGTGGCCGGCCGCCCTCGTGGCCGACCTGCTCGTGGCGGCGCTCGTGCTGCGGGCCCGCCAGCCCGAGCCCCTGGACCCGCCCGCGTGGATTCTCGCGGTGCAGGTGTTCTTCGTTGCGGCGTACCTCGGGTCGATCGCGGCCCGGACGATCGTGCGCGGCCGCGCGGTGATCCCGTTCGAGGTCGTCCAGACCGCGGCCGTGCTCGTCGTGGGCCTCGGCGGCGGGCTCGTGGTGAGCCGGGCCGCCGGCGCGCCCGCCTCGATCGGCTGGGTGAGCCTCGGCCTCGGCGCGGCGGCCTATGCCGTGGCGTTCGCCTTCCTGGGCCGGCGCGGGCGGGGCGGCATCAACTTCTTCTTCTACGGGGGGCTCGGCCTGGTCATGGTCGTCGTCGCCGGCGACCTGCTGCTCGCGCCGCCGGCCCGCGCGGCGGCCTGCGCCGCGCTGGCGGTGGTGGCGGCCCTGGCCGCGGGGCGGTTCGGGCGGGTCTCGCTCGACCTCCACGCGGTGGTCTACCTGCTCGCTGCCGCCACCTGGTCGGCCCTGCCCGCCGACGCGGCCCGCCAGTTGTTCGGCGGCGCGCCGCTGCCCGCGCCCGGCCCGGTGGACGCCGTCGTGTGGCTGGGCGCCGCGGCCGTGCTGTGGCGCCCCGTGCCCGCGGACGGCGCCACGCCCGCGCGCGTGGCACGGGTGGGCCGCCAGCTGGTGGCCGCGCTGGCCGTCGCCGGCGCCGCCGGCGCGGCGGCGTGGGCCGGCGCGGCGGTGGTGGCCGCCGCGCTCGGCGAGGCGCCCGCCGGTCACCTGGCGACCGTGCGCACCGTCGTCCTCGCGGTGGCCGTCGTCCTCACCGCGCGGCTCGCCGCGCTCCCGCGCTTCGACTACTGCGGCGTGCTGGTGTACCCGCTGCTCGCCGTCGCGGGCCTCAAGCTGGTCGTCCAGGACCTGCGCCAGTCGGCGGCCCTGGCCCTCTTCGTCGCGCTCGCCGCGTACGGCGCGGCGCTGCTCGTCGCCCCCAGGCTCGCCGCCGCGCGCGCGGGCGCCACGGCCCCTGCTAGACTATCGCCGCCAGTCCCAGCGAACGCCGTGAGTCCCAGCGAGCGAGGCGAGTCCCAGGGAACGCAGTGAGTCCCAGCGAACGCAGCGAGTCCCAGCGAACGCAGTGAGTCCCAGCGAGCGCAGCGAGTCCCAGCAAGCGCAGCGAGTCCCAGCAAGCGAAGCGAGTCCCAATTCCCATGATTACCGCCGCCGTCATGCCCGCCCCCCTTGCGCCCGTCGAACTGCGGGAGTTCCCCGAGCCCGACATCGCGCCCGGGGGGATGCTGCTCCGCACGCTCTACTCCGAGGTGTGCGGCACCGATGTCCACCTGTTCCATGGCCGGCTGGCCGGCGTGCCGTACCCGATCATCCCCGGCCACGTGTCGGTCGGCGTGCTCGACAAGGCCCGTGGCCGCATCGTCGGGGGCGACGGCCGCGTGCTCGCCGAGGGCGACCGCGTCGTGTTCTACGACGTGCACCGGACCTGCGGCCGCTGCTATGCGTGTGCCGTGAGCCAGACGCCCACCAAGTGCGTGACGCGCCGGGTCTACGGCATCACCGACTCGGCGGCCGACGGCCTCTTCGGCGGGTGGAGCGAGGCGATCTACCTCGAGCCCGGCGTCGTCGCCGCCGTGCTGCCGGACTCGGTGTCCGAGGAGGACTACATCGGCGGCGGGTGCGGCCTCATCACCGCGGTCCATGCGATCGACCGCGCCGCGCTCCGGCTGGCCGACACCGTGCTGGTGCAGGGCACGGGCGCCGTCGGCCTGAGCGTCGTGGCGCTGGCGCGCCTCTCGGGCGCCTCCACCGTCATCGCCATCGGCTCGCCCGCCGACCGGCTCGACCTCGCGCGCCGCATGGGCGCCGACGAGGTGCTCGACCTCGCGACGACGACGGTGGAGGAGCGGCGCGAGCGGGTGCGGGCCCTGACCGGGGGGCGTGGGGTCGACGTGGGGCTCGAGGCGGCCGGATCGGCGCGGGCGGTCGAGGAGGGCCTCGACCTCGTGCGCGACGGCGGCCGCTACGTCATCGCGGGCCACTACACGAACGCCGGCCCGAGCGCGGTCAACGCGCACGAGCAGATCAACCGGAAGCACCTCGAGATCCGCGGCTGCTGGGGCAGCGAGGCGGGCCACTTCCTCCGGGCTCTCGCCATCCTCGAGCGCCACGCCGGCCGCGTCCCGTGGCGGGAGATCGGGGCGCGGGTCTACCCGCTCGACCGGCTCAACGAGGCCCTGGCCGACGCCGAGGCGATGCGCCTGCCGAAGGCGCTCGTCGACCCGCGCGCCCGCGCCTGACGCCTCCGGCCCGCGCCCGCCGCCCGGCGGGCGCGGCGCTCAAGCTTTCGCCCGGCCCGCCGATTAGTTCCGCAGGAGAAGGGCCGTGGCATTTCAGCTGTCGAGACTTGTCGGTGGGGCGGATCTGCACGAGCGGATCCGGGAACTCGAGGGGCGGGCCCGAGAGCTCGAGCAGCAGCTCGAGGACCGCACCCGGCAGCTGGAGGACGCCCACAAGTCGCTGCGCCGGATGGCGACCATCGACGGCCTGACCGGAATTTCGAACCACCGCCACTTCCGCGACTTCCTCGATGTCGAGTGGCGCCGGGCGCTCAGGGACCGCACCGCCGTGTCGATCGTCATGATCGACATCGACTACTTCAAGACCTACAACGACAGCTTCGGCCACCAGGCCGGTGACGAGTGCCTGCGGCGCGTGGCCGACGCCCTCAGCCGCGCCGTCGGGCGGCCCGGGGACATCGTGGCGCGCTACGGCGGGGAAGAGTTCGTCGCCGTGCTGGCCGACACGGACGCCGACGGGGCGGTGGTGGTCGCCGAGCGCCTGCGCGAGCGGGTCGAGGCGATGCGCGTCCCGCACCCACGGTCCCTCTGTGGCCGGTGGGTCACGGTGAGCTGCGGGACCGCCACGGCGTTCCCGACCCGCGACATCCAGCCCGACGAACTGGTCGGCGAGGCCGACCGGGCGCTCTACCGCGCCAAGCGGGAAGGGCGGAACCGGGTCGTCCTGCCCCCGGTCGTGCCCGACACGCCGATGGCCGTCGGGGCGGGCGACGTCGTGCCGTTCCCCGACAGGCGCCACTAACTCATCCATAGGCACCCGCCTTGCATCTGCCCCTGTCATCCCCAGGGGCGGATGCAACCTTGTACACCTCGAACCCGGTCGACAATCGGTCGCGCGCCCGCGTGGGCCTGACGGGCACGGGCGCCCGTTCGGTGCGGCTGCTGCTGGCCGTCCTGCTCGTCGGCCTCACGACGGCCTCCGCGCGCGGCGCAGCCAGCGGGCGCATCGCCGAGGCCGGCGACGCCTACGTGGACGCCGACGAGGAGTCCGGATTGTGGGTCATCGGCAATGCCGATGTCCTCTACGGGGTGCACGTGAGTCCCCGGGGCGAGCTGAGCTCGGATGGCCTCCGGCAGGCGGCCTCGGGCGCTGTCGTCACCCAGGGGACGGAGCCTGACGGCCTGGTCACGGTGAACGACCAGACCGCCGTCCTCGGCGGTCGCGGCAGCGGCTTCGTCGTGACCGGGGTCGAAGGCACCGGCACCGGGTCGTACGTCATGCTGGCGGTGCACCTCCGCGCCGCCACCCGGCCGCTCGTCGCCACCCGCTACTACGTCGTCTACCCGGGGGCGCCGGCCCTCGAGATGTGGACCACGTTCGAGAGTGCCACCGGCGCCCGGGTGACCGTCGAGGATCTCAACGCCTACGCCGTCACCCTGCCGGACGGTCCCGTGCGGTGGGTCACGGGGCTGGACGTGGCGGACGAGGACGGCGGCCAGTTCAGCGTGATGACCCGGACGCTCGCGGGCGACGAGCGCATCGAGCTCGACGCCAGCGTGATCTCGAGCGAGAGCTCGGTGCCGTACTTCGGCATCGCCACGGGCAGCAGCCGCATCTTCTCCGGGCTGCTGTGGTCGGGCGCGTGGTCCCTGCGCCTGCAGCATCGGGCCGACGGCATCCGGGCGACCTGGGGCCTCGGGGAGATGTCGGCCTGGGTGGAGGAGGAGCACCCGGTCGAGGGGCCGCATGCCTTCGTCGGCGTCTCGGGCCCGAGCGACGCCGAGGCCGCGGCGGCGCTGGCCCGGACGGTCGTCGCCGGGCGGGCGGGGCGGCCGTTCCCGTCGTTCACCACCTTCAACACCTGGTTCGTCCGCGGCATCCGGATCGACGATGGCGGCATCCGGCGCGACATGGAGGCCGCGGCGGGCCTCGGCGTGGAACTCTTCCAGCTCGATGCCGGCTGGTACCCCGGCGAGGCCGCGGCCGGGATCTGGGACTTCACCGCGGGCCTCGGCTCGTGGGAGGTGGACCGGGCCCGGTTCCCGGACGGACTCGCGCCGCTCGGGGACCTCGCGCGCAGCCTCGGGATGCGGTTCGGCGTCTGGGTGGAGCCCGAGCGCGTCGCGCTGGCGACCGTCGGCCGCCCCGGCCTGGCCACCCCGGAGATGCTCGCGACCATGGACGGCGCCTATCGGCCCGGTATTCCGAACGACGAGGCGCCCGACGCGGTGATCTGCCTTGCCAACCCGGCGGCGCGGCAGTGGGTGCTCGACGAGCTCTTCCGCTTCATCGACCAGACGCACCCCGACTACCTGAAGTGGGACTTCAACCGCTGGCTGCTCTGCACGCGCGCGGACCACGGGCACCCGGCCGACGGCGGCAACTACGCGCACGTCCAGGCGCTCTACGAGATGCTGGCGGCGGTGCGCGCGCGGTATCCCGATCTCGTCATCGAGAACTGCTCGAGCGGCGGTCACCGCGTGGACTTCGGCCTCGCGCGGCTGACCGACACCGCGTGGATGGACGACCGCACGGCCCCGTCGCGTCATGTGCGCCACAACCTCGAGGGCCTGACCGGGCTCTTCCCGGCGGGCCACCTCCTGTCGTACGTCATGCCGCACGAGGACGAGCCGATGGCCGGCGCCAGCGACATGGCCATGCTGGTCCGCAGCCGCATGCCAGGCACCGTGGGCCTGGCCGTCGACGTCGGCAGCCTCGGCGAGGGCGATCGGGCCGAGCTCGAGCAGCAGCTGTACCTCGCCCGCGCCGTGCGCGCGCTGCGCGGCACCGACGCCTCGTCGGTCACCCTCACGCCCCAGGCGGGCGCCGGCCCGGGATGGGAGGTGATCGAGCAGGTGTCGCCGGTGTCCGGCACCGCCGTGATCTTCGCGTTTGCCGGCGGCGACGACGGGCAGGTGCATGTCGTGCTCGAGGGGCTCGACCCCGACACGCTGTACGAGCTGCGGTCGGCCGACCGCGGGTGGCTCGGCACCTACCCCGGCGCGTGGCTGATGGGGGAGGGGTTGACCATCGTGGCGGCCAAGGAATCGGCGGCCCAGGTGCTCGTGCTGGCCCCGGTCGGACCGGCCTGGCCGGCCGGGCCGGGCTCCTGAGGCGCGCCGGGACGATTCCGGGCCGGATTGCGGGGCGGCCGGGGTAGAATCGGCGGCTCGCATGGTCGAGTCAGCCCTGCCCCCCGGGTCCTCGGTCACCGACGGCCGCAGCGGCATCGGCGACGAGGCGCGCATCTTCATCGCGGCGATCGCCTTCCGCGTCGTCAGCGCGATCCTGGCGTTCCTGTCCAACGTCACGTTTCCGCTCTACCAGGACCAGGGCTTCTCGGTGCTGCCCCGGCAGAACGCCTTCTGGGACGCCTTCGCGCGCTACGACGCGGGGTGGTACTGGGGCATCGCGGCCAACGGCTACCAGTACCTCGAGGGCGGCCGGGACAACCTGGCGTTCTTCCCCCTGTTCCCCCTCCTGATGCGCGTCGTCGGCCGGCTGCTCGGGGGGCGGCAGGAGGAGTACTACCTGGCGGGGGTGCTCGTGTCCTGGATTGCCTTCGGCTTCGCGATGATGCTGGTCTACCGGCTCGCGCGGCTGGACCTCTCCCGCCAGGCGTCCATCCGCGCCGCGGCCTACACCGCGGTGTTCCCGTTCGCGTTCTTCTTCGGGATGGTCTACTCCGAGAGCCTGTTCCTGCTCGGGCTGGTGGGATCGGCGTACTGCCTGCGCCAGCGCCAGTGGCTGCCCGGGGCGATTCTCGGGGCGGCGATGACGGCGACGCGGGTGACCGGCGTGATGGCGGTCCCGGGGCTCGCGTGGATCGCGTGGCGGGCGGCGGGCGAGGACCCGGCGGCCCGGAAGCGCGCCGCCCTGGCCATCGTGGGCGTGATGTCCGGGATTGGCGCCGTCTCGGTGGCCAACTTCGTGCTGAGCGGGTCGTTCTTCACTTGGTACGACAGCATCACGCGGTGGGGCTACGAGCCGGGGGCGAGCATCGTGTCCGGCCTGCCCGGGCTGGTGATGGCGCTCCTCACGCGGCCCTACGAGTACCTGGCGGGGGAGCGGCTGGCGCCGTACGACACGCTGAACGGCCTTGCGGCGATCACCGCGCTCGCGCTCGTGCCCTTCGTGTGGCGCCGGCACGGCGCCGGCTACGCGCTGATCATCGTGTTCACCCTGGCGCTGCCGCTGTCCTCGGGGCAGTTCGAGGGCCTGGGCCGCTACTGCTCGGTGCTGTTCCCCATCCCCATCCTGCTGGCCGGGGTCCGTGGTGAGCTCTTCCACAACCTCCTGCTCGGCACGGCCGCGATGTTCTACGCGTACGGCCTCGCGCTGTTCGTGAACGTGCATCCGCTCTTCTAGGTTCCTCGGTTCCTCAGGTTCCTCGGTTCCTCAGGTTCGACGGGTTCGTCGGGTTCGTCGGGTTCGTCGGGTTCGTCGGGTTCGTCAGGTTCGTCGGGTTCGACAGGTTCGGCGCGCGACCTTGGCGCCGGACGGCGTGGGCCGGGCCGCGGGGCGGTCGACTGGGAGTGACGCGACACGCGATAGTCCGAAACCGTGCCGCAGGGAGCGAGGAGGGCACGCGCCAGCTCCGACGTTTTCGGAGTGGCGCGTCCCGGCGACAGCGCGCCATCCGAGCGGACGGAGGCACGGTTTCGAGCGTCAGCTCCCCGGAGGTCCGCCCCGCGGCCCGGCCCGCGACGGCCGGCGGGGGGGACGACGGTTCCTCGGGTTCCTTGGGTTCCTCGGGTGCCTCAGGTGCGTCGGGTTCGTCAGGTGCGTCGGGTTCGTCAGGTTCGACGGGTTCGTCAGGTTCGTCAGGTTCGTCTGGTTCGGCGCGCGACCGCGGCGCCGGACGGCGCGGGCGGGCCCCGGGGCCGGGCGCCGGTCCGCAATCGTCAATCTGCCATCTTCAATCGGCAGTCCCCCGCTCGCCGTTGCTATACTGGTGAGATGCCCGCAATGCCGTGGGCCGAGACAGATATGACGCCCATAGCCAATCCGAACCGCCGCAACGTCGCCATCATCGCCCACGTCGACCACGGGAAGACCACGCTCGTCGATGCCATGTTCCGCCAGGGGGGCGTCTTCCGCGCGAACGAGCGCGTCGTCGAGCGGGCGATGGACAGCAACGAGCTCGAGCGGGAGCGCGGGATCACCATCCTCGCGAAGAACACCGCGGTCCACTACAAGGACCTGCTCATCAACATCGTGGACACCCCCGGCCACGCCGACTTCGGCGGCGAGGTCGAGCGCGTGCTGTCGATGGTCGACGGCGTCGTCCTGCTGGTCGACGCGGCCGAGGGCCCGCTGCCGCAGACCCGCTTCGTGCTCCGCAAGGCGTTCGAGCGGGGCCTGCCGCCGCTCGTGGTCATCAACAAGATCGACAGGGCCGACGCGCGGTCGCAGGAGGTGCTGAACGAGGTGTACGACCTGTTCATCGACCTCGACGCGACCGAGGAGCAGATCGAGTTCCCCGTGCTGTACACGAGCGGGCGCGCGGGCACGGCGTCCACCTCCCTCGACGTCCCGGGCGAGGACCTGCGGCCCCTGTTCGACGCCATCGTCGAGCACGTGCCGCCGCCGAAGGGCGACCCCGAGGCCCCGCTGCAGCTGCTGGTGGCCAACCTCGACGCCAGCGACTACCTCGGACGCATCGCCATCGGCCGCATCTTCAACGGCCGCGTCAAGGTGGGCGAGCCGGTCGTCGTGCTCAAGGGCGACGGCGCGAGCCAGCAGACGCGCGTCACCAAGCTCTTCGCCTTCGACGGCCTCAAGCGCGTCGAGATCGAGGAGGCGGCGGCCGGCGACATCGTCTGCCTCGCGGGCATCGAGGACATCAACATCGGCGAGACCATCGCCGACCCCGAGCACCCGGCCGCCGTGCCGTCCTTCGCGATCGACGAGCCGACCGTGTCGATGGTGTTCGGCGTCAACACCTCGCCGCTGGCCGGACGCGACGGTCAGTTCGTCACCTCGCGCCACCTGCGCGAGCGCCTGCAGCGCGAGCTGCTCGGCAACGTCTCGCTGCGCGTCGAGGACACCGACACCCCCGAGCAGGTGAAGGTGCTCGGGCGCGGCGAGCTGCAGCTGGCGATCCTCATCGAGATGATGCGGCGCGAGGGCTACGAGCTGCAGGTGTCGCGCCCCGAGATCGTCACGCGCACGATCGACGGCGTGCGCATGGAGCCGGTCGAGGACCTCGTCATCGACGTGGCCGAGGAGTTCCAGGGCGTGGTCATCTCGATGTGCGGCACGCGCCGGGGGACGATGACCAAGATGGTCAACCACGGCAGCGGCCGGGCCCGCCTCGAGTTCCGCATCCCGGCGCGCGGCCTCATCGGCTTCCGCTCGCAGTTCCTCACCGACACCAAGGGCACCGGGATCATGAACCACATCTTCTCGGGCTGGGAGCCGTGGCACGGTCCCATCGCCTCGCGCACCACCGGGGCGATGGTGGCCGACCGCGCCGGCGTCGCCACCGCCTACGCGATGGCGAACCTGCAGGAGCGCGCCGTGATGCTCATCGAGCCGGGCGTCGAGGTGTACGAGGGCATGATCGTCGGGGAGAACTCCCGCACGAACGACCTCGACGTGAACATCACCAAGGAAAAGAAACAGACCAACATGCGCGCCTCGTCGGCCGACGAGGCCATCCGCATCGTCCCGCCCCGGCCCATGGGGCTCGAGCAGGCCGTCGAGTTCATCAACGACGACGAGCTCGTGGAGGTCACGCCGAAGGCCATCCGCCTGCGGAAGCGGATCCTCGAGGCGAACCGCCGGCCGCGGAAGGACGACCAGTAGCGGGCGCGCCGCCCGCCGCCGCTGACGGCGAACGGCGGCGCCAGGAGGGGGTTGCCCCGCTTTCTGCGGGCGGCCCCTTGACCCGGCCGCGGCAGGTCGCCGAGCATGGCGCCGATGCGTTTCTGCCCACTGCTTGCCGAGGCCGTCGCCGCACGCCGCCGGGCAAATCCCCGCTGTTCGCTTCGTGCCTGCGCGCGGTGGCTTGGCCTCGACCACGCCACGCTGTCGCAGCTGCTGCGCGGCGTGCGCCGAGCGACCCCTCGCAGCATCGCGCAGCTCGGCGCGCGCATCGCGCTGGACCCGGAGACCATTGCCGCCTGTGTCGCGGCCGAGACCGACGCGCTGGTACTCGCCGTGATCAGCCGGCCCGGGTACGAACCCTCGTCCCGGTGGGTCGCGGTCCGCGCGGGTCTCCCCGTCGACGAGGTCAACATCGCCCTGCACCGCCTGCTCCGCCGCGGCGCGCTCCGCATGCCGGAGCGAGGGCGGTGGCGCGTCGTGGAGGAGAGGAGCGCCTGATGCCGAACCCCGTGACCCGCTGGCAGATCGTCGCGCCCGACCCCGGCCGCGTGGCCGCGTTCTACGAGAACCTGTTCGGGTGGACCGTGCGCACGGACAACGCCCTTGGCTACCGCCAGGTCGAGACCGGGGACGGCGGCATGCCCGGAGGGATCTGGCCCCTTCCGTCCGGGAGCCCGGCCATGGTCCAGCTGTTCGTGGAGGTCGACGACATCAGCGGCGCCGTGGCCCGCGCGACGTCCCTGGGCGCCGTCGTCGTGGTGCCCGTCTCGACGCTGCCCGATGGCGACACCATGGCCATCCTGGCGGACCCGGCCGGCCTGACCTTCGGCCTGCACCAACGGCCGTGAGGCCGTCGCGGCCCCGACCGGGCGGCGGCCGGGCGCACGGGCACGGTGGGCTGCCGGGTTTCCGGCAAGCGCCCGCGCCCGGGCGCCCGGTGGCAGCGACAAACGGGCGTATCTGGCGCAATTCCGGGCACACTGGCGCGTGGCCGCTCAATTGCATCTTCCGCGGTGGGCGCCCCTGGGGCGGCGTGATCCAGGGCCCCACGTGTCCCTACCATCGGAGGAGGCCAGGATGTTTGCTCGAACCTTGCTGAAACTGGGCCTGCTGGGCGTCATTGTCGCGGTTCCGGCCACGACGTTCGCCGCGGGTCGCCAGGACGCCGCCCGCGGGTTCGACGGCGGCGAGGAGTTCAGGACCTATTGCGCCGTCTGCCATGGCAGCGATGCCCGGGGCGACGGTCCGCTGGCCGCCTCGATGACGGTCAAGCCCGCCGATCTCACCCAGATCGCCAAGGGCGCCGGGGGCACCTTCCCGGCCGACCAGGTCTACCAGACCATCGACGGCCGTGACCCCGTGAAGGGCCACGGCGGAAAGGACATGCCGGTCTGGGGCGACGCGTTCAGCCGGTCGCAGCGCGACTCGAGCCCGGAGGCCGTGAAGGGCCGCATCGACGCGCTCGTGCGCTACATCGAGCGCCTGCAGGCCAAGTAGCGTCCGTGATCGTACGCGCGACGGGCGCGGGGAGCCGGCTCCCCGCGCCCGTCGCGCGTACGCCGTGTCCCCCCGGTCCCTAGGGGAAGATCCCCAGCTCCATGTAGCTGCGCGCCACCTTCTGGATGGCGTTCAGGAACGCCGCGATCCGCAGGTCCGGCACCTTCGGGCTCTGCGCCCAGGTCTCGCGGATGCCGTGGTACGCGTTGATCATCGTCTCCTCGAGGCCGGAGTTCACCAGGTCGAGCTCGTCGGGGCCGACGGCCAGCTCCGTGCGCTCGGCGTCGCTGAACTTCTTGCCCGTCGCCAGCTCGATGGCCTTCAGCATCGAGAGCTCGTTCGCCTGCTCGTGGCGCTTCGACATGCGGCCGAAGCGGACGTGGGACAGGTTCTTCACCCACTCGAAGTAGGAGACCGTCACGCCGCCCGCGTTGGCGTAGATGTCCGGGATGACCAGCTTGCCCTGCTCCCGGAAGATCGGGTCGGCGCCGGGCGTGGTCGGACCGTTGGCGCCCTCGAGGATGATCTTCGCCTTGATGCGCGGCGCGTTCTCGGCCGTGAACACCCCCTCGAGGGCGGCCGGGATGAGCACGTCGCACTCCAGCTCGAGCGCGGCTTCCTTCGACGGCAGCCGCGTCGCGCCCGGGAAGTCGAGCAGCGAGCCGGTGTCCCGCCGGTGCCTCCAGACCTCCTCCTCGTTGAGGCCCTTCGGGTTCATGATCGCGCCCTCGCGCTCGGCGATGGCGATGAGCGTCGCGCCGCCCTCGCGGCAGAACTTCGCCGCGTGGTAGCCCACGTTGCCGAGGCCCTGGACGACGATGCGCTTGCCGTCGAGGCCGAGCGGCAGGCCGAGCTTCTGCATGTCCTCCTTGTGCTGGCAGGCCTCGCGGAGGGCGAAGAACAGGCCGCGGCCCGTCGCCTCCATGCGGCCGTGCACGCCCCCCTGGCCGAGCGGCTTGCCCGTCACGCACGCCCCCGCGTCGAGCTGGCCGGGATTGAGGGCCGCGTAGGTGTCGGCGATCCAGGCCATCTCGCGCTGGCCCGTGCCGTAGTCCGGCGCCGGGACGTCGATGCCGGGACCGATGAAGCTCTTCCGGTGCAATTCGTGCGTGTAGCGCCGCGTGACGCGCTCGAGTTCCTCCACCGAGTAGGTGCCGGCGTCGATCTTGATGCCGCCCTTGGCCCCGCCGAACGGCACGTCCACGATCGCGCACTTGTAGGTCATGAGGGCCGCCAGGGCCATCACCTCCTCCTCGTACACGTCGGCCGCGTAGCGGATGCCGCCCTTCACCGGCAGCATGTGGTGGCTGTGCTCGACGCGCCAGGCCCGGATGACCTCGATGCTGCCGTCGCTCCGCCGCAGCGGGAAGTTGAAGCGGTAGATGCTGTTGCAGGCCCGGATCTGATCCAGTAGTCCTTTCGGGTAATCGGTGTGCCGCACTGCCTCGTCGAAGTAGCAGTTGACCTCTTCGAAGAAATTTCGCTGGCCGCTCATGAAGACTCGCCTCCGGTCCCCAACATAGGCGACGGGCCGGAAACGGGCAAGCGATGTCGGCCCGCCGACCCCCGCTGACAGGTTTTGCCTCCGGCTGTCGCGCTCCGACACACGCGTGTGCGCGTGACCTGGCGCCACCGGCCGCCAGAATGGCGAAGCTGTCCGTCGATGTCCTACCACGGGCCGTCGGGGACGCTGATCCGGAACGCGTGCAATCCGCCGGCCAACGGGCATCGACCTTGCACTGCAGTCAGGCGCCCATGACTTCCGGAGACTGCACGTGCTGTTGAACATCCTGACGTTCCCGTCCCGCGACCTCGCCATCGATCTCGGCACGGCCAACACCCTCGTCTACGCCCCCGACCGAGGCATCGTCCTCGACGAGCCGTCGGTGGTCGCCGTCGACACCGTGACCGGCAAGACCGGCGCCGTCGGGCGCGAGGCCTACGCGATGCTCGGCCGGACGCCGGGCGCGATCACCACCATCCGCCCCATGCGCGACGGCGTGATCGCCGACTTCGAGGCCGCCGAGCGGATGCTCACCTGCTTCATCAAGCAGGCGCAGGGCGGCGCCAGCTGGCGGCGCGCCCGCGTGGTCATCGGCATCCCGTCCGGCATCACCCAGGTCGAGCGACGGGCGGTGGTCGACAGCGCCTATCGCGCCAGGGTCGCCGAGGTGCACCTGGTGGAGGAGGGCATGGCGGCGGCCATCGGCGCCGGCCTGCCCGTGACCGAGGCGCGCGGCAGCATGGTCGTGGACGTGGGCGGCGGGACGACGGACATCGCCGTGGTGTCGCTCGGCGGCATGGTCTTCGACCGCTCGGTCCGCGCCGCCGGGCACCACATGGACGAGGCGATCGCCCTCTTCATGCGCCGCCGCCACGGCCTGCTCATCGGCGAGCGGACCGCCGAGCAGGTGAAGAAGGAAATCGGCTCGGCAACCGAGGACGACACGCAGCTGGTGATGGAGGTGCGCGGCCGCTGCCAGCGCGAGGGCAAGCCGCGGGTCGTGGAGGTGACGGAGGCGGAGATCCGCGAGGCGCTCGGCGACCCGCTGCGCAACCTCGTGACGGCCGTCCGCGAGGCGCTCGAGACGATTCCGCCCGAGATCGCCGGGGACATCTACGACGGCGGCCTGGTGCTGGCCGGCGGTGGCGCGATGCTGCGGCGCCTCGACCAGCGGCTGCACCAGGAGACCGGCATCCCCGTCGCGATTGCCGAGGAGCCCCTGACGACCGTCGTCCGCGGCGCCGGCCGCATGCTGGCCGACGTGTCACTGCTCAGGCGGGTGGCGCTGGCGGCGTAAGAACCAGGGTGCCAAGGGTGCCAGGGGTGCGCCGCCAGGGTGCCAAGGGTGCCAAGGGTGCCAGAGGTGCCTGGGGTGCGCCGCCAGGGTGCCAAGGGTGCCAGAGGTGCCTGGGGTGCCAACGGTGCGCGCGCCAGAGTGCCAAGAGTGCCAAGGGTGGCAGAGGTGCGCGCGACTAGCGACGCGTCGAACCCGTCGAACCTGTCGAACCTGTCGAACCTGACGAACCCGTCGAACCTGACGAACCTGACGAACCTGACGAACCTGACGAACCTGACGAACCTGACGAACCTGACGAACCCGACGAACCTGACGAACCTGACGAACCCGACGAACCTGACGAACCCGACGAACCCGTCGAACCCGTCGAACCCAAGGAACCGAGGAACCCGAGGAACCCGAGGAACCTGAAGATCGAATGCGGCAGGGACGGGAGGCGCCGTCCCTGCCAGGAGCGCGGGCCGGGAGTCGGGTGGCCCACCCTCGCGATCCAGTCTGTCGTCCGGGGGGCGCCGCGGGACATAGAAGGTCGCCATGCGGTCCATGCGCGCGCCGCATGGGCACCCGAAACCCGTGGAAAAGCGGCCGCATGCCTGCCACGCATACGTGGGACCACGAGATTCTCTGGTACACTACCGCCCCTATGTCCCAACCGTCCGGAGAGATGCGCCCCGTCAAGCTCTGGCGCATGATGCCCCTCGATCTCCGCGCCACCGCCGCGGCCGCGTTCTGGACCGATGATCAGGCCGCCATCGAGCGCGCCGAGGCCGTGGCCCTCATCGCCCGCCAGATCAAGTTCCGGCCGAAGAGCGTGATCGCGCTGCCGGTCGAGCGGAAGGCCAGGCACCTCGCGTCGCTCGCCCAGGTCTCGGACCTGCTCGCGGCCCGGCTGCTCGTGTCCTATCACCTCGAGCACCAGCGGGTGATGATGGGACGCTTCCTCGACGAGCTCGGCATCGCGCACGAGGACGGGCTCATCACCGACGAGTCGCCGTCGGCGCCCGCGCCCGAGCGGCTCGACGCGGCCGTCACGGCCCTCGCCGCCGAGTTCCCGAAGGCCGACGTCGCGCGCTATTTCTGGACGCTGCTCTGGCAGGATCCCGAGACGTGGGGCGGTCTCCGCGACCGGCCCGAGCTGCAGGTGGAGTAGCCGTGGCGCCGTTCGACCGCCACGTGTTCGTCTGCGGCAACCAGCGCCCCGCGGGGCACCCCCGCGGCTGCTGCGACCCGGAGGCCAGCCATCACCTCCACGCCGCCTTCAAGAAGGCACTGGCCGAGCACGGGCTGAACCGGCGGATTCGCGCGAACAAGGCGGGCTGCCTCGACCAGTGCGAGCACGGGCCCACCGTCGTCGTCTATCCCGAGGGCGTGTGGTACGGCCACGTCACCGAGGCCGACGTGCCCGAGATCGTCGAGCGCCACCTCGCCGGGGGAGAGCCGGTGGCCCGGCTCCGGCTGGCTGACGGCTGCATCAACACCGGCGCCTGCGCGCACAAGCCGCGCAAGCCCGCGTAGGACCCGCCGTGGACATCCTGGCCGCCGACGCGCTCATCGCCCTCGCGACGCTGACGGCGCTCGAGATCGTGCTCGGGGTCGACAACGTCATCTTCATCTCGATCCTCGCCAACAAGCTGCCGGCCGACCAGCGGCGGTCCGCGCGCCAGACCGGCCTGGTCGCGGCGATGGGCATCCGCCTCCTGCTGCTGATGTCCCTGGCCTGGGTC
This sequence comes from Vicinamibacterales bacterium, assembly GCA_050250645.1. Lineage (GTDB taxonomy): Bacteria > Acidobacteriota > Vicinamibacteria > Vicinamibacterales > UBA2999 > JBFWVR01. The sequence goes on from JBFWOG010000011.1 coordinate 110,549, forward strand.
GTCGGGCTCACCGCGCCGTTCTTCGCGGTGCTCGGCCAGGCGATCTCGGGACGGGACCTGATCCTGCTCGGCGGCGGGCTGTTCCTGATTGCCAAGGCGACGCTCGAGATCCACGAGCGGCTCGAGGGCGAGGAGGGGCATCGCTCGTCGCGGGTGGCGCCGTCGTTCGGCGCGGTGATCGCCCAGATCATGGCGCTCGACATCGTCTTCTCGCTCGACTCGGTGATCACGGCGGTGGGCATGGCCGAGGACCTGTGGGTCATGGTCACGGCGGTCGTGCTGGCCGTCGGCGTGATGCTCGTCGCGGCCGAGCGCATCGGCGCCTTCGTGGAGGCGCACCCCACGGTCAAGGTGCTGGCGCTGTCGTTCCTGCTGCTCATCGGCGTCTCGCTCGTCGCCGAGGGGCTCGACCAGCACATCCCGAAGGGCTACATCTACTTCGCGATGGCCTTCTCGGTCTTCGTCGAGATGATCAACCTGCGGGTCCGCGCCCGCGGCGCCGAGCCCGTCCACCTGCACCAGCCCTACGCCGACTGACGGCGCCCGACCTCGTCCGATCCGCGGCGGCACGCGGATGGACGCGGCTTGGCAGATGTGCGCGTGGCGGCGGTCAGGTCCCGGCAACCCAGGCGGCCACGGCATCCCAGATCGCGCCGTCCACCTCGGCTTCCGTGCGCCCGCTGGACTTGAGCACCTTGAACGAGTGGTCGCCGCCCTCGACGCGGAGCACCGTCATCGGGGCGAGCCGGTCGGCCGGCGGCGGCAGGGCGGCCTCGACGGCGTCGGGGCCGCCGAAGGTGTCGCGCGTGCCCTGCACGACGAGCAGGGGCGCCGCGATGCGCGCCAGGTGCGAGGTGCGGTCGCGGCCCCGGCCGCCGGGCGGCACCAGCGGGTAGCCGAATGCGACGACGCCTGCCAGGGGAGGCGCCTCGCCCGGCCACAGCTCCGGCGCCGCGGCCAGGTGCGTCGCGATGCGCCCGCCCATCGACTTGCCGCCGATGAAGACCCGCCGCCCGCGCGCCATGCGGTGCCCGGCCGCGCCGACGACCGCGCGGCGGAACGCGTCCTCGAGCACCGGCGGGCGATCGGGGGCCTTCCGCCGCCCCTCCATGTAGGGAAAGTTGAAGGTGACGATGTCGAGGCCGCGGGCGGCGAGGCCGGCGGCGTAGCGCATCATGAACGGGCTCGCCTGGCCGGCCCCGGCGCCGTGCGCGAGGACCAGGAGCGCGCCGGCCGGCGCCTGGCCGCCCGCGGGATACAGCGTCGCGGCGTGGACCAGCCCGGGATCGCCCGGCACGTGGAAGGCCAGCGGGCTCACCGCCGCGGCCCCGGGCCCGGCCGGCCCTGTAGTAGGATGAAGGCCCTCATTACGTCGTTGTCACATCCCATCATGCGCATGACCCGATTCAGTCTATTCCTTGTGCGGGGCCTCGTGGCCGCCGCGCTCGTCGCCGGTCCCCATTCCGCGGCCGAGGCCCAGGTCCAGGTGGCCGGGGGCGCCCGCGAGTCGGGCACCGGCCCGTCGACCACCGCCGTGCAGGTGGCCGAGGGCCCCGTCGTCGACGGCGACGTGCTCGGCGACCCGGTCTGGCGCACGGCGCCGGCTATCTCGGACTTCTGGCAGGAGCAGCCCAACGAGGGCGCGCCGGCCTCGGAGAAGACCGAGGTCCGCCTGGTCTTCACGGCCGACACCCTTTACGTGGGGGTCGTCTGCTACGACTCCGACCCGTCGGCGATCATCGTCTCGGACTCGCGGCGCGACACGCCGCTCGACCAGAGCGACAGCTTCCAGATGATCTTCGACACCTACCGCGACCGCCTCAACGGCTTCGTGTTCGGCACGAACCCGGCCGGGATCGAGTACGACGGCCAGGTGACCAACGAGGGGCAGGGCGGCGGCGGCCTCGGCGCGGGCCAGGCCCAGCAGACCGGGTCGGGGGGCGGTTTCAACCTGAACTGGGACGGGGCGTGGGAGGTGCGGTCGCGGATCACCGACACGGGCTGGAGCGCCGAGTTCGCCATCCCCTTCCGCACGCTGCGCTTCCCGTCTGGGACGAACCAGGTATGGGGCGTCAACTTCCAGCGCAACATCCGGCGGCGCAACGAGCGCGCCTACTGGGCGCCCATCCCGCGGCAGTTCAACCTGTACCGGCTGTCGCTGGCCGGCTCGGTCGCGGGCATCCAGACGCCGGTCATCCGCAACTTCAAGGTCACGCCGTACATGCTCGGCAACATCGTCAAGTCGGGCGAGACGCCCGTGGACTCGGCGGTGCTCGGCGACGTCGGCTTCGACCTGAAGTACAACCTGACGCCGAGCCTGACGCTCGACGGGACCGTCAACACCGACTTCGCGCAGGTCGAGGTGGACGAGCAGCAGGTGAACCTCGATCGCTTCAACCTGTTCTTCCCGGAGAAGCGGCCCTTCTTCCTCGAGAACGCCGGGTTCTTCTCGGTGGGCAACCCGGGCGAGATCGACCTGTTCTTCTCACGGCGGATCGGCATCGGCGACGGCGGCCAGTCGATCCCCATCCTCGGGGGCGCGCGCGTGTCGGGCAAGGCCGGGCACTACAACGTCGGCCTGCTCAGCATGCAGACCGACGCCTACGGCGACGAGATCGCGTCGAACAACTTCTCGGTGGCCCGCGTCAGCCGCGACCTGCCGAACCGCTCGTCGATCGGCGGGCTGTTCGTCAACCGGCAGGCGACGGGCGCGCTGGCGGGGGAGGACAACTTCAACCGCACGTTCGCGGTGGACGGCAAGTGGGGCGTCGGGCAGAACACGGTGCTCTCGAGCTTCGCGGCGCGCACCCAGACGCCGGGCCAGGCGGACGGCGGCGCGTTCAACGTCCGGTCGCGGACGAACTACCCGCGCTACGACCTCGAGCTCGGCTACCAGCAGGTCGGCGGGGACTTCAATCCCGAGGTCGGCTTCCTGAGCCGCCGCGGGTACCGGAAGCCGGACGCGCGGATCATGACCCGGTGGCGGCCCGCGCACTTCCTGGGCGTCCAGGAGTTCCGGCCGCACGTCTCCTACCGCGCGTTCTTCGGCTTCGACGGGTTCCGCGAGAGCAACTACGTCCACATCGACAACCACACGCAGTGGAAGAACAGCTACGAGCTGCACTCGGGGATGAACCTGACGAGCGAGGGCGTCCGCGCGCCCTTCGAGATCTACCCCGGCATCTTCGTGCCGCCCGGCACCTACGACCACAAGGAAGCGCAGCTGGTCTTCATGACCAACCAGGGCGCGCCGGTGTCGCTGAACATGCAGAGCACGATCGGCGGGTTCTTCGGGGGCGACCGGGTCACGCTCAGCCCCACGATCCGGATGCGCGTCGGCGACGCCCTCACCACGGAGGTCGCCTACCAGCGCAACGACGTCAACCTGCCGTACGGGGACTTCGTCACCAACCTCGTGCGGACGCGCGTCTCCTACTCGTTCGACACGCGCCGGTTCGTCCAGGCGCTGGTCCAGTACAACGACCGCGCCGACATCTGGTCGGTCAACCTGCGCTTCGGCTGGCTCCAGGCGGCCAACACGGGGCTCTTCGTCGTCTACACCGACACGCGCGGGCTCTACGACCTGTTCGAGCGCCCCGAGCGCACGGATCGGTCGCTGATCATCAAGTTCAGCCACATGTTCGACGTGATCCGGTAAGACGGGGGCCACGGGAGTGCTCCGGCGTGGAGCACTCCCGTCGTCCTACCGCCTGGCGATGTCCGCCAGGTACTCGCGGATGCGGCGCGCGTTGGTGCCGACGTCGCTCCGGCCGACGCGTGAGACCGAGCGCACGTCGATGCGGCTGCCCCCACCCTCGGCGGGCGTGACGCGCACGGCGATGTCGTCCTTGAACCCGAACCAGAACGTCGTGTCCGTCGCCTCGATGCGCCGCGCGGCGGCGTCAGCGGTGACGATCTCCCAGCCGCGGGCCTCGGCCGTGGCGAGGGCCTTCTGGTAGGCCTCGTCCGGCGGCACCGGCAGCGCGAGCGGCCCGAGGTCCGGGTATCCCTGCCGCTGCTCGGCGGCGACCTCCGCGGAATAGTCGAGGGCGTTCGGCGCGTTCGCCGCGGTGCGAATCTCCGCGATCCGGACGAAGTCGGGCGGCGTCTCGGTATCCGTCGAGATGTCGTGGATGCGCGGCACCTGCGCCGCCGTCCGCTGCCACTGCCAGGGGATCCCCGCGAGCAGCACCCCGGCGAGCAGCCCGACGCCGGCGAGGACGAACCCGCGCGCGTTCTGCCGGGGACGGTTGAGCGCGAGCCCGGCCAGGCCGAGCACCGCGGCCCCGACCCCCGCGAAGGCGCCCCACGTCAGCAGCTGGAACCCGCGCTGCAGGGACCACCAGCCCAGCCGGTAGCCGAGGCCGGACGAGGCGAGCATCAGGGCGCCCGCCAGGGCGGCCACGAGCGCCAAGGTCGCAATCCAGTGGAAGCGTCTCATGGCTGCCTATAATGCCTGATGTGCCCGCCGTCCACACGATCGAAACCCGCGCGCACGGCCGTTATCTCGTCGAGCCGCCGGCCGGCGGCGGGCCGTGGCCCTGGCTGGTCGGCTTCCACGGGCAGGGCGAGACCGCCGCGATCCAGCTCGAGGCCTTGAGCCGGATGCGGCCCGGTCCCGAGTGGGGCCTCGTCAGCGTGCAGGGCCTCCACCGCTACTACGCGCGCACCGGCGACGTCGTCGCGGCCTGGATGACACGCGAGGACCGCGAACTGGCCATCGCCGACAACATCGCCTACGTCGCGGCCGTGGTCGCGGCCGTCGGCGCGGCGCACGGCCCGCCCTCCGCGCTCGTCTACTCCGGGTTCTCGCAGGGCGTGGCGATGGCGTATCGCGCGGCCGCGGCGGCGGGGCACCCCTGTGCCGGGATCGTGGTGCTCGGCGGGGATGTCCCGCCCGACGTGGCGCCGGCCGCCGCGGCCCTCCCGCCCGTGCTGCTCGGGCGCGGCGCCGCCGATCCGCTCTACCCGGCCGCCCGAGCCGAGCGCGACCTGGCCGTGCTCCGCGACGCCGGCGCCACCGTGGAGCTGTGCGAGTTCGACGCCGCGCACGCCTACGGGCCGGCGTTCGACGAGCGGGCCCGGACCTTCCTGGCGGACGTCGCGGCGGGGCGCCCGCCGGTGCGGCCGGTGTCATGACGACGGCGGGACCGGGCGCGACGCCCGGGGGAGCCGCGCCGCCGGCGGGTCCGCGGGTGATCGACGTCACGGACGCGGAGGGCCCGGCGGTCCGCCGCTTCCTGGAGGGGCGGGTCGAGACGTCGCTCTTCCTGCTGTCCAACCTCCGCGCGTTCGGGCCCCGCATGGGCGAGAGCCCGTACTCCGGGGACTTCCGCGCGCTCGTGGACGGGCAGACCATCCTGGCGGTGTGGTGCGTCACGCGGAACGGCAGCGTGCTCATCCAGGCGGACGGCCACGCCGCGCACGCGGACGTGGTCGACGCGGACATGGCCGCGCGCGGCGCGGACGTGCGCTTCGTCCTCGGCGACTGGGCGCCGGCCGCCCGGTTCTGGGCCCTCGTCCGCGAGCGGCAGGGGCTGGTGCCGACGCAGGAATCCCGCGAGGTGCTGTATCGCCTCGTCCTGCCGGCGCCCGCGGGCGAGCCGCCGGCGGCGTGGGACGTGCGCACGCTGACGGTCGCTGACGCCGATGCCTGGGACCCGCTTGCCGCCGCGTTCCTCCGCGAGCAGCGCCTGCCGCTCGGCACGCCCGGGTCGCGGCGGGCGGGCTTTGCGACCTCGGCCGGGAACGGGCACTGGTGGGGCGCCTGGGACGGCGGCGCGCTCGTCTCCATCGCGAGCTTCAACGCGTACCACCACCCCGTCGCGCAGGTCGGGGGCGTCTACACGCTTCCGGCGCGCCGCCGCCAGGGGTTCGCGCGCGCCGTCATGCAGACGATCCTCCGCGACGCCGTGGCCGACCACGGCCTCGAGCGGGTGATCCTGTTCACGGGCGAGGGGCAGCGGAGCGCCCGCGCGCTGTACGAGTCGCTCGGCTTCGAGGCCATCGGCGCCTTCGGGCTCTTCTCCGGCGAGCCGGCCGCGGCGCCCTGAGCGCGGCGCCGGCGTGGCTCAGCGCGGCGCGCGCCGCGCGGCCAGCCGCTCGGCCAGCGCCATGATCGTGAGGGGCGACGACCCCTCGGCCTTGTTGTTCACCAGCACGAACGCCCGGCGCCCGGCCCCCATCGCCCTCGACACCACGGCCTCCACGTCGTCGCGCATCGCGCGGTCCGGCTCGACGAGCCGGTCGAACGGCCGGAACCGCTCGCGCTGATCCTCGTACCACGTCCCCGGCCGCAGCAGGAGGCGGACGATGCTGAAGGCCGCGTCCTCGGGGGGGACGACCCCGGCCTGGACGCCGGGCATCGGCATGGCGCTCCAGTAGTTGTAGGTGTGGCCCGCGCCGTGCGCCGCGAGGACCGCGCGGTACTCCGGCGTCAGCAGGCGGCGGTCGCGCAGCTCGACCGCGTACTCGAAGCCGGCCGGCAGCGCGTGGAGGAGGTGGTCCAGCCCCTCGAGGAACCGGCCGGGCTCGAGCGGGAACCCGCGGGGCACCGGCGGGAACTCGAGCAGGATCGGGCCGGTGTGGTCCGCGAAGGCCGCGGCGAGCGGCTCGAGCAGCTCCGCGGTGAGCCTCGCGGCCGACATGAACCCCGGGTTGGGCGCCGGCCGGGCGCCTGGCGGGCCGAGCGTGGCGGCGGTCACCGAGGCGGGCGCCTTGATCACGCAGCGGAACCCCGCGGGGAGCTGGCCGGCGTACCGGCGGAGGTCGTCGAGCGGCAGGGGGGCGTAGTAGCTGCGGTCCACGCCGACCGTCGTCAGCAGCGGGTGGCGCGCGTACTCGGCGAGGCCCTCGCGCGCGAGCGCGGTCGTCGTGCGTGCGGCGCCGTAGACGATCCCCTTCCAGCCCGGGAAGCTCCACGAGCTCGTGCCGAAGTGGACCGAGCCGGGAATCGCCTCGCGCAGCGGGCGCGCGGCGCGGTACACCTCGGCCAGGCGGCCGGCCCAGGGGTCCGGCGGCGGGTCCGGCGCGATCTCGAAGAGCGGCAGCTGGTCGCCCACGTCGAATATCCTATCCGTCCCGATGTCTTTCGACCTCACGGCGCTCGGCTGGGACGCAGGGTGGGCCGAGGCCTTCGCGCCCCACGCGGCGGCGGGCCTCGCGCCGGCGCGCGTCGCGATCGAGTTCAACCACATCTACCGCCTGTTCGCCGAGGTGGGCGAGGTCCGCGCCGAGCAGGCCGGCCGGATGCGGCACCGGGCCGCCGGCCGGAGCGAGCTGGCCGCGGTGGGCGACTGGGTGGCGGTCCGGCTGGCCCACGAGGGGCGCACGGGCACGATCGAGGCGATCCTGCCGCGCCGCAGCCGCTTCTCGCGCAAGGTGGCGGGCGAGCTGACCGAGGAGCAGGTGGTCGCGGCGAACATCGACACGGTGTTCATCGTGATGGGCCTCGACCACGACTACAACCCGCGCCGGCTCGATCGCTACCTGCTCCTGTCGTGGGAAAGCGGCGCGACGCCGGTGGTGCTGCTCAGCAAGGCGGACGTCTGCGCGGAGGTCGACGCGCGCGTCGCGGAGGTGCGCGCGGCCGCGCCCGGCGTGGCCGTGCACGCGACGAGCGTGCGCACGCGCGAGGGGCTCGACGCCGTGCTGGGGCACCTCGGCCCCGGCCGCACCGGCGCCCTGCTGGGGTCGTCCGGCGCCGGCAAGTCCACGCTCATCAACGCCATCGTCGGCGCCGAGCTGCTGGCGACGCAGGCGGTGCGCGAGAGCGACTCGCGCGGCCGGCACACCACGCGGCACCGGCAGCTCATCCTGCTGCCGGGGCACGGCCTGGTGATTGACACGCCCGGGATGCGCGAGCTCCAGCTCTGGGACGTCAACGAGGCGGTGAAGGAGGCGTTCGACGACATCGAGGCGCTGGCCCCGGGCTGCCACTTCACGGACTGCGAGCACCGCGCCGAGCCGCGCTGCGCGGTGCGGGCCGCCGTCGACGCGGGGACGCTCGACGCCGGGCGCCTGGCCAGCTACCTCAAGCTGCAGGAGGAGCTGCGCGCCTTCGAGGCGCGCCGGGGCGAGCGCGGGCGCCTCGACGAGAAGCGGCGCTCGAAGCCGATCCACAAGGCCCTCAAGACCTTCTACAAGGACCGCGGCCGGTAGGCCGGGAGGCACGACCGCACCATGCCGATCACGCGACACGACCTGGCGCGCCGTCACGCCGCGGGAGCCCCGCGATGACGGCCCCCCCGAAGACCATCCCGCTCGCCTTCACCGCGCGGCCCGACGACGAGGTGCTCGCGCGGGCCGTCGCCTTCCACGCCGAGATGGCGCGCCGGCGCACGGTCCGGGACTTCTCGGACCGCCCGGTGCCGGCGGAGGTGATCGCGGAGGCGATCCGCGCGGCGGGTACGGCCCCGAGCGGCGCCAACCTGCAGCCCTGGCACTTCGTCGCGGTGAGCCGCGCGGACCCGGCGCTGCGGCGGCGGCTGCGCGAGGCCGCGGAGGCCGAGGAGCGGGAGTTCTACGAGCACCGCGCCCCGCGGGAATGGCTCGACGCCCTGGCGCCGCTCGGCACGGATCCCGACAAGCCGTTCCTGGAGGTCGCCCCGTGGCTCATCGCGGTGTTCGTGCAGCCCCACGGCGTGCGGCCCGACGGCAGCGTGGTGAAGCACTACTACGCGGTCGAGTCGGTCGGCATCGCGACGGGCCTCCTCATCGCGTCGCTGCACCACGCCGGCCTCGCCAGCCTGACGCACACGCCGAGCCCGATGGGGTTCCTGAACGAGCTGCTGGGGCGCCCGGCGCGCGAGCGCGCGTTCCTCCTGCTGGTGGCGGGGTACCCGGCGGCGGATGCGCGGGTGCCGGACATCCACCGCAAGGCGCTCGCGGACATCGTCGACTGGCGGTGACGCCCGGTCAGGGCTCGGCGAGGCCCTCGCGGCGGCCGAGGATCACGCGCGCGTCGCCGAAGCTCGTGGCGAGCGAGTCCTGGACGCGGGCGGCGTCCTCGCGCGCGGCGTAGCGGCCGACGAGCACGCGGCGGCGGGTGCCATCCTCGCCGGCGAGGTCGACCACGTAGACGGGCAGGCCCGCCGCGCGCAGGGTCGCCTCGACCGCCACCACCTGCCGCGGGTAGTCGTAGGTGCCGATCAGCACCGAGAACGCGCCGCGGGCGAGCGGGGGCGGCGAGAGGTCGGGAATGGCCTCGAGCGGGGGGGCCGCGGCGGCGGCGGCCGGCAGGGCCAGCGCACCGGGGGCGGCGGCCGGCGCGGGCGGGTCGACCTGGAGCAGCGCGAACGGGTTGCCCACCTGCCAGACGAACCAGGCGCCCCCAGCCAGCAGGCCCAGCACCAGGGCGGCGAGCAGGAGCCGGACGGCGACCCGCGACCAGCGGCCCACCTGCTCGCGGCGCTGCACGCGCCGCGGCACGCCCAGCCCGAGCGACGCGGCCGCGTTCACGATCAGCGTGTCCGAGATCTGCTCGGTCCGCGCCTCGCAGCCCGCCATGAGCGCCCGGTCGCACACGAGGTTGATCATGCGCGGCACGCCGCCCGTGATCGCGTGCACGAGGTCGAGCGCCCTGGGCGTGAACGTCACCGAGGCGGATCCGCGCGCCACCCAGAGGCGGTGCGTGATGTACGCCTCGACCTCCTCGCGGTTCAGCGGCTTCAGCAGGCAGCGAATCGACACGCGCTGCTCGAGCTGCCGCAGGTCGGCCTGGTGGAGGACGTCGAGGAAATTCAGCTGGCCGACGAGCACCACCTGGAGCAGCTTCTGCTCGTTGGTCTCGAGGTTCGAGAGGATCCGGATCTCCTCGAGCACGTCCGACGAGAGGTGCTGCGCCTCGTCGATGATGAGCACGGCGCTGCCGTGGAGCGGCACGAGCGAGAGCAGGAAGTCGTGGAGCGTCCGTACCAGTTCGTGCTTGCTCGCCGTGGCGAGGCGGCCCTGGCGGAGCGACTCCCGGGACGTCACGCCGAAGCTGAGGAGCACCTCGCGCAGCAGGTCCTCGACCGCGAGGAACGGGTTGAGGATGAGCGCCGTGAATGTCGTGGGGTCGAACTGTTCGAGCAGGGTCCGGCACAGTGTCGTCTTGCCCGTGCCGATGTCGCCGGTGAGGACGATGAAGCCCTCCTTGCGGCGAATCGCCTGCCAGACCTGCTGCAGCGCCACGTCGTGGGACTCGCTCCGGTACAGGAAGCGAGGGTCCGGCGTGAGGCTGAAGGGCGGCTGGATGAAGCCGTAGTACTCCTCGTACATGGGGAGGCCGGGCGCGGTGCCGGCGCCGCAGGCGCCCGGGCACCTGAAGCCCGCCACAGCATAACAGGAACGTACGGGGCCGTCACTGCGGCCCCTGTATCGAATCGGCGTCGCCCGCGCGCGAGCCGCGGTACCACGCGTGCCAGTCGCCGGGCCCGAAGCGGCCCCGCGGGCCGGCCGCCTCGCCGGCGGCGGCGGCCTCGGCCAGGATCACCTCGCCCGCGGCGACCGCGGCCGGCGTGTCCCACGATCCCGCGCCGAGTCCACCGGTGTGCCCGATGGCCTCGTACAGGTCGAGGAAGGCGTCGGCGCCGTCAATCGCCGGGTGGTCGTCCACCTCCACGGCGTGCCGCAGCTCGTGCCCGAGGCCGGCGACGAGCGCCGTCGTGCGGAGCAGCGGGTTGAGCGTCACCCGCACGCACCTGAGCGTCCCGGCGGTGGTGACCCAGGCGATCCCGCCGGCGAGCCCGTGCCGCATCCGCGGATCCATCGACACGTAGACGATCACGCCGCCGCGCTCGAGGCGATCGACGAGCGCGCCGAAGGTGGGGGAGCGGAGCAGGCCCTCCCGGAGGACCCGCGCGGCCCGTGCGTCGGTCGGCCGCACGCGCGGACCGCCGGGCAGGGGCGAGGCTGGGGGCGCGGCCGCCAGCGGGCTGGCGAGACCGAGCGCGAGCGCGACGACGAGGACGAGTCGGGGCATGGCAGTCTCCCGCCCGCAGCCTCTCGTCCTCGCGTGCAAGTCAAGGTGTTGCCGACAGTGCTGTAGACGGGCCGCCGATGAGCGGGGTTCGGCCGCGCGCGGCAATCGATGTTGCGAACCGCGGGACGGGGCCACTGATGGGACGAGCCACGCCACGCCACGCCACAGATGCCACAGATGACACAGATGGCACGGATGGCGTCGGTGCGCAGATGGGAACCTGTCGAACCCGTCGAACCCCACGAACCCGACGAACCCATCGAACCTGTCGAACCTGACGAACCTGACGAACCTGTCGAACCCGATCTATGGTTTGCTAAGCAACCGACCGGTATTCGGGGAGGGACCATGCGGAATCGAGTCGTGCTGATCGCGCTGGGCGTGCTGGCGCTGGCGGGCGTGGGCGGGGCGCAGGGGCGGCGGGCGGCGCCGGCGGCGCCGGCGTACTTCGAGAGCCCGTTCTCGCTGGAGGAGATGCAGAACCAGCAGGCCGTGCTCGAGACCGCCTCCGGCGCGATCGTGCTCGACCTGCTGCCCGAGCGCGCGCCGAACCACGTGGCGCACTTCATCACGACCGCGCGCGCCGGGGGCTACGACGGCACGATCTTCCACTTCGTCCTCAAGCACGGCATCATCCAGGGCGGCGATCCCCTCACGACCGACCCGGCCAACGCCGCGAAGTACGGCACCGGGGGGCTCAACCGCCTCCGCGACGAGATCAACGACGAGCCCATGACCCGCGGTGCCGTCGCCGCGGTGCAGGTGCCGGGCAAGCCCGACAGCGCCGGCACGCAGTTCTTCATCTGCATCACCGACCAGGCGGCCCTCCAGGGGAAGTACACCGTCTTCGCGCGCGTCGCGGAGGGGATCCTCGCCGCGCAGGCGATCTCCGAGGTCGCGGTCGATGCGAAGAACGCCCCCGTCGAGCGCGTCGTCGTCGAGCGCGTGACCATCAGGGAGAAGCCGCCGGAGGTGCCGGAGCCGTTCTCCACCGAGACGGTCGCCGAGCTGGCGGCGCACCGCGCCGTCCTCGAGACGTCGATGGGGAACATCACGCTGGCGTTCACGCCCGAGGTCGCGCCGGAGGCCGTGCGCAACTTCCTGCGGCTTGCCGAGGCCGGCGTGTACGACGGCATGGCGTGGCACCGCGTCGTCAAGGGCTTCGTCGTGCAGACGGGCCACCTGCCGACCCGCCGCGAGCCGCTGACCGAGCGCCAGCAGAAGTACGTCCGCAACCTGCCGGCGGAGTTCAGCGATCGTCCGCACGAGCCCGGCACCGTCTCGATGGCCCGGCTGGGCGACGACCCCGACAGCGCGAGCACCTCGTTCTTCATCGTGACCGAGCGTTCGACGATGCTGGACGGGCAGTACACGTCGTTCGCGACGGTGGTGGACGGCATGGACGTGGTGCGGCAGATCGAGGCGGTGCCCGTGAACGGCGAGGAGCCGGTGGACCGGGTGGAACTCGTCCATGTGCGCGTGATCCCGGAGTGAACGGACGAGCTGGCTGGCGGTTTCCGGCGGCAAAATTGCAAAGGGAGACAAACGCGGGACCCAGCCGCGCCGTATAGTAGTCAGGATGTACGTGCGTCTCGAGACCGTCGCCTTGGCCGTCCTGCTCGCCGTGGGCGTGGCCCTGCCCGCCACCGCGCAGTCCGGCGGCATGGCCGAGGCGGGTTCCGGCTACGCGGGTCCGCCCGCCCCGCTGCCCCCGGCCGTGCTGTCGCGTGATGCCGAGGGCCGCGCGACGATTCGCGCGACGCGCCTGCCGGAAGGGCTGGTCATCGACGGCGTGCTCGACGAGGCCATCTACGACCGGGTGCCGGCGATCGACGGGTTCATCCAGGCCGACCCGGACGAGGGCAGGCCCGCCACCGAGAAGACCGAGGTCTGGGTCTTCTTCGACGATGACCGCGTCTACGTGTCGGCGCGGCTCTGGGACTCGCATCCCGAGCGCATGGTCGCCAACGAGATGCGGCGCGACGGCTTCAACCTGATCAACAACGAGAACTTCGCCGTCATCCTCGACACCTTCCACGACGGGCGCAGCGGCTTCCTGTTCCACACCAACCCCGTCGGCGGCATGTACGACGGGACGGTCACCGACGAGCGCGACAGCAACCGCGACTGGAACACCGTCTGGTGGACGCGCAGCGGGCGCTTCGACGGCGGCTGGACGGTGGAGATGGCCATCCCGTTCAAGTCGCTCCGCTACAAGAAGGGCGACGGCCAGATCTGGGGCATCAACTTCCGGCGCGTCGTGCGGTGGAAGAACGAGTTCTCCTACCTGACGGCGATCCCGCGCGCGTACGGCATGCGCGGCATCATGCGCGTGTCGCAGGCGGCGACCCTCGTGGGCATCGAGGTGCCGTCGAGCTCGCGCAACCTCGAGATCAAGCCGTACGCGATCTCGGGCCTGTCGACCGACCGCACCGCCGACCCGGCGGTGAGCAACGACCTGACCGGCGACGTCGGCTTCGACGTCAAGTACGGCCTCACCCAGAGCCTGATTGCCGACTTCACCTACAACACCGACTTCGCGCAGGTGGAAGACGACGAGCAGCAGGTCAACCTGACGCGCTTCAGCCTGTTCTTCCCGGAGAAGCGCGAGTTCTTCCTCGAGGGGCAGGGCATCTTCTCGTTCGGCGGCGGGGGCGGCAACATGCGCGGCGGCGGGGGCGGCGGCAACGACACGCCCATCCTCTTCTTCAGCCGCCGCATCGGGCTCGACGAGAACGCCGACGGCGACAGCGTCGAGGTGCCGATCCGCGTGGGCGGCCGCGTCACCGGCAAGCAGGGGCCGTGGAGCATCGGCGTGCTCAACATCCAGACCGGCGTGCCCGACGTCGGCGGGGTGCCCGGCACCAACTTCGCGGTGGCCCGCGTCAAGCGCGACATCCTGCAGCGCAGCTACATCGGCTTCCTCGGCACCCGCCGCGCGCCGAGCGGCGGCGACGCGAAGGACGCCTACGGCGCCGACGCGGCGTTCGCGTTCGGCGAGACCGTGATCAACGGCTACTGGGCGCAGACGAAGAACCCCGGCGTCAGCGGCCAGGACCAGAGCTACCAGGTCAAGGCCGAGTACAACGGCGACTTCTACGGCTTCGAGGCCGAGCAGCTCAACGTGGGGCGCAACTTCGAGCCCGAGGTCGGGTTCATGCGCCGCGAGGACTTCAAGAAGTCGCGCGTCCAGGCCCGGTGGAGCCCGCGGCCGGCCGGGATCGCCGCCATCCGCCGCTTCCGCCTCGAGCCGAGCTTCGAGTACTTCGAGAACAACGCCGGCTTCGTCGAGACGCGCCAGGCCGAGGTGCAGTTCCAGACGGAGTTCGACAACGGCGACAACGTCGGCCTGAACTACCAGCGCAACTACGAGGGCCTCGAGGAGGGCTTCTCGGCGAGCGACCTGGACATCCCGGCCGGCGCGTACGAGTTCCAGGAAGTCAGGCTCAACTACTTCTTCGGCCCCCAGCGGCGCGTCGGCGGCTTCATCAACGTCTCGTCCGGCGGCTTCTACGGCGGCGCCCGCCGCCAGGTCCGCTGGAACGGCCGGGTCGAGGTGACGCCCCAGGTCAACTTCGAGCCGCAGGTGTCCCTCAACTGGCTCGACCTGCCGAGCGGCAGCACGCTCAGCAAGCTGCTCGGCCTGCGCGGCACCTGGACGCTGACGCCGCGCATGTTCCTTGGCTCGTTGATCCAGTTCAACTCCGCCTCCGACTCGCTGTCCTCCAACTTCCGCTTCAGCTGGGAGTTCGAGCCCGGCAGCAACCTCTTCGTCGTCTACAGCGAGGGCCGCGAGACCGACCGCCGCGGCTTCCCGACGCTCGAGAACCGCAGCTTCGTCGTCAAGATCGCCAAGCTGTTCCGGTTCTAGTCCACCCGGGTGCCCGGCGCCGACGGGAGTTCACAAACCCCGCCACGACGCGCACGACGGACACGACGACGGGCACGAAGCCCGACCCCCTTGTCAGCGACTTGCATCCACCAGACCGTGTGAAGGCGTTCACGGCCTGGCGTGCACCGTGGAAGAATCAAGAAACAAGAATCAAGAAGTTGAAGACTTGAGAGGTGCTGAAACTTCGTGATGGGGCCCTTCGTGTTCTTCGTGCCCTTCGTGGCGTCTCTTGTGAACACCCGTCATCAGCGGTTGTGTGAAGGCGTTCACGGGGCCGATCAGAAGGGCAGCCGCCCCTCCTCGTCGACTTCGTCCGGGCCCGACAGGTTGTGGAGGCTGACGCCGAGCAGGCGCACCGGGCGGCGGCCGGCCTCCGTGCGATCGAGCAGCGCGCGGGCGCGCCCGGCAAGCTGGTCGGGATCGCGCGTCGGGGGCAGCGCCGTGTGGCTGCGTGTCACCGTCGTGAAGTCGTCGTAGCGCACCTTGATGACCACCGTGCGGGCGACGCGCCCGCGGCGGAGCAGCCACCGGGCGCCGTCCCGCGCCATCTCGTCGATCTCGGCGCGGATGCGCGCGAGGTCGGTCAGGTCCGTGTCGTAGGTGCACTCCGAGCCGGACGACTTCGCCGGGCGATCGGGCTGCACCGGGCGCGGGTCGCGGCCCCAGGCCAGCTCGGTCAGCCACTCGGCGAGGCTGCCGACGACCGCCCGGAGGGCCTCGGGCTCCCGGGCGCGGACGTCGACGAGCCGCTCGATGCCGTGCGCGCGCAGCTTCTCGGCGGTCTTCGGACCCACGCCCCACAGCGCGTCGACGGGCAGGCCCTGGAGGAAGCGCTCGACGCGCTCGGGGGCGATCACCGTCAGCCCGTCCGGCTTCTGCCAGCCCGACGCGATCTTCGCCAGGAACTTGTTCGGCGCGACGCCGGCCGACGCGGTGAGCCCGGTCGCCTCGCGGATCGCGGCCTTGAGGCGGCGGGCCACGGTCACGCCGAGCGCCTCGCCCCACTGGTTCTCGGTCACGTCGAGGTAGGCCTCGTCGAGCGACAGGGGCTCGACGAGCGGCGTCACCTCGCGGTACAGCGCGAAGATCTGCTGCGAGATCGCGCGGTACTTCGCGAAGTCGGGGCGGACGATGACGAGGGGCGGGCACAAGCGGACGGCGCGGGCCATGGGAATCGCCGAGCGCACGCCGAAGCGCCGCGCCTCGTAGCTCGCCGCGGCGACCACCCCGCGCTTCGCGGGGTCGCCGCCCACCGCGACCGGCCGCCCGCGCAGGGACGGGTTGTCGCGCTGCTCGACCGACGCGTAGAACGCGTCCATGTCGACGTGGAGGATCCGCCGGACCCCGGGCACCCGCGTCGCTCCGCCTAGCGGTGACCGGTGCTGCCGAACCCGCCGCGGTCGGGCGCCTCGACCTCGGCCACCTCGTCCCACTCGATTGCCGGCGCCGGCAGCACGATGCCCTGCGCGAGGCGGTCGCCGCGCGCGACCGTCACCGGGGCCGCCGTGATGTTGTGCACCTGGATCTTCACCTCGTCGGTCGGCCCGCAGTAGTCGGCGTCGATCACGCCGACGCCGTTGGCGACGGTGAGGCCCCGCTTGAGCGGCGTGCTGCTCCGCGCGAAGACGCCGAGGAAGTGCCCGCGGGGCACGCCGATGACGAGGCCGGTCCCGACGAGCCGGATGCCCCCGGGCGGGATCTCGACGGTCTCGGCGGCCGCGAGGTCGAAGGCCGCGGCCCCGGCCGTGGCGGGGACGGGCAGCGGGATGGACGGATCGAGGCGCTTGATCGTCAGACGCATGGGAGAATAGTAGCTTGCGGCCGCACCGGCCGCGTTCCGCGGCCCGCCACGACCGGCGGCAGACAGGAGAAGCGCGATGCGTGCACGGATCTGGGGAGCGGCGTTCATCATGGCCCTCGCGGCCGCCGCGACGCTGGTCGCGGGGGGGCAGGCCGCCCAGGCGCCGCCGCTCGCGCCCACCGCGCCGCTGCCGACCGACACGGCCGTCCACACCGGGACGCTGCCGAACGGCCTGCGCTACTTCATCCGCCGCAACGGCCGGCCCGCCAACCGCGTCTCGCTGCGGCTGGCCGTCAACGCGGGGTCGATCGAGGAAGAGGCGACCCAGCGCGGCCTCGCGCACTTCCTCGAGCACATGGCGTTCAACGGCTCGGAGAACTTCGCGCCCGGCGAGCTCGTGAAGTTCCTCGAGTCCATCGGCGCGCGCTTCGGCCCCCACGTCAACGCCTACACGTCGTTCGACGAGACGGTCTACATGCTGGACGTGCCGTCCGACCGGGAGGGCTACGTCGACCGCGGCCTGCTGGCGCTCCACGACTTCGCCGGTGGCATGGCGCTGGCGCCCGAGGAGATCGAGAAGGAGCGCGGCGTCGTGATCGAGGAGTGGCGCGGCCGCCTCGGGGCCGGGTCGCGGCTCACCGACAAGCAGCTCCCGGTGCTCTTCAAGGGGTCGCGCTACGCGGACCGGCTGCCCATCGGGGAGCCCGAGATCCTCAAGTCGTTCCCGCGCGAGCGCCTCCTCGACTTCTACCGCACCTGGTACCGCCCCGACCGCATGGCCGTCGTCGTCGTCGGGGACGTCGACCCGGCGGAAGTCCAGGGGCTGGTCGAGCGGCGGTTCGGCGGCCTGCGCAACCCGGCGACGCCGGCGCCCGAGGTGGACCGCAGCGTGCCGCCCAACGCCGAGGCGCTCTACAGCGTGGCCACCGACCCCGAGGCGCAGGGCTGGACGGTCGCCGTGGCCTACAAGCGGCCCGTGGAGATCGAGC
Source organism: Vicinamibacterales bacterium (assembly GCA_050250645.1). GTDB lineage: Bacteria > Acidobacteriota > Vicinamibacteria > Vicinamibacterales > UBA2999 > JBFWVR01. The sequence goes on from JBFWOG010000011.1 coordinate 128,194, forward strand.
GGACGGTCGCCGACTACCGCCGGTCGCTGGTGCAGAGCCTGGTGGTGCGGATGCTGAACCTGCGCCTGCAGGAGATCGCGCGCCGCCCCGACGCGCCCTTCCTCGGCGCCAGCGCCGGCGGCGGCGGCCTCGGCCGCACCGTCAACCTCTTCCAGATCGGCGCGGGCGTGGAGGAGGGGCAGCTCAAGGCCGGCCTCGAGGCCATCGTGCTCGAGAGCCGGCGGATGGCCCAGTTCGGGTTCGGCGCCGACGAGCTCGACCGGGCGCGGGCGTCGGTGCTCGCCGGGTACGAGCGGGCCTACAAGGAGCGCGACACCTCCGAGAGCCCGTCGTACGCCGGGGAGTACGTCCGGGCCTTCCTCGAGCAGGAGGCCATCCCGGGCATCGAGTACGAGTACCGCCTCGCCTCGGAGCTGCTGCCCGAGGTCACCCTCGGGGAGGTGGGCGCCGAGGCGCGCCGGCTGGTGCACGACGACAACCGCATCGTGATGGCGGTGGCGCCCGAGAAGGCGGGACAGGCCGCGCCGACCGAGGCCGAGCTGGCCGGCGCGTTCACGGCGGCGCTCGACCTGCCGGTGACGCCGTGGACCGACGCGACCGCCGGCCGCGCGCTGGTGGAGACGCCGCCGGCGCCCGGCCGCGTGACGGGCCGCCGCGAGATCCCGGCGATCGGGACGACGGTGCTGACGCTCTCGAACGGCGTCGAGGTGTGGCTCAAGCCCACCGACTTCAAGAACGACCAGGTGCTCTTCAGCGCCCAGGCGCCCGGCGGCGTGTCGCTGGCCAGCCGCGCGGACTTCCGCGAGGCGAGCCTCGCCACGTCGCTCGTCGGCCTCGGCGGCCTCGGGGACTTCAGCCCGGTCGACCTCAACAAGATGCTCGCCGGCAAGATCGCGTCGGCCTCGCCGACGATCGGCAGCTACACGCAGGGGCTGGCCGGGCAGGCCACGCCGAAGGACCTGGAGACGGCGCTGCAGCTCGCCTACCTCGCGTTCACCGCGCCCAACATGTCGGACCAGGCCGCCGACCTGCTGAAGCGGCGGCTCTCCGCGATGCTCGCCAACCAGGACGAGAACCCGGGCTACGTGTTCGGCGAGCGGGTCGAGCAGGTCAACACGTCGCATCACTACACCGCCGACGCCCCGACGCCCGCCGACATCCCCGGCCTCCGGCCGGGCGTGATGCGCGACTTCTACCACGCGCGTTTCGCCAACGCCGCCGACTTCCGCTTCTTCATGGTCGGGGCCTTCGACATCGACCAGGTGACGCCGCTCATCGAGCGGTGGATCGGCGGCCTGCCGTCGACGGGGAAGGCGACCTCGTCGTTCCGCGACATGGGAATCGAGTTCCCGCGCGGCGTGGTCACCGAGGACGTCCGCAAGGGCCGCGAGCCCGCGAGCCAGACGGTGATGTCCTTCTTCGCCGACACCGGCCTCGACGAGACCGAGATGCACCGCGCCCGGGCCGCCGCGTCGCTGGTGGGCATCCGCCTGCGCGACATCCTGCGCGAGGAGCTCGGCGGCACCTACAGCGTCGGCGTGTCGTACCAGAACGCGCTGCCCCAGACCGGCTACGGCTCGATGGTCGTCCAGTTCGGCAGCGCGCCCGAGAACGTGGGGAAGCTCACCGCCGCCGTGATCGCGGAGGTCAAGCGCCTGCAGGCGGAGGGACCCACGGCCGACGACGTGGCGCGGGTGAAGGAGCTGGAGCGGCGCGACCTCGAGACGAGCGAGCGCCAGAACGCGTACTGGCTGGGCTCGCTCCAGACCGTGGCGCTGCTCGGCTGGGACCCGGCCGGCATCGCCAGGCGCCCCGAGCGGATCGAGCGGCTCGACCCTGACGTCCTCCACGCGACCATCCGCAAGTACTTCCCGCTGGACCGGTACACCGTCGTCACCCTCCTGCCGGAGAAGGAGTAGGCCGGCGGCCGATGGACGGAGCCGGCAAGCGAGAAGTCAAGAATCCAGAATCAAGAATTCAGAGAGGGCACGCGGGGCAACCGGAAACGGGAGGCGGGAAACGAGACGCGGGTCTGGTATTCTCGGCGTTGGTCCGCGTCTCGTCCCGTCGCCCCTGTATTCTTGATTCTTGATTCGTAATTCTTGATTCCTCAGCGCCAGCACCCATGCCACAGTACGTCTACGTGATGAAGGGTCTCGGGAAGGTCTATCCTCCCGACGCCCGCGTGCTCGACGACATCTGGTTGTCGTTCCTGCCCGGCGCCAAGATCGGCGTGCTCGGGCTGAACGGGGCCGGCAAGTCCACGCTGCTCAAGATCATGGCCGGGGTGGAGACGAGCTTCCTCGGCGAGGCGTTCGCGGCCGACGGCGTCACCGTCGGCTACCTGCCGCAGGAGCCCACGCTCGACCCGGCCAAGGACGTGAAGGGCAACGTCGAGGAAGGCGTGGCCGCCATCAAGGCCGTGCTCGACCAGTACGACGCGGTGAACATGCGCCTGGGCGAGGACCTCTCGCCCGAGGAGATGGAGAAGGTCCTCGACGAGCAGGCGCGCCTGCAGGACCGGATCGACGCCACCAACGCGTGGGACCTCGACAGCCAGCTCGAGCTGGCGATGGACGCGCTCCGCCTCCCGCCCCCGGACGCCGACGTCACGACGCTCTCGGGCGGCGAGCGCCGCCGCGTCGCCCTGTGCCGCCTGCTGCTGCAGTCGCCGGACCTGCTCCTGCTCGACGAGCCGACGAACCACCTCGACGCCGAGTCGGTGGCCTGGCTCGAGCGCTTCCTCAAGGACTACCCGGGCACCGTCGTGGCCATCACGCACGACCGCTACTTCCTCGACAACGTCGCGGGGTGGATCCTCGAGCTCGACCGCGGGTCGGGCATCCCGTACGAGGGCAACTACTCGGGGTGGCTCGAGCAGAAGCAGAACCGCCTGGCGCTCGAGGAGAAGGCCGAGAGCAAGCGGCAGCGGTCGCTGCAGCGCGAGCTCGACTGGATCCGCATGTCGCCCCGCGCGCGGCAGGCCAAGGGCAAGGCCCGGCTGAACGCCTACGAGCAGCTCCTGGCGGAGGACACGCAGGAGAAGCTCGAGAAGGTGGAGATCTACATCCCGCCCGGCCCGCGGCTCGGCGACATCGTCGTGGAGGCGCGGGGCGTGAAGAAGGCCTTCGGCGACCGCCTGCTGTTCGACGACCTGTCGTTCACGCTCCCGCGCGGCGGCATCGTCGGGGTGATCGGGCCGAACGGCGCGGGCAAGACCACGACGTTCAAGCTCATCACCGGCCAGGAGCAGCCCGACGAGGGCACCATCCGGGTGGGCGAGACGGTGCAGGTCGGCTACGTGGATCAGTCCCGGGACGCGCTCGACCCGGACCGCACGGTGTGGGAGGAGATCACCGGGGGCGATGACGAGCTGGAGCTCGGGCGGCGGAAGGTCGCCTCGCGCGCCTACGTCTCCTGGTTCAACTTCAAGGGCGGGCAGCAGCAGCGCAAGGTCGGCCAGCTGTCGGGGGGCGAGCGCAACCGCGTCCACCTGGCCAAGCTGCTCCGGCGCGGCTGCAACCTGCTGCTGCTCGACGAGCCCACCAACGACCTCGACGTCGACACGCTGCGCGCGCTCGAGGAGGCCCTGCTCGACTTCGCGGGCTGCGCGGTCGTCATCAGCCACGACCGGTGGTTCCTCGACCGCATCGCCACGCACATCCTGGCGTTCGAGGGGGACAGCCAGGCGGTCTGGTTCGAGGGCAACTACCAGGACTACGAGGCCGACCGCAAGCGGCGGCTCGGCGCGGCGGCCGACCAGCCGCACCGCATCAAGTACCGGCCGCTCACGCGGCGCTAGGCCACGGCGTTGGGGCCGGCCGGACCCGGCCCCGCACAGCGGGCGCGACGCCCGACACAGGAGGCAGACATCATGCACGCGGATCAGGCAAAGGCCGTCGCCCAGGCGCTCGGCCAGCAGCTCCAGTCGGAATGGATGACGACGGTGAAGGTCCTCGAGGCGATCCCCGAGGCCAACAAGACCTGGAAGCCGGACGAGAAGGCGCGGAGCGCGTGGGACCTCGCGGTCCACATCGCGTCGTCCGACGTGTGGTTCCTCGACGGCGTCCTGAACCAGCAGTTCGGCAAGCCGGGCGACACCGGCGCGACGACGATCGCCGAGCTGGTCGCCTGGTACAAGGCGAACTTCCCGCAGAAGCTCGAGGACGTCCTGGCGCTCGACGGCGCGAAGCTGGCGACGATCGTCGACTTCCACGGCATGAAGCTGCCGGCCGCCCACTACATGGTGTTCTGCGCGGTGCACGGCGCGCATCACCGCGGGCAGCTGGCGACCTACCTGCGCCCGATGGGCAGCAAGGTGCCGGCGATCTACGGCGGCAGCGCCGACGAGGCGTTCCCGGGTTAGCCCCCCCGGCGCCCGCGGGCGCCGGCTCGATTCGGACGGGTACGAGATTGACCACACTGCCATCGATTCCCGAGCGCCTCGCCCGGGAGCTCTCCGTCCGTGGCCCCCAGGTCGACGCGGCCGTCAAGCTGCTCGACGAGGGAGCCACGGTCCCCTTCATCGCCCGGTACCGCAAGGAGGCCACCGGCGGCCTCGACGACATCCAGCTGCGCCTGCTCGAGGAGCGCCTGGGCTACCTGCGCGAGCTCGAGGAGCGGCGCGCGGCGATCCTCCAGAGCATCGCCGACCAGCAGAAGCTGACGCCGGCGCTCGCCGAGGCCATCGGCACGGCCGAGACCAAGGCGCGGCTCGAGGACCTCTACCTTCCGTACAAGCCGAAGCGGCGCACGCGCGCGGAGATCGCGCGCGAGGCCGGGCTCGAGCCCCTGGCGGACCAGCTGCTCGCCGACCCGTCCGTCGCGCCGGGCGAGGCGGCGGCGGGCTACGTGGACGCCGGCCGCGGCGTGGCCGATGCCGCCGCGGCGCTCGACGGCGCGCGCGCCATCCTGATGGAGCGCTTCGCGGAGGACGCGGAGCTGGCGGGCGCCCTGCGGCAATGGACCTGGGACCGCGCCGAGTGGCGGTCCACCGTCGTCGCCGGCAAGGAGGAGGAGGGCGTCAAGTTCTCCGACTACTTCTCGGCCAGCCAGCCCCTCAAGGGCATGGCGTCCCACCGCGTGCTCGCGCTGCTGCGCGGGCGCAACGAGGGCGTGCTGCGGCTCGCCGTGGCGCTGCCCGACACCGGCGAGGACGGACCCACCGAGCCCGAGCGCTGGATTGCCGCGCGCTTCGGCGTGGCCGACCGCGGCCGGCCGGCCGACGCGTGGCTCCGCGAGACGGTGCGCTTCGCGTGGAAGACCAAGATCCTGATGCGCCTCGAGATCGAGTTCGAGACGCGCCTGCGCGAGGAGGCGGAGCTCGAGGCCATCCGCGTCTTCGGCCGCAACCTCCACGACCTGCTGCTCGCGGCGCCGGCCGGGCCCCGCGTGACGATGGGGCTCGACCCGGGCATCCGGACCGGCGTGAAGGTGGCGGTCGTCGACGGCACCGGGAAGCTCCTCGAGACCGCCACCATCTACCCGCACCAGCCGCGCAACGACTGGGACGGCTCGATCCGCGTGCTGGCGGCCCTGGCGGCGCGGCACGGCGTCGAGCTCGTCGCGATCGGCAACGGCACCGCCTCGCGTGAGACCGACAAGCTGTGCGCCGACCTGCTGGCGCGCGAGCCGGGCCTCGGCCTGACCAAGGTGATGGTGTCGGAGGCGGGCGCGTCGGTGTACTCGGCGTCCGAGCAGGCGTCGCGCGAGTTCCCGGACCTCGACGTGTCGCTGCGGGGCGCGGTGTCGATCGCGCGCCGCCTGCAGGACCCGCTGGCCGAGCTGGTGCGCATCGACCCGAAGTCGATCGGCGTGGGGCAGTACCAGCACGACGTGAGCCAGGTGCTGCTCGCCCGCAAGCTCGACGCGATCGTCGAGGACTGCGTCAACGCGGTCGGGGCGGACGTCAACACCGCGTCGGTGCCGCTCCTGGCACGGATCTCCGGCCTGAGCGAGAGCCTCGCGCGCAACATCGTCCAGTTCCGCGACGAGCACGGGCGGTTCCGGTCGCGGCGGCAGCTGAAGGCGGTGCCGCGGCTCGGCGAGCGGACGTTCCAGCAGGCGGCCGGCTTCCTCCGGATCATGAACGGCGACGACCCGCTCGACCGGTCGGCCGTGCATCCCGAGGCCTACCCGGTCGTGGAGCGGATCGTCGCCCAGGCGGGCGTGGGGCTGGCCGGGCTCATCGGCCAGGCGTCGGTCCTGAAGCGGCTGGACCCGGCGGCGTTCGTCGACGAGCGCTTCGGGCTGCCGACCGTGAAGGACATCCTGGCCGAGCTGGAGAAGCCGGGGCGCGACCCGCGGCCGGAGTTCCGCACGGCCGCGTTCAAGGACGGCGTGCAGGAGCTGGCCGACCTCGCCCCGGGCATGGTGCTCGAGGGCGTCGTGACCAACGTCGCCAACTTCGGCGCGTTCGTGGACATCGGCGTGCACCAGGACGGGCTGGTGCACGTCTCGCAGCTCGCCGATCGCTTCGTCAAGGACCCGCGCGAGGTCGTCAAGGCGGGCGACATCGTGACCGTGCGCGTGGTCGACGTGGACCTGAAGCGCCGGCGCATCGGCCTGTCGATGCGCCGCGACGCGGCGGCCGGCGCGCCGGCGCGGCCTCCGGCGCGGCCGGACCGGAAGGCCGGCGCGGCGCCGCGGCCGCCCGCGCCGCCGGCCGCGCCCTCGACGGCGCTGGCGGCGGCCTTTGCCCGATTCAACGGGAGGTGACGTGCGACGACTGGGATGGCTCGCCCTGCTGGTGCTCGTGTGCGGCTGCAGCGTTGGCGTGCAGCCGCCGGACCTGGTCCTGCTGAACGCCCGCGTCTTCACCGCCGACGAGGCGCGGCCCTGGGCCGAGGCGATCGCCATCCGCGGCGAGCGCGTCATCGGCGTCGGCGCGACGGCGGAGATCGCGGCCCTCGCCGGCCCCGGCACCAGGCGCATCGACGTCGGCGGGCGCACGGTCGTGCCGGGGCTGAACGACGCGTTCGCGCGCGTGCCCCGGGTCGACGGCGGCGTCGACCCGATGCGCGAGCTGGCGGTCGAGGCCGCGCGCTACGGCATCACCACCCTGCAGGTGCCGGCGTCGGACCGGACGATGGCCGAGGCGGTCCGCGCGGCGCAGGCCGCCGGGAACGCCGTGCGCTGGCACCTCCTGCGGTACCCCCAGCCGCGGAGCGAGGAGGAGGGCGGGACCGTCGACAGCCGGCCGTTCCTGCCGCCCCTGCCCGGCCAGCTGATCGACGCGCGCGGCATGGCCTGGGTGTTCCCCGGCGTGCCCGGCCGTCCCAACCCCAACCTCTCCCACGAGCGGCTCGCGCAGGTCGTCGGCTGGGGCTACGGGTCCGAGGACCAGATCGTGGTGGCGGCGGCGGGCGATGCCGACGCGCGCGCCTATGTCGACGCGCTCGAGGTCGGCGGCATGCTGGAGGTGTGGCGGGCGAAGCGCCCGCGGCTGGTGGCCGGCGCGCCGCTCGCGGTGGACCTGGTCCCGCGCGCGAAGGCGCTCGGCCTGGTCGTCATCTACTGCCCGGGCCGGGGCGCCGCGCCGATCGGCCCGCTGGTCGAGAGCGGCGTGACGGTGGCCATCGGATCGGACGGCGTGCTCAACCCGTTCCTCAACCTGCAGCGCGAGGCCGCGGCGGCCCTGCCCGCGAACGCCGACGTCGCGCGCGCCCGGGCGATGACCGCCTACACGCGCGGATCGGCGATCGCCGAGCACGCCGAGAAGGACAAGGGCATGCTCGCCGTCGGCATGCTGGCCGATCTCGCGGTGCTGTCCGGCGACCCGTTCACCATGGAGCCCGTCCGGCTGCCGACGATCACGAGCGTCCTGACGCTCATCGGGGGCACCGTCGTCCACGACGCGGGCACCCTGGCGCCGTCCGGCGCGTCATAATGGGCACCCGTGTTCGCTGACCTTCGCGCCTTCCTCGATCGCCTGCGGCAGGACGGCGATCTCGTCGAGATCGCCGCCCCCGTGTCCGCGGACCAGGAGGCGGCCGAGATCCACCGCCGGGTGATCGCGGCCGGCGGCCCGGCGCTGCTCTTCACCAACGTCACCGGCGCCGACACGCCCCTCGTCACCAACCTCTTCGGCACGGCGCGCCGGGCGGAGCTGGCGTTCGGCGACCGGCCGCTCGCGCTCATCCGCCGCCTCGTGCACCTCGCCGAGACGCTGCTGCCGCCGACGCCCGGCAAGCTCTGGGGCGCGCGCGACGTCGCCCGCGAGCTGCTGCGCGTGGGCACGACCCGCCGCCGCTCGGGTCCCGTCCTCGACGTCGTCACCACCGACGTGAGGCTCGACCGGCTGCCCGTGCTGACCTGCTGGCCCGAGGACGGCGGCCCCTTCGTCACGCTGCCGCTCGTCTACACCGAGCATCCCGAGCGGCCCGGCCACAACCTCGGGATGTACCGCCTGCACGTGCACGACGGCCAGACGACGGGGATGCACTGGCAGATCGGCAAGGGGGGCGGCTTCCACTACGCCCGCGCCGAGGCGCGGGGGCAGGCGCTGCCGGCCACGGTGTTCCTCGGCGGGCCGCCCGCGCTGATCCTGGCGGCCATCGCGCCGCTGCCCGAGAACGTCCCCGAGCTGATGCTGGCGTCGCTCATCGCGGGTGGCAAGCTGGCGCAGGTCCCCGCGCCGGGCGGGCACCCGCACCCGCTGATGGCCGGCGCCGAGTTCGCCCTGATGGGCGAGGTGCCGGCGGGCGTGCGCCGTCCCGAGGGGCCCTTCGGGGACCACTACGGCTACTACTCGCTCCGGCACGACTACCCGGTGTTCCAGGTCCGGCAGGTCGCGCGCCGGCGCGACGCGATCTTCCCGGCGACGGTGGTGGGGAAGCCGCGGCAGGAGGACTTCTTCATCGGCGACCTGCTGCAGGACCTGCTGTCGCCGCTCTTCCCGCTGGTGATGCCCGCGGTCGAGGCGCTCTGGAGCTACGGGGAGACGGGCTACCACTCGCTGGCGGCGGCGGTCGTGCGGCAGCGCTACAAGCGCGAGGCGATGGCGAGCGCCTTCCGCATCCTCGGCGAGGGCCAGCTGTCGCTCCAGAAGTTCCTGCTGGTCACCGACCAGGCCGTGGACCTCCGCGACTTCCGGGCGACGCTCGAGCACGTGCTCGCGCGGACCCGTCCGGAGACGGACCTCTACGTGTTCTCGAACCTCTCGATGGACACGCTCGACTACACGGGGCCCGTCGTCAACGAGGGGTCCAAGGGCGTCTGGCTCGGCCTCGGCGACCCGGTGCGCGACCTGCCGCGCGAGTTCCATCCCGCCGTCCCGCCGCCGCCCGACGTCACGGGCGCCCGGGTCTACTGCGGCGGCTGCCTCGTCGTGGGCGGCCCCCGCTACGCGGACGACCCGGCGGCCGCGGCGCGGCTGGCCGCGCACCCGGCCTTCGAGGGCTGGCCGCTCGTCGTGCTGACCGACGACGTGGACCGGGCGGCGAGGAGCGACATGAACTTCCTGTGGACGACGTTCACGCGCTTCGAGCCGGCGGCTGACATCCACGCCGCGGGCCGGGGCATCGTGCGCAACCACCTCTCCTACACCCCGCCGATCCTGATCGACGCCCGCATGAAGCCGTGGTACCCGGGTGAGGTGACCTGCCGCGAGGACATCGCGAACAAGGTGAGCGGGCGGTGGAACGAGTACTTCCCCGGGCGCCGCGTCGAGATGGGCGATTCCGAGCGCGGCCACCTCGACTAGTGGCTTGTACTCACTGAAGCAGTACTGGTACTGTTTGGCGCCATATGGCGCTGACGTTGACGACCGATGAACGAACCGAGCTGGAGCGCCGCGTCCGCAGTCTCAAGATCAGAGCCGAGGAT
>JBFWOG010000012.1:0-42111 GCA_050250645.1 Vicinamibacterales bacterium
AGCGACTGCTCGTACTGGTACTGCGCCGCCCCCAGCCGTCCCTCGGAGAAGGCGACCATGCCGCGCAGCCAGGTGGCCCGGCCGGTGATGTCGACGAAGTTGCCCTGGCGGGCGGCGGCCTCGACGCGCACCAGGCCCGCCTCGGCCTGGGTGAAGCGGCCCCCGTAGTAGTCGACGGCCCCAAGGTCGAGGGCCGGCCGCCACGCCATCGCCGACCCGGCGGCCTCCAGGCGCGCGCGGGCGGTGGCCAGGCCCGGCGCCGCCTCGCCGAAGCGGTCGCGCGCGAAGAGATCGCCGGCCGTCGCGTAGGCGAGGTGGGCCTCGGCGAGCGCGCGCACGCCCCCGGCGGCCTCGGCGCGGTCGATCTCGCCGACAACGGTGGCGTAGAGCTGGTCGCTGGCGAGCCGCGCCAGCGCGTCGGCGAAGGCACGCAGGCGCTCGCGCGGGCCCGCGCCCGTCCCGCCACCGGCAACCTCCGCGGCCCACGCCGGCAGCAACTCGCGCTCGACGTACTCGCGCACGCGGCTGGTGTGCCGGCGCACGGCGCGGTCGATCGTGGGCTGGTCGGGGTCGGCCTCGAGCGCGGCGCGCACGCCCGGCCACTCGTCGGCCGCGGTCGGCACGCGGAGCGCCTGCAGGTGGGCGCGCGCCTCGTCGGCCCACTTCGAGTCGCGGTCGCGCGACAGGTAGGCCTCCCAGGCCTCGATGGCCTGGTCGCGCAGGTTGAAGTCGGTGATCGCCAGCGCGCGGTTGAACCACGCCTCGGCGAGTGACGGGTCGGCGGCCACGGCACGTTCCGCCGCATCCAGGGCGCGCGGCAGATCGTCCGGACGGCCGCCGACCCGTGCACGTTCGTGCAGCGCGGCGGCGTAGTCGCTGAGCATCCGGGCGTCGGACGGCTCGGCCGCCGCCGCCTCGCCAAGGGCGTCCACCGCCTGGTCGAAGTCGCCGACCAGCAGGGCCGCCACGCCGACGGCCCGGCGGCCGTCGGCCGTCAGGTCGTCCTCGAAATCCTCACGCACCTCGCCGGCGGCGGCCACGAGCCGCCACGGCGCGGGCACGGCCCTGTCGCCCGCCGCGCGGGACGGCGCGCCGAGCGGCGCGTAGGCAAAGCCCCCGGTGACCCGGGCCTCCACCGTGCGCTCGGGCGCCGCGGTGCCGGTGAGCGCGCGCATCGGGCGCCCGCCAATCGCGTCGGCCCCGAACTCGAGCAACGTGAGCGGCACGAGCGAGAGCGCCGCCACCACCGCGGCCGCCAGCGCCAGCGTGCGCGGCTGCGGCAGGAACGTCCAGCGTGGGCGCCGCTCGACCACGGCCGCGGGACGCGGCGCGGGCACCGGCGCCGGCGCCGTGCCGAGCGACTCCTGCACCAGCAGCACCTCGGCCACGAGGTGGCGACAGGGGTCGCACTCCGCGAGGTGCAGGACGAGCTCCGCGCGTTCGGCGTCGGGCAGGCCGCCATCGACGAACGCCGCCAGAGACTCGGCGCCGGGACACGGGCGCTTGGCTGACATGCTTCTCTAATGAGACGGACGCGGAAGGGCGGATTTCCACCACCTCAGCCGCAGGGCCTGCCGTTCGGGCCCCGGGGCCGGGCCGAGGACGGCCTCGACGTCGGCTTCGGGCAGCCCCTGGGTCAGGAGCGCCGAGCGGACCACCGCGGTGGCGCGCTCCAGGCGGCGGAGGGAGGGCCGGGGTTCGAGGCCGAGAAGACGGGCCACGCCGGCCGTGGGCGCCTGCTCGAGATACTTCATCGCCAGCAGGAGGCGGTCCTCCGGGGACAGGAGGCTGAGCGCCTCGGCGAGCGCGGCCTCGACGCGGACAATCCGCGCACTGGCCGTCTCGGACGCCGGCGTCGACGGCGGCCCCGGCGCGGCATCACCGGCGCCGAACGCCCGCGAGACGGCCAGCTCCTGCATCAGGTCGTGCAGCGCGTCCTGCGACTGGGTGACCCGGTAGGTCGTCTGCATCACCCGGACGGCGTCGGCGAACGCCAGGCCGTCGCGGACGGTCAGTTCCTCCAGGAGGACGGCCGTCGGGCCGAGCCGGCGCGCGACGGCCGACGGCTGCCACCCGCCGCGCAGCTCGCGCTGGAACGCGAGGTACTCACGGGTGACGAGGGTGGTCAGGAACGTCTGGAACGTGGACCGGCCGGAGAAGCCGCGGAGCACGGCGTGGTCGTCCTTCGCCAGCATCCGGCGGACGCGCGTCTCCAGCTCATCGGACTCGAGGCCGGACAGGTGGAACCGTCCGACCACCGAGTCGATGATCGCGTCGATGAGCGCCTGATGCTCCTTGAGCCACCTGTTGAAAGACACGAGTCCCCGTGCAGCGTTTCGGCCATGCTACCGCAGAGTGGCGGGAATCCTGCCACGCCGCGCTCGAGCGCGCCGGGGGATGTCGCGCCCGTTCAGCCCTGTCCCGTGCCGTCATCCGGGCGACAGGGTCCGGTTACAGGAATCGGCCGGGGACTGACGAAGTTGAAGTCCCGGTCCCTGGGTGCCTACGGCCCAATCCGCCTGGGACCGGGCACCCAGAAGAAGTCGGCGACCTCGTAGCTGCACAGATCCGCCTGGTCAACGTCCCGCGGACAGAAACCGAACAGCGCAGGCCAGGCAGCCGGCCGGTCAGGGCACCGCCTGACCAGTCAAGTCGTTGATTTATAAGGGATTTGAAGGGGGCTGAGCGGACGCGGGACGCGCGGGAGGGCCGGTCGGACTAGTAGACGGGCACGAACCGCGGGCGTGTCCGTCGGGTAGTCCCGCGGGCCCTGCCGGCCGTGATGAGTGGCGTCGCTTTCGCAGCAGCCGCGGTGCTCCCCCCGGAGCGCACCGGCGCGCGTCGCAAACCGAAACCGACCCCGGGATGGAGTCGCTCCGTTCGCCTCTCCTCCACGACAGCGGCAAGACCCGCGAGCCCGGCCGCGTCGCCGGTCTCCGTCCCCGACCGTCGCGACGCGACGGCCAGGACCACGAGCGGCGACGCGAGAATCAGGAGCGCGCCCGCCGCCGTCCACCACCGCTGCCGGGGGGACAGGGACTCGCTGGCGAAACCGGGCCCTGGAGCCCCCTTCGCACCTGGCACGCCCGAGACCGCATCCTGGGTCCTGAGCACTTGAGCCACCAGCGACCGGCACTCGCCGCACCCCAGCAGGTGCGACAGGACCGCCGCTCGCTCGGCACCGCCGAGCCCCTGATCCACCAGCGCGGCCAGGGTCTCGAGATCCGGACAGGGCGTCACTCGTCCCTCATCGGCGTCTCAAGGGGTTAGACGGACACGCTCACGAATCTTCCGCCGCCGGCTCCACCCCCAGCACGTCGCCAATGGCCACCAGGGGGTGGCCGACGATGCGCTCGATGCTGGCCCTGTCGATGCCCTCGGCCTCGAGACCGGCCCGGACGGCCTGGTGCACGTGCTCGAGGCGGCGGTACAAGGCCTTCTGGTCCAGCTGCAGGAGGCGCGCGGCGTGCGCCACGGACATGCCATCCACGAAGCGCAGCTTCAGCACCAGCTGGTCCTGGCCGGGCAGCCCGGCCATGGCGCGTCGCAGCGCCCGGCCCACCCGCTCGGCCAGCCTGCGGTCGTCCTCCGCCTCGAGGACCGCGTCCGCCCCGGCATCGTCGGCGACGACCTCCGCCAGTTCGTCCTCCCCGGCGAACCGCCGGACGGCCCGGGGGGGCAGCTGGCGCCAGATCGCCAGCAGGTCCTCCCGGCTGTGCTCACCGCCCCGGCTCACCAGGGTGCCGACGGCCTCCTCGAGCCCCATGCCGTCACGCACCACGAGCCGTTCGAGCTCCACGGCGGCGCCGCCGTGGCGGCGGGCGGCCGCGGAGGGGCGCCACTTGCCCCACTCCGCGATGCGCTGGTCGAGGAACAGCCGCTGGACGACCGTGGTGAGGTAGGTGTCGAGGCGGCTCCGGCCCTGGAACTTCCGGAGGATGGCGTAGTCGTCCTCGACGAGCTTCAGGCGGACGAGGCCCGCGAGGTCCTCGGTGTCGGCGGGCGACAGGTGGTGTCGCCTGGCCACGACGCGGACCACGCGCTCGATGGCTGGCAGCTGGTCGAGGAGCAGCTTCTCGAAATCCACCGCTTGCCCGGGGGACGAGGGCCGACGCGTGGTCATGATGAAAACCGCCGATGCCGGGCGCGACACGGCCGCCGAGGCAGCATACAGGCCGCCCGGCGCGCGCCGCCCATGGCCTAGTGGACCCTGCTCACGGGCAGAGCGCCATTCCTGTGGGCCTGCGGGCCCGCGGCCGCGGCGACGATGGGGCCGGTCGTGGTTCGAGGGCGAGCAGCCACTAGTCGATCGCGTCCACGATCATCTTGAAGAAGCGCGCGTCGGCGCCGCGCCCCGCGTGCCAGCGCCAGACGACCACGAGGTCGTGCTCCGGCGAAATGAAGATCGTGTTGCTGCCCGCGCCGCGGGCGCCGTACGCCGTCGCGGGCAGCCCCGGCCAGTTGCGCTGCCGGGTGTTGAGCCACCAGAGGAACCCGTAGTCCGGCCCGTTCGCGCTCGGGGTCGTCGCCGCCGCCACGTACGCGGCCGGCACGATGCGCCGTCCGTTCCACTCGCCCTCCCTCAGCCACAGGTACCCGAAGCGCGCCATGTCCTCGGCATTGATCCAGACGCCGCCGCCCCACCGGGTGCCGCCGCTCACCGAGGGCATCATCCGCCCGCCGACGTCCACGTACGCCGTCTTGTACGGCACCCAGTCCCAGGTATCCGAGGCGCCGATGGGGTCCATCACCTCGTCGCGGAACACGGAGATGACGGGCGCGCCGAAGACGCGGAGCAGCGACAGCGCGAAACGGTTGATCCGCACGTCGTTGTATTCATAGAACGTTCCCGGCGCCTGCAAGGTTCGCGGCTTCCGCTCACCGGCCCCGAACGCCTCGGCCCCCACGAAGTCGTCGCGCTTGCCGAACATCTCGCCCTGCCACTCCGACTCCTGCTGCAGGTGCATCCGCCAGGTGATCGCCCCGTTGTGCGGGCCGGCGTATCCGCCGTCGGTGACCGTCCGCCCCACGGGCTCGTCGAGATCCCCCAGGCGGCCGTCGCGCACGGCCACGCCGGCCACGGTCGACAGCATGCTCTTGGCGACCGAGTAGGTCGGGTCCGCCCGCTTCGTGTCGCCGAACTCGCCGACGATGTAGCCGTGGCGGATGACGAGGGCGTTGGTCGCGGCCCGCGTGTTCGGCATGGGCCCGAGGAGGCTGCCGAAGATCTGCTCCTGGGTGGAGAAGTCGTTCGGCCAGTCGGTCTCGTTGATCCGCGCGAACGCCAGCGCCTCGGCCAGCTTCGCCGCGTCCATCCCGACCTCGGCCGGCGCCTTGCGCGCCCACTGGCCCTTCGGCGGGAAGTAGGCGCCCTGCGCCGCGGGGACGGCCGCAGCGACGTACGCAGCCACGGCGACACAGAGGCACAGGGACAGGACGGAGACGCCCCGCCATGGGCGGTTCAGGACCTTGCGGCGTGCCGAATCGGGAACCTGGCGGTCATCTCTCATGCGCAGTCTCCGCGTCTCCGTCCTGTCTCCGTGCTTCCGCTTCCATGGGCGGCCCGGGCGCGAGACGCCGCTCACATCGTCAGGAGCGCGGCAAGGGTCGTGATGCCACGGAAGAAGTAGCCAATCCGGAGGTTCTCGTTCTCGGCGTGCTGGTTGTTGTCGAAGTTGACGAGCGGCACGGACAGGGCCGGGAAGCCGAGCGCGTCGATGAAGGGCGCGATGGGGACCGTCCCGCCCATCGTGCGGATCTCGACGGGCGGCTCGCCGAAGGTCGCCGTGAGCCGCGCAGCCACCTGCCGGGAAATGGGCAGCAGCGGGGACGTGCGGTAGGCGTTCGTGCCCGCCCCGCGGCGCACGACCTTCACGATCTTCGGGAACGCCGCGCGCGTCGCATCGTCCGGGTCGGCGTCCACGACGTGCCAGCCCTGCTTGCGGATGTGCGCGACGAGCAGGTCGAACTGCCGGTCGGCCGGGGTCTCCTTGACGAGGCGCAGGTCGAGCTCGGCGACGGCCCTGTCGGGGATGATCGTGCGGGCGTCGCCGCCGATGAAGGCGCTGGCCATCCCGCGGATGTTGAGCGACGGGTACTGGAGGGCCTCCTGCAGCGACAGGCCCTGGCGCTCCGGCGCGGCGACGCCGAAGAGCGCGAGCAGCGCCGCCGGGTCGTCCGGGACGGCGTCGAGCATCCGTTGCTCTTCCGGCGTGAACGGGTCGATGCCGTCGTAGTACCCCTCGACGCGGGCGCGGCCGTCCTCGTCCTTCATCGTCGCGAGCAGCTCGGCGAGCCGCATCGCGGGATTCGGGATCCAGTTACCGTAGTGGCCGCTGTGCAGGGGGAACTTCGGCCCGTAGACCGTGAGCTGGACGGCCTGGCTGCCGCGCGCGCCGTACACGACGGTCGGGCGCCCGCTCGCGTGGACCGGGCCGTCGAGGATGATCATCGCGTCGGCCGTGAAGCGGTCGCGGTACTTGCCGATGGCGGGCACCAGGCTCGGTGAGCCCGCTTCCTCCTCGCCGTCGAGCACGATGCGGACGTTCGAGGTCAGCGCCAGGTCCGAGGCCCGGGCCGCGTCCACGGCCGCGAGCGTCGCGACGATGGGCGACTTGTCATCGGAGGCGGAGCGGCCGTACACCCGCCAGTCGGGCTTGTACTCGTTGAGGGTGCCGAGGCCCGCCACCTCCTTGCCACCATCCTCCATGCGGCCATCCCGGAGGATGGGCTCGAAGGGCGACCCCTGCTTCCAGTTGGCGGGATCGACGGGCTGCCCGTCGTAGTGGGCATAGAGCAGCAGCGTGCGGGTGGCGCCCGGCACCTTCAGCTCGCCCCAGACGAGCGGGTTGCCGTCGGTCTCGAGCAGTTCCGCGGTGAAGCCGCGGCGCTCGAGCATGCCGCGCAGCGTCTCGGCGTTCCGGCGGATGTTGGCGCGGTCGGCCGCGACGTTCGGGATACGCAGGAGGTCGGCAAGCTCCTTGACCACCTCGCGCTGGTGACGCCCGACCCAGCGCTCGACCGACTCGCGCACGGCGGCGCCGGCGGCGGGCTGCTGGGCGAGCGTGCTCGCCGGGCCGGCCGCGACCAGGCACGCGGCAAGCCCGAGGACCGTGAGGTGGCGCCGCGACACGCGGCGCCCGGCGCAGGGGTGGGATGGCTCGGACATGACGTGAATTCCCCGGCGGGTCGGCCGCCCGGTCACCGTGCCCGCGTCCGCTGGACAGGCCCCGGCATGCGCGGCGGCACCCGCGCTTCCGGAGCGTATCACGGGCTCCATGCACGCGCGGGTGTCGCTCGTCGATGCTGATGCCGCGCGGCTCGCGGACAGCGTCAAATGGGGCCGGGCCTCACCGGCAAAAGCAGCACGGAGGCACGGAGGCACGGAGGCACGGAGGCCATTGGTCACTATCCGGACGGCGGCCGCCGCAAGGCGGCGCCTGGGATGCGCGAGTGGCGGCACGGAGAAGACAGGCTCGCGGGATGACTGTCCTGTCTTCTCCGCGCCGCCGCTCGTGCATCCGCAGCACCCTGCGGGTGCTGCCCGCCGTCTCGAGGTGACGGTTCACGCCCCAGGGTGCGCCATCGCCACCCGTTCCGCGTGCATCCGCGTCATCCGCGGATGCTTGTGATCACGGGTAACTCACGCGGAACAGGACATCGGCTCCATCGGTGAACACCTCGACGAAGTCGCGGCCCTCCGCGGCACGCGCGCGCCTCGCGCCGGCGTCGGCGAAGCGCGCCCCGTGGAACAGCACGTGGGTGATGCCGAAGTTGCGCAGGATCGCCGCGGCCGCGGGCGACGGGAAGTCGCGCGTGGCCTGGTCGATGGCGGCGTAACTCCGCGGCACCCAGCGGCCGATGCCGTTGGCCAGCGGCAGAAATCCCCCCTGCGTGCTGAACAGCAGGTAGTCGCCCTCGAGGAACCAGATGGACTGCCCCGCGTACATCGGGAGGGCCACCGCGGCCACGGCGCCGTCGGCGGCGGCCCGCGCATACATCGGGTGCATCGGGAACGGCGCCGGCCGCTGGGCGGGAAAATGCGCGACGAACACCTCGGCGAGCAGCACCAGACAGACGACCGCGGCGGCGAGCGCGCGTGTCCACGCGCGCCGGCCCCGCCACAGCCAGCTCGCGCCCGCGCCGGCCAGCAGGGCCACCGCGAAGCTCACGAGCACGCCGAACCGGGCGGTCGCCCGGAATCCCCCGACGCCGGGCACGGTGGCGAGCATGTCGAACAGCGACCACCCGGAGGGCGCGGGCCCGAAGGACAGCAACAGTCCGGACGTCCCGACGGCGACGAGGAACACGACTCGCCAGCGCGGCAGCGCCAGTCCGCGGCGCCTGAAGCCGGCGACCACGCCGGCCGAGGCCAGGGCAAGCGCGAGCCACCCGAGGAACTGGGTCTTCTCACCCCAGATGCCTCGCGCCTCCGTCCAGCCCCGGGCGTGCAACAGGCCGCCCAGCCAGGTCACGTCGGAGGGCACGAGATACGAGCGGAGGTCGGTGGCAAACGCCGCCGCCTCCCCGGCCTCGGCGCCCCGTCCCAGGTACGGCGCGACGAATGGCAGCAGGACGGCGATGCCAAGGGCGAGGCCGGCCACCACCTGCCACGCCCGTGTCTCGGCGTGCGGCACGCCGCGCCGGGCGACCACCAGCGCCACCAGGTAGGCCGCCAGCACCAGGCCGAGCATGAGGGCGAGATACCAGGACACCAGCGCCGTGAAGATCGTCACGCCCCATAGCGCCCCCAGGCGCGGCCACGTCGGCTGCTCCCACCATCGATCGAGCGCCAGGATCCCGAGGGGGATGCCGGCAAGCCACGTGAGATTCAGGTGGGCGTTGTGGAGGAAGACGAACGACGAGAAGCCGAACGCGACGCCCGACACCGCCGCGGCCGCCGCGTCATCGGTCCAGTCGCGCGCGAGGACGAACATCCCCCAGCCCGCCAGCGCTGGCCCCGCCAGTTGGAGGAGGTTGAAGGCCAGGACCGCGTTGCCCGTCGCCAGCCAGATCGGCACGGCCAGCGCGCCGAGCGCCGCCATGTGATCGGTGTGCGCCAGCGCCTCGGGCGCCGGGAAGAACATGTTGGCGTCGAAGAGCGGCCGGCCGGTCGTGATGGCATGCGCCACCCAGCCGAGGACCCAGGCCTGCACGCGGCCGTCGCCCTCGTTGATGGCGCTCGCGACGTGCGCGACGTTGGTGAAGGGCGTGAACGCCGCGACGGCGACGGCCGCGAAGGCCGCGAGCGCCACCAGGCGCTCGGCGGTCCTCGCCGTCATGCGGCCCCCGGCGCTCGCCGGTCGGCGCCCATCGCCGTCAGTAGCCGGGCCCGAGGAGCACCGCGTTCATGAAGAGCAGCATCGTGCCCTCGCTGAACCCGCGATAGTTCGGGTCCTCGGCGAAGGCGACGACGTGCCCGCGGCCCATGGGCTGGTGCACGAGGTACGCCTTCTGCACGAGCAGGTCCTGCCCTTCCGGCCACACCAGCCCCGAGGCGATGAGCGTCGGCTTCTGCGCGTAGACACCGACGTTCCTCCCGCTATCGAGCTTGATGGGCGCGAACACGCGGTTGCCTTCCACCATCGTCTGCACGCCGGCGTCCTCGCCCGCCGTCAGCCAGTGGTCGGTCTCGAGCGTCACGTTCAGGATCGCGCCCGGCTGCGACGACGGCCGCTCGCGATCCGGCTGGATCGCCGCGTCGTAGTCGAAGCCCCCCGGCCCGTTCGGCGACCGGTTGGCCGAACCCGACGAACCCGACGAACCCGACGAACCTGACGAACCTGACGAACCCGGTACGTCCGGCTTCCCGTCCTTGAGCAGCGGTGTCGTGGCCAGCAGTCCCACCTTGTCGCCGGTCGCCCACCGCGTCGCCTCGGCGATCGTCACGAGCGTGCCACCGCCGCGAATCCAGTCCTTGAGCCGTGCCACGAGCGGGTCGGCGATCTGCCCGTTGTAGTTGCCGGACGGCAGCACGACGACGTCGAAGTCGGCGAGGACGGCGCGGCCGAGCGACCCGGTGCGGACGATCGTGACGGGCTGGCCGAAGCGGCGCTCGAGGACGTAGCGCGCCCAGCCGGCCGACAGCGACTGGGTGGGCGCGTCCCACGCCATCAGGACCCGCGGCGCGCGCACGAACGCGTTCTCGTTGCTGCCGAGGGAGATGCCGGAGTCGGTATAGGTGGAGTCGATCGGCACCAGTTCGGCGTCGTGCCGGCCGAGGAGCGCGACGAGCCGCTCGTGCAGGTTGGCCGGGTTCTCGGCGTTCCTGAAGAAGGCCGTGCCGATCGGGTAGGTGCGCCCGCCGAGGGTGAACGCGCCGCCGACGCTCCTGATGCGCAGGCCTTCCCGCAGCGCCTCGGCGGTGAGCCCCGCCGCGGCCGAGCCCCATGGCATCAGGTAGCCGACGGTGCCGGTGCCGAGGTTCCTGGCCGGGGGCGGCGCGTCCCACGTCATGGGCACCGGGGTCGTCGGCGCCGTGATCGGCGCGGCGCTCGTCAGCACGTCGACGTCCCAGAGCAGGGGCAGGCTCCACGCGGTGATGTCGTAGATCTGGTCGGGCTGCCGGCGCGCGCGCCGTTCCTCCTGGCGCTCGATGAAGTCCTCGGGCTGGCTGATGCTCCGCTCGAGCAGGTTCGTGATGAGCCGCCCGGTCGGCTGCGCGTGCGACACGAGGTACGCGCCGGCGGGCACGGTGCGCCCACCCACGGTGATGGGCCCGGTCGTCCGGCGGACCTCGATGCCCTGCGTGGCGAGGTTCCTGGCGAGGCCATCCGCGCGGGACGGGTCCTGCCCGGGCACGAGCACGTACTCGCGGGCCGGGCTCTTCTCGCCTTCCGCGACCGCGCTCCGCCGGTACTCCAGGAACTCGCGCAGCAGCCGCTCCCGGTTCTTCGCGGCGGTGATGGCCGTCGTGATCGCGGCGTTCATGTGGTGCATCACGCCGTCGCGATAGGTCATCGTCGTGCCGTCGCTCTTGAGGTAGGCGAGGCTGCGCGCCGACGCCTGCTCGTAGGTCATGCCGATCGAGCCCTGGAAGGTCGGCCACGAGTCGCCGTACCCCGGGTAGAACGCGTCGTAGACCTCGCGGATGAAGTAGGGCCAGCCGCGCTGGTCGAAGCGCGCGGCGTTGGCGCGCCCGAAGAGTTCCCACGCGGCGACCTGTGTCTTCGTGATGTGCGGGTTGACCGGGTCGGCCGGCGGCGCGAAGTAATAGGTGTTGTCGCCGCCCTGCTCGTGGAGGTCGACGGTGACCTGCGGGTAGTACTCGCGGCCCACCTTGACGCGGCCGCGGCTCTCCGGCTGGGTCTGCGCGAACCAGTCACGGTTCATGTCGAAGAGGTAGTGGTTCGACCGCCCTCCCGGCCACGGCTCGTCGTGCGACGCGCTATAGGGCGTGGGGTCCGGCGGGTACGCGCGCCCCTGCAGGTTCTGGAAGATGAAGCGCGCGCGGCCGTCCGGGTTCTGCATCGGGTCGATCAGCACGAGCGCGTCTCGGAGGACCTGGTCGACGTCGGCGTCGCCCCGGGCGGCGAGCAGGTGGTACGCCTCCTGGAGCGCCGCGTCTGACGAGGAGATCTCGTTGCCGTGCACGCCGTGCACGAGCCAGACGACGACGGGCAGGGACTGCACGAGCGCGTCGGCGTCGGCCGCCGACAGCCCGCGGGGGTCGGCGAGTCGCTGCAGGCCCGCCTTGACCTCGTCGAGCTGCGCCATGCGCTCGGCGCTGCCGATCGCCATCAGCCAGAGCGGGCGTCCCTCCCAGCTCCGCGCGTACTCGACGAGCCTCGCCCTCGCGGGCGCCGCCTCGGCGAGCGCCTGGAGGTAGCGGCCGACGTCCTCGGGCGTGGTGATCTCGAGGCCGGGCTCGTGGCCGGCCACCTGCTGCAGCGTCGGGATCGCGGGGTCGTAGGTCGCGCCGGGCCAGAGCGGCTCGAGCGACTGGGCGGCGAGCCGTCCGCTCGACGAGGCGAGGCCGCACAGGAGCACGACGACGGCGAGCAGCGGGAACGAACGCAGGGAAGGTCGCGATGCCATGTTCTTGGGTCTCCGGGGCGCGGCCGCCGCGCCAGGCCGCGTCAGTGACGCCGGCCGGTGCCGTCGAAGTAGTCGACGATGAGCCGCGCGACCGCGCCCATGCGGTCCTCGGCCTCGCCGTACGGCTCGGCGATCTCGTTGAGGAAGAACGCCACCACGATGGGGCCCGAGTCGGACAGGATCACACCGACGTCGTTGGCCAGCACCGGGGGGAAGTCACCGGTCTTGTGGGCGACGGGCACGTCCAGGTAGTGCGGCAGCCGGCGCGCCCCGGCCTGCTGGGCGCGCAGCATCCGCATCATGTCCGCGCCGTTCGTCTTGTTGACGATGGCGGACGGGGCGCCCTCCGACGCGCGATAGATCGCCTCGAGGAGCCGGCCCGTGGACTCGGGCGTGAGCTCGCCGAGCCAGTACGCGCGATCGTGGTTGGTCTTCTCGTTGGTCTGCGACGGGTCGAGAGCGCGATACTTCTCGAAGAGCGCGCCCGTCGTCTGGGTCAGCTTCATGCCGGGGGCGTAGCCGTGCGCCGCAATCCACGCGTTGACCGGTGCCACACCGCCGACCTTCGCGATGGCCAGGTCCGTCGCGGTGTTGTCGCTCGTGATGACCATCTGGAGCAGCACGTCCCTGAAGGTCGGCTGCAGGCCGGGGTCGTGGTAGCGGTAGATGCCGGACCCGCCGCGGATGTCCTCGCGGCGGATCGTGACGCGCTCGTCGAGCGACAGCTCGCCGCGCTCGGCCATCTGGAAGGCCAGGGCGAGCACGGGCAGCTTGATGACGCTGGCCGAGTTGAAGGTATCGGTCGCCCGGACGCCGGCGGTCTCACCGGTCCCGAGGTGCTTCACCCAGATGCCGGCGCGGGCCGGCATGCGGTCGAGCTCGGCGGTGAGCAGGCGTTCGAGGCCGGATGGGGCCTGCGCGGCGGCGCGCACGCCGCCGACAACGAACACCAGGCCGACCAGGAGCGCGGTCACGGCCGCCAGCGGCGGCATCCATCGCTTTGACATCGTCATGGAGGATACACCCGCGCCAGCCTGGGGTGACAAGCGTCATCCCGCGCGGCTGACACCAGGCACTGTCGTCCGTTTCGCGGTCCGGGGACGATGGCGGCATGGAGGAAATGCCGATGTGCCCGACCCGCGAATCCGACCTCGATCGCGCCCTCGCCAACGTCAGTGCCTCGTCCGCGGGCGGCGCGCCCTTCCTGCTGGCCTTCGGCCTGACCCTGGGCCTCACCGGGCTCGCGGCGTTCGTCGTGCCGGTGCGCGTCGCGGCCCTCATCACCCTCTTCCAGGGCAACGCGGCGCTGCCGCTGGCCTTCTGGCTGGAGCGCCGGATGGGCACCGCGCGGCTGGCGCCGGGCAACCCGCTGCGCCCGCTGTCGATCCAGATGGCGATGTCCCAGGTCGTGGCGCTGCCGGCCGTGCTGCTGCTCTACGCGCTGGCGCCCTGGACCGTCCCCGCGGGCATGGCCGCGCTCGGCGGCGGCCACTTCCTCCCGTACGCCTGGCTCCAGCGGACGCGGGCGTACCTGGTGCTCGGCGGCGTCGTGTCCGTCGGCTCGTGCGCGATGGCCTTCTGGCTCCGCGAGGCCACCGTCCCGTGGACCCTGCTCTTCGTGGCGGCCGCCTACGGGACGACGGCGGTCGTCGTCCGCCGCCGCGCGGCCGCGCTCGTCCGTCGCGACACCCTGGCCGTGGCGGCGTAGGATGTCGGGGATGCGCCTCCTGCCCGCGGACTCGGAGCACGGGTGGACGCCGTACCTCTGGCTGGTCTACCTCGCGCCGTACGCGCTCTTTCCGTACGTCACCGGGGCCGCGCCCGGAGGGTGGCTGCTGCAGGCGGCTGGGCTCGCGACGTTCCTCCCCCTCTACTTCCGCGGCTACTGGGTGGACGGCTCCGCGCGCCTGCCGATCATCCTGGGCATCGCGGCGCTCGGCGTCTCGCTGTCGTGGCTCAACCTGGGGGCGCTCTCGTTCTTCATCTACGCCGCGGCGTTCGTCGGCGGCGCGCGTACTGGCACCGCCGCGGGCTGGTGGATCGGCGGGCTGACGCTCGCCGGCGTGTCGGCCGCCGCGCTCAGCGGATGGCCGGCGACGGGCCTCGGCTACGCCGCCACCATCGCGCCCGTGGCCATCGTCACGCCGCTCATCGGCTTCGTCAACGTGCACTACGCGTCGGTGCGCCGGCGCGACGCCGCCCTCAACCTCGCGCAGGAGGAGATCGCCCGGCTGGCCGCCGTTGCCGAGCGCCAGCGGATCGCCGGCGACCTGCACGACCTGCTGGGGCACACGCTGTCGGTCATCACGCTCAAGGCCGACCTCGCGGCGAAGCTCGTCGAGCGCGACCAGGCGCGCGCCGCGGTGGAGATTGCGGAGGTGGCGCGCATCTCGCGGGAAGCGCTCGGCGAGGTACGCCGGGCGGTACACGGCATCAAGTCGGCCCGGCTGGCCGACGAGCTGGCGCGCGCGCGCTCGGTGCTTGGCAGCGCGGGTATCGAGCTGACCATCAGCCAGCCCGGCGGCGGCGACGCGACGCCGCTGCCGCCCGGCACGCCGCCCGCCACTGAGCATGCGCTCGCGCTCGTCTGCCGGGAAGCGGTGACCAACGTGATTCGCCACGCCAGGGCCACCCGGTGCCGCATCGCGCTGACCGTCACGCCCGATCACCTGCACCTCGAGGTGGACGATGATGGGGTCGGCGGCGAGCTGGCGGAAGGCCATGGGCTGGCGGGCATGCGCGCCAGGCTCCTCGAGGTGGGCGGCTCGCTCGAGCGCGACGGCCGGCGCGGCATGCGCCTGCTCGCCGTCGTGCCGCGCGCCGGGGAGGCAGCGGGATGATCAGGGTGCTCCTCGCCGAGGACCAGGCGATGGTGCGCGGCGCGCTCGCGGCACTCCTCGACATCGAGGCCGACATCGAGGTGGTCGGCCACGCGCCGGACGGGCTCGCGGCGCTCGACCTCGCCCGCCGCCTCCGCCCCGACATCGTCGTCACCGACATCGAGATGCCGGGCGCCAGCGGCCTGGACCTGGCGGCGGCGCTCAGGAACGAGGGGCACGGGGCGCGGGTCGTGATCGTCACGACGTTCGCGCGGCCGGGATACCTCAGGCGCGCGCTCGAGGCGGGCGCGGCCGCCTACCTGCTGAAGGACGCGCCGTCCGAGAGACTGGCGGACGCCATCCGGCGCGTCCACGCGGGCCTGCGCGTGATCGACCCTGAACTGGCGGCCGAGGCGTGGTCGGAGGCCGACCCGCTGACCGATCGCGAGCGGCAGGCCCTGCGGCTCGCGGCCGACGGGCTCTCCACGACCGACATCGCCGCGGCCCTGTCGCTCTCGGAGGGCACGGTGCGGAACTACCTGTCGGAGGCGATGAGCAAGCTCGGGGCGAAGAACCGGGTCGAGGCCGCGAACCTCGCGCGCGCGCGGGGCTGGCTCTGAGCGACGCCTACCGCTGCAGCGCGGCCATCTCGAGCGCCGCGGTCAGCGCCATCGCGCCGCCCCGGTCGTCGGGACCGAAGATCGCGGCGCGATCGAGGTAGTAGTCGCGGGTCGGCCCGGCGCCCGTGCCGGTGCAGACGTCCACCAGCGCGCCATCGGCGGCAATCCGCGCGGAGAGGCCGGCCCAGGCGCGATCGACCACCGGGCGGTACGTGCCGGCGTCGAGCCAGCCCAGGCGGACCCCACGGGCCATCGCCGTGAGGGTCATCGCGGTCACGGTCTCTTCACGGTAGCTGCCGGGCTCGTCCACGACCTGCCGCCACGTGCCATCGGCGGCCTGCCGCAGCGCCATCGCCGCCATGTGGCGGCGGTAGATGGCGTGGATGCGCTCGCGCGCCGGCCAGTCGGCGGGCATCCACGTCAGCGCCTCCATGAGCCCGAAGGCCGCGAAGCCATTGCCGCGGCCCCAGGTGTGCGGCGCGTCGGCGGCGTGCACGAACAGGCCGTCGGCGCGCTGCAGCTCGTCGGCGTAGGTCGTCAGGAGCCGCTCGACCGCCTGCGCGTAGCGCGGGTCGTCGCCGCGCGCCGCGGCGCGCGCCAGGATGCTCGTCGCCATGAACATGTCGTCCGTCCAGTGGCGCGGGAAGCGGACGATCGCGTCACCGCCTTCTGGGAGCGTGAAGGTGGCGGCCTCGGTGGCCAGGCGGGCGGCGTCGGCGTTGCCGTCGATGGCGCCGAGGTCGGAGAACGCCAGCATGCCGGCGAGGCTCGTGAGCAGGAACGGCTCCGCGATCGTCGGCTTCGTGCCGTTCAGCCACGGCGCCATGTCGGCAAGCGGCTTTTCGCGCCACCGCGCCTCGCCCGTCGTCTCGGCCAGCCTGAGCGCGCCGGACCAGGCGAGCCCGGGGATGTAGCTGATGGACGGCTGGGCCGGATACTTCGGCGCGAGCAGCCGCGCGACGTCGAGCGGCGACCGGCCGAGCCGTGACGCGACCTCCCGCCGGAGGGGCGAGCGCTCGAGGGCCTTCGCGGAGGCGAGCAGCGCGTCGAGCGCGTCACTCACGCCGTCCGCGGGTGTCGTCAGCTGCACGGCGGCGACCGGCGCGAGGCCGGAGGGGGCGCCGTCACCAAGGGCGGCCGCCAGCGACGCGGGCGCAGCCTCACCCGCGTCGCTGGCGAGGCCGCGTGCAGGAGCGTTGGCGGCACGGGACGCCGCGCCGGCCCGCACGTCGATCACCAGGTCAGGCGCCTGCATGGCGACCCACCGCCACACGTAGCGGGCCTCGAGATCGTCCTTGGTGTTGAAGAATCCGCCATCGGGCGGGAAGACGGCCGTCGGCACGCTCGTCCCGCCGCCGCCGTCGCAGGCCTCGGGACGCGCGCACGGGATCGCGGCGACATCCCACCGGGCAAGCGGACCGCGGCCGAGTGACCGCTGCAGGTATTCGACGATGGCGTTGGCGACGGCGGTGTCGCCGTCGAGGCCGCCCACGATTACGAGGCGCCGGTTCGCCGCCGCCGCGCTCGACGTCGGCTCGAGCGACGCGATGCGCCGGCCCGACCGCGCCATGCCGGCCGAGTCGGCCGCGTAGCCGTCGGCGCCCGCGGCGAGTGTCGAGAGGGTCGAGGCAAGCGGCCCCTGGGGCGACTGCGCGGCCGGCTGGCCGGCCCACAAGAGGACGGCGGCGAGGACGAGGCCGATGCGGGCGGTTCGGATCACGAGTGTGCCCTCCAGGATGACGCGCGGGCGATGCCCGTCGTGCGCGTGCGATGGTACGTCCCGGCCTCCGGGGAGCTGACGCTCGAAAGGGCGCCTGTCGTCCGCTCGGATGGCGCGCTGACGCCGTGACACGGCACTCCGCAAACGGCGGAGCTGCCGTGTGCCCTCCTCGCTCCCTTCGGCGCCCTTTCGGACTACCGCGTGTCGCGTCACTCCCAGTCGGCCTGGACGTACCATCACACGTGCACGACGGGGTACGACCCGCCGAGGTCCGGCCGCGACAGGCCAGGCGCTCCGTGCGAACAACGCGCCCACGGCCTCAAGACGCGTGAGACGAACTGCTCCCCCGGCCGCCCGCTACTGCGGCGCGGACGAGGGCGGCACGAGGCCCTTGAGCCGGAAGTACGTCACCAGGTTGCCGTAGTGCTCCGCCACGTGCTCGATGTTGCCGAGCAGCGTCGCCACGCGCGGGGCCTGGCCGCCGCCGAAGGCCTGGGCGACCATCTCGCGGGCGTTTGCGTCGGTGAGCGCCGCGAATGCCTGGTCGCAGTAGGCGATCGAGTCATCGACCGCCTTCGCGATGTCCATCTTCGTCGTGGCGGTCTTCTCGAAGTGGTCCTCGGCGAACGGGCTCTTCTCGCCCTTCGCGGGGGCGCAGAAGACGTAGTTGGCGCCCGCGACGTGCGCGAGGATCTCGCCGAACGACCGGACCTTGTCGGTCGGCCGGAACGCGTAGTTGGCCTCGGACATCGACCGCGCCGAGGCGGCCATGTTCTTCTTGACGCCGTTCCAGGACGCGCGGACCGCGTCGCTGACGGGGTTGGCCGGCGCCTGCGCGGCGGCCGGCGCGGCCAGGAGGACGGCCATCGCCGTGGCCGCGAGCGCGGAGCGGAGCGTCGGTCGTGTCATCGGCTTCTCCTGCAGTGGTGAGGGACGCTGCGCTAGACCCCGTACTTCGCCGGGTCCCACTCGAGGCCCAGCTCGGTGGGCGGCGCCATGTAGCCGGCGAGCGCCGAGGCCGCCACGACCGTCGGGCTCGCGAGGTAGCCCTCGCCGCCGAGGCCCATGCGGTTCTGCCAGTTGCGGTTGAACGACGTGATGGCGCGCTGCCCCTTCTCGAGGGCGTCGGGCCCCTGGCCGAAGCACGGGCCGCACCACGAGTCGCGAATCTGCCCGCCGACGCCGCGGAACACGTCGGCAATCGACTCGCCGCCGAGCCGCGGGTCGCCGACCTCGATCTGCCGCTTGACGCCCCCGGACCCGGGGAACACGACGAGCGGGCGCTCGGTCTTCGTCAGCCCGCGGGCGCGCGCCGCCATGAAGACCATCGCCGCCGACAGCAGGTCGGCGTAGCTGCCGTTGGTGCACGAGCCGATCATCGCCTTGTCGAACGCGATCCGCTCCTTCGCGACTTCGTCGGCCGGGAAGGCGTTGCCCGGGCTGAACGGCTTGGCGATCATCGGCGTCACCCCGTCGAGCGCCAGCTCCTCGTCGAGGTCGAACACCGCGTCGGCGCCGCAGCCGAACGCCGGGTAGGGCAGGTCGGTCATGCCCTTGGCCTTGTACCACTCGTAGGTGATCGCGTCGGGCGCGAAGATGCCGTTCAGCGCCTCGGCCTCGGCCATCATGTTCGCGATCGTGTTGCGGTAGGCAATCGGCAGCTGGAGGTCGGCGTCGACGAGCTCGACCGACATGCCCTGCGACTGCTTCGCGCCCCACCGCCGCAGCAGCTCGAGGACGATGTCCTTGCCGCTCACCCAGGGCGTGAGGCGCCCGGTGAAGCGGACGCGGCGCTGCTTCGCCATCGTGAAGAAGATGTAGCCGGTCGACCACCCGAAGCCCAGGGTCGTCGAGCCCACGCCCATGCCGACCGCGCCGTAGGCGCCGTAGGCGCGCGAGTGCGAGTCGGCGCCGGGGATGAACTGGCCGGGCAGCACGAGCCCCTGCTCGGGGAAGTAGAAGTGGAAGATGCCGTCGCCCGGGGTGGCGTAGTACGGCTTCTCCATCCCCTGCATCTTCGCGAACTGCCGCCCGATCTCCGTCTGGTTGTCGTCGTCCTTCTTGCCGGTGAAGACGAAGTGGTCGTTGGCGACCGCGGCCTGGCGCGGGAAGATGCTGTTGCCGCCCGTGATCTGGTTGAACGTGTGGATGGCGAACGGCGCGGTGCCGTCGGAGGCCGGCAGCAGGTCCGCGTAGACCCGCACCGTCGACCCCGGCGCGACCGAGGCGTCCTTGTCGACGCGGTGCGCCCAGACGATCTGCTGGGTCGTCGAGAGGCCGCGCGCGGTCTTCTCGTCGGGGAACACCACTGCGGGGACGCGCTTCACCGAGTCGCGGAACTCGCGGCGGCCGACGGCGAAGATACCGCCGCTCTGGCGGATCTCGTCTTCCTTGGCGGAGAGCGGCACGGGCGTGTAGGTCTTGCCCTGGGTGGTGTTGACGATCTCGCGCGACGCGGGGTCGAAGGTGAACCGGTCGCCGTCCTGCGCGTCGGCCACGGCCTCCGGGCTCTGCACGACGTGCAGGCCGAGGTTGAAGGCGTTCCGGCGGAAGATGTCGCCCATGTTGTGGCCGCAGATGATCACCATCTCGAGGCCGACTTCCTCGGCGATGGCCTTGAGCCCGGCCGGGGACATCTCGCGCGAGCTGCCGATGGCGAAGCGGTCGCCGGCGATGACGAAGGTCTGGCCGGCATGCACGCGCGCCCGGAAGTCGGGCATCAGGTAGCGGAACGCGCCGACCTTCCAGCGCTCGTCCAGCGTCTCGAGGCTCTCGGAGACGCAGTCGGCGGCCGGCGTGATCTGGTCGGTGTCGATGGCGTCGAGCTTCTTGCCGGGGTGCTTCGGGTCCCAGATGATGAGCGCGGTGCCGGCGATGAGGGCGCCGGAGCCGACCGCATCGTCCGAGGGCCGGGGGCCGGGGAGCGTTTCGAGGGTGACACCGGGCTTGAGGACGGCGGGCTTGGCGGTCTGCATAACTTGCCGATTTTATCGTACCGGCCAGGCGCGGCCCCCGCGGGCCGGACAATCGCCACAGGCAGACACGGGACAATCGCCACAGAGACACAGGGACACAGAGGGCCGCACAGAGAAGGCAGACAACGGCACGGCAGGACACGGAGGCACGGAGAAGGCAGGGAGACACGGAGCAGGCCTGGCGAGGCGGCGCCTGCCCCCGGGAGGGGGGCAACAGGAGAGGGCGCGAGGGCCTGGAACAAGACACCCCCGGGAGGCAACTGGGCGTCTTGTTCCGGGCCCTCGCGCCCTCTCCTGCCGCGCCGCTTCGCGGCGCGGGCGCCGCCGGTTCAGTGCCCGTACGTCGTCCATCGCCCGGCCGCCGGTCATGCAGGCATCCGCGTCAATCCGCGTCATCCGCGGATCCGTCGAACCCAGGAACCTCGGAACCCGAGGAACGCGGAACCGGTTCCGGGGTGATAGAGTCTGCGGCCCAGGAGGAGTTCCCGCCATGTCGTCAGCCACCCGTCGCCGTTTCGTCCCGGCCGGCCTCGTCGTCGCCGCCGTCGTCTCTGCCTGGTCCGCAACCGGCGCCCAGGGGCAGGGCGATGCCGCCGTGGTGTCGCGCATCCGCCAGGAGGCCCTGGCCAACTCGCAGATCATGCACACGCTGCACATGCTGACCGACGTGCACGGCCCGCGGCTCACGGGGTCGCCCAACCTGCGCGGCGCGCAGGACTGGGTCGTCCAGCAGGCGACGGCGTGGGGCCTGGCCAACGCGCACCTCGAGGCCTGGGACTTCGGGCACCCCGGGTGGACCAACGAGAAGGTCTCGGCGTTCGTCGTCTCGCCCGTGAAGGACACGCTGGTCGTCGAGGTGCTGGCGTGGACGCCGGGCACGAACGGCACCGCCGCCGGGCAGACCGTGCTGATCGAGCCGCCCGTGCGGCCGACGGCCGCCGAGCTCACGGCGTTCTTCGACCGCGAGCGGTCGCGGGTGAAGGGCCGGATGGTGATGATCGGCCAGCCGAACGTCAACGAGGTCACGATTTTCCCGCCGGCGAAGCGGCGCAACGACAGCGAGCTGACGGCCTTCACGACCGACGAGCCATCGCCCTCGCCGTTCGGCGGCGGCGGTCCCGCCCAGGCGCCGCCCGACACGCTCACCGCGGCGCAGGTGGCCGAGCGGCTGGACCAGTTCCTCGTGGAGGCCGGCGCGCTGGTGCGGCTGAACGACGCGGGCCGCGAGCACGGGCAGATCCGCGCGTTCAACAACCGCACGTTCGACGTCGCGAAGGCGGTGCCGACGCTGGTGGTCAGGAACGAGGACTACGGCCGCCTCGCCCGCATCATGGCGGACGGCACGCCGGTGTCGCTCGAGGTCACCATCACCAACCGCACGTACCCGGAGGGCGCGACCCAGCACAATGTCGTCGCGGAGATCCCCGGCAGCGACAAGGCGGCCGAGGTGGTGATGCTCGGCGGCCACCTCGACTCGTGGCACGCCGCGACGGGGTCGACCGACAACGCGATCGGCTGCGCGGTGATGCTCGAAGCGATCCGCATCCTGAAGGCGATCGGGGTGCAGCCGCGCCGGACGATCCGGGTGGCGCTCTGGAGCGGCGAGGAGCAGGGGCTGCTCGGGTCGCAGGCGTACGTGAAGGAGCACTTCGGCAGCTTCGAGGACCAGAAGCCCGAGTACGGGAACTTCGTGGGCTACTTCAACATCGACTCGGGCACGGGCCGCGCGCGCGGCATGACCGTCTTCGGGCCTCCGTCCGCGGCGGCGATGCTGCGCCCGGCGCTGGCGCCCTTCACCGACAACGGCCTCGTCGGCAGCTCCTCGACGACGAGCCGCCGGCTCGGCGGGTCGGACCACACGTCGTTCAACCAGGCGGGCCTGCCCGGCATCGGCGTCTCACAGGACCCGATCGAGTACGGCACGCACACCTGGCACACGAACCTCGACACCTACGAGCGCGTGATCGAGAGCGACGCCAAGGCCTCGGCCATGGCCATCGCCGCCGCCGTCTACCACCTGGCCATGGCGGACGAGCAGCTGCCCCGCCTGTCCCCCGAGGACATGCCGAAGCCGCCGTCCGATCGGTAGAAGACACGGGGACGCAGGCTAGCGGCGCCGGGACCAGCCTTACGGCGGAACACGGAGACACGGAGAAGACCGGGAGACACGGACAAGACCTTGCCCGGCGGCGCCCGCGCCGCAGGGCGGCGCGGCAGGTGCAAGAGAAACGGCCGGGAACAAGACCCCAAACGCGACCCATGGGGTGTCTTGTTCCCGGCCGTTTCTCTTGCACCCGCTGCACCCTCCGGGTGCAGGCGCCGCCTCGCTGGCCGGGATCGGGCTGTTCGAGCACGGAGCCCTCCGTGCCTCCCGGCCTTCTCCGTGTCTCCGTGTCCGCCGCTGCGACGCTCTCGCGTCACTCCGGCACGCGTCGACCTAGCTGACGACCGTCAGCAGCTGCCGCGCGATGCGGTTCCTCAGCTCGGACACATCGTCGCCGCGCAGCTCGCGGAGGGCGTAGGTCGTGAGCGCCTTGACCATCTTCTTGCGCCACACCAGCTCGAAGTCGGTGTTGTCCATCGGCTTGGCGACGACGTAGGCGGCATCGGCCGCGGCCTCGATGACCTCGTCCGTCAACCGCTGGCCGACGAGGAGCGCCCCGGCCTTGGGCGACGCCATCGGGCGCGACGCCACCGCGCCCGCCACGATGCGCGCGTCCTCGACCGTTCCACCGGCGTCGAGCTTCACCGCCGCGCCGATCGACGCAACCGGGAAGTCGAACGAGCCGCGACGCCGCAGCTTCCAGTAGGTGCTGCGCCAGCCGGCGGGGTCGGGCACAATCACCTCGGCCAGCAACTCGTCCGGCCGGCGGGTCGTGTAGGCGATGCCGTCGTTCTGGTAGAGATCCTCGAGCGCGACCTCGCGCTCACCCGCGGCCGAGACGAGCCGCACGCGGGCGCCGAGCGCCTGCAGCATCGGGGCCGTGTCGGTGGACGAGACGGCGAGGCACTTCGGGCTCGACGTGGCGACCCAGCACGTCTCCCCGTCCTTCTTCATGCAGAAGTCGATGGCCTTCCGCCACTCGTAGCTCTGGTCGTAGTAGGTGCACCGGGTATCGAGGCAGATATTGCCGCCGATGGTGCCCATGTTGCGGAGGTGCGGGGTCGCAATCTGCGCGGCCGCCTGCCACAGGCCGGGCAACGCGGCGCGCAGCCGCTCGTCGCGGACGATCGCCGTCAGCGTGACGCCCGCGCCGATGCGGTAGCCGCTGCCGTTGGTGACCTGGCGAAGCGCCTCGATGCCGCGGACGCCGACCACGGTCTTCGGCACCTGCTGGCGGCGCTTCATGTTCGGCAGCAGGTCGGTGCCGCCGGCGACGATCATCGTCTCGCCGGGCGCGTCGGCCAGCCACTTCGCCGCCTCGGCGACGCTCGCCGGCGCGACGTACCGGAACGCGGGCAGGCGCATCATGACCGCACCCCCGCCGTCGCCTCGATGCCCGCCTCGGCCTTGCGCTTCGCGCGCTTCGGGTCGTTCGACGCGCGGCCGTCGCCGCCCTCCCAGGGCGGCGTGACCAGCAGCGGCTCGGGCCAGTGGACCGCGGGGAACGAGGTGGGCCCGTAGCGCGCGGGCTTGCCCTGCGCCTTCGCCTGCAGCGCCTTGAGCACCTTCTCCGGCGTCACCGGGATCTCGTCCACGCGGACGCCGACCGCGTCATACACCGCGTTGGCGACCGCCGGCATGATCGGCAGCAGGGGCCCCTGCCCCACCTCCTTCGCGCCGAACGGGCCGCGCGGGTCGGGGTCCTCGATGAGGTCGGTGAAGATCTCCGGCATGTCGAGGCTCGTCGGGCTCTTGTACTCGAGGATGGACGGGAACTTGTGGACGAGCGCGTGCGAGAGCCGCGCGGGCAGCCGGCGGAACGCCTGCTCCTCCATCAGCGCCTCGCCGAGGCCCATGTAGACGCCGCCCTCGACCTGCCCGCGCACGAGCACCGGGTTGAGCGCCCGGCCGATGTCGTGGCCGATCCACACGCGCGGCACCGTGATCCAGCCCGTGTCCGGGTCGACCTCGACCTCGACGACGGCGGCGCTGTAGGAGTAGGTCGGGGATGGCCCGACGCCGCCGCCCTTGAAGCGCGCGGGCGACTTGGGCGGGGTGTAGGAGCCGGTCGTGCCGATGGTGCCGAACTGGGCCTCGGCCATGCAGACCGCCTCGCGGAAGGTGACGCCCGTGCCCGGGTCCTCCGCGTCGAAGACGCGGCCCTCGGCGAAGACCAGCCGGTCCTTCGGCACCTCGATCTTCTTCGCCACGGCCTCGGCGAGCAGCTCGCGGGCGCGCTCGGCGGCCTGGATGGCGGCATTGCCCATCATCAGCGTGACGCGGCTCGAGTACGAGCCGAGGTCGACCGGCGTGAGGTCGGTGTCGCCGGTCACCGCGCGGATGTCGAAGGGCTCGATGCCGAGGACCTCCGCCACGCACGCCACCAGCACGTCGTCCGACCCCTGGCCGATCTCGGTGGCGCCGCAGAACGCGGTGACGCCGCCGCTGCGATCGAGCTTGAGCTGGACGCCCGAGTGCGGCAGGTCGTTCCAGTTGATCGGCAGGCCCGCGCCGGAGAGGTACGACGAGCAGGCGAGGCCGACGCCGCGGCCGAAGGGGAGCTTGCGGTGCTTGTCCTTCCAGCCCGAGCGCGCGACCACCTTGTTGATGCACTCGGTGAGCCCGATGGTGCCGATCCGCAGGTAGTTCGCGGTCAGGCTGTCGGGCGGCGCGATCATGCGGAGGCGCAGGTCCGCGGGGTCCACCGCGAGGC
This sequence comes from Vicinamibacterales bacterium, assembly GCA_050250645.1. GTDB lineage: Bacteria > Acidobacteriota > Vicinamibacteria > Vicinamibacterales > UBA2999 > JBFWVR01. The sequence goes on from JBFWOG010000012.1 coordinate 24,988, forward strand.
GCTCGGCGATCTTGTCGAGCTGCACCTCCTGGCCGAAGCGGCTCTGGGGCGTGCCGTGGCCGCGCTTGGGCCCACACGGCGGCTTGTTGGTGAACACCCGGCACCCGCTGAAGCGGTAGCGCGGGATGTCGTACGTCACCGTCTGGAGCGCGCCGGTGTAGAACGTGCTCGCCACGCCGTAGCTGCCGTAGGCGCCGCCGTCGAGCAGCGTCTGCAGGTCCATGCCGGCGATCTTCCCGTCCTTGGTCACGCCCGTGCGGAAGCGCATCAGCACGGGGTGCCGGCCGCGGTGGCAGTAGAAGACCTCCTCGCGGGTGAGGCAGATCTTCACGGGGCGGTCGAGCAGCCACGCCGCGCGCGCCACCACCACCTCGTGATTGAACGGGTCGGACTTGCCGCCGAAGCCGCCGCCGTTCGGCGTCGCGATGACGCGGATGTGCGCGGCGGGCATCTCGAGCGCCTTGGCCAGCGCCCGGTGCAGGTAGTGCGGCGTCTGCGTGCTCGACCAGACGACGAGCTTGCCGTCCGGGTCCTTGAGCGCGACCGTCGCGTGCTGCTCCATCGGCAGGTGGGTGTTCCCCTCGAAGAAGAACAGGTCGTCGAACACCTGGTCCGCGCCGGCCAGCGCCTCGTCCACGTCGCCGAACTGGAGCGACACCACCTTGTGGATGTTGCCCTCGTCGCCGTAGTCGTGGATGCGCGGCTCGGGGTACTTGAGGCTGTCCTCGGGGCCGGCGAACGTGCGCAGCGTCTCGTACTCGACGTCGATGAGCTCGAGCGCGGCCTCGGCGGTGGCCTCGTCCTTCGCGACGACGGCGGCGACGGGGTCGCCGACGAAGCGGACGACATCGCGGCAGAGCGCGTGCTCGTCGTGGCTGACGGGCAGCACGCCGTAGGCGATCGGGAAGTCGTCGCCCGTGAGGACGAGGTGGACCCCTGGGTGCGCCTTCGCGCGGGCCGTGTCGATCCGCGTGATGCGCGCGTGGGGCACCGACGAGCGCAGGAGCTTGCAGTGCACGGTGCGCGGAAACATCAGGTCGTCGGCGAAGCGGGTCTGGCCGGTCACCTTCGCGCGGCCGTCCACGCGCCGACGCGCCTTGCCGATGACGCCGCCGCTGGTCTTCATGGTGTTCATCGCGTGACTCCCGTCGCGGCGCCCGCCCCGGCCCGCTCCTCCGCGATCCGCACGATCGCGGCCTCGACCGCCTCGAAGATCTGCAGGTAGCCCGTGCAGCGGCACAGGTTGCCGGAGAGCGCCTCCTTGATCAGCTCGCGCGACGGCTGCGGCTCGCGGTCGAGCAGCGCCTTCGCCGTCAGCAGGATGCCCGGCGTGCAGTAGCCGCACTGCGAGCCGCCGAGGTCCGCAAACGCGTCCTGCAGCGGGTGCAGCCGGCCGTCGGCGGCCATCCCCTCGATGGTCTCCACCGCCCGCCCCCCGGACTCCACCCCGAGGGCCAGGCACGAGAGCACGGGCTCGCCGTCGACGAGGACCGCGCACGCGCCGCACTCGCCGAGTTCGCAGCCATGCTTGGTGCCCGTCAGCTGCAGGTCCTCCCGCAGCACCTCGAGCAGCGTCTTCGCCGGGTCGATGAGCGCCTCGACGTCCTCGCCGTTCACCGTCATCGCCACCCGGACGCGCACGCCCGGCTCCACGACTCTGTCACTCATCGTCTGTTCCTCTTCGGCGCGCGGCCGGACACGAGACGCAGGCGCCGCCCCGGCTGCCCAGGTTCCTCGAGTTCCATCTGTGGCATCTGTGGCATCTGTGGCATCTGTGGCATCTGTGGCATCTGTGGCCCCTGAATGCCCCTGACCAGGTAACGCGACATCTGTGCCGCGACGGCGGCCGCCGGCTGGGCGCCGTCGGGGCGGTACCACGTCACCGTCCAGTTGAGGGCGCCGAGCATCGCCCGCGCGATCGTCGCGGGGTCGTCGCCGGCGAACGCCCCGCCGGCGAGCCCGTCGGCAACCAGGCGCCGCACGGCCCGCTCGTAGCGATCGCGCTTGGCCACGATCGGCGCGCGGAGGGGCGGGGGCAGCGACTCGACCTGGAGGTGCGCCGTGGCGCCCTCGACCTCGTCGAGCATGGTGAGCAGGTGCTCGCGGAGGACGTGCTCGAGCCGGGCCGCCGCGCCCTCGCCCGCCCGCCGGGCCGCGGCGACGCCGGCCAGCATGCGGTCGAGGGCCCGGTCCTGGCAGTAGAAGAGGATCTCGTCCTTGCCGCGGAAGTAGTGGTACAGGTTCGCCGGCGAGAGGTCCGCCGCCACCGCGATGTCGCGCATCCCCGTCTCGGCGTACCCGCGCTCGCGGAACATCCGCGCGGCCGCGCGCAGGATGCCGTCGCGCCTCGCGTCATGGCGCTGCCGCACCCGGGCGGACGCCACCCCGGCCGCGGCCATCGAACGGCTGTTCGATTTTTGAACCATCGTTCCAAATGGTATCCGGCCCGGCGCCCCGGGACAAGGGCTGCGCGCGGCCGCCGCGCCCATGTAAGCTGGACGCATGCGTCCCCTCTTCCCCGCGCTCGCCGCCGCGCTGGCGCTCGCCGTGGCCGGCCTGGCGGTGCCCCTCGCGTCGCGCATGGCCGAGCGGCGCGGCGCGGTCGCGCTGCTCGAGTTGCCCGTCGGGCGCGAGTACGCCGCGGACGTCGCCGCGTGGCGCGCCCGGGCCGAGGCCGCCACCCCCGGCGTCCCCCGGTCCTGGTTCCCCGTCGACGAGCGCTTCCGCGTCGTCGCGAGCTTCGCCTTCTACGAGACGCCGCAGGTGGTGCTGCTGAAGACGACGAGCGGCGCCACGACGGCCGTGGAGATCCCGGGCCACCTGGAGTTCGAGTTCGACCGGGCGACCTACCGGCTCCTGCCGTTCTGGCCGGATGGCGGCACGCGGATGCAGGTCCTCTTCCTCGACGAGACGAGCGGCGACGGGTCGTGGCCCGAGGGCCGGGTCGTCGAGGCGGACTTTCCGGGCGGACGCGAGGCCGCGTCGATCATCGCCGGCCAGGCGGCCGAGGGCGCGATCATCCCGCCGATTCCGATCGTGCTCGACTTCAACATGGCGGTGAACCCGCCGTGCGCCCACGACGCGGGTGGCGCCTGCCTGTTGCCGCCCGCCGAGAACACGCTCCCGGTCGCCGTCAGCGCCGGCGAACGCCAGCCCTGACCCACCCGCGCCCGGCGCGCGGGCTCACTGCATCGAGAACGGCGGGTACTCGTCGACCAGCAGGAGCGCGTACGCCTCCACGCGGAGCCGCCACCGGAGCGCGCCGACCGCGAAGCCGTAGAGACCGGCGGGATAGGCGCCGGTGAACAGGATGATGAACCACGCGGCGATGGTCCCCAGGCCCCACAGCACCTCGATCAGCGCCAGGACGAACACGTGCGGCAGGACCAGGATGAGCCTGACCGCAATCGTCAGCCGGTTGCGCGGCAGGGGCGGGTCGGCGACGTCGACGGTCACCGGGTACGGACCGTCGCCGAAGGGCGGGTAGGCGTCCTCGAGCAGCATGAAGTAGCCGAGCAGCCGCGCCCGCCACCGCAGGTACATCGTCGTCAACTGGCGGATGCCAGCGATGTGGACACCGGCGACGACCAGGGTGATCCAGCTGACGATGGCCAGGAAGCCCACGACGGCGCCGAACAGGCCGCCCTCGCTGACGAGCGACGACGTGTCGCTCCGGTAGGCGAACCCGATGCCGAGGCCGCCCACCAGGATCAGGTGCGGAATCGCCAGGACGAATCGGAAGAGCGTGGTGAGCCGGTTGCGGCCCGCATGCAGGGGCTCGACGGCGACGGTGACGGGATATCCCACTCGGCCTCCTTCCGGCCCCTGATTGAAGGCGCCAGCCGCCATCCTACGCCAACCGCGTGACGACGCAAGCGCAGCCGGCCCCTGCCGCCCCCCCAGCGTCATACCCCGCACCCGGATCCGCCATCCCGTGTCATGCTTTCCGGGCTCGTCTTCGTGTCTCGTGGTTTCTTGATTCTTGATTCTTGATTCTTGATTCTTGGTTCTCGTTTACCCAGCGAAGCCCCCAGTGTCCTTCCGCACCGAACTCACCCCGATGCTCCGGCTGGCGGGGCCCGTCGTCCTGGCCGAGCTCGGCTGGATGTCGATGGGCGTCGTGGATACCGTCATGGTCGCGCCGCTCGGGCCGGCGGCCATCGGCGCGGCCGGCATCGGGACGTCGTTGCACATGGCCTTCGCGATCTTCGGGATGGGGCTGCTGCTCGGGCTCGACACGCTCGTGTCGCAGGCCTGGGGCGCGGGCCGGACGGAGGAGTGCCACCGGTGGCTCTTCCACGCGATCGCGCTGGGCGCCGCCGTGAGCATCCCGCTGACGCTGGTCTGCCTGGGACTGCTGGTCGCCATTCCGTCGCTCGGGTTCCACCCGCTGGTGCTGCCGCTCCTGCAGGGTTACTTCGCCGTGGTGCTCTGGAGCACGCTGCCGCTGCTGATCTACGCGGCGCTGCGCCGCTACCTGCAAGGCATGCACGTGGCGGCGCCCATCGCGTTCGCCCTGGTGAGCGCCAACCTGGTGAACGCGGGCGCGAACTGGGCGCTCATCTACGGCCACCTGGGCCTGCCGGCGCTCGGGGTGACCGGGTCGGCGTGGGCGACGGTCGCATCCCGCGTGTACCTGGTCCTCGTGCTGGCCGTGACCGTCGTCCTGCTCGACCGCGGCCGCCGGACCGGCCTGGCGCGCGCGGCGCGGCAGATCACGCGCGACCGGCTCGTGCGCCTCGCGCGGCTCGGGTTCCCGGCCGCGTCGCAGATCACGCTCGAGGTGGGGGTCTTCGCGGCCGCGACGGCGCTGGCCGGACGGCTGACGCCCGTGGCCAGCGCGTCACACCAGATCGCGCTCAACATCGCCAGTGTCGCCTTCATGGTCCCGCTCGGCATCGCCTCGGCCGGGGCCGTGCGGGTCGGGCACTCCGTCGGGCGCGCCGACCAGGTGAGCGCGCGGGCCGCCGGCTGGACGGCCATCGGGCTGGGCGGCATCGCGATGTCGCTGACGGGGCTGCTCTTCCTGCTGGCGCCCGCGTGGCTCATCGGCCTCTTCACGACCGATCCCGCGGTGGTGCAGCTGGGGACGACGCTGCTGCTCGTGGCGGCGGTCTTCCAGCTCTTCGACGGCGCGCAGGTCGTGGCCACGGGCGTGCTTCGCGGGCTCGGCGACACGCGGACACCGATGGTCGCCAACCTGGCCGGCCACTGGATCCTCGGCCTGCCCGTGGGCTACACGCTGTGCTTCACGCTGGGCTACGGGGTGGTGGGTCTCTGGGTCGGCCTCTCGGTCGGCCTCATCATCGTCGGGGTGTTCCTGCTGGGGGTGTGGCGCGTGAAGTCGCGTCACCCGCTGGCGGCGCTCCCGTAACGGAGGCTCGATGCTGAACGACGCGCACGTGCACTTCTTTTCGCCGGCGTTCTTCGACACGCTCGGGCGGCAGAAGGGCCTGGGCCCCGGCGCCGCCGTCGCGGCGCTCGGCTGGGACGATCCGGTGTCGCCCGACGCGCTCGCCGACCGCTGGGTGGCGGAACTGGATCGCCACGGCGTGAGCCGCGCGGCGCTCATCGCGAGCGTGCCCGGCGACGAAGCCTCGGTCGGCGCCGCGCTCGCGCGCCACCCCGCGCGCTTCGTCGGCTTCTTCATGCTCGACCCGACGGCGGACGACGCGGTCGCGCGCGCGCGGGCCGCGCTCGACGCGGGCCACCGCGGCATCTGCCTGTTCCCGGCGATGCAGCGCTACTCGCTGCACGACGACAGGGTCGCGGCCATCTTCGACCTGGCCGATTCCCATGCGGCGGCGAAGCCGCCCCTCCCAGCGAGCCGCGAAGCGGCGAGTCCCAGCGAGGGCGAGGAGCGCCCGAGTCCCAACGCGCCCGCAGGGCGCGGCCCAACGCCCGAAGGGCGGCCCGTGATCTTCGTCCACTGCGGCGTGCTGTCCGTCGGCGTGCGCGGCAAGCTGGGACTGCCGAGCCCGTTCGACATGCGCTTCGGGAACCCGCTGGATCTCCACGACCTCGCGGGCCGCTTCCCGCGGGTGCCGATCGTGATTCCGCACTTCGGCGCGGGGCTGTTCCGGGAGGCGCTGATGCTCGCCAGCGCCTGCCCCAACGTCCACCTCGACACGTCGAGCAGCAACGCATGGATCAAGGTGGTGCCCGGGCTCACGCTCCCCCAGGTCTTCAGCGCGGCGCTCGACGTCCTCGGACCCGATCGCCTGCTCTTCGGCAGCGACTCCTCGTTCTTCCCGCGCGGCTGGCACGCGGCGATCCACGTGGCGCAGCAGGCGGCGCTCGGCGAGGCGCGCGTGCCGCCAGACACGCGCGCGCGCATCTTCGGCGGCAACTTCAACCGCCTGTTCCCGTAACGAAAAAGGGGTCAGCCCCCTCATTCCACATGAACCGGCGTGGAAAGGGCTGACCCCTTCTTCGTCTTGGGCCGTCCGCGGCCGCCTGGCGCCCGGGCGGGGGCACGGGGCGGATCGGCGCGGCCGCGAGACGGATCACCGTTGACTATGGTCACGCCCGCGCGTAAAGTTGATCTTGAGACTCAGTCTCATGATTACCATATTCTTCAGGAGTCCCATTTCCATGCGTACCGTCCTTCCACGCCGGCTCGCCGGCGGCCTCGTCGTCATGCTCCTCCTCGGGGCCACCCGTATCGCTGACGCCCAGACACCCGACACGGCCCCCACGGCCGGCGCACCGGACGACACCGCCACCAGCTCGCCCCAGGCGCCATCGGACCCCGACCAGCAGGCCCGGGACGTCGAGGAACTCAAGCGCCAGATCCAGGTCCTCGCCGCCGAGGTCGAACAGATGCGCAGCGGCGAGGAGACGACCTCGACACTGAGCGTCGACGAGCAGCGCCGCCTCGGCCTCGCCCCCGCCGCCGCCGCCGCGTACCGCAAGGCGTCCGGCGTGTCGATCGCCGGCTACGGCGAGATGCTCTACGAGAACGTGGACGGGCGGACGCCGCGGATCGACTTCCTCCGCGCGATCCTCTATGCGGGATACCGCTTCGACGATCGCTTCATCTTCAACTCGGAGATCGAGGTGGAGCACGCCGACGAGATCTCCGTCGAGTTCGCCTATCTCGACTACCGGCTCCGCGACGACCTGACCATTCGCGGCGGCATGCTCCTCGTCCCGCTCGGCCTCGTCAACGAGTTCCATGAGCCCACGGTGTTCGTTGGTGCGCGGCGTCCCGAGACCGAACAGCGCATCATCCCGTCAACCTGGCGCGAGAATGGCGTCGGGATCCTCGGGGGGCGCGGCTGGGTCAACTACCGTCTTTTTGCCGTGAACGGCCTCAAGGCCACCGGTTTCTCGGCGGCCGGCCTCCGCGGTGGCCGCCAGAAGGGCGCCCAGGCCCTCGCGGCCAACTGGGGTCTCGCCGGGCGACTGGACGTCACGCCCGTCCCTGGGGTCTTTGGCGGCGTCGGCCTGTATCGCGGGGGCTCCGGCCAGGACCTCGTGGATAGCGGACGGGCGGACGTCGCAACGACCATCATGGAGTTCCACGGGCAGGCCCAGGTGCGAGGCTTCGATGTCCGCGGCCTCTTCGCGCGCGCGACACTCGACGATGTCACGGCGCTCAACCGGGCGCTGGGTCTGTCGGGAGCCAGGTCGGTCGGCGAGACGCTCGAAGGCGGGTATGTGCAGGTCGGCTACAACGTCCTCTCGCAGGTCGCGCCGCGCACGAGCCTGATGCCCTTCTACCGATTCGAGCAGATCAACACGCAGTCGTCCGTCCCCACGGGCTTTCTGGCGGACCCGGCGCAGGACCAGACCTTCCACACCTTCGGCGTCGAACTGAAGCCGATCGGCCAGATCGTCGTGAAGGCGGACTACCAGCGCGTCACGAACCGGGCCGGCACCGGCCGCAACCAGTTCAACGTCAACCTCGGCTACGTGTTCTGATCGTGGACGAACGTCGTACTCCTCTCATGCACCTGGCCGCCGCCGTGACCGCGGGGATCGTCCTCGCGGCCACCGCGGTCGTCGGGGCAGGGCCACTCTCACGCGAGGAGGCGCTTCGCCTCGCATTCCCCGGCGCCACGGTGACAGCCGAGCGGGTGTTCCTCACCGAGCAACAGCAGCAGGCAGCCGCAGCCGCCGCCGGCGTCCCGGTCCCGACTGCCCTGGTGGCGCGCTACGTCGCCACGCGCGACGGCGTCGTGGTGGGGCGTGCCTACGTCGACACACACACGGTGCGCACGAAGGCCGAGTCGCTCCTCGTGAGCCTCGACGCGTCGGGCGTCGTCCGGCGCGTGGACGTCACGGCCTTCCTCGAACCGGACGAGTACGCGGCGCCAGGCGCGTTCCTCGACCAGTTCGGGGGCCGCGCGCTCAGCGACGACCTCCATCTGCAGCGCGCCCTCCGCCCGATCTCGGGCGCGACCCTGACCTCCCGTGCCGTCACCGACGCCGTGCGCCGAGTGCTCGCCATCGACGGGATCATCGGCAGGCGAGGCCCCCCATGAAGGGTTCCGAGAAGTACCCCCTGCACGCCGGCATCCTCGCCGTCGCGGCGAGCGGAACCGCCTACGGCTGGATGAAGTACGTGCTGACGTCCGACGATCCGTTCTCGGTGGTCAACCATCCGTGGCAGGGGTTCATGCTGGACGCACACGTGCTCACCGCCCCGATCCTGCTGCTCGTCTTCGGGATGCTGCTGCGGTCGCACGTCCTTCGGCATCTGTCCGGCACGCCGGTCAACCGTCGTACCGGCCTCGTCTCCCTCGTCACCTTCGTCCTGATGGCCGCGTCCGGCTACCTGCTGCAGGTCACGACCGCTGAGGGCTGGTCGCGGGCGTGGCTGTGGCTCCACATCGCCAGCAGTTCGTTCTTCGTGGTCGCCTACCTCACCCACGTCGTCATCGGCCTGCGGCTGTCCGCTCGCCGGCGGGCCTCATGGCCACGCGTCGCATGAGTCGCACGCCGCGCCTGGTCGCGGCGGCGGCGATTGCAGTCGGCGTCCAGTTCGTCGGCGCCGCATCGCCTGGCGACATCGTCGAGCGGGAGGTCTACCTCATGGGGACCCGCGCCCGGCTCGCCACGGTCGCGGCCGACCGCGAGACGGGCCTGGCTCGCCTCGAGCAGTTGCTCGTCCCGCTCGAGGCGGGTGAGCGTCGCCTGAGCACATGGCGCGCCGACAGCGAGATCTCGCAGCTCAATAGCAGCGTCCCTGGCCGCCCCTTTGCGCTGTCGGATGAGACCTGCACGCTCCTTGCGGTCCTCGAGCGCTGCGTGCACGACAGCGGCGGCGCCTTCGACCCTGTGGTTGGCGCCCTGACGGCGGTCTGGGATCTCCACGGCACAGGCCGCGTGCCGTCGGAGGCGGAACTCGAACGGGCGCGAGACGCCACCGGGTTCCAGGCCCTTGGCTTCGCCCCCGCGACGTGCACCGCGACGCGCCGTCCGGGGGCCAGTGTGGACGTTGGGGCGTTCGGCAAGGGCGCGGCGCTCGATGACGCGGCGGCGATTGCCGATCGAGGCGCGGCGTGGCTCGTGGACCTGGGGGGACAGGTCGCGGCGCGCGGCGCGCCGGCTGGCATGACCGGCTGGCCGGTCGCCATCGCCCATCCGCTCCATCGCGATCAGCCGGTGGTGGACCTGTCGCTGCTCGACGAGTCGATCGCGACAAGCGGACGCTCCGAGCGCGACCTGTGGAGCGCAGGGCGTCGCATCGGCCACATCCTCGATCCATGGACCGGACGCCCGGCGCCGTTTCTCGGGTCCGTGACCGTGAGGCATGCGAGTGCCCTCATCGCCGACGTGCTGTCGACGGCACTCTTCGTGATGGGGCCGGACGCCGGTGTTCCCTGGGCCGATGCGCGTGGCATCGCGGCGCTCTACCTGGTACCGGGACCCGCGGGCGCGCTTCAACACATTGCGACCCAGGCCTTCCGGGAACCCCGTGGCGGGCGCCCGCCGCCCTGACCCAAGCCCTGACTCGCCTTCCACATGATCAAGAAGAAAGGGGACAGGCCCCTTTCTTCTTGCCTTGCTCCGCCTAGCGCCCGGGCGGGGGCACGGGGCGGATCGGCGCGGGGACCACGCCGCCATCGGCGAAGTCCTTCACGAGCGGCGCGACCTTCGCGGTCGCGGTGTTGGCGTCGGTGACGAGCGCCGGCAGCGCGGCCTGCAGCTCCTTCATCACCGCCATCTGCGTCTCGGTCGGGAGCGCCGTCGAGCCCATCACCTGGTTCTTGACCTGGCCGATGCGCCCGCGGACGTTCCGCGTGTTGCCGAACCCGCCGCCAGCGAGGCCCAGCCGCTCGCGCAGGTCGCCGAGCTCCTTGCCGAGATCGTCGAGGCGCGTCTTGAGGGCCGCCGGGATGTCGCGCCCCTTGGTCATCTCCTGGACCGACTGAAACTGCGACCACGCCTGGCTCACGGCATCGGCGGCGGCGTTGGCCGTCCGCTGCATGCCGTGCAGGGTCATCGCCGTGTCGTGCCAGGTCTTGCGGTCGGCCTCGCTGATCGCGATCGCGGGGTCGCCGCCGACGGTCACGGTCACCACGTTGGCGTCGCGCCCGTCGACCGTCAGCGTCGCCTTGTAGGCGCCCGGCAGGACGAACGGCCCGTTGTTGCCGCCGCCGCCGAAGCCGCCGCCACCGCCGCCGCCCTGCTGGCCGCGGAGCGGCTCGAGCGGCTGCACGCGCAGGTCCCACTGCACGGTGTTCAGCCCGGACCTCAGGTGGTCGCGCATCGCGCGGCCGGCGATCTCGCGGACGACGGCATTGCCGGCATCCCGGATCGTCCACTTGGCGTCCTTCGCGTCCGCGCCGAGGCGGTAGGTCAGCGCGACGCCCGCCGCCGGGTTGGGCGCGAGGAAGATGCGGTCGCCCTCGAAGCGCTTCATCTGGTCGTTTGCCGGGTTGAACGCCGTCGCCGGCGCCGGGTCGAACACGAACGTGCCGGCGGACTGCGCCTTCGCCCACTGCTGGAACGGGGTGAGGTCGTCGAGGATCCACACGCCGCGCCCGTGCGTCGCGAGCAGCATGTCGTTGTCGCGCGGGTGGAGGGTGATCTCGTACACGGGCACGGTCGGCAGGTTCGCCTTGACCCGCGTCCACTGCCTGCCGCGATCGAGCGACACCCACACGCCCGTCTCGGTGCCGAGGTAGAGCACGTCGGCGTTCTTCAGGTCCTCGGTGATCGTGCGGGCGACCTCCCCGGCCGGGAGGTTGCCGGCGATGGAGCGCCAGGACGCGCCGTAGTCGGTGGACGTGAAGACGTAGGTCTTGTAGTCGCCGCCGCGGTGCCCGTCGAACGTCGCGTACACCGTGCCCTCGGCGAAGCGCGAGGGCGCGACCTTCGAGACGTAGGTGAACTTCGGCACGCCCGGCACGTTCGCCGAGACGTTGGCCCAGTTGGCCCCCGCGTCACGCGACACGCTGACCACGCCATCGTCCGACCCGGTCCAGAGCAGCCCCGCCTTGAGCGGCGACTCGCCGATCGTGACGAGGTTGCTGAACGAGCTGACGCCGTCGTGCTTGGCGATCGTAATCTTCTCGCCCGTCACGCCCATGATCGACAGCGCCTCACGGTCCGTGTTGGTCGTCAGGTCGGGGCTGATGGCCTGCCACGAGTGGCCGCGGTCCGGCGACCGGTACAGCCGGTTCGCGCCGACGTAGATCGTCTTCGGGTCGTGCGGCGACAGCATCATCGCCGTGTCCCAGTTCCAGCGCAGCTCGGGCTCCCCGTCGGCCACCTCGGGGCGAATCGTGGTGCGCTCGTTCGTCGTGCGGTCGATGCGGCTCATGCGGCCGTCCTGCGACTCGCCGTAGACGATGCGCGCGTCGGTCGGGTCCATGAGGGGCTGGAAGCCGTCGCCGCCGTTGATGACGTACCAGTCGTCGTTGATGATGCCCGTCGTCGTCCGCACGGCGCTCGGGCCGCACCAGGTGTTGTTGTCCTGGAAGCCGGCGCACACGTGGTAGGGCACCTGCATGTCGTACGTCACGTGGTAGGGCTGCCCGACCGGGAGGTTGTTGAGCCACACCCACGTCTTCGCGGCGTCGTACGAGATGCTCACGCCGCCGTCGTTGCCGATGATGAGGTGCTTCGGGTTGTTCGGGTCGATCCACATCGCGTGGTGGTCGACGTGGATGTTCTCCGCGCCATCGGACCGGAACGTCTTCCCCGCATCGTCAGAGATGTAGAGGCTGACGCCGAGGACGTAGATCCGCGAGTCGGTGGTCGGGTCGATGCGGATCTGGCTGAAGTACATCGGGCGCGGGTTCGTGTCGCTCATCTTGCGCCAGCTCGCGCCGGCGTCGTCCGAGCGGTAGACGCCGCTTTCCGTCTCGTGCTCGATGCGCGCGTAGACGACGTTCGGGTCCTTGCGCCAGACGTCGAGGCCGATGCGGCCCTTCGGGCCGGCCGGCAGCCCCTGCTCGAGCTTCGTCCAGGTCTGCCCCGCGTCGGTGGACTTCCAGATGGCGCTGCCGGGGCCGCCGCCGTTCATGCCCCAGGGCTGGCGCCGGCGCTGGTAGGTCGCCGCGTAGAGCACCTTGTTGTTGGAGGGGTCCATCACGAGCTCGGTCGCGCCCGTGTCCTGGTCCACGAAGAGCGTCCGCTGCCACGTCGTGCCGCCGTCGGTCGTCTTGTAGACGCCGCGGTCGCCCCCGGCGGCCCACAGGTCGCCGAGCGCCGCGACGTAGACCACGTTGAAGTCGACCAGGTCCACGATGATGCGGGCGATGTGCTTGCTGTTGCGGAGGCCCATGTGGCGCCAGGTGCGGCCGCCGTCCGCCGACTTGTACACGCCCTCGCCCCAGGACGAGCTCTGGCGGTTGTTGTTCTCGCCGGTGCCCACCCAGACGAGGTTGGCGTCGGTCGGCGCGATGGCGACATCGCCCACCGAGCCCGTGGCCTCGTTGTCGAAGACAGGCGTCAGGGTGGTGCCATTGTTCTCGGTCTTCCAGACACCGCCCGTCGCCGTGCCGATGTAGAAGACCGCCGGGTTGCTCTCGAGGACGGCGAAGTCGTCGATGCGGCCGGAGGGCGTCGCGGGACCGATGTTGCGGAACTCGAGACGGTCGAAGGGGCCTGGCGCGGAGGCGGCGGCCGGCTGGCCGGCCGGGGCCTGGCGCGCGTCGAGGCCGGGGGTGACCAGGAGGACGGCCCCGAGGCAGGCCCCGAACAGCGAGTGCAGTGATCGACGTGTCATCTTCCCTGACTCCTACTTTCTGGCCGAGGCTTCGTCGTAGGCGACGCCAAGGACCGATGCCAATGACAGGCGGGGCGAGACCTGGCCGACCGCGTCGAAGCCCGGGAGCACGGTCACGGCGGTGACCTCCTCCTTCGACTTGCCGGCCTGCACGCCCGTGGTCGCGTGCTCGAGGACCGCCGCGAGGTAGTCCCTGAAGTAAGTCACGTCCGAGACGGTGCCGCGCACGACGCCGTCCTTGCCGTGGCCGAAGACGAAGATGGTGTCGCCGCCGTGGCCCTTGGCCATCTCGTCGAGCACGCGCACCCAGTTGGCGATCTCGGCGCCGGCCGGCCTGTCGATGAAGGGGTGGACGCGGCGGAAGAGGAGGTCGCCGCCATGGACGACGTTGGCCTTCTCGAAGAAGACGATGGCGTCGCCGCTCGTGTGGCCGGGGCCCATGTAGCGCAGGTGGATCGTCTCGTCGCCGAAGGGCTCGGACCACGTGTCGGTGAAGGTCGCGTCCGGGAAGGCCTGCTCAGCGGCATTGCCGGCCTGCTCGGCGACCTTGCGGTGCCACGCCGCGCAGTTCGCGTGCGCGAGGATGCGCTTGACCGCGGGACGGAACGCCGGGTTGCCCGCCGTGTGATCCCCGTGGTGGTGCGTGTTGATCAGCATGGCGAGCCCGCGGGGCGTCCGGCCCTGCAGGCCCTCCACGCAGACCTTCGCCGTGTCCATGAACTGGCTGTCCACGGCTACCGCGCCGTCGCCGTTCACGAGGTACCCGATGGTGCCGCCGTTGCCCGTGAAGATGCCGACGCCTCGCCGGAGCTCCTCGAACCTGGTGGCGGGCGGCGCCTGCGCGGCCTGGGCCCAGGCGGGCACGCGGGCGGCGGCCAGGCCCGCGAGGGCGGCCGAGGACGTGGTGAAGAACTGGCGACGGTTGAGCTGCACGGTGGTCTCCTTGGGGTCAGACACGCGCCGGCGGCCCGAAGGCCGCCTGGCGCGGTCTACTATTTACCACCGTTACGGCACGGGCGTTACACCCGGGCCGGTTGCACCTCTAGTACTGGCAGGCGCGGAGGGCGTTCACGAACCCCTTCCCGTAGAGCGGATCGGCGCCCTTCTTGCCGGCGTCGACGGCGCTGTTGCGCAGCGCCGCGCGCAGGCCGCCGAGCGAAATGCCCGGATGCGACTGCTTGACCAGCGCGGCCACCGCCGCCGCGGCCGGACTGGCCATCGACGTCCCCTCGGCCCACGTGTACCCCGCACGGGACGTGCTGAGGACGAGGTCGAAGACCCAGCAGGGGACGGCAACCGTGCCGGCCGGCGAGACCACCGGGCGCGTGCACACCGGCGCCGTGGGTGACGGGTCGTAGAGCACGTCGTTGCCGCCCGGCGCCGCGACGTCGATGACCGACGTGCCGTAGTTGGTGTAGGTCGCGGGCCTGTCGAAGTCCGTCGCGCCGAGCGCGAACCCCGCCGGGCCCGTGGCCGCCACGGCCATTCCCGCCCCGGACTCCGCCGGCACCGAGACGTAGTTGTACGCGTGGTCGAGGTCCAGCCCGTCGTTGCCGGCCGCGGACACGACCAGCACGCCCGAGCGGTTGGCGTAGTTGACCGCCTTGTTCATGGCGGCAACGAGCTGGCCAGCTCCCGTGTCGTTCTTCGGGAAGACGGCGCCGAGGCTCATGTTGATGATGTCGGCGCCGCCGCCGCCCTGCGACGAGGGGGTCGCGGCGTAGAGGATGCCCTGGATGACCGCGCCGAACGACCCGGATCCGCCGTGCAGCACCTTGACGCCGACGATCGTGGCCTCGGGCGCGATGCCCACGATGCCAATCGTGTTGTCCGCCGCGGCGACGATGCCGGCGACGTGGGTGCCGTGCCAGAACGTCCCGGTGTCGTTGTCGAACGGCTGGCCCGGCACGAACGACCGGGACGCCGCCACGTCCAGGTTGGCCGCGAGATCCGGGTGGGCGCTGTAGATCCCGCCGTCCACGATCGCCACGCGCACGCCGGCGCCGGTGCACCCGGCGGCCCACGCCGCCGGCGCGTCGATCGCCTGCGGCGCCCACTGCACCCCGGGGAAGTACCGGTCATCGCCAGGCGCGACGGCGTCGGCCTCGAGGTCCACCGTCACCGACGGCTGCTGCCACTGCACGAGGCGGTCGGCCTCGGCGGACCGGATCGCGGATGCCGCCCGGACGCGGGCGAGGAAGTCCGGCGCGCCCGACGTGGCCAGCGCCACCCCGGCGCCATCGTGGCTGAACACCACCGCGCCGCCCGCCGCCGCG
The DNA here is from genome assembly GCA_050250645.1 of Vicinamibacterales bacterium. Lineage (GTDB taxonomy): Bacteria > Acidobacteriota > Vicinamibacteria > Vicinamibacterales > UBA2999 > JBFWVR01. The sequence continues at coordinate 40,450 of JBFWOG010000012.1, forward strand.
ACGGCCGCGTCCTGGGCGGCGCCCCAGCCGCTGGCGGTGAGGACGAACTGGCCGGGTGCTTCCTGCGCAGAGAACGACGACGGTCCGAGCAGCATCGCGCACAGCGCGGCAACACTCGCAATCCTGATTCTCATGAGCGTGCTCCTCCCAGGTCCGCACGGGGGGTGCGGGAAGATGACGACTGGGACGAGCCTACCTCCGGGCGGGGCGAACGGACGTCCGCCCCGCCCGAAACCGTGCAACCTACTTCGCGTGCTGGAACATGTAGTCGATGGCGAGGTTGCTGAGGGCGCGGACACCCACGGGCAGCGCCGACTCGTCGGCGAAGAAGAGCGGCGAGTGGTTCATCGCCGCCGTCGCGACGTCCTTGTCGGGCGGCGTCACGCCGAGGAAGAAGAACAGCCCTGGCACCTGCTGCTGGAAGAACGAGAAGTCCTCGGCCGTGCCCGTCAGCGGCCCCACGGTCGCCTTCCCCGGTCCCGCGACCCGCTCGAGCGTCGGCGCCATCTCGGCCGTCAGGCCGGGGTCGTTCACCGTGACCGGGTAGCCGAGGCCGAACTCCACGGTCGCCGTCGCGCCCGCCGCCTCCGCGTACTTGGTCGCGATGGCGCGGATGCGCGCGTGGATGTCCTTCCGGACCTCCTCGTTGAACGCGCGGACGGTGCCCTCCATCTCGACCTTGTCGGGAATGATGTTCGGCCGCACGCCGCCCGAGAAGCGCCCGATGGTCACGACGGCCGGCGCCTCGGTGATGTTGACCGACCGCGACACGATCGTCTGGAGCCCCATCACGATCTGGGCGCCCGTCACGATGGGGTCGATGCCGGCCCACGGCACGGCGCCGTGGGTCTGGCGGCCGGTGACCGTGAGGGTGAACGAGTCGACGCTCGCCATGAGCGGACCCGATCGGTACTGGATCTCGCCGGCATGCATCGGGAAGACGTGCAGGCCGAACATCGCGTCGACCTTCGGGTTGTCGAGGGCGCCTTCCTTGACCATCAGCTCGGCGCCGCCGATGCCCTCGCCGGCGGGCGGGCCCTCCTCGGCCGGCTGGAAGATGAGCTTGATCGTGCCGGGCAGCTGGTCGCGCAGGCGGGCGAACACCGTGGCGGCGCCGAGCAGCATCGCCATGTGGTTGTCGTGGCCGCACGCGTGCATCACGCCGACCTGCTGGCCGTTCCACTCGGTGGTGGCGGTGGACTTGAACGGCAGGTCCACCTGCTCGGTCACCGGCAGCGCGTCCATGTCGGACCGCAGGCCGACGACGGGCCCCGGCTTGCCGCCCTTGAGCACGGCGACGACCCCGGTGTGCGCGACGCCGGTCTCCACCGTGTAGCCGAGCCGCTCGAGCGTCTCGGCGATCACCTTGGACGTGCGGAACTCGCGGTTGCCGAGCTCGGGGTTCTTGTGGAAGTCGCGCCGCCAGGTCACCACCTGCGGCATCGTCTCGTCGACGACCTTGTCGATCTGCCCGACGAGCGGGCTGGCGCCGGTGGCCTGGGCAGCCGCGGGGGCCGCCGCCAGGGCCAGGAGGGCGACTGCCATGGCGCCCGCCAGCAGGTTCCTCGCGTGCCTGACGTTCCTCATGTTCCTAGGGCTCATCACGATCTCCAGACTTCGACAGTTAGCCACGAAGCGCACGAAGAACACGAAGGACGGGAA
>JBFWOG010000012.1:42211-78087 GCA_050250645.1 Vicinamibacterales bacterium
CGACTGCCATGGCGCCCGCCAGCAGGTTCCTCGCGTGCCTGACGTTCCTCATGTTCCTAGGGCTCATCACGATCTCCAGACTTCGACAGTTAGCCACGAAGCGCACGAAGAACACGAAGGACGGGAAACGGAGCCTCCGATTCCTCAGTTCCTCGTGTTCCTCAGTTCCTGGTGTTCTACCTGCGCATCTGCGTTCATCTGCGCATCTGTGTCATCTGTGCCATCTGTGCCATCTGTGTCATCTGTGGCATCTGTGGCATCTGTGGCATCTGTGGCATCTGTGCCATCTGTGGCCTGTGCCATCTGTGGCCCATCGTATGCCAACCATCCCCCGCCCCGCCCGTCCAATACGGCATGCTCCGGGACCTTCGCGTCGGCATCCGGCTGTTTTCCCGCCATCCGGTCCTCGCGGTGGCGGCTGTCTGCTCCCTCGCGCTCGGCATCGGGGCCAATACCGCCATCTTCTCGGTGCTGAATGCGGTCGTCCTCCGGCCACTCCCGGTCACCGAGCCCGACCGGCTCGTCGTCGTCTGGGAGACCTTCGCCGACACCGCGACGCGCCCGGTGGCGCCCGCCAACTTCGTCGACTGGCGGCGCGAGTCGCGCACGTTCGAGGGGCTGGCGGCGATGGGCGGGTTCAGCGCCAACCTGACGGGCCGGGGCGAGCCCGAGCGGCTGCGCGCGGCCAGCGTCTCCGGCAACTTCTTCACGACCCTCGGCGTCACCGCCCCCCTGGGCCGCACGCTGCTGCCGTCGGACGACGAGGCGGACGCCACGCCGGTGGCGGTGCTCGGCGACGGCCTGTGGCAGCGCATGTTCGGCGGCTCGCCCTCGGCCATCGGGCAGTCGCTCGTCCTCGATGGGCGCCCCCACACGATCGTCGGCGTCCTCCCGCCGCGCTTCGCGCTGCCGACACTTGGCGACACGGACGTCTGGCTGAGCGGCGACCACGGCATCCCGCGCAGCTTCCCCTTCCCGGGCGACCTGCGCGAGGTCCGCGACTCGCACTTCATCGGCGTGATCGGCCGGCTCGCGCCCGGGGCGACGAGGGCCGCGGCCCAGGCGGAGCTGACGGGCGTGATGCAACGCCTGGCCGAGGCGTACCCCGACACCAACAGCGGCCTCGGGGTGAACGTCGTGCCCCTGCACGAGGCCTCCGTGGGCGACGTGCGTCCGCTGGTGACGCTGCTGCAGGCGGCGGTCGTCGTGATGCTGGTGATCGGCTGCGCGAACGTCGCGAACCTGCTGCTCGGCCTGGGCGCGTCTCGCCAGGCCGAGATGGGGATGCGTGTCGCGCTCGGCGCGGGCCGCGCGCGACTCGTCCGCCAGCTGGTCGCCGAGGCGCTGGTGCTGGCGGTGCCCGGCGGGGTGGCAGGCCTGCTGCTCGCGGTCGTCGGGCTCGAGGCGCTCGTGGCCCTGGCGCCCGCGGGCCTTCCCCGCCTCGCGGACGTCGCGATCGACGGGACCGTGCTGGCGTTCACGACGGGCGTGACACTGGCGACCGCGCTGGCCTTCGGGCTCGGCCCGGCCATCGGGGCGACGCGCGGCGGCAGCCTCATCACGCCCGGCGCGGCGCGCATCGTCGGTGCCGGCGGCGCCCGGCGCTGGCAGCAGGTGATGACCGTGGGCGAGCTGGCGCTCGCGCAGGTGCTGCTCGTCGGCGCGGGACTGCTGCTCGCCAGCTTCGTCGCCGCCAACCGCGTGGACCTCGGGTTCACGCCCGAGGGGCGGGTGGCCGCGGACCTGTCGCTCGCCGCCGACAAGTACCTGCAGCCGCTGCCGGGTGAGGCCGAGTCCTTCCGCGTCGACACGGGTCCGAAGCGCCGCCTCGTCGACGCGGTGGTCGCGCGGGTATCGGCGGCGCCGGGCGTGCGCGCGGTGGCCGCGTCCTTCACCGCGCCGATGAGCGGCGGACCGAATCGTGGCGTGTCGATCGACGGCGACCCGGAGCCCGCGCCCGGTCTCGACAGCAGCGCGGACTTCCAGCTCGTGAGCACCGGCTACTTCCGCGCGCTGGGCGTCACCCTCCTCAGCGGCCGCGTGTTCGCCGATACCGACGGCGCTGCGGCGCCACCGGTCGCCATCGTCAACCAGGCGTTCGTGGATCGCTACCTGCCTGGGCGCGACCCCCTGCGGCAGGTGATCCGCTTCGGCGGCGACCGCCACCATGCCATCGTCGGGGTCGTGGCCAACGCGCGGTACCGCGACGTGGAGCGCCAGGCCGAACCCACCTTCTACGTCCCGCTGGCGCAGAACGACGAGCGCTGGCCGTTCCTGTCGTTCACGGCGTGGACCGACGGCGATGCGGCCGCGCTCGCGCCGGTGCTGCGCCGGGCCATCCGCGAGGCCGACCCGGGGCAGCCCATCACGCGCGTGCGGACCTACGACGAAATCCTCGGCGCCGCCCTCGCGCCGCGCCGGTTCAACACGCTGCTGGTCGGCCTCTTCGCGCTGACCGCGCTGCTGCTGGCGGGCGTGGGCGCCTACGGCGTCATCGCCTACGCGGTGGCCTCGCGCACGCGCGAGATGGGCGTGCGTGCCGCGCTCGGCGCCACGCCGGCCTCGCTCGTCGGGCAGGTCGTCCTCCAGGGCATCGCCCTGGCCGCCCCCGCGCTCGTCCTCGGCACGGCGGGGGCCTTCGCCGTCACGCGGCTGATGAGGACGATGCTCTTCGGTGTGTCGCCCGGGGACCCGGGAACCATGCTTGGCGTGGCGGCCGCGCTCGCGGCAGTGGCGCTGCTCGCGACGGTCATCCCGGCGCGGCGCGCGGCGGGCGCGGACCCGGTGGTGGCGCTCAGGGACGGGTAGCGCCGGCCTACGACTTGCGGCCGAACCATGACGACGACCGGTCGTCCTCGACCTCGGCAAGGTCGTCGGCCGCGTAGCGCTGGCTCACCTTCCTGACGAAGTCCATCTCGCTCGTGATCGCGCCGAGCGCGTAGCCGGACTCGACGATGAGCAGGACGCTGCCGTAGAGCATGAAAAGGGCGCCGAGCAGGCCGAGGGCAACCGCCACCCACGTATAGTGCCGCGCGACGACCCCGATCACGGCGGCGGCAAGGCTGGTGGTGACGAAGACGCCGAGCGCCGAGTAGAACGCCACCATGGACCGCTGGATGAGCCGCGCGCGGATGGTCTGGCGGTGCAGTTGCCCGACGAGGAGCGCGCGCCGCTCGACCGCCATGTCGTCGGACTCGGGATGGCGGGTGATCTCCTCGAGCTTCGCGGCCACCCAGCGCACGCGGTCCACGACGCGCCCGAGCCGGGAGCTGGTCGAGAAGATGAGCGCGCCGCAGGCCGAGATGAGCACCGCCGGCGTGATCATCGCGGTGAGCACCGCCAGGGCGTTCTCGGGCCGCTCGAGCGCGTTCAGCCAATCCACGGGCTGAGTATCCAATGAGCGGCGTGCCTGTGTCGACGGGTGATACTTGCTGCCACGTTGACTGGGTTTGCAAGGTTGTGGCCCAACCAACGACCCCAAGCCTTCTTCGTGTCCGTCGTGTCCTTCGCGGCGTGTGTTGTGCCCCGGACCGCGCCACTCCATTAGAATGCGTCCATGAAAGCCATTCTTGCCCGCAAGTTCGGAGGGCCCGAGGTCCTCGAGATCGCGGAGGTGCCGGATCCGGTCGCCGGTGCCGGCCAGGTCCGCGTCCGCATCCACGCCGCCGGCGTGAACCCGTTCGACACCTACATGCGCGCCGGTGGATACGCCATGAATCCCGACCTGCCGTACACGCCCGGCGCGGACGCGGCCGGCGTGATCGACCAGGTCGGCGACGGCGTCACCGGCTGGACGGCCGGCGACCGCGTCTACATCGGCGGCACCGCGATCGCGCGCGGCTACGGCGCCTACGCGGAGATGGCGGTGTGCCACCTGCACCAGGTCCACCCGCTGCCCGATCGCCTGAGCTTCGCGCAGGGCGCCTCGATCAACGTGCCGTACGTCACCGCGTGGCACGCGCTCTTCAACCGGGCGGGCATCCGCCCAGGCGAGACGCTGTTCATCCACGGCGCGAGCGGCGGTGTCGGCCTGGCCGCCACGCAGATCGCGCGCGGGTTCGGGCTCACGGTGATCGGCACGGCCAGCACGCCCGAGGGGCGCGAGCTGGTCTCGGCGCAGGGCGCGCATCACGTGCTCAACCACCGCGACGCGGGGTACCTGGACGAGGTCACGCGGCTCACCGGCGGCAGGGGCCCGGACGTGATCCTCGAGAACCTCGCCAACGTGAACCTCGACCACGACCTCACCATCCTCGCCAGGAACGGCCGCATCGTCGTCGTCGGCAATCGCGGGCGCGTGGAGATCGACCCGCGCAAGACGATGGGCAAGGAGGCGGCGATCCTAGGGATGGCGCTCTGGAACGTGCCGGACGAGGAGGTGGCGCGGATTCACCGCGGGCTGGGCGGCGGCCTGGAGGGGGGCTGGCTGACACCCGTCGTCGGCACCGAACTGCCACTCGCCGAGGCCGCGAGGGCACACGTGCTCATCCTCGAGCCCGGCGCCAAGGGAAAGATCGTCCTGGTGCCGTAGCTTGGTACTTCCTGCCACGAAGAGTACGAAGAGCACGAAGGACCGGACACGAAAAAGGGACCAAGGCTGCGTAGCCCTGGTCCCTTGATTTTGCGCGGCTTCGTGCCGTGCTTCGTGTCCTTCGTGCGCTTCGTGGCGGGACGTACCGCCGGCGCTATTACTTCTGGCCCTGCCGGGCGAGCTCTTCCTCGACGACCTGCTGGAAGTACTCGTAGGGCTGCGCGCCCACGACCGGCCGGCCGTTGATGTAGAGGGTGGGCGTGGACGACACGCCGAGCTTCTGCCCCTCTTCCATGTCGGCGTTCATGATGTCGCCGAACTTGCCCGAGTCGAGGCACTCGTCGAACTTCGCCTGGTCGAGCCCGATGGCCGCCGCGTGCTGCTTGAGCGCGGGCACCTCGAGCTGGTTCTGGTTGGCGAAGAGCCGGTCGTGCATCTCCCAGTACTTGCCCTGGTCGCCCGCGCAGTGGGCGGCCTCGCCGGCCTTCGGCGCCAGCGGGTGGCTCGGCAGCGGGAAGTCCTTGAAGACCACCTTGATCTTGTCGGGGTAGGCCTCGCGCAGCCGCTCGATGGTCGGCGTGACGCGGCCGCAGAACGGGCACTGGAAGTCGGAGAACTCGATGATGGTGACCGGCGCGTTGGCCGGGCCGCGCACCGGATCGTGGTCTTCGAGGGCGACCTCGCGGCGAGGCGGGTCGAGGAGCACCGTGATCGAATCGGCCTTGTCGCGCAGCTCGCCCATCAGCTTCGCCTGGGCAATCTGCCCCTGCTGCTGGGTCAGGAACGCGCCGATCTGGTCCTTGAGCTGCTCGTAGGTGCGGCCCTGCGCCCGCTCCTTGTTCTCCTCGTAGAACTGCTGCATGTCAGCCTCGGTGACCGGCTGCACGCGCTTGTCGATCTCGGCCTTGAGGTACTGCTCGGTGGGCACGCCGGCGGCCTTCGCCGCCTGCTCGATGAGCATCTCGCCGATCATCTGCTCGAGGACGTTGCGGCGGTTCTGGTAGAGCATCTGCTGGAGCCGCGCCTGCTCGGACGGGTCGAGCTCCTGCCACTTCGCGTCCACGTCCTTCAACGTGATCGTGCGGTCGCCCATGCGGGCGACGACTTCCTGGCCACCCGCGGCGCCCGACGGCGCCTGGGCCTGCCCCGCGCCCTGGGCGCCCGAACACGCGACGCCGACGACGATGAGGACGGTGAGAACGGCTCGCTGCATGCGGGACTCCATATTTCCCTAGGATGACACAATCCTTCGGATCTCAGATTTCAGATTGAAGATTGCAGATTGACGTTCCCGGGACCGGGAACCAGGAGACCAGGAACCTGAGAAACCCCAGGAACCTCAGGAACCCGGCGAACCTGACGAACCTGACGAACCCGACGAACCCGACGAACCTGTCGAACCCGACGAACCTGTCGAACCCGATTCATACCCCGGACACGCGAGGACCGGGACGACGGGATACTTCCGGAAGCGGGGGTCGGTGAAGGCGCGCTGGCAGAGAAAGAACGTGGAGCGGCCCGTCTCGACGAGACGGCAGTGGAGGCAGGTGGCGCACAGCCCGGCTTGGGACATGGTTCGGCTGGAAGGGTGGCGGTCGTCCGGGGCCGCGGCCCGGCGCGGGCGGCCGACCCCATGGTAGTGCACCGGCGTCCAAGGAGGTGGACGCCCGGGGTATGCTCGGGTTGAGGAAACGCACGCCGCGGCGCGGGTGGCCGCGGGAACGGGAGTTGCTGGGGTGGACGGCATGCGAAGAGGCAATCTGGCGGTGGTGCTGGGGCTGACGGCGGTCCTCGGCGTGACGATGGTGGCGGCGGGCGGGGCCCAGGACCAGCCCCTGTTCCGCGCCTCGACCCGGACCGTGCCCGTCTACGCGACCGTCGTGGACCAGGGCGGCCGGCTCGTCCCGAACCTCGAGGCCGACGACTTCACCATCGAGGACAACGGCAAGCCCGTCGAGATCTCGCTCTTCTCGAACGAATCCCAGCCCTTCACCGCCGTCGTCATGCTCGACACCAGCGCGAGCATGACGGCGAACCTCGAGCGCCTCAACCAGGCCGCCGAGCAGTTCCTCCTGCGGCTCCTGCCCGTGGACAAGGCGCAGGTGGGGGCATTCAACGACAAGATCCAGCTGAGCGGCACGTTCACCAACGACCGCGATGCCCTCATCGCCGACCTCGACGACCTGCAGTTCGGCAACCCGACGCGCCTGAACGACGCCGTCGCCACCAGCCTCGACGCGCTCGAAGGGGTCGAGGGCCGCAAGGTGATCCTCCTCTTCAGCGACGGCGAGGACACGTCGAGCCGCATCGGCTTCAAGACCGTGCTCGAGCGGGCCCGCGACGAAGAGGTGATGGTCTACTCCATCGGGCTCGAGTCGGAGTACTTCAACGGGGCGCGCATGCAGCGGACGCGGCCGACCCGGGACCTGCGGAAGATCGCGGACGAGACCGGCGGCGGCTACTTCGAGCTCAAGGAGAGCGACGCGTTGTCGTCGACCTTCACCCGCGTCGCCCAGGAGCTTCGCAGCCAGTACCTGCTCGGCTTCGCCCCCGAGAACCTCGACGGGAAGGTGCACAAGCTCGAGGTCAAGGTGAACAAGCCCGGCATGACCGCCCGCGCCCGCCGGAGCTACCTCGCGGAGCAGGACAAGAGCTAGCGCGCCGCGGAGGCACGAAAAAGGGGTCAGACCCCTTTTCCCGGTCCGGTGTGACCGGGAGAAGGTGTCTGACCCCTTTTCTTTGTGCGGGCCGCTCAGACGAGGACCACGACCATCAGGGTCGCCAGCAGCAGGGCCGCCGTCGCCAGATCCGCGGTGCCAGAGAAGTTCCAGTCATAGATTCGAAACATTTTCCTTATCCCTCTACCAGAGTTGGACGAGGCGACCGCCGCGATCGTTCGGTCCGATTCGACAGCCTTCTTCGAATGCCGCCGCCAACGCCGGGATGGAACCCGTTGCGCCTCCGGCTCGTCTCGTATATATGGTTACGCCACATATGACCATGCCAGCCTTCGACGACCGCGAACTCAAGAAGGGCAGCGCCGACCTCGTCGTCCTCGCGCTGCTCGAGGAAGAGGCCCGGCACGGCTACGAGATCGCCCGCCTCATCGGCGACCGCTCGGGCGGCTTCCTCCAGTTCCACGTCGCGTCGCTCTATCCCCTGCTCTACCGCCTGGAGCGCAAGGGCTGGATCGAGGGGCGCTGGGTCGAGAAGGCCGGGCAGCGGCGCCGGCGCTACTACCGCCTGACGCCGGAGGGCCGCGTGGAACTCGACGCGCAGCGCCGCGGCTGGCGGACGTTCGTGGACGCCATCAACCGGATCGCGCAGATCACGCCTGCCTGAGGAGCCCGCCATGGACTGGCCCGCCTACGTCCGCCGGCACCTGCCCCCGACCGGCCTCGACCCCGCCCGCGAGGCGGACATCGTCGAGGAACTCGCGCAGCAGTTCGAGCAGACCTACGAGGACGCGGTCGGAGAGGGCCTGACGGACGCCGAGGCGGAACACCGCGCGAAAGGCACGGTCGCGGACTGGTCCGTGCTGGCCCGCGACATCGCGGAGGCGGAGCGGTCGAAAGCCGCGCGCGCCGCGCGTGTCATCGCCGCACCGCTCCTGGCCGAACCGGCGAGCCAGGGGCGCGCCGGGGCGATGACCGCGGCGCTGTGGCACGACGTGCGCTACGGCCTGCGCCTGCTGGCGCGCCACAAGGCCTTCGCCGCGACCACCATCCTCACGCTGGCGGTGACGATCGGCGCGACGACGGCGATCTTCAGCCTGGTCAGCGCGGTGCTGCTGAAGCCGCTGCCGTTCAGCGAGCCCGGCCAGCTGATGGACCTGTCCGAGGCCGCGCCGGAGATCGGCTTCGACCAGATCCCCTTCTCGCCGCCGGACCTTGTGGACTACCGGGCGGCGCAGACCTCCTTCAGCACGATCGCCGCGTACCGCAACGCGCGCGTGGAGCTGGCGGGCGACCAGTCGAGCGAGCGCATCTCGATCGCGAAGGCGTCGGCGTCGCTCTTCGACGTGCTGGGCGTCCGGCCGCTGCACGGCCGCGTCTTCCGGGCGGACGAGGACGCCCCGGGGAACGACGTGGCCGTCCTGAGCCACGCGCTGTGGTCCCGCCGCTTCGGCAGCGATCCCGCCGTCGTGGGACAGACGGTCCTGCTCGACCGCATGCCGTACACGATCATCGGCGTCCTGCCGCCCGCGGCGGCGTTTCCGTTGACCGGCCAGCGGTTCAACGGCACGCCCGCGGCGCTGTTCGTCCCGATCGCCTTCACGCCGGAGGAACTCGCCGCGCGCGGCGGCATGTTCAACAACAGCGTGGTGGCCCGGCTCAAGGACGGGGTGTCGCTGTCCGAGGCCCGGGCCGAGGCCACGGTGCTCGCGGGCCGCATCATGGCGAACTACTCGCCGGAGCTGCTGGCGGCCCTCGGCAACGTCACCCTCGGCGTCACCGCCACGCCGCTCGCCGAGGAGGTCTCCGCGCTGTCGCGGCCGCTGCTGCTGGTCATCATGGCGGCGGTGCTGCTGCTCGTGCTGGCCGGGTCGGCCAACGTCGGCAACCTGATGCTCACGCTGGCGGCCGGCCGGCGGCGGGAACTGGCCGTGCGGTCGGCGATCGGCGCGGGGGCGGGCCGGCTCGTCCGGCAGTTGCTCGCTGAGAGCCTCGTCATCGCCGCCATCGGCGGCGCGCTCGGCCTCGCCCTGGCCTGGGCCCTGGTGGCGGCGGCGCCGGCAGTGCTCCCGGCCGCGACGCCGCGGGTCGATGCGCTGGCGGTGGACGGGCGGGTCCTGGCGTTCGCGGTGGCGATCACCGCCCTGACGGCCCTCGTCTTCGGCATCGCGCCGGGGCTGCAGGCGGCGCGGAGTGACGCGCGCACGGCGCTCGCCGAGCAGTCACGCGGCTCCACGGGCGGTGGCGGACGCGTGCGGAACACCCTGGTCGTCCTCCAGTGCGCCCTCGCCATGCTGCTGCTCGTCGTCGCCGGCCTGCTCGGCCGGAGCCTCTACGCGCTGGTCTCCACCGACCCCGGATTCGAGACGGAGCAGGCGCTCATCGTCACCACCTACCTGCCGGCCGGCGGGTACGGCAACGGCCCGGACGTCCGGCGCTTCTACGACGAGGCGGTCGCGCGCGCGCGGGCGCTGCCAGGGGTCGTCGACGCCGGCGCCTCGATGGACCAGCCGATGGCGCCAGGCGAGCGGCGGTCGTTGATGCCCGAGGGCTACGACATCGGCGCCACCGGCGCCCCGGTCATCGTGCAGTCGTGGATCACCGACGGCTACCTCGAGGCGATCGGCGTGCCGCTCGTCCGCGGCCGCATGTTCGCCGCGACCGACCGGCTCGGCAGCCTCCCGGTGATGGTCATCAACGAGACCGCGGCCGCCCGCTTCTGGCCGAGTGAGGACCCCGTCGGGCGGCGCGCGCGCTGGAGCGAGGAGTCGCCGTGGATGCAGGTCGTCGGGGTCGTCGGCGACACCCACGCCCTCGGCCTCGGACAGCCGGCGCAGCCGCATGCCTACACGCCAATCGCGCAGGTCGAGGACCGGAGCCTGGGGGAGAACGTCATCGGCCAGTTCCGGAACCCGTCGGTCGTCGTCGCGACGGCGGGGGCGGGTGCCGCAGCGGGAGGACTGCTCCGCGACGCGCTGCGCGGCATCGACCCGCGCCTGGCGCTCACGCCCCCGCAGACGCTCGGGGTCTCCGTCGCCGGGAGCCTCGCGCCCCAGCGCTTCGGCGCAATCGTCGTCGGCGCCTTCGCGCTGGCCGCGCTGCTGCTGGCAGCCCTCGGGCTGCACGGTGTGCTCGCCTACGGCGTGCGCCAGCGCTGGCGCGAGATCGGGATCCGCGTGGCGCTTGGCGCGTCGCGCGCCGAGGTCATCGGGTCGGTCATGCGCCGGGGCCTCACGCTGACCGCCATCGGCGTGGTGCTGGGGCTCGCCGGGGCCTTCGCCGCGACGCGCGCGCTCGGAAGCCTGTTGACGGGCGTGACCGCGACCGACCCGCTGACCTTCGCCGGGATGGCCCTGGTCCTGCTCGGCGTCACGATCGTGGCGACCTGGCCGCCGGCGCTCGCGGCGCTGCGGGTCGACCCGGCCGCGGCGATCCGGGACGAGTGACGCGCGCGTCCGCGGCTAGCGCGCCAGCGCCGCGACCTTCGACCAGTCGGTCGCGTCGATCACCTGCGTGATCAGGTCCTCGTTGCCCGCCAGGTGGACGACGAGCACGGGTGCATCGCTCGCGGTCGAGACGTCATAGATGTCGAAGCCGGGGCGCCTCGCAACGGTGGGCGCCGTCACGGGGCCGACGAACACGCGGGCCTCGGCCTCGCGCCATTTCTGCTGGCGGCGCGCGCCGGCCGTGGCCTCGTACCCGTACACGTTGCCGCGCACCGCCACGATCACCGCCTCGACGCCAGGCACCGGCGTGACGAAGGGACTCGCGGCGCTGTCGACGACGTAGGGGGCGGCCTGAGCGACCTCGAACGTCACGCGGAGCCGGCTGTCGGCCTGCCACCGCGCCTCGAGCATGTCGATCTGCTCGAGCCCGCGCGGGTCGGCCTGCCGGATCTCCACGCGCAGCGAGTCCTGGAGCGCCGTCGCTTCCTCGTCATGCACGGCGGCCTTCTGCTGGTTGATCGGGTTGAGGCGGTTCCTGACCACCTCGATGGGCGCGCCGGGAGCGGCCCCCTCCGGTGGATTGACCACCCACTCGGTGACGGTGTTGCCATCGGCCGCGCGGCCGAGGCCGGCCGCGGCCGGGAACGGGAGCGCGCCGAGCACGACGGCCCGCACGTCGGCGAGCCACGCCTGCCGCGCCGTCAGGGGCACGCTCGTCAGCAGGGCCGCAAGGGTCGCGGCCCACACCATCCGCCTGTGCATCGCGATCATCCGAACACCCGAATCACCCCGCGCGCGACCCGCGACCACCACCGGTCGTAGGGCGGCGTGAGCGCGTCGGGCACGGCCCATCGCCCGTAGCGGACCACGCCGCGTTCGTGCGACAGCTCGAGGAAGCCGTGCCGTCCATGATAGCGTCCCGTCCCGCTGGCGCCCTGCCCGCCGAACGGCAGCCGGCTGTTGGCCAGGTGCACGAGCGCGTGGTTCACGGCGGCGCCGCCCGACGGCACGGCGCCGAGCCACCAGTCGGCCCGTTCGTCCGAACCGAACACGTAGAGCGCCAGCGGCGTCCCGTGCCCCCGGGCGGTCGCGACCGCCTCGTCTTCCCGGTCGAACGGCACCACCGGGAGGATCGGCCCGAAGATCTCCTCCCGCATGAGGCGGGCACCCGGATCGACGTTGGTCAGCACCGTCGGCGCGACGTAACGCGCGCCACGATCGGTGTCGCCGCCGCACTCGACGCGCGCGCCCCGGCTCACCGCGTCGTCGAGCATCGCCTGCAGGCGGTCGAACGCGCGGTCGTCCACGATCCGCGCGAAGTCGGCATGCCCGGGCCAGCCGCCGGCTGGACCGTACAGGCCCTCGGCCGCGGCGACGAGCGCGGCGGCCAGCGCCGGCGCGCGGTCGCGGCCCACGAGCACGTAGTCGGGCGACACGCAGGTCTGGCCGGCGTTCACGAGCTTCGCCCACATGATGCGCCGGGCCGCCCGCGCGAGGTCGGCGGTGGCATCGACGATCACCGGGCTCTTGCCGCCGAGTTCGAGCGTCACCGACGCGGCGTGGCGCGCCGCGGCGCCCGCGACGATGCGCCCCACCGCCTGGCTGCCCGTGAAGAAGATGTGGTCGAAGGGCAGGTCGAGCAGCGCCGCCGCCACATCGACACCACCGGTCACGACCGCCGCCTCCTCGGGCAGCGCGGCCTCTCCGACGAGGCACGCCAGCGCCGCGGCCGTTCGCGGCGCCCGTTCCGACGGCTTGAGGATCACCGTGTTGCCGGCGGCCATCGCCGACACGAGCGGCATCAGGCTCAGGTAGACGGGATAGTTCCAGGGCGCCAGGACGAGGACGCGCCCGCGGGCGTGGTGCCGGATCTCGGCGCGTCCGCGCAGCAGCGGATGTCCCGCCACCGGTTCCGGCCGCATCCAGCCGGTCAGGAAGCGCGCGACGAAGTTGATCTCGTCGACGACGGTGTCGATCTCGGTGAGGTCGGCCTCCGCCGCGGCGCGACCGAGGTCGGCGCGGAGCGCCGCGCGCAGGTCCTGTCGCGCCGAGACGACGGCCCGCTTGAGCCGCCGCAGACGCGCCACCCTGTCGCGCGCGAGCGACGCCGCCAGGCGCCAGCGGGCGTCGCCCTGCCGGTCGAAGATCACGCGTGCGCGCGCGAGGTCGGTCACCTGGTCACCCTGGCACGGCCATCGAGACGCCAGATTACCACCGGTGGACGGGCGCACCAGGATGGCCACGCTGGAGTATCGTGGGATGAGACGCTGCAACGCGAGGCGACATGCACCCCCACACCATCATCGAGCCCTTCCGGATCAAGTCCGTCGAGGCCATCCGCTTCACGACGCGCGAGGAGCGCGAGGCGTGCCTCGCGGCCGCGGGCCACAACGTCTTCCTGCTGCATGCGGAGGACGTCCTCATCGACCTGCTGACCGACTCGGGCACCGGGGCGATGTCGTCGGCCCAGTGGGGCGCCCTGATGCAGGGCGACGAGTCGTACGCCGGCAGCCGGTCGTTCTACCGCTTCCGGGACGTCGTCGCGGACCTCACGGGGTTCCGCCACATCATCCCCACCCACCAGGGCCGCGCGGCCGAGCGCATCCTGTTCCACACGACGCTCACGCCCGGGGCGATCGTGCCGAACAACACCCACTTCGACACGACGCGCGCGAACGTCGAGACCGAGGATGCCGAGGCGGTGGACCTGGTGATCCCGGAGGGCCGGGTGCCCTCGCTCGTCCACCCGTTCAAGGGCAACGTCGACCTCGAGGCGCTCGACCGGCTGCTCGACGAGCGCGGCGACCGGGTCCCGCTCGTCATGGTGACCGTCACCAACAACTCCGGCGGCGGCCAGCCCGTCTCGCTCGAGAACCTCCGGGGCGTGCGGGCGCTCTGCGACAAGTACGGCAAGCCGCTCTTCCTCGACGCCTGCCGTTTCGCCGAGAACGCGTGGTTCATCAAGACGCGCGAGGCCGGGCAGGAGGGCCGCACGCCGAAGGCCATCGCGCAGGAGATGTTCTCGCTGGCCGACGGCTGCACCATGTCGGCCAAGAAGGACGGCCTGGCGAACATCGGCGGCTTCCTCGCGATGAACGACGACGCCTGGGCGAGCGCCGCGCGGAACCTGCTGATCCTGACCGAAGGGTTCCCTACCTACGGCGGGCTGGCGGGCTACGACCTCGAGGCCATCGCGCGGGGACTCGAGGAGGTCGTGGAGGAACCGTACCTCCACTACCGCATCCGCTCGACGGCCTACCTCGGCGAGAAGCTCGCCGCCGCCGGGGTGCCCATCATCCAGCCGCCCGGCGGACACGCCGTCTACATCGACGCCCGCGCGCTGCTGCCGGACGTGCCCCCGCTCCAGTACCCGGGCATCGCCGTGGCCAATGCGCTGTACCTCGAAGGCGGCGTCCGCGGCGTCGAGATCGGCACCGTGATGTTCGGCCAGCACCCGGACGGCACCGAGACACCGGCCGCGATGGACCTGGTCCGGCTGGCCATCCCCCGCCGCGTCTACACGCAGTCGCACATCGACTATGTCGCCGAGGTCGCCGCCGCCGTCGGCCAGCGCCGGCAGGAACTCGGCGGCTACCGCATGACGAACGCGCCGCCGGTGCTGCGGCACTTCACGGCGACCTTCGAGCCGCTCGCACGAACCTGAGGAGGACCCGCGCATGACCCGCGCCCTGATCGCCCTGTCGGCCTCGCTCGTCCTCGGTGCCACGGCCGCGCCGTGCCTCGCGCAAGGCGCGCCCGCGGGCCCGCTCCTGCAGACGAGCCAGACGGTCGTCGGCGAGGACCTCGTATATCCCGCCACCGGCAAGGCGGTCGTGACCACCACCATCGTGACGCTGGCGCCGGGCGAGACGACCATCACCCACCAGCACGGCGTGCCCATGATCGCCTACATCCTCGAGGGCGAGCTGACGGTGGACTACGGGGACCACGGCACGAAGACCTACACGGCCGGCGAGAGCTTCGCCGAGGCGATGCGCGTGGATCACGCCGGCACGAACACGGGCACGGGCACGCTCCGGATCCTGTCGGTCTACGTCGGGGCGGAGGGGTCGCGGAACGTCATCCCGAAGCGCTAGCGGGCCGGGCAGTCGCGGTAGACTGCCTCGTCGGCCCGTTCGACGGTTCGCACCCCATGGCATCCGCCCCCGCGCCAGCCCTCGCGTTCAGCCACGTCACCAAGCGCTTTCCCGCGCCGGCCGGGGGCCGCTACACCGCGATCGACGAGGTCTCGTTCCAGGTGGGGGCGAGCCGGTTCGTGAGCCTCGTCGGGCCGAGCGGCTGCGGCAAGTCCACGGTGCTGAACCTGGCGGCAGGCCTCACCGCCCCGTCGAGCGGCGGCGTGGAGGTCTTCGGTGTTCCCCTGGCCGGCCTGAACCGACGGGCCGGGTACATGTTCCAGCAGGACGCGCTGCTCCCGTGGAAGACGGTCCTCGACAACGTGCGGCTCGGGCCCCTGCTGCGGGGCCGCGCGCGGGACGAGGTCGAGGCGGCGGCCCGCCACTGGCTGGCGCGGGTCGGCCTCGGCGGCTTCGCCGACCACTACCCCCACCAGTTGAGCGGCGGGATGCGCAAGCGCGTGGCGATGGCGCAGCACTGGATCGCGAATCCGGACATCCTGCTCATGGACGAGCCCTTCAGCGCGCTCGACATCCACACGCGCCAGCGGATGGAGGGCGAGCTGCTCGCGCTCTGGGCCGAGTCCCCCACCACCGTGCTGTTCGTGACCCACGACCTCGAGGAGGCGATCGCGCTGTCAGACGAGGTCCTCGTCCTGTCCGCCGGGCCCGGCGCCCGTGTCGTCGGCCGCCACGCCGTCGACCTGCCACGTCCCCGCGACCTCATCGACATCCGGACCGACGGGCGCTTCATCGAGATCTACCGCACCATCTGGCAGGACCTGCGCGGCGAGGTCCTGCAGAGCTACGAGCGTGGGGCCTGACGTGCGGCGCCGCGTGCTGGCCGCGCAGGTGGGTGTCGGCCTCGCGGCGCTCGCCGCCTGGCAGGGGCTGGCGCAGGCGGGCGTCCTGGACCCGTTCTTCTTCTCGATGCCGAGCGCCATCGCGGCGCGGGTCGCGGAGTGGGTCGCCGCCGGCACCATCTGGCGCCACCTCGGCATCACGGTCGCCGAGGCCGCGCTGGCCTTTGCCTCCGGCGCCACGCTCGGCGTCGCGTGCGGGTTCTCGCTGGCCCGCCTGCCGTGGCTGTCGGCGGTGCTGCAGCCCTACATCCGCGTGCTGAACGCCCTGCCGCGCGTGGTGCTCGCCCCGATCTTCCTGCTGTGGTTCGGCCTCGGCATCTGGTCCAAGGTGGCGCTGGGGTTCACGCTCGTCTTTTTCGTGGTGTTCTACAACACGTTCCAGGGCGTGCGCGAGGTGGACCCCGTGGTCATCGACAACGCGCGGATGCTCGGCGCGAGCGAGCGGCAGCTCGTGCGGCACGTCCTGGTCCCGAGCGCGCTCGGGTGGATCTTCTCGAGCCTGCACATCAGCGTCGGGTTCGCCATCATCGGCGCGGTCGTGGGAGAGTACCTCGGCGCCTCCGGCGGGGTCGGGTACCTCATCGCGCAGGCCGAGGGCACATTCGACACCGCCGGCGTGTTCGCCGGCATGACGGTCCTGAGCGTGGTCGTGCTGCTCGTGGCCCAGGGCATTCACCGCCTCGAGCGCCGTCTCCTCCGCTGGAAGCCCGGGGCCCTTCGCGACGTGGAGTTCGGCGCATGAGACGGCTGTTCCTGATCCTGGTCCTGCTGGCCGCCCCGGTGGCCGCGTGCGGCGGCGCCGGCGGCCCCGGCGCGCCTCCCGCGGTCCGCATCGCCGTCGGCGGCCAGAGCGCGCTGCGCTTTTTCCCGGTGTACCTCGCGCAGGAACTCGGGCTGTTCGACCAGGCCGGCGTGTCCGTGACGATCGACAACCTGTCGGGCAGCGCCCGGGGCATGCAGGCGCTCCTCGGCGGCAGCGCGGACGTGGCGGCTGGCTTCTACGACCAGACAATCCAGATCGCCGCCAAGGGCCGCGACGTCCGCTCGTTCGTGGTGCTGACGCGATACCTCGGATTCGTCGCGACGGCCGCGCCCGGCAGCGCTCGCACGGTCGCGCGGATGGAGGATCTCAAGGGGGGCATCGTCGGTGTCGCGGCCCCCGGGTCGTCCGGCCACCTCCTGTTGAACTACCTGCTGTCCACCCACGGCATGGCGCAGGACGACGTGAGCATCTACAGCATCGGGACGGGCGCCACGTCGGTGGCGGCGATGACGCGCGGGGCGGTGGATGCCGGCGTGATCGGCGACCTCGTGCTCATCCCGCTCCTCGCCGCGAAGCCGGACCTCGCGATCCTCGCCGACACGCGCACCGCCGAGGGCATCCGCGAGACGTTCGGCGTGTCCGCCTACCCGGGCTCGGTGCTCTACGCGACGGCCGACTGGCTCGGCACGCACGAGGACGCGGCGCGCCGGGTGGCCGCCGCCATGCAGGCCTCGCTCCGGTGGGCGCTCTCACACACGCCAGCCGAGGTCCGCGACCGCCTCGCGGCCGTGTATCCGGGCCAGGACCCGGCGATGCTGCTCGAGGCGCTCGAGGGCACGATCAGGATGCTGTCGCCTGACGGCGTGATGGCCGCCGACGCGCCGCCCGCGGTCCGCGACGTGCTCGCCGTGTCGAACCCGAAGGTGACGGGCGCCCTCGACCTGTCGCGCACCTACACGAACGAGCTGCTGGCGAAGAACTGACGGCGGCTACGGCAGGGAGGCGACGGCCTGGTCCCGGGTCTCGAAGGCCGGGAAGAGGCCGAGGAACCCGGCGATTTCGAACACCTGGTTGATCGAGGGCGTCAGCGCGCAGACGACGACCTTGCCCTGGGCCACCTTGAGCCGCTTGGCGGCCATCATGAAGACCCGCAGGCCGACGCTGCTGATGTACTCGAGCTCGGCCAGGTCGAGCACGAGCCACCGCTCGCCGCCGTCGATCTTCCTGAGCAACTGCTCCTCGACCGCCTTCGACGTGGTGCCGTCGAGCCGGCCCTTGAGGCCGACCACCAGCACCTGGTCGACCTTCGCTTCGGAAATCTGCATGGCGCCTCTTACCCCTCGGCCACCACGCGCTTGCGCATGGACAGCACGTTCCGACCGTCCCGCCGCGCGTAGGTCACTTCGTCCATCAATTCTCTCACGAGCATCACCCCGAGGCCCCCGATCTTCCGCTCCTCGAGCGGCACGTCCACGTCGGGATCGTCCTGCTGCAGGGGGTCGTGCGGCCGCCCGCCGTCCGCCACGGTGGCCAGGACGCTGCCGTCCCTGACCGCCAGCGCCAGTTCGATCGTGTGCTCGCCCGGCTCGTCGAATCCGTAGGAGACGACGTTGGTGAAGACCTCCTCGATGGCCAGGTTGACGGCCATCACCGTGGGCGAGGTCAACTGGTGACGCTCGGCGAGCGCCTCGACCGCATCGGTGATGCGCGGCAGCTCGCTCAGGTCGTTGCGGAGGGTCAGCACCGTGACGGGCTCGGTCATCAGGCCACCTGTCTCCGGATGAGGTCGGCGAACAGGCCCGGCTGGCTGCTCAACTCCTCGAAGGAGCCGGCCTGGACGATGCGGCCGCGGTCCATGACGTAGATGCGGTCGGCGCCGCGAATCGTGCTGAGCCTGTGGGCGACGGCGATCCGGGTGGCGTGCAGCACCTGCAGGCTCTCGGCGACGATCGCCTGGGTGTGGTTGTCGAGGGCGCTCGTCGCCTCGTCGAACACGAGGATGCGCGGGCGGTTGACGATCGCGCGCGCGATCATCAGCCGCTGGCGCTGCCCGCCCGACAGGGTGAGGCCGCCCTGCTGGAGCACCGTCTGCATGCCCATGGGCATCTCCCGGACGTCGGCGTCGAAGCCCGCCATGCGCGCCGCCTCCCAGGCGTCGTCGAGCGTCAGCGGCGCCGACCCCACGACATTGTCGAAGATCGAGCCGGCGCGAATCTTCCCGGTCTGCATGACGACGCCCATGCGCTTGCGCAGCAGGGCCACGTTCAGCTGCGACAGGTCGCGGCCGTCGTAGTAGATCGACCCGCTCCCCGGCACGTCGAGGCCGAGCAGCAGGCGCAGGAGCGTGGACTTGCCCGAACCCGAGGGCCCGACGATCGCCACGTAGTCCCCGGCGGCGATCTGGAGCGACACGTCATCGAGCACCAGCGGCCCGTCCTCCGTGTAGCGGAAGCTCAGGTGGTCCACGTCGATGCGGCCCGTCAGGTCGCCGGGGTCGGCCTTGTCGTCGTCGACCTCCGGCAGCGCGTCGAGGATGGGCCGGGATCGCTCGTGGAGCGGCACGACGATCAGGAGTGACATCGCGGTGGAGCTGAGCTGCAGCATCTGGCCGAGGAAGGACCCGAAGGCCGCGTTGAAGGCGATGAACGTGCCGGCCGTGACGGTCGTGTCCGGCCCCATGACGTAGTCGATCAGCAGGTAGAAGATCAGGATCGACGACAGCACGGGGAAGACGGCACCGAAGATCGCCAGCCGGTTCTCGATCCGGCCCGCGCGGAGCGCGAGCGTCTTCTTGGCGGCGAAGTCCCGCGCCCATTCGGCGAAGGCCCGTCCCTCCGACCCCGTGACCCGAAGTTTCGAGATGCCGGTGAGCAGCTGCAGCACGAGGGCCGAGAGACGTCCCTCGATCTCCATGACATCGCGCTGCCGGCTCAGCTTCAGGTAGCCCGCCAGCGTCGTGGCCGCCATGGCCACGAGCACCAGCCCGAGGCCCAGCAGCCCGAGCTGCCAGGAGTAGTAGAACATCTGCGCGCCGAGAAAGACCGAGAACAAGCCCGTCATCACGGCCGACGTCGCGGCGCCGGACAGCACGCTGCGGATCGTGTCGACGGCCATCACGCGCTGCGACAGGTCTCCGGCGGCGAAGCGGCGGAAGAAGGCGACGGGCAGC
The DNA here is from genome assembly GCA_050250645.1 of Vicinamibacterales bacterium. GTDB lineage: Bacteria > Acidobacteriota > Vicinamibacteria > Vicinamibacterales > UBA2999 > JBFWVR01. The sequence goes on from JBFWOG010000012.1 coordinate 61,795, forward strand.
CCGAGCAGGCGGTCCCACATCGCCGGCTGCACGGTGCCGCTCATCCGGGTCTCGAGGCGCAGCACGCTGAGGCTCCGGACGACGTCCAGGCTCGTCGTGGTGATCCCGACGATGCCGAGGATGAGCGCGATCTGCACGAGCTGGTTCCGCGCGGCTTCCGGGATGACCGTGTCCACCAGCAGGCCGGTGAAGTACGGCGGCACCATCGCGAGCAGGCCACCGATCAGGCCCGCCAGCAGGGGGCGCGCCACGTCCCAGCCGGCGCCGGCGGCGCCGAACCGCAGCAGGTCGAGCGGAGAGAGCGGCCGGTCGGGGAAGGAACGGTAGAAGGTGTGGGCGCGTGGGGCCAGCGTGGCCGCCAGCGCCGGGGTCAGCGCGACGCGGGTGCCCGTGGCCGGATCGAGCACGTCGAAGCCGCGGCGGCCCGGCAGGACGGCGACGGGCCGCATGCCGTCCTCGATGAAGGCCAGGAGCGGCCAGGTCTCGTGCGCCCACCAGTCGCCCTTGAGGACGACCTCGCGGCCACGCACGCGGGAGGCGCGCATGATCGCCTCGAGCGGGTCCGCCTTCTCGTCCTCCCGCCCCTTGGGCGGCGCCTTCATCACGGTGCGGAGCGCCGCCCCCACGGCGGTGGCGGCCGCCAGGAGGGGGTCGTCGATGCCGGTGTCGGGGTGGCCCGAGGGCCGGCCGGACAGCACCTCGACCAGCCCGCCGAGCGCCGCCTGGCGGAGGCGCGCGTCGCGGGCGGCCTTCTCGCGCAGGCGATTCAGCTCGTCGGCCGCCGCGAGGCGGGTGTTGAAGAACTCGCAGCGGAACAGCGTCCCGTAGAAGACGTCGAGTCCCACCCACCCGCCCTCGGAGGCGATGGCCCGCGCCGCGTCGACGCTCGTGAGGTGGAGCGGCCCTGCGGCCTGCAACCACGTGCTCGTCGTGACGGGGACGAGCGCGTGCGCGGGCAGGTCGACGAGGTCCTCCATGCCGATGAAGAGCGAGGCGCCCTCGCGGTGGCTGACCCAGGCCACGCCCTTCCGCGCCCGCACGAGCTGGCCGTCCTGCAGCGTCACCTCCTCACCGGCGTCGATCTGCACGTCGGCGCGGGGGTGGGGCACGATCGTCCTGGCGACGCCCGCCGACAGGCCCAGGACCCAGCGATCCACGAGCGGCGCGAAACTCGCCGCGAACGCCGGGTCGCCGAGGTGCTCGCGCAGCCGGGCGCCGGGCAGGCGCAGCAGGTGGGTGCCGATCATCCCGACGGCCAGCAACCCCTGTCCCTCGCCGTGGGTCGCGAGATCGATGCCGAAGAGGGCGTCGCCCGCCCCTGCCGTGAAGAAGTGGTGCCGCGCGCCCACGGGCGCGCCGTCCTCGACGGCGATCGAGAACACCTCGACGCGCCCGGACCGGATGAACCAGACGGTGTCGGGCTCCGACAGCAGCACGGGCGTGTTCCCGCCGACGGCGTGGTCGACCCCCTCGGCCTCGAACAGTGCGATGCAGTCCTCTGCGGTGGGCATGGTCGTCTCAGCCCGCGATCAGCCTGGCGTACGGGCCGCCGGCGTCCTTCAGCTCCTCGTGGGTGCCCCGCTCGACCACGACGCCCCGCTCCATGACCAGGATCTGGTCGGCGTCGCGGATGGTGCTCAGCCGGTGCGCGACAATCAGGCACGTGCACCCGCGGCGCCGGAGGTGGTCGTCGATCGCCTTCTCGGTGGTGGCATCGAGGGCGCTCGTCGCCTCGTCGAGCACCAGCACCGTGGGGTTGTTCGCGAGCGCGCGGGCAATCTCCATCCGCTGCCGCTGCCCGCCGCTGAAGTTGGCGCCGTCCTCCTCCACCCTCGCGTCGTACCCGTCGCGCCGCACGACGATGTCGTCGTGGATGCACGCGTCGCGGCCCGCGAGGACCACGCTCGTCTCGGCGACCGTCGTGTCCCACAGGGTCAGGTTGTCGCGAACCGTGCCGCCGAACATGAAGATGTCCTGGTCGACGAACCCGACGGAGTTGTTGAGCACGGCGCGGCTGGTCTCGCGGCGGGGCGTGCCGTCGAACAGCACCTCGCCTTCCCACGGCTCGTAGAGCCCCGAGATCAGCTTCGAGATCGTGGACTTGCCGCTCCCGGACGCGCCCACGAGCGCGACGCGGGCCCCGGGCGGGACCACCAGGTTGAAGTCCTTGATGAGCGGTGGTTCCAGCCGGCTGTAGCCGAAGGTCACGTTCCGCAGCTCCACCTGCCCCACCAGGCGCACCACCGCGCCCGTCTCGCTGCCGCCGGCGTCGGCGACCAGCGGGTCGACCTCGTAGCGCAGCACATCGTCGAGGCGCGCCATGTCGCCCTGGACTTCCTGCAGCGTGCCGCCGAGGTTGACGAGCTGGTTCACGGGGCCGGTGAAGCTCGCCATCAGGCTCTGGAACGCCACGAGCATGCCGACGCTCAGGTGCCCCTCCATGACGCGGAGGCCGCCGACGGCGAGGATGGCGGCGGTGTTGAGCGTGTCGAGCAGCGGCGGCACCGACATCAGGTACGCGGAGTAGACGCCGAGCGCCTGCTCGGCGTTGGTCGACGAGGCGTACCGGCCCGCCCACTGGGCGAAGAAGTCGGACTCCGACCCGGTCGCCTTCAGGTCCTCCATCATCTGGAGCCCGCCCATCGAGACCCCGATGACCTGTCCCCGAGCGCGCAGCAGCTTCTGGCTCTCGTCGACACGCCTCCGGGACACGTAGCGCAGCGCCAGGACGTTGACCACCGCGAACGCCACGCCGATCACCGTCAGCACCGCGTCGTAGGCGAACATCACGCCGGCATAGAAGACGATGGTCACGAGGCTGATGGCGGTCGACGCGAGCTGCCCGGACAGCAGGCCGGCCACGCGGTCGTTGATCTGGACGCGCGATCCGATCTCCCCTGGGAAGCGCTGGCTGTAGAACTCCATCGGGAGCCGCAGCACGTGCCAGAGGAACCGGCTGGACGTCGCCAGCGCGAGCTTCGTCTCGAGCCGCAGCAGGCTCCGCTCCTGGAGCGCCGTCAGGAGGGCGCGCAGCACCGCGGCGAGCGTCATGCCGACGATGAGCGGCATCAGCCAGTCCCGCAGGCCCCCAATCAGGACGTCGTCGACGAAGACGCGGGTGAAGACGGGGATCACCAGCCCGGGAATCACGAGGAACAGCCCGGTGATGATGGCGAACACGGCGGCCATCTCGGAGCCCGCGAGCCGCTGGCGAAGCGCGGGCAGGATGCCGGGCCGCTGGCCGCCCGTCGTGAAGTCGGGGCCGGGTTCGAACGTGAGGACCACGCCCGTGAACGCCTCGTCGAACTCCGCCGTCGTGACGACGCGGGGACCGCTCGCCGGGTCGTTCAGGTAGACCTTGTCCTTCCGGAAGCCCTCGACCACGAGGAAGTGGTTGAAGTTCCAGAAGACGATCATCGGCAGGTTGACGGCGCGCAGGTCCGCGGGCTCCTTGCGAAACCCCTTGGCCACCATGCCGTACTTGCGCGCGGCCTTCAGCACGTTGCTCGCCTTGCTGCCATCGCGCGAGACGCCGCACGCGACGCGGAGTTCCTCGAGGGGCACGAAGCGGCCGTGGTGCGCGAGGACGATCGCGAGCGCCGCCGCGCCGCACTCCACCGCCTCCATCTGGAGGATGGTCGGCGTCCGGACGCGCCTGCCGGGCGCGGGGGCGCGGGACGTGGACGCGTCTGTGGGGGTCGGCATCGGCCTAGAGCCCGAGCGCCTGCTGCAGCATGGGGATGACCATCTCGATCGGGCGCCGCTCGCGCACGGTGATGCTCACGACGCACATCATGCCGCTGTTGACCGGCACCTCGTTGCCCTTGAAGGACGACCAGTGGTACCCGCTGACCGACGCCGGGTCCGTGTCGAGGTCGATGTAGGCGGCGAACGGCGGCCCGCCCGCCGCGAGTCCCTGCACCAGCGTGGGGTTGCCGAGCACGCGCAGCATGCCGTCCGGCGTCGCCGGGAAGTCGGAGACGAAGCTGACCGCGCCCGTCAGGAAGCCGTACTCCTCGCGCGGCGCCGTGGTCGGCGAGACCTGCACCGTCATGCCTTCCTGCACGTCCTTCCCCTGCGACGACGGCAGGTAGGCGATGACCTGCAGGACGTGCGACTCCTTGCCCGTGAGCTCGAGGCTGACGAGCGCCGTCCCGACGCCCACGATGGCGCCCTCGTCGCGCTTGATCTCGATCACGCGCCCGGCGTACGGGGACTTGACGAGCGACGCCTCGGCGAGCCGCTGCTCGAGCTGCTCGAGCTGTCGCTCCGCCTGGTTGATCCGCAGCTCGCCCTGCAGGATGTTCTGCTCGGACTGCGAGCGGGTGGTGAGCTCGACGATCGGCAGCTGCTTGAGGTCGTTCCGAGCCCCCTCGAGCAGGTCTTCGGTCGCATAGATGGCCTGCCGCGTCTGCAGGAGCGTCTGGCGCGTGATGAGGCCCCTGTCGAGCAGGGCCTCCTCGCTGGTGAGCTGCTCACGGAGCGACGTCAGGCGCTGCTCGGCGAAGGCGATCGTGTCCTTCAACTTGGCCTGCCGCGCGAGGTCGCTGTCGGAGCGCAGCGACAAGTCGCGCGAGGCGAACCGCTCCAGGACCTGCTGCTGCGCCCGGAGCTCGGCCAGCTGCTTGCGCGCGCTCGCGATCTCGAGCTCGAGGGCCGGCTGCGCGATGCGCGCAATGACCTGGTCGACCGCCACCGTCGCGTCCTCCGCGACCAGCAGCTCGGCGATCTGGCCCGACCCCGGCGCGTAGACGTCGAAGATGCCGCCGGGGCGAATCAGCACGCCCTGCGCCTGCACCTTCGTCGGAATCGTGCCGACGATACTCCAGGTGACGACGGCCGCCAGCAGGAGGCCGAGGCCCGCCAGGGCGATCCACGAACGCGGGCTCGTGACCTGCATGAGCGTGTCGAGCTGCTCGGGAGACGACAGCCGGTCGAGTGCGACCTGGCGGAAGATCTCCTTCTTCTTCGGGGCTTCTAGCACCACGGTCTCCAGTCGACGCCTGCCACTACCGCCCGCCGCCCGCCGGCACCGTCACCAGCTGGTCGCGGTCCACCGCGAACCCGGGCGCGTCGCCGCCGATCAGCGTGCCCGTCTCGAACCGCAGCCGGGTCAGCGCGACCGCGTAGGCCTGGGTCGCCGCGATCTCGTCGAGCAGGCTCCGCGTCAGCCGGTCCTCGATCAGGACGAGGTCGATGATGGTCGCGAGCCCGAGCTGCAGCTTCGCCCGCTCGTCGTCCACGGCCGCCCGGTACAGGCCGGCGGCCTCACGCAGGAGCCGCACGCGCGTCGCGCTCCGCAGCAGGCCATCCTCGGCCACCGCCACCGCCGACCGGATGGACCGGCTCAGGTCGTCGATGCGGATCCGCGACTGGCGCAGCGAGGCCTCGGCCCGAGCCACCTGGCCGAGGGCGACGTTGTTGGCGGGCGGCTTCGAGAAGCGGAACGTCGCGGTCACGTTCGGCCCGGCGAGCTGCTGCTGGAGGGACCGGAAGAGACCCGGGAACGGCCCCCCCTCGGTCAGGCCGGCGTACCCGGCGTTCAGCGTGAGGTCCAGCCGCGGCTTGAGCGCGTCGCGCGCCGAGCCGATCAGCACCACCGTCCCCTGCTCGCGCTGCCGGACCGCGTCGAGATCGGACCGGCTGGCGAGCGCCGTGGACACCAGCTGGTCGTCGCCGGGGGGCGGCAGCGCGTCGGAGAGCGGGGGGAAATCGTCGGCCGGTCCCGGCAGGCCCATCGTGCGGTCCGCCGGCAGGCCCATCGCGAGGCCAAGCGCCTGGCGCGCCTCGAACACCGACTGCTCGATCGACGCGCGGCTCGCGCTCCGCTCGGCCAGGTTGGCGTTGACCTGCCGGATGTCCGCCGCGGGCCGGTTGCCCGCCGCGATGAGCGTCTGGGTCTCCTCCACCAGCCGCCGCGCCCGGTCCTCTGACGCCCGGATGACCTCCAGGCTGCGGTAGGCCGCCACGTAGTTCCAGTAGGCGGCCGCCGTGTTGTAGGCGCTCAACGAGGCGCTGTGCCGGAGATCGCCGAGGGTGGCGCCGACGTCGAAGCGGGCAGCCGTCTCCTCGGCCGCCACGACCGACGCGCCCCGGCCGGCGCCGAGCGGCTGCGTGACCGACAGGCCCACGCTGGCCCGGTTCGCGCCGAGCGGGTCCACCGAGAGGTCCTGCCGTGTCAGCTCGACGTAGGGCGAGAGCGTCAGACCCGAACGCAGGGGCTTGTCGACCCCGACGCTGAGGCGGGTCTGGTTCGTCACGACGCTCGCCAGCGAGGTGCCGCCCCGCTCCGCCACGCGGAGCGGCGAGGCGGTCCGCGACTGGTCCGCAGTGCCGCCCAGGTTCAGGTCGAACCGGCCCGACGCCGCGCGCAGGGCGCCCTGGGCGATGGCGAGCTGCTCGCGCGCGAGATTGACCGCGGGCTGGTCGGAAAGGGTGACGCGGACCGCGTCCAGGATCGTCAGGCCCGGTGCCGCCTGGGTCGTCGCCTGCCCGGCGGCGTCGATCGGCGCCAGCGCGGCGGACACCGCCAACAGGAACGCCAGCAGGCGCCAGGGACGGCCAGGCGACGGACGGCGGGGGCGCGTCGCATCGTGGGCCATGGTCATGTGGGAAGCCGCGTCGCGGGCGCCGCCGAGACCCTTCCGGATCCCGCCACGGGCGCGCGCCGTCGAGGCGGAAGGATAGCCGCAGTGCGCCCCAAAGCCCAAGGCATGTATTCTCCGGCCCGCCGCCCCTGGCCCGGACCGCCTACCGCCCGGCACCGTTGTAGCGCAGCACCAGGACCGTGATGTCGTCGGCCTGCGGGGCGCCGCCCGCGTGCCGCTGCACCTCGGCGACGAGCGCGCTGGCGATGTCCTCGGCCGGCCCGGCGGGAAGCGTGCCGAGGAACTCGCCGGTCCGCGCGATCGTGAACTCCTCGCGGCTCGCGTTCATGGCCTCGTTCACGCCGTCGCTGTAGAGCACGAGGGCGTCGCCGGGCGCCATCGTGGCCTTGAGGCCGCCGAACTCGAGGTCGTCCATCATCCCGACGACGCTGCCGGCGGCCTTGGGCAGCGCCCGCACGCCGGACGCAGAGATGAGGAACGGGGGCGGGTGCCCGGCGGTTGCGTAGTCCACGGCGCCGGTGTCGAGGTCGAGGATGCCGTAACAGACCGTGACGAACATGCCGGTGTCGGCCGCCAGGCACAGCAGCTCGTTCAGGCGCGCCACGCACGCGCCGGCATCCGGGGCGCCCTCGAGGGCGGCCGCCCGGAGGAGCGTGCAGCTGACGGCCATGTAGATCGCCGCGCCGACGCCCTTGCCCGAGACGTCGGCCACGACGAAGCCGAGCCGGTGGTCGTCGATCATCGAGTAGTCGTAGAAGTCGCCCCCGACCTCGGTCGCGGGCACCACGGTGCCGAAGATGCCGACGCGGCCCTCCGGCACCCCCGGGGGCGGGCCCTTCGGCAGCAAGGCGCGCTGGATGGACGCGCCGATCTCGAGCTCGCGGTGCAGGCCGACCAGCTCGTCGCGCGTCCGGAGCGCCTGCTTGAGCATCGCCAGCTCCGACCGGGTCTTGTCGAGGGTGGCCTGGAGGTCGTTGAAGTCGATCGGCTTGGTGACGAAGTCGAAGGCTCCCCGGTTCATCGCGGTCCGGATGTTGTCCATGTCGCCGTAGGCCGAGACCATGACGGTCTTCGGCATCGGGCCGCGATCGGTCACCTTGCCGAGGAGCGTCAGCCCGTCCATCTCGGGCATGTTGATGTCGCTGAGCACCACGTCCACGTCCGGCTCGGCCTCCAGGGTGGCGAGGGCCTCGACACCGTTGGCGGCGAAGCGGAACTCGAGGTGCTTCTCCTGGATCTGCTTCCGGAAGCGCTGCCGGATGAGCAGCGGCACATCGGGTTCGTCGTCGACGACGAGGATCTTGAGCGTCATGCGTGGGGCCCTTCTCCGGCCGTGGGCAACGTGATGATGAACTCGGCGAACTCGCCGGGCGCCGTGTCGACGTCGATGGTCCCGCGGTGGGTCTGCACCAGGATGTCGAAGGTCATCGACAAGCCGAGGCCGGTCCCCGAGCCGGCGGGCTTGGTGGTGAAGAACGGCTCGAAGATCTTCGCCTTCACCGCGTCGGGGACACCGTCGCCGTTGTCGCGGATCCGGATCTCGACGCGGTCCCCCAGCCGGCGCGTCGCCACCGACAGGACGGGCGCGTAGGCGTCGCCGAGCCGCGCCGACTTCTCGCGCAGGGCGTAGCAGGCGTTGGTCAGGATGTTGAGCAGGGCGCGACCCAGGTCCTGCGGCACGCCAGGGATGCGACCCGCGGACGGGTCGAACGCCGTCTCGATCTTCGCGTTGAACGCCGTGTCCTGTCCGCGGAGGCCGTGGTAGGCCAGCGACACGTTCTCGGCGAGCACGGCGTTGATGTCGACCTCGCCCCGCTCGCCCTTGCCGCTGCGCGAGTGCAGCAGCATGTTGCGGACGATGCTGTCGGCGCGCCGGCCGTGCTCGGTGATCTTCTGGACGTTCAGGCGCAGCATGTCGACGACGTCCGTGATGTCGGCGGCGGCGGCGGCCGGGACGTGGGTCGCCACGCTGTCCTTGAGCTCGTCGGCGAGCTCGGTGGAGAGCTCCGCGAAGTTGGTGATGAAGTTGAGCGGGTTCTTGATCTCGTGGGCGATCCCGGCGGTCAGGGCGCCAAGCGAGGCAAGCTTCTCCTGGGTGACGATCTGCTCCTGTGCCTGCTTGAGCTTGCCGAGCGTCGCCTCGAGCTCGCCGTTCTTGGCCGACAGCTCGCTCGTGCGGGCCTGCACCTTGTCCTCGAGCGACCGGTTGTGATCGGCCAGCTCCTGGTGCGCGGCGCGCAGGTTGCCGATGTAGCGCCGCAGCTCGAGGTCCATGTCCCGGAAGGCGGCGGCCAGCTCCCCGATCTCGGCGGCCGCCCACCTGGCGAGCTCCGCCGTCGCGGGCGCCGCGCCCCCGGCCTCCTCCGCGCCGCCGGCCATCGCGCGCAGGTGCTCCTCGCTCGCCACCAGCTTGGCGTGTGCGGTCAACGCGACGAGGGGCCGTGCCACGCGGTTGATGTGCACCCACGCCAGCCCGAGGCTGACGACGAAGATGCCGGCCATGAACAGGCCCTGGAGCAGGACGTCGGCGCGGACGGTGCGCTGGATCACCCGGCGGTCCATCCCGACGTGCACCCGGCCGGCGACACCGGCCAGAATCGGCGCCGTCACGTCGAGGTAGCTGCCGACCCCGGCGAGCTCCAGGGCGGCGATGGTGTTCTCCGCGGCGCCGCCGGCGGCGACCTGGCGGTCCCGCTCCACGAGCGCCGCGGGCACGGCCGGCACGAAGGTGTGGCTGACGATGTCCTGGTCGCCATCGACGACCATGACGTACCCCACGCCCTCGATCCCGAGGAAGCTGTCCACCATGTCCTGGAGCGAGGATGCGTCGCGCGCGAGCAGCAGCTCGATACTCGAGCCCGCGATGCTGTTGGCGATGGCCGTGCCCTTCGTCTCGAACTCCCGGGTCAGCGCCGCGTCGAGCTGCCACGCGGACACCACGGATGTCGTCAGCGTGATCAGGACGAACAGGATCGTCGTCCCCGTGAGCACCTGCCCGGAGAGGCTCAGCGACCCGAGCTTCATGGCGCCCGGCTCCCCGGCGTGATGGGGACGAAGCGGCCGCCCTCGACGCGCGTGTCGTAGACGGTCGCCAGGCCCTGGTTGCGGCCGGGGCCGAAGGTCACCGGCGAGGCGATGCCGAGGTCGTAGTCCCGGATCCGCTCGACCACGTCCCTGAGCTGCAGCGCGTCGGGCACGCTGCCCATGCCGCTCAGGATGTGGACCATGAGCTTCGCATTCAGGAACCCCTCGAAGCCGACGAACGAGAGATCGGGCAGGTCGCCGGCGTCGTCCGCGCCGACGCCCGGGGGCGGGCCGGGCCTGTAGCGCGCGGTCAGCTCGCGGTACTCCCTGACGGCGGGCAGCGAGAGGTCCTCGTAGCTGGGCACGACCTGCGAGTTCACGAGGCGGCTCGTGTAGTCACGGCCGGTGGCGGCCCCCTCCTTCTCGAGGAGCCTGAGCATGCTCTCGCTGCCGACGAACGACACGTTGGCGATCGGCACGTCCCAGCCGGCGTCCACGGCGTCGCGGACGAACGCGGCCGCGGCCGCGTAGGCGCTGATCGAGATGATCGCGTCGACGTCGGCCGCGCGGAGGATGTCCACCTGCCGGCGGAGGCTCGCCGTGTACGGCGTGCCCCGCCTGTAGGTCGCCTCCGCGGCGATCGTCGTCCCGTAGGCGCCGAGCGCGCGCCGGACGCCGTCCCAGCCGCTTCGGCCATAGGCGTCCACCTGGTAGAGGATGCCGATCCGGCGGCGCCCGCTGGCCATGAAGTAGTTCACGAGCTCGGCGGTCTCGTCGCGGTAGGAGGCGCGCAGGTTGAAGGCGTACTGGCCGTAGGGCAGCTCGCGCTGCGGCTGGGCACCGGTGAACGGGAAGAACAGGAACATGTCCCGGTCGGCGAAGCGCGTGAGGACCGGCAGCACGCGGGTGACCGTCGGCGTGCCCACGTAGTTGAAGAGCAGGAACACGCGGTCCTGCTCGATCAGCCGGAGGGTGTTCATGATGGCGCGCGTCGGGTCGTACCCGTCGTCGTACGCCTGGACCCGGATCCGCACGCCGTTCATGCCGCCCGTGGCATTGACGTGATCGAAATAGGCCATCGACCCGCGGTAGAGATCGAGGCCGAGCTGCGCCGACGCGCCCGTGAAGGCCGCGGACATGCCGAGGACGACCTCGCCGGGGCCCTGGGCGCGCGCGGCCGTGGGCGCGAACCAGGGACACAGGGAGAGGCACGCCAGCGCGATTCCGGACGCCGCGCGGAGGGCGCGACCGGTGCGGAGGGACTGCGGGGCCCGGGACTGGTCCATCTCGAGGACCGCATCATACCGTGCCTGACGGGCGGTGTCGCGCCCGCGTGGCGTCGCGCCGGCCCTCAGCCGGCGGCCTGCATCAAGGGCGGCGAGTCGCCGAGGGCCCGCTCGCGCTCGATGTGCGCGAGGAGGGCCTCGCGCATCGCGGGCAGCCGGGACGCCTCGTCGCAGGCGAAGAGGATGAGCGAGCAGATGTTCTCGAGCATCCGCGGCTGGTGCGCCTCGGTGTAGGCGATGACGCGCTCGACGACGTCCATGTCCACGCCGGCGAAGTGGGGGAACGACCGCCGCATGATCGCGACGGTGCGCGCCGAGCCCTCGTCCGGCTCCCGCACGGGCCGGTTCACGAGGTCGATGAACCCGATCATCCGCTCCTCGACGTTCCGCCAGTCCCAGACCTGCTCGAGCATGCGCAGGTAGCCCGTGAACATCTCCACCCGGGTCATGCCGGTCGGGATCACGTTGGACAGCACCGCGCGCACCGGGTCCATCATCGACATGTCCTGGAACGCCAGGTCCCTGTCGATCACGCGGCCATCGGCGGCCAGGCGCGTGATCAGGTCGGTCGCGCTCAGCGCCTTGAGCAGGTTGAGCCGGGGCGTGATGATGCACGCCGCCTGCAGGAACCGGAACGTGTGGTCGAAGCTCTCCGGGGTGTCGTGGTCGAAGCCGAGGATCATCGAGCCCTGGATCGGCACGCCGTACGACTGGATGCGCCGGCACTGCGCGACCAGGCTGTCCTCGACGCCGTGCTGGATGTTGTGCCGCTTGCGCGTCTCCTTGAGGCTCTCCTCGCTCGCCGACTCGATGCCGATGAAGAGCGCGGCGAACGGCGCGTCGGCGAGCAGCGCCATCATCTCCTCGTCGCGCGAGATGTTGAGCGTCAGCTCGGTGTAGAACTGGAGGGGGCGCGCGAAGGTGCTGTTGAGCGCGATCATGTGCCGGAGCAGCTCCTTGGCCTGCTTCGGGTTGCCGACGAAGTTGTCGGTGCACACCATGACGCGCCGCATGCCGATCCGCTCGAGCGCCCTCATCTCGTCCATCACCTGCGCGATGGGCTTCTGGCGGATCTGGCGGCCGAAGTCGGTCCAGACGTTGCAGAACTCACACGTGTAGGGACACCCCCGGTTCACCTGGAGCCCGCCGGTGATGTAGCGGCCCGGCATCGTCGCCGCGATGCTGTCCCAGCGCGGCGCCGGCGACTCGGAGAGGTCCGGGAAGCGCGTGGCCTTGTACTCCGGCCGGTACGACCCCGCCTCGAAATCCTGCAGGAACTGCGGCCACGTGTGCTCCGCCTCGCCGAGGAAGAGCACGTCGAAGTGATCGCGGCACGTCTCGGGTTCGGACGTCACGCCCGCGCCGCCGAGGACGACGGGGATGCCGCGGCGGCGGAAGAACGCCCCCACCTCGCGGGCCCGGGCCAGGTGGTTCGAGTAGCCCGTCACCCCCACCAGGTCGATCGCGTCCATGCCGACGTCCGTCCCGTCGTCGATGAGCCCCTGCACGGTCTCGTCCCAGATCACCACGCGGTGTCCGGCGGGCGTGAGGGCGGCGACCGTCGCCAGGTGCAACGGCACGGTGAAGGCGCGCGATGGGATCGAGCCCGCGCTCTGCTGTTGTACGCGGCCCCAGAGGGCCAAGTCAGCGGGGGGACACACGAGCAGGATGTTCATGCTCCTACCTCGTCCGATGGAGGGCGACGACGGACGCGCGGCACGCGGCCCGCGACGACGCACCGGCGGAGCCCGCGACCAGGTTTCCCCGCACTGTAGCCGACACGTCACCTGATGTCGAATCGAAACAACCCGAGCGGAAGGCGGGAACCGGCGGGCGCGAGCGTCACGAGGCGCTCGCGCCCGCTGGAGTCCGCTACGGTCGTCCAGGAGCGGCGACGAGGAGGCCGCGCGCTAGAACGCGACGTTCACGCCGAAGACGACCAGGTTGGACGAGGCGCCGTTGTCACTGTGCGTCTCGCCGATGCCGAGGTTCCCCCCGCTGATGAAGTTCAGCGGCGCGTAGCCCGCCACGTGGATGAACTCCGCGAAGAACTTCGTGCCCGGACCGAGGCGCGGGGCGATGCCCGCCACGAGCTGGTCCTGCCGGTGCCAGGGCGCGCCCTCCGGCCCCGCGAGGAACCGGCTGAAGTCCAGCGACAGGTCGACGGGCCGGCCCGCGACGGAGGCGCGGTACTTGCCGCCGAGATCCCAGCTCGTCACCTTGCTCGCGGCGAACGCCGGGAGGTCAGGGTTGAACGTGCCCGGCCAGGCGTCCCTGGTCCGGGCGAACTCGGCGATGACCGTCACGCCGGCCGCGTACAGCTCCCCGTAGACGTCGAACGCGGGGTTGGCCGCCTCGCACGCGCTGAAGTGCGTGACCGGGTACCCCTGGCAGTACGTGCTGCCGCGCTCGTACGACGCGCCGGCCATCAGGGTCGCCCCGCCAGATCCAAGCCCCGCGGTGTAGTTGGCGTCGACGACGTAGTTGTTGAGCTTGCTCGGCACGGCCGTGCCCTCGACGGGCGTGTTGGCGGCGCGGAACTGCGACCCGCCCTGCACGGCCATCGCCGTGACGTCGAGACCGGCGCGGCTGTACCCGGCCTGCGCGCCGTACGCCAGGCCGCCGAAGGCATGCCAGACGGTCGAGGCCGTGAACGGGTTCACCGTGTCGGTCAGGCCGAACGGCGTGTCCATCTTGCCGAGGGCGAAGTACACGGGCGACTTCGCGAGGTCGCCCATCAGCACGTAGCCGCGGCGCAGCTGCACCTGGTTGCGCGTGAGGGCGGTCGTCGTGCCCGCGCCGAAGCTCTGCTCCGGGTCGTAGAGCAGCTCCGCGTACGCGGTCACCCACGACGTGGGGGTCCCCGTCACGCTCAGCTGCGCGGAGTGGATCACGGCCTCCGACACCTCGCTACCGACCTCGTTGGAGGCCGTGGGATGCCGCATCAGGTAGCCGAACTTCGCGGCGGTGTCGCTCTTCTGGTAGTCCATGATCGCGGTCACGGCGCCGCCGAGCACGACCGCCTTGTCGCCGATCATCCCGTCCTGCCGGTGATCCAGCAGCAGGAGGACCTTGCGGTTGGTCCAGGTCGTCGGATCGAGCATCTGGTAGGTGTGGTCGCTGTTGAAGGTGACCACGCCGGACGACGCGGCGGACGACTGGGTCGCCTGGCCGGCGGGCGTCGCGGCGCCGCCCTGCCGGGCCTCGACGGGGAACGCGGCGACAACGAGCATCAGCACGCCGAGCACGGCGGCAAGGGTCGGGCGGGTGCCGGTCGCGGCGTGCGACCGGGCGGTGTTGCGATCGTTCATGTTCGTTCTTGACTTCTCGAATAGCCGAGACGTGACGCACGGGTCCTTGCCCCATGGGAGTGGGGAGGACGGGTGTCGCGTCAGTTCGGGGATTGGCTACCGGGGGGACGGAATGGTCACGCGAGTGACCGCATTATAGTCCGGACGAGCCGGCTACCGGCGTGCCAGCGGGTCGAGCAGCACTTCCATCGGCACGACGCCCGACGGACGCATCGCGCTCACGCGTGGCCTCGACGGCGCCCGCTCGCGGCCCGTATCACCCTCGGATGGGCCGGCCGGCCGCCCCGCCAGCGGGCGGGAACCGCAGGGCCCACACTTCCGGCGACCGGACCCCCGAGCTGCGCTCGCCGCTCGGCAGGACCCACGCGCCCTGCCACTCGGTCGCGGACACGCACACGCGCCCGACAGGGGCATTGCCCGCCGCGCGCCAGGCGTCGTCACCTGGCATGTACGCCTGGATGCGCTGCGGCACGTGCCCGAAGTCCTGCGGCCGCGTGCCGGCCAGGGCGCCATCCACGCCGCCGATGACGACGAGCGTCCCGTCGGCGCCGACGGGGGCGGGCGTCGCCGCGGCAGCGGCCGGGTACGGGAGGTCGGGGAGACGCCGCCATCCGCCGCCGGGGTCGAAGCGGTACGCATCGGCGAGGTAGGCCAGGCCGCCCGCCGCGCGCGGCTCATGGCGCAGGCCGCTCAGCAGGTAGACGGCCGGGCCGTCCGCGGCGGCGACGGCCTGGAAACGCCCGGGCCCGGGCCAGGGCGGCAGAGGGCGCCACCCGTCCGCGGGCTGCCGGATGTCGAAGGCCAGGAACGTGGTCAGCGCCTCGACCGACCCGGGCGACGCCAGCCCGCCGGCCAGGTACACGACGTCGCCGGCCACCACGCCGGCGACCATCGCCACCGGCGACGGCAGCCGTGGCAGGTCACGGCAGATCACGCGGCCGTCGCGCCACTCCATGACGAAGACGGCGTCGGAGTGCGAGCCGCCGTCGCTCCCGCCCGCGCAGAGCACGCCTCCGGCGACCGAGACGGAGAGCCCGTAGGCCAGGGGCGCCGGCAGCGTCCCCGCGACCGTCCAGCGCGAGGCGCCCGGCTCGAGCGCGAAGATGCGGTCGTGCCACGCCTTGGCGCCGCCGTCCCACAACGGCTCGCCGGGAAAGTTGGCGCCGCCGGCGACGAGCAGGACCCCGCCGGACACGCCGACAAACGGCGACGCGAACCCGCACGGGTCGGGGAGCGGCGGCAGCTGGCGCCAGTCGAGGAGCATCGCGGGCCTAGGGCACCAGGCGCGCGAGCCGCGTCCAGTCGGCGTCCCTCGCAAGATCGGCCAGCAGCGCCTCGTTGCCGCGCAGGACGATGGTGAGCCCGGCGGGCCGGGCCGCGGACGTGGCGCGGCCGCGGACGGTGATGTCGTAGAGGTCGAGCGACTGGCGCCGCGAGACGATCGGCGGGCCGTCGGCGCCGAGGTAGAGACGCCACTCGGCGGGCCGGTAGCGGGCGCGCCCGCCGCCGTCCGGGTCCACCTCCCGATACTCGTTCGCCGGCACCGACACGACCCATCCGCCCGCCACGCCGCGCTCGACGACCGGCGCCGCCGACGACCCGAGCGCGGCCGTGGTGACGCCGGCGAGGCAGACGACCTCCAGGTGCGCCTCCCCGTCGGCCCGCTCGCCCGCCACCCCCTCGTCGTCGAGGGTGATGCCGGCAAGGTCGCGGCCCCGCCCGGTGCGCCGTGACTCCTCCACCAGCCGCTCGTACTCCGCCTGCGCGCGGCGCTCGGCGCCGAACACGGCGGCGCGGATGGACGCCATGTCGCGCTCCGCCTGCAGCTGGTTGTCGACGTTGTAGGGGTTGGCGATGACCTCGATCACGACAGGCGCCTCGTCCGCGCCGGGACGCCTGACGATCCACTGGGGATCCGCGCTGCCATCGGCCGGCGTGTTCGCCTCGGTGGCCGCGGGGTACGGCAACAGCGGCTGGAAGGTCTCGAGCAGCGCCGCGCGGCACGCATCGGGCGTCGCCACCGCCTGCGCGCGCGCAGGGGCCGCCGATGCCAGGAAGAGGGCG
>JBFWOG010000012.1:78187-81346 GCA_050250645.1 Vicinamibacterales bacterium
CCCCCCCCGAACCCGTCGAACCCGACGAACCCGACGAACCTGTCGAACCCGGTTAGAATCACCCCGACAATGGAGGTCCGATGCAACGCCTGCTCCTCGCTCTCCTCGCCACGGCGGTGGTCGCGGTGATGGTTCCCCACGCGCAGGCGCCGGGCGACCGGCCCGCCGGCAACATGCGCGGCACGCGGTCGGCGGCCGTGGCCCGCCACGGCATGATCGCCACGAGCCAGGCGCTCGCGTCCGCGGCCGGGCTCAAGGCCCTGCAGGACGGCGGCAACGCGGTGGACGCCGCCATCACCGCGGCCGCCGTGCTCGCCGTGATCGAGCCGACGATGAACGGCATCGGGGGCGACCTGTTCGCGATCGTCCACGACGCGAAGACGGGGCGCATCTACGCGCTCGACGCCAGTGGCCGCGCGAGCCGCCATGCCACGCCGGCGGAGTTCGCGCGGCGCGGCCTCGACGACATGCCGGGCCGCGGGCCGCTGCCCGTCGACGTGCCCGGCGTGGTGGACGGCTGGAGCCAGCTGCTGGATCGCTTCGGCACGATCACGCTGGCGCAGGCGCTCGCGCCCGCGATCCGCTACGCGCGCGAGGGCTTCCCGGTCGCGGAGATCGTCGCGGGCGAGTGGAAGAGCGCCGAGCGCGTGCTCGGCGAGGACCCGGCAGCGGCGAAGACGTTCATGCCCAATGGCCATGCCCCGGCGCCGGGCGAGATCTTCGCGAACCCCGCGCTGGCCTCGAGCCTCGAGCAGATCGCGGCGGGCGGCCGCGACGCGTTCTACACGGGCGCCATCGCGAAGGCGATCGCGGCGGACATGCGCGCGCGGAACGGCCTGCTCGACGAGGAGGACCTCGCCGCGCACACGTCGGAGTGGGTGGAGCCGATCCGCACGAACTACCGCGGCTACGACGTGCTCGAGATGCCGCCGAGCACCCAGGGCATCGTCGCGCTCGAGATGCTGAACATCCTCGAGGGCTACGACATCGCGGCGATGGGCCACAACACCGCGGACTACCTCCACGCGGTGACCGAGGCCAAGAAGATCGCCTTCGCCGATCGGGGGGCCTACCTGTCGGATCGCCGCTTCGTGCCGAAGGGCGCGCTCGAGATGATGCTCTCCAAGGAGTATGCGGCGCGGCGACGCGGCGAGATCGACATGGCGCACGCCGGCACGTACGCGCCGGGCACGACCGATGGCTCCGCCGCCGCACCCGACTTCGCGGGCCGCGATCTCGGGGACACGATCTACATGACCGCGGCCGACGAGCACGGCAACGTCATCTCGCTCATCCAGTCGCTCTTCAACACCTTCGGCGCCGGCATCGTCGCGGGCGACACCGGCATCGCGCTGCACAACCGCGGGTCGGGCTTCACGCTCGAGGCCGGGCACCCGAACCAGGTGGGCCCGGGCAAGCGGCCCCTGCACACGCTCGTGCCCGCGATGATCCTGAAGGACGGCAGGCCGTGGGTGTCGTTCGGCGTGATGGGCGGCGACAACCAGGGGCAGGCGCACGCGCAGGTCGTGATGAACCTGGTGGACTTCGGCATGGACATCCAGAGCGCGGGTGAGGCGGCGCGGATGCGCCACCTGGGGTCGGGCCTCGCGCTCGAGAGCGGGATCGGCGCCGACGTGCGGAGCGCGCTCGAGGCGCGCGGGCACCGGATTCGCGACGGGCGCGGCGCGATGGGCGGCTTCCAGGGCATCCTCATCGACCCGAAGACGGGCGTGCTGATGGGCGGGTCCGACCCGCGCAAGGACGGCCTGGCGATCGGCTGGTAGCGGGCAGGGTCCGGCGGGCGGGCGTCGGCGGCGCCTCCGGGGCGGCCGGCGCCCGTCCGTCATGGGCTGCTACCGGATGGGGAGCTTCTTCGGGGCCGGTGTCTCGGCCTTCGGCACGGGAATCGTCACTTCGAGCACGCCGTCCTTGAAGCTGGCGACGGCCTCGTCGGCCTTGGCGCCCTCGGGCAGCGGCACGAAGCGGTGGAACTCGCCGTACATCCGCTCCGTCCGGAAGTAGCCCTCGTCCTTCTTCTCCTCCTTGAACTCCGACTTGCGCTCGCCCTTGATGGCAAGCCCGTCCTCCGTCACCTCGACGGTGACGTCCTCCCGCTTCAGGCCCGGGAGGTCGGCCTTCACGACGAACGTGCCGTTCTTCTGCTGCACCTCGATCGCAGGCATCCAGAGCGCCTCGGCGCGGGGCAGCACCGGGGCCAGGCGGCTGAAGGGGAACCCTTCGAACACGCGGTCCATCTCCTCACGCATCCGGTCGAACAGCGCGAGCGGGTCGCGCGCGACCCGGACCGTGGGTTTCTCCAGCACGGCAGGCATGATGACCCTCCTTTCCGGACGGCCGCCGGGATTCCCGCATCGCCGGCGGCCAATCGATGACCGATGCACATGCCGGACCAGCCGGCACGCGGGCGTTCCGGCCGGACGCCGCTAGCGGCCGCCCGCCTTCACGGCGCGCACTGCCGGGTCCTCGTCATTGACGGGAATCGGCCCGATCACCTCCGAGATCGTGCCCCGGTTCACGTCCACGTCGACCACCAGGAACCCCGACCGCGGATCGGCCTGGCTCGTGGTGCGCCGGTACAGCACCGCAACCTCGTTGGCGGTGCCGGGGTTGAGGCGGACCGTGATGGTCGCGTTCGTCGCGCCGCTGTGCCCGTAGTGCACGATGAAGAACCGGTAGGTGCCGGCCATCGCCTGCCCCTGCCGGACGAAGATGTTCTCCGGGCCGTAGCCGTTGGTGTCGTCCACGTCGAGTTCCGCGGACGTGCCCTGCTTGTGCGCGTAGTAGATGTGGTTCAGGTCCGGCTCGATGCAGTGCAGGTCCATGTCGGCCACGCTGTCCCAGGTCAGGGTCACCTGCAGCGCCCCCGACCCGAGCGTGACGCCGACGACGATGAGGCGTTCGGCCGTCCAGTCGCTCACGCCGGCCGCGTTGCGCGCCCGCAGCTTCACGATGAAGTTGCCGTTGCCGACGTTGGTGAACGTCGCCGACGACTGGTTGCCGACCGCCACGTCGAGCACCTGGCCGGTGGCCTGCACGACCGCCTGCAGGTCGTAGCCCTCGGGCGCCCCGCCCGTGGTGGGCGCGATCCAGCTCACCGTGACGGTGCTGCCCTGGACCGTCGGCTGCAGGAGCGTGGGC
>JBFWOG010000012.1:81446-83500 GCA_050250645.1 Vicinamibacterales bacterium
GCGGCCGGGAGGAGCATCAGTGCGATCACGACGAGGAAGGAACGCAGGTGCCATCGCGAGGGGTTCATGGCCAACCTCCGAGGAAATCCGCTGCGCGGCTGGCGCGTCGGGGGCGGCCTCCAGGCGGGGGACCGGGGCGTCGGGCAGGCGGGCGCCGTGCCGCGGCCTCAGGTGAGGACAGCGGCCCAACTGACACCAGAATCCGTGCAATGGCCGCACCAGCGGGACGCGCCACGAATGCGCGCCATTCGCGGGGTCGCGTCCGCGGGGCGACCGGATGGCGCGCCGCGCCGGCGGGGTTACGGCACCACCACCGGAACGTCGGGAGACGCGGCGCCGAGCCCGCAGGCCGAGCGGCCGCGCACGCGGACGTAGTACGTCCCCGGGGGCGCGCCGGCGGTGAGCGCCGGGCCGGCGACCGCCGTCACCAGCAGGTCGGCCAGGCCCGGCGCCGAGCCCACCTCGAGCACGTAATCGGACGCGCCCGCCGCGGCGGGCCACGCCAGGCTCACCACGCGCCCGGTCACCGCCGTCTGGATCGCGCCCACCGCCGGCGGCGCCGCGCACCCCCCGCCGACGACGAGCCGCTGCTCCACCGACGCTGGCCCGGTGCCACACGCGTTCCGCGCCCGGACCCTCAGGTAGTAGGCGCCGGGCGGCGCCGAGGTCGAGAAGGACAGCGCCTGGCCGACCGGCGCCGCCGCCAGGTCGGCGAGGCCGGACGACGACCCGGCCTCCAGCACGTACTCCGCCACCGCGCCCCCTGCCGCCGGCGCCGCCCAGTTCAGCACGGCCATCGTCCCGGAGGCAGCCGCCGCGAAGTCCCGCGGCGCACCCGGCGTCTCGCACGGCGCCGGACTCGCGCCACCCCGCCAGCCGAGGCTGATCACCTCGAAGTCGGACGCGGTGAGGGCCGCGAAGGCCGGGTTGAGCACGTCGTTGTCCCAGCGCGCGTCGAAGGCGCCGCTGACGTAGAGGTCCGACCCGTTGTCGGCGACGATGAGGCCGTAGCGCTGCATCGCGCGGAAGATCTTGCGCGCCTCGGGCGGGAAGCCCGACAGGTCACGGGACGACTTGAGCCTGAGGCGTGCCCCCATGGGCAGCGCCTGCGGATTGCTGCCCGCGCGGTGCGAGGCCGGCCAGACATACCCGTTCGTCGCGCGCACCGTCACCCGGAACGCGTGCCGGATCTCGTCGGGTCCGAACACCTCGTCGTACCTGACGAGGCCCGGAAAGATCGCGAGGCCCGCCGCGTCGGCGGAGGTCCAGCCGTCGGGCCGTCGGCCATTCTGGTCGAGGTCGAAATACGCGCCCGAGCCGGCGGACCATCCACTGCCCGTCCAGCGGAGGTCGTACAGCTCGTACAGGTCGCGGTTGTCGCGGTCGAGGATGAGCATGTGGCGGTCGCCCCCGGGCGCCTGGTTGCCGGGCGCGCCGCCCTCGATGAAGTAGGGCTGGGTGATCGCCTCGTCCGGGATCGGGTAGAACGGGAGGCTCTGCCCCGTCCCGTGATCGACGCCGTCACTCTCGTCCGGGTAGTAGAACTGGACGGCCCGCTTCGGCTGGTTCCCCGGCACGACGACATACGGGAAGCCGTAGATGCCGATGCTGCCGGGCGACTCGTACCCGCCGAAGTCCGGATGCGCGCGGCGGCTGGCGCCGATGAAGGCGATGAAGGCATCCGACGCAGGATCCACGGGCGCGGTCGTGACGTCCTGGTTCCACCAGTTGTCCGCCGGGAAGAGCGGCAGCGGCCCCGGCACCGCGCCGCCGGGCTGCACGCCCGACTGCGCCGCGACCGCAACGGCCGCCGCGAGCACGAGAACAAGGACACGGCGCATCGTCACCTGCGTAGCAAACCATGGGCCGGGGACCAGGGCATTCCGCGGGTCCCAGGGTTCCGGCGGTTCCGGGATGCGCTCCAGAGGCTGCCGCCCCCGCGGGCACAGCCCCGAGTGCCAGTTTCGAGATCGCGATGACGATTCCGCCCGGAACGAACCGGCGGAACCTGACGAACCGGCGGAACCTGACGAACCCGACGAACCCGACGAACC
>JBFWOG010000012.1:83600-131924 GCA_050250645.1 Vicinamibacterales bacterium
GACGAACCTGACGAACCCGACGAACCCGACGAACCTGACGAACCCGTCGAACCTGAAGAACCTGAGGAACCGAGGAACGCAAGGAACTATGATCGGCCCCATTGGCCAGCCCATGCCAGGCCGGCCGGGAGGAGACACATGCGGCGCACGTGGATGGTCGGGATCGCGCTGGCGGCGATGCTCGGCGCGGCTTGCGGCAAGTCCGAGTCCGAGAAGCAGGCGGAGGCCATCAGCGACGCGGCCAACAAGGCTGCGGAGCAGATGCAGAAGGCGGCCGAAGCGGCCGGTGAGGACCCCTCAGCGAGCATGTCCGGCTTCGCCGACGCCATGAAGGGCATGGCCGACGCGATGGCCGGCGGCGAGGGCAAGACCGTGGACCCGGTCAGCTTCCGGGACCTGCAGGCCGTCCTCCCCGAGATGTCGGGCTGGACGATGGACAAGCCGCGCGGCGAGCGGATGACGAGTCCCATTCCGTTCTCGCAGACCGAGGCGTCCTACGACAAGGGCGACGCCCGCATCGACGTCAAGATCGTCGACTCGGGCTTCAACCAGATGCTGATGGCGCCGTGGGCGATGTTCCTCGGCGCCGGCTACGAGCGGGAGACCGACGAGGGCTACGAGAAGGCCGTGACGATCGGCGGCAATCCCGGCTTCGAGAAGTGGAGCAGCGAGTCGAAGGACGGCGAGCTCAACATCGTCGTCGCCAAGCGGTTCCTGGTGACGGTCGAGGGCCGCGGGATCGACGACATCTCCGTGCTCCACGACGCCTTCGCGAAGCTCGACACGGGCAAGCTGGCCAGCCTCGGCGACAAGCCGTAGTGGCGTGTACGCCCCGAATCACTACCGGCTACTCCGTTGTCGCGGCCGTCGATCCGCGGTTCGACACCGCCGTGCGTAGTGCTGGATCAGTCGATACAGTCCACTAGCCGGCCGCCGCGGCGCGCGAGTCGCGCATACGGGGTCAGGCCCCTCCTTCCCGGACGTTCACCGGGACGAGGGGCCTGGCCTCTTTTCGCATGGCCGCCGGGGCGCCGTCAGATCCGGAACCCCGCCTTGAGCGGGTCGTCGCCGTCGATCAGGAAGGTGTGCTCGCCGGTGATCCAGGCGGCGCCGGCGATCTCGGGGACGATCGCGGCGCGGCCCCCGACCTCCTGGCGTCCCGTCACCCGTCCGGTGAAGGTCGTGCCGACGATGCTCTCGTGGACGAACGGGACGTCGTCCATGATGAGCCCCATCTCGTCGAGCACCGCCATCACGGCGGCGGTCCCCGTGCCGCACGGCGAGCGGTCCACCTCCGCGTCGGCGAAGATCGTGACGTTCCTCAGGTGGGCGGCGGGGTCTGTCGGCGGGGCCGTGAAGATGGTGCCGTAGATGCCCTTCAGCCCGTCGTCCAGCGGGTGCACGACGTGGCGGAGCCGCTCGACCTCGCGCTTGATCGCCATGCCGAGCGCGCGGAGTTCCGGCAGGCGCTCCGGGCCAATCGGGACGCCCGCGGCCTCGGCGTCCACGATGGCGTAGAACGCCCCGCCGAACGCGACATCCACCGGCACCACGCGCCCGCCGATCGTCACCGGCAGGCCCGCCTCGTGGACGAAGGAGGGCACGTTCACGAAGCCGACGCCCTCCACCCGGACGCCAGTGGCGCCGCGCCGCAGCGTGGCGGTGGCGCGCACGGGACCGGCCGGCGCGTCGAGGGTGATCGCGGTGCGCCCGGAGGCGAACAGGAGCTCCCGCTCCAGCGCGACCGTGGTGACGGCGATCACGCCGTGGCCGCACATCGTGCTCCAGCCCTCGTTGTGCATGAACAGGACGCCGGCGTCGGCGCCGGGCGTGACCGGCTCGGTCAGCAGCGCCCCGTACATGTCGGCGTGCCCGCGGGGCTCGAGCATGATCGCGCGGCGCAGGTGGTCGACGTGCTTGAGGGCCCAGGCGCGCTTCTCGAGCATCGTCCTGCCCTCGGGCGTCGGGAAGCCGTCGACGACGAGCCGGAGGGGCTCGCCGGCGGCGTGGGCGTCGATGGTCCGGATGCGGTGGATCATGCGAGGCTATTATCTACGGACGTGCGGGCCTACTACGCCGACCACTTCGTGCTGCCGCTGCCGGAGGACCACAAGTTCCCGATGGCGAAATACGCGCGGCTGCGGGAGCGCCTGCTGGCGGAGGGGATCGTGTCGCCGGACGAGCTGCACGAGGCGCCGCAGGCCGCGTGGGAGGACCTGGGGCTCGTCCACGGCACGGCCTACATGGCGGACGTGGCTGCCGGGACGCTGCCCCGGGAGGTGCAGCGGCGCATCGGCTTCCCGTGGTCGCCCGGCATGGTCGAGCGGTCGCGGCGGTCGGTCGGCGCGACGATCGCGGCCGCCCGCGCGGCGCGGGCCGACGGCGTCGCCGCGAACCTGGCGGGCGGCACCCACCACGCATTCGCGGATCGCGGCGAGGGCTTCTGCGTCTTCAACGACGTCGCGGTGGCGGCGCGCGTGCTGCAGCGCGAGCGCCTCGCGAGCCGGATCGCGGTCGTCGACCTGGACGTGCACCAGGGCAACGGCACCGCCGCCATCTTCGCCGGCGATCCCGGCGTGTTCACCTTCTCGATGCACGGCGCCCACAACTTCCCCTTCCGCAAGGAGACGAGCGATCTCGACGTCCCACTGGCGGACGGGACGGGCGACGACGAGTACCTCGGGCTGCTCGCGCGGCACCTCGAGACGGTCATGGCCACCGGGCCCGAGTTCGTGTTCTACCTGGCGGGGGCGGACCCGTACGAGGGCGACAGGCTCGGGCGCCTGAAGCTGACCATCGCCGGGCTCGCCCGCCGCGACGAGCTGGTGCTCGACCGCGTCGCGGCCGCCGGTATCCCCACGGCGATCTCGATGAGCGGGGGCTACGCGCCCGACATCGACGCCATTGTCACGATCCACGCGAACACGATCCGGATGGCGGCCCGCCGCGGGGCGCCGGCCGGCGGAGGACAGGCCCCATGGCTCAGCGATTCCGTCTCCTGACCGAAGAACAGGTCCAGTCGCTCCTCCCGATGCGCGACCTCGTCACCGCCATGGAGTCGGCGCTGGCCCGCTTCTCGGGCGGCGAGGTGGTCCAGCCGGTGCGGACGGTGCTCAGCGTCGGGCCCGAGCACGCGTTCTTCGGCCTGATGCCCGCCTACGTCAAGGAGCCCGCGCGGCTCGGCGCGAAGATCGTGACCGTGTTCAACAGCAACCTGCAGCGGGGGCTGCCGTCGCACCTGGCGACCATCCTGCTGCTCGACCCCGACACCGGCGCGCTGCTCGCGCTCATGGACGGCCGCTACATCACCGAGGCCCGCACGGCGGCGGTCTCGGCGGTCTCGGCACGCCACCTCGCGCGCGCCTCCGCCGGCACGCTCGCCATCATCGGCACCGGGGTCCAGGCGCGGAGCCACCTCGAGGCCTTCGCGGAGGTGCGGGCGCTGACGGACGTCCGGGTGTGGTCGCCGCAGGCCCGCAGCCGCGAGCGCTTCGTCGGCGAGATGGCCGGCCATGTGGCCGCGCCGCTCCGCGCCACCGACACGGCCGAGGCCGCCGTCCGCGGCGCCGACCTCGTGGTGCTCGCGACCTCGTCGACGACGCCCGTCATCGAGGACGCGTGGGTGGCGCCGGGCTGCCACGTCGTGTCGGTCGGCGCGTGCCGGCCGGACCAGCGCGAGATGGCGCCCGGCCTCGTCGCGCGCGCGCACCTGTTCGTGGACTCGAAGGCGGCCGCCCTCGTCGAGTCGGGCGACATCGTGCTGGGCATGCGTGAGGGACGGTTCGACGAGACGCACGTGTCGGGCGAACTGGGCGACGTCGTGCTGGGCCGCGTGCGGGGCCGGCAATCGGAGGACGAGGTGACGATCTTCAAGTCGCTCGGCCTCGCCGTGGAGGACGTCGTCGCCGCGGACCTGGTGCTGCGCCGGGCGACGGAGACGGGGGCGGGGACGGAGTTGACGGTCTAGGGCGGGTTCGACAGGTTCGTCGGGTCATCACGTTCGTCAGGTTCGACGGGTTCGTCAGGTTCGTCAGGTTCGACGGGTTCGTCAGGTTCGTCAGGTTCGTCGGGTTCAACGGGTTCGACGGGTTCGGCGGGTTCGTCAGGTTCGCGAATTGGGGGGTGCCATGGCCGGAACACGTCGCAAGTGGGTGCCGATCGCCATTGGCGTCGCCATCCTGCTGGTCTTCCTCGCCATCGGCGGGGTCATCTTCGTCACCAGCTATGTCCGGGAGAACCTCCAGGTCGCCTCGACAAACCGTTCCGCCGCCGACGCCGCGTTCGACGAGGTGCGGCGGCAGTTCCCGGGGCAGGCGCCGCTGCTGCGCCTCGACGAGGGGGGCGCGCACTACACGCGCGAGGAGGTCGCGAACCCACCGGAGATCGAGCGGGTGCACGTGCTCGCGTGGGACCCGCGCGAGGAGAAGCTCGCGCGGTTCAGCCTGCCGTTCTGGTTCCTGCGCCTCAAGTCCGGGCCGATCGCGTTCAGCGGCTACGCCGCCGGACTCGACAACGAGGTCAGCATCCGCCCCGAGGACATCCAGAAACACGGTCCGGGCCTCATCATCGACGGCACGATGCCCGACGGCGCCCGTGTCCTCATCTGGGCACAGTGACGCCCCCGGTCGCGCACGCGCGCGCGGCCGGGACACGCCCCGCGATTGCGTCGTTTCGCCCGAAAACACGCTGATTCCGCGCGCCACTCCACGGTGGCATGGACCCTGCAATCTCGTCGGGTGCCAGCCTGTCCCCGGAGCACGCCATGCGGATCGCACGCCACGTCTGGATGCCAGCCCTCATCGTCGCCGCGCTCGCCACGACCGGTTGCGCGACGACCTACGCCCAGCCGCGCCCCGGCTGGTCGAGGCCCGCGCCTCCGCCGTCGCGCGGCTACCGCGACATCGCCTACAGGAGCGGCTACGACGACGGGTATCGCGCAGGCCGCGACGATGCGCGCCACCGCGACCGCTACGACCCGCGCGGCGAGCGGGAATATCGCCGCGGCGATGACGGCTACCGCCGCGAGTACGGCTCGAGGCACGCCTACAAGCAGGACTACCGCGCCGGGTTCCTCGACGGGTACGAGCGGGGCTACCGGGAGCGGAGGAGGCGGTAGATTTGATCTGGTGATCTCGTGATCTGGTGATCTCGTGATCTGGGTGCAGGCCAGCGAGGGGTCAGAGCCCTTTTCCGTTTCGTTCGGGCGGAAAAGGGAGTCTGCCCCTTTCTGTCTCCAATCTTCAATCTTCAATCTGCAATCTGAGATCTGAGATCTACAGTCGCAGGAAGTCCCTGATCTTCGCCATGAGGGACTCGCGGCCCGGGGCGGGGCCGGTCGCGCGGGCGGCGGCGGCGGCCCGGGCGTCGTCGAGGCCGGCGCGGCGCTCGGCGACGACCTCGGTGATGTGGTCGAGGAGGCCCGGGTTCTCCACGGCGAGGCGGCGGAAGCGCTCGGCGCCGACCTCGAGCAGCACCGAGGCGCGCGCGGCGCGGACGGTGGCCGAGCGCGGCTCGCCCGTCAGCATCGACATCTCACCGAAGAACCCGCCCTGCTCGATCGCGGCCACCTCGTGCTGCGAGGGCTCGAGCAGCACGCGGACGCGGCCGCGCAGGATCACGAACATCGAGTCCCCTGGCGCGCCCTGCCGGACGACGGCCTCGCCGGCGGCGAAGATCTGCTCGGAGGAGGCCTCCGCGAGCAGCAGGCGCACCTCGGGCGTGAGCGTCGCGAACAGGTCGATGCCCCCGAGCACGTCGGCGGCAGCGGCCACGTCGCCCACGGTGCGCGTCGGCTGGTCCTCGCGCTGGTAGTTCACGCGGATCGGCCACGGGATCTCGATGTTGTGCCGCCGGAAGCTGTACCAGATGTTGGTGCGCACCTGGTCGCGGGCGGCCATGTCGGCGCCGTAGTCCTCGATCCAGAACTGCACGCGGTAGTCGATCGACGAGTCGCCGAAGCCGACCAGCAGCACGGCGGGCGCCGGCGTCTCGAGGACGACCGGGGAGTTCTCGAGCGCCTCGCGCAGCGCCTGCTTCACCAGGTGCGGCGGCGTGAGGTAGCTGGCGCCGACCTGCACGTCGAGGCGGGTCGGCACGATCGGCTCGGAGTAGTTGAGGATGGCCTCCTTGCCGATCACGCTGTTGGGCACGATCAGGAACTGCCCGGCCTTGGTGCGCAGCTTGGTCGCGCGCCACGTGACCTCCTGCACCTGCCCCTCGCGATCGCCGACGGCGATCCACTGCCCCAGGCGGAAGGGCTTCTCGACCTGGATGGACAGGCCGGCGAACAGGTTGCCGAGCGTGTCCTGCAGGGCGAAGCCGACGACGACCGCGCCGACCGCCGACGTCGTCAGCAGCTGCTCCTTCATCAGCACCGTCGCGACCAGCGTGAAGATCGCGATGATGAGGACGTCCTGGACGATCGCGGGGAACGCCTCGGAGGCGCGGGTGCCGCGCCAGGGATTGACCAGCAGCGCCACGCCGAGGTTGATGACCGCGAGGACGAAGACCAGCCGCGCGATCGCGGCGACGAGCGCCTGGTCGGCGACCGGCTGGGTGCCGGCGAAGGACAGCAGCAGGAAGCCGCCGAGCAGCCACGCCGAGAAGCGCAGCCGCCCGCGGACGAACGGGTTGTGGACCGCGGCGAACAGGCCAAGGGTGGCGGCGAGGGCGACGACCCCCGCCACGACCAGCGTCGCGTGAAGCGCGGGCACGGGCGCGCGCCTACTTGAGGCCGCCCTCCTGCTTGAACTGCTTCACGTCGCCCGGGCCGATCTTCACGGGCACGGGCTTCGGGTTGCCGCCGCCCTTCGCGTCGCGCTCGGGGTCGAGCCCGCGGGACCCGCCGGACGCGCTCGCCTGCGCCGACGTCTTCTCGGCGCCGCCGGGCCGCATCAGGTTGCCCAGGCCGCCAAGGCCCCGCTTCTTCGGCGCCTCCTCCTTCTTCGCATCGTCGGCCTTCGCCTCGGAGCCGCCGGCCAGGCCCGCCGCGCCGTCCTCGACCACGGTGATCGCGGTCAGCGGCGTCGGCTTGTAGGTGATGGTCCTGGCGTAGCGGGCCTGGACCGTCGCGGTGCCCGCCGGCGTCACCGACGCGGCCACCTTCGCGAGCTTGTCGATGCGCTCCTGCATCTCGGGGTGCGACGCGAACATGCCGCGCTTCTCGGTGGACGCGCTGTTGCGCTCCTTGATGCGCGTGAGCACCGCGCCGAGGCCCTGCGGCGCGTAGCCGACCGCGTTGGCGAGCTTGACGCCCTTCTCGTCGCTCTCGAGTTCCTCGGAGCGGCCGAAGGCCTGGTTGACGATGTTGTCGAAGGTGGCGGTCACGACACGGTCGAAGAGCGCGGCGTTGCCCGCCAGCGTCTCGTCGGCGCCCATCTGCACGGCCTTGCTCTTCTGGATGGCGCGGATGGTGTGCTTCTCCGTGACGTGGATGATCTCGTGGCCCAGGACGCCGGCGAGCTCCGCCTCGTCGTGGATGAGGGCGAGCGCGCCGCGCGTGATGTGGATGTAGCCGCCGGGGGCCGCGAACGCATTCACCGACGGCACGTCGAGGACGATGAAGGTCCATGGCAGCGCCGGGCGCTCGCCCGCCTGCGCCAGCACCGCGCCCACGAGCCCCACGTAGCGGTGCACCGCGGCATTCTGCACGACGCCGTAGCGCTCGCGCAGCTTCTGGCTCACCGCCTGGCCGAGCGACTGCTCCTCCTCGTCCGTCATCTGGAGGTCGCGCAGCTGGTTCGCGCGCTTGACGGCCTTGCCGATCTTGCCGATCTGCCCGATCTGGGCGTCGGCGGCCGGGGGGACGGCCAGTGCCAGCGCCAGGACGCACCCGAGTACCACGTGGAGCCTCATTGCCTGACCTCGTATATCTCAACGGGGCGCGATTTGCCCTTCACGGTGACCTCGCCGAGGGGACGGATATCATACCGCCCCACGAGGGCGGCCCGCGTCGCCTCGCTGATGATGATGCGGACGCCCTGGGCCTTTGTCTCCGATTCGAGACGCGCCCCGAGATTGACCGCATCTCCTATGACCGTGTAACTCATGATCGCGTTTGATCCGATGTTGCCGGCCACCATGTCCCCGGTGTTCACCCCGATGCCGATCTCGAGCCGGGGCCGGCCCTCGGCCGCCCACCCCGCGTTCAGCTCATCGAGCGCCGCCGACATCCGGAGCGCCGCCTGCACGGCGTGGTCGGCGTGGTCGGGGTCGTCGAGCGGCGCCCCAAAGAGCGCCATCACCATGTCGCCCACGAACTTGTCCAGGGTCCCCTGGCACGCGAAGAGCTCCTCGACCATCCGGGAGAAGTACTCGTTCAGCTGGCGCACGATGTCCTCGGGCTCCCCCTGCTCGGTGAGCGTCGTGAAGCCCCGCAGGTCCGAGAAGAGCACCGTCATCGTCCGGCGCCGGCCGCCGAGCGCCGCGCGCGACGGGTCCGCCAGGATCTGCTCGTAGACGTCCCGCGACACGAACCGCGAGAACAGCCGCTTGACCGCGCGCTTTTCCCGGCCCTCGACGACGTACTGCCAGCCGAGGTCGCCGACGAACGCGAAGGCGAGCGCGAGGAGCGGCGTGACGAGCGGGATCCAGGTGCCCGCGGCGAAGAGCGCCACGCCGGCCCAGGCCAGCGCGGCGGCCCCGGCCAGCGCGACGACGCCGGTGATCCAGGCGTTCGCCAGCGCGCCCGCCAGGCCGGCGGCGATGCCCGCGCCGGCCACGAGCGCCACCGTGGCAGCCGGCGCGAGCGGCGCCAGGGTGCGCCCGGCCGTGAGGGCGTCGATCGCGTTGGCGTGGATCTCCGGCCCCGCCATGGCGTCGGCGACCGGCACCGTGAACACCTCGTAGGTACCCGACGCCGTCGTGCCCACGACGACCACCTTGTCGCGGAAGACGCCGGGATCGAGATCCGGGACGGCGCCCTCGAGCAGCTGCTGCTCGGCGTAGATGAGGTCGTAGGCCGCGTACTCGGGGAACGTGCGGTGCCCCCCGGCGTTGACCGGCGGGCCGCGGAACGGGAGCAGCGCGCGGCAGGCGCGGCTCGACGGGCCGTAGTAGTCGGGAATCAGCTGCTCGACGAGCGGCACGCGCAGGGCCCCGGCGCGGAGGGCGCCCGGCTCCCACGCGATGTCGCCCGGCGTGAGCCCCAGCACGTCCATCGCCGCCGCCATCGCGAGGGACGGCACGACCCGACCGTCGTGGCGGACGAACGGCACCATGCGGCGCACGGGGCCATCGGCGTCCTTCACGAGCATCGTGTGCCCGACGGCGCGGGCGGCCGCACCAAGCGCCGGATAGGGCGGCAGGAGCACCGGGCGGCGCTCCACGCAGTCGCCGGCCGGGAAGGGCCGCGCCAGCCCGGCAATCCCGTCGAGCGGCGCGGCCAGCGTCCCCTCGACCAGCCCCTCGTCCGCGACGTCGGCGGCGACGATCACGTTGCCGGCGCGCCCCACGGCGTCGGCGAACGCCTGGTCCGACTCGGCGCCGCTCCACTCGGTCCCCGCGACGTCGAGGCTCCGCCGGTCCTGCTCGGTGAAGAGCACGTCGTAGACCACGAGCTTCGCCGGGCCCCGCGCCAGGAAGTCCACGATCATGCCGTGGACGAGCCGGGGCCACGGCCACCGGCCGACGAGCGGCTCCATGCGGCGGATGCTGTCGTCGGTGATCGACACCAGGACGATGTCGTCGCGCGGCGCGTCGGGCGCCGCCACGGCGCGCGCGCGCAGGTCGTAGGTCTTGAGCTCGACGGTGCGCGCGAGCGGCACCTGCCCCGCGAGACCCGCGAGGATGGCGGCCGAGACGCCGATGAGGACGCCGATGGCAACCCGCCGCATCAGCGGGCCCCGGCCGATCCGCCCTGGGCGGCAACCCGGGGCCGCCCGGGGATCACGGTGAGAAACGCGGCAACCGCAGCCTCGCGCACCGGCCTATGGTGGCACGATTCTCGGCGCCGCGAGCAGGCCCGCCCGGGGGCCGTCACGCCCCGTGGCGGGTCCTCGTGGCGCGAATCCCCGCAGGCACGACCGGCCGCTCCGTTGTCGCGACCGACGGTCCGCGGGTCAACACCACCTCACGGAGTACCGAAGCAGTGGAACCCGTCCACTGGTGGCGCACGCTACCGGAACGGCGTCGGGCGCGGCGTCCGATCCGCGGAAGGGGGCAGCAACGGCAGGACGAATGCCGGCTGGTCCCCGGTCAGGGTCTTCAGGAACGCCACGATCTGCGCGTTCTCGTCCGGGCTGTACGCCCGCCCCAGCTGGATGCGCCCCATGACGTCCACGGCCTGGGCCAGCGTGTCGGCGGAGCCGTCGTGGAAGTACGGGTAGGTCAGCTCGACGTTGCGGAGCGTCGGGACCTTGAAGCTGAAGCGATCGACCTCGCGGCCGGTCACCGCCGAGCGGCCGACCGCCGGGTTGTCGGTCTTGAAGGGAACGACGATGCCCATCTTCCGGAACGACGTGCCGCCGGCCGCGGGGCCGTTGTGGCAGACGGTGCACCCGCTCGACTTGAACGTCTCGTAGCCCGCCCGCTCGTCGGCGCTGAGCGCCGCCGCGTCGCCGGTGAGCCACCGGTCGAAGCGCGAGTTGGGCGTCACGAGCGTCTCCTCGAAGGCCGCGATGGCGCGGGTCACCTTGTCGATGTCGATCGGCCCGGGACCGAAGGCCGCGCCGAACTCCGCGACGTACTGCGGGATCGACGAGACCGTCTCGACGGCGAGTTCATGCGTGAAGGCCATCTCGCCGGGGTTGGCGATCGGGCCGGCGGCCTGCTCCTCGAGGGTCCTGGCCCGGCCGTCCCAGAACTGCATGACGTTCATGCTCGAGTTGAGCACGGTCGGCGCGTTGATGGGCCCCTTCTGCCAGTTGTGGCCGATGGACGTCGGGAGGTTGTCCGAGCCGCCCATGC
Organism: Vicinamibacterales bacterium; assembly: GCA_050250645.1. Taxonomy (GTDB): domain Bacteria; phylum Acidobacteriota; class Vicinamibacteria; order Vicinamibacterales; family UBA2999; genus JBFWVR01. The sequence continues at coordinate 94,506 of JBFWOG010000012.1, forward strand.
TGAGGTTGTGACAGGAGTTGCAGGAGATGAAGCCGGACCTGGAGAGGCGGGGATCGAAGAAGAGCTTCTTGCCGAGCTCGACGAGCGCGGGCTCGGTGACGACGGCGGGCTTGATCGGCTGGATCGGCTCGTCCGTGGCAGCCAGTCCCAGGGGGACGGCCGTGGAGACGACAAACGCGGTCAACAGGATGGCACGCACGGTGCCCTCGCTTTCCGGGGACCGTACTCCAGCCTAGCACCGCCGGACTCTCACGGTGTCACGGCCATCCGCGGATGGACGCGGATGCACGCGGAACGGCCCTCAGTGCCCGGAGCAACAGGATTCGACGAGGCCGGCCCCGCTGCATCCCTCGATGCAGCCGCCGGGGCGAGGCCACCGGCAGACACAAGGCGTCCATGGTCCGTAAACGGCTTGTGTCTGCCGGTGGCCTCGTCCCGGTGTGGCGCGCCGGCGGCGCGCCTGGCCGGCACTCAGGTGTCGACCATCCGCGTCCGTCCGCGTCCATCCGCGGATCGCGGCCGTCGTGACGGACGCGACTACACGTGCGGGAACTTCGGGTTCCAGGCGACCTCCCAGAGGAACCCGTCGGGGTCCGCGAAGTAGCCCGCGTAGCCGCCCCAGTCCGTCTGGTGCCCGGCCTTCACCATCCGGCCGCCGCCGGCGGCGGCATGGGCGATGAGCGCGTCGACCTCCTCGATGGAACGCACGTTGTGCGCGAGCGCGAAGCCGGGAAACCCCGCCCCCTCGGCCGGCACACCCGCGTCGGCGGCCAGCAGCTCGCGAGGGTAGAGGGACAACCACGTCCGCCCCATCTCGAAGAACGCCACCGTCGGTGGCGTCGGCCGCTGCGGAAGCCCGAGGACATCCCGGTAGAAGCGCGTGGCGCGCTCCAGGTCGGCGACGCCGAGCGTGATGAACGAGACACGGGGCTCCATCGGCAATCGTCCTCCGTGTCACTGCTCCCTGAGCGCGACCATCGGATCGACCCTCGTCGTCCTGAGCGCGGGCAGCAGGCTCGCACCCGCGCCGGCGACCAGCAGGGTGGTGGCGGCGAGGACGAAGGACGGGATGTCGAAGGGGCCCACGCCGAAGAGAATGCCCGAGATCGAGCGCGCGAGCAGCACGGCGCCCACCAGGCCCAGCGCGCCGCCGGCGAGGACGAGGGCCAGGCTGTGGCGGACGACGAGGCCCACGGTGCTGCCGCTCGAGGCGCCGAGCGCCATGCGGAGGCCGATCTCCTTCGTCCGCTGGGACACCGAGTACGACAGCACGCCGTAGATGCCGAGGGCGGCGAGCAGCAGCGCGGCCAGTGCGAACAGCGCGAGCAGCGTCGTGCTCAGCCGCGGCAGGAAGACGGCGCGCGCGAGGATCTCGTCCATCGTGCTCAGCTCGTAGATCGGTTGGTCGCGATCCACCTCCCGGATGACACGCTGGAAGGTGCCGGCGAACGCCGCCGGGTCGCCCTCGGTGCGCGCCACGAGCGCCATGCCCGCCGTGGGGCTCTGGCGCATCGGCAGGTAGACCTGCTTCTTCGGCTCGGTCGCGAGCCCCTGGTTGTGCACGTCGCCCACGACGCCGACGACCTCGGCCTTGCCGTGCGGGTTCTGGATGACGCGGCCGAGCGGGCTCTGCCCCGGGAAGTACCGCCGGGCCATCGTCTCGTTGATGAGGGCCGTGCGGGGCCCGTCCGCGCCGTCGCGCTCGTCGAGGAAGCGGCCCTCCAGCAGCCGGATCCTCATCGTCTCGAAGTAGCCGGGGGCGACGATACGGACGTCGGCGAGGGGATCCTCGGTGGCCGGCGGCTCCTGCCCCTCGACGGTGAAGGGCAGCGCGCCGGCGGCGCCCACGTCGTGGAGCGGCATCGCCGACACGGCCGACGCGTGGGTCACGCCAGGCGCCTGGCGCATGCGCGCGATGACGTCCTCGTAGAACTGCACCTGGGTGGCGCGCTGGTACTTCGTGGACGGCAGCAGCACGCGCGCGGCCACGAGGTGCGACGAGTCGAAGCCCGGGCTCACCTGCAGCAGCCGGGAGAAGCTGCGCGTCATCAGGCCCGCGCCGACGAGCAGCACGAGCGCGAGCGCGACCTCGATCACCACCAGGCCGCCCAGCAGGCGCCGCGCGTACGGCCCCGCCGTGGTGCCGGCCGACTCGTTCAGGTTCTCCCGCAGCCCCTGCCGGGACGCGTGCAAGGCCGGGATCAGCCCGAAGGCGAGCGCGACGCCGATCGAGACCACGGTGGTGAAGAGCAGGACGCCCCCGTCCAGCCGGATCGCGTCCATGCGCGGCAGCTGGGCGTCGGGCAGCGTGGCCAGCAGCCGGAGGCCGCCGACGGCCCCGACGAGGCCCAGGGCGCCGCCGGCGACCGACAGCAGGAGGCTCTCGGCCAGGACGGGCCGCGCGACCTCCCACTGGCTGGCGCCGAGCGCGGTCCGCACCGCCATCTCGCGCCGGCGGCTGGACAGCCGCGCCAGCAGCAGGTTGGCCATGTTGGCGCACACGATGAGAAGCAGGAACGCGACCGCGCCCATGAGCACCATCAGCGCGGGGCGCGACGCGCTCACCAGCTGCTCGTGCGCGGCCACGACGCGGGCGCCCCAGCCGTCGTTGCTGTCCGGGTGCGCGGCGGCGATGCGCGCCGCCAGCACGCTCAGCTCCTCCTGCGTCTGCCGCGGGGACGCGCCGGGCGCCATCCGTCCCACGACCGTGAGCGAGCGCGCGCGCCGCGACTGCCCGTGCAGGTCCTTCGGGTCGAAGGCCAGCGGCGTCCACACCTCGACGTCGGTGCTCGTCGGGAACTCGAACGCCGGCGGCATCACGCCGACGACGACGAACGGCACCGAGTCGAGCTGGATCGTCCGGCCGACGATGCCGGGGTCCGCGCCGAACTGGCGCGACCAGAAGCCGTGGCTCAGCACGACGACCCGGTCGTTGCCCACGGTCGCCTCGTCGGGGACGAACGTCCGGCCGAGCGCGGCGCGGGCCTTGAGGACCTCGAAGAGGTCGGGCGTGGCCCGCAGGCCCGGCACGTTCTGCGGATCGCCGGTATCGGCGAACGAGAAGTCGACGTGCCGGTACGCCGCGACGAATTCCAGGCTCGCCGCCTCGCGCTTCCAGTCCTCGTAGGTCGGGATGGACACGCGCTCGTCGTTGCCCTCGGGGTTCACCTCCCAGACGACCGCGATCTGCTCCGGCGCCTCGTACGGCAGGGGGTTGAGGACGACGGTCTTGATCACGCTGAAGATGGCGGTGTTGGCGCCAATCCCGAGCGCCAGGGTCAGCACCGCCACGGCGACGAATGTCGGCTGCCGGCGGAGGGCCCGGAAGGCGTAGGCGAAGGCGGAGGTCCAGTCGGCCATGGCGCATTGTATGCGCGGCCGAGGGGCGCGCGGAGGGGGCGAATCCCCTGGGGGCCCGGCCACCCCGCCAGCGCGGCCGTGGCCGCCGGGGTGTAGTATTCGCGCATGAAACCCGCGATCGTCCTGCTGGCCGGCCTTGGCCTCGCCGCCAGTCTCCTCGCCCAGCCCGTGTTCCGGGGCACCGAGATCCTGCCGCCCGAGGAGTTCGCCGCGCACCGGGCGGCGGTCATGGAGCAGATCGGCGACGGCGTCGCCGTCGTGCTCGGCACGACCGAGCCCCCCGGCGAGATGCCGTTCCGCCAGAACTCGCAGTTCTTCTACCTGACCGGCGTCACCGAGCCGCGCGCCCGCGTCGTGATCGACGGCCGCGCGAAGACGACAACGGTGTTCCTGCAGCCGAAGACGGAGAAGCAGGACAACAGCCAGTACGGGCCGGGCATGGGGCCGGGGGCGGAGGCCGCCGCCACGCTCGGCGTGGACGCGGCGCTCGACAGCGCCGGCTTCACCGATGCCCTCACGGCCCTCCTGAGGGACGGACGCACGATCTACACGCCGTTCGCGGCGGAGGTGCTCGGCAGCCAGAGCCAGGGCGACCCGACCCGCATGTGGAAGGCCAACCGGGAGGACCCGTGGGACGGCCGCGACTCGCGCGAGGCCACGTTCGTCGCGCGGATGCGGGCCGTGGCGCCCGCGGCGGCGATCGAGGACCTCGACCCCATCGTCAACGCCCTGCGGGCGGTGAAGAGCCCGCGCGAGATCGCGCTCATCCGCGAGGCGACCCGCATCACCGGCGAGGGCATCGTCGCCGCGATGAAGGCGGCGCGGCCCGGGATGCACGAGTACGAGCTGCAGGCGAGCGCGGAGTACGTGTTCACGAAGAACGGCGCGGTCGGCGCCTCCTACTTCGCGCTGATCGCGACGGGGCCGAACACGTATTACACGCACTACAACCGGAACACCGCCCGGCTGCAGGACGGCGACCTCGTGCAGTTCGACTACGCGCCCGACTACAAGTACTACCAGTCGGACGTGACGCGGGTGTTCCCGGCCAGCGGCCGGTTCACGCCCCGGCAGCGCGAGATGTACGGGATCTACCTGCGCCTCTACCAGGCGGTGCTCACGTCGATCCAGGTGCACAAGACGCCGGCCGCGTGCGTGGCGGATGCGCTGGTGAAGATGGACGCGGCGATGGCCGCCTTCCCGTTCACCGACGACCGCATCAAGGCCGCGGCCGTGAAGATGGTCGAGGGCTACCGCGCGCGGCAGGCGACCACGCGGAGCCTGGGCCACAACGTCGGCCTCGAGGTCCACGACGTCGGCGGCCTGCAGGCCGAGACGTTCGAGCCCGGCCGGGTCTTCACGATCGAGCCGCAGTTCCGGATCGAGGAGGAGCACCTCGGCATCCGGCTCGAGGACATGATCCTCATCACCGACAGCGGCGTGGAGGTGCTGTCGTCGTTCGTGCCGATCACGGTCGACGCGATCGAGGCGGTGATGGCGGGTCGGTAGCGGGCCTGGCGGGGGCGCCGGCCGCCAGGACGGCGGGCCGGGGGCGCGGGCGATGGAAGAATTGGTACCGGTACGGGGATTCGAACCCCGGTCCCGTGGCTGAGAACCACGTGTCCTGACCCCTAGACGATACCGGCACTCGGGCCTAACGAACTTCCGATTTTATTTTCTCTCGGGCCCGAGGTCAAGACCTTACCATCGAGACATGCGATTTCTGGCGCGTCTCCTTTTGCTCGTCCTCGTCGTCGGTGGTCTCGGGCTCGGCGCGGCCTGGTGGCTGGCCGGCCGCGAACCCGGCCCCGTCATCGAGATCGTCGCGCCGACCGACGTCATCGGCCAGGCCGGGACCCTCGAGGCCGCCTTCACCGCCCCCGGTGGGCAGCTCTCGCGCGCCGAGGCGGTGCTCGAGCAGAACGGGCAGCGCACCACCGTCTTCAGCCTCGACCAGGCCATCTCGTCCACGGCGGGCGACATGGAGCAGACCTCGGCGGACCGGATCGTGATCCGGCGGCCGATCGGCCGCCAGGCCGTCCCCACGCTCGCGTCGGGCCCCGCGACGATCGAGGTGACCGCGGCGCGCCCCGTGTTCTTCGGGCTGCGCCAGGCGACGACCACGGTCACCCGCGACGTGACGGTCCGCCTCGAGCCCCCGCGCGTGAGCGTCGTGTCGACCCACCACTACGTGAACCACGGCGGTGCCGAGTTCGTGGTCTACCGGGCCACGCCCGCGGACGTCGCCTCGGGCGTCCGCGTGGGCGACCGCGAGTACCCGGGCTACCCGGGGACGGCGGTGGGCCTGCAGGACCCCTCGATGCGCGTCGCGTTCTTCGCGCTCGCGTTCGACCAGGAGCTGAACGCGCCGATCTCGGTGTTCGCGCGTGACGTCGCGGGCAACCAGGCCCTCGCGTCGCTCGAGCACCGGGCGTTCGCGAAGCAGTTCGGGCGGTCGAACATCGAGATCTCCGACAACTTCCTCTCGCGCGTCGTGCCGCCCATCGCCGCCAACACGCCGTCGCTCGGGCTGTCGCCGTCCACGCCGGAGGAGCTGCTGTCGGCGTTCCTCGTGATGAACGGCCAGCTCCGCCAGGAGAACAACCAGACGATCGCCGCGCTGTCGGCGAAGTCGCGGCCCGAGATGATGTGGAGCGAGGCCTTCTCGCAGCTCGGCAACTCGGCCGTCGAGTCGCGCTTCGCCGACTACCGGACCTACTTCCACAACGGCGACGAGATCGACAGGCAGGTGCACCTCGGGTTCGATCTCGCCTCGACCACCCACGCCCCGGTGCACGCCGCCAACCGCGGCGTGGTGGTGTTCGCGGAGTACCTGGGCATCTACGGCAACTGCGTGATCATCGACCACGGGCTCGGCGTCCAGTCGCTCTACGCGCACCTCTCCCAGATCGACGTCAAGCCCGGCGAGACGGTGGCCAAGGGCCAGGGGCTCGGCCGGACCGGCTCGACGGGCATGGCCGGCGGCGACCACCTCCACTTCACGATGGTCGTCTCCGGCACACAGGTGAACCCGGTGGAGTTCTGGGACGCCCACTGGATGGAAGACCGGGTCCTTCGCAAAGTCAGGGAGGCCATGGGGCAGTAGAGACAGGGTGCCAGGGGTGCCAAGGGTGCCAGGGGTGCCAGGGGTGCGCTGATCACGGGTGCCACGGGTGGCCAGAGGTGCCGACCGTGCCGGAGCGACTGGGGTCGTGTTTGTTGGCGGCGCCGGGAGCGGGGTGGGATAATGAGGGGCGTTCCCGTCCGCAGACCGATGCCCCTGAATCCCCGCTGCCTGTTCGCCGTGCCGGTCCTCGCCCTCGGCCTGTCCGTGGCCTGCGGTGGCGGCCAGCCGTCGGCGCCGGCCGCCACGGCGCCCGCGGCTTCCCCCGTGGACGCGGCGACGGCGGCGACGATCAGCGGGCGCGTGGTCTACGGCGGCCCGGCGCCCGCGCCGCAGGTCATCCGGCTCGACGGCGACCCGACGTGCCTGGCCCTGCAGGCGGGGGTGGAACGCCACGCCGAGGACCTGCTCGTCGGCGAGGACGGGAGCCTGCTGAACGCGTTCGTCTACGTGAAGGCCGGGCTCGAGCACGTCCGGTTCCCCGTGCCGACCGAGCCGGTCGTGCTCGACCAGCAGAAGTGCCGCTACACGCCACGCGTCCTCGGGGTCCGCGTCGGCCAGCCGCTTGAGGTCCGGAACTCCGATCCCCTGCTCCACAACATCCGCTCGGACTCGGCGATCAACCAGCCGTTCAACATGGGGCAGCCCGTGGCGGGACTCTCGTTCACGCGGGTCTTCACCACGAGCGAGGTCATGGTCCCCATCAAGTGCGACGTCCACGCCTGGATGCAGGCCTGGATCGGCGTCGTCGACAACCCGTACTTCGCGGTGACCGGCGCCGACGGACGGTTCACGCTGCCGGACCTGCCGCCGGGCACCTACACGATCGAGTCCTGGCACGAGCGCCTCGGCACGCGAACGGCCGACGTCACCATCGGTCCGAAGGACACGCAGGATGTCACCTTCACCTACGAACCTTGAGGTCCCGGTCGGGACGGAGGTGACGGGCGGCGACGCCGAGGCCGGGAGCCGCGGCGCCGACTTCCTCGCGCTCACGAAGCCGCGGCTGAACTTCCTCGTCGTCGTGACGGCGCTCGCGGGGTACTACCTGGGCATCGGTCCGGACGCCCCCGTCTCGACGCTCGTCCACACGCTGGTGGGCACGGCGCTCGTCGCCGGCGGCAGCTCGGCGCTCAACCAGGTCTGGGAGCGCCACTCCGACGGGCTCATGCGCCGGACGCGGCTGCGGCCGCTGCCGGACCTGCGGCTGCACCCGCGCGAGGCGCTGGTCTTCGGCCTGGTGCTCTCGACGGCGGGCCTCGTCGACCTGTGGCTCGGGGTCGGGTGGCTCACCGCCGCGGTCGCGCTCCTGACGCTCCTCAGCTACGTCATCTTCTACACGCCCCTCAAGACCCGCACGTCGCTCTCGACGATCGTCGGCGCGGTCCCGGGCGCGCTGCCGGCCGTCATCGGGTGGGTGGCGGCGACGGGGACGCTGTCGATCGAGGCGTGGGTGCTCTTCGCGATCGTCTTCATGTGGCAGATGCCGCACTTCCTGGCCATCGCGTGGCTCTACCGCGACGACTACGCGCAGGCCGGCATCCGCCTGCTCCCGGTCATCGAGCCCGACGGGCGGAGCACCGGGCGCCAGGCGGTGCTCTACGCCGCCGCGCTCGTCCCGGTCAGCCTGCTGCCCACGATGGTCGGCCTCGCGGACGCCAACTACCTGGTCGGCGCCCTGGTGCTGGGCGCGGTCGTCCTCTGGCTGAGCGTCGAGTTCGCCGCCACGCTCACGATGACCGCGGCGCGGCGCCTGTTCCTGGCGACGATCATCTACCTGCCCGTCCTCTGGATCGTCCTGCTGTGGGACCACTTCTCGCGGTAACCGGATGACCGCGCTCGAGATCACCGACCTCACCCACCGCTACGGCGACCGGGTCTCGCTCCGGGGCCTCGGCTTCAGCGTGGGCGCCGGCGACCTCTTCGCGCTCCTCGGCCCGAACGGCGGCGGCAAGACCACCCTCTTCCGCATCATCAGCACGCTGATGCGCCCGACCGGCGGCCGCGTGGAGGTGTTCGGGGTGGACGCGATCAGCGACCCGGCCGGGGCCCGCGCGGTGATGGGCGTGGTCTTCCAGTCGCCCGCCATCGACCCCTGGCTGACGGTCGTCGAGAACCTGCGGCACCACGGCCTGCTCTACGGCGTCCGCGGGCCGGCGCTCGGGCGCGCCGTCGAGCGCGCCCTCGAGCGCTTCGGCCTGTCGGCGCGCGCCGGCGACCGCGTCGGCACGCTGTCGGGCGGCCTGCGCCGCCGCGCCGAGCTGGCCAAGGCCCTCCTGCCGGAGCCGCGGCTGCTCGTCCTCGACGAGCCGAGCACCGGCCTCGACCCGGCCGCGCGCCGCGACCTGATGCTCGAACTCGCGCGCCTGCGCGACGACGCGGGGACCACGGTGGTCCTGACGACGCACATCGTCGAGGAGGCCGCCGCGTGCGACAGGGTGGGCGTGCTCCATGAGGGGCAGCTCGCCGCCATCGGGGCGCCGGGCGACCTGGTCGACACCGTGGGTGGCGACGTGGTGACCATCGTGCCCACGGGCGACGCCGACGCGCTCGGTGCGGGCATCCGCGAGCGATTCGGCCTCGACACGTCGCAGCTCGACGGGCGGCTGCGCTTCGAGCGGCGGAAGGCGCACGAGTTCGTGCCCTCGCTCGTCGAGGCGTTCCCCGGCGAGATCGCCACGATCGCGGTGGGGCGCCCGACGCTCGAGGACGTGTTCGTGCACTTCACGGGGCGGGGGCTCGGCCAGTGAGGGCGCTGCTCGGGATCTACTCGCTGTGGCGCCGGGACCTCGTGCGCTTCCTGCGGCAGCGGAGCCGCGTGCTGAGCTCGCTCGCCACGCCGATCCTGTTCTGGCTCGTCATCGGGTCGGGCATCGGGCAGTCGTTCCGGCCGCAGGACGGATCGATGCCCGGCGGGTTCCTCGAGTACTACTTCCCCGGCACGGTCGCGCTCATCGTGCTCTTCACGGCCATCTTCTCGACGATCTCGGTGATCGAGGACCGCCACGACGGCTTTCTGCAGGGCGTGCTGGCCTCGCCCGCCCCCCGGGTCGCGATCGTCCTGGGCAAGGTCCTCGGCAGCGCGACGCTCGCGCTCGGCAACGCGGTGCTGTTCCTGCTGCTCGCGCCCGTCGCGGGGATCGCGCTGACCCCCGCGGCCGCGGCCGCGTCGATCGGGGTCGTGGCCCTGATGGCGATCGGCCTGAGCGGGCTCGGCGTGGCGATCGCCTGGAGCCTGGAGTCCACGCAGGGCTTCCACGCGCTGATGAACCTCGTGCTCGTGCCGATGTGGCTGTTGTCGGGCGCGTTCTTCCCGGCCTCGGGCGCCGCGGGCTGGATCCGCGCCGTCATGGCCGCCAACCCGCTCACGTACGGTGTCGAGGCCCTGCGGGCCGCGCTCACCGGCGCCGGCACCCCCGGCCATCTCGCCATGCCCCTGGTGGTGATGGCGCTCTTCGCCGTCGCGACGACGCTCGTGGCGACGGCCCTCGCGAGCCGGCCCGTGCGCGCCTGAACGCGCCGGGAACCCTGGTCCAGGACACGATGACGCTAGCCGACCTGCCCACGCTGAACGCCACCCTCAACGGCATCTCCGCCGTGCTGCTGACGATCGGGTACCTGCTCATCCGTCGCGGCGAACGCCAGCGGCACAAGGCCGTCATGCTCGCCGCGTGCACGACGTCGGCACTGTTCCTCGTGTCGTACGTGGTGTACCACGCCAATGTCGGGTCCGTGCCGTACGAAGGGCAGGGGCCGCTTCGCGCGGTCTACTTCACGATCCTGATCTCCCACATCCTCCTCGCCGTGGCCATCGTGCCGATGGTGCTGATGACGCTGTCGCGGGCGCTCTCCGCGCGCTTCGACCGTCACCGGCGTATCGCCCGCCTGACGCTTCCCCTGTGGCTCTACGTGTCGGTGACGGGGGTCGTGATCTACGTGATGCTCTACCACCTCTGATCCCGATGGCGATCCTGTCCGCGCGCGCCGCCGTGCTGCTGCTGACAGGATGCCTCCTCGGCCCGGCGCCCGCCGCGGCCGAGGCCCGGCCGCCCGCGGGTGGCGCGGACCAGCACCTCGTCGACTGGCGCCCCGGCGGCGGGGTCCCCATCGAGGAGACGGTGCGCACGCGGCGCGCCCTCGCCCGGCTCGCGTTCGTCCCGGCGGGCCTGCTCTTCGGGCTCTTCCTCTACCGGCGGCGGGCCTACGTCCTGGCGTGGGCCACGTCGTGGATCGCGGTGGGCGGCCAGCTGCTGCTGTCGATGCGCGCGGTCGACCTGCTGCGGAGCGTGGGTCCCGGGCCACGCGGGGCCGGTCCGGACGCGGGCCGGCTCGTGATGGCGGCCGCCCTCGCGTGCGGACTCGCCGCATCGGCGGCGGTGCTCGCCGGCGCGCGATGGGTCCATCGCCCGGCCCGCGTGGACCGGGCGGCGCTCGCGGCGGGGGGCGCGGCGGTGGCCGCGATCGGCCTGGCCAGCCTCGCGCCGGGACTCGGCTGGCTGCTTGCGCCTGGCTACGCGGGCATCGCCTGCCTCGCCGTGGCCGCGTCCGCCACGTTCATGGCCGATGCGAGACGGACCCCGACGATTGGGGGGAGCCTCGCGGCCGCCGCCACGGCGGGCATCGCGCTCGCCAACCTGGTGGCCGCGGTCCTGGTCGTGCGGGGCGCGGCGGACGCGGTGATGCCGAACGCCCTGATCTTCCTGAGCGCGGCGTGCCACCTGGGCCTGTCCGCGGGCATGGGCTTCCTCACCTTCGAGGACATGGCCGACGACCTCTCCCGGGCCATCGCCGACCTGGCGCGCGCCGAGGCCGCGCTCCAGGAGCTGGCCGTCACCGATGCGCTGACCGGCTGCCACAACCGGCGATTCTTCGGCGAGGTCGCCGCCCGCGAGCTGGCGCGCCACCGCGAGCTCGGCCTGCCGCTGTCGGTGCTGGTGCTCGACTGCGACCGGTTCAAGCTGGTCAACGACACGCTCGGCCACGAGGCCGGCGACAGGGTGCTGCAGTCGGTCGCCCGGATCCTCACGGCGCGGACGCGCGCCGCCGACTACGTCTTCCGCTGGGGCGGCGACGAGTTCCTGGTGCTGATGTCGTGCGACGAGTCCAGCGCGGCCCGCAAGGGCGAGGAGCTGAGCGAGGCCTTCAGGACGGAGGTCGCCGCCTGGGGCCTGCCTCCCGGCGTGGGCCTCAGCGTGGGCTGCGCCGGCGTGCCGCCGGGCGCGGACGACCTCGGGCCCGCCATCGAGCGCGCCGACCGCCGGATGTACGAAAGGAAGCGGCTGGCATGACGGCCGCTCCCTGGCGCCCCGGCGTCGTGCTGGGCCTGGCGCTGGCGCTGGCTTTCCTGGGCGGGGTGACGGGCAGCGCCTGGCAGGCGGCGCCAGGCGCCGCCGTCGTCGACTCGGTAGACGACGGGAGCGCCGCGCCGCCGCCCGCGACGGTGCAGCTGCGCACCAGGCGGGTGGCGGGCTGGCTCGCGCTGATGCAGGCGGTCGTGCTCGCCGGCCTGTACCGCCGCTGGCGGGCCGGTTACGTGAAGGCGTGGATCGCGATGTGGCTCTCCCTGGCCGCCATCCTATTCCTCGCCTCGATCGGGCCAGGCGTCATCGCGCTCGACCAGGCGCCGGGTCGCGACTGGCGGCTGCGCGTCGCGCAGGTGGTGCTCGCGGCGGGCACGGTGGTCTTCGTCGGCGGCGTCGGGCTGCTCGGGCTGAGCGCGACATGGTACCGGCGCGAACCCAGCTGGCCGGGGTGGATGCCCCCGGTCGGCGTGGCGTTCGCCGCGTGGACGATGGGCGCGGCGGTGTTCGCCGGGCCCGGGGCCACGTTCGTCCCGGCGGTGCTGCTCGGGCTGGCGCTCTTCACGATGGCCGCGATCGAGTTCTTCCGCCTCGCGCGCCGGACGCGCGCCCCCGGCGCGGCGGCGATCGCGGTCGCGCTCGCCATCGTGCCGGTGCAGGGGCTCGGCCGGGCGCTGCTGGCGATGCCGGACGCCGAGCGGCCCGACGGGCTCGCGTTCTGGACGCTGGTCTACGGCGTGCTGGCGCTCGGGCAGTACCTGCTGCTCTTCGAGGACGTGACGGGCGCGCTGCGCGAGAAGCGCCAGGCGCTCGTCGAGGCCACCGCAGACCTGAAGGCCCGCGCGATCACCGACCCGCTGACCGGGTGCCGCAACCGCCGGTTCTTCGACGAGGTGGCGAACCACGAGCTGGCCGGCCACCGCCGGCGCGGCAGGCCGCTGGCCCTCCTCTTCGTCGACTGCGACCGCTTCAAGCTCGTCAACGACACGCTCGGGCACGAAACCGGCGACCGGCTGCTCGAGGCGATTGGCGGGCTGCTCCGCGACGCCGTCGGCGGGACCGACATCGTGTTCCGCTGGGGTGGCGACGAGTTCCTCGTGCTGCTGTCCGGCGACGAGCACGACGCCAGCCGGGCCGCGGCGGCGATCCGCGAGGGCTTCCACCGCCTGCCCATCGCCGCGCGGCTGCCGGCCGGCTGCGGCATCTCGGTCGGGCACGTCAGCGTGCCGCCCGACGCCACGGACCTCGGCCGGTTCGTGAAGCTCGCCGACGAGCGGATGTACGGGCAGAAGCGCACCGGCTGACCCACGCGCGTCGCCGACTCCAGTAGAAGGCCTCCGCGGATGACGCGGACACGCGCGCGTGGGATCACGCTGACACGCATGGTCACCGTGGCGTCGCAGCGGGGACTGCGGGCGGGCCCGGCTGCATCGCAGCCGGCCTGAGACGAGAAGCCCCACGGGAGAAGAGCCATCAAACAGGTTGGTCCGGCTCTGCTCCCGTGGGGCTTCACGTCTCAGCGGCGCGGCGCGGAGCGCCGCGCGCCCGCCCCACGTGGACGGCGACTACGTTCTTCCCCGTGTCTCCGTGTCTCCGTGTCGCCGTGTCTCTGTGCTCTCCGTGTGATCGACGCCTGACCGCAAGCGTCTCAGCGGTACAGCAAGTAGGGCGCGCGCACGCGCCGCCAGCGCGCCTCGGCGCCGGCCCAGCCGTCCGCGACGCGCGCGGGGTCCTCGCCGGCGCGGACGCGGTCGAGGTCGGCCTGCGAGCCGAGCAGCCGCGCGGTCGTGGCCGCGTCGAACGTGTCGCCGTGCACCTGCCAGAGCGCGGCCGCCAGTTCCAGCCCCATCCGCACCGGGCGCAGCGCGTTGCGGTCGGTGACGATCAGCGAGACCCCGCCGCACCATTCGCCGGCGTACCGGCTCGCGTCCGGCCGGAACCGCACGGGATAGAAGCGGACGCCCGGCAGCCCGCGGGCATTGAGCGCCGCCGCGACGCGGCGCCCGTCCATCCATGGCGCGCCGACGACCTCGAACGGGCGATCGGTGCCCCGGCCCACCGAGACGTTGGCGTACTCGATCGTCGCCACGCCCGGGTAGAGCGCCGCCTGCGTCAGCGTGCGCAGGTTCGGCGACGGCCCGATCCAGGTCAGCCCCGTCTCGTCGAACCACGCGTCGCGCCGCCAGTGCTCCATCGGCACCACCGACAGCCGCGCGCCGATGCCGCGCTCGGCATTGACGAGCCGCGCGAACTCGCCCAGCGTCAGGCCGTGACGCACCGGCATGCCCGGCAAGTAGGCGATGAACTCCTCCGGCCCGGCCCGCTCCGCCGCCGGCCCCTCGATCTGCCAGCCGCCAATCGGATCCGGGCGATCGAGGACGACGACCTCGATGCCGGCCGCCGCCGCGGCCTCGAGCACGTACGCCACCGTCGTCGTGTACGTGTAGAAGCGCGCGCCGGCGCTCTGCAGGTCGATGACCACCGCGTCGAGCCCGGCGAGCATCCCGGCGGTCGGCCGCCTCGTCTCGCCGTACAGCGAGTGCACCGGCAGGCCCGTGCGCTCGTCCCGCCCGGAAGGCACGTCCGCGTCCACCTCCCCCCGGATGCCGTGCTCCGGGCTGAACAGGCTGACGAGGCGGACTTCGGGCGCGGACGCCAGGAGGTCGATGGTCGACTGGCCCGACGCCGTCACGCCGGTGTGGTTGGTGAGCAGGCCGACGCGCTTGCCGGCCAGCACGCGAAAACCGTCCCGCGCGAGCACGTCGACGCCCGCCAGCACCGGCTCGGTCGACGGCCGAGGGGCGGGCCTCAGCGGATCGGGCGCGGCGCCGAAGTCGGCGCGGGAGGCCGGCGGCGCGTCGGCGGGACGCACGGCCAGGGCCGACGCCGCGACGGTGGCGACCTTGCCGCGCAGCGCCGTGACGTCCCCCTTGCCGTCCGGGTACAGCCGGCTCGAGAGGAACACGACGTACATGCCGCTAGCCGGATCCACCCAGATCGACGTGCCGGTGAAGCCGGTGTGGCCGAAGGATCCGCGCCCGAACAGGTCCCCGCGGTTCGACGAGAACGGCGAGTCGATGTCCCACCCGAGCCCGCGCACGGCGGGAAGGCCCGCCGGGGTGGCCGGCGAGGTCATGCGGGCCACGGTCACCGGCGAGAGGACGCGCGCGCCGTCGAGGGTCCCGCCACCGAGCAGCATCCGCGCGAAGCGGGACAGGTCGCGGGCCGTGCTGAACAGGCCCGCGTGCCCGGCCACGCCGCCCATGCGCCGCGCCGTCGGGTCGTGCACGACGCCGAGCAGGGGCGGCGCGCCGGGATGGTTGCAGGGCCAGGCGTCCATCTCGAGGCAGCGCTCGGTCGGGGCAATCCGCCCGCGCAGCGGCGCGGCGGGGCGGAACCCGGTGTCGCGCATGCCGAGCGGCCCGAAGACCCGCTCGCGCAGGTAGCGGTCGAGGGGCAACCCGCTCACGCGGGCCACGAGGTCCCCGAGCACGAAGAAGTTGATGTCGCTGTAGACGAACCGCTCGCCCGGCCCGGCGGTCGGCACCTCGTCGATCGCCAGGGCCATCGCCGCGTCGTGGCCGGTCCACCCGTCCCCGAGATCGACGTCCGGCCGGAGGCCGGAGGTGTGGGTCAGGAGGTGGCGGACGGTGATGGCGTCCTTGCCGTAGCGCCCGAACCCCGGCAGCAGCCGGGCCACGGGCTCCGAGAGCCGGATCCGGCCCTGCTCGACGAGCTGCATGACCGCCGTGGTGGTCCCGACGACCTTCGTCAACGAGGCCAGGTCGAAGATCGTATCGGTCGTGAGCGGCTCGGCGTCCGGGCCCGTGGTCTTCCGGCCGAACGCCTTTTCGTAGAGAATCCGGTCGTGCTGGCCGACCAGGACGACGGCGCCCGGCGTGAGCCCGGCGTCGATGGCCTCGGAGACCAGGCCGTCGATGGCCTCCAGGCGGGTGGGATCGGCAAGCTCGTCCGTTGACTGCGCGGGCGCCGACCGCCCGGCGACACCTGCCACCAGGAGGCCTACGGCCAGGGCCGTGGCGGCGAACGTCTGAAGGGGTAGCCCCCGCGTGGTCGCGCCCATCGTGTTAAGCTTGGCGTTAAGCTCCAAGCTAACATATAGTTAAAAGGTTTGTCGGTATCCAAGGGGAGAGGCGAGTAATGCGTGACCGAATCAAGCTGCTGACATCCGTCGCCATCGTGGCGGCGTGGCTGGTGAGCGCGCTTCCAGCCGCCGCCCAGACCGGCCGCATCGGCGGCACGGTGAAGGACGACCAGGGGAAGCCCGTCAAGGGCGCGACGGTGGTCGCCGAGAACCCCTCGTCGTCGCCGTCGTCGTTCACGGCCACGACCGATGACAAGGGCCGTTTCTCGATCATCGGCCTCAGGTCGGGCACCTGGACGGTCACGGCATCGGCTCCGGGCTTCCAGGCCTCGTCGGGCACGGTGCCGATCCGGACGATCGGCGCGCCGAACCCGCCGCTCGACTTCACGCTCGCCCCGGGTGCCCCCGCGATGGGCGGTGCGCTGGCCGGCGTGAACACCAAGGAACTCCAGGCGGAGCTCCAGGCGGCCGAGGACCTGCTGAACGGCGCGCAGTACGACCAGGCCATCGCGGCCTACCAGGCCATCCTCGAGAAGACGCCGGCCCTGACCATGATCAACATGCAGATCGGCCGCGCCTACCGGATGAAGAAGGACTACGACTCGGCGCTCGCGTCGTACAACACGATTCTCGCGGCGGAGCCGGACAACGAGCGCGCCAAGATCGAGATTGGCATGACCAACCTCGAGAAGGGCGACCTCGACGCGGCCGAGTCGGCGCTGAGCGAAGCGGCCCAGGGCATGGGCGCGAGCCGCGAGGTGTTCTACAACCTCGGCGAGGTCAAGTTCGCGAAGGGCGAGACCGACGAGGCCATGAACTGGTACCAGCGCGCGATCGACACCGACCCGAACTGGGCCAAGCCCTACTTCAAGCTCGGCCTGGGCAAGCTGCAGAAGGCCGACACCGCCGGCGCCATCGAGATGATGGAGAAGGTGATCGCGACCGAGCCCGATTCGGCCGAGGCCGCGCAGGCCAAGGCGCTCATCGAGCAGCTCAAGAAGGGCTAGACACGCCAGGGGCGGCCGGCCACGGCCGCCCCTGTTCGGACGCTACCGGGGGACGGCCTTGCCGTCCCCTTTTCTTTTCTCCGCTTCCTCGATCATCTGGTCGATGCCCGGGTAGCCCCCGTTGATGGCGCGCGCCTTCCGGAACGCCTCGACGGCAGCGGTGAAGTCCTCGCGCCGGGCCGCGATGATCCCGCGGATGACCCAGGGCCGCGCCTGCTTCTCCTCGAGGTGCAGGGCGGCATCGACGCTCGCGCCCGCCTCGTCCAGCCGTCCCTGCTGGGCCTGCAGCCAGGCCAGCTCGTTGAAGTTGGTGGGGTCGTCCGGGAAGGCCAGCAGGGCCTGCTCGAGCTCGGCCTGGGCCGCCTGCAGGTACTCCCCCGCCTTGCCGGGCAGCTCGACCACGTCGAAGGCGAGCAGCACCTCCGCGGCCCGCGAGCGCACGATCCGCGCGGGGTCGCGCAGGCGCGCCAGCACGACCGCGAGCACGCGGGGCGCGCGGTCGCCCGTCAGCCCGAGCGCCCTGACGGCCTCTGCCCGCACGGCCGGTTCCGGGTCGTTGGTCGCGCCGACGAGCGCGTTCATGATGTTCCGCGGCAGCTCCACCGAGGCCTGCGGGGCGTCATCGGCCGCCGCCGGCCGTTCGGTGTCGAACGAGGTCTGGGCCGCCCGCCGGCGCGCGGCCGGCTTGCCGCGGCTCGCGAAGCGGCCGAGGAACCCGGCGGCGCTCGCGCGGATGAGCGTGGCCTGCGAGCGGTCGGCCAGGAGCGTCCCGAGGTCATAGAGGACGGTCTCGTCCCCCGAGCCCGCCCGGTACATCGTGGTGGCGACCTTCAGCGAGGCCGCGCGGCGCGCGCCGTCGCCCCACCACGCGTCCATCCTCGCCTCGGCCCACTCGGGGGACTTGTCGTCGTGGCAGGTGTTGCAGGCGTTGGGCGCGCCGAAGGCGACCGTCACCTCCGGCACCGGCGCGGTGAAGGTGTGGTCGCGGCGGCGGACCAGCATGCGCCAGTTGACGTCGCTCATGTGGCACCCGATGCAGCGGCTGCCCTGGGAGCCGGCCTTGTGGAACGTGTGGCGCTCGATCGCGGCGTCGGTCCACACGATGTTGCCGTCGTCCGGGCCGCCGCCCGGCACGTCGCCCGCGGCCAGCGGCGGCCGGCCGGCGAGCGGCGCCTTCGGTTCGGTGTGGCACTGGGTGCACAGCAGGTCGCCGTTGCGCCGGCGGTAGATGTCGACCTTGAGGGAGTGCTCGTTGCGGGAGCCGTGCGCGACGTGGCAGTTGGTGCACGCGATCGCCCCCGCCTTGAAGCAGCCGCTGAGCGTCAGCGCCTGCGGCCGGTTGAAGCGGTTGGGGCGCCCGTCGGGCCAGAACTCGCCCTGCAGGTCGGTGTCGGGTATCGGCTCGCTCATGAGGAACGGCAGCGCGTAGTCCTCGTAGCGGTCCCCCGCCCGGAAGCCGACGAAGACGTTGTTCTTGTTGCCGTGGCAGTACGCGCACGTGTCGTACACGCGCCGCGGCGACGCGCTCTTCGGCGAGAGGACCGCGAGGACGTCACTCAGCTGCCGGTTGGCGCTCGAGTCGTCGAACGCGGGCTTCGACGCGGGGTCACGCGCCCACGCGTCCTCCCGCGCGACGTGCTCGCGTCCGGGGCCGTGGCAGGCCTCGCAGCCGATCCCCATCTCGGTCCAGTGCGACTTGTAGGTCCGCGACTCGAGGTCGAAGCCCGAGACGAGGTTCGTCGCGTGGCAGTTGAAGCAGTTGACGTTCCAGATCTGGCGCAGGCCGTGCTCGCCGTCCGGGATGGGCGTGATCTCCTTCCAGTCCACCCACCGGCGGCTCTGCACGTGCCAGAAGGCGGGCAGGACGTAGATGCGCCCGTCGGGCAGCGTCGACAGGTAGCCCTGGTAGCGCTTGGCGCCCAGGGTGTAGTCCACCGGGAACGTCTCGGGGGCCCGATCGCCGTAGGCGACCCGGATGAAGGGGCGGCCGTCCTTCGTGCCGAACTCGTACGACCGGCCGTGCGCGGCGAGCGTGACGTCGCCGCTGAAGTCGCCGACGACGAGCGCGTCGGCGATGGGCTTGGTCATGCGGATGTGCAGGGATCGCCGCCACTGTCCGACCTCGGTCTCGTGGCACCGGGCGCACGCCTCGGAGCCGAGGTAGTCGGCAGCGGAGCGAGGGGCGGGCACGACGGGCGACACGGCAGCGGGCGCGACCTGAGACGGCGCGGCCACGGGCCGTGCCGACTCGGCGGAGAGCAGCGTGACGCTGATCCAGATGATCGCGGCTGCCACGAGGGGAAAGCGGCTGCCTGTCATGGGGAGAGGATAAAACAAAGGGGGCCAAGAACGGCCCCCTGACCAACGTCCGGCCCGCCAGGATCCTCCATCCTGCGGCCGGGCCCACGAGCCGGCCTAGTCAGCCTCGGCTCGCAACCGATGAGATCGCCCGGAATCAACGGAGCGGTCATCTCACGGCCTCAATGCCTGCGCCGGCGCCGTGAGATGACCCGCCCCTGCAAAATACTCCTGTGGGGTGTCCCTACACATAGCAAGCGACGTGCCGAAAGCGGACACATCAGCTCATCCGCACAAACAGCTGATTCCATGGGCTCTCTGGCAAGAGACAGAGATCGGGTGGTCGCTTCCGGGCGCGGCCAATCCAACCGTCCGAACCGCGGCGCTCCGAACGGATGGATCCGACCCCGCCGCAGGGGGCAGCTCAGCCGGTGGTGGACCGGGTGTTAAGATGCGCGCACATCCGAGGAGGTCAGCCCGCAATGCCCCATGTTCTACCCCGACTGCAGCGCGGCCTGTGCGCCGCGCTGGCCGCCCTGTTGCTCGTGCCCGCCGCCGCCGTCGCCCAGGGGAACGGACGCGACGCCACGCCGACCATCGAGGCCAAGACCGAGGGCCTCACCAAGCTGGACGGCTTTTTCCCGCTGTACTGGGACGCGGGGGCCGGCACGCTCTGGCTCGAGATTCCCCGCCTCGACACCGAGGTGCTCTACGTCTCGGCGCTGGCCGCCGGGCTCGGCTCGAACGACATCGGGCTCGACCGCGGGCAGCTGGGTGGCACGCGCATCGTCCGCTTCGACCGCGTGGGGACGAAGGTCCTCATGGTCCAGCCGAACTACGACTACCGGGCCCAGTCCGACAACCCCGACGAGCGGCGCGCGGTCCGCGACGCCTTCGCGTCGTCGACGCTCTTCGGCTTCACGGTGGCGGCCGAGTCGTCCGGGCGCATCCTCGTGGACGCGACCGACTTCCTGCTGCGCGACACGCACAACGTGATCCCGCGCCTCAAGCCGGCGACCTACCGGCTGGACAAGTCGCGCAGCGCCGTCTTCATGGACCGTACCCGGGCGTTCCCGAAGAACACCGAGATGGAGGCATCGCTCACCTTCGTCACGGATACGCCCGGCCCCGGACCCGGCGAGCCGGGCGGCCGGATCAGTGACGTCGCGGCGTCCGCCGAGGCGATCACCCTCCGGCTGCACCACTCGTTCATCGAGTTGCCGGATGGCAACTACACGCCCCGGCCCTACGACCCGCGTTCGGGCTTCTTCAACGTCACGTGGGCGGACTACGCCGCGCCGCTCGGCCAGCCGCTGGAGCAGCGCTACATCGCCCGCCACCGCCTCGAGAAGAAGGACCCCTCGGCCGCGATGAGCGACCCGGTCGAGCCCATCGTGTACTACCTGGACCGGGGCACGCCGGAGCCGATGCGCTCGGCCCTGCTCGAGGGCGCGCGGTGGTGGAACCAGGCGTTCACGGCCGCGGGTTACAACAACGCGTTCCGGGTGGAGCTGATGCCCGAGGACGCCGACATGCTGGACGTCCGCTACAACGTCATCCAGTGGGTGCACCGGTCGACCCGCGGCTGGAGCTACGGCGCGTCGATCACCGACCCGCGCACCGGCGAGATCATCAAGGGACACGTGACGCTGGGGTCACTCCGCGTCCGGCAGGACTACCTCATCGCCGAGGGCCTGCTCGCGCCCTACTCCAACGGCACCGAGACCCCACCGGCGCTGGCCGCGCTCGCGCTGGCGCGCCTGCGGCAGCTCGCGGCCCACGAGGTCGGCCACACGCTCGGCCTCGGCCACAACTACTACGACAGCACCGCCGGGCGGATCTCCGTGCTCGACTACCCGCAGCCCCTCGTGACGCTGCGGCCCGACGGCACCATCGACACGTCCGACGCATACGCGGTCGGCATCGGCGAGTGGGACAAGGTCTCGATCAGCTGGGGCTACGGCGACTTCCCGGACGGGACCGACGAGCCCGCCCGGCTGCGCGGCATCCTGGACACGGCGTGGGCAAAGGACCTCCGCTACATGACGAACCAGGACATGGACTACACGCCGCGCGTGGACCAGTGGAGCAACGGCACCGATGCGGCCGCCGAGCTCACCCGGATGCTCGAGGTCCGGCGCGCCGCGCTCGACCGCTTCGGCGAGCGCGCCATCCGGAGCGGCATGCCCATGGCGACGCTCGAAGAGGCGCTCGTGCCGCTGTACCTCCACCACCGGTACCAGGTGGAGGCGGCCGCGTCCGCGCTCGGCGGCCTCGACTACATCTACGCCCTCCGGGGCGACGGCCGGCAGCCGACGGCGCCTGTGCCGGCCGCCCAGCAGACCGCCGCGCTCGACGCGCTGCTCGCGTCGCTCGCGCCCGCCCAGCTCGCGCTGCCCCGCGCCATCATCGGGCAGCTCCCGCCCAGGCCGAGCGGATTCCCCCGCCACCGCGAGCTCTTCCCCCGCTGGACGGGCCTGCCCTTCGACCCGCTGGCGCCGGCGGTGGTCGCGTCGACCCACACGGTGGGCCAGATCCTGCAGCCCGAGCGGGCCGCGCGGATGGTCAACCAGCACGCGCTCGACCCCGCCTTGCCGGGGCTCGCCGACGTCGTGGATCGGCTGGTCGCCGCCGCCTATGACAGGGCCGGCACGACGCCGTACGAGGCCGAGATCGCCCGGGCGGTGCAGCGTGTCGTCGCCGACGGCCTGATGTCCCTCGCGGCCGAGTCCCCCGCGCCGCCGGTGCGCGCCGTGGCCACCGCCGCGCTCAAGGCCATCCGCGACCGGGTGGACGACTCGGCCGCGACCGACGCCGCGGTACAGGCGCACCTCGGGCTGCTCGCCGACGACATCCAGCGCTTCCTCGATCGGCCCGCCGAGCCGTGGAAGGCCCGGGCCCTGCCCGACCCGCCGCCGGGGGCGCCCATCGGCCAGATGGACGAGATGTGGCTGCGCGGTTGCGACGTGGACCGCATGCCGCTCATCGGGCCCGGGCGGTAGCCGCCGCGGAACGGGCAAGAGGCGACGGGAACAGGAGCCAGCCACGAAGCTCACGAAGAACCTCTTCGCGTTCTTCGTGGCTTTCGTGGCTGGATTTCCTAGCGCGCCAACGCCTCGGCCAACGCATCCACCGCATCGTCGAGCTGCGCATCGGTGACGTAAGGCGCCGGGCCGAGCCGCAGGTAGTCGCCGCGGGCGTCGGTGTGCACACCGCGGTCGCGGAGCGCCTGCACGAGCGCCGTCGCGCCCGGCGCGCGAATGGCCAGGAAGCCCGCTCGGCCGGCCGGCGGGATGTCGACGATGCGCGCGACGGCGGGGTCGAGGTCGAGTGCGGCCACGCGGGCGTGGAGCCGGCCGACCTGGGCCACGCTCGTCGCGCGCAGGTGGTCGGGCGTCAGGCCGTGCTCGTCGAAGAAGCCGAAGACGGCCGCGGCGCGGTAGTGGGCCGTCGGGTCGTAGGTGGCCCCGGCAAAGCGCGCCGCGCCCGCGCCGTAGCGGACCTGCCCTGGCGCCGGGGCCTCGTCGAGCGTCCCGAACTCGCTGAACCAGCCCGTCACGACCGGGCGCAGGGTGCAGCCTGGCGGCACCCGGAGGAAGCAGTTGCCCTCCCCCATCTGGCAGTACTTGTAGCCGCCGCCCACCACGAACGCCTGTCCGAGGCCCATGGCATCCACGGAGAACGGGACGAC
Organism: Vicinamibacterales bacterium; assembly: GCA_050250645.1. Lineage (GTDB taxonomy): Bacteria > Acidobacteriota > Vicinamibacteria > Vicinamibacterales > UBA2999 > JBFWVR01. Next base: position 117,391 of record JBFWOG010000012.1, read on the forward strand.
GTTCAGGTGGTGGTAGGCGTCCACCAGCAGCGAGGTGCCGGTGGCGGCCGCGCGGGCGGCCACCAGCTCGAGGCCAGGCACGATCTCGGCGGTCTCGAAGAGGACGGACGAGATCATCGCCCCGGCGGTCCGTCCGTCGACCTCCGAGGCGAGGCGCGCCGCGAGCGTCTCCACGGGACGGGCGGCCACCTTGCGCACCTCGATCCCCGCTTCCGCGAGCCGGTCGACCTGCCGGCGGATCGAGTGGAACTCGCCGTCGGTCGTGACCAGCCGCGGCCGCGTCCCGAGGGGCAGCGCGGAGAGCCACCGCACGACGAGCTCGTGCGTGTTCGCGCCCAGCGCGACGTCGCCGTCCCGGTCGCCGAGCAGCCGCTGCCACCCGGCGGCCACCGCCTCGGCCACCGCCTGCGCGCGTGCCCACTTGCCGTCCACCAGCTCCGCCGCATCCAGCCAGGCCTGCTGCTGCGCCGCGAACGACACGTCGGGCCACGCCTGGTGCGAGTGCCCGGTGAGCAGCACCCGCTCGCCGACCCGGAACCGCGCATAGGAACGCGCCAGTCGTTCAGCCGTCACGCCTGCCCCCTCATCCACCGCACCCCTGGCACCCTTGGCACCTTGGCACCTTGGCACCTTGGCACCTTGGCACCTGCAATCGTCAATCTGAGATCTGAAATCTGAGATCTACAACCTCGCCCTGATCGCCCACAGGTCCGGGTAGAGCGGCTGCATCAGCGTCGACCGCAGGTACGCCGCGCCGCTCGAGCCGCCCGTGCCGGGCTTGGTGCCGATCGTCCGCTCGACCATCTTCACGTGCCGGTAGCGCCACTCCTGGATGCCCTCGTCCAGGTCCACCAGGCGCTCGCACAACCCGCGGTTGCGCGCGTCGGTCCGGTAGAGCGCGATGAGGACGTCCTGGACCGCCGGGGAGGGCGCGACCGGCTGCGTCACGTCGCGCCCGGCCTGGTCGGCGGGCACGTCGTAGCCCTCGCGGGCCAGGTAGCGCAGGAAGGCGTCCCACAGCGTCGGGGCGGCGAACCGGGCGTCGAGGGCCAGCCGGGCCCGGCTGCCCTCGGGGAACCGGGCGAGGGCGGACGGGGACTTGCGGCCGAGGACGAACTCGAGCTGCCGGAACTGGTCCGACTGGAAGCCGCTCGCCGCCTCGAGGCGCGCGCGGAACGACTGGAACTCGAGCGGGGTCATCGTCTCGAGGATGTCGAGCTGCGAGACGAGCACCTTCAGGATGGTCAGGATGCGCTTGAGCGTGTGCGCCGACTGGTCCGCATCGTCCGCCTCGAGCAGCACGACGGCCCGGTCGAGCTCGTGGAGAATCTGCTTGAACCAGAGCTCGTAGACCTGGTGGATGACGATGAAGAGCAGCTCGTCGTGCTCTCCGTCTGAGCGGGGCTGCTGGAGGCCGAGGAGCTCGTCGACCTTCAGGTAGGAGCCGTAGGTGACTGCCTGATCCATCCGACGAGCATAAATCAGCTGCGGGGGTGCGGGGGGGCGGGACGCGGAGGACGGGCAGGACCGGGAAAAAAGCCGACGCGGAACGGCGCTGGCTTGGCGCCGCCCCGCGTCGGGAAGACTCCCCCACAGGAGTCGTCTTGCGCAGGTTCGTCGGGTTCTTCAGGTTCGCCGGGTTCGTCGGGTTCGTCGCGCCAGCCGCGCACCTTGCGCGCCGACGTCGCCTTCGCCCTCCCGAACCCGTCGAACCTGTCGAACCCGTCGAACCTGTCGAACCCGTCTACCAGAGGAACCGGAACCCGAGCCGCGCGGTGCGCGGCGCGAGGATCGCGGTCGGCTTCAGGTAGTTCGCGCCGGTCGTGACGGTGATCGTCTCGGCCGTGTTGGCATTGGCGATGTTGAAGACGTCGAGGAAGAGGCGCGCGCGGGTGCGCCCGACCAGGTTGATCGTCTTCTCGGCGCGGACGTCGAACACCGTGATGTTGTCCTGCCGGTTGTCCTTCGGCTGGTCGGCGTAGATGGTGCCGCTGAAGATCGCGCCGGCGGCCGCGGCGGCGGCGCTGCCGACCGAGATCTGCCGGGCGAAGTTCTCACCGGACTGGTGGCGCAGCACCGGGGAGATGCGGATGCCGTACGGCGCGTCGTAGCTCGCCGTCACCTTGAAGTCCCAGTTGCTCCGCGTGAAGCGGCCGGGCGTGTTCGGGTCGTTCGGGAACGTCCCGGTCGGGAAGTTGTCCCGCATCACGTAGCTGCCGCCCACCGACGCCGACCAGCGGTTCGCGTAGCGCTTGCTCACCGACGCCTCGATCGTCTTGTAGCGGCCGAGCTGCCCCGTGTTCATGATGACCTGGTTCACGGGGAAGTTCGCGGCCTGCGACGAGGGCACGCCGTAGAGCGTGAGCGTCTTGTCGTCGGCCGTGCCGCGCACGCCGTCCACGCCCACGTCCACGAACGAGAACGGGACGGTGTAGGCGCCGATCGGCCGGTTCGCCTGGTAGCTCTGGTAGAGGTCGTCCTCCGTCTTGTAGACGAAGCCGAGGCGCGAGCCGATGACCTCGCTCAGCTGCCGCTCGAGGAACACGCCGAACTCGTGCGTGTAGGGCTGCTTCAGGTTCTGGTCCTTCGAGCGGGTGCCCGCCAGGTTCGTGCTCGTCGGCGTCGCGCCCTCCTCGCCCGGCTGCCAGCGCTTGTCGCCGTTCAGGTCGGTCCAGCGGTAGGTCACGTTCTTGGACGACTGGTTCGGGTTGACGTCCGAGGACAGGTTCGGGCCGGGGTTGTGCCAGTAGAGCCCGTAGTTGGCCTTGATGACCGTCTTGCCGTCACCCGTGAGGTCGTAGACCACGCCGATGCGCGGCGCGAAGTTCGAGAAGACGTTCACTTCCTGCTCGGCGAACGTCTGGTCCGGGATCGACAGCTTGTCGATGCCGTGCGAGTAGGCCACCTGGCGCTGCTCGGGCAGCCAGTTGCGGTAGCGGTCGTAGCGGATGCCCGCGTTGACGGTGAAGCGGCCGAGCGCCCAGGTGTCGTTCACGAACGCGCCGAAGACCGTCAGCTTGTTGATGCTGAGCAGGTTGCCGTCGTTGCCGCTGATGCCGATCTTGCCGACCTCGTTCACCGCGGTCGGGAACCAGAAGACGATCTGGTTCGAGGCGCCGTTGGTGTACTGCAGGTCGCGGTTGCCGCCCACGCCCTCGAGGTAACCGACCCACTGGCTCTCGAGCAGCTGCTCGCCGCCGACCTTCAGCGTGTGGCTTCCGTGGGCGGTGTCGACGAAGTAGGTCGCCGCCGCCGTGATCTGCTTGCGGTCCCGGTCGCTCTGCTGGCGCTGGGGCGAGCCGTCGAGCGTGAGGTTCGTGGTGTCGCGGAACCAGTAGCCGCGGTCGCTGTTGGCGATCTGCGGGAAGTAGTAGCCGAAGTCGCCGTAGCGGCTCTCGACGTACAGCTTGTCGCTGAGCGTGCCGTTCCACTCACCCTTGTAGACCCAGCTGCCCGAGTCCTGCCGGAACGTCTGGCCGGGGTCCGTGTAGAAGTAGGTGCCCTGCGGCAGGCGGTTGGCCTGGATCTTCTGGCCGTACTGGTAGTAGCCGATGATCTTGTTGTTCTGGTTGACCTGGTAGGTCACCTTGCCGACCGGGTTCCACAGCTTCGTGTCGAAGGTCTTGTCGAAGAGGAACTGCGGCTGGCCGACCGCGTTGAACTGCGTGCGGTAGGTGCCGAACCACCAGATCTTGTCCTTCTTGATGGGGCCACCGGCGTTGATCGCCGTGTCGTAGTAGTGGTCCATCTCGTTGCTGTGCGGGCGGACCCCCTTCGCGATCTGGTCGCTCGAGATGTTCGTGCCCTGCATCGCGTTGTTGTACCAGTCGACGTAGTACTCACCCGAGAACTGGTTGCCGCCCGACTTGGCGATGAACTGGCTCTGCACGCCCGGGTTCGGCATCTCCGCCGACTGGCCCGACGTGCCCATGAACACCTCCTCGAGCGAGGAGTAGTCGAAGTAGAAGCCCGCGCCGCTGTTGCCCTCGGTGGTGTTGATGCCCTCGATGAGCACGCGCACCTGGCCCGAGAAGCCGTACGCCGTGTACCCCGTCTGGGTGCCCGCCCGGTTGCCGCCGACGTCGATGCGCGACATCGTCACGGCCGGCGTCACCGCCAGCAGCGACCACATGTCGCGGCCGTTCGGGATCGACTGCAGCTGCTCCAGCTTGAAGTTCTGCTGCACGCGGGTGGAGGTGGTGTCGATGACCGGCGACTCGCCGGTGACCGTCACGGTCTCCTCGAGCGTCGCCAGGCCCATCTCGATGTTCACGTTCGCCGTGAAGCCGAGCGTGATCTGGATCCCCTCGCGCTTGATCGTGTTGAAGCCGGGCAGCTCGTAGACGACCGTGTAGGTCCCGGGCGGCACCGCCGGGAACCGGTAGTTGCCGGTCTCGGACGTGACGACCGTCTGGGCGCCGAGCGCCGACGGGCTGGTCGCCGTCACCGTGACGCCGGGGAGCACCGCGCCCTGCGCGTCGGTCACGCGGCCCTGGATGGTGCCGGTGCTGCTCGCGCCGCCGCCCTGCGCGAACGCCGGGGCGGCGAGGGCGAACGAGACCATGAGGGCCAGCAGGCCCTGGGTCCATCGATTCATGCTGTCTTCCTCCTGGGGGACCGGCCGCGGGCATCGCGGTCCGATCGCGCCGAACAAACCAATTGCCGTCGTACAAAGCCGGGGGACACGGCCCCCCGGACGCCGGACGTTACCCGATCAATGGATGAGCTTCAAGCTCATCCATTCTAGCTCGACAATAAATGACAAATGGACGCCGGGGCCCCAGTCAGCAGTGGAGCCACTAACCATAGGTCTTGCAGTTACTTAACAGGGTTATTTTCGTCTTGTATTCGCCATTGGGCATGGGTCGAGGCGCGACCCTGGACAGGCCGCTGGCGGGCACGGGAGGGGGGCGGGAGGGGCCGGCGGGCACAAAAAAGGCGGGAGGCGCGGCGCAGCGCCTTCCCGCCAATGACTCCCCACAGGAGCCAGTCGCTTGCCGGGTTCGTCAGGTTCTCCGGGTTCGTCAGGTGCGTCAGGTTCCACGTTCCGTCGCGCCGGCGAGCCAGCGAGACGCCCGAGGAAGCCTATCGAACCCGACGAACCCGTCGAACCTGTCGAACCCGTCGAACCTGCGTCTTACCAGAGGAACCGGAACCCGACGCGCGCGGTGCGCGGCGCCAGGATGGCCGACGGCTTCTGGTACCCGAGGCCGGTCGCCCGCGAGATCGTCTCGGACGAGCTGCTGTTGGCGATGTTGAAGAGATCGAAGAACAGCCGCGCGCGGGTGCGGCTGCCGAAGTTGATCGTCTTCTCGGCGCGGACGTCCACGACCCAGATGTTGTCCTCGCGGTTGGCGTTCATCGCCTCGGCATACGCGGTGCCGCTGGCGATGAGGCCCGAGCCGGAGGGCACGGAGATCGTGTAGGTGCGCGCGTAGTTGGCGCCCGATTGGTGGCGGAGCACCGGCGAGATCCGGATGCCGTAGGGCGCGTCGTAGCTGCCCGACGCCTTGAAGTTCCACGTCGTGCGGTCCTCGACCCCCGGCTCGTTCGGGTTGTTCGGGAACAGGTTCGGGAAGTCGGTCAGCCAGGTGAAGGCGCCGCCGAACGACGCCGACCAGCGGTTGCTGTAGCGCTTGCTGATCGAGGCCTCCCACGTCTTGTAGCGGGAGTACTGCCCGGGGTTCGTGACCACGGTCGTCGTCGGGAACTGCGACGCCAGCGCCGACGACAGGCCGTACATCGTCACGTTCTTGTCATCGGCGGTGCCGCGGCGGCCGTCGAGGCCGATGTCGACGAACGTGTAGGGCACGGTGAAGGCGTCCAGGCCGCGGTACGGCTGGTAGCCGGTGTCGATCAGGTCGTCCTCGGTCTTGTAGACGAAGCCGGTGCGCATGCCGAGCGTCTCGCCGAGCTGGTGCTCGAACCAGACGCTGGCCTCGTGGGTGTACGGCTGCTTGATGTTCGGATCGAGCTGCACGCCGCCCTGGAGCGCCGCGGAGAGGAGGTTGCCCTGCTCGCCCGGCTGCCAGCGCTTGTCGCCGTTCAGGTCGTTCCACTGGTAGGTGGCGTTCTTGGCGGCGGTGTTCGGGTTGGCCGCGCTGCCGACGCCGACGCCCGGGTTGTGCCAGAAGAAGCCGTAGTTGGCCTTGATGACCGTCCGGCCGTCACCGGAGAGGTCGTAGACGAAGCCCACGCGCGGCGCGAAGCCGTTCCACGTGAACATCTCGGTCTCGGGGAACGTGAGCGCGTCGACCGTGACCGGGCCCACCGTGGCCGCCAGTTGCTGCTGCTCCGGCAGGTAGCTGTGGTAGCGGTCGTAGCGCACGCCCGCGTTCAGCGTCATCCGCCCGGCCGCCCAGGTGTCGTTGAGGAAGAAGCTGCCGACGCCGAGCGCCGAGCGCGAGGTGAGCGCGCCGCTCTTGCCGAGCCCAAGCTTGCCGGTCTCGGTCGCCGTCGGGAGGCGGAAGATCACCTGGTTGGCGCGGCCGTTCGAGTACACGTGCTCGATGTTGCCGCCCACGCCCTGCTCGTAGCCTTCCCAGCCCTGCTCCATCAGCAGCTCGCCGCCCACCTTGATGGTGTGGCTGCCGCGGCCGGTGTCGAGGAAGTAGGTCGCCGCGCCGGTGACCTGCTTGCGGTCACGGTCGAGCTGCCACTTCCGGTGGGCGCCCTCGATCTCGAGCGTGCCCGAGTCGCGCCAGAAGTACTGGTCGTCGCTGTTGGCCAGCGTCGGGAAGTAGTAGCCGAAGTCGCCCACGCGCGCCTCGACGTACAGCTTGTCGCTGAGCGTCCCGTTCCACTCCACCTTGTTGACCCAGCTGCCCGAGTCCTGCGTGTAGGTCGGCCCGACGGAGTTGTAGGTGTAGGTGCCGAAGGGCAGGCGCGTCGGCTGGAGCTTCTGGCCCCACTGGTAGTAGCCGATGATCTTGTTGTTCTGGTTGATCTGGTAGGTCACCTTGCCGACCGCGTTCCAGAGCTCGGTGTCGAAGGTCTGGTCGAAGTTGAAGTTGGGCTGCGCCACCGCGTTGAACTGCTTGCGGTAGGTCCCGAACCACCAGATCTTGTCGCGTTTGATCGGGCCGCCCACGTTGATCGCCGTGTCGTAGTAGCGGTCGATCTCGTTGCTGTGCGCGCGGATCGGGCTGTTGTTGAACGCGCCCGGCTCGGTGTACGCCGACGGGATGTTCGAGCCCTGCAGCGAGTTGTTGTACCAGTCCAGGTATCCCTCACCCGAGAACTGGTTGCCGCCCGACTTGGCGATGAACTGGCTCTGCACGCCCGGGTTCGGCATCTCCGCCGACTGCCCCGACGTCCCGAGGAACACCTCCTCGAGCGAGGAGTAGTCGAAGTAGAAGCCCGCGCCGCCGGTGCCCTCGGTGGTGTTGATGCCCTCGATGAGCACGCGCACCTGGCCCGTGAACCCGTACGCCGTGTACCCCGTCTGGGTGCCCGCCCGGTTGCCGCCGACGTCGATGCGCGACATCTGCACCGCCGGCGTCACCGCCAGCAGCGACCACATGTCGCGGCCGTTCGGGATCGACTGGAGCTGCTCGAGCTTGAAGTTCTGCACGACGCGCGTCGCCGTCGTGTCGATGACCGGCGACTCGCCCGTCACCGTCACGGTCTCCTCGAGCGTCGCCAGCGCCAGCTCCATGTTGATCGTCGCCGTGAAGCCGAGCGAGAGGGTGACGCCCTCCCGCTTCACGGTGTTGAAGCCGGGCAGCTCGTAGGTGAGCGTGTAGGTGCCGGGCGGCACCGCCGGGAACCGGTAGTTCCCGTTCTCGTTGCTCACCTGCACCTGCGCGCCGAGCGCGGAGGGGCTGGTGGCGGTCACGGTGACGCCGGGGAGCACCGCGCCCTGCGCGTCGGTGATGCGTCCCTGGATTGTCGCCGTGCTGCTGGCGCCGCCGCCCTGGGCGAACGCGGGCATCGCGATCGCGAGGACGGCCGCAAGGGCCAGAAGGCCCCGGGTCCATCGATTCATGCTCTCTCTCCTCCTGTGAAGGCAACCGGCAAGCCGCCGGCGGGCCGTGCAAGGCCCCCCGCCGCCGCGTCACCGCCGGGTCGGGTGCCCCGGACGATGCGGCCGCGAAGGGCTCTCGGTCCGCAAACCCGGACCGATACGTGGGCGCCTCGCGCCATCCCCATGGGGCCGGCCGCCAGGAACGGCTCTCCACGGGTCGGGGGACGTCCCCCGGAACGACGCGCCCGGCTCCGGCGCCACGCGGCCCGCCGTGGCGGCGCCGAGGACACCGGCATCTTCGAGAACGACGATTGAGACGACGAGCGAAGGACGGGTCCTACGGTCGAGGTACCCGGATGAGGTGGGAACTTACAGAAGGTAGGGCTGAGTTTACAAGCTCATCCATTGACATAATGACAATCCCGATGCGTCATCATGTCAAAGCTCATCAATAGAAGTAAATGAAAACAATGCCAATATGCCTTCCAGCTCAACCATATTTCCAGGTTGGGCGAAATATTGGGCTGCGCGCTCCGGCCGGCCCTGGACGTCGCAGACGGGCCGCCGGCAGACCCCCCGCAGGCGAATGAATGGTGAATTGTCGGAATGACAGACTTGATGGCGATTCGTCACCGCCGCCCGGCGGCACGGACCCGAGCGGCCCGCTGAAAAGGGCGGGAGGGCGCCGGCGCAGCGCACCTCCCGCCAAGTGACTCCCCCACAGGAGTCAGGGTCGAAACGGGGTTCGTCAGGTTCGTCAGGTTCGTCAGGTTCGTCAGGTTCGTCAGGTTCGTCAGGTTCGTCAGGTTCGCCAGGTTCGCCAGGTTCGCCCGGCCTGACGCCGGCGAACCCGAGGAGCCCTGTGGAACCCGACGAACCTGTCGAACCCGTCGAACCCGTCGAACCTGCGTCCTACCAGAGGAACCGGAACCCGACGCGCGCGGTGCGCGGCGCCAGGATGGCCGAGGGCTTCTGGTAGCCGAGGCCCGTCGCCCGCGAGATGGTCTCGGACGCGTGGCTGTTGGCGATGTTGAACAGGTCGAAGAACAGCCGCGCGCGGGTGCGGCTGCCGAAGTTGATCGTCTTCTCCGTCCGCACGTCGACGACCCAGATGTTGTCCTCGCGATTGGCGTTCATCGCCTCGGCGTAGGCCGTGCCGCTGGCGATCAGCCCCGAGGGGGCGCGGATCGTGAAGGTGCGGGCGTAGTTGGCGCCCGACTGGTGGCGCAGCACCGGCGACAGGCGGATGCCGAACGGCGCATCGTAGCTGCCGGTCGCCTTGAAGTTCCACGTCGTGCGGTCCTCGACCCCCGGCTCGTTCGGGTTGTTCGGGAAGTTGTTCGGGAAGTTCGTCTGCCAGGTGTAGGCGCCGCCGAACGACGCCGACCACCGGTTGCTGTAGCGCTTGCTGACGGACGCCTCGAAGGTCTTGAAGCGGGAGTACGCGCCGGCATTCGTCACCACGGTCGTCGTGGGGAACTGCGACGCCAGCGACGACGGCAGGCCGTACATCGTCACGTCCCTGTCATCTGCGGTGCCGCGACGGCCGTCGACGCCGAGGTCGACGAACGTGAAGGGCACGGTGAAGGCGTCGAGGCCGCGGAACGGCTGGTAGCTCGTGTCGATCAGGTCGTCCTCGGTCTTGTAGACGAAGCCCGTGCGCATGCCGAGCGTCTCGCCGAGCTGCCGCTCGAACCAGACGCTGGCCTCGTGGGTGTAGGGCTGCTTGATGTTCGGGTCGAGCTGCACGGCGCCCTTGAGCGCGGCGGACAGGAGGTTGCCCTCCTCGCCGGGCTGCCAGTGCTTGTCGCCGTTGACGTCGTTCCACTGGTAGGTGGCGTTCTTCGCCGCCGTGTTGGGATTGGCGGCTGCCCCCGTCCCGGCGCCCGGGTTGTGCCAGAAGAAGCCGTAGTTGGCCTTGACCACGGTCCGGCCGTCACCCGACAGGTCGTAGACGAAGCCGATGCGCGGCGCGAAGGCCGTCCACGCGAACATGTCGGTCTTCGCGAAGGTCTCGGCCGGGACCGACACGGGGCCGACGGAGGCCGCGAGCTGCTGCTGCTCCGGCAGGAAGCTGTTGTAGTGGTCGTAGCGGACGCCCGCGTTGAGGGTCATGCGGCCCGCCGCCCAGGTGTCGTTCAGGAAGAAGCTGCCGACGTTCAGCGCCGAGCGCGAGGTGAGGGCGCCGCTCTTGCCGAGGCCCAGCTTGCCGACCTCGGTCGCCGTCGGGAGGCGGAAGATCACCTGGTTCGAGCGGCCGTTCGAGTACACGTGCTCGATGTTGCCGCCCACGCCCTGCTCGTAGCCCTCCCACGCCTGCTCGTAGAGGAGCTCGCCGCCGAACTTGATGGTGTGGCTCCCGCGGCCGGTGTCGAGGAAGTAGGTCGCCGCGCCGGTGACCTGCTTGCGATCCCGATCGAGCTGCCACTTCCGGTGCGCGCCGTCGATCTCGAGCGTGCCCGAGTCGCGCCAGTAGTACTGCTCGTCGCTGTTGGCCAGCGTCGGGAAGTAGTAGCCGAAGTCGCCCACGCGCGCCTCGACGTACAGCTTGTCGCTGAGCGTCCCGTTCCACTCCACCTTGTCGACCCAGCTGCCCGAGTCCTGCTTGTAGGTCGGGCCGATCGAGTTGTAGGTGTAGGTGCTCTGGGGCAGGCGCGTCGGCTGGAGCTTCTGGCCCCACTGGTAGTAGCCGATGATCTTGTTGTTCTGGTTGACCTGGTAGGTCACCTTGCCGACCGCGTTCCAGAGCTTGGTGTCGAAGGTCTGGTCGAAGTTGAAGTTGGGCTGCGCCACCGCGTTGAACTGGGTCCGGTAGGTGCCGAACCACCAGATCTTGTCGCGCTTGATCGGGCCGCCCACGTTGATCGCCGTGTCGTAGTAGCGGTCGATCTCGTTGCTGTGCGCGCGGATCGGGCTGTTGTTGAACGCGCCGGGCTCGGTGTACGCCGACGGGATGTTCGAGCCCTGCAGCGAGTTGTTGTACCAGTCCAGGTAGTACTCACCCGAGAACTGGTTGCCGCCCGACTTGGCGATGAACTGGCTCTGCACGCCCGGGTTCGGCATCTCCGCCGACTGCCCCGACGTGCCCATGAACACTTCCTCGAGCGAGGAGTAGTCGAAGTAGAAGCCCGCGCCGCCCGTGCCCTCGGTGGTGTTGATGCCCTCGATGAGCACGCGCACCTGGCCCGTGAACCCGTACGCCGTGTACCCCGTCTGGGTGCCCGCCCGGTTGCCGCCGACGTCGATGCGCGACATCTGCACCGCCGGCGTCACCGCCAGCAGCGACCACATGTCGCGGCCGTTCGGGATCGACTGGAGCTGCTCGAGCTTGAAGTTCTGCACGACGCGCGTCGCCGTCGTGTCGATGACCGGCGACTCGCCCGTCACCGTCACGGTCTCCTCGAGCGTCGCCAGCGCCAGCTCCATGTTGATCGTCGCCGTGAAGCCGAGCGACAGGGTCACCCCTTCCCGCTTGACCGTATTGAAGCCGGGCAGCTCGTAGGTGAGCGTGTAGGTGCCGGGCGGCACCGCCGGGAACCGGTAGTTCCCGTTCTCGTTGCTGATCTGCACCTGCGCGCCGAGCATCGCCGGGCTCTGCGCGGTCACCGTCACGCCGGGAAGCACCGCGCCCTGCGCGTCGGTGATGCGTCCCTGGATTGTCGCCGTGCTGCTGGCGCCGCCGCCCTGGGCGAACGCGGGCATCGCGATCGCGAGGACGGCCGCGAGGGCCAGGAGGCCCCGGGTCCATCGGGTCATGCTCTCTCTCCTCCGAAAGGGCGCCCGGCATGCGCCGGCGCCACACAAGGCCCCCGTCGCGGCAACACGGCCCCGACGGGGCGCCCCGGTCCGCAAGGCCGGACCGGAGGCGCACCCGGACCAGCTGGCCCGGATGAGGCGGGAAGGTACAGAAAGCTGAGCCGTCTGACAAGCTGAGAATTGTCACTCTGACAGCCGACCTGCCGATGAGCCATATTGCAGCTCATCCGTGCAAGTCACACCATACCAACAACAAAGTTGGCACAGCTCTGCCGTGCAAACCGTTGACACGCGGAATGTGCATGAAAAAAGCGGGAGGGCGCCGGCGCAGCGCTCCTCCCGCCAATGACTCCCCCACAGGAGTCAGCCGAGTGCGCGCCAGGCGGCGCGCGAGGTCTCGCGAGGCTACGTCGGCAACCTACTTGTCGTCTGGACCGGCGCAGGGTGGCCGGGCCCGGCGGACAGCCGAAGCCGTCGCGTACGGGAGAGGATACCGAAATCCAGCCCCCGCTGGCAATCGCAAACTGTTGAGGGACGGCTGTTTAGTGCAGAGCTGGCGCCGGCCGCGCCTGGCCGTCGGCGACGGCCCCCGCCCCGCGTCCGGCCGGACGACGCCAGGCATAAAAAATCGGCGGGAATGCGCTGGCGACGCGTTCCCGCCGGGAGGCTGCTTTCGCGTTGAGAGAGTCGGAGCGTGGGCCCGCGCGACGCGGCCGGACGCCTGCCGGCGGCCGGGACGCCGCGCACCTCGTGGGGGCGCCCGCTCGACGCGGGCACCGGCACGGGGCCGACACTCGAAACTCTACATCCGCCTCCGCGCGATCACAAGACAATTCAATTGTCATCGAAGGAGGCGGGTTGGGCTGCGAGGGTGCTCCACGCGGGTGCTTCGCGGCAGTGCTCCACGGAGGTGCGCCACGAGGGTGCTCTGTGCCGGGGTGCGCCACGGAAGTGGGTCACCGGGGTGCGCCGCGGAGGCCGCGGGAGGGCGGCGGCGTGGCGGGCGGCATCCCGTCCGACGGCCGCGCTATGCTGGACGCATGGCATCCCGTCGTTCACGCGCGTCGAGGTCCACGCCACCGCCCGCTCCCCGGCCCTCGTCCCGGGCGCCGTGGATCGCGGGGGGCCTCGTCCTCGCCGTTCTCGTGGCCGGCGGGTGGTGGTGGACCCGCCCGGCCGCGGGCGACTGGCCGGCCGCCGGGCTCCCGGGCGGCAACGTGCTCCTCGTCACCATCGACACGCTGCGGGCCGACCGCCTGACACCGGCGGTCATGCCCAATCTCAGTCGGCTGGCCGACGACGGCCACCGGTTTCCCACGGCGTACGCGCACGCGCCGCTGACCCTCCCGTCCCACAGTTCCATCCTGACGGGGCTCACCCCCCCGGCCCACGGCGTCCGGGGCAACGGCGCCTTCCGCCTCGCCGACGATCAGGTGACGCTCGCCGAGCGACTCTCCGCCCGCGGGTACCGCACGGGCGCGTTCGTCGGCGCCTTCGTGCTCGACCCGCGCTTCGGGCTCGCCCAGGGCTTCGACACCTACGACGCCGTGGATGACGAGCGGCCCTTTGCCCAGGACTTCGACTTCGCCCAGCGCCGGGCGGACGCGGTCCTCGCCCAGGCGGGCCAGTGGGTGCTCGCCGGCGATCAGGCACGACCGTGGTTCGCCTGGGTGCATCTCTTCGACCCGCACGCGCCGTACGACGCCCCCGCCGCCGCCGGGCTCGGCGCGTACGACGCCGAGGCGCACTACACGGACGCCGCCCTCGGCACGTTCCTCGACCGGCTCCGGGCTGGCGGCGCCCTCGCGCGGACGCTCGTCATCGTCACGGCCGACCACGGCGAGAGCCTGGGCGAGCACGGCGAGCAGACGCACGGGCTGTTTGCCTACGACGCCACCATGCGGGTGCCCCTCGTCATCGAAGGGCCCGGCCTCGGAACCGGCGTACACGACCGGCCCGCCGCGCACGTCGACGTCGTCCCGACCGTGCTCGAGACGCTCGGGCTCCCGGCCGACCCCGCGCTGCCCGGCCGCCCCCTCCGGGAGGTCGCCGCCGCGCCGTCCTCGACCCGCGCGATCTACATGGAGGCGATGGACGGCTGGCTGACGGCGAGGTCCGCGCCGGTCCGGGCGATCGTCGCCGGCGGCTGGAAGCTCGTCGACGTGCCGCGCGGCGAGCTCTACGACCTCGGCGCCGACCCCGGGGAGACGACGAACCTCTGGGATCGCGAGCCCGAGCGGCGGCGGGCGCTCGAGGCCCGCCTCGCGTCGATCGAGGCGGAGGTGTCCACGCCGGCGACGGCCGCCCCACGCGACAGCGACGCCGAGGCGCGGCTCCGGGCACTGGGCTATGCCTCGGGCGGCGCGCCGGACATGGACGCCGGCGCCCTGACCGACGCCGACGACCCGAAGGTCGTCCGTCCCCTCTACGAGCGGTTCCTCGACCTGCTGGGTGCGGGATCCCCGGACGCGGATGCCCTGCTCGCGATCGTCAGGGAGCGGCCGGCGTTCGACGCGGCGCGCCTCGCCGCGGCCTCGGTCCTGATCGACGCCGGGCGGGCCGGCGACGCGGTGGCAGCCCTCGAGCCCGTGGCATCCGCCCCCGGGGCCAGCCTCGCCCTGCGCGAGCGGCTGGGCGCCGCCCTGCTGGCCGCCGGCGATCCGGCGCGGGCCGGGGCCGTCCTCTCCGCGGCGGTCGAGGACCCGGAAGCCTCGGCCGACGCGTGGAACGCGCTTGGCGTCGCCAGGGCCCAGACCGGGCAGCCGGCCGCGGCGCTCGCGGCCTTCGACCGCGCCGTCGCCCTCGCCCCCGC
>JBFWOG010000012.1:132024-135102 GCA_050250645.1 Vicinamibacterales bacterium
CCGCGGCGGTCGAGGACCCGGAAGCCTCGGCCGACGCGTGGAACGCGCTTGGCGTCGCCAGGGCCCAGACCGGGCAGCCGGCCGCGGCGCTCGCGGCCTTCGACCGCGCCGTCGCCCTCGCCCCCGCGTCGGCCCGCATCCTCTTCAACCGGGCGCTCGGCCGCCTGTCGGCCGGCAATGCCGCCGGCGGCGAGGCCGACCTCGCGGCGCTGACGTCGGCCCACCCGGAGATGGCCGACGCATGGCGGCTGCTCGCGACCGTGCGGTTCCAGCAAGGCGACAGGCCGGCGGCCGTCGCGGCCTGGCAGCGCGTCGCCGGCCTCGCGCCGGACGATGGCGACACGCTGTTCAACCTCGCGGTGACGCTGCGGGACCTCGGGCGCGTGGACGAGGCGCGGACGTGGGCGCGGCGGTTCGACGCGGCGGTGCCCGCCGGGTCGCATGCGCCCGAGCGCCGCGAGCTGGCGTCGCTGCTGTCGCCTCCCTGAGCGCGCCCTCGGCGGTCCCGGAACCGCCACGCGCCGCCGGACGGGCGCGCCACGCCGCCCGCGGCGCCTCGCGGATCGCTCGACGGTCTCCCGGTGCCCGTCGACTCCAGGAACGAGGAGCGCCCCTGCGGTCGCTCGCTCGTCCTGTCGCATGCACCCGTCCCGGTCGGACGGGGTCCGGTACCCTCAAACCCTGCGGTCGTCCCAAACGGAATTGGCGAGTGACGTGGTCCTGCTAGCGTCGAGGGCAGGCATCACCACTCCAACGCCTTCCGTTTGTCATGAGCCGAAGATCGGAGACGCGCGAGCCCTGGCGCACGCTGGGCATCGTGTTCGCGGTCGCCCTGGCCGCCGGCGTCGCGCACGTGTTCGCACTCGGGCGGGCGCCATGGTCCGACCTCACGATGGGCGACGCCGCGGCCTACGACGCGTGGGCCAGGCGCATCGCCGGTGGCGACTGGCTCGGGCAGGACGTCTTCTACCAGGCGCCGCTCTACCCCTACGTCCTCGGCATCCTGTACCGCCTGCTCGGCACCGATCTGCTGGGCGTGCGGCTTGTCCAGGCGTTCATGGGGGCCTGGGCGGCGGTGCTCCTGGCGAGCGCGACGGGCCGTCTCTTCGACCGGCGCGCCGGCCTGGTCGCCGGGCTCCTCCTGGCCCTCTACCCGCCCGTCGTGTTCTCGTACGGCCTCCTCCAGAAGTCGATCCTCGACATCTTCTTCGTCTGCGCCATCCTGTGGCTGGTCGCGGGCGCCGTGGCCGCCGACGCGGGAGAGGACCAGGATCGCCGCCGGGCCTCAGGGCGCTGGCTGGCGCTCGGCGGCCTGCTCGGCGGCCTGATGCTCACGCGCGAGAACGCGGCGGTGTTCGTCGCGGCCATCCTGGCATGGCTGCTCGTCGATCCCCGGTTCGCCGGCCGGCGTCCGAGGCTCGCCGGCCTCGTGCTCGCGGGCGCCACCCTCGTCCTCGCGCCTGTCGCCACCAGGAACGC
This sequence comes from Vicinamibacterales bacterium, assembly GCA_050250645.1. Lineage (GTDB taxonomy): Bacteria > Acidobacteriota > Vicinamibacteria > Vicinamibacterales > UBA2999 > JBFWVR01. The sequence continues at coordinate 133,504 of JBFWOG010000012.1, forward strand.
GGCCGTCGGCGGCGAGTTCCACCTGACCACGTCGCAGCTCGGGCCGAACCTGTACATCGGCAACAACCCGGAGGCCGATGGCACCTACCGGTCGCTCCTGCCCAGGCGCGGCAACGCGCAGTACGAGCGGCAGGACGCCGTCGACATCGCGGAGGCCGCGGCGGGCCGTCCCCTCTCACCGGCGGAGGTCTCGGGCTACTTCACCGGCCAGGTCCTTGCCTACATCCGCTCGGATCCGGCGGGCTGGGTCCGGCTGCTGGGGCGGAAGGTGGCGCTCGTCTGGAACGACGTCGAGATGGCGGACACCGACGACCAGTACACGGCCGCGGAGTGGTCGCCGGTGCTCCGTCTCCCGGGCGCCGTGCTGCACATGGGCGTGCTCGCGCCGCTGGCGCTCGCCGGCCTGATCGTCACCTGGCGGGAGACCCGGCGCCTGTGGGTGCTCCATGCGCTCCTGGCCTCGTATGCCGCCAGCGTCGTCCTGTTCTTCGTCTTCGCGCGCTACCGGCTGCCGCTCGTCCCCATCCTGGTGGTCTTCGCGGCGGCGGGACTCGTCGGGGCCCCGGCGTGGTGGCGGCGCGCCCCAGTGGCCCACCGGGTGGCCGCCAGTGCGGCGGTGGTGGCCTTCGCGGCGTTCTGCCGGTTGCCGATCGCCGAACCCGCGGCGATGCGGGCCACCATGCACTACAACATCGGCGCGGCCTTCCTGCAGGCGCACCGGCGCGAGGAGGCGCTCGCCGAGTTCCAGGCCGCGCTCGCGCTCGGCCCGGCCCTCCCGGAGGCCAACAACAACATCGGGATCGTCCTCGGACAAATGGGCCGCGTCCCGGAGGCCCTGGCCGCCTTCGACCGCGCGCTGGCCGCCGATCCCGGCTTCGTGGAGGCCCTCGACAACGCGGGAGAGGCCCTGCTGGCGCTCGGCCGGCCGGCCGAGGCCCGGGAGCGCCTCGAGCGGGCGCTCGCGCTCGCGCCGGACGACCTCCGTGGGCGCACGAACCTCGGGCACGCCCTTGCCGCGACGGGCGATGCCGCGGGGGCCGAGCGCGCCTACCGCCAGGCCCTGGCGCTCGCGCCGGGCTCTGCCGCACTCCGGAACAGCCTCGCGGCGCTCGCGGGCCGGCAGGGCCGCCTGGAGGAGTCCGCCAGCCTTTCCCGGGAGGCGCTCGCGCTCGATCCGGGGAGTGCCGCGGCGGAGAACAACCTGGGCATGGTCGCCGGCCGCGCCGGCCGTCTGGAGGAGGCGGCCCGGCACTTCGCGAGGGCCGCCGCGCTCGACCCGGAGTCGCTGCAGACGCGGCGGAACCTCGCGGCCGCCTGCCTCGCGCTCGGGCGGCTGGACGAGGCACGGGCCGCGTTCGAGGCGGCGCTCCGGATCAGGCCTGGCGACGAGCAGGCGCGGCTGGGGCTCGAGGAAGTCGCGCGGCGGGAACGGGCCGCGGACGGCGAGGGCGAGGGCGGCCGACCGGCGGACGCGCGGCGTACAGAGCGCGGGCCGGGGACGCCCTGAGGCGTCCCCGGCCCGCGGTGTCGATCCAGGTGTCCGGTTCCTAGAACTCGAAGCGGAACGCGAGCTGGAAGGTGCGCGGGTCGAGCGTCGCG
>JBFWOG010000013.1:0-133959 GCA_050250645.1 Vicinamibacterales bacterium
ACTAGTGGTGTGTATGCCCTGAATCACTACCGGCCGCTCCGTTGTCGCGGCCGTCGAGCCGCGGTTCGACACCGCCGTCCGTAGTACTGAATCAGTCGATACGGTCCACTAGTGGCGTGGACGCTCCGCAGCGCCACCGGCCGCTCCGTTGTCGCGGCCGTCGATCCACGGGTCGACACCGCCATCCTGAGTACTGACCCCGTCGATCCGGTCCACCAGCCGGCCCCGGCGGCCGGGCCCGCCGGCGGTCCGGATGCCTTCCATCTCATTTCGTTATCGTTTCGTGAAGCCGAATCGGTGTCACGAGCCCGCCCGGTGGACTAGAATGGGTCGGATGGATCGGCCTGCACTGTGCGTCCTGTGCCGCACCGAGCCCGTCGATCCGCGGTGGCGGCCCTTCTGCAGCCGGCGCTGCCAGGCCGCGGATCTCGCCAGGTGGGCGGACGAAGCCTACCGGGTGCCGGGTCCACCCGACCCGGACCTCGTCACCGACGACGGGGTGCCGTCGGACGACCATGACGAGTAGAGAGACCCTTTCCGACGCCGCTCCGCGGACGTCCTCCGAAGATCCCTGTATGGCCGACACGCTGACGATTACCGACAACCGCACCGGCAAGCAGTACGAGGTGCCGATCACCGACGGGACCATCCGGGCGACGGACCTCAAGCGGATCAAGACCGGTGGCGACGACACGGGCCTGGCGACCTACGACCCGGCCTTCATGAACACGGCCGCGTGCCGGAGCCGGATCACGTACATCGACGGCGACAAGGGCGTCCTGCTCTACCGGGGCTACCCGATCGAGCAGCTCGCCGAGAAGAGCACCTACCTCGAGACCGCCTACCTCATCCTGTTCGGGGAGCTCCCGACGGCGAGCCAGCTCGCCTCGTGGACGCACCAGATCATGATGCATACGATGGTCCACGAGAACATCAAGAAGTTCATGGAGGGGTTCACCTACGACGCCCACCCCATGGGCGTCTTCGTGAGCACCGTGGGCGCGCTCTCGACGTTCTACCCCGACGGCCGGCAGATCTTCGACGAGCACGCGCGGATGCGGCAGATCCACCGGCTGATCGCGAAGGTGCCGACGATCGCCGCCTACGCCTACCGCCACAGCATCGGCCGGCCCTACGTCTACCCGGACAACGAGCTGAGCTTCACCGGCAACTTCCTGAACATGCTGTTCAAGATGACCGAGCTGAAGTACACGCCGAACCCGGTGCTCGAGCGGGCGCTCGACGTGCTCTTCATCCTGCACGCCGACCACGAGCAGAACTGCTCGACGAGCGCGATGCGCAGCATCGGCAGCTCGCACGTCGACCCCTACTCGGCGCTCGCCGGCGCGGCCGCTGCGCTCTACGGCCCGCTCCACGGCGGCGCCAACGAGGCCGTCCTCCGGATGCTCAAGGAGATCGGGTCGACGGCCAACATCCCGGCCTTCATCAAGCGCGTCAAGGCCGGCGAGGGCCGGCTCATGGGCTTCGGGCACCGCGTCTACAAGTCCTACGACCCCCGCGCGCGCATCATCAAGAAGACCGCCTACGAGGTCTTCGAGGTCACCGGGAAGAACCCCCTGCTCGACATCGCCCTCGAGCTCGAGAAGATCGCGCTCGAGGACGAGTACTTCGTCTCGCGCAAGCTCTACCCGAACGTCGACTTCTATTCGGGCCTCATCTACCAGGCGATGAGCTTCCCGGTCGAGATGTTCCCGGTGCTCTTCGCCATCGGCCGCACGGTGGGCTGGGTCGCGCAGTGGGAGGAGATGCTGCTCGACGGCGAGCAGAAGATCGCCCGCCCGCGCCAGATCTACGCCGGGGCGGCGACGCGCGATTATGTGGACATGGACACCCGCCAGTAGCGCCCCGGCCCGGGGCCGCGCCCGGGCCGCCGCCGCCCTCGTCTCGGTCGCCCTGCTCGGCTGCACGGCGGCCACCGGCGCCCAGGGGGCCCGGGGCTTCGACAGCTCCCGGGCCTGGGACCACCTGCGCGCCCAGGTCGCCATCGGCCCCCGCGTCGCGGGGACGCCGGCCAACAAGGCCACCCGCGATTACATCACCAAGACCCTCGCCGGCTTCGGCATCCAGGTCGTGGAGCAGCCCTTCGAGGCCCGCACGCCCCTCGGCACGGTCTCCATGGTGAACCTGGTCGCGACGCTGAAGGGCACCCGGCCCGAGCGCATCGCCCTCGCCAGCCACTTCGACACCAAGCTCTTCCGCGAGTTCCGCTTCGTCGGCGCCAGCGACGGCGCCTCGAGCACGGCCGCCCTCCTCGAACTGGCGCGCGTGCTCAAGGACCGCCCCCGCACCTACACCATCGAGCTCCTGTTCCTCGACGGCGAGGAGGCCGTCGGCGAGTGGAGCGCCACCGACAGCACCTACGGCAGCCGCCACTACGTCGAGGCGGCGCGCCGGGCCGGCACGCTCGGCTCGCTGAAGGCGCTCGTCCTGCTGGACATGATCGGGGACCGCAACCTGAACATCCGGCGCGAGGCCAACTCCACCCGCTGGCTCACCGACATCATCTGGGCCACCGCCGCGAAGCTGGGCCACGGCGACGCCTTCCGCCAGGAGTCGACCTACATCGAGGACGACCACATCCCCTTCCTGCAGGCCGGCGTCGACGCGGTCGACATCATCGACCTCGACTACCCCGCCTGGCACACCGCCCAGGACACCCTCGAGCAGGTCAGCGCCCGCAGCCTCCAGATCGTCGGCGACGTCGTCCTGGCCGCGCTGCCCGAGATCGAACAGCACCTGCTCAAGCAGTAGGTCACGGACGGGCCACAGAGACACAGGGACACAGAGGACGACACCGAGGGCCCCTCCGGGAACACGGAGACACGGAGACACCCCCTCCCTCCCCCGTGATCGACGGCGACGGCCCCTCCGGGGCCGCCCGCGAACGCCAAAGAGGCCGGTGCAAGACACCCCTGGAACCGCTCCCGGGTGTCTTCCACCGGCCTCTTCGCCGTTCGCCGCTCCGCAACACGGCGCGCCCGCCGTCGCTCACGCCCCGTTCAGGGCATCACGCCGCCCTCACCACGCGCACATTCCCGCCCTGACAAGCCTTTGCGCATCCGCCCTTGCATCTGGGCATCGCGTCTCATCTGCGCATCTGTGTTCCATCTGTGCATCTGCCTCTTATCTGCGCATCTGCGTTCGCATCTGCGTCCCTACTGGTACACCTCCGCCAGGATCTCGGCCTCGGTGAGCACGGTCGCCGACGCCTTGGCCTTGCTGAAGACGCGGTCCACCAGCGGGTCCGACGGGGCGATGCCGCGGCGCTCGAGCCAGAAGACCACGTTCGACTTGCCGGACATCGGGCCGACGTCGATCTCCTGCTCGCGCCCGACGAGGCTGGCCGGGACGGCCGAGTACACCGCGTCCATGAGCGCGCGGTCGCCCTTCCGCCACGCCTTCACCACCGCCGCGGCGTGCACGCCGGTGGCCGTGCGGAAGGCATCGCGGCCGACCACCGGGTAATTGTCGGGAATGGTGACCCCGCACGCGTCCGCCACGGCGTGGCAGTAGTCGCACAGGCGGCCCAGGTCGCGCGTCAGGTAGCCCATGAGCACCAGGTTGACCAGCAGGAGGTCGAGGGGCGTGTTGCCGACGCGTTCGCCGATGCCGAGCGCGGCCCCGTGGACGCGCGTCGCCCCGGCGTCGAGCGCCGCCAGGCTGCAGCCGATGGCGAGGTCACGATCGCGGTGGCCGTGCCAGTCGATCCCGACGTCCGCGCCGTGCTCCGCGATGAGCCGCTTGACGAACCCGACCACGGCCGCCGCGCCGGCCGGCGTCGCGTGCCCCACCGTGTCGGCGATGCAGATGCGCCTCGCGCCGGCGTTGATCGCGCACGCGTAGAGGGCGCGCAGCGTGTCCGGGTTGGCGCGGGTGGTGTCCTCGGTGACGTACATCACGTCGAGGCCCTCCTTCACGGCGAAGCCGATCGCCTCCTCCGTGCTGCGCAGCAGCCAGTCGAGCGACCAGCCTTCCGTGAACTGGCGGATCGGCGACGACCCGATGAAGGCGCAGCACTCGATGGCGAGACCCGTCCGCTGCGCCACCTCGGCGATCGGGCGGATGTCGTTGACGTGGGTCCGGGCCGCGCAGTTCGCCCGGACCGAGAGCTTCGCCGCGACGATCTCGCGCGCCAGCCGCTCCACGTCCTGGACGACGTGCGGACCGGCGCCGGGCAGCCCGATGTTGGCGGTGTCGACGCCGAGCGCGTCGATCAGGTGGAGGATCTCGATCTTCTGCTCGATCGTCGGCGTGCGGACCGACGGCGACTGCAGGCCGTCGCGCAGCGTCTCGTCGTCGAGCATGACGACGGGGGGCGGCGGCGCGGCGGTGACCGTGTTCCAGTCGTAGATGAGCGATTCGTCCATTCGTCTCTCGGTTCTCCCGGCGGGGCCCGGTGCCCGCGGCCGGCTCGGCGGGCCCGTCAGCCCACGTATTTCATGACCAGCGCCGTCACGTCGTCGTGCTGCGCGGCGCCTCCCGCGAAGGCCTGGACCGCCTCCACGATGCGATCCAGGATGTCCTGGGCGGAACGGTCGCGGTCCGCCTCGAGCAGCGCCACGAGCCGGTCCTCGCCGAACTCCTCCCCCGCCACGTCGAGCGCCTCCGTGACGCCGTCGCTGTAGACGACGAGCACGTCGCCCGGCGTGAGGTCGACGTCGACGTCCCGGTACGAGGCCGCCTCGAAGAGCCCGACGGGCACCGAGCCCGTCTCGAGGCGGCGGATGCCGCCGGCGCCGCACACGATCGGCGGGTTGTGCCCGGCGTTGCAGTAGGTGAGCCGGCCGCCCGGCGTCACCATCGCGTGGAACACGGTGGCGTACTTCGCGCCGACCGCGCGGCGCACCAGCCCCTGGTTGACCCGGGCCATCGTCGCCGCCGGCGACGCCTCGTCGAGCTGCGCGGCGAGCAGCCCCTGGATCTTCGCGGTCAGGAGCGCCGCGGCCGGCCCCTTGCCGGACACGTCGCCCACGGTGATGCCGACGCGGCCGTCCGGCGCGTCGACGAAGTCGAAGAAGTCGCCGCCGATGCGGCGGGACGGCAGCGACATCCCCGACGCCTCGTAGAAGGCGCCGTCATGGCGCCCCGGGGGCAGCAGCGCCCGCTGGATCTCGAAGGCGACGGTCAGCTCGTGCTCGAGCCGGGCCTTCTCCAGCGTCTCCCGGTAGAGCCGCGCGTTCTCGATGGCCGCGCCGGCCTCGTTCGCGAGCGTGTCCAGGGCGGTCTGGGTGTGCGACGCGAGCAGCGTGCCCTTCTCGCGGCTGTCCAGGTAGAGCACGCCGATGGCCCGGGTGTCGCTCGGCAGGTCCGCGTGGTCGAGGTAGCGGATGACGCGCAGCGGCACCGAGAGCACGTGGCGGATGCCGAGGGCCACCGTGCCCGTGTGCACCGCCGCGAGGTCGCCGTCGAGCAGGTCCGCCACGACCTTCGGCTCGCCGGTCGCGAAGACCTCCTCGGGAATCTTCCGGCTCGTGTCGAAGCGGGTGCCCGGGAGCGAGATCCGGCCCCGCGCCCGCGCCAGCTTCATCTCGAGGCCGTCGTCGCCGGCGAGCATGATGAAGCCCCGCTCGGCACCGGTCACCTCGATGGCCGCGTCGAGCACGAGCGTGAGCACCTCGTCGAGCACCCGGCCGGAGCCGAGGGCCCGCAGGCCCTCGAGCAGCGTCGCCATCTGGCGCAGGGCGCCGACGGCGGCCGGTTCGGCGCGCTCGCCCGCCGGCGCCGCGTCCCCCGTGAGGAAGCGGACCTCGGTGCCGCTCGTCCGCCCGAACTGCAGCCGGTCGCCGTGCGCGAGCCGGCGCTCGGTGGCCGGCTCGCCGTTGACGAACGTGCCGTACCGGGAGCCCCGGTCGCGGAGCACCCAGCCGCCGTCGTCGGAGGCGGCGATCTCGGCATGCTCGCGGGAGACGTCGCTGCCGGAGAGGCGCACGTCGCTCTCGGCGCGGCGCCCGATCGACAGCAGCGGCCTGTCGAGGGGAATCACGCGCCGGCCGAGTCCGTCGTTGACTTCGAGACGCCCGTCAGTCATCGCCACTCCGGATGCCGCGCGGGACACCCCAACATCCCATTCTACCCGACGGGCGGCGCCCCCTACCGGCGCCGCGGCCGGGCCCGCCCGGGGCCGGGCCGGAGCAGGACGAAGGCCGCGAGGGCGGCCACGACGGTGGCCACGAGGGCCACGGTCCGGCCCGTCCCCTCGGGCACGTACGTGACCGCGGCGCCCGCCACGAGGGCCAGGACGAGGAGCACCACGACGAGGGGCCAGGGACCCGGGCCCGGCCGGCGCTGGTCGGGCGGCGTGATGCGGGGCTCGGTCGTCGCCGTGCCACAGCGGTAGCAGATGAGGGCCTTGTCCGCGATCTCGGTTCCACAGTTCCGGCAGGTCATGGGCGTGAATCCGAGGATACTATGCTTGCACGGTGATCCCGCTTCGCGACGTCATCCCGTCCCGCACCTGGCCCGGTGTCACGGTCTCGATCCTGGCCGTGAACGTCGCGGTCTTCCTGCTCCAGTCGAGCCTCGGCGACGCCAACCAGCAGGCCTTCCTCTTCGCCTTCGGGCTCGTGCCCGCCGACGTGCGCCTGGCCGCCGTCGTGACGTCCATGTTCGTCCACGCCGGCTTCTTCCACATCGCCGGCAACATGCTCTACCTGTGGATTTTCGGGGACAACGTCGAGGACCGCCTGGGACACGGCCGGTTCGTGGTCTTCTACTTCGCGTGCGGCGCGGCCGCCGCACTCGCGCAGGTCTACGCGAGCCCCGCCTCCACCGCGCCGATGGTGGGCGCGAGCGGGGCCATCGCCGGGGTGATGGGCGCCTACTTCGTGCTCTATCCGCGCTCGCGGGTGCTCACGCTGATCCCGTTCCCGCTCATCCTGCTGGAACTGCCGGCGGTGGCGCTGCTCGGCTTCTGGTTCCTGGTGCAGTTCCTGAGCGGCCTCGGCTCGCTCGCCACGATCGGGGCGGGCGACACGACCGGCGGCATCGCCTTCTGGGCCCACGCCGTCGGCTTCCTCACCGGCGCCGCCCTCGTCCGGCCGCTGTCACGCCCGGAACGGGAAGCGGTGGACTGGTGGCATCAGTAGATTGACGATTGCAGATTGAAGATTGAAGATTGAAGATTGAACGCGTTCACGCCGGTGGCGGGTTGCGAACTCAATCTGCAATCTGCAATCTGCAATCTGCAATCTAAGATCTATTTCTGATTTCCCTCGACACCTTCGCGAGCTCGATCATCAGGCGCTCGAACTCGGCCTGCCAGGCCTCGGCGGGCACGGTGTCCTTCTGGGCCTTGAGGGCCTCGGCCTGGGCCTCGAGCTCGCGGCGGCGGCGCAGGAGCGCGGCCAGCTCGGGGTCCGAGGCGGCGGCGGGGTTCTCGGCCTCGAAGTACACCTGGCGCGCGACGGCGCCGTCGGGGCCGGGCGCCTGGGGCTCGCGGCCGATCCCGTCGCCGTTGTCGTCGAACACGGCCCGCTCCGTCGTCAGCTGGCCGCGCTGCTCGTAGTGCTGGCGCACCGACTGGCTCGCCGCCGAGATGACCTCGAAGACCGACGTGCGGCCGTTCTTGTCGAGATCGCTCGACACCTCGCGCATCGCCTGCACGAAGTACTCGGGGAAGACCGTGGCGTACTTCTGCGCCGCCGAGTCGGTCGCGGTCACCACCACGCGGCCCGCCGCCGACAGCGCCTCGAGGAACGGGAAGCTCGACTCGGTCGTGTTCACCAGGACGACCTGGCCGCTGACGCCCCCGACGAGCGCGGACCACTCCGCCGCCGTGAGGTCGGGCCCGACCAGGTTGAACTTCGCGACCTCGCCGTCGTACGTGCCGTGGCCGAACAGCACGATGAGCAGCAGGTCGTCGCGCGTGATGGCCTTGCCGATCTCGGCGAAGCGCGCCCGCACGTTGGCGGCGGTGCCGCGATCGCCGTCCGCGCGCTCGTCGACGAGCAGCTTCACGTGATCCGGCTCGAAGCCGTAACGGTCCACGAGCGCGCTGGCCAGGCCGGCGCGCCACTCGGCCATCTGGCCGGCATACTGCTCGCCGCCCGAGGCGCCGGAGACCACGAGGGCCCACCGCGACTGGGCCGCGGCCGGCGCCGCCGCCAGGAGCGCGAGAAGAAGGGTCGCGAGTCTCATGCCAGGCCCACCCGTCGCCGGAGCACCCACTCGCCCGCCAGCAGCAGCACGGCGACGAGCAGGGTCCAGCCATTGTTCCACACGTCACGCATCACCATCGGGGGCTCGGCCGCGTCGGACGCCTCGATGAGCCCGGCCACGGCGCCCGCGCCGGAGACCGGCAGGTATTGCCCGCCGCTCGCCCTGGCGATCCGGGTCAGCACCGCGTCGTTCAGCCGGGGCTCGGCCATCTCGAGGTCCGCCCCGCCGACCAGCGTCGTCCGCGCCGCCGTGCCGAGCGCCTCGCCGTCGCGGCTGACGTCGGCGGTCAGCCGGTACACGCCTGGCTGCTCGAAGCGGACCGTGGCCCCGTAGCGGCCCTCGACCGGGTCGGTCAGCGTCGCCTGCACCGTCCGGGTCTCGCCCCCTGGCGCCTCGACGGCGACCGCCACCTCCGCGCCGCCGATCGGCGCGAACGCCTCGTCTCGCACCAGCACCGACACCATTCCCGTGGTGCCCGGCAGGGCGACGGCCGGCGGCTGCACCGCGATCGGGTCGGGCGCGCCCGCGCTCAGCCAGCGCACCGCCTGCCGCCACACGGTCTCGTACGAGGTGTCGGCGGCCGGCAGCATCATCCGCCAGCGCCACGACGCCTCGCCCGTGAACACCATCGCCCGGCCCTGCCCGTAGCGCTGAGCGGCCAGCAGCGGCTTCAGGACACCCCCGGGCGCGCTGGACACGGCCAGCACCTGGGCGCCAGGCCGGGGACCGCCCACGTCGGTCACGGCCGCCAGCGGCGGCAGGCTCGCCCACTTGGCCCGCGACGCGGCGATCGAGACCGCCAGCCGGGTGGCCGGGTGCACGGCGCCGTCCGGCGTCAAGGCCAGGCGGTTCGGCTCCGGCGTCGCCACGTCGGATGCCCGCGCGATGGACCACCGGCGGTCGGTCGCGTCGAGCGGCAGCACCTCCTCGAGGGGCGTGTCCACGAACCCGCCCTGCTCGAACGACCGCGCGCCGAGCACCAGCAGCCCGCCGCCCCGCTGCCCCACGAAGGCCTCGGCCAGCTCCAACTGGCTGCCGCTCAGCGCATCGTCACCCACGTTGCCGAGGATGACCGCGTCGTAGGCGAAGAGGTCCGCGCGGTTCGCGGGAAAACCGGCGGCGAGCGCCGGGGCGCGCCGGGCGGCGGCCTGCACGAGAAAGGTGTCCCGGCCCTCGTCGTTGCGCCCCTTGCGCACCACCGAGTCGACGTCGAGCCCCGGGTCGAGGCTCAGGGCGCGCCGCAGGAACGTGTGCTCGTGGCCCGGGGCGCCCTCGACGATCAGGACGCGCCGGCGGCGCCCCTCGGCGGGCACCAGCACGCTGCGGGTGTTGTTCTCGGACGCCAGCTCCCCCTCCACCGGGGGGATCTCGACGGTGTACACCGTCACCGTCGCCGGGTCCGGCGAGACCGTGAACACCTCGTGGACCGGCGCGCCGTCGCCGGACGGGGTCACGTGACGGACCTCGATGGGCCGGCCGTTGGCCGACACCCGCAGCTCGATCGGGTCGTCACCGAAGCCGCGGCTCACGGCCGACACGCTCAGGTCGACGGACGAATTGGCGAGCACCGGGTCGCCGGCGGTGAGGTTGGTCACCTCCCGGTCCCGCGCCTCGCCGCGGCCGCCCACGCCAATCGCATAGACCGGCGCGCCCACGGGCCGCGCCGCGCCCGCCTCCGCGTCCGCGGTGTCGCCGCCGTCGGAGATCACGACGATGCCCGCCAGCCTGTCGCCGCGATAGCGATCGCCCAGCGCCGCGAGGGCGCCGCTCAGGTCGCTGCGGCGCGCGGTCGCCGCGAAGCGCCCGTCCTCGACCGGCGCGAGCCCCTCGCCGAACGACAGCAGCTCCACGCGGTAGCGCCCGTCGAGCGCCGCCTTCACCGACGCCGCTGCCGCCTGCGCCTGCGCGATCCGCGGCGCGCCATCGTCGGCGAGCCGCATGCTGCGCGACACGTCCACGAGCACCGGGACGACCGCGTCGACCGCCGTGCCGGACGGCTCGAAGACGACGGGCCGCAGCAGGCAGATGGCCACGAGCAGGAGCGCCGCGCCGCGCAGCGCCGTCAGGGCCGCGCGCGTACCGCGCGTCAGCGGGACGGCGGCGCGGGCGTACGCCCCCCACGCGAGCGCCAGGACGGCCGCGACGATGAGGACGTAGCCCCACCACGGAAGGGAGACGGCAAAACGCATGCGCCTGGGGCCGTTCGGTTACTGCGGCGGCTTCCGCGGCCGGGCGAGCGAGCGGTAGTACTGTTCGACCTGCTCACGGTAGGACTCGGGAACGGCGTCGTGCCGGCCCGCGTTGAGGCGTTCCTCGTTCTCGCGCGCCCGGAGTTCCTCGGACAGCCGGGTCTCGACGTCCTCGAGCGCGATGAGGAGGTTCTTCTTCAGCGACTCCCACCGGGCGAAGTCCTGCTTGAAGGCCTCCGTGCCCGGGGCCGACGTGCTCGGCCACCAGCCCTCCGGGGTCTGGGTGCCGCCCATGCCGGGGTTGTCGCGGCGCAGCTCGTTGGCCAGGCGCTCCGCCTCGCGCATGCGCTCGCCCACGTCGCGCTGCATGCGCTCGAGGGCGCCGCGCCCGCCGTTGCCGCCGCCCTGCTGCCCCTGGTTCCCCTGCTGGCCGCCGGACGCGGCCTGTCCCTGGCCCGCCTGCCCGGCCTGACTCCCCGCCTGCCCGGCCTGGCTCCCCGGCTGCCCGGCCTGGCTCCCCGGCTGCCCGGCCTGGCTCCCCGGCTGCCCGGCCTGGCTCCCCGGCTGCCCGGCCTGGCCCGGCTGCCCCGGCTCGCCGCCCGCCCCCGGCTGGGCCTCGCCGCCCGACGCGGACTGGGCGGCCTGGCGCTGCAGGTCATCGATCATCCGCTGCAGGTCGCCGAGCTGCTCGCGGAGCTCCGCGGTGCGCGACAACTGCTCCGACAGGCGCTCGGATTCGGCGGTCTGCCGGCCCGCGGCGGTCCCGAGCCGCTCGGCCACGCGGTCGAGGGCGCGCGCGAGTTCCTCGCCGCGGCCCGAGTCGGCTGCCGCCGGCCGGTCCCCCGGTTCGCCGGCCCGCGGGTCGCGAGCGCCCTCGGCGCCGGCCGGCTCGCCCGCGCGGAGCGCCGCGGCGGCGTCGCGCATGCGCTCGGCCAGCCGCTGCCGCTCGAGCTCGCGCGCCGCGTCGTCCATCGCGCGGCGCTCGTCACCTTCCCCATCGGCGGCGCCCGCCTTCGCGTCCGCCAGCTGGCGCACGGCGTCCTCGAGCCGGTCGGCCCGATCGGCGAGGCGCTCCTGCTCGCCGGCGAGCCGGCGGCGCGCGTCGGCGCCGGTGGCGCCCTCGCCCGTGCGCGCGGACTCGTGGTCCACGCGGCGCTGGGCGTCGGCGAGCTGGCGCGCCTCGAGCTGCAGGTCGCCGAGCGCGCGGCGGCGCTCGTCGGGGCGCGCCGCCTGCATCTGCCGCTCGAGCTCGCGGAGGCGCTCGAGCGCCCGGTCGGCACGGGCCTGGGCCTCGCCCGTGTCCTGGCGCCGGAGCCCCGTCGCGGCGTCCCGCATCTCCTCGGAGATCTGCCGCATCCGCTCGCTCTCGGCCTGGCTGTCGTTCCGGCCCGCGGACGATCCCGACTGGCTGCCGCGGCTGCCGGAGGGCTGGCCGTCCCGCGACGCCTGCTGCTCGATCTGGCGCGCCACCTGCTCGGCCTGCTCGCGCAGGGCGTTCTGGTCGCGGGTCAGGCGCTCGAGCCGGCGGCGCAGCTCCTCCTCCTCGAGGGTGTCCTGCTTCCGGGCGAGGTCGCGCTGGTCGCGGTTGAGCGCCTCCTGCCGGCGCGCGAGCTCGCGGATCCGCTCGAGCGGGTCCTCGTTCGCGTCCGCCTCCTCGGGGCGCGACTCGGTCGAGTCGGGCGTCTCGTAGTTGGTCTCCTGACGCTTGCGGAGCTCCTGGTCGAAGAGCGTCGAGAGGTCGGGGGCGCTGTTGGCGCCGCCCCCCCCGCCGCCGCCCTGCGCGACCTGCCGCTCCTGCTGGTCGGCCTGCGCCTTGAGAATCTGCTCCAGCGCCTCGGTCTCGTGCGGCATCGCCGCGCCGGTCGCCAGCGCGTCGAGCTCGGTGACGGCCCGCTGCATCGCCTCGGCCGCCAGGCCGAGCGGGTCGTCGCCCCGCGTCTCGAGGCCGCCGCCGGGGCGCGTCCGCCCGCGCCGGCCGGCGTTCAGCGCGCGCTCGAGCCGGCCCGCGGCCTGCTCGACCTTGGTCTTCAGCTCCGCCTGCGCCTTGCTGACGGCGCGGATGTCCTTCTCCGACCCCTTGACGCCGGCCTTGCGCGCGCGCGAGTCGAGGTTCCAGGTGGCCACCAGGATCGACTTCTGGGCCTCGGCCAGGTCCGACATGGGGCCGCCGGCCATCGCGCCCGCCTGGGTCTGCGCGGCCACGAACCGCTGCTCGAACGGCTTCACCTGAAGGAAGTAGAGGTCGCTCCGGGCCTCGGCGGACCGGCGCCCCCGCCCGATGTCCGTGGCGCGGGCGTAGTAGGTGACGAAGTCGCCCGGCTCCACGCCGAGGTCCTCGAGGAAGACCGTCCTGGCGCCCGAGGCGGACAGGCCCGTCGACGCGCCGGCGATCGGCACGACACGCTCGGGGCGGCCCGGCGCCTGGAAGACCAGCTCGAGCGAGCGCACGCCGAAGTCGTCGTCCGCGCGGGCCTCGATGACGACTTCCTGCAGCGGCGTGACGTCGCGGTCGCCGCCGGGCTTGAGGATGCGCACGTCCGGCGGGCGATCGAGGAGCGTGCGGATGAAGTACTCGGTGTCGCCGGGGTTCTCGAGGCCGTCGGTGTCGGCGAGCGCCACGCGGTACGAGCCGTCCTCCTGCACGCGCAGCCCGCCCGACAGCACCGCCTCGCGCCCGTCGAGGGGCACGCGCGTCCCGTCGTCGAGCACGAGGGCGCCGCTCGCGATCGGCTTGTCGGCGGTGACCGTGAGGCGCACGGCCGTGCCTGCCGGGGCGTAGATGTCGCCGCTGTCGGCCTCGTCCCGGTCGGTGAGCCCCAGGCCGTCCGGGTAGTCGAGGTGCAGGTCGATGCGCTCGACGCGCGGGGGCCTGATGACCGTCAGGAGGAACTCGTCGGATTCGGCGCCGCCGGCCGACACCCGGTAGGCCAGCGAGTCCTCGAGGCCGTCGAGCGTGAGCGTGTAGCGCCCATCGTCGCCGCGCGCCATCTCGCGCCGCTCGGCCGCGTCGCCGCCGCCGAGCGCGATCGCGGGCACCAGCCCGCCGTCGACGCCGCCGACGCGCGCCGTGATGGTCACCGGGTCGCCGGCCCGCACGCGCGCCGTGCCGGGCGTGACCTCGAACGTGATGCGCGCCGGGAAGAGATAGGCCGTCGTCACCGCGGCTGACCGCCCGATCGACGGGGCGAAGAGCGCCGCGGTGACCGCCAGCGCCGCGCTCGCGCCGGCGGCGCGGAGCGCCGCGTCGCGCACGGATCGCGACGGCAGGACCAGGTCGAGGTCGAGCGTCCGGAGGGCCCTCAGTGCGTCGCCGGCGAGCGCGTCCAGCATCGGGCCGTGGGCGCCCGGCTTGCCGGCCGCCGACACCGCGGTAACCAGCACGTCGTCCAGGCCGCCCACGCGCTCCTCGATGTAGTGGGCGAACTGGAGGTCGGTGGGCCGCCGCCGGAGCGGCCACATGGCGCGTGCGAGCGCGGCGAGGGCCAGGAGGACGACGAGCGCGGTGGTGAAGACGAGGGGCAGGCCGGCGCGGGCCACGACGGTGACCGCGCCGAGGCCGGCGAGCAGGAGGGCCGTGGCGGCCGCGGCGCCGAGCGCCCACTGCCCGCACGCCGCGCGGCGCGTCCAGCGCCGACGGAGTTCGGCCAGCGCGGCCCGAAGCTCGACCAGACGATCGCCCATTACCCCTCCGGAGTGGTGCCCTGTGCCTATCCTACGCCGAATCCCCGCGCGCGGCGCCCGGCCGCCTCACGCCGCCTTTCGCCCGATGAGCCCCTCTGCCGCCAGCGCGACGAAGACGGCCAGCAGGGCGAGTTGCCACAGGCGCTGCCGCTCCTCCCGCTCCTGGTCGGCCACCGGCACGTCCGGCGCCTGCACCGGCGACAGCCTGTCGATCGCCTCGACGAAGCGCTCGGGCGAGGTCGCCACCGGGTTCGACTCCGGCAAGCCGGGGTTGACCGCCACGCGGCGGTCGGCGTCGCCCTCGCCGTCACCGACGAGGCGGATGCCGGGCGCGGGGTCCACGCCGGCGGGCACCTCGGCCACCGTCCACGCCTGCTCCGCGCTCCGGCCATCCGCCAGGTAACGCATCGTCTCGACGATGAAGGGCACGAATGCCGGGTGCAGCGGGAAGCGGTTCCACTCGTTGTCCAGGTCCGACGCGAACACGAGCAGCCGGCCTGCGCCCGCCTGCCGCTCGACGAGCGCCGGCGCCCCGCCCGTGAATCGCGCCAGCACCGCGGCTGCCGTCTCGTCGCCCTCTGTAATCAGACGACGGTACCGGGTCACAAGGACGTCCCCGAGTGCCCCGGAGGGCGCGGAGAAGGGACGAAAGATCGGATGGCGGGCGTCGGCGGCGAGCACGGTCGTGTCGGCGCCCGCCTCGACCGGGTCCGGGTCGACTCGCATCGGCACGCCGACCACCTCCTGGAGCGTCGCCACGTCCACGGCGGGCCCCAGCGTGACGAGCACCTGGCCCCCGCCGTCGAGGTACGCGCGGATGGCCTCGCGGCCGGCGCGGTCCAGGGTGGCCGTCCCGAGGACGACGATCGCCGCCTGGTCCGCGACCATCTCCGCCGGCCATCCCGAGAACGCCCGCCCGTCCGCCACCCGCGCCGCGAACGCCGCGCCCCCACCGGCCACCTCGATGGCGCGCTCCACGTAGAGGCCGGCGCGGCGGTTCGCCGGCTCGCCGGTCACGACGGCAATGGACGTCGCCGGCGGCGGGTCCAGCACGAGGTAGCGGACGTTGTCGCCGGCGTAGCCGACCGGGTCGTCCACGCTCACCGCTACCCCGCCGCGCGCGGGCAGGTCGGCGGCCAGCCGGACCTCGGCCGCGGCCTGTCCGGGCACCTCCACCGGCTCGGACGCCAGGACCGCGTCCTGGCCGTCGAGCCTGGCGGAGACGGTCGCGGTGACGGCCGTGGCCCCATAGTTCTGCACGGCGGCGCGCAGGGCCCCGCCGTCCCGGTGTACCTCGGTGACGGCGAGGTTGCCGGCCGGCGGCGGGACCGGCACGACCTCGACGGCAATCGACTCCGGCACGCCGCCGTGGTCGCCGGCCTCCCAGCCGACCTCCTGCAGGTCGGTGATGACGACGACCCGTCCCGGGCGGGCGCCAATCGCCTCGGCGGCGCGCGCGAGCGCCGCGCGGTACCGGGTGCCGCCGGCCCCCGGCGACACGGCGTCGATGGCCGCCGCGACGCCGCCGCGATCGGCCGTCGGGGGCACGGTCAGGGACGCGCGATCGGCGAAGGTGACGAGCGCGACCTGGTCGCCGGCGGGCGCCTGCGCGACCGCCTGGCGCGCGGCCTCGCGCGCCCGCTCGAACTGCCCCGGCGCCGAGAGGCTGAGCGACGTGTCGAGCGCCACGACCGTCACCGGCGCGGACAGGCCCGCGTCGCGGCCGGTCAGGTAGGGCCGCGCGAAGGCGGCCGCGAGCAGCAGCAGGGCCGCCACGCGAAGGGCCAGCAGGATCAGCTCCCGCAGCCGGCGGCGGCGGCGATGCTCGATGGGCGCCTGGTGCAGCAGGCGCACCGCCGGGAACGAGACCACGGTCTGCGTCCGCCGCCGCAGCAGGTGCAGCACGATCGGCACCGCGATCGCCAGCCCGCCGGCGAGGAACAGCGGGAACAGGAACGCCATCAGGACGCCTTCCGCCTCGCGGCCAGGTAGGGCATCAGCCCGGACTCGAGCGGCATCGACGTGTCGAGCAGCGTGTAGTCGATGCCGGCCGCGCCGAGCTCGCGGCGATAGAACTCGACGAGGTCACCGACGGCCTTCAGGTAGTCCTCGCGCACCTGCACCGGGATGGCGAGCACCTCGTCGGCGGTCTCCGGATCGCGGAAGCGGGCGGCGCGCTCGAAGGGGAAC
Source organism: Vicinamibacterales bacterium (assembly GCA_050250645.1). Taxonomy (GTDB): domain Bacteria; phylum Acidobacteriota; class Vicinamibacteria; order Vicinamibacterales; family UBA2999; genus JBFWVR01. The sequence goes on from JBFWOG010000013.1 coordinate 16,239, forward strand.
GTGCGCTCGTCGGGATGCAGCACCTGGAACACGATCACCTCGGTGCCGCGGTACCGGAAGTGCCGCAGGCCCTCGACCACGCGGGCGGGATCGTCCAGCAGGTCCGAGACGAGCACGACGAGCCCCCGCTTGCTGATGGCCTGCGCGAGGTCGGCCAGCGGCTTCGCCACGTCGGTCCGGTGGCCGACCGTCATGCGCTCGAGCGCCAGGAGCACCGCCTTCAGCTGTCCCGGGCGCGCGCTCACCGGCAACATGTCGACGATCGCGTCGTCGAACGCGATCAGCCCGACCGCGTCGCGCTGGCGGTGCATCAGGTAGGCCAGCGCGGCGACGAGGTACGACCCGTATTCCAGCTTGGTGAGCCCGCCCCCCGTGCCGGCATAGCCCATCGACGCGCTGACGTCGAGCAGCAGCCGGCACTCGACGTTGGTGTCCTCCTCGAACTTCTTGATGAAGTGGCGGTCGGTGCGGGCGAAGACCTTCCAGTCGAGCGTGGAGAGGTCGTCGCCGGGCAGGTACTGCCGGTACTCGGCGAACTCGACCGAGAACCCCTTGTAGGGGCTCCGGTGCAGGCCCGTGAGGAACCCCTCGACGATCGCGCGCGCCTTGAGGTCGATCGTCCCCAGGCGGGCGATGACGGCGGGATCGAGATACGAGGTGCGCGCCCCGTCAGCCACGTCGGTGCCCTGCCATTCCTGGACCGTCCCCGCCGGCGGCGTGCCGGCTGCCACGCCGCGGGGCCCGGGGCCCCTGGACGACCGCCGTCGTGCGCCGCGCCACGTCAGCGCGCACGGCCTGCTAGAGCCCGCTCGCCGGCGCGGGAACCGCGTCGATGAGCTGCTCGATGATGCGATCGGCGTTGACGCCCTCGGCCTCCGCGTAGAAGTTCGGGATCACGCGGTGCCGGAGGATCGGCTTGGCCAGCGCCTGGATGTCCTTCACCGACACGTGGTGCCGCCCGTGGATCAGCGCGCGCGCCTTGCTGCCGAGAATCAGCGCCTGGGAGGCCCGCAGGCCCGCGCCCCACTTCACCCACTTCTGGACGAAGTCGAGCCTCGCGCCGCGGCCGGGGCGCGAGCTGTCGGCGAGCCGCACCGCGTAGCGCGCCACCTCCTCGGCCACGATCACGCGCCGGACGTGGTCCTGGTAGGCCAGGATGTCGGCGCCGTCGAGCACGCGCTCCGGCGACGGGCGGGCCGTGCTCGTGGTGTCCGTGACCACCCGGACCTCCTCGTCCTCGCTGAGGTAGGTCATCACGATGTTGAACATGAACCGGTCGAGCTGCGCCTCGGGCAGGGGGTAGGTGCCCTCGAGCTCGATCGGGTTCTGCGTCGCGAGGACGAAGAACGGGCGCTCGAGCTCGTAGGTGTGCCCCGCCGCGGTGACGTGGTACTCCTGCATCGCCTCGAGGAGCGCGGCCTGGGTCTTCGGCGGCGTCCGGTTGATCTCGTCGGCGAGGATGATCTGGGCGAAGACCGGCCCCTTCACGAAGCGCAGGGACCGGTGCCCGTTCTCCTCGTCGAGGACCTCGGTGCCGGTGATGTCGGCCGGCATCAGGTCCGGGGTGAACTGGATGCGCTTGAAGCTGAGATGCAGGATCCCGGCGAGCGTGCGGATGAGCAGCGTCTTCGCGAGCCCGGGCACGCCCGTGATCAGGCAGTGGCCCCCCGTGAAGAGCGCCATCAGGACCTGGTCCACCACCTCGTCCTGGCCGACGATGACCTTGCGGAGTTCCTGCAGAATCCGCTGGCGGCCGTCGGCCACCCGCGCCGTCAGCTCCTCAATCGTGCCGTCCGTCGCCCGATCCATCAGTGCCCGTCCGAATCCGCAAGGGCCGGCGCGCGGCCGGCCGTGTGTGTCGTGAGGCGGGCCGGCGGCGCCGGCCCATGGTGGAGGCGCGCGCCCCCGCGGCCCTCAGTGCGTCAACGTGTAGATGACCTCGTTGATCATCATCTGGTACGCCAGCGCGGTCCACTTCAGGTACCCGGGGTACTCCTCGGCGTTCGACCACTCGACGCCGTCGCCCATGTCCGTGTTCCAGTTGATGAGGACCATCGGCCGGCCGCTGTCGTCGAGGATGGCGCGCAGGTGCGGGATGTAGCCGCCCTTCTCCCACGTCCGCCCGTTGAAGAACGAGCCGAGCCCCGGAATCTGCGGGTAGTGATCGATCTTGTAGAAGCAGTTGTAGATCGGGTGCGGGGGCTCGAGCTCCACGATCTCGCGGTCGGGGAACACCTGCCGGAGCGCGCGCTCGGTCAGGTCCCACTCGTACGGCCCGTGGAAGTCGTCCATCGTCACCGTGCCGCCGCGCAGCAGGTACTCGCGGAGCATCGCCGCCTCCTCGCCGTTGAACGCGAGGTTGCTCGGCTCCACGATGTAGATCCAGGGATGCTCCCAGAGGTGCTCGTCGAGCGAGACGACAATGGGCTCGCCGACGTCGATGGCGGTGACGCTGCGCACGCGCCGGGACAGGTTCTGCTCGGCCGCCGGCGCGTCGATGGCCCACGGCTGGTCCCACTGGCTGACGCGGAAGCGCCGGCCGCCCCCGCCGCCGCGGTCGTTCCACGACGGGTACCGGAGGCGCGCGAACGTCCACTCGAGGCCGGCAAAGCGGTCGTCGGGCCCGGCCGGCGCCTGCGCGCGGGCGCCGACCTCGGGCAGGACGAGCAGCAGGACCGCCGCCGCGACCGCCGCCGCGGGCCACGCGCGGCGCGGCCGGCTCACCGCCCCCCCTCGACGAGCTTGAGCAGCAGGTCCTGCGCCCGCTCGTAGGTGGGCGCGATCTCGAGGGCGCTCAGCGCCTCGCGCTTCGCGCCAGCGGGGTCGCCCGCGGCGATCAGGCCCTCGGCCAGGTCGGCGTGGGCGCCGGCCTGGTCGATCGGCCCGGCGGCGAGCGCCACGCGGAAGTTGCGCACCGCCTCGTCCGCGGCGCCCGAGGCCAGGGCCATGCGGCCGAGCGCCGAGTGCGACGGCGCGTCGAACGGGTCGACCGCGACGACACGGGACAGGGCCTCGCGGACCTCGGCTTCCGGCGCCCCGGTCTCGCCCAGCAGCTTGACGAGCAAGCGGGCCGACTCGACGTCGGTGTGGTCGTGCCGGGTCAGCGCCTCGAGGGCGGTGACGGCGCGCGGGCGGTCGCCCAGCCCGATCGCGATCTCGGCAATCTGCGCGTTGGGGCTCTCGGGCCCGGTGGCCACCGGCACGAGCGCCGCGGCGCGCTCGAAGGCGGCCAGCGCCGCCCGCGGGTCGGACTCGCGCAGCGCCTGGCCGAGCGCCATCTGGGCGACCATGCTCCCGGGGTTCGCCGCGGCGAGCGCCCGCAGGCGCTCCAGCGGCAGCCCGGGCTCCAGCCCCTCCGGCGCCGCCAGCGCCCGGCGCAGGCTGCCGAAGCGCTCGCCGAGGTACGTGTCGAACGAGCCCTGCAGGTCGTCGATCTCCACGCCGAGGGTCGAGCGGATCGCCGTCTCCATGTCGATGCCGCCGGCGAAGGACTTGACGAGCGCGCGCAGCCGGTCCTCGCCGAAGCGCGCGGCGATGTGCTCGACGAGGAGCGACGCCTGGTAGTACGCGAGCGAGATCGTCTCGGGGTTCTGGAAGCCGGCGTTCAGGTCGCGGAGCGAGAGCGTGCGTCCCTGGGCGAGGGCCTGCGCGAACGGGATCTCCGTCTCGCGTCCCCACGCGTCGCTGGCGCGCCGCTCCTCCCACACCGAGATGCCCTCGGTGAGCCACCGCGGGATCCGCTGGTCCGAGAGCTGCAGCGTGATGACGTGCGCCATCTCGTGCCAGAGCGTCGCGCCCCAGTTGAACGTCCCCGGCGGCCGCGCCTTGGGCGAGTCGAGCGTCACCACGCGGCCGAAGCACGCGCCGAGCGCCCCGAGCATGCCCGGCAGGCCCACCGTCCGCACGGCGAAGTCGTCGTGGCGCGGGAACAGCTCGACGAGGATCGGCCCGGTCGGCGTGAACGCCCACTCCTGGCTGAGGGCCTCGAGCGCCTGCCGCGCGAGCCGCGGCGCGTACTCCTTCATCACGGCCGTCTCGTCGGGGTGCAGGCGGATGACGAGGTCGCCGTCGCGGATCGTCTGGAAGCCGTCGAGCGTGTCGAGCAGCCCGAGCAGGTTGTAGGTGACGATGTCGTACGGGTCGATGCGGAAGGCGACCTCGAGCGCGCGGCGCGCCCCCGACTCGTCGCCGGTCCGCATCAGGTGCGCGCCGAGATCGGCGTGGGCCCGCGCGTTCTCGCGGTCGATCGCGATGGCCAGCCGGGCCTGCTCGGCCGCCTCGTCGAAGCGGTAGTAGCGCGCCGTCACCTCCCCGACGACCCGGTAGGCCTCGCCGTACACCGGGTTGATCGCGAGCGCCTTCTCGATCGCGGCGTGGTAGTCGGCCTCGCGGCCCTCGACGTACGCCACCGCGGCCTGGAGCGAGAGCGCGTCGAGGCTCTGCGGGTTGACGGCGAGCGCCGCGTCGATCGCGGCGATGGCGGCGGGCCTGTCGTCCTCGTCGATCGCCAGGCTCGCCAGCACGAGGCGCGCGGGCACGTCGGTCGCGTTCAGCGCCAGCACCTCCTTCGCCGCCGTCTCCGCCGCGGGCGGGTTCTCGTCGGCGAGCGCCCGCGCCATGCCGATCATCGCCGGCACGTATTCGGGCGCGGCGCGGAGGGCCGACTGGTAGGACCGGACCGCGTCCTTCGTGTTGTGCTTCTCGAGGAAGAGGTCGCCCCACGCGGTGTTGATGGCCGCGTCGTTCGGCTGGTCGGCGATGGCCTCGCGGTAGAAGTTGTTGGCGTCCTCGAAGCGCCCGAGGGCCCGCGACGCGCGGGCCGCGCGCGCGTACTGCTCGGCGGTGGGCGTCCCGCGGCCCTGCGCGAGCAGCAGGAGCTGGAGCAGCCGGCGTCCCTCGCGGCGGCGGCCGAGCTCGATCTGCAGGAGCCCGAGCTCGAGCGACGCGTCGCCCCCGGGGTCTTCCCGCGCCACGCGCTCGAGCACCGCCGATGCCTGCTCGTAGTTGCCGCGCGCCGCGAGGGCCCGGGCCCGCAGCACGGCGAACCCGTCATCGTCGCCGAACGGCTGGCCCAGCTGCTCGACGAGGTCGTACTGGCCGGCGAACAGCGCCTTCTCGGCGGCCGCCCGCGCGGTCGCCAGGCCGGGCATCTCGAGCCGCTGCGCGGCCGCGGGCGCCGCCAGCGCGAGCACCGCGAGCCCGGCCGCACACCAGCAGCCGAGCCGCCCGAATCCGGTCGGCGCCGCCCCGGTGCGGCCGTCACGCCTGGCCTGCGCGTTCATGGTGGGATCTGGCGGCCAGTATAGCCCGGGGGACGGCGGCATGATGAGTACTAAGACGCCGCCGGGGGGGCGTCGGCCTCGCTGGGACTCGGGGGTGCAAGCCTCGCTAGGACTCAGGCCTACGGCCTTCGCTAGGACTCGGCCTGCGGCCTCGCTGGGACTCGGAGGTGCAAACCTGCTGGGACTCCGGCCTACGGCCTTCGCTAGGACTCGGCCTGCGGCCTCGCTGGGACTCGGAGGTGCAAGCCTCGCTGGGACTCCGGCCTACGGCCTTCGCTAGGACTCGGCCTACGGCCTCGCTGGGACTCGGAGGTACGAAGCTGCGCTGGGGCTCGGGCTCGGACTTCAATTCCCCCCGGCTGCGGAACCCTCCTAGCGACGCCGCTAAGCGGCGGAGTCCTAGCGAGCGAAGCGAGTCCTAGCGAGCGAAGGGAGTCCCACCGAGCGGAGCGAGTCCTTTCAGAACACCGGCCGCCAGGTGAAGAACATCACCGCCACGAATCCCTGGAGGATCGCGAAGGCGGCGATCCAGGCGGTGCGGTGGCGTGCCGGGAGGGCGGACGCCAGCCAGATGAACGACGGGAAGAGCACGCTGGTCACGCGGCCCATCGACAGGAAGCCGCCATTGGCGAGCGGCGGCAGCACGGTCAGGAGGATCAGTGTGAGCGCCGGCAGGCCGAGGCGGCGATACACGGGCCAGGCGGTCGCCAGCGCGAAGGCGACGCCAGCCGCGTTGATGACGTCGGGCGTGCGCGACGCGGTGACGCCGTAGAGGCCGAGCGTCTGGACCTGGTCCACCTGGCTGGCCAGGAAGGTGTCGAGGGCGACGTAGCTCCGGCCCCAGGCCGCGTGCAGCTTGGCCCACTGCAGCGGGTCGCCGGTGAGCTGGTAGATGAAGGCCGAGTAGATCAGCATCCCGATGCCGGGCATCGCGGCGACCGCGAGGCGGTCCGCGATCGAGGCCCACCCCGCCTCCGGCCGCTGGAGCCGGCCGTCGCGCCAGAGCGGGGCCAGGGCCATGAGGCCGAGCGGCACCGAGAGGAAGCAGCCATTCGGGCGGGCGAGGCCGGCCAGCAGCCCCCAGAACGCGGCGGGCCACAGCCGGTTGCCCTGGTAGTGGTACCAGGCGCCGAGCATCGCGAGGAGGAACAGCGACTCGGAGTACGGCGCCGAGTAGAACACCGCGAACGGGTAGCTGGCGAGCAGCGCGACCGCGGTCGCCGCCCGCTCGTCGTCCAGCGACTGGCGGGCCAGGCGGAAGAGGAACACCAGCGCGCCGAAGAACGACGCGAACGAGATCACCATCCCCGCGAGGATCACGTCGCGTCCCAGCAGCAGGCTGGTGTAGCGCATGAGCAGCGGGTACGCGGGGAAGAAGGCGAAGTTCTGCTGGAGGTCGGTCGCGTGCGTCTCGATGCGGTAGCCGTGCACCGCGATGTCGGCGTACCACCCGGCGTCGTAGCGCACCGGCAGGTTCGCGAGCTCGCTCCCGTACATCCGCATCGGCGCGTCGCCGGGCGGCGGGTAGCCGATCGCGAACACGGCGAGCAGGCCCACGAGCAGCACGCCGAGGCGCGTGGCGACGAACACGGGCCAGGCCGCGCGCGTCGCCGGGCGGCCGAACCACGTGCGCACCGCCCGCCCGACGGCCACGGGCATCGCCGGGGTCCGCCACCACCAGTGCCGGACGAGGGCCAGCAGGAGCGCCAGGCCCACCGGGCGCACCCACGACGTGACCGACAGGCGCAGGCCGGCGACCTCGGTGCGGAAGCCGCCCGTGAAGACGAGCGACACGCCGAACACCACCAGGACGACCGCCAGCACGTCGAGCGCGCGCGCCGGCAGGGCGAGCGACTCCCGCGACGGCCCCGTCATGCGCGCCTCCCGAGCGCGGCGTCCTCGACCTGGACCCGGCGCCACATCAGGTACCCGAAGCCGGCGAGCGCGAGCGGGCCGGTGACGAACGCGCCGACCGTCAGGGCCACGCCGGCGATCTCGCCGGCGACGGCGAGGTAGTTGGGGTGCCGCATCAGGCGGTACGGCCCGGCCGCGACGAGCGGCGCGCCGGGCAGGACGAGGACGCGGAAGGTCCACCGCAGGCCGAGCGCGCTCACCGCCCAGATCTTGAGCGCCTTGGCGAGGCCGAACGTCGCGAGCCCCGCGGCGAGCACCGCCGGCGGCGCCGGGCCGGCGAGCGCGCCCTCGGCCGCCATCGCCACGAAGGCCGCGGGGTACGCCCACTGCATCACGCCGTAGACGTCGCCGTCGGGCTCGACGGCGCCGCGCGCGCGGAGCACGCGGGTGTTGTAGGCGGAGAGCGCCGCCTCGCCCGCCATGATGAGCAGGACGGCGAGCAGCACGAGCAGCGACACGGAGAGCGCCGGAGAAGTCACGCGTCCCTATGATTGATCGCCGGCGTAGCGAATCATGCGCGCGAAGAGCGGGGGCGCCACCCGGGCGGCGCCGGCGGCCAGGCCGACGCCCGCCGGCGCCGACACCAGGGCGCGCAGGGCGCGGTTGAACCGCCACTTGGCGGCGAACGCCCGCCGCCGGTCCGCCTCGAGGCGGCGCGGCGCCGCGCCCGGCTCCAGCCGGCCGCCCAGCGCGTCGATGACGGCCGCCGCCGCCATCTCGGCGCCCCGGAACGCGAAGTGGAGGCCGTCCCCCGTCATCGGGTCGATGAACCCCGCGGCATCGCCCGCCGCGAGCAGGCCGGCCACGCCGGGAGCGGCCAGGTCCACCGCCATGGGCCCGAGCACCACGGGCGCGCCGACCAGCCGCGCGTCCGCGAACCGCGGCCCGAGCCGTCCGTCCGCCCGGAGCGCCGCGCCGAGCGCGGCGGACGGATCCGCCCAGGCGCCCGGCCCGGGGTGCGGCGCCACCAGGCAGGCATTGGCGAGGCCGCCAGGCACCGGCGCCACGCCGATGTAGTGGCCGCGGCGCACGTGCATCTCGCCGCGCGGGCCGAGGCCGTCGACGCCCTCGAAGTACCCGCCGAGCGCCCAGCGGCGCGGGAACGCCGGCTGGCGCGCGAGGCCGAGGCCGAAGGTCAGCCGCGAGCGGCGGCCGTCGGCCGCCAGCGTCCAGACGGCCCGCGCGTCGCCGGCGGCGCCCGCCGTGGACCGGACCCGCACCCCCGCGACGCGTGGCGCCCCGGGCGGCCCGTCCACGAGTGCCGCGGTGACCGAGGCCCCCATGTCCACCACCGCCCCGGCCGCCTCCGCGGCCTCGAGGAGCCAGCGGTCGAGATCGCGGCGGCGCACGGCCAGCCCCGGCTGCCCCTCCGCGTAGTCGCCGTCCACCGTCACGCCCCCTGGTCCGGTCAGCCGCATGCCCGTGACCGGCAGCCCGAGCGCGGCGAGGCCGCCGACCGGCAGGTGACGGGCCAGTAACGCCAGGGCGCCCGGGTTCACGGTGTCGCCGCACAGCTTGTCTCGCGGGAACACCGCGCGCTCGAAGACCCGCACGCGCACCCCGGCGCGCGCCAGCAGGAGCGCTGCCAGCGCGCCAGCCGGCCCGCCGCCCGCCACGAGTACATCGGTCGTCATGGGTTCGACAGGTTCGACAGGTTCGACAGGTTCGACGGGTTCGACAGGTTCGCCAGGTTCACCTCTTGATTCTTGATTCTTGATTCTTGATTCCGTCCTAGACGGCCCCGAGGACGAGCGCCGAGTTCTTCGAGCCGAAGCCGAGGCAGTTGCAGAGCGCGGCGGCTGGCCGCGCGGGGCGGCCCTCGTTGGGGATGAAGTCGAGGTCGCACCGGGGGTCGGGGTCGCGCAGGTTGATCGTCGGGGGCAGGAAGCCCCGGGACAGCGCCAGCGCGGTGGCGACCACGCCCGCGGCGCCGCTGGCCCCCTGCGGGTGGCCGATCATCGACTTGGTGGACGAGCCCGGCACCGTGTCGGCGAGGGGCCCGAAGACGCGCCGCGTGCACTGCGCCTCGATGACGTCGTTCAGCTGGGTCGAGGTCCCGTGGTAGTTGATGTAGCCGATCTCCTCCGGGGCCCGCCCGGCGCGCGCCATCGCCTCGGTCATGCAGCGGACGATCTGCGCGCCCTCCGGATCCATCTGCACGCGGTGGTAGGCGTCGCAGGTCGAGGCGTAGCCCTCGAGCGTCGCGTAGATGCGCGCCCCGCGCGCCCGCGCGCGGTCGGCGCGCTCGAGCGCGACCATCCACGCGCCCTCGCCGAGGACGAACCCGTCGCGACCGGTGTCGAACGGACGCGAGGCCTCGGCGGGCCGGTCGTTGTAGCGGGTCGACACCGCCCGCATGCGGGAGAAGCCGAAGATCATGCCCGGCAACACGCACCCGTCGGCGCCGCCCGAGAGCAGCACGTCGTACTCCCCCTGCCGGAGCAGCATCATCGCGTAGCCCATCGCGTCGGTGGAACTGGTGCACCCGGTCGACAGCACGTGGCTGATGCCGTGCAGCCCGAGCGAGATCGAGATCTCGCTCGACACCATCCCGCAGATGCCCACCGCGATGGCGTAGGGCGTGACGTGCCGGCCGCCGCTGGTGAAGAAGTCCTCGTACTGCCGCTCCCCGACGTCGATGCCGCCGCCGCCGCTCCCGATGATCACGCCGGCGCGGGGCGCGCCGAACCCGAGCCCCGCGTCCGCCCACGCCTCGCGCGCGGCGACCACGCCGAACCGCGCCGCCCGCGAGTACCGCTTCGGGTCGGCCCGGCTGTCGCCGCGGTCCCCCGGCAGCGCGACCGCGTCGGCGACGTCGACGGGCGGCGCCGCGGCCGCGACCTGGCAGGGGTAGCTCGACGCGTCGAACTCGGTGATCGCGCGCGTCCCGCTCTCCCCCGCCCGCACCGCGTCCCAGAACCGCTCGCGGCCGACGCCGAACGTGGAGACGACGCCGATGCCGGTGATGGCGATAGGGGTCACGGGGGTTTCAGAGAGGTTGAGTAATCAAGAATCGAGAATCAAGAATCGAGCACGCGGGGAACCCGAGGGAGCCGGAACCCACGGATCCCTATAATAGTCCCGTGTTCCGTGTCGTCGCGTGGCTGGGCGGCGGGGTCTTCGTCGCGGCGATGGGGACGTTCGGGTGGTTCTACCTGGTCCGCCTCGGCGTGCCGGCGCCCGCCGGCGCCCCGCTGGCCGGCGCCGCCGTCGTCGACATCCTCCTCTTCACCACCTTCGCCGCGCACCACAGCGTCATGGCGCGCAGCGGCGCCAAGCGCTGGCTGGCCCGGCGCCTGCCGCCGGCGCTCGAGCGCGCGGCCTACGTGTGGGTCGCCAGCGCGCTCTTCATCGGCGTGTGCCTCCTCTGGCAGCCGCTGCCGGGCGTCGCGTACCGGGCCGCGGGACCGGCCGCCTGGGGACTCCGGGGCCTCCAGCTCCTGGGCGTGCTGCTGACGTGGCGGGGCGCCGCGGTGATCGACCCGCTCGAGCTGGCAGGCATCCGCCAGGCCGCCGGCGACTCGCGGCCGGCCGCGTTCCGCGTGGTCGGGCCCTTCCGCTGGGTCCGCCACCCGATCTACCTGGGCTGGTTCCTGATGGTCTTCGGCGCGCCGGTCATGACGATGGGCCGGCTGCTCTTCGCCGTGGTGAGTTCGGCCTACCTGGTCGCGGCCATCCCGTGGGAGGAGCGGTCGCTCGCCGAGGCGTACGGGGAGGCGTACACCCGCTACCAGCGCGACGTGCGCTGGCGGGTGCTCCCCGGGGTGTGGTGAGCCGGCCTAGCCGCGCCAGCCGGTCGTCTTGCGCGTGAAGCGGGCCGGCAGCGGCGTCTTGCGCGGCTCGGGCGGCGCCGCCGCCTCCTCGTCGTCCTCCACGTCCTTCGGCAGGCCCTCGAACTGGTCGAGGAAGACCATCGAATGGAGCGACGGGATCTCGAACCGCTTGCTGCAGGTCTTGCAGGTCACCTCGTCGTCGAGGCGGAGCAGGTGGTCCCGGAGCTTGTCGAACTTGGCGCGGTCACGCTCGTCGGATCCGCCCGGCAGGCGGTCCTTCTTCACGCGGCGCACCCAGCGGACCGAGTACTCGTTGGTCCGGTTGCAGCGGGGGCACTGGTAGCTGGCCGGCCGGGACTCGGGTTTCTCGGTAAAGAAGGAGCGCTCGTCGAGAGCCATGCCTGCATCTTAATATGATCAGTGCGATGGCCGAAGATACGACTGCCCCACCCCTGCCCGCCGAGCTGCCGGTCCTGCCCCTCCGGCAGGCGGTGGTCTTCCCGCTGACCCTCCAGCCCCTCGCCGTCAACCGGCAGGCGTCGGTCGAGTCGGTGAACGCCGCGCTGGCCAGCGACCGGATGCTCCTGCTGACGCTCCAGAAGAGCGACACGGACGAGCCGGGGCCCGACGACATGCACGACGTCGCGACCGTCGGGATCATCCGGCAGATGGCCCGGGCGCCGCACGGCCTCAACATCATCGTCGAGGGCATCGCGCGGGTGAAGGTGACGCTGGTCACGCGCACGGGCGACACCGTGCGCGCCCAGATCTCCCCGCTGCCCGAGACCGTGGAGACGGGCGTCGAGGTGGACGCCTACGTCCGCCGCATCCAGGAACTGGTCGAGAAGGCGCTGTCGCTCGCGACCGGCCTCTCCCAGGAGGTGAAGCAGCTCGTCGCCAACATCGACGCGCCCCTCCGGCTCGTCTACCTGCTGGGGACGATGCTCGACGTCAGCGCGGAGGACAAGCAGAAGCTGCTGGGGCTCGACTCGCTGCTCGAGAAGCTCCGCATGATCCACGACCTGCTGACGCGGGAGGTCTCGGTCCTCGAGCTCAAGGGGAAGATCGAGTCGCAGGCGCAGCAGGAGATGACCGCCGCGCAGCGCCAGTACTACCTGCGCCAGCAGCTCAAGGCCATCCAGGAGGAACTCGGCGAGGGCGAAGGCGACGAGGTCAAGGAACTCCGGGACCGGATCCACGAGGCGGGCCTGCCCGAGGCCGTCGGCGTGGTGGCCGAGCGCGAGGTCGGCCGGCTCGGCCGCATGGGCTCGGCGTCCCCCGAGTACCAGATGATCCGGACCTACCTGGACTGGCTGCTGGAACTGCCCTGGTCGGCGTCGACGACCGACCGGCTCGACCCTGTCGCGGCCCGCACCGTGCTCGACGAGGACCACTACGACCTCGACAAGGTCAAGGAGCGCATCGTCGAGTACCTCGCGGTCCGCAAGCTGAAGGGCGACATGAAGGGGCCCATCCTGTGCTTCGCCGGGCCGCCCGGGGTGGGCAAGACCTCGCTCGGCCAGTCGATCGCCCGGGCGATGGAGCGGAAGTTCGTGCGCATCTCGCTCGGGGGCGTGCGCGACGAGGCGGAGATCCGCGGGCACCGGCGCACCTACATCGGCGCCATGCCCGGGCGGATCGTGCAGGCGCTCAAGCAGGCGGGGTCGATGAACCCGGTGTTCATGCTGGACGAGCTGGACAAGCTGGCGGTCGGCTTCCAGGGCGACCCGGCGGCGGCGCTGCTCGAGGTGCTGGACCCGGCGCAGAACCACACCTTCCGCGATCACTACCTGGAGGTCCCGCTGGACCTCTCGCGCGTGCTGTTCATCGCGACGGCCAACCAGCTCGGCACCGTGCATCCCGCGCTCCTCGACCGGATGGAGATCATCTCGCTGGCCGGGTACACCGAGGAGGAGAAGGTCCACATCGCGCGGCGCTACCTCATCCCGCGGCAGCTCGCGGAGCACGGGCTGCCGGCCGGCGCGATCGACATCGAGGAAGCCGCGCTCAAGGCCATCATCAGCGACTACACGCGCGAGGCCGGCGTGCGGAACCTCGAGCGGCTGATCGGCGCGATCGCCCGCAAGGTCACCGCCCGGCTGGTGGCGGGCCAGCTGCCCGTGACGCCCGAGAGCGGCGCGGTCTCGACCGTCACGCCGGGCGAGGTGGCCGACTACCTCGGCCCGGCGCGCTTCAAGCGCGAGGTCGCGTTCCGGACGTCACGGCCCGGCGTGGCCACGGGCGTGGCCTGGACGGAGACGGGCGGCGACGTGCTGTTCATCGAGGCGAGCCTGCTGCCGGACGGCAAGGAGCAGATCATCCTGACGGGCCAGCTCGGCAACGTCATGCAGGAGTCGGCCCGCGCCGCCGTCAGCCACATCCGCGCGGCGGCCGCCGAGCTCGGGGTCGCCCCCGACTTCCTGGCGCACCGGGACCTGCACATCCACGTCCCGGCCGGCGCCATCCCCAAGGACGGCCCGTCGGCGGGGGTCACCATGGCGACGGCCATCCTGTCGGCGGCGCGCCAGCAGCCCGTGCGCGAGGACGTGGCGATGACCGGGGAGATCACGCTGAGCGGCCTCGTCCTGCCGGTGGGCGGCATCCGCGAGAAGGCTCTCGCGGCGCGGCGATTCGGCATCACGACGTTCGTCCTGCCCGCGATGAACGAGCCCGACCTGGCGGAGTTGCCCGAGGACCTCAAGCGCGACATGACCTTCGTGCCGGCGCGCACCCTCGAGGAGGTCCTGGCCGTCGCCCTGCCCCCACTCCCCGTGGCCCCCTAGGACGCCGCGGCGATCGCGGGGCGCCGCCGTGGGGCACCATGGCGGCGCACCGCCGTGGCGAACGATCGTCGAGCACATTCCGTGGAGCACCTCCCCTGAGCACCATCGTCTTCTACATCTCCGGCCACGGCTTCGGCCACGCCTCGCGGGACATCGAGGTCGTCAACGCCCTGCTCGAGGCCGATCCCGGCCGGGCCATCGCGGTGCGGACCTCGGCGGCGCGCTGGCTGTTCGACCTCACGGTCCGGGGCCCCATCCGCTACGAGGCGGTGCGGGCCGACACGGGCATCGTGCAGCACGGCAGCCTGACGCTCGACGCGGCGGCGTCGATCCGGGAGGCGCGGGCGTTCATGGCGACGTTCCCGGCGCGGGTGGCCGAGGAGGCGCGGGCCCTCACGGCGCTCGGCGCGCGCCTCGTCGTCGCCGACATCCCCGCGCTCGGCATCGCGGCCGCGCGGGCCGCGGGCGTGCCGGCGGTGGCGCTCGGCAACTTCTCGTGGGACTGGGCCTACGCCGCCTACGACGGCGCGGCCGACGTGGTCGAGGCCATCGGGGCGGCGTACGAGGGCGCGGAGCTCGCGCTCCGGCTGCCCATGTGGGGCGGCTTCGAGCGGTTCCGGCGCGTCGAGGACGTGCCCTTCATCGCGCGCGTCTCCCGCCGCGACCCCGCGGAGACGCGGGCCGCGCTCGGCGTCCCCGCCGACGCCCGCGTGGTGCTGGCCTCGTTCGGCGGGCACGGCGTGACGAGCGGCGTGGACCTCGACGCCATCGCCCGCCTCGACGGGTACACGACGCTGCTCAGCGCCAGCGTGCCGTTCGGCACCGGCCCGCTCGAGGGGCGGTCGGCGGGCCGGCTCGTCGTCTTCGACGAGACCGCCCTCTACGCGCGGGGCTTCCGCTACGAGGACCTGGTCCGCGCCGTGGACGTGGTCGTGACCAAGCCCGGCTACGGGATCATCGCGGAGTGCCTGGCGAACGACACGGCGCTGCTCTACACCTCGCGCGGCGCGTTCGTGGAGTACGACGTCCTCGTGCGCGAGATGCCGGGCTTCCTGCGCGCGGCGTTCATCGACCAGGACGCGTTCTACGCCGGCCGCTGGGCGCCCGCGCTCGACGCGCTGCTGGCTCAGCCGGCGCCGCCGCGGCGGCCGCCGACCAACGGCGCCGAGGTGGTCGCGGCGCGCCTCGGGGATATGATGTAGCCGACACTGACCATTCCCTGTCCCTTTCGCGCCGAGGCCGCCATGTTCAGCCGCCGTTCCTTCCTCAAGACCGGATCCATCGCCGCGGGCGCCCTGGGCGCCGCAAGCCTCCCCGGCACCGCCGACGCGCAGGCGCTGCCGCCCGCGATCGCCGCGCTCCAGTCGATGCGCAGCCAGGCGTCGCCGATCACCGTCGCGGAGCGGCGGGCCCGCATCGAGAAGGCGCGCCGGCTCATGCGCGAGCACAAGATCGACGCGCTCATGCTGACCGGCGGCACGTCGCTCGTCTACTTCAGCGGCATGCGCTGGGGGCTCAGCGAGCGCCTGTTCGCGATGGTGCTGCCCGTCGAGGGCGACGCGTTCTACGTGTCGCCTGCGTTCGAGGAAGCCCGCGCGCGCGAACAGATCTCCGAGGGGCCCCTCGGTGACAGCGCCGACGTCCGCACGTGGGAGGAGCACGAGAGCCCCTACGAGCGCGTCGCCCAGGGCCTCAAGGACCGCGGGATCGCCAGCGGCCGCATCGGCATGGAAGAGACGGTCCGCTTCATGTTCGCCGACGGGGTCGCCCAGGCCGCCCCGGGCCTGACGGTGGTGAGCGGCACCCCGATCACGGCCGGCTGCCGGATGGTCAAGGACAGCCACGAGCTGGCGCTGATCCGGCTGGCGACCCAGGTGACGCTGAAGGCCTACGAGGCGGCCTACAAGTCGATGAAGGAGGGCATGACCCAGCGCGACTTCGGCAACCTGGTCTCGATGGCCCACGACAAGCTCGGCTTCAGCGGCAGCGCCAGCGTCCAGACGGGCGAGTACTCCGCGAACCCGCACGGCTCGCTCACCCCGCAGGTCATCCGCGAGGGGACCATCCTCCTCATCGACGGCGGCTGCACCGTCGAGGGCTACCACTCCGACCTCAGCCGGACCTTCGTCCTCGGCAAGGCCACCGACAAGATGAAGCAGGTGTTCGAGATCGAGCACCGCGCGCAGACCGCCGCGCTGAAGGCGGCCAGGCCGGGCGTGCCCTGCGAGGCCGTGGACGCCGCGGCCCGCAAGGTCATCGTCGACGCGGGCTACGGCCCCGGCTACAAGTACTTCACGCACCGCGTGGGCCACGGCATGGGCATGGACGGGCACGAGTGGCCCTACCTGGTGAAGGGCAACACGCTGCCCCTCGCCCCCGGCATGGTGTTCAGCGACGAGCCCGGGATCTACATCCCGGGCGAGTTCGGCGTCCGCCTCGAGGACGACATGTTCATCACCGAGGACGGCGCGGAGCTGACGACGCCGCAGAGCCCCTCGCTCGAGGACCCGTTCGGCCACGCCTGATTCGCCGGGCGAGCGCGGGCACGTCTATGATGAAGGCGACGTGCCCGCGCCTCCCGTGACGCCGCTGCCCGGCTGGATCCCCGTCCAGCCCTTCCCCGAACTCTCCGCCTCGCGCTCGTTCGTGACGAGCGATCCCGGGGGCGACCGCCTGCGCGTCGCCTACTTCCGGGTGCCGGCCGAGCCGCGCCTCTACGGCCGCGCCTGGTTCGGCCCTGGCGCCGAGGGCCCGCCGCGCTCGGCGCACGGCGGGGCCGTCGCCGCGGTGCTCGACGAGGCCATGGGGGCCGCATGCTGGATGAACGGCCACCACGTCGTCGCCGCCCGGATCGGCATCACCTTCCTGCACATCCTGCCCCTCGGGACGGACGCGATGGTCGAGGCCTGGCTGGAACTCGTGGAGGGCCGGAAGGTGCAGGCGCGGTCCCGGCTCGCCGACGATGCGGGCACGGTGTACGCGGAGGGCGAGGGGCTGTTCGTGGTGCTGCGGCCGGGCCGGTTGCTGGAACTCGCCGAGTAGCCCGGCCGGCGCCTAGCGCTTGACGGTCGTGACGAGCGACCAGATTCGCGGGAAGTTGACCTTCTCGATCGAGATCGGGTCGAGGCCCGCCTGGGCGATGAACCCAGGCAGGTCGAGGTCCGACTTGAACCCGATGTGCACGGTCAGGGGCGAGATCGCCGTTTCGATCCGCGAGAGGAACGCGTTGTCGCTCTTGAAGTGGTTGAGGACGATGACGCGGCCGCCGGGGCGGCAGACGCGGTACATCTCGCGGGCGACCTTGACCGGGTCCGGCACGACGCTGATCAGGTACGGCGCGTAGACGATGTCGAACGAGTCGTCGGGGAAGGTCATCGCGGCCGCGTCCATCTCGAGGACCCGGCAGTTGTGCAGGCCCTTCACGATGACGCGCTTGCTGGCCTTCGCCAGCATCTTGCGCGAGAGGTCGATGCCGGTGATGGTGCAGCTGCGGGGGTAGAGCGACAGGTTGATGCCCGTGCCCACGCCCACCTCGAGCACGGTGTCCCCCGGGTTGATGGCCATCTTCTGGATGGCCTCCAGGCGCCCGGGGTGGAGCGTCGGCCCGAACGTGTAGTCGTACACCCCCGAGATCTTCTCGTAGACGCGCTCGACGAAGGCGTTCTCGACGACCGTTCCCGACAGGGCGCGGGTCGCCACGTCGCCTGCGATGAGGTTCTTCGTTGGTCCGGGCGGATTATTGAACAGGGGCATGCGGCGCCTCGCCGTCGGCACTATATCACGTTGGACAGGGGGCCCCGGCCTACCCGAGGCCGTCCAGGACGTCGAGGGCGAGGTCGAGCCGGCCGGACGGGGCCGAGACCTGGACGCCGTGCACCATGGGCGACAGGGCGGCGACGATCTCGCGGGCGATGGCCACCCCCTCCGCCGCGGCCTCGTCCGGGCCGCCCGTCCGGCGCATCCGCTCCACCAGCCGGTCCGGCACCGACACGCCCGGGACCTCGTTGGCCATGAACTCGGCGTTCAGGATGCTCTCGAACGGCCAGATGCCGGCGATGATCGGGACGCCCGCGGCGCCGATCCGCGCCAGCAGCGCCCCGAACGCGTCGACGTCGAAGATCGGCCGGGTGACCACGAACTCGGCACCCGCCTCGACCTTGTACTCGAAGCGCCGGACCTCGCGGTCGAGGTCGGGCGCCCCGGGGTTGATCATGACGCCCGACAGGAACGCGGTCGGCGCGCCGATGGGCTGACCGCCCACGTCGAGCCCGTGGTTCAGCCGGGTGATGACGTGCGTCAGCCCGATCGAGTCCACGTCGAAGACCGCCGTGGCGTCGGGGATGTCGCCGAGCATCCGGGCGTCGCCCGTGACGCCGAGGACGTTGCGCAACCCCATCGCGTGCGCGCCGAGCAGGTCCGACTGGATGCCCACCAGGTTGCGGTCCCGGCACGAGTACTGGAGCACGGTCTCGATGCCCGCCTGCTGCTCGATGAGGACGGCGAGCGCCAGGGCGCTCATGCGCGCGCCCGCCCGCGGCGTGTCGGGAATCGTGACGACGTCGACGCCCCGGATGCGCAGTTCCTTCGCCTGGTCCACCGTGTGCTGGCAGTCCAGGCCCCGCGGCGGCGGCAGCTCGATGGCGATGACGCGCTTGCCGCGCGCCACCAGGTGCCCGAGCCGCGACTTCCGCTCCTGCGGCGCCGGCGCCTGGGCGTGGGGCGCCTTCCGGACCTCCACGGCCGCTTCGTCGTGCTGGCCGCGCGCGGCGCGGCCGAGCGCCGGCGCCAGGGCCTTGACCGCGAGGCTGATCTGGCGGATGTGCTCCGGCGTCGTGCCGCAGCACCCCCCCACCAGGCGCACGCCGTACCCGACGAACCGGCGGGCGTACGACGCCATGTACTCCGGCGAGCTGAGGTAGATGTTCCGCCCCTCGATGTCGCGGGGCCGGCCGGCGTTGGGCATCGCCGACAGCCACGCGTCGCTCACGCCCGCGACGCGCTCGATCGTCTCGAGCATGGGCGCCGGGCCGACGCTGCAGTTGACGCCGACGACGTCCGCGCCGCGCGAGACGAGCGCGGGCGCGAACTGCTCGGGCGGCGTGCCGTCGAGGCTGTTGCCGTCCTCCTCGGTCGTCATCTGCGCGACGATCGGCAGGTCGCAGAGGCTCCGGACCGCGGCGATCGCCGCGCCGATCTCGTTGAGGTCGCGGAAGGTCTCGAAGACGAAGAGGTCGACGCCCCCCTCGAGGAGCGCGGCGACCTGCTCGCGGAAGTACTGCTCGGCCTCGTCGACGCCGGTCTTGCCCCACGGCTCGATGCGGACGCCGAGCGGGCCGATGGCGCCGGCCACGTAGGCGTCGGCGCCGGCCGCCTCGCGGGCCAGCCGGGCGCCGGCCCGGTTGATCGCCTCGAGCTCGTCGGCCAGGCCGAACGCGCGGAGCTTCATCCGGTTGGCGCCGAAGGTGTTGGTCTCGAGGACGTCGGCGCCCGCCCGGACGTACTCCTCGTGGACCGCGCGGACGAGGTCGGGCTGCGTGAGGTTCAGCGACTCGAAGCAGCGGTTGACGAACACACCGCGGCCGTACAGCATCGTCCCCATCGCGCCGTCGCAGACGAGGACGCGCTCGCCGAGCGCGTCGAGGAAAGGGGTCGTGGGCAAATCAGCGGCCGGCCGACGTGGCGTCGGCGGGCGCGGGCACGAGCAGCTCCGTCTTGTCCCAGACGAAGTCTTCCTTGCTGCTCACGGCCAGCTCGTAGTCCTTGCCCATGAAGATGGCCGACACCGGGCAGGCCTCCTCGCAGTAGCCGCAGAAGATGCACCGGGTCTTGTGGATCTGGTAGACCGCCGCGTAGCGGGGCCCCGCCATGACCGAGCCGTCGTTCTCCGCCGCCTCGAGGTAGATGGCGTCGGCCGGGCAGGCCACGGAGCACAGCCCGCAGGCCACGCACTTCTCCAGGCCGTTCTCGTCCCGCATCAGGACCTGCTTCCCGCGATAGCGGGGGAACATCGGGACCTTCTGGTCCGGGTAGTTCACCGTGATCGGGTTGCGGAACAGGTGCTTGAACGTGAGCGAGAAGCCCTCAATCAGCGGACGAATCATGGGTTAGATGATACCATTTTCCGTCAGGAGGCCCGGCCGCCGCCCAGGGCCCCGCCTCCCTTCCGCCGCCAGGCAGGCGTCCAGTCCGTGCCCCAGGACCCGAAGTTCCTCTCCGCCGAGCAGTTCCTGCTCGCCACGCTCGTCAGCAAGCTGGCCGTGATGGCCGCCCTGGCGACGATGCTGGCCCGCTACCGGCGGTTCCGCCACATCCTGATCTTCGAGCGCCGCGACTGGCCCGACCGGCTCGTCTTCGCGCTCGGGCTCGCCCTGCCCCTGACCGCCGGCGTGGCCGCCCGGCTCCTCCTGAGCTACGAGGCGACCGACCTGACGCTCGAGGGCGCGTTCCTGGCCGGGCTGATCGCGGGGCCGTACACCGGCGCGCTCGTCGGCGGCATGATGGGCCTGCCCGCCCTCGTCGCGGGCGAATGGGGCGCGCTGCCCTTCGCGATCGGCTGCGGGTTCGCGGGCGGCGGCCTGCGCGAGGCGTGCCCCAAGGAAGACATCTGGAGCTTCTCGCCGTTCGTCTTCTTCAGCCTGCCCCGCCACGTCTGGCGCATGGTCACCGGGGTGGTCGTCAACTGGCAGGTGGTGCTGCTGCTGGCCGTCATCGGCCTCGAGCTGATCCGCCAGGCCGTCGGCGCGCGGTTCGGCCCGGCGCGGCTCTTCTACTACGACGCGCCGTCGGCGTGGCTGACCGTCCTGGTCTACATGGCGACGGTCCTCTCGGTGTCGACGCCGATCAAGATCTGGAACACCGCCCGCATCGAGCATCGCCTCCAGGAACAGGAGAAGCTCCTGCTCGCCTCGAAGATCGAGGCGCTCAAGAGCCAGATCAACCCGCACTTCCTCTTCAACACGCTGGCCTCGGTCTCCTCGCTCATCCGCTCGCAGCCCGACACGGCCCGCACGGTCATCACCAAGCTCTCGGCGCTGCTGCGGCGGCTCATGCGCAGCCAGGAGCAGTTCGTCACGCTGCGCGAGGAGCTCCAGGCGATCGACGAGTACCTCGACATCGAGGTCATCCGCTTCGGCTCGCGGCTCACCGTCCTCAAGGACATCGCGCCCGACACGCTCGACGTCGTCGTGCCGAGCATGATCCTGCAGCCGCTGGTGGAGAACGCCATCAAGCACGGCTTCGCCCGCAAGGTCGGGCCGGGCCACCTCCGGCTCCGGAGCCGCCGGGACGGCGACCTCGCGATCCTCGAGGTCGAGGACGACGGGCTCGGCATCTCGGACGAGCGGCTGCAGACGGCGATGTCGAGCGGCATCGGCCTCAGCAACGTCCGCGAGCGGCTCCGGGTCATCTACGGCGCCCTCGGCCGCGTCACGCTCCGGGGCGCCCCGGGCCGCGGCGCGACCGCGCGCCTCGAGTTCCCCGTGCTCGTCGCCGAGCAGCAGATCACCGCCTGATGACCACCACGCCCCTCTCCGCGATCGTCGCCGACGACGAGCAGCACGCGCGCGACGAGCTGTCCTTCCTGCTCGGCCAGCAGGAGGGCGTCGACGTGCTCGCCGAGGCCGCTGACGGCCCGTCGGCCGTCGACCTCATCACCCGCCTGCAGCCCGACGTCGCGTTCCTCGACGTCCAGATGCCGGGCCTGTCCGGCTTCGAGGTCGCGCGCCGCGTCCTCGAGCTCGACGCCGACGTCGCCGTGGTGTTCGTCACCGCGTTCGACCAGCGGGCGGTGGAGGCCTTCGAGCTGAACGCCGTGGACTACCTGCTCAAGCCGGTCGAGGCGACGCGGCTGGAGCAGGCGGTGCGGCGGGTGCGGCGGCGCCGGGGCGCCGGGGCGCCGCTCGGCGACCAGCTGGGCCGGCTCGTGCAGCTGATGGCGGAGCAGAAGGAAAGGCGAAACCAGATCGCCATCCGCGTGGGCGAGCGCTTCGTGCTCGTGCAGGTCGAGGAGATCATCTATGCGTCCCTTGCCGGGGATTCGATTACTATTGTGACTGGGCAGGTTTCCGGCACATCGAACGACCGGACCCTGGACGAGCTGCAGGCACGGCTGGATCCGGAGGTCTTCTGGCGGGTCCACCGCTCCCACCTCGTGAACATCAACAAGATCAAGGAGATCGTCCCTTGGTTCAGTCGGAACTACATCCTCAGGATGAAGGACACGAAGGCGACGGAAATTCCCGTCAGCCGGTCGCAGACCCGGAGGCTCCGGGACTACCTGAAGCTGTAGCGCCTGTCGACGACGCCCTCGCGGCCCACCGGGCCGACCCGAGCGCCGCCCCTGGCATGGCGCTCGCCGCCGATCCCGTCCTCATCGCGCCCCCGCCCGGTACCCCGCCGTCGCCCGGGCCGGTCATGCAGATCGACGACCCGTCCGCCGCCATGATGCGGCGGCTCGAGATGTGGAAGGACGAGTTCGTCGCCTGGGTCAAGACCCTGGCGTCGGCCGCCGTCTACGCGACCCTGATCGTCACGTTCGGCTTCCAGGTCGCCCGGGTGGAGGGCCAGAGCATGGCGCCCACGCTGGCCGACCAGGACCGCCTGATCGTGAACAAACTCGCCTACCGGCTCGCCGACCCGCAGCGCGGCGACATCGTGATGCTCTACTACCCGCTCAACCCGGACAAGTCGTTCGTCAAGCGGGTGATCGCCGAGGAAGGCGACCAGGTACGGATCGTGGACGGCCGGGTGTACGTGAACGACGTGCCGCTGCGCGACGACTACGTGCCGCCGGAGTACCGGAGCCACGACGACTGGGGCCCGCAGGTCATCCCCGAGGGCTACTACTTCGTGATGGGCGACCACCGGAACAACAGCTCCGACAGCCGGCACTGGGGCATGGTGCCGAAGAAGTACATCATCGGCAAGGTCCAGATCCGCTGGTGGCCCGTGCCGACCGCGCGCGTCTTCTGAGGTGAGCGGGCGCTACCGCGAGGTCACGCGCGTCCTGACGCGCGTGCTCTTCCTCAACCTCGCGGTGGCGGCGGCCAAGATCGGCCTCGGCTACGCGACCGGCGCCGTCAGCATCCTCTCCGACGGCTTCCACTCCCTCACCGACACCGCCTCCAACGTCGTCGGCATGGTCGGCGTGCGGATCGCCAGCCGGCCGCCCGACGAGAACCACCCGTACGGCCATCGCAAGTTCGAGACGATGGCCGCCATCGGCATCCTCGTCTTCCTCCTGCTGGTGCTGGTGGAAGTGCTGCGGGCGGCGGTGGACCGGCTCGGGTCGGGCGCGACGCCGGCGGTGCCCCCGCTGAGCTTCGTGGTGATGGCCGGCACGCTGGCGGTCAACGTCCTGGTCGTGCGCTACGAGCGCCGCGCGGGCCGGCGCCTGGCGAGCGAGGTGCTGCTGGCCGACGCGCGCCACACGATGAGCGACGTGTTCACGTCGAGCGCGGTCATCGTCGCGCTCGTGGGCGTCCGGCTCGGCGTCCCCATGGCCGACCCGCTGGCCGCCCTCGTCATCGCGGGGTTCATCGGCCGCGCCTGCTGGGAGATCTTCGAGGAGTCGGCGCGCGTGCTGGCCGACGAGGCCGTGATTCCCGAGGAGGCCATCCGGGACACCGTCAACGGCGTGCCCGGCGTGATCGGCTGCCACCAGATCCGCTCGCGCGGATCCGCGGACCACGTGTTCGTCGACCTCCACATCTGGCTCGACGCGGCGCTGCCGCTGCACGACGCGCACGAGGTGTCGCACGACGTGAAGGACCGGCTGATGGAGCGCTTCCCCGCCATCCAGGACGCCATCATCCACATCGAGCCCCCGCCCCAGCCGAGCGTCGGCCCGCCGCGGTAGCGCGGGTTCACGACAAGACGACGATCCGCGGATGCACGCGGATGGACGCGGAAGCACGGCTCTCGGCAACACCTGGCCAGAGAGGGACGGCGGTGGCGCGCCGCGAGGCGGCGCGCGCCGACGGGCTGCGTCCGCGCGGGCGCAAGCCGCCCGCCCGTGCGACGACCGGCTTGCGCGCGCGTGGACGCGGCCCGTCGGGCGGCACCTCCGGTGCCGCCGCCGTCCCATCCGCGTACGTCCGCGTCCATCCGCGGATGCCTTTGCCTTCTTCCTGACGCGCCTCGCGTGCCCGCGGTCACGACCGTGGGCGCACGGGCCACGGCGCGGCGTCAGTAGCCGAGCGCCGGCTGCACTTCGTGGAGCAGGGGCTCGCCGGACCGGTAGCGCCGGAGGTTGTCGGCGAAGAGCGCGATGACCTCGTCCCAGTGGCCGTCGCGGAAGCCCGCGGTGTGCGGTGTGAGGATCACGTTGGGACAGGTCCAGAGGGGATGGTCCGCCGGGAGCGGCTCCTTCGGGAACACGTCGAGCGCCGCGCCGCCGAGGTGACCCGAGCGGAGCGCGGCCACCAGGGCGTCGGTGTCCACGATCTTCGCGCGCCCGACGTTCACCAGGATGGCGCCCGGCTTCATCGCCGCGAGCTCGGCCGCGCCGATGAGCCCGAGCGTGTCGGGGGTGAGCGGCGCGGCAATCACCACGACGTCGGCCCGCGCCAGCAGGTCCGGCAGCCCCGCCGGCGGCAGCACCTCGTCGAGCGCCGCCGGCCGTTCCGCGTCCGCGCGGCGACGGGTGGCGATCACCCGCATGCCGAGCGCGCGCGCCCGCCCGGCGATGGCGGTCCCGATGGTCCCGAGGCCGATGAGGCCCAGGGTGCGCCCCCGCACGAGCCACGGCATGCGCGCGCCCGCGTGCTCGGACTGCGCCCACCGCGCCTCGCGCTGGGCGTCGAGCACGAGCGGCAGCTGGCGCGCGAAGGCCAGGACGACGCCGAGCACGTGCTCGGCAATCGGCACCGCCTGCACGCCCCGGGTGTTGGTGAGCCGCACGCCGCGCGCGAAGAGCTCGGGCAGGCAGAACGTCTCGACGGCCACGGCGGACGTGTGCGCCCAGCCGAGCCGGGGCGCGGCCGCCAGCTCGGCCGGCGTCAGCTTCCAGGTGAACACCACGTCGGCGCCGGGAAGCGCGGCGGCCCGCTCGGCTTCGTCCATCGTGTGGACGAAGGTCACGTCGGGAAAGGCCCGCGCCAGGTCGTGCACCGCGGCGGGCGGGAACTGCCACTGCACCACGTGGTGCCGCAGCGAGATGACGACCCTCACCGGCCGGTCCCGCGGCGGTAGCGGCCCGACCGGCCGCCCGACTTGCTTGCGAGCGAGATGTCGCCGATCACCATCGCCTTGTCCACGGCCTTGATCATGTCGTACAGCGTCAGCAGCGCCACCGAGACAGCGGTCAGCGCCTCCATCTCGACGCCCGTCTGGGCGGCCGTCCGCGCGCGGCCGGTCACGCGGTAGCCGTCGCGGGTCGGCGCGATCTCGACCTCGACGCCCGCGAGCGGGAGGGGGTGGCAGAGCGGGATCAGGTCGCTCGTGCGCTTCGCGGCCATGATGCCCGCCAGCCGCGCGGCCTGGAGCGGGTCGCCCTTCTTGAGGCGCCCGGCGCGCACGAGGCGGCGCGCCTCGGCCGACATGCGGATCGTGCCGTCGGCGACGGCCTCCCGGACGGTCACCGGCTTGTCGCCGACGTCCACCATCCGGACCCGGCCATCGTCGTCGACGTGCGTGAGGCGTGGGGCCGTCTTGGCCATGGCTGCCTGCTCCTCCGCGGCGCCGGGGGCACCGTTCCAGTGGGTTTCGTCCCGGGAGCCCCCGGGGAGGCGGCGCCCGCCGCGACCGGGGTGGGCCGCCGCTAGTCGCCGCCCGCCTCGCCCTGGGCCAGGTAGAACGACAGGCTCTCGAGCGACACGGTCAGGTCCACGTTGCGCAGCTTCACGCCGTGGGGGGTCTTGAGCGTCCCCGGCGAGAAGTTCAGGACGGCTTTTACCCCGGCGGCGACGATCTGGTCGAGCACCATCTGGGCGGACTCGGCCGGCACCGCGATGACCGCGATGTCGATCCGGTCCTTGCGGGCGACCCGCCGGAGCTCCTTGAGGTCGAAGATTGGCACGCCGCTGCGCGACTCGTCGCCGATCTTGCTGTCGGAGACGTCGAAGAGGGCCACGATCTCGAAGCCCTCGCGGCGGAAGCCCGGGTAGTCGGCCAGGGCCAGCCCGAGGTTGCCGGCGCCCATGACGGCCACGCGCAACTTTCGGTCAAGTCCCAGAATCTTCCGGATTTGCCGCTTCAGTTCCTTGACGTAGTAGCCGACCCCCCGCACGCCGAACTCGCCGAAGTACGCCAGGTCCTTCCGGATCTGGGCGGCGTTGAGGTGGAACTGCTCCGCCAGGGCCTGGGACGAGATCGTCTCGACGCCCGCGGCCTCGAGCTGGTTGAGACACCGCAGGTAGACGGACAGTCGATTGGTCGTGAGTTCGGAAACCTGGTCGGCGGCCGGCTTCCGCTTGTTCTCTGAATTCACAAGCGTAGACAGGATAGGACAAACCGACCGGACCGTAAAGGCCCCTGCTCTGCTACCATCCGCGCCATGGCACAGCCTCCCGCGCCCGGGGCCGCCTCCGGCGGCTCCTCCGACCGGCACTTCCAACCCTTCGTTCCCGCATCCGAGTCGCCAGCCGAGTTCACGGCCAAGGCCATCTTTCTCGGCGTGCTCTTCGGGCTCATCTTCGGCGCCTCCACGGTCTACCTCGGCCTCCGGGCCGGCCTGACGGTCAGCGCGTCGATTCCGATCGCGGTCCTCGCCATCTCGGTCCTCAAGCGGCTCGGGGGCTCGACGATCCTCGAGAACAACATCGTCCAGACGATCGGGTCGGCCGGCGAGTCGGTGGCCGGCGGCGTCGTGTTCACGGTGCCCGCGCTCATCTTCCTGCTGCCCGAGGGGCCGTCGTACTTCACCTACACGCGCATCACCATGCTGGCCTTCGCCGGCGGCATCCTGGGCGTGCTGATGATGGTGCCGCTCCGGCGCGCGCTCATCGTCAAGGAGCACGGCGTGCTGCCCTACCCCGAGGGGACGGCCTGCGCCGAGGTCCTCGTGGCCGGCGAGCGTGGCGGCCGGCTGGCGAGCCTGGTCTTCGGCGGGCTCGGCATCGGGGCGCTGTGGAAGTCGCTGTCGTGGATCTTCAACCTCTTCCGGACCGAGATCGGGCACTCGCTCGCGCGGACCGGCATGTTCCCGAACGCGACGCTGAACGTCGACATCTCGCCCGAGTACATGGGCGTCGGCTACGTCATCGGCCCGCGCATCGCGGGGACGATGTTCGCGGGCGGCGTGCTGTCGTGGCTGGTGCTGCTGCCGCTGCTGTCGATCGTGGGGGGGCCGCTGACCACGCCCTTCCCGCCCATCCATCCCAACTACGCGCTCAATCCCGCGACGGGCGCGCCGTTCCTCATCTCGGAGATGTCGCCGGGGCAGATCTGGAGCGCCTACATCCGCTACATCGGCGCGGGGGCCGTGCTCGCGGCGGGGCTCATCACCCTGGCGCGGACGCTGCCGACGATCGTCTCGTCGGCGCGGGAGGGCCTGAAGGGCCTGGGCTCGGCCACCGAGGGCGGGCAGAAGCGCACGGAGCGCGACATCCCGATCATGGTGGTGCTGGTCGGCTCGCTCCTCCTCGCCATATTCCTCGCGGCGACGCCGGGGCTGCCGACGCAGGGCAACGTCCTCGCGGCGGTGCTCGTGGTGCTGTTCGGCTTCTTCTTCGCGACGGTCTCGTCGCGCATCACGGGGCTCATCGGGTCGTCGTCCAACCCGATCTCGGGCATGACGATCGCCACGCTCATCATCACGTGCGTGATCTTCGTGGCGCTCGGCTGGACGGGCGACGTCTACGCGCCGATCGCCCTCTCGGTCGGCGCCATCGTCTGCATCGCGGCGGCCAACGCGGGGAACACCTCGCAGGACCTGAAGACGGGCTACATCGTGGGGGCCACGCCGATCTACCAGCAGCTCGGCCTGGTCATCGGCGTGGTGACCTCGGCGTTCGTGATCGGGTTCACGATGCTCTACCTGCACCGGGTGTTCGGCATCGGCTCGCCGGACGTCGCGGCGCCGCAGGCGACGCTGATGGCGACGATCATCAAGGGCCTGCTCAGCCAGGAGCTGCCGTGGGGCCTCGTGCTGGTCGGCATCTTCATCTCGGTGACGCTCGAGCTGTGCGGCATCCACTCGCTGTCGTTCGCGGTCGGCTCGTACCTGCCCATCGCGACCACCGCGCCGATCTTCGCGGGCGGCCTGGTGCGCTGGTGGGTGGAACGCAAGACCGGCGAGACCACCGAGTCGGACATCAGCTCGGGGACGCTCTTCAGCAGCGGCCTGATCGCCGGCGGCTCGCTCGCGGGCATCCTGTTCGCCGTGCTGGTGGGCACCGGCTACATCGAGCCCTTCCAGGCCATCGGCAACGCGGTGCCGTTCCTGCACGGCGAGGACGCCCTCGGCCACGTGATGGGCGGGCTGCTGTTCGCCGCGCTGGCCGTCATCCTCGCGCGGAATGCGCAGAAGCGGATGGACTAGCGTCCGCGGACCGCGACGGTCGCCGCAGCAGGCCGTCGCGGTGTCGACAAAGGCACGATCATCCGCGGATGGACGCGGATGCACGCGGATGCCGCCGCCACGGACAGGAGATCCACCGCCCGGCGGGCGGCACCCGATGGGTGCCGCGGGGGCGCGACGACGCCGGCGGGGAAAGCCGAGCCCCTGAATGCCGTGGGACGGCTTTCCCCGCCGGCGTCGTCGCGCCCCCGGCGCGCCTGCGGCGCGCGCCGGGCCGCAGCGTGACCCCCTCCGCGTCGCTCCGCGTCCATCCGCGGATCCGTCTTGTCGCACCGGGAGCAATGGGCCGGCCGCGGTGTCCAAGCCGACAGGAGGCACCGACATGACTGGACGGCCCCTCGCGCGGGCACTGTTCGCCGGCCTGGCCGCGGCGCTGGTCTCCGCGGCGGGCTGCGCCGCCCGGACGCCGCATCCCGCGCTGCCGCTCGACATCGCCCGCGCCGACGCGCTCGTCCGCGAGGGGTGCTACCGCTGCCTCCTCGACGCCCTGGCCATCTACGAGCCGTACCTCGCCGGCGACAACCCGCCCGATGCGGCGGTGGCAGGCGCGGTCGACGTGCTCGCCCTCGTGACCGTGCGCGAGAAGGAAGTCGGCCTGCCCTACCGGGCCCACCTCGAGCGGGCGCGCCTCCTCGCCGCGGCGACGCCGGCGCCACCCACCGGGCCCTCGGCGGCCGATCTGGTCGGGCTCGCGGCACTGGTGCCGGAAGAGCCGGCTGGCTACGACCCGGACGAGGTCCGCCTGACGTTCGGCGAGTGGCGGACCGAGGTCGACGCCTTGCGCGGCGCGCTCGGCCCCGAGCCGGGACGGGGCATCGTCGCCACCTACATCGGCCTGGCCATCGACTGCGGCGACTCCCGGACTCGAGGCGAAGTGGACACCGCCGCCGTGGGACGGCGCTTCGGCGAGACGCCGCTCATCGCGTACCGGCTCGCGATCTGTGCGCGGCCCCCGGATGCGGCGCTCGTGACGCTGATGGACGAGCCGCGCTGGGACGAGGCGGCGTGGTTCGCGGGCCGGCGCGCGCTCGCGGTGGACATGGACGTGGCCCTGGCGCGCACGCGGTTTGCCCGCGCCGCCGATGACCTCGCCGGCTCCCCGGCGGTGCTGCTGTCGCTCGCGGGCGCCGAGCAGGCGCTCTCCGAATTCGACGCCGCCCTGGCGCACTACGACGCGCTCCTCGCCATCGAGCCGCGCCATCGCGACGGCCGGCTGGGACGCGCGGTGACGTTGACCTATCTCGAACGCCACGCCGAGGCCGTCGCCGACGCCACGCGCCTGATCGAGCTGGGCACCTACCTGGTCGCCGATGCGTACTACTGGCGAGCCTTCAACCGCTACCGGCTTGGCGACCTCGAAGCCGCCTGGGCGGACGTGCAGGAGGCCGAGCAGGGCCAGAGCGGCTCGCACGTCCCGTTGCTCGCGGGCCTCATCGCCTACGGACGGCACGAGCTCGATACCGCGAAGGGCCGCTTCCGGACGGCGGCGCTCGACCGTGGCAACTGCGACGCGCCCTGGTACCTCGGGCACGTCCTCGGCGACCAGGGGGCATGGAGCGATGCCGCCTCGGCCCTCGGCGAGGCCACGGCCTGCTTCCGCGGGCAGGTCGTCACCGAGCGGGACGCGCTCGAGCGCCTCGCGCGCGCCGGCCGCCCCCCCGACGCGCGCGCCCGAGAGTCGGCCGACAGGCAGCGGCGCCTCGCCGAGGCGGAGCGGCGCCGGGCCGAGGCCGCCTACGCCGCCGCCGCGGCGCACGCCCGCCTGGGCCACCGCGACGAGGCGCTCAGGTTCGCCGACGAGGCGGCATCGCACGAGACAAAGCGCGAGAAGGCCGAGGTGCTGAAGCGTCAGCTCGGTGGCTGACGAGCGGTCGTAAGGAAGGCAATCCGCGGATGGACGCGGATGGACGCGGATGCCGCCGCCACGAACGGGAGAGCCACCGCCCGGCGGGCGGCACCCGAAGGGTGCCGCGGGGGCGCGACGACGCCGGTGGGGAAAGCCGGCGGCCTTGCCTCGATGAGCCGGCTTTCCCCGCCGGCGTCGTTGCGCTCCCGGCGCGCCTGCGGCGCGCGCCGGGCCGCAGTGTGATCCCTCCGCGTCGCTCCGCGTTCATCCGCGGATCCGTTGTTCGTTCGTTCCGGCTCTCGGCGTCAACCATCGAGCCAGCCCAGCCGTAGCGTGTCGGCGGGCACGCTCGACAGGTACGGCTTGATGTCGAGCACGGGCGTGCCGTCGAGCATGTCGAGGCCGCGGACGCGCAGGTTGGGACCGTCGCGCCCGACGAGCTCCACCACCGTCAAGGCGATCGGGTTGGGGCGCCGCGGCGTGCGTGTCGCGAACAGGCCGTGCGGCGACGTCGCATTCGGCGGCGTCGCCAGCAGCTCGTAGCCCGGCTCGCCGCGGTCGAACACCCAGATCACGTAGAGGTGCGAGAAGCCCTCGATGTCGGTCAACGCCGCCTCGAGCTCGGGGTTCACCGCGATGATCCCCTCGCGCGTGTGCGTCGCCCCCGGGCCCTTGGGGATCTCCGAGCGGTCGTGAAAGCCGCTCCGCACCACCGCGATCGGCGTGAAGGTGAACGCCATCGTCCGCGTGCCGCCCGCCTACTCCGCCGGCGCCTCGTCGCCGAGCGCCCCGAGCACCGCGCGGGCGCGCTCGGCGTCCTCCGCGGGCACCTGCACGTGGACCGGCCCGACGAGCGGGTTGAAGCCACCGATGCTGCCGGCGGCAAAGAGGTCCTGCACGCCCTCGCCGCTCGCGAAGAACGTGATGCCGGCCTCTTCGAGGAGCGACTTGGCCACGGCGAGCACGGCCGGGTTGCCGGTCTCGAAGATCGTGACGGGCGCGGAATCGTCGTGCGGGGTCGTCATGGCATGTCCTCCACCGGTGATCGTAGCGCGGATTGCCCCCGCGGCCCAGCCGGCCAGATCGTGTACAAAGGGACATGGCCCTCCGTCACGCGGCCGCCGCGCTCGCGACGGCCCTCGCGGTGGCGTTGCCCTCCGCCCAGACCCTCACGCGGCACGTCGCCACCGTCGAGGCGATCCGCGCCTACCCCACCTTCTACAACGGCCAGGCCGTCGTCGTCGCCGGCCGGGTGACGCGCGGGGACGATGGCCTCACGCTCGTCACCGACGGCGGGGCGCTCCACGTGCTCGGGCGGGACGGCGTGGGCGAGGGCGACGCGGTCCTCCGCGGGCAGGTCTTCGACCTGGGCCGCCTCAACCCGGACGACCCGCGGCTCTCGGCCATCGACGTGGACGGCCGGCTCGTGCGGCGCTTCGTCGATCGCTGGCCACGGCCGGGCGAGGAGCTGGTGATCACGGTCACCGGCTCGGGGCCCCTGCCACCGGCCGCCGGCCTCAGCACCCCCAGGATTCGCGACCTCGCCCTCCTCCCGGACCGCTTCGCGGGCGAGACCGTGACCCTCGTCGGGCAGTTCCGGGGGCGCAACCTGTACGCGGACCTGCCTGCCGCGCCGACCGATGGCCGCTGGGACTTCGTCCTCCGCTCCGCCGACGCCGCGCTCTGGGTGACCGGCCTGCGGCCGCGCGGCAAGGGGTTCGACCTGAATCCGTCCCGGCGGGTCGACACGGGACAGTGGGTCCGGGTCACCGGCACGGCCCGGACCGGCCGCGGCCTGGTGTGGCTCGAGGGCGCGCGCATCGAGCTCGCCGACGAGCCGGACGATGCGGAGGCGGTGGAGGTGGAGGTGCCGACGCCGCCGACGCCGCCCCTCGAGGTGTTCTTCAGCGCGCCGACCGCGGACGAGGCCGATGTCCGGCTCGACACCACGATCCGCATCCAGTTCTCGCGGGACGTCGACCCGGCGTCGCTCGACGGCCGCGTGCGGCTGTCCTACTCCGCCCGCCAGGCCGCCGAGCGCGGCGAACCGCAGCCGCCGCCGATCGACTTCACGGCGGCCTACCAGCCCGCGACGCGCTCGCTGACCGTCACGCCAACTGGCCCGCTGCAGCGCTTCCGCGAGGTGACCGTGGAACTGCTCGACGGCATCCACGGGCCCGCCGGGCAGCCGCTCGCGCCGTGGACGCTGACGTTCTCGACCGGCGGCTCCTGACCCGCGCTACGGCACCAGGCGGAACCCGTAGGCCGCGGTCTCGCGGGTGCCGGCGTTGTCCACGGCCACCTCGATGACGTACTCGCCCTGGGCGAGGGGGGCCAGCGTGAGGTCCGCGACCACGTAGCGGAGCTGCAGGCCCTGGTCGAGCTTCTCCGCCAGCGTCACCGGGACGGGCAGCTCCTGGCCTTCGAGGTTGAGCAGCCGCGCCGACACGGTCCCGCCCTCGCTGATCCGCGGCACCTCGAGGCGGATGCGCTCGGTGCGCCTGAAGCGCGCGTCGGCGGTCGGCAGGTAGTCGAGGCCCGTCGTCGGGCCGCGGCGGAACGCGATGCCCTCCGACCCGAGGTGCGCGTCGCGCGGCGGCACGACCGCGTCCACCGTGGTCTGGAGCGGGAGGCTGGAGCCCTCGGGCCTGAGCTCCACCCGCACGACGTAGCGTCCGGGCGCGAGCAGGTCGCGCTCCGGCCGCCGGAGTGAAAGCGTGCGCTGGCCGGGCTCGAGCGTCGCGTCGACGACGAGGGGGCTCGCGTCGCCCTGCTCGTGCTCGATCGTGATCCGCGCCCGGCCGCCCGCCTGCCACTCGGGCTGGCGCATCGTCTCCGGGTCGAGCTCCGCGGTCAGCCAGACGAAGCCGTCGCCGCCGGCCGCCTGGGCCCGGATGGGCAGCGTGCCCCGCGCCGTGGCGAGCGTCTCGAGCGCCCGGGCCATGCCCGGCGGAATCGTCGTGTGGCCGGGCGCCGCGCCGTTCATGAGGCGGTCGACGCGGGCGGAGGCCGCGTCCGCCTCGGTGGGCGCCAGGTAGCCGGGACGCGCGCGGACCTCCACGCCGGGACGCTTCACGCGCACGGTGATCCGGCGGAACTTCCCATCGAGCTTCGTGTTGGTCGAGTAGTAGCCGAACAGGTAGTAGGCGCCGACGTCCCGCACCATCCGGTCGAGCCCGGCGTCGATCGCGTTGGTGCCCACGACCGCGAAGCCATCGGTCTGCTCGGCGAGCGTGCGCAGGCTGTCCTGCCGGTCGCCGAGCATGGCGTTGTCGGCCACGGGCGACAGGGGCCGCCGGGGGCCGACGTCCTGGTCGAACACGGTCAGCCCGCGCGGGTCCACCGGGTAGAAGCTGACGTTGGCCCGGTTGGCGCGCTGGAGCAGCTGGCGGAACTCGATCTCGTGGTCCGCGAACGCGAGGAGCGACCGCTCCCGCTCGCAGCCCTGGAAGTCGGCCGCGCCGAACACCTGCCCCATCGTCAGCTTGCCATCGGGCCCGACGCCCACCGGTTCGGGGCCGCGCGGCGAGCTGGTCGAGCCGTCAGGGTTGCGGATGGTCCGGGCCAGCCGTTCGTTGCGCCGGAACAGGGCCCAGCCCTCCGACAGGACGACGACGAACTTGCGCTCCTCGCGCAGGTCCTCGAGGTGCTCGACGAGGTCCCCGAGGGCCTCGAGGGTCCGGGCCTCGCGGCGCCTGTCGATCATCTCGTCGGCGATGCCGGTGGTGGAGCCCGAGTCGGGGTAGCAGCCGCGAATCTCCCCCTCCCGCGGGTCGCTGGAGTTGACCTGGTCGCGCTCGCCCCAGAACCAGTTGGTCCGCAGGATGCCCTCGATGGTCTCCGTGCGGCGCGCGAGGGTCAGGTTGCGCGCGGACATGTCGGGCGTCATCACGCCGACGAGGTCGTCGGCGCCGATGACGCGGTCGAGCAGGCGCGTGACCGGGTTCTGCGCCTGGTACGAGCCGCTCAGGTGCACGTGCCAGACGTCCATGAAGAGCACGAACACGCGCGAATCGGGGTCGGTGGCCATGGCCCGCGACTCGGCGACCGTGTTGGGCTCGACGCGCTGCTCCGGTCCCCGCTCGGGCCCGCGCGGACGGATGAACTCGAAGCTCTCGACGCGCTGCGGCACGTCGTCCTCGAGGATCTCGATGTCGTCGGGACCGAGGTCGGTGACCGGTTCGCCGTCCTGCGTGACGTAGGCGTCGACCCGCACGAGGGTCGAGCCGCCGCGGAAGCGCGGCAGGGGGCCCGGCTGCGGCTCCTGGGCCAGGAGCACGGCACCGCCGAGCAGCAGCCCGCACGCGGTGAGACGCTGGAGGGTCATGCGGAATCCAGCAGACGTGGCGCTTTCAGTCTAGTCCAGATCCACCGCAGGGCGAGGGCGATCCCGAACAGGGCGCCGAGGGTCACCGCCAGCGCGGCCAGGGGGTGCGACAGCGCGAGCAGCCCCAGCGTGACCACGAACGCGTCCTCGCCGAGGCTGACCGCCCAGTTGCTGAACGGCTCGGGGCTCGCGTTGACGGCGACGCGCGTCCCGGCCTTGGCCAGGTGGCTGCCCGCGGCGACCGTGCCCCCGGTCACCGCCATCAGCGCCATGAGCGCCGGGGAGGCCTCGCCGAGCGCGGTCACGGCGACGAGCGCGCCGCCAAGCGGCCGGATCACCGTATGCGCCGCGTCCCACACCGTGTCGACCCACGGCACCTTGTCGGCGACGAACTCGACCGCGTAGAGCGCCAGCGCGATCCCGATGACCCACGGGTCGGCGAACACCTGGTACTGCGGCGGCAGCGCCACCCACTGGTAGCGCGCCGCAAGGCCCAGCACCGCCACCGTCGCGTAGAGGTTCACGCCTGCCGCCAGCGAGAACCCCAGCGTCCGCCCCAGCGTGAGCAGCAGCTCCATCGGCATTCTGCCTTCCAACTTCTAACTTCTAACTTCTGACTTCCTCACCCGTCCCCCCGGAGCAGCGCCTCGATGCGTCCGCGCACGATCTCGATCACCGTGTCGCGGTCGTCCACCGAGAGCCCGGCGGTCTCGACGGGCTCGCCGATCCGCACCTCCACCCGGACGGGCCGGATGATCCAGCTGCCCTTGCGCATCGAGGCGCGGCCGCCCGCGATCGCCACGGGGACGATGGGGGCGCCGGCGCGGATCGCCATGATGAAGCCGCCCTTCTTGAACGGCAGCAGGTCGTCGGTGCGGCTGCGGGTGCCCTCGGGGAAGATCAGGAAGGAGTTGCCGCGCTTGATCGACGCCGCCGCCGCCTGGATGGCGGCCATCGCCGCGTCGCGCTGGGCGCGCGGCACGGCGACGAAGCCGCCGATCTCCCAGGCGCGTCCCAGCACGGGAATCTTCCGGAGCTCGGCCTTGTAGAGGATGTGGAGCCGGCGATGCAGCGCGCGATAGAGGATCGGCGGGTCGACGTTGCTCTGGTGGTTCGCGCAGAAGACGACGGCGCGGCCGGCGGGCACGTGCTCGCGGCCCCGCACGCGGTACCGGATGCCCGAGGTCGCGAGCGCGAGGCCGACGCCCGCGTGGCCGAGCTCGTAGAGCAGCCCCTTCCAGCGGAACGGGATCGCGATGGCCACCCCGATGCCCCCGCAGACGAGGACGTAGAGGGAGACGACGACGTAGGTGACAATGGAGCGGACGGCGGCGACGGCTGTGGCAAGCATGGGTACGAAACTCGGGCCCGGCGGATGTCCGCCGGGCCCTCACACTGTAGACGAAATGGCGCCGTCGCCGGGCGCGCTACGAGGCGCGGGCCTGGCGCCGCGCGGCGGCCGCGCGGGTCGTGGTGGCCTTGGCGGGCGTGGCCTTCGCGCTGGCGCGGGTGGCCGCGCGCTGGGCGGCGCGCGCCTTCATCATGAAGCAGCGCTCGAGCGCCTTCTCGACCCGCGTCTCGATGTCCTCGGCCGTGACCGCCATCACCTCGGAGACCTCCGAGACGATGAGCGCCTTGGCCCGATCGAGCATCCGCTTCTCGCGGAAGGAGAGGCTCTTCGACTTGGCCAGGAACGTCAGGCTCTTCAGGACGTCCGCCATGTCGTAGATCGAACCGGTGCGCATCTTGTCGGAGTTGTCCTTGAAGCGGCCCTTCCAGTTCTGGTGGTTGTCGATCTTGCCGTCGCCCAGCAGGGTGAACAGCCGCTCGACTTCTTCGTCCGTGATGGCGCGCCGGAGACCGACGTTGTCCACGTTGGACTCCGGAACGAGTACGGTGGTGTCGTTCGACAGAATCCGCAGGTGGAAGAACCCGCACGTCGTGCCGAGGATGGTTTTCTCCTCGATCTTCTCTACAACGCCGAGACCGTGATTCGGGTAGATGACCTTGTCGCCAACCTGGAATGACACGTGGCCCTCGTTTCGAGATGGTGGACTTAAGGGAGGCCCTGGAGTGCTAACGGGTAAGCAGCAGTATAGCCCACTCCACGGGGCAAAATCAATGGAAAAGGCCGGAAAACAGGGCCTTTTTGCGCATTGCCCGGATCCGCGCCAACCTCCCTAAACCCCTGTCCCATCACACGGTTACCCCGCTTCCCGGCCGTCCATGCAAAAAATTCATCCATCGGGAGCCGGCCATCCACCCTCCCGCCGGCCCCCGGAAATCTGAGCATCATTGACTAAGATCAACCCGTTGGCCCTCCCCGGCGCCGACATTCGTTATGCTGGCCAGATGCGCCGCCACCGTCCCGTGCGTGCCCGCCTCCTCGGCGCCCTCCTGGCGGCCGCGATCGCCCTCGTCCCGCAGGCCATCGCGGGCCAGCAGCGTGACGCGCCCAACCTCGCGCCGTTCGTGCCCACGCCGCAGGAAGTCGTCGACCGCATGCTGCAGCTCGCCGGCGTCACGAAGGACGATGTCGTGTACGACCTCGGGTCGGGGGACGGGCGCATCGTGATCACCGCGGCCCAGCGGTTCGGCGCGCGCGGCGTCGGCGTCGACATCGACCCCCTGCGCATCGCGGAGTCCCGGGCCAACGCGGCCCGCGCCGGCGTCAGCGACCGGGTCACCTTCAAGCTCCAGGACGCGCTCACGACCGACGTCTCCGAGGCCACCGTCGTCACGCTCTACCTGCTGTCGGCGTCGAACCTGAAGCTCCGCCCGATCCTCACGCGCCAGCTCGAGCCCGGCGCCCGAATCGTCGCCCACGCGTTCAGCATGGGCGACTGGAAGCCGGCGAAGGTGGACACCTTCACCGACTCCGCCAACAGCCCCCGCACCCTGTACCTGTGGATCGCCGACGGCAAGGTCCGGCCGTAGCCGCGGCCTACGGCGAGCGGAAGGCGGCGCGCGCGGCCGTGGTCGAGGCCCGCGAGCGCGAGCACGCGCGCCTGTCGTTCGTCCGCCTCGGGCTGGCCGCCGTCGCCGTGGCGATCGTCGCGGCGGGGGGCGCGGCCGCGGCTCCGTGGCTGCTCGTGCCCGCCGTCGCCTTCGCCGGGGTCGCGGTGCGCCACGCCCTGGTGCTGAACGCGCGCGACCGCGCGGCGCGCGCCGTGGCGTATTACGACCGCGGCCTGGCGCGGCTCGAGGACCGCTGGGCGGGCACCGGCGACCCGGGCGAGCGCTTCCGCGACGAGACGCACCCCGCGGCCGACGACCTCGACCTCTTCGGGCCGGGCAGCCTCTTCGAGCTGCTGTCGACGCCGAGGACCGGCGGCGGCCAGCAGGTGCTCGCCAGCTGGCTGCTCGAACCCGCGCCGCCGGCCGTCGTCGCCGGCCGGCAGGCGGCGGTGGCAGAACTCGCGCCGCGCCTCGACCTGCAGGAGGAACTGGCCGTCGTGGGCCCCGCGGTCGCCGCGGCCGTGCATACCGACGCCCTCGCGGCGTGGGCGACGGCGCCGCCGCGCCTCCGCGCCGCGTGGCCGCGGCTGGTCCTGCCCGTGCTGGCGGCGGCCTCGACGGCCTCGTTCGGCTGGTGGGTCTGGACCGCCGCGCCCCCGGCGTGGCTGGTCCCGCTGCTCGCGCTGCAGTCGGTGGTGGCGGTGGCGTTCCGCCCGGCCGTGGCCGAGGTGACCGAGCGGGTCGGCCGCCGGGCCCGCGAGCTCGAGGTGCTCGCGACGCTGCTCGCGCGCCTCGAGCGCGAGCCGGTCACGAGCCCGCGGCTCGTGGCGCTCGCCGCGGGCCTCCGCGCGTCGGGCCGGCCGCCCTCGGCGGAGATCCGCCGGCTCGCCCGCCTCGTCGACGTGCTGGCCTCTCGCGACAACCAGATCTTCGCGCCCATCGCCGCCCTGCTCTGCCTGCGCACGCAACTGGCGTTCGCCGTGGAGGCCTGGCGCGCGCGCGTGGGCGCCGCCGTCCCGGGCTGGCTCGACACGCTCGCGGAGTACGAGGCGCTGGCCGCCATCGCGACCTACGCGGGCGAGCACCCCGACGACCCGTTCCCCGAGTTCGTCGAGGGCCCCGCCCGCTTCGAGGCGGAGGCCATCGCCCACCCGCTGCTGCCGGCGGCCGGCGCGGTGCCCAACGACGTGGCGCTCGGCGGCGAGGCGCCGCAGGTGCTGCTCGTGAGCGGCTCCAACATGGCGGGCAAGAGCACCCTGCTCCGCACCGTCGGGATCAACGCGGTGCTGGCGCAGGCCGGCGCCCCCGTGCGCGCCCGCCGCCTGCGGCTGTCGCCGCTCCGGGTGGGCGCGACGCTGCGCATCCAGGACTCGCTGCAGGCCGGGCGGTCGCGCTTCTACGCCGAGATCACGCGGCTCCAGCAGGTGGTGGCGATGACGCGCGCCGCCGCGGCCGCGCCGGGCACGCCGGGGGTGCTGTGCCTCTTCGACGAGCTGCTGGCCGGGACGAACTCGCACGACCGCCAGATCGGCAGCGAGTCGATCCTCCGCGGGCTGGTCGCGCTCGGCGCGATCGGGCTCGTCACGACGCACGACCTCGCGCTCGCGGCCATCGCCGACAGCCTGGCGCCGCGCGCGGCGAACGTGCACCTGGCCGACCGCTTCGAGGACGGCGAGCTCCACTTCGACTACCGCCTGCGGCCAGGGGTGGTCCACACGAGCAACGCCGTCGCGCTGATGCGCTCGGTGGGGCTCGATGTCTGACGATGAGTAAGTCAGAAGTCAGAAGTTAGAAACACGATACGAAGACAGCGATGGACTACGAGAAGCTCGGGCTGTTCTACCTTGGCCGGCCGGTGGATCCGGCGACGCGGGCGGCGGCGGCGGCGCCGCTGCTCTACGACGCGGCGGACCTCGTCACGCACGCGGTGATCGCGGGGATGACGGGCAGCGGGAAGACCGGGCTCGGCGTCGCGCTGATGGAAGAGGCCGCGCTCGACGGCGTGCCGGTCATCGCGGTCGATCCGAAAGGCGACCTCGCCAACCTGCTCCTGACGTTCCCGGGGCTCTCGGGCCCCGAGTTCGCGCCGTGGGTGAACCCGGACGAGGCGCGCGCGGCGGACCTCGACGCCCCGGCGTTCGGCGCCGCCGAGGCGGCACGCTGGACGCAGGGACTCGCGGACTGGGGGCAGGACGGCGCGCGCATCGCGCGGCTGAAGGCGGCCGCCGACTTCGCGGTCTACACGCCAGGCAGCACGGTCGCCGCGCCCCTCTCCATCCTGAGCGCGTTCGGCGCGCCGCCGCCGGCCGTGGCGGCCGACGCCGAGCTCGTCGGCGACCGCGTCTCGACCGCCGCCACGAGCCTGCTCACGCTGGCCGGCCTCGACGTCGACCCGACGACCAGCCGCGAGCACGTGCTGGTCTCCACGCTCCTCGCCGAGGCGTGGCGGCAGGGCCGCGACCTCGACCTCCCGGCGCTCATCGCCCAGGTACAGGCGCCGCCGATGACGCGCGTCGGGGTGCTCGACCTCGAGGCCTTCTACCCCGCCGCCGACCGCTTCGCGCTGGCGATGCGCCTCAACAACCTGCTCGCCGCGCCCGGCTTCCAGGCGTGGCTCGCGGGCGAGCCCCTCGACGCCGGCCGGCTCTTCTACACCGCCGACGGCCGGCCCCGCGTCTCGGTCATCTCCCTCGCGCATCTCGACGACCGCGAGCGGATGTTCTTCGTCACGCTGCTGCTCGATGCGCTGGTCACGTGGATGCGCGGCGAGCGCGGCACGTCGAGCCTGCGCGCGCTCGTCTACTTCGACGAGATCGTCGGCTTCCTCCCGCCGGTCGCCAACCCGCCGTCCAAGCGGCCGCTGCTGACGCT
Organism: Vicinamibacterales bacterium; assembly: GCA_050250645.1. Lineage (GTDB taxonomy): Bacteria > Acidobacteriota > Vicinamibacteria > Vicinamibacterales > UBA2999 > JBFWVR01. The sequence goes on from JBFWOG010000013.1 coordinate 56,511, forward strand.
GCTGAAGCAGGCGCGCGCCTACGGTCTCGGCCTCGCCGTCGCCACCCAGAACCCGGTGGACCTCGACTACAAGGCCTTGTCGAACGCCGGCACCTGGATGCTCGGCCGCCTCCAGACCGAGCGCGACAAGGCCCGCGTCCTCGACGGCCTCGAGTCGGCCAGCGGCGCCGGCCTCGACCGCGCCGCCCTCGACACGCTGCTGAGCTCGCTCGGCAAGCGGGAGTTCCTCCTCCACGACGTCCACCAGCCCGCGCCCGCGCTCTTCCGGACGCGCTGGACGATGTCGTACCTGCGCGGCCCGCTCGGCCGCGAGGAACTCCGCCGCCTGGCAGCCCAGAGAGCGGGCGCACCCGTGGCACCCGTGGCACCCCTGGCACCTGGCGGCGCACCTGTGTCACCCCTGGCACCCCTGGCACCCCTGGCACCTGGCGGCAGCCCTAGTGCCCCCCAGCTCCTTCCGCCGTCCGTGCCGCAGTTCTTCGCCCCGGGCAGCGGCGGCACCTGGACGCCGATGCTGCTCGGCGCGGCTCGCGTCAGCTACGCCGACAGAGCCCTGCGCCTCGACGAGACCACGGACGTCGTCGTGCTGACGCCGGTCGTCGACGGCGCAGTGCCGGTGGACTGGGAGCTGGCGGAGCCGGCGGGCTTCGCCGTGACCGCGCTCTCGAGCGACCCGCCCGCGGGCGCCACGGCCTTCGCGCCGGTCCCGCCGGCGGCGGCGAGCGCGAAGCGGTACGCGCAGTGGGAAAAGGCCTTCGCGCGGTGGGCCGCGCAGTCGCAGGCGATCGAGCTCGCCAGCTGCAGGGAACTCGGCGCCGTATCGCGCCCCGGCGAGACCGAGCGCGACTTCCGGATCCGCCTGCAAGGACTCGCGCGCGAGCGTCGGGACGAGACGATCGGGGCGATCCGCGCCCGGTACGCGTCGAAGCTCACCTCGCTCGACGACAAGGTGCGCCGGGCGGCTCAGGCCGTCGACCGCGAGCGCCAGCAGGCGAGCGACTCGACGCTGCAGGCCGGGGTGTCGCTGGCGGCCACCGTCTTCGGCGCGCTGCTCGGCCGCAAGGCGGTGAGCAGCACCACCCTGGGCCGGGCGACGACCGCCGCGCGGGGCATGAGCCGCGCGGGACGCCAGGCCAAGGACGTCGAGCGGGCGCGCGAGACGCTGGACGCCCTCCAGGCGCAACGCGACGAGATGGCCGCGGCGCTCGAGGCCGAGCTCCGCGAGGCCGGACGCCGCTGGGACCCGGAGACGCTCCCGGTCGAGCCGGTGCTCGTCAAGCCGAAGCGCGGCGGCGTCGAGGTGACGCTCGTCGCGCTCGTGTGGGTCCCCCGATGACCGGCCGCCTCCAGCCGCCGCTCGTGATCGAGGTCGACCGGGGCGGCCTCGTCGAGTCGCGCCACCTGGCGCACGTCGCGGTCGTCCACGCCGAGCGGGGGCTCGTGCTGTCGGCGGGCGACGCCGGTCACCGGTCGTTCGTGCGCTCGGCCATCAAGATGTTCCAGGCCCTGCCGCTCGTCGCGCGCGGCGCGGCGGATCGCTGGGGCCTGGCCGACGAGGAGATCGCGCTGGCCACTGCCTCGCACGGCGGCGAGCCGTTCCACGTCGCCGCGGCGCAGAGCGTCCTCGCCCGGTGCGGCGCCCGCGAGGACCAGCTCGCCTGCGGGCCCACCGCGCCGATGCACGCGCCATCGGCCGAGGCGCTCCGGCAGGCCGGCGTTGCCCCAGGCCGCATCCACAACAACTGCTCCGGCAAGCACGCCGGCATGCTCGCGCTCGCCGCCGCGGAAGGCTGGCCGACCGACGGCTACCACCTTCCCGGCCACCCCGTGCAGGCCGGCATCCGCGACACGCTCGCGGAATGGACCGGCGTGCCGGCGGACACCTTCGGCGAGGCGGTCGACGGGTGCGGCATCCCCACCTTCACGCTGCCGCTGGCCGACATGGCGGCCGGCTGCGCGCGGCTGTCGGCCGCCGCGGCCGACGGCGTCCCGGCGCCGGCGCGCGTCCTCGGCGCGATGACCCGGCACCCGGACTACGTGGCCGGCACGGGCCGGCTGTGCACCGACCTGATGCGCGCGGCCGGCGGCCGGCTCTGGGCCAAGGTCGGCGCCGAGGGCTACTACTGCGCCGGGGTGCCGTCGGAACGGCTGGGCATCGCCATCAAGGTCGAGGACGGCGCGTGGCGCGCCGTCGAACCCGCGCTCCTGGCGACGCTCGACGCGATCGGCGTGCTCGACGACGCCGCGCGGCGGGCGCTCGCCGCCTACGCGGCGCCCACGCTGGTGAACACGCGCGGCGAGACGGTCGGCGGCCTCCGCGCCCGCTGGCCGCGGTAAGGCCGTCTACCCTTCGCGCAGCGCGCCGTCGTAGCCGGCCCAGTTCGCGGCGAAGTCGCGCGCGAAGCGGCCGGTCATCTGTTCGAAGAGGTAGTCGGCGACCGCGTCGGGACGGCAATGGGCCTCGTACCAGGCGCGCGCCGCCCGCTTCGCCCGCCGGAGCCGCGCGGGGTCGGCGATCAGCGCGAGCGCCGCGTCCACCATCTCCTCGCAGCACTGCCGCACGAGGTCGTCGTCCGGCACCCGCCAGTTGGTGTGCGGGCCGCACTGGTAGTCCATGCAGCGGGTGGTCTCGACGATCGCCTCGCAGTCGCGCGTGCCCCAGATGTCGACCGTGTAGGCGGGCCGGATCACGGGCACGCCGAGCGCCAGGGCCTCCACCTCCCGGCGCGCCACGTCGTTCACGCCGGGCAGCGCGAGGCACGCGGACGCGTGCGCCAGTTCCACGAGGTACTCGTCGCGGGGGAGGTTCCCGAACGGCACGGCGCGCGACCGTGGGGGCAGGGACGCCGCATTGATCGGCTCGTGCGCCCAGTCCGGCAGGTCCGGGTCGGCCTTCGACGAGATCAGCACGATCTCGGTCAGGCGGCGCGACCGCACGATGTCGCGCAGGTGCGCGAGGAACGGCAGGCGGGCATGCCAGTAGAAGCCGCGGAAGACCGCGTAGGGCTCCGGCGGGATCTCCCGGGCGAACAGCTCGTCGATCGCGTCGGCGTGGATGTCCTGGCCCGGATACGGGCACGGCGCGAACGGGTCCGTCGCCAGCCAGCCGTCCAGCGTCGTCCCGTCGTAGAAATCGTCCACGGACGCCGCCCCGAGGTGGGCCCGCCACGCGGGGACGTTCATGCTCGCCACCAGGCCGCACACGAGATCGACGGGCTTCTGCCGCCAGTACGCGCCGGGGTAGTGGCCCCAGTCGGACACGCGCCTGAACATCGTCGTGAACATCGCCCAGGCGGCGCGATCGCCGGTGTGCCACATCGCCCAGCGCCCGGTGAACGGATGCTCCACGACGACGCTCTCCGGGCACAGCTGCGTGTAGGCGTTCGTGTGCTCCCACGGGGACGCGCGCAGGCGCACGTTCCGGGCGCCGAAGCGCGCCGCGAAGCGCGCGGCCAGCAGCTCCGCGCACCGCTCCTCGACGAAGATCCCTCCGCGGGGCGTGTACCAGATGTCGAACGTGTCCCAGCCCACGGGCGACGCCGTGACACGCACCGCCGCGCGGTCCGGAGCCGCCGGGTCCGCCGACGGGGACGCGTCGGGGCCGTCCCCACGGGACGGGCCAGGGTCCGCTGCCGCCGCGGTCGCCGCGACAGGGACCTCCGTGGACGCGACGGCGTCACCGCGGGGCCCGGGATCCGCCGGCGCGGCCGGCCGCCAGTCGCGGAGCGCGCCGTCGTAGCGCGCCCAGTTCGTCGTGAAGTCACGGCCGAACCGGTCGAGCAGGTGGCCGAACAGGTAGTCGGCCACCACCTCCGGGTCGCAGTAGTGCTCGTACCAGGCGCGAGCCGCGTGCTTGCGCCGCACCAGTTCCGCGGGGTCGGCGATGAGCGCGAGCGCCGCCTCCACCATGTCCTCGCAGCTCTGGCGGACGAGGTCGTCGTCCGGCGCCGTCCAGTTGACGTGCTGGTCGCAGGCGAACGCCATGCAGCGGCGCGTCTCGATGAGCGCCGGGCAGTCGTCGAAGCCCCAGACGTCCACCGTCAGCCCGGGCCGGATGACCGGCACGCCGAGGCCAAGCGACTCGATATCGCGCCGCGAGACGTCGTTCAGGCCCGGGAGTGACAGGCTCGCCGTGGCATGGGCGATCTCGCCGAGGTAGTCGTGCGCGGCGAGCGTCCCCGACGGCGTGCTCCGGAAGGGCTCCGGCAGCGTCGCGAGGTTCACCGGCGCCAGGAACTCCGGCGGCACGTCGGGGTGCGCCTTCGACGAAATCAGGACGATCTCCTTCAGGCCGCGTGACCGGACGATGTCGCGCAGGTGGCGGATGAACGGCAGGCGCTGGCGCCAGTAGAACCCGCGGAACACGGCGTAGGGCCGCGGCGGGAACTCGGCGGCGGCGAGCAGGTCGATCTCCGGGGCCGCGACGTCCTGCCCCGGGTAGGGCGCGGGCAGGAACGGGCGTGTCGCGAGCCACTCCTCGACGGTGCCCCCTTCGTAGAACGCGTCCAGGCCGGCGGCGGCCAGCTGGGCCTCCCACGCCGGGTGCATGTTCGGGAGGAACGCGCAGAGCAGGTCCGCGGGCTTGTGTCCCCAGACCCCGCCGGGATGCGCCTGCCAGTCCCCGATGCGGCGGAACATCGTCGTCAGCAGCACCCACGACGCGTGGTCGTTCGTGTTCCAGATCGCCCAGCGGCCGGTCAGCGGATGCGAGATGACGACGCACTCGGGCCGCACGGCCGAGTAGGCGCTGGCGAGCGCGGGGTCGTAGAGGTTGACATGGACGTTGTCCGTCCCGAAGCGCGCCTCGAAGCGCTTGATGAGCGGGACGACGCATCGCTCTTCCGCATAGGCGCCGCCGCTCGGGGTGCACCAGAAGTCGAACGTGTCCCAGCCCGCGTGTCGTACTGGCATCGCCTGGCATTGTCTCCCAGGCGACGCCGCGCGCCGCACGGTTGGGCCGATTGTGTCCAGACCGGGCATCCCGTGTAATCTGTGCATCGGTGTCATCGGCGGCCGGAGTGGCGGAACTGGCAGACGCGCGGGACTCAAAATCCTGTGCCCGCAAGGGCGTGTGGGTTCGATCCCCTCCTCCGGCACCAGCGACACGACATACACATGCCCATCCTCGACCTCCCCGCCTTCGAGCTGCAGTGCGGTGTGACGCTCCGTCCCGCGCGGCTCGCCTACGAGACCTACGGGACGCTGAACCCGGCCCGGGACAACGCCGTGCTGGTCCCGACCTTCTACGGCGGGACGCACACCGACATCGAGGCGATGATGGCGCCGGGCCGCGCGCTCGACCCTGCCCGGTGGTTCGTCATCGTGCCGAACATGTTCGGCAACGGGTTGTCGTCCTCGCCGAGCAACACGCCGCCCCCGGCCGACCGCGCCGCGTTTCCGCGGGTCACCCTGCACGACAACGTCCGCGCGCAGCACGTCCTGGTGACGGCGCACCTCGGCATCACGCGGCTCCGGCTGGTCGCGGGCTTCTCGATGGGCGCGCAGCAGGCGTTCCATTGGGGGGCGATGCACCCGGACATGGTGGACGCGATCGCGCCCATCTGCGGGTCGGCGAGGACCGCGCCGCACAACTACGTCTTCCTCGACGGCGTCAAGGCGGCGCTCACCGCCGATGCGGCGTTCGCCGACGGCTGGTACGAGCGGCCGCCGGTCCGGGGCCTGCTCGCCTTCAGCCGCGTCTATGCCGGCTGGATGTTCTCGCAGGACTTCTACCGCGACGCCGCCTACAGGGATCTGGGCCTCACCTCGGTGGAGGACACCGTGCGCTTCGTCGAGGGCCGGTTCCGCCAGCGGGACGCGAATGACCTGCTGGCGATGCTGTGGACCTGGCAGCACGCCGACATCAGCGCCCACGAGCGCTTCGGCGGCAACCTGGCGGCCGCGCTCGGCGCCGTCACGCCGCGCGCCATCGTGATGCCGAGCGAGACCGACCTCTACTTCAGGGTCGAGGACAACCGGCGCGAGGTCGCGCACATGCCGGACGCCGAGCTCCGCCCCATCCCGTCCACGTGGGGGCACGCCGCCGGCCGCGGCACCAACCCGCCCGACAACGCCTTCATCGACGCCGCGCTCCGGGAACTGCTCGCCTGACGAGCCGTCGGACCAGACGAACCCGTCGAAGCGGCAACAGACCCCACGAAGGAACGAAGGGCACGACGTCAGGCACGAAGCCATGCATCGGGATTGACGACCCGACGAACCTGACGAACCCGACGAACCCGACGAACCCGACCCTACGGCAAACATACCCCCACGTCGGCGAACGCCGGGTTCGCGGCGTTGTGCGCGGCGAGCGCGGCATCGTGCCGCGCGTTGAAGGCCGTGGTGCCGAACGTCCGCGGGCAGAGCGGCGTGGACTGGATCACCGGGCTCCGCTGGGTGATGCGGTTGACCTGCAGCTCCACGCGTCCCCAGATCGACGGGTCCGAGGTGTGGATGCCCGCCACCCCCAGGGCGTCGCCGGGGGCCACGGTCGACCCGACCGAGACGGCCAGGCCGCGAACGTGGTCGTAGATGACCAGGTAGGACGAGCCCGCGCTCGGCCGCGTCTCGACCTCGAACTCCCCGGGATAGAGGGGGTTCGTCTCGGCGTCGACGCGCGTCACCACCCCGGCGGTCGCGGCCCTGACCATCGTGCCGGCCGCGACCTTGTAGTCGTAGGACGGTGACAGATGTCCGCTCGCGGAGCTGCCGAAAGCGTGGAAACACCACCTGTCGCTGGGATCGGATCCGAACCGGTAGGTGCAGTCCAGCGCACCGAGCCGCCCGGTGCCGGGGTCGTACGAGCCATCGAGGTCGACGATCGCGACCGACAGCACCGGCGGCTCGCCCGGCGTCTCGCCACCACCCACCGTGGCGACCGTCTCCGGTGACGCGGGTCCGGTGCCCGCGGCGTTGCGCGCGCGCACCCGCAGGTAGTACATCCCTGCGGGCACGCCCGAGGTCGTGAACGACGTGCTCGGGCCCACGTCCATGTTCGCCAGGTCCGACGCGCCGGAGCCGGAGCCAGCCTCGAGCCGGTACGACGTCGACGGGCAACCGCCCGCCGGCGCCGCCCATGAGAGAGCCAGCGTGTCACCCGTCGCGGACGCCACGGGCGCGCCAGGTGCGTTGGGCGCCGCGGCGCAGGGCGCGGGACCGGCGCTGCCGACCACGACCGTCACCTCGTTCGAGGGGGGTCCCACCCCGGCAGAGGTCGCCGCCCGTACCCGCACGAAGTAGGTCGCGGGCGGAACGGCCGCGACCACAAGGCCGACGGCTGCCGACCCCGTGTCGAACCGGGCGAGGTCAGCGAGCCCAGGCGCCGCTCCGGCCTCGAGGACGTAGGACGAGGGAGGATCGCCGCCGGCCGGCGGATCCCACGCCAGCGTCACGACATCGGCCGACACCAGCGCCGACAGCGACCCGGGCGCCGCGGGCGTCGCGCCGACGCCCCCGGATGCCGGCACCCGCGCCGGGCCGCAGGGGAGCGCGCCCGACACGCACGCCCAGGCGAGCGGAGCCGCCTGCAGCCCGGAGATGCCGGCGACGACGGGCGCCGCGGGCGAGGGCGCGACGGGACTCGCGGTCCCGCAGCCCCCCGCGGCCAGCGCCGAGGCCCAAACGACGGCGACCAGCGTCCACGCGCGGCGCATCCCGATCACCTCGTCTCGAGGAACCAGCGGAACGTGAGGAACCCGCGTAACGGAGGCACGCGGGGCCCCCTCGGGCGTGGCGCGTCCCCCGACGCGCCGGCGGCATGGTATCCTCGGCGCCCCCGTGCGCCAATCGTTCTTCGTCTCGCTCCTGCTCGCCGCCACCCTGCTCAGAGTCGCCGCGCTGCCCCTGCCGGGTACCGAGGATGTCGGCGTCTGGAAGGTCTGGAGCTACGCGGGCTCCCGCGACGTCCTCGGCGTCTACGGCATCGGGGGGTCTCCGCCCACCCGCCCGCGCCTGGAGTTCCGCACCGTCTACACCACGGTCGACTACCCGCCCGTCGCGATCTACGAGATGGCGATCGTCGGCGCCGTGTACCGCTGGGGCTTCCCCGACTACCCGAACGACTGGCGCCTGACGGCGGCCGTGAAGCTGCCCGGGCTGCTGGCCGGCCTCGTCTTCACGGCCTTCCTGTACGCGGCGGTGCTCCGGCTGGGCGGCAGCCGCGCCGGCGCCCAGTGGGCCGCGCTGGCCTGGTGGGCCAACCCCGCGACACTGCTGAACGCCGAGGTGCTCGGCTACCTGGACCCGCTCATGGTGCTGCCGGCCGTGGCCGCCCTCGCCTGCCTGCACCTCGGCGCACCGGTCTGGGCCGGCGCGCTGTACGCGGTGGCCCTGCTCACCAAGCCGCAGGCCCTGCTGCTGGGGCCGGCGATGCTCATCGCCGCCTGGCGCACCGGGGGCCACCGGCGCCTTGCCGTCACCGGGACGGCCGGCGCGGCCTGGCTCGTGGTCGGCACGCTGCCCTACCTGCTCGTCGGGGCCCTCCCGAACATGCTCCAGGCCTTCGGCTCGTGGATGGGGCGGCGCGACATCGTCGCCGCCTACGCGGCAAACGTGTGGTGGGTGGCGACGTGGCTGGCCCGCGGCGTCAACATGATTCCGGAGTTCGGGTTTCCCGGCGCCTACTTCGAGCCGGTGGCGCGGATCCTGGCCATCTCGTCGTGGACCGAGATGGGGCTGCCGAACCCGCGCCCGATCGGGACCGCGCTCGTGGGGCTGGCGGCCGCCTGGATCCTGGTCCGCGGCTGGCCCGCGCGCCGGCTGGACCTGCATGCCGCGATCGGCGCCCTGACGGTCCACGCCTTCTTCGTGCTCGGCGTGAGCGTGCACGAGCACCACATGCTGCTCGCGGTGCCGCTGCTGGCCCTGGCCGGCGGCCTGAACCCGGCGTTCCGGTCCATGGCGATGGCGGTGAGCGCGGTCGTCGCGCTCGACATGAACCTGTTCTACGGACTCGGGCGCGGCGTGGGATGGGCCGTGCCGCGGATGCTGACGCCCATCGATCTCAGCGTGCTGCTGGCGCTGGCCAACGTCGCGCTGCTGGCGTGGCACTTCCGGGTGGTGGGACGGGCCGTGTCGGCGGCACGGACGCCGGCGTTGTAAAGCGATGTAAAACCTTTTCCAAGCTCGACATTTTTATTGCCGACCTGTGCCACCTCATCCATAATTTAGCGATTATGGCGCGCACAGGGGCGCTCAGCGCCGACACCCGCACTACTCTCGAATCGCTGGCGGACGAGACACGGCGTCTCTTCTACCGCCTGCGGGCCGCCTCCGCCCACGCCCACGGCGGCAATGACGTGACGGCCGGCCTCCGCGGCGTGATGCAGGCGATCGCCGACGCCGGCGCGCAGACGGTGCCCCAGATGGCGCGTGCCCGCCTGGTGTCGCGGCAGCACATCCAGGTGCTCGTGGACGAACTCGTGGAGCGCAAGCTCGTCGAGCTCCTCAACAACCCCGCGCACAAGCGGTCGAAGCTGGTCCGGCTGAGCACGCAGGGCCGCAAGGTGTTCGAGCGGATGCGCCGCCGGGAGCGCCGCATCTTCGCCGAACTCGACCTGCCCATCGGCGAGCGCGAGCTGCGCAAGGCCTCGCGCGTGTTGCGCGCCGTGTCCGACACGCTCGACAGCGTCGAGAGCTAGGCCACGATCTCCATCAGGAGTCCGCGCTCGTCCCGCTCGCTGGTCGCGAGGGGGAAGACGACCGCCTCGCCGGCGGCCACGCGCCGGGCCGCCACCGCGCAGGCCGCCGCGTCCAGCACGTCGTCGGGGGCCACGCGCGAGCGCCCCAGGCGGGCCCGGATCTCCTCGACCGCCACGTCCACGCCGGCCGTCGCGAGCAGCGCGAGGCGCTCGGCGCGCCCCTCCGCGGTCCGCTTCGACGCGGCCAGCCCGCCCCTGGCCAGCACGCGGAACACCACCTCGGGATGCCCTTCCCGGACGGCCGCCTGCAGGGCGGGCGTGATGAGCGCGTCCATCTCCGCGATCTTCGGGAGGATGCCGAACGCCTGGCGCGACAGGCGCGTGCCCACGGCCCGCTCGTTCAGCCGGCAGGCAGCGGCGTAGTCACCGGCGCCGTCGAGCGCCGCCCGGCTGGGCGCGGAGAAGACGCTCGCCTGCCGCGCGCGGCCGAGCAGCCGGCGCGCCTCGATGTCGCACCGCCGGGCGCCGGCGGCGGGCAGGCCGATGGGGATGTCGACGACGATGGTCGCGCGGCCGGCGCGGGCGTACTCGAGCACCTCGTCGAGCGCGCTCAGCCACGCGTAGCGAACCGGCGCCCCCGGCTGGCCATCGAGCGTGGCCGCGACCCATCCTCCACGACAACCGTCGATGCCGATGAACACGAAGCCTCCGGGTCGCGGGCGTTCACCAGCCGAAGGGCCAGCTGAGGGTCACGCCAAGTGACGTCCGCCAGTAGTCGAAGGCGCCGGACGCCGCCGGCAGCCCCGGGTGACTCCCGAGGAAGCGGACGTAGCGCACCTCGCCGCGCACGCCGATGTGTTCGCTGACCAGGACGGACGCCCCGCCGGAGGCATCGAGCGCCCAGTCCGTCCGGCTCACCACGCGCACGCAGTCACCGGCGCACGCCCGCACGCGCAGCAGCCCGCCGCCGGCGCCCACGAACGGGCGCACCCGCCCGAACACGCCGGAGCGAACCGCGTTGATGGTGAGCGTGGTGAGGCCGCTGTCGACGTAGGCCGGGTCGAACCCCCGCGTGTGGCCGATGTCGAGTTCCGCGCCCCAGCCGCCGGGGTCGAACACGGCGACCGCGACACCGCCCGTCAGGCCCGCCCGGGGCACGTCGCCACCGGACGCCGCGCCGGCGAGTGCCGTCACCTGGCCCTCGTACTCGCCGGGCGTCTGGGCCCAGGCGCCGGCCGGCCACGTGGCCAGGAGCGCCGCCACCAGCCATCGCCGCCATCCTGCCGCCACGCACCCTCCCCGGTCTCGCTGTTGAACCTGCCCACGCTATCACGGCTTGATATTAACTACAGTGAAGCTATAATCATGCCCATGCGCGGATCCCTCGGCGAATTCGAGCAGCTCCTGCTCCTGGCCCTCCTCGGCCTCGGCACCGAGGCCTACGGCGTCACCCTCCGCGACGACATCGAGCGCCGCACGGGCCGCGGCCCCTCGCCCGGCGCGATCTACACCGCGCTCGACCGCCTCGAGCGCCGCGGGTTCGTCCGCTCGCGGCTCGGCGACCCGACCCCCGAGCGTGGCGGCAAGCGCAAGCGCTACTACGCCCTGCTGCCGGCCGGCGAGCAGGCGGTAAGGGCCTCGCAGGAGCGCCTGCGCCGGATGTCGCACGGCCTGTCGCCGAAGGCCGACCTGCCATGACCCCACCACCGGTCGCGCGCGCGCTGCTGGCCCGCCTCCTGCCGCAGGAGCTGCGCGAGCCCGTGATCGGCGACCTCGACGAGTTGTTCGCCCGGCGTCTCGCCGCCGGCTGGCCACGCCGCCGCGCGGCGGCGGAGTACTGGCGTCTCGCGTGCCGGTCGGTGGCCGACGCGACGGGCCGCGACGATGGCGCGCCGGCGGGCGCGGGAGACCCCACCATGATGTCGATCGCCGAAGACGTCCGATACGCCCTGCGCCTCCTCGGGCACTCCCCGGCCTTCGCGCTCTCGGCGCTCCTGACGATGGCGCTCGGCATCGGCGTGACGACGGCGGTCTTCTCGCTCGCAGACGTCCTGCTCTTCCGGCCCCTGCCCTACCACGAGCCGGGACGCCTGGTCTTCCTGCTCGGGTGGGACACCGCCCGCGACGAGATGCGCTTCAACGTGCCCTACCGCGACGTGCCGGCGCTCGGCGCGGCGGCGCCCCTCGACGAGGTCGCCGCCTACCAGTACTGGAACGCCACGCTCTCTGGCCGCGACGTGCCCGAGCGGATGCAGGGCTACAAGGTCTCCGCGAGCACGTTCGACATGCTGGGGGTGCCGGCCGCGCTCGGGCGCGCGTTCAGCGAGGCCGACCGGCCGGGCGACTCCGGCGTCGTCGTCATCAGCGACGCCCTCTGGCGCCGCGTCTTCGGGGCCGACCCGGGCATCGTCGGGCGCCGGGTCCTGCTGAACGACGAGCCCCGGGTCATCGTCGGCGTGATGCCGCGCCCGTTCGAGTTCCCGGTCTTCAACTTCAAGGGCGACCTGTGGGTGCCCTTCGGCCCGGCCGGGATCGACGAGGGCAGCGTGGTGGCGCTGGGCCGCCTGGCGCCGGGCCGCACCATCGCCGAGGCGCAGGCCGCGGTCGACGGGATCTCGGCCCGGCTGGCGGAGGCGCTGCCGGACACGCACAGGAATCGCGGCGTGCGGGTGCGCGAGATGCGGGAACTCGGGGCGGCCGAGGCCAGGCCCGCGGTGGTGGCGCTGCTCGTCGCGGTGGGCCTCCTGCTGCTGCTGGCGTGCGCGAACATCGCGGAGCTGCTGCTCGCGCGCGGCGTGGTCCGCCAGCACGAGCTGGCGACGCGGCTCGCGCTCGGGGCGGGGCGCGCCCGCATCGTGCGGCAGCTGCTGACCGAGAGCCTCGTCGTCGCCGTGCTCGGCTCGGCGCTCGGAATCGTCGCCGCGGGCTGGGCCCTCGACGCGCTGCGCGCGATGCTGCCGGAGGCGGTGCTCTCGACCCTGCCCGGCATCGGGGCGCTCGGCATCGACGCCCGGACACTCGGGGTCGCGACCGCCGTCACGGTGGCGGCGGGGCTGCTGGCCGGCGTGGCGCCCGCGTGGCGCGGCGCGCGGTCGCAGGCGCTCGCGCGCCTCGGCGCCGCGGGCCGGAGCGCGGGCGGCCGCGGCGACTCCCGGGTGCGCGCCGCGCTGATCGTCAGCGAGATCGCGCTGTCCTTCGCCCTCCTGACCACCGCCGGCCTGCTGCTCCAGGGCGTCGGGCGCCTGCTCGCGACCGACCCGGGCTTCCGGCCCGACCACCTGCTCACCTTCAGCGTGGCGCTGCCCGACACCCGGTACGACGCGCCCGGCGCGCGGGGCGCGTTCGTGGACCAGGCGCTCGAGCGGCTCGGCGCGCTGCCGGGCGTGGTCTCGGTGGCCGCGGTCAACACCTTGCCGTTCAGCACCTACAACCAGGGCATCGGGATCGCGCTCGACGGCGGCCTGACCGATCACGAGGACGCGCCGGCCGCCAACCTGCGCACGGCGACGCCCGGCTACTTCGAGACGCTGGGCATCCCTCTCACCGGGGGCCGGACCTTCGGCGCAACCGACCAGGCGGGCGGCGAGCCCGTGGCGATCGTGAACGGCGCGTTCGCGCGCCGCTACCTCGGGGGGGATGCGCCCGACCGCCACCGCGTGCGCCTCGGCGGCGGCGACGCGCCGTGGCGCCGCATCGTCGGCACCGTCGGCGACGTCCGTCACGACAGCCTCGACCAGCCGGCCGAGCCCGAGGTGTACGTGCCCCTCGCGCAGGCGCCGCCACGCCAGGTGATGTTCGCGGTGCGGACCATGGGCGACCCGGAAGACTTCACCTTCCCGGTCCGGCGCGGCCTCGCCGAGGTGGATGGCGCGCTGCCGGCGTTCCACGTGCGCCCGATGGCGGACGCCGTGCGCGTGTCGGCGGTCGCGCAGGTCCTGACCCTCCGGCTGATGACGGGCTTCGGGGTACTCGCCCTGCTGCTCGCGGCGTTCGGCGTGCATGCCGTGATCTCGCAGGCGGTGAGCCAGCGGGGCCGCGAGATGGCGGTGCGGGTGGCGCTCGGGGCCTCGCCGGCCGATCTCGCACGGCACGTGCTGGGCGGCGCGATCGGCCCGCTGCTCGCGGGCCTGGTGCTCGGCGGCGCGGCGGCCGCGGGGCTCGGCGCACTGCTCGGCGGCCTGGTGCCGGGGATGGACCCGTCCGACCCGGCGACCTTCGGCCTCTCGGGCGCCGTGCTGGCCGCGCTGGTCCTGGTCGCGGCCGCCGGCCCCACATGGCGGGCGATGCGGACCGACACGGCGGCGACGCTCAAGGCGGAGTGACGGGCGTGGTCAGAAGAGCGACCGGCCCTCGCGGAGCAGCCAGCGGCGGGCCTCGGCGTGCCGCGGGCACACCTCGGCGACGAGCCGCCAGAAGCGGCGCGAGTGGTTCAGCTCGCGGCGGTGCATCAGCTCGTGCAGCAGGACGTATTCGCGGACGAACGGCGGCACCTGGACGAGCCGCCAGTTGAGCGTGATCGTCCCCTGCCGCGTGCAGGCGCCCCACCGGGACTGCTGGTCGCGCACCGAGACCCGTGTCACGGCGATGCCGTGCCGGCCCGCGAGGTCGAGCAGGGCCGGCGGCAGTTCGCGGGCGGCGCGGGCGCGCAGCCACGCCTCGACGGCCGGCCGGACGTCGGCCTCGTCACGCGCGGCGGGACCGGTGACGGGCTCGCCGCCGAGGGTCACGCGCACGCCGGCGGCGCCGGTCCGCACGTCGAGGATCCTCGGGGCGCCGTCGACCAGCACCGCCGTGCCGTGCCGCCAGCGCCGGTCGGCGCGGCCCTCGCGCTGCCGGGCCTCGCGCTGCCGGGCGATCCATGGCGCGCAGCGCTCGACGAACTCGCCCGCCTCGCGACGCGAGCCGCGCCACGGGACCGTGACCCGCACGGTGCCGTCGGCCAGCACCCGCACGATGTACCGGCGCGCCGCGCGGTGACGGACGAAATGGACCGAGGGCTCCTCGGCAAACGGCAGGGCCATCTGCATGGATGCCCCTTAAGATAGCAGCATGGCGACACCCGTCGAGCGGCTCGTCGAGGCGGTCCAGGGCCGGACCTTCGACGACTTCCTGTTCCGCCCGCAGTTCAGCGTGATCGAGCGCCGCGACCCGGCGACCATCGACCTGTCGTGCCGGTTCTCGACGGGCATCACCCTCAAGCGCCCGCTCGTCTCGGCCAACATGGACACGGTGACCCGCGCCCCGATGGCGATCGTGCAGGCCGAGGAGGGAGGGCTCGGGATCATCGACCGCGGCTTCCGCGGCGGCGACATCGAGCCGCAGGTCCGCGAGGTCCAGAAGGTCAAGCGGACGCAGCACGTCGTGATCCGCGATCCCTACGCCGTCGCGCCCGACGCGACGCTGGCCGAGGCGGTCGCGCTGATGGCCCGATCGCGCGTGGGCACCCTCGTCGTGCTCGACGCGGACCACCGCCTGCACGGCCTGCTGACCGAGCGCGACGTCCGGTTCGTCCCCGCCGACGACACGCCGGTCTCCTCGCGCATGACCCCGCTCGCCGCGCTCGTGACCGCCCCGGCCGGCCTCCCGATCGCCGAGGCCCGGGCCCTGCTCGTCTCGCGCAAGGTGAAGAAGCTGCCCCTCGTGGACGAGGACGGCCGGCTGACGGGCCTGGTCACCGCGCGGGACATCGAGCGGCAGGCGCGCCTGCCCTTCGCCACGCGCGACCAGCACGGCCGGCTGATGGTCGGCGCCGCGATCGGGGCGAAGGGCGACTTCCTCGAGCGCGCGCACGAGCTGCTGGCGGCGGGCGTGGACGTGCTCGTGATCGACATCGCGCACGGCCACTCGGTGGTGATGGCCCGCGCGATCGAGGCGGTGCGCGCCAGGTTCGGCGGCGTGCAGCTCGTGGCCGGCAACGTCGCGACCGCCGACGGGGTGCGCTTCCTCGTCGAGCGCGGGGTGGACGCGATCAAGGTCGGCATCGGGCCGGGCGGCGGCTGCACGACGCGCCTCACCACCAGCTTCGGCGTCCCGCAGATCCAGGCCCTCGTCGAGTGCCGCCTGGCCGCCGGCCTCGAGGGGGGCGTGCCGCTCATCGCCGACGGGGGCGTCCGCCGGCACGGCGCCATCCTCGAGGCGCTGCTCTTCGGCGGCGACACGGTGATGCTCGGCAGCATGTTCGCCGGCACCGAGGAGACGCCCGGGGAGATCGTGCAGAAGTCCGTCGTACTCCCCGAGGCGCAGCGCACGGTCAAGGTGCCGTTCAAGGTGCTCAGGGGGATGGCCTCGCTCCAGGCCATCCGGGACCGCCTCGACGTGGAGGATGCCGACAGCGTGGACATCGAGGCGCTCGGCGCCGAGGGCACCGAGGTGAGCGTGCCGGCGCGCGGCTCGGTCCGGCCCGTCGTGCAGGACATCCTGCGGCACCTCTGCTCGTCGATCAGCTACGGCGGCGCCGACAGCCTCGAGGGGCTGCGGCGCGCCTTCTGGGACGATCCGTTCCGTTACCTGGTCGCCCTGTCGGCGTCCGCCCGGCGCGAGTCGTACGAGCGCTGAGCGGCGTCAGCGGCGGAACACCGTCCAGCCCGCGAACACCGAGTGCCCGTTGATCCCCGGGTTGCGCTCGAGCCGGTTGCCGTTCGACACGTGGTGCAGCTCGTAGCCGACGACGAGGCCCTGCGCGCGGGAGATCATGATGCGCACGCCGGCGGCCGCGTGCGCGGTGAAGTTGACGCGGGTCGTCTCGTCGGGCACGGGTGTGTCGGTGAACAGCAGGCCGCCGTTCAGCTCGGCGTACGGCAGCACCCGCCCGCGCGCCGCGAAGCTCCACCGCCACGAGATCGGCGAGACCCCGACGCCGTAGGCCGAGCCCGGCTCGTAGATCAGGAAGACCGGCGTCACCGCGATGCCCCAGGAGAAGTGGCCGCGGAGCGGCCCGGGTCCGTGCGGGCCGCTCAGGACGTGGCCCCACGTGAGCGCCTGGCGCACGTAGCGCTGCCCGCTGGTGGAATGCGCGATCTCGACGCCCCACGAGTGGCTCGCGACGGCGGTCCACTCGGTGGCGCCGTCGGCGAGGTCGGTCGCCGGCGTTGGCGTCTGGACGCCCGCCGCGGGTGACTGGGCGGCGGCGAGCGCGGGCAGCGAGCACAGGAGGAGCAGCAGCAGGCAGGGACGGACCGGCGAGGCTGGCATGTGCGGTCGATGGTATGGCAAGGCCGCGGCTACGGCAACCCCGCGCCCGGCGCGAGCACCCGGCACACGGCGTCGGTCCGTGGCCCCCCGGTGTTCATCCGTTCGACCTCGGGCACGAGGTCGCGCCACACGTTCACCTCGAGCTCGTAGTTGACGAACACGTCCAGGCGCGACTGCGCGCCCGCGGCCAGGTCGACGGCCACGCCGCCGTTCGCGCTCTGGCTCGACGCCTCGAGGCCCGCCGGCGTCTCCGACACGACCGCGCCGGCGAGCGGCAGCGCCGGGCGCCGGGCGCCGAGCGCCGGCGACGACAGCACCAGCCACCACTCCGGCGTGGCGCCGGGCCGGCGCTCGAGGCGCCAGACCCGCGCCGCCTCGTCGGACGGCAGGCGGCACTCGACGCGCGACTCGGGGGCGGGCGCCTGCGCGCCCGGCGGGACGGCGAGGAAGAGCAGGTAAAATATCCCCATGGCAGACGGCTGGATTCCCATGGTCAGCGAGGCGGATGTCGAGCGCGCGCTCGAGGAGTCGTACACCATGCCGGTGTGCATCCTCAAGCACAGCCTGACGTGTGGCACCAGCCACCAGGCGTTCGACGAGATCCAGGACTGGCTGGCGAGCCGGCCCCTCCCCGCGCGCCGCTACCTGCTCACGATCCAGACCGCGCGCCCGGTGTCGGCCCTCGTCGCCACCCGGCTCGGCGTGCGCCACGAGTCGCCGCAGGTCCTGGTGCTCAAGGACGGGCAGGTCACCTGGCACGCCTCGCACTTCCGGGTGCGGCCCGACGCCATCGCCCGCGCGGTCGGCGAGCCCGCCGCCTGACGGCCCCTCAGGCCCGCCGCGCGACGACCGCGGCCTTCACCGCCCCGTCGATCTCCCCTTCACGCTCGCGCACGATCTCGAGCGGGGCCGCGAGCGTCGGCAGTTCGCCCGGCCGCAGCAGGTAGTCGGGATTGGTCGGCCGTCCCCGCGACGCCTGCGCGAGGGTGAACGTCTCGTAGACCAGCACGCCGCCGGGCGCGACGGCGCGGACGAGCGCCGGGAACAACGGCCGGTGCAGGTAGTGGCAGACCAGCACCACGTCGTAGGCGGCGTCGCCGAGATCGACGTCTCCCGCTTCCAGGTCCCGCTCGACCGTCTCGACCGCGAGGTCGAGGCGCGAGGCCGTGTCGCGGATGAACGCGAGCGCCCGCGGATCGCGGTCGACCGCCGTCACCGCGAAGCCGGCCGCCGCGAGGAGCAGGGCGTGCCGGCCGCGCCCCGCCGCCACGTCGAGGACGCGCCCGCGGGGCGTCAGCAGGTTCGCGTGCTCCAGCAGCCAGGGCGACGGCCCCTGGATGGGGCCCGGACCGTGGACGCGGGGTCCCTGCCATGCCGCCATGCCGCCCGTGAGGTTCACCAGGCCCGCGATGCCCGCCTGCTCGAGGAAGCGCACGGCGGCCACGCTGCGCAGGCCGTGCTCGCAACACACGAGGATGGGCCGGCCGTCGGCCGGCAGCACGGCCGGCGCCGACGCCACGAGATCGAGGGGCAGCAGCCACGACCCGGGGATGTGGCCGAGCCGCGCGTACTCACCCGGCGACCGCACGTCGAGGACCAGCGTCTCGCCGCGCTCGACGGGCGCGAGCGCGTCCTGGGGAGAAAGGTGAGTAATCAAGAATCAAGAATCAAGAAACAAGGAACAAGAACAGAAGCGGGGGGACCTCGCGATTCTATCGTCCCAGGTCCGTCCCCGCTTCTGATTCCGATTCTTACTTCCCGGTAATGGGTTGGGCGAAGGTGATCACGTGGCCGTCGGGGTCTTCGACGGCGAACTCACGCATGCCGTAGAACTGGTCCTTGAGCCCCATCACGACCTTCGCGTGCGGGGCGACCGCCGCGTGCAGGTCGTCGATGCCCTCGACGGCGAAGAAGAGGCACGCCGTGCCGCCGGCCGGCCGGGCCGCCAGTTCCGGCATGTCCTCGGCGACCGCCCGGCTGTCGTTCAGGAACAGCGGCACGCCGTCTCGCTCGAGTCCGGCGAACACGAAGGGGGCCTCGTCGGGCACGCTCATCGTCACCGCGAAGCCGAGCAGGTCGCGGTAGAAGCGCAGGCTGCGATCCAGATCGCGGACGACGAGGTTCGGGGTGATGGACTTGAAGGTGGTCATGCGATCGGCTCCTCGCGCGGACGTGGCACGGAACGACGGAGGCCCGGGCACACGCATGGCGCGCATGCTCGCGATTGGCCTCCATCCACTCCCCTGCGAGCCGGGAAGCAGGTACGGGTCCCTGATTGTCAACGAGACGCCAGGCGGAACCCTGCGAGGTACGCGCGCAGGATACCAGAATCGGCCGGGGCCCAGCCACAGGGACTCAGAGACACAGGGGTAGAGCACAGAGCCAGAAGGACGGGAACCTGACGAACCTGACGAACCTGACGAACCCGCCGGAGACACGGAGGAGGCCCGCGTGTGGAACGGCGGCAGGCACCCTGAGGGTGCCCTCGCTGCCTCACGCGGCGCGCCGCCGCGGCGGCGCGCCAGCCGCCGTCCAGGGCGGCGTTGACCGCCTCCCCGGAGCCGGTCTTCCCTTCCGCGTCCGTCCGCGTCCATCCGCGGATGGGGCGTCAGCCCCCGGAATCGCGCGCGGCCCCGGCGCGCCTAGTCGCGCAGCGCGGTCATCGGGTCCACGCGCGTCGCCCTGAGCGCGGGCAGCCAGCTCGCGACGAACGCCACGAGGGCGAGCACCGCGGGCAGCGCGAGGAACGTCACGGGGTCGGTGCTGCTGACGCCGTACACGAGCCGGTCGAGGGCGCGCGCGAAGACGAGCGACCCGCCGAGGCCGACGAGCAACCCGAGGGCCACGGGCTTGAGCGCGTCCACCAGCACGAGCCGCAGCACCTCGCCGCTGGTCGCGCCGAGCGCCACGCGGATCCCGATTTCCTGCGTGCGCTGCGCCACCGCGTAGGCCACCGTGCCGTAGATGCCCGCGATCGCCAGCACCAGCGCGATGCCCGCGAACACCAGCAGGAGGGACATGTTGAAGCGGCGCTGTGTCAGGGACGCGCCCACCACTTGATCGAGCGATCGGACCTGCGCGACCGGCAGCGACGGATCCACCGACCGGAGCGCCTCGCGGGCCGCGCCCGCCACGCTCGTCCCGTCCCCGGCCGCCTGCACCAGCAGGGTGAGCGCCGCGCGCGGGCTGGCCGTGTACACCCCGTAGGTCATCGGCACCGGATCCTGGTCGACCGCATAGTGCCGGACGTCCCCCACGACGCCGACGATGTCGGACCACTGCAGCACGCCGTCCGGTCCCGCCCCGAAGGTGAAGCGCTGGCCGATCGGGTCCTGCCCCGGGAACTCCCGGCGCGCCATGGCCTCGTTGATGATGATCGCGTTCGGGTTGTCGGTGACGTCCCGCCGGTCGAACTCGCGCCCGGCCACCACCGGGATGCCGAGCGTCGCGAAGTAGCCGGGCGACACCCCGACGTAGTGCGTGATCGGCGACTCGTTGTCGGGCTCCTGTGGACGCGTCGACGGGTTGAACGCGGTGATCGAGAAGCCGCTGCCGAGCGGCAGGCCGTCGGTGAGCGCGACGCGCGCCACGCCGGGCACCGCCGACACGCGCTCGACGACGCGGTTCCAGTAGGCGACCAGCTGCTCGGGCGTCTGGTACGCCTCCCCCGTCGGCGCCACCTGCATCGTCACGATCCGGCTCGTCGTGAAGCCCAGCGGGACGTCGAGCAGTTCCACCAGGCTCCGGAACAGCAGCCCCCCGCCGACGAGCAGCATCAGGGCCAGCGCCACCTCGGCCAGGACGAGCCCCGACCGGGCCAGGTGGCTCGCGCCGTCGCCCGTGGTGCCGCGGCTCTGGTCCTTGAGCGTGCCCTGCAGGTCGGGCTGCGACGCGCGCCAGGCCGGCACTACGCCGAAGAGGAGCCCGGTGAGCACCGACAGGCCCGCCGCGAAGGCGAGCGCGGTCCGGTCCACGGTGATGGGCGCGACGCGCGGCACGTCGCCGGGCTCGAGCGCCATGATCAGGTCGACACCCCAGAAGGCCAGCAGCACGCCGAGGACGCCGCCGGCGAGCGCCAGCACCACGCTCTCGGTGAGCAACTGCCGGACGAGGGTCCGCCGGTCGGCGCCGATCGCGGCGCGCACGGCCAGTTCGCGCGCCCGCACCGTGGCGCGCGCCAGCAGCAGGTTCGCGACATTGGCGACGACGATCAACAGGACGCAGCCCACCGCCGCGAGCAGGATCAGCAGCGGCGTGCGCGACGAGCCGACCAGCCGGTCCTGCAGCGGCTGCACCACCGGGATGAAGTCGCCGTTCACCCCGGGATACGCCTGCGCCAGCCGGTCTCCGATCGTCTCCAGCTCGGCGTTGGCCGCGGCGATCGCGACTCCGTCGTTCAGCCGCGCAATCCCCCGCAGGTAGTGCATGCCGCGGACCTCCCGCGGATCGCCGCCGCCGGCCGGCGGCACGTCGTAGGCCGCCGAGGTCCAGAACGCGGCGTCCTGGGGGAAGTTCACCGTCGCCGGCATCACCCCCACGATCGTGTGGGGCTCGCCGTTCAGCCGGAGCGTGCGGCCCACCGCGCCGGCCTCGCCCCCGAAGCGCCGCCGCCAGGTGCCGTAGGACAGCACCGCGACCGCCGGCTGCCCGGGCTCCGCGTCCCGGGCGGTGAACGTGCGCCCCAGCAGGGGCGCCGCACCGAGCACGTCGAAGAAGTTGCTCGACACCTGCGCGCCGGAAAGCCGCTCGGGCTCCGCGCCGTCGGTGTCCACGTTGTAGGTGCGCGGCCGGTAGACGGACATCCCGGCGAAGCTCCGGGCGGCGGCGCGCCAGTCGAGGAAGTTGGCCGGCGCGATCGCCCCGCGCGTGCGGTTGTCCCGCTCGACCTCGTTCAGGTCCACGAGCCGTTCCGGCGAGCGGAACGGGAGGCGCTCGAGCAGCACGGCGTTGACGACGCTGAACATGGCCGTGTTCGCGCCGATGCCGATCGCAAGCGTCGTCACGACCATCGCGGTGAAGACGGGGGCCTTGCGGAGCACGCGGACGGCGTGCCGGATGTCCTGGAGGAGTCGGTCCATGTGTCGGTCTCGGGTCCTGGAAAGATGGCCTGCACGCCGGATGGAGGCAAAGGGCGGGCCAGCTGGGCGACACGGCCACAAGCCACTGAAAACAGGTGACATCGCCGCCAGGGCCCAGGCCTGGCGCCGACCCGGACTTGTCCGGAAGTGGGACTTCGTCGTCCCGCGCGGACGCCGGCCGTGGTAAGGTCGCATCGTGGCCCGCGGCTGGGAAAGCAAGGCGGTCGAGTCGCAGCAGGAAGACGCGTCGCGTACCCGCGACCCCGGCGAGCGCTTGAGCGCCGAGGCCCGCGACCGCCTTCAGCGGCGGCGCACGCTGGAACTCGCCGCCGCGCAGGCCCAGGCCGAACTCGGCGCGGCGTGCCGGGCGGCCCACCGGGACATGCTTCGGCTCAAGCTCGAGGCCATCCGGGCGGAACTGGACGAGCTCGGCGGCTTGGCACACTGAGGCCTTTCTGCTATGCTGCGCTCCGGCCGGGCGTTCGAACGCCAACGCCCCCTCTGCCCACTCCAGACTTCATTCGTCCGAACCCACGTGAACCGGTAGACGGAGCACCGTAGGTCCCACGCGCCTTAGAGCCGTCAGTCGTCAGAGCGTCCAACCGTGCCACCAGTTCGACTTTTCATCGGGAATCTCCCTTACCAGGCCACTGAAGACGATCTGCGGTCGCACTTTGCCGCGGTCGGTGAGCCTACCCAGATTGTCCGCCCGCTCGACCGGGAGACCGGTCGCGCCCGGGGCTTTGCCTTCGTGGAGTACGCGGAGCGCTCGGCCGCCGAGGAGGCGATCAAGCGGTTCGACGGCCAGCTCTTCATGGGCCGGCCGCTGGCCGTGAGCGAGGCGCGTGCCCGCGACGACCGCGGTCCCGGAGGGCCGCGGCCCGGCGGGGGCTTTGGCGGTCCACGGCCGGGGGGCTTCAGCGGCCCGCCGCGTCCGGGCGGCTTCAGCGGCCCGCGCCCGCCTGGCGGCGGCTTTGGCGGCCCACGGCCCGGGGGTCCGGGCGCCGGCCCGCCCGGGAAGGACTTCGGTCCCCCGGCGCCGCCCAAGAAGAAGGGCGGCAAGAACGCCTACGCCCAGAAGGAGCGCGGCCCCAAGGGGCCGATCCCGACCAAGTTCACCGGCCGGATGTACGATCTCGACGACCCGGCCGCCGAGGACGAGGCGAACGACGACCTGCCGGACTTCATGAAGCCCGAGACCGATCTCAACGACGACGAGATCGCCGGCGGGGACGGCCTCGACGAGACGGACGCGGACCAGGTCGACGAGGCCGACGCGGACGACGACCACGAACAGGAGTAGCGCGGTGACGACGCCGAATCGCGAGGACACCATCCTCTTCTCCGGCGGCGCCCAGGGCGCCGAGGCGGAGTTCGGCGCCGCCGCCGAGCGGCTGGGCATCGAGGAGGTCAACTTCTCCTTCGAGGGCCACCGCCCGGTCCGCACCCGCGGCCTGCGCGTGCTCAACCACGAAGAGCTCAAGACCGGGGACGTCAGCCTCGCCTACGTCTCCCGGATCATGGGCCGGCGCTACCCGGACACCCCCACCTTCCGCAAGATCCTGCAGAGCATCTGGTACCAGGTGAACGCCGGGCAGGAGATCTACGTGATCGGCGCCATCCAGCCGGACAACACCGTCCGGGGCGGCACGGGCTGGGGCGCCGAGTTCGCGAAGCTGTGCAACAAGCCGCTGTTCGTCTTCGACCAGGTCGAGAACGCCTGGTTCGAGTGGGACGGCGACCACACCAAGTGGACCCGCATGGCCGACGGGCACGGCCCCGTCATCGAGCACGTCCACTTCACCGGCACCGGCACCCGCGTGCTCGACGACAACGGCCGCAAGGCCATCGCCGGGCTCTTCGCGCGCTCCTTCACGTAGCTGGGGCTCGGCTCGGAGCGCCGCTCGGCTCGGCTCGGCGCGCCGTTGAGTAATCAAGAATCGAGAATCAAGAATCAAGAAAACGCAGGACGTACGGACAGAGGCCGGGCAGGCGCGAATGCGCCGCCCGGCCTCTTGCTTTCTTGATTCTAAATTCTCGATTCTTGATTACTCAGGTTCTTCCTAGAACAACCCCTCGGCCCACGGTCCTGTCACCGCGAAGGTGACGCCGGGGTGCTGGACGTTGAAGAACAGCCACTCGCCATCCGGGCTGAACGTGGCGCCCGCGAACTCGCGGTCGCGGAAGTCCCCGCGGATGCCGTTGCGCTCGCCGTTCATGACGATGTTGTTCCGCGCGAACCGGAAGATGCGGCCGTCAGCCGTGAGGCCCTGGACGCACGGGTTCATCGTCCCGTCCTCGCAGAGGACCAGCCCGCCGCGCGGGCTCTGGCAGGTGTTGTCGGGCATGTTGAGGACCTCGGGACCGGGTGACTCGAAGGCGAGCCGCAGCTCGCTGCCCTCGAGGTCGAGTTCCCAGACCTGCCCCATCTTCGCCGCGCCGCCGCTCGTGGCGGTCACGAAGACCTTGCCGTCCGCGTAGGTGCACCCTTCGAGGCGGGCGAACACGGCGGCGCCGCGGGCCCACCCCTGCGAGAACACGCCGCGGCCGTCCCGGCGCTCCTCGACCTCGTGCGGGCGCTCCGGCTCGTCGATGGCCACCCAGGAGACGGGATAGCTCATGCCGGGCCGCTGGCCCGTGCGCGTGTCGAGGCGGGGCTGCCCCGCCACCGCCAGCATCTCGAGGCGGCCGCCCTCCGCGAGCCGCGACGTCGTGTTGGGGATGAAGCGATAGAGGCCGGCATCGCGCGCGTCCTCGGTCATGTAGACGATGCCGGTGGCCGGATCGACGGCCGCGGCCTCGTGCACGAAGCGCCCCATCGCGGTCAGCGGCTCGATCGTCGGGCGCCCGTCGAGCGGCACCTCGAAGACGTAGCCGTGCTTCCTGGTGAACGGCAGCCCGGGACCGGGCTCGAGCAGCGTCTCCTCGCAGGTGAGCCAGCTGCCCCACGGCGTCGGGCCGCCCGCGCAGTTGCGGATGGTGCCCGCGAGGCTGGCGCGGTAGCCGACGAGCTTGCCCTTGGCGGTGTCGAAGTCGAGGGTCGTGGTGCCGCCCCCCACCGCCGGGTCGTAGCTCAGCGACGGATCGAAGGACGGCCCGCGCGTGATCTCGTGGTTGCGGACGAGCCGGACTCGGCTCCCCTCCCCGGCGAAGGCGGCCATCCCGTCGTGGTAACCGGGCGTGACCGTGCCGCCCTCCATGCGGTCGCCGATCCACCCGAAGGTGACGTAACGGAATCCCGGCGGCAGTTGGAGAAGGGGGAGGCCGGTCGTGTGGTCCTTGACGGGGGCGAGGCCGCCGAAACCGTCGGTGACCAGGGAGTCGAGCGTGGCCGCGCTCGCCACGCGTCCGAGCAGGGCCTCGAGCGGGCCCGCCATGGTGGCGCCCCCCGCGACGAGGGCGGCCCGCAGGAAGTCCCGCCGATTGGGAATGAAAGCCATTGGACGAACTCCGTCTCACTCGATCCTACGCCATCCGGGCGGGCAATCGCTGTAACGACTCGTGGCACCTGCGTCCCGTGGCCGGACGCCTCCCCGGACGGGCGCGCGTCCGCGGCGCGCGAATGACGCGGGATCTCTAGCAATTCAGGTACCCGGCCGATCTGCCGACTCCCCGGCATCTGGCAGGCCCCTTGCTCCGCGCGGCGCCATGCGCAGCTTCTTTCACGACCTCGGCCACGCGGTGCGCCTCTCGCGGCGGCGTCCGGCGCTGACGCTCGTCACGGTGCTGACCCTGGCCATCGCCGTCGGGGGCAACACGGCGGTGTTCTCGGTGCTGAACGGCCTGGTGCTGCGGCCGCTGCCGGCGGCCGACCCTGGGCGTCTCGTCCGCATCTTCGGGACCGAGGACGGCGGCAACTTCGACGTCCTGTCGTACGCGAACCTGCAGGACGTCGCGGAGCGGAGCCGTACGCTCTCGTCGGTCGCCATCCACCAGCAGACGTTCGCGGCCACCGGCCTCGCCGACCAGTCGGAGTCCACGGCCGTCGAGCTCGTGAACGGGCGGTACTTCGAGACCTTCGGGCTGCCCCCGTCGCGCGGCCGCGCGGTGGAGCCGGGCGACGACCTGCCGGGGGCGCCCGCCCGCGTGGCCGTCGTGAGCGACCGGTGGTGGCGCACGCGTCTCGGTGGCCAGCCAGGCGCCATCGGCGAGCCGCTCTACCTGAACGGCACGGCGTTCACCGTGATCGGCGTCATGCCGCCCGCCTTCCATGGCAGCTACGACGCGCTGGGCACCGACGTGTGGGTGCCCCTCATGGCGTACGACATCATCCGCCCGCGCGGCCTGCCGATCACCCGCCGCGGCTGGGCCTGGCTGGGCGCCACGGGGCGCCTCGCGCCGGGCGCGACGGTCGAGCAGGCCCGGGCCGAGCTCGACGCGATCGCCACCACGCTGGCCGCCGACATCGGCGACCCGGCCTTCGGGCTGCGCGTGGAGCCGGCGTCGGCGCTGCCCGAGTCGATGCTGCCGACGACGCGC
Organism: Vicinamibacterales bacterium; assembly: GCA_050250645.1. Taxonomy (GTDB): domain Bacteria; phylum Acidobacteriota; class Vicinamibacteria; order Vicinamibacterales; family UBA2999; genus JBFWVR01. Next base: position 82,900 of record JBFWOG010000013.1, read on the forward strand.
GCGGTGCTGGTGTTCGCCCTGGTGGTCGTGGGGCTCGCGCTCGGCGCCGCGTCCGCCAACGTGGCCAACGCCCAGCTGGCCGGCGTGATCGCCCGGCAGCGCGAGATCGCGGTACAGCTGGCGATGGGCGCCTCGCGCGCGCGCATCGCGCGGCAGTGGCTCACCGAGAGCCTGCTGGTCGCCGCCGTGGCCGGCGCAGCGGGCCTGCTCCTGGCGGTCTGGGTGCGCGATCTGGCGCTCACGGTGACGCCACCGGCGGGCCTCGCCAACTTCGGCCCCACGCTGCCCCTCGACTGGCGGCTCCTGGCCTTCACCGGCGCGGTCGCCTCCGTGGCCACGCTGCTCTTCGGGGGGCTGCCGGCATGGCGCGCCTCCCGCGTGGACATCGCGACGCCGCTCAAGACCGACGGCCCGACGGCCACCGGCTCGAGACGCGGCGGCTGGGCGCGGGGCGCCCTCGTCGCGACCCAGGTGGCGGTGTCGCTGGCGCTGCTCGTCTCGGCGGGCCTGCTGGTCCGGAGCCTGCGGGCGCAGGCGGCGCTCGACGTGGGGTTCGACACGGAGCGGTTGATGGTCGGGGCCGTCGACGGCGCGGGTCTCGGCCTGGAGCCGGACCGGTGGCGCGCGTACTATCGGGACACGCTCGCCCGCCTGCGCGCCCTGCCCGGCGTCTCCGGCGCGACCGCGGCCGTCATCGTCCCGCTCGACGGCAACAGCGAGTCGCGCGGCGTGCGCATCGACGGCTATACCCCGCCGGACGGACGGACGTCCACGTCCGTGGCGGCCAACCTCGTCGCGCCCGGCTACTTCGAGGTGCTCGGCGTGCCGCTGCGGGCGGGCCGCACCTTCGACGACAGGGACGCCGGCGGTCAGGCGGCCCCGGTGGCGGTCGTGAGCGAGGCGATGGCCCGGCGGTTCTGGTCGGGCGATCCGGTCGGCCGCCGGATCGACCTGGGCGCCGGTGTTCCTCCCGTCACCGTGGTGGGCGTGGTGGGCGACACGGTGGTCGGCAGCCTCGGCGAGACACCGCGGCCGGTGCTTTACATGCCGCTCGGCGCCATGGTCTCGGCTAACCTGTCGTTCCTCGTGCGGACCACCCGGTCCGGCGAGGGCCTCGCGCCCGCCGTACGCCGCGAGCTGCGCGCCGCCGACCCGCGCATCCGCGTGCTGTTCGCGATGACGTACGCCGAGCTGCGGCAGGCGCCGCTCTTCGCGGGCCGCGTGCTGGCCGCGGTGAGCACGGCGTTCGGGGCCCTTGCCCTCGCGCTGGCGCTTGTCGGGCTGTACGGGGTCGTGACCTACTCGGTCACCGAGCGGCGGCGCGAGTTCGCGGTGCGCCTGGCGCTCGGGGCCGGGACGGGCGACATCGTCCGGGGCGTGCTGACGCGCAGCCTCGGGGCCGCCGGCCTCGGCGTCGTGGCGGGCCTCGCGGCGGCGGCGGGCCTGGCGCGCCTGCTGGGGGGCTTCCTCGTGGGCATCCCCGCGCTCGACCCATGGACGTACGGGGCGCTGGCCGCGCTGGTGCTCACCGGATCGGCCGTCGCGGCGTACGTGCCCGCGCGGCGCGCGGCCCGCGTCGATCCGGCGGCCGCGCTCGGCGGCCGTGCTTCATGATGAGTTGACAGTCCATGAGACCGGCTCATAGATTGACCCGATGCTCCCGACCCTCGAGATCCGCCACCTCGCGCTCGTCCGCGCGATCGCCGACACCGGCAGCATGACGCGCGCGGCCGAGCGGCTGCACCTGACGCAGTCGGCGCTGTCGCACCAGTTGCGCGACGTGGAGACGCGGCTCGGCCTCCAGCTCTTCCTGCGGCTGGGCCGGCGCATGGTGCTCACGCCGGCCGGCGACCGGGTGCTGGGGTCGGCGGGCCGCGTGCTCGACGAGCTCGTCCGCGCCGAGGACGACCTGCGCGTCATGGCGACCGACGGCAAGGGCGTGCTTCGCCTGTGCACGCAGTGCAACACGGGCTACCACTGGCTGCCCCCGCTCCTCCAGGTCTTCCACAAGAAGTATCCGGGCGTCGACGTGCAGATTGCGGTGAACTGGACCGGCAGGCCCTTCGAGGCGCTGCTCGACGGGCAGATCGACCTCGCGGTCGTCACCTCGCCCGTCGCGGATCGCCGCCTCGCGGCCACCCCCCTCTTCGAGGACGAGCTCGTCGCCATCGTCGCGCCCGGCCATCGCTTCGCCCGGCGCTCGTGGATCGAGGCGCGCGACTTCGCTGACGAGCACGTCATCATCTACAAGGCCGACAGGCAGGACAGCTACACGTTCACGCGCATCCTCACCCCGGCGGGCGTGGAGCCGGCACGGGTGTCGCAGGTGCCGCTCACCGAAGCCATCATCGAGCTGGTGCGCGCGGGGCTGGGCGTCGGCGTGATGGCCCGCTGGGCGGTCGCGCCGTCCATCCGGAGCGGTGCGGTGGCGGCGGTGCGGGTGACGCGGCGCGGCGTGCGGCGGCAATGGAGTGCCGCGACCCTGAAGGAACGGCCGGTGCCGGCCTGGCAACGCGAGTTCGTGACCCTGCTGGCGCGCCAGGCGTTGCCGGCCCGGTTCGCGCCGGCGCGCTGATCGCCCGCGCCGGGCCCGCGAAGGCGCCGGATCCGCCACGCGGGCGGCGGATCCGGCGAGGTGACTTGCGGGGCCCGCCGCTAGAAGCGGATGCCCGCCGCCGCGAGGAACGTGCGCCCGCCGACCTGCCCGGGGCGGGGACGCGGGTACTGCGACGCGGAGGTCGCCTGGCCGAAGCGCGGCCCGCGGATGTAGCCCGTCGGCAGGCCCAGGGCGTCGACCGGACTCGACGGGTCCACACCGATCGTCGTGTCGGCGCCGATGAGCGTCTGGTCGTTGAGCAGGTTCAGCACCTCGAACTTCAGCCAGGGCCGGACGCCCTTCCACGTGGGCACCGCGTAGGTGACACCGAGGTCCACGAGGCCGTAGCCCGCGAACGACTCGCTGCCGCGCGCGCCGAAGTACACCGACTGGCTCGAGGGCAGCCGCGCGTAGCCCGGGTTCGCCGCCCGCTGCGCCGCTGTCAGCGGCACGCCGTTGGCGACCAGGCTGTAGGTGAGCCCGGAGTTGTACCGATACATCGGCGCGACGTCGAGGCTCCCGAAGCGCCCGAAGTCCATCGTGTAGATGGTCCACAGCCGGACCTTGTGCCGCTGGAAGTCGTCCAGCCGCCCGTACGGATACGCGCGGTCGGCGCTGAAGGTCTCCGGGTAGTCGCCGATCACGGAGCCGATGCCCGGCTGGTTGGCGGCCTCGCCCTCGAAGGTGCCGTCGTTCTTCACCTGGACCGTCCAGTGGCCGGCCACCGTCCAGTTCGACGCCACGCGATAGGTGCCCTGGAATTGCAGCGCGCGGTAGTCGCGCGACGGCACGTCGGAGTTGCGGTAGACGATGTCGTCGAACAGCCCGAAGTTCAACCCGTTGTACACCACGCGCGTCTTGCCGTCCGCGCCGGGGTTGTCGACGAACGACTCGACGATGTTCGACGTCGCGCGCTGGATCCACGTCGCGCGAATCGAGCCGGCGTCGCCGAGCTCGCGCCCGAGCGCCACGGTCCACTCGGTGTCCACGGGCGACGAGGTGCCCGGGGCGTAGCTGACGTTGTCGGTCGGGAACGTGCCGCCGACCACCATGTAGTTGCCCAGGTCGAAGCCGGGCGCGAAGTCCAGGCCCTGCCCCGCGGGCCCCATGTAGCCGTAGATGAGGCGGGCCGGGTTGCCGACCGTGGTGTTCTTGCCGAACAGGTACGACGAGTAGCGGCCCGCGTAGCGGCCGTAGGAGGCGCTGACCACGGTGCGGCCGTCGCCCGTCAGGTCGTAGGTCGCGCCGAGGCGCGGCGACCAGCTGTCGGCGTCGAGGCCCGCGTCGCCGCCCGTCGAGCGGCTCGAGGCGCGCTCGTAGCGCAGGCCCGCGTCGACCGACAGCGCCGGCCACGGCGTCCAGCGGTCCTGGACGTAGAACGCCGTCGTCGTCACGTCGAGCGTCGCGCCGCGGGTCGGGAGCGTGTTCAGGGCGGCGGTGGCGCCGGGCACGAAGACCGGGATGAGCCGGCCGTCCGCGCCGTAGACCGGCACGCCGCCCGCCGTCAGGTAGTCGGCCGCGAAGACGTAGCCGGTCGCCGACTGCGAGTTGCCGCCCTGCAGGCGCGCGGTGAAGCGCTCGCCGCCCACCTTGAGGTCGTGCGTGCCGAGCGACGGGCTCGACAGGAAGTACGCCAGGCTGGCGGTGAGCTGGTCGTTGTCACGGTTCTCCGGGTCGTTGCGGTCGAAGTAGGGCGCGTTGTACTCCAGGTTCGACTTCACCGTCATCCCCAGGGTCAGGAACGGCGAGTCCTGGATCGCGGTGCTGGTGCCGCCGAAGCGCGGGTGGTTCGTCTTGCGCGAGTACTGCGCGGTCGCGAACACGCGGTTCGAGAGCACGCCGTTCCAGTTGGCCACGAAGAGCGAGCCCGGCTGGCTCGTCTCGTCGCGCGTGTTCGGGTCGATCGAGGCCGGCAGCGACGGCTGGGTGGTGTCCTGCCGGCGGTCGGTGTACTGGGCCTGGACCGTCTGGTTCGTCGCCGGCGTCGCGGTCACCTTGAACTCGAGGCGCCGCTGGTCGCTCGTCGTCTCGAACGGAAGGCCCGTCTGCGGCAGCGCCGCGGTCGACGTCGACGACTGCGAGCGGCCCGCGAAGAAGAACCACACGCGGTCCTGGCGAATCGGGCCACCGAGCGTGCCCTCGTAGTAGCGCTCCATCCTGTCGGTGTAGCTGACCCCGCTCGCCACGTCGTAGGGCGTCTCCGCGCTCCACGCGGGGTTGGCGAAGTTGGTCCGCAGGCTGCCCGAGAAGCGGTTCCCGCCGCGGCGCGTCACCATGTTCACGACGCCGCCGGTGAAGCGCCCGTACTCCGCCGGGACCGCCGCGGTCAGCACCTGGGTTTCCTCGACCGCGTCCTCGATATAGAGGTCATCCGGTCGCCCGAGGAGGTTGTCGTTGATGTCCACGCCGTCGAGCAGGAAGACGTTGTCGTACGCGAACGCGCCGCCAATCGTCACCTGGTTGGCGTTCGGCGTGTTGACCGTCAGCCCCGGCGACAGCTCCGCGATGAGCGACGGCGTGCGGCCTGTCGGCAGCAGGTCCACGTCGCTGCCACGCAGGTGGTAGTCCACCGTCGCCCGCGTGAGGGGCGAGGGCGCCGACGCGACGACCGTGACCGTCTCCGACACCGTGGCCACCGCCAGCGTCGCGTCAGCCGTCGCGGTGCCCCCGAGCGGCACGACGACGGTCGCGGCGGCCGGGCGCATCTCCGGGAACGTGATGGTCACCGTGTAGGTGCCGGGAGGCAGGCCACGGACGACATACGCGCCGGCGCCCTCCGTGACCGTCGTGCGCTGTCCCTGGAGCGCGGGGGACTCCAGGGTCACCGTGGCGCCCGGCAGCGGAAGGCCATCCGTGCTCGTGGCGACGCCGGTGAGGACGCCGGTCTGCACGCCCTGCGGACTCGCGGTGCCAACCGCGACGACCAGCAGGGCCACCGCCGCTCCGATGAGCGAAGGGCGTCGAATCATGGTCGAACTCCTGAATGAGATATGAATGACGAAGGAGCGGCAGGCACGCACACAGCCGCCGTCGATCCGTCTGCAAGGCCGGTACCCGGCGGCTGGGCCGGACGCCATGGGGCCCCGAGGGACGAGACCACCGGATGCGGGGACGAACGGCGGCGCCCCGGCCTGGCGGCTATCGGACGCCTGACATCCCCGGTTGGGCGCCCGACCCCCGTGGGCGGGACCGCCCACGGCGTGCGCCCGCCGGCGCACGGGCGGCGCCGGCGATCCGGTATCATCCCGGCGCGTGCCACAGCCCTCCTCGCCTGCCCTGCCCGCCGGCCCGCTCACGGAGATCGCCGCGGGGGTCACCACGTTCTTCACGATGGCCTACATCGTCGTGGTGAACCCCGCCATCCTCTCGACGGCCGGCACGGGCATGCCGTTCAGCGGCGCCCTGACGGCGACGGTCCTCGTCTGCGTCTCGATGACCCTGCTGATGGGGCTGTACGCGCGGCTGCCCTTCGGGGTGGCGCCGGGCATGGGCCTGAACGCGTTCTTCGCGTACACCCTGGTGCTGCAGGGCCAGGTGCCGTGGCCGGTGGCCCTCGGGCTGGTCTTCTGGTCGGGCGTGCTGTTCCTGCTGGTCTCGGCGACGCCGCTGCGCGAGGCCATCGCGCTCGCGATTCCCGACGCGCTGCGGGCCGCGGCGGCCGCGGGCATCGGCCTCCTCCTGACCTTCATCGGACTGCAGAACGCCGGCTTCGTCGCGGCCAACCCCGCGACCCTCGTCGGCGTCGGCCCGATCGATCACCGCGCCCTGCTGACGCTCCTCGGCCTGCTGGTCATCGCGTGGCTCTCGCGGCGCCGGAACCCGCTCGCCTACCTGGCCGGCATCGGCGTCGTCACCGCCGCCGCGTGGGTGGGGGGATGGGTGGAGCCGCCGGCGGCGTGGCTGAGCGCGCCGGACTTCGGGTCGGTGTTCCTCCAGCTCGACATCGCCGGGGCGCTCCGCCTGTCGCTCCTGCCCGCGATCGTCACGTTGATGATGACCGACCTCTTCGACTCGCTGTCGACCTTCATCGGCGTCGCACGGGCCGCCGGCTTCGTCGACGCGGACGGCCAGCCGCACCGGCTTCGGCAGGGCCTGATCGTGGACGCGTGCGCGACGCTCGGGGCCGGCCTGGCCGGCAGTTCGCCGGGCACGGCGTACGTCGAGAGCGTCGCCGGCATCCGCATGGGCGGACGGACCGGCCTGACGGCCGTCGTCACGGCCCTCTGCTTCGTGCCGTGCCTCTTCCTCGCGCCGGCCGCGGCGGCGGTGCCAGCCTATGCGACGGCGCCGGTGCTCATCATGGTCGGCGTGATGATGTTCCGGACCGTGGCGTCCATCCCCTTCGAGCGCGTCGAGGCGGCGGTGCCGGCGTTCGCGACGCTCGTGCTGATCCCGCTGACCTTCTCGATCACCCAGGGCATCCTCTGGGGCTTCATCCTCCACGCGGCGCTGCACGCCGTGGTGGGACGTCCGCGGGAGGTCGGCCGCACGGGGTGGCTGCTCGCCGCGGCATCCGCGGCGCTGCTGCTCGTCGAGCACCAGTGGTGACGCGCCGGCGGCCCGCCGTTGGATAATGCGGCGAGGCCGGGTGTGCCCGCGCCAGGGAGGTCGACGTGCCGGACGTGCAGTTGGTCGCCACCATCCGCGAGGAGTTCGCGAAGATCAAGTCGCTGGCGGACCGGGCGGTCGCCCAGGTCACCGACGACGCCGCACTCCACCACCAGCTCGACCCCGAGGCCAACAGCATCGCCGTGCTGATGCGCCACATGGCCGGCAACATGCGGTCGCGCTGGACCAGCTTCCTGACGACCGACGGCGAGAAGCCGGACCGCCAGCGGGACCGGGAGTTCGAGGACGCCGGCCTCGACCGGACGGCCCTGCTGGCGGAATGGGAGGCCGGCTGGCGCGTCACCTTCGACGCGCTCGCGGCGCTCACCGACGACGACCTCGGCCGCATCGTCCACATCCGCGCCGAGCCCCACACGGTGCACCGGGCCCTGGTGCGCCAGCTGGCGCACTACGCGGGACACGCCTACCAGATCGTGTACCTCGCGCGGCACGTCGCGGGTCCGGCCTGGACCTCGCTCTCGGTGCCGCGCGGGGAATCGGAGGCCTTCAACCAGCGGGCCCTGGCGGCCCGGCGGCCGCCTACGGCACCAGCGTGACCTCGCCCGTGTCGAGGTCGCAGCGCGCGCCGACGACCTTCACGTTCTCGGCGACGGCCGCAGATGCCAGGGACGGATGGCGGCGTCCCGGCGAGGGGCCGGGACGCCGGGACGCGCGGGGTCAGCGGCCGAAGTTCAGCCTGTTGAGCGCGAGCCGGCCGTTGCTCATGATGAGCAGCGGGTCCTGCAGCGCGACGACGTCCTCGAGCGGGTTGGCCTCGATGACGATCAGGTCGGCCTCGAGGCCGGGCTCGATCGCCCCGGTGCGGCCGTCGAGGCGCAGGAGCTCGGCGGCCGTGGTCGTGGCGGACTGCAGCGCCTGCAGGGGCGCCATCCCCGCCTCGACGAAGTTCGCGACCTCGTGCGAGATGCGCGTCTGGCTCTCGGGGCCGTAGGCCGAGTCGCCGCCGGCGACGATCTTCACGCCCGCCCGGATGCCCGCGCCGAGCGCGCGCCGCAGGATCGGCAGCATGAAGCGGCCGCGGTTGGCCGTCACCGGGTCGTCGTAGTCGCCGCCCGGCTCGGTCAGGTCGATGATCGTGGAATAGGTGGGCACCCAGAAGATGCCCCGTGCCGCCATCGTCTCGAGCTGGGCGGGCGTCAGGTAGGTCCCGTGCTCGATGCTGCGGACCCCGGCGCGGATGGCGGCCTCGCTGCCCTCGGTGCCGTGCGCGTGGCACAGCACGTCCATGCCGAGGCGCGTCGCCTCCTCCACCACCACCCGTAGCTGGGCCTCGGTATAGACCTGCTCGCGCGGGTCGGTCGCGGGGTCGCCCGCCCGCTCGGTACCGCGCGTCTTGATGACGTCGGCGCCGCGGTCCTTGTTGATCTGGACGAGCCGCCGGAGGGCCTCGGGCGACTGGATGGCCGGCCAGAGCGCCACCATCCGGGGGTCGGCCAGCCACGGCGGATCGGGGGTCACGAACGTCCCCGCCGCGAGCACGTCGGGGCCGGCCAGGTAGCCGGCCTTGACCAGCTCGCGGATCGCGACGTCCTGGTAGGCGCTCACCGAGGCCCCCCGCACGGTCGTCACGCCCGACAGCAGCGCCCGCCGGGCCGCGTCGACCGTCGCCAGGTGCGTGTGGGCGTCGATCAGCCCGGGGACGAGCCACCGCCCGCCGAGGTCGATCACCGCGGCCCCGGCCGGGGCGGCGCCCGGGCCCACCGAGCGAATCGTCCCGCCCTCGACGACCACCGTGACGCCGGTGAGGGCGGTGCCGGTGCGGACGTCGAGCACGTTGGCGTTGACGAACGCGACGTGCGCCTGCGGAATGACGGCCGCCGCCGGCCCCGGCTGCGCCGCGGGCGCCTGCCGGGCCAGCACGGCGCCCCCGGCGGCAAGGACGGCGCTGAGGCTCAAGAGCACAAGGGTTCGCTGCATGGCGGCCAGTGTACTCACGGCCGCCCCCCGGCGCACCCCTGGCACCCCTGGCACTCCCCTCCTGTATCCTAGACAGATGTCTGCCTCCGCCCCGACCGTGCTGTGGCGGCTCTTCAACGACCGCCGCGAACATGCCCGGGCCGTCGTGCTGCCGGGCGGTCCGCCGTTCACGCTCGCCTTCTTCGTCAACGACGTGATGGACCGGGCCGAGAACTTCGACACGCTCGACCTCGCGGTCTTCCGCGCCGACGACGTCAAGGCCAGCCTGGCCGGCGACGGCTGGCGCGAGGACGACTGACCCTCGTCGCCCACCATGCCCCTCGTCACCCTCGACCACGTCTCGATGGCCTACGGCCATCTCCCCCTCCTCGACCAGGTCTCACTGCAGGTCGAGGCGGGCGAGCGCGTGGCCGTGCTCGGCCGCAACGGCACCGGCAAGTCGACGCTGCTCTCGATCATCGGCGGCGAGACGCCGCCCGACACGGGCACCGCCTGGCACCAGCCGGGCCTGCGGGTCGCGCGGCTCGTGCAGGACGTCCCCCTGTCGACCGACCACACGGTGTTCGACGTGGTGTCGGAGGGCCTCGGCGCGCTGGGCGAGCTCGTCCAGGCGTATCACCACGCGGCGACCGCGCTCGCCACCGAGGCGTCGGAGGCGAAGCTCGAGGCCCTCGGCCGGCTGCAGCACGAGCTGGAGGAACGCGACGGCTGGCGCCTCGAGGAGCGGGTCGAGATGGTCATCGCGCGGCTGTCGCTGCCGGCCGACGCGCGCGTCGACACGCTGTCGGGCGGCTGGCGCCGGCGCGTCCTGCTGGCCCGCGCGCTCGTGGCCGAGCCCGACCTGCTGCTGCTCGACGAGCCCACCAACCACCTGGACGTCGAGGCCATCACCTGGCTCGAGGCCTTCCTCGCCGACTTCCGCGGGGCCGTCGTGTTCGTGACCCACGACCGCGCGTTCCTCCAGCGGCTCGCCACGCGCATCGTCGAGCTCGACCGGGGCCACCTGACCTCGTGGCCGGGCGACTACCAGACGTTCCTCCGCAAGAAGGAAGACTGGCTGGCCAACGAGATGCTCGCCTGGGAGAAGTTCGACAAGAAGCTCGCCGAGGAGGAGGCCTGGCTCCGCCAGGGCATCAAGGCCCGGCGGACGCGGAACGAGGGCCGGGTCAAGGCGCTGCTCGCGATGCGGAACGAACGCGCCGAGCGGCGCGAGCGCGTGGGTAGCGTGCGCCTGCAGCTGGAGCGCGGCGAGTCGGGCGGCAAGCTGGTGTTCGAGGCCGACGGCATCAGCAAGCGCTACGGCGACGCCGTCATCGTGGACGGCTTCTCGACCCGGGTGCTGCGCGGCGATCGCATCGGCCTGATCGGGCCGAACGGCGCGGGCAAGACGACGCTGCTGCGGATGCTGCTCGGCGAGATCCCGCCGGACGCGGGCGAGGTCCGGCACGGCGCGAACCTGCAGGTCGCCTACTTCGACCAGCAGCGCGAGCAGCTCGACCCGGAACGCAGCGTCGCCGACACGGTCGCCGACGGGGGCGACACGGTCGTCGTGAACGGCCAGCCGCGCCACGTGATCGGCTACCTGCGCGACTTCCTGTTCCCGGCCGAGCGGGCCCGCTCGCCGGTCAAGGCCCTGTCGGGCGGCGAGCGCAACCGGTTGCTGCTGGCCCGCCTCTTCACGCGCCCGGCCAACGTGCTCGTCCTCGACGAGCCCACCAACGACCTCGACCTCGAGACGCTGGAGCTGCTCGAGGCGGAGCTCGTCGCCTTCCCCGGCACGGTCCTGCTCGTCAGCCACGACCGCGTCTTCCTCGACAACGTCGTCACCAGCACGATCGCCTTCGAGGGCGGCGGCCGCGTCGCCGAGTACGTGGGCGGCTACGACGACTGGCTGCGGCAGCGGCCGGGGCCGGCCGCCAGCGGGCCGCCGGCGCCCACGCCGCCGCCCGCGACGCCCGCCGCGCGGGCCCCGGGGCGCGCGGCCGGGGCCGAGGCGCCGAGGAAGCTGTCGTACAAGGAGCGCCGCGAGCTGGACGGCCTGCCCGCGGCGATCGAGGCGCTCGAGGCCGAGCGCCGGCGCCTGCAGGCCGAGGCCGCCGCGCCCGACTTCTACCTGGCCGGCGCCGATCGCATCAAGGCGACGATGGCGCGGCTCGAGGCGCTCGAGCCCGAGCTGGCGGCGGCGTACGCGCGCTGGGCGGAGCTCGACGAGCGGGCCGGGTGACAGCCGGCGCCTTTGCTATGATCGGACTGGCGACACCCGCATGATTCAGCCCCAGAAGCGGCACCGGACCCGAGGCGTGCAGGTCGGCGCGATCCGCGTCGGCGGCGGCGCGCCTGTCGTCGTGCAGTCGATGACGATGACGGACACGGCCGACGCGGCGGGCACGGCCCGGCAGTGCGTGGAGCTGTGGGAGGCGGGCTCGGAGATGGTGCGCGTCACCGTCAACGTGCCCGAGGCCGCGGCGGCCGTCCCCGAGATCAAGCAGCGGATGCGCGATGCCGGCTGCACCGCCCCGCTCATCGGCGACTTCCACTACAACGGCCACCTGCTCCTGACGCGGCACCCCGCGTGCGCCACGGCCCTCGACAAGTACCGCATCAACCCGGGCAACGTGGGCACGGGCACCCGGCGCGACGAGCAGTTCCAGACCATCGTGAAGGTCGCGATGGACCACGGCAGGCCCGTGCGCATCGGCGTCAACGGCGGCTCCCTCAACCAGGAGCTCGTCATGGCGAAGATGCAGGAGAACACCGACCGCGGGCTCGGCAAGACCTCCGAGGAGATCGTCAACGAGTGCATGGTGATCTCGGCGATCGAGTCCACGGCCCTCGCCGTCGACACCGGCCTCGGCGCGGACCGGATCATCATCTCGTGCAAGGTCTCGCGGCCGCAGGACCTGATCGCGGTCTACCGCGCGCTGGCCCGGCAGACCGACCAGCCCCTGCACCTCGGCCTGACCGAGGCCGGGATGGGCATGAAGGGCCTGGTGTGGTCGGCCTCCGCGATGGGCGTGCTGCTCAACGAGGGCATCGGCGACACGATCCGGGTCTCGCTGACGCCGCGGCCGGGCGGCGACCGCCGCGAGGAGGTGTACGCCGCGTGCGAGCTGCTGCAGTCGCTGGGCATCCGGTCGTTCGCGCCGAGCGTGACGGCGTGCCCGGGCTGCGGCCGCACGACGAGCTCGACCTTCCAGGAGCTGGCCGAGCGGGTGCAGGGCTACATCCGCGAGAAGATGCCGGAGTGGAAGACGCGGTACGAGGGCGTCGAGACGCTGACGCTCGCGGTCATGGGCTGCGTCGTGAACGGCCCCGGCGAGTCGAAGTCCGCCAACATCGGCATCTCGCTGCCCGGCACCGGGGAGGCGCCGAACTGCCCCGTCTACGTCGACGGCCGGCACGTCGCGACCTACCGCGGGACGTACGAGGAGCTGGCCGCGCAGTTCCAGCGCCTGCTGGACGACTACGTGGCGTCGCGCTACGCCAGGAAGGCGGACGGCCAGCCCGTCAGCGGCTAGCCGCCGTCATGCCCGGAGCCCTGTGACGGTGTCCGTCGGCCGCCGCTAGACGCCGTGGCCGTACCCGGCCTCGTCGGCCTGCGCCGGCGAAGGGTCGGGAACGGGGTCGGTGCCCGCGGAGCCGTCCGCCTGGTCGATGGCGGCAGGAAGGTCGAGATCCTCCCGATCCCAGAAGGACGGGAGCAGTGCAGACGATCCAGAGACGGGGACGCGTGCGCGGTCGAAGTAGTACACGTGCGACGAAGTCATGCATCCCAATGATGCAAGGCATCTGCCAGTCGGGTCAATAGCCCATCTGCCCGATTCTGCACCGTGAACGGCCCTGGTGTCCCTTGCGGGCGTCCGCCAGCCCGGCCAGCCCGGTCGCCGCGCCGCCACGGGCGCCCAACGGGCGGCCCGTATCCGCCCACCTCTGCCCTTCAACCCGCCTGCGGCCGGCGGGTCTGGCGGACGGGAAGAAGGAAAGACCCGGAGCCACGAAGGGCGCGAAGGACGCGAAGTCTCTCCTGGAGAATCAAGGCGGCTTCGTGCCGTCCTTCGTGTTCTTCGCGGCCTTCGTGGCAGGCTTTGTCGCCAGGATGGTGATCGTCGTTCCTCAGGGCCGCGCGCCGGTCACCCGTCCCATCTCCTTCATCATCGACAGGTCGTCCATCCCCACCCAGCAGTGCCCCTCGCCGGGCGCGAAGACGATGCGGCCGCCGTAGGGCGGCGTGGCCTGCGCGAAGAAGTCGTCGAGCATGTGCGCGGCGTTGTTCAGGAAGTAGTTGTCCGCCTCCCCGCTGAACACGCGGATCTTCCCGCGCAGCTTGGGCGCGAGCTCCGCCCAGTGCTCCTCGAGGTACATCCGCAGGTCGTAGCGCTTCCAGTGCCCGGTCACCGACCGGTCGATGACGCCCGTCTTCGGGTCCCACAGCGGGACGGGACGCCCATCCTCGCCGCGCGGGCCGTAGGTCGCGTTCCACGCCCCCCACTGCCCGCCGGACATCGTCCACGAGTCGCCGCGGCCGAGGACGTTCTCCATCTGCACCTCGTGGCGCATCGTGAAGCGGACGTCGCCGTCGACATCGCGCGCGCTCGGCATCTCGAAGCCGTGCTCGTTCACGTAGGCGTTCTCGTTCTCGTAGATGTTCACGAGCTGGAAGCCGCGGAAGTCGACGCCGTCCGGGCACGACGACCAGGTGCCGTTGAAGAAGTCCGGGTAGAAGACCTGCAGCGCCAGCGAGACCCAGCCGCCCGTGGAGCCGCCGTCGAGCACGCGCGCCGAGGGCTCGCCCACGCCGCGGAACTCGCGTTCGACCGCCGGGATCAGCTCCCCGGTCACCGCGTCGCCGTAGGGGCCGTGGTTGTCGGAGTTCACCTGGTACGGATCGCCGAGCGGACCGTCGCCGTCGAGGTGCAGCAGGATGAACCGTGGGGCATCGTCGGCCAGCCACGCCTTCCGGAAGGGCGCATCCTCCGCCATCATGCGCTGGACGCGCGTGTACGAGGCGCCGTAGCCGCCGATGCGCACGCGGAGGGGATACGTCCGGCCGGGGTTGTCGGCCCATCCCCGCGGCAGGATCACCCCGGCACGCAGGTAGATGGGGCGGCCGTAGAAGGCCGTCAGCTTCTCGGACTGGATCTTCACGAAGCGGAGGTAGTCGGTGGCGGGCGGCAGTTCCTCGTCCGGCACCCGCGCCGTGAGCTCGAGGCGGACGGCGCCACCGGCCGCGTGGTCGATCGTCACCGGCGTCGGCGCGCTGTAGAGGTTGCCGGGCGCGTTGACCGACTTGAGGTCGATGTTCGTGTCGAAGAGCGCCTGCGCGACGTACTCGCCGTCCGGGACGTCGGCCAGGCTGTCGACCGGGAAGGCAATCGCGGTGGCGTCGAGCGCGGCGGGGGTCGTCCCGTCGAAGGCGGTGACGTCACGGGCGATGACCGGCGGGCGGTCGAGGCCGGTTCGGCCGATGGACAGCCGCGGCTCCGGGGAGGCCTCCTTGCCGAGCACGACGAACAGCCGTCCGTCGGCCGGGGCCGCCAGCAGCCCGGGCGCGGCGACGACCTCGAGGCGCGTCGTGCCGGCCGCGCCGGGCATGGGGGCCTGCGCCGTGCAGGCCTGCGTCAGGATGGCCGCCGCGAGCAGCGCGGCCGGGCGGTAGAATGTCGCGGTCATGCTGCGCATCATACCCGCCCTGCTCGCGCTCCTGGCCGTCGCCGCGCCTGCCGCCGCCCAGCGGCCGCTGGCGGCGGCGCTCGATGACCCCGCGGTGGGGGCCGCGCTGGCCGCGGTCGACGCGCGGCGCGCCGAGACGGCCGCGTGGCTCGCGACCATCGGCGGCATCGTCTCGCCGTCCGGCCAGGAGCACGACCGGGCCGCCGCCGTGGCGGCGGAGATGCGCCGGATCGGCCTCGCGGACGTCCGCGTGGACGACGCCCCCAACGTGGTCGGCCGCATCCCCGGACGCTCGGGCAAGGCGCTCGTCTTCGTCGCGACGCTCGATGACCTCGGCACGGTGGCCGACCTGCAGCGCGCGGCGGCCGCGCCGCCGCGGGTCGACGGCGACCGGGTGGTGGGCCCCGGCACGAACACGTCGACGACGACGGCCTCGCTGATCGCGGCGGCCGCGGCGGTACTGCAGGCGGGGATCACGCCCGAGCACGACCTGGTCTTCGCCGCCGTCGCGCAGGAGGAGACCGGCCTGGTGGGCATGCAGCGGCTGTTCGCCGACTGGCGGGACCGCGCGCTGGCGTTCGTGGACGTGCTGGGCGACGGCCACTCGGTGACCTACGGCGCCATCACGATCCACTGGTGGAAGGTCATCGCGAGCGGTCCCCCGGGACACACGCTCAACGGCGGGCTGCCGAACGTCAACCAGGGCATCGGCCGCGCAGTCGACCGCATCCTCCAGCTCCCGCAGCCGGCCACCCACGCGGACTCGCGGACGGTCCTGAACGTCGCCATGCTGCAGAGCGGCGGGGTCTTCAACCACAAGCCCGAGACCGGGTGGTTCTCGCTCGACGTGCGGTCACTCGACGCGTCACACGTCGAGGAGACGGAGGCCGCCGCCCGGGCCGTGCTGGAGGCCGTGACGGCCGAGACGACCATCACCTTCCGCATGGAGCCGTTCCAGTTGACGCCCGGCGGCCAGATCCCCGGCTTCGGCGACTCGGCGCTCGTGACCACCGCGGCGGCCATCTCGCGCCACCTGGGCTACGAGCCCCGGCTCGGCAACGCCGGCTCGTCGAACATGAACGTCGCCCTGGGCCAGGGCTTCCCCGCCATCGGCATCGGCGGCGAACGCGGCGGCCAGCGCGGCTTCGCCGACGAGTGGGCCGACATCCCCCAGATGATGCGCACGGCGAAGTTCATCGTCCTCCTGTCGGCCACAATCGCCCAGTAGCACCCCTGGCACCCCTGGCACCCCTGGCACCCCTGGCACCCGGGCACCCCTGGCACCCGGGCACCCCTGGCACTCAATCTTCAATCTGAGATCTCCAATCTGAGATCTATTTCCTGACCGTCATCACCGGGCACTTCGCCTCCCGCACGACGCGGTAGGTCGTCGAGCCGAAGAGCAGGTGCTCGATGGCTGCGCGGCCATGGACGCCCATGATGATGAGGTCGGCGCCGCGCGCCTCGGCCTCGCGCAGGATCTCCGCGGCCGCGCGCCCGGCGGCGACGACCGTCGTGACATGGCACCAGTCCTCGGCGCCCTCGGGGATGAGCTCGACGAGCCGCTGCTGCGCCCGCGACTCCCAGTCCTCCCGGAGCAGCGGCATGGTGTCGGTCCACTCGGCCGGCCAGTCCAGCACGTGCACGAGCACGAGCGACGCATCGGCTTCCTGCGCGACCGAGAAGGCGCGCTCGACCGCGAGGAGCGACGCCGGCGAGAAGTCCGTCGCGCAGAGCACCGTGTGCGTGGTGTGCCGGGTGGCGACGGCGCGGGCGCCCGGCGGCACCGTCAGCACCGGGCAGGCCGCGCGGCGCATCACCTTCTCGGCCACCGACCCGAGCGTCAGGTGCTGCAGGCCCCCGCGGCCGTGCGTGCCGATGACGAGCAGGTCGGCGGGCCAGGCGGCGGCGGCCTCGAGGATGCCGCCCACCACGTCGCCCTCGACGACCGCGGTATCGATCTCCACGCCCAGCCCGGTGTAGGGCGCCACGAACGCGTCGAGGGCCTCGGCCACGCCCCGCTGCGCCTCCTCCGAGAGCGTGGGCACGGCCGGCACCGGGACCTCCATCAGGGGCGGAATGCCCGTCGGCAGCACCTCGATCGCCTGGACCCGGGCGCCGTACCAGTGCGCCAGGTTCACCGCGTGGGCGAGGGCCAGCCGCGCCACCGGCGACTGATCCACGGGACAGAGGACGCGTTCGATGCGGACCATGGCACACCTCCGTGGGTCAGCGGGCCGCGCGCCGCGTGGCGGCCGGCCGCCGCCAGTTCACGCGCGCGACCTGGTTCTCGTGCGAGAAGTCGTACCGGATCTCCCCCTGGCAGGCCCGCGCGACCGCCCGCCCCAGCCGCTTGGCCAGGTGCACGGTGGTCGTCGTCAGCCGCAGCCGGCGCGGCCCCCGCTCCCACTCGATGACCCGCGCCGTCGGGTTGTCGGCGAGCGCCTCCGCGGCCTCGTTGCGCAGGAGCGCCACGAGTTCGTCCGCGTGGGCCATCGCGAAGGCCCCCTCCAGCGTGAGGTAGCCGGAGGGCACGCCCGAGTCGACGCGCTTGCAGCCGGGGCACAGCACGCGCTCGCCCGCCCCCGGGCGCAGGTCGAGCGTGCGGAAGCCGGCCCCGGGCGGCAGGGCCCAGCGCCGCCGCTCGTAGCGGGCGCCGCACCGGTCGCAGACCCGTGGTCCGGCCAGCGCGCGCGCCTCGCGGTGCGCGCCGCCTTCGTGGTCGACGCGCCTGGAGAAGGTGACGTTCGAATATCGCTTGGTGCTGCGCATGGGTCCCTCCCCACCCGGGCGGCCGGCCCGCGCCGTGCCCGTGCCGACGGCCGCGACATCCGGCCGCGACCGCCGGCCGGGCGCCCGCCCCGGGTTCTGGGACGCAATTCGCGTACCTCGGCCCATGCCCCGGACGCTGGCCGGACCCGGCCCCGGCGGCCCGGCCTGCCGGGATCCGGGCACGTCTGCCGGATCGGGCCCGCCGGGCGCCCAGCGGCTACAATGCCGCGACGCGGCGGCCCGGACGGGTCGCGACGCGCGCTGGAGCCATGCCATGAGAGTCCGGACCGCCCTCGTCCTTCTGGCGCTCGTCGCCGGGACCGCCGCGCCGGGCGCCCGCCAGGCGCCGGCCTTCGACCTCCTCATCCGCAACGGCCGCGTGCTCGACGGCACGGGCAACCCGTGGCTGCTGGCCGACATCGGCATCACGGGCGACCGCATCGCGGCCGTCGGCCGCCTCGACGGCGCCACGGCACGGCGCGTGATCGACGCCACGGGCCTGACGGTCACGCCCGGCTTCATCGACGTGCACTCGCACGCCGGCCCCGGCCTCGCGACAGCGGCGCTCCGGCACGGCGAGCCGGTGCTCGCGCAGGGCATCACCACCGTGCTCATCAACCCGGACGGCGGCGGCCCGACCGACCTCGCCGCCCAGCGCGCCGGCTACGAGCGCGACGGCATCGGGCCGAACGTCGGCCTGTTCGTCCCGCACGGGTCGGTGCGGCGCGCGGTGATGGAGATGACGGACCGCGACCCGACGCCCGAGCAGCTCCAGCGGATGGCGGCCCTCGTGCGCGCCGGCATGGAGGCCGGGGCCGTGGGCCTGTCGAGCGGGCTCTACTACGCGCCGGGCAGCTACTCCAAGACCGCCGAGGTGGTCGCCCTCGCGAAGGTCGCCGCCGCCTTCCACGGCGTCTACGCCAGCCACATCCGGGACGAGGCCGACTACACGGTCGGCGTCGTCGCCGCGGTGCAGGAGGTGATCGACGTCGCGGAGCAGGCGGGCCTCATCGGCGTCGTGACGCACATGAAGGCGCTCGGCCCGGCGAGCCACGGCCTCTCGGCGACGCTGGTGGAGCGCATCGAGGCGGCGCGCGCCCGCGGGGTCGAGGTCTTCGCCGACCAGTACCCGTACGAGGCGAGCGGCACCAGCATCACCGGGGCGCTCGTGCCGCGGTGGGCGCAGGTCTTCGGGCGGGACGCCTTCCTGCGGCGCGCGCGCGGGGACGACCGCGGGCGGCTGGTCGACGACATCCGCGCCAACATCGCGCGGCGCGGCGGCCCCGAGACGCTGATGGTGAGCCGCTTCGAGCCCGATCCGTCGATCGAGGGCAAGACCCTGGCCGCGCTCGCGGCCGCGGCCGGCCGGCCGCCGGAGGAGACGGCGCTCGACCTCGTGACCCGGGCCGAGACCGGCCTCGTGTCGTTCAACATGGCCGAGGACGACATCGCGCGCATCATGCGGCAGTCGTGGACGATGACGTGCACCGACGGCGACCTCGTGCCGCTCGGCGAGGGCAAGCCGCACCCGCGCGCGTACGGCGCGTTCCCGCGCAAGATCCGCGTCTACGTAGAGGAGCGCGGCGTGGTGGAGCTGCCCTTCGCCGTGCGCTCGATGACCTCGCTGCCGGCGGCGGTGTTCGGCCTGAAGGATCGGGGAGTGCTGCGGCCGGGCGCCTTCGCCGACGTCCTGGTCTTCGACCCGGCGAAGCTGCGGGACACGGCCACCTACCAGGACCCGCACCAGCTCGCCGAGGGCATCGACTGGGCGATCGTCAACGGCCAGGTCGTCCGCGACGCCGGCCGCCCTACCGCGGCGCTGCCGGGCCGTGTCGTGACGCCGGCGCGCCGCTGATCTCCACCGGCTTGCCCACGATGAGCCGCACGCTGCGCTGGTAGGTCAGGTAGGCGGTCGCCCACTGGATGAGCACCGACGCCTTGCTGCGGAAGCCGACGAGCCACACCAGGTGGATCGAGAGCCACAGGAGCCAGCCGGCGAACCCCGACACGCGCAGCCAGCCGAGGTCCGCCACCGCCGCCGCCCGCCCGATGGTCGCCATGTTGCCGTAGTCGCGGTAATGGAACGGCTGCGTCGGCTCGCCGCGCACCAGCCGCGCGATGTTCGCCGCCGCCGACGCGCCGCCCTGCATGGCGACCTGCGCGACGCCTGGCAGCGGCTCGCCCGTCTGGTGCGGGAACGCGGCGAGGTCGCCGACCACGAACACGTGCGGGTAGCCGGGAACCGACAGGTCGGGCTCCACGCGGACGCGGCCCTGCCGGTCGCGCGGCGCGCCGAGGGTGGCGCCAAGCGGCGAGGCCTGGACGCCCGCGGCCCAGATGACGGTGGCCGCCGGGATCACCTGACCGCCGACCCGCACGAGGCCCTCCTCGATCCCGGTGACGGCCGCCTTCTCCCAGACCTCCACCCCGCTCTTCCTCAACGACCGGCGCGCGCGGTCGCGCAGCACCTCCGGGAACGCCGCCAGGACGGTCGGGCCCGCCTCGATCAGCACGACGCGCGCCGACTCCGGATCGATGCGCCGGAACTCGCGCCGCAGCGTCTGCCGGGCGATCTCGACCAGGCTGCCCGCCATCTCGACCCCGGTGGGGCCGCCCCCCACCACGACGAAGGTGAGCAGCTCGCGCTGGCGCGCGGGGTCGGGCTCGCGCTCCGCCCGCTCGAAGGCCAGCAGCACCTCGCGGCGGATCGCCAGCGCGTCGTCCAGGGTCTTCAGGCCCGGCGCGAAGGGCGCCCAGTCGTCGTGGCCGAAGTACGAGTGCGTCGCGCCCGCGGCGACGATCGCGTAGTCGTACTCGAGCGTCGTCCCATCGTCGAGGACCACGGTGCGCGACGCGGGATCGATCCGGGTGACCTCGCCGAGCAGCACCTCGAGCCGGCGCTGGCGGCGCAGTACCCACCGGATCGGCGAGGCGATGTCGCCCGGCGAGAGCACGGCCGTCGCCACCTGGTAGAGCAGCGGCTGGAACACGTGGTGGTTGTGGCGGTCCACGAGCGTCACGCGGACCGGCGCCTTCCGGAGCGCCCGGGCCGCGAAGAGCCCGCCGAACCCGCCCCCCACGATGACGACGCGGGGCTCGGGCGTGTCGGCCATCACTCGTATCGTAGCGCGTCCACGGGGTCGAGGCCCGCCGCCCGGCGCGCGGGCCAGTAGCCCGCCACCACCCCGACGAGGAGCGAGCTGCCGAGGCCGGACGCCACGGCCCAGGCCGGCGGCGCGGCGGGGAACGTGGGCGCGACGAGGGTGACGAGCAGGCCGATGAGCACGGCGAGCAGGACGCCGGCCAGGCCGCCCGCCCCGGAGAGCAGCGCCGCCTCCAGCAGGAACTGCCGCAGCACCTCCTCGCGTCGCGCGCCGATGGCGAGCCGCACACCGATCTCGCGCGTCCGCTCGGTCACGCTGATCACCATGACGTTGGCGATGCCGATGCCGCCGATGAGCAGGCTGACGGCGGCGAGCGCGACCGTCGCGACGAAGATCTGCGCGCCGATCCGGTCGAACGACTCGATGATCTGGTCGGCCGTCGAGAGCGTGAAGTCGCTGGGCGCGTCGGGCGGGACGTTGCGCAGCAGCCGCAGGATCGTCTCCGCCTCGAGCCGGGCCTCGTCGCGAAGCCCCTCGCGGGCGCGGATGTAGAGCACCGTCTGCTCGGCCTCCGGGAAGCGCCGCCCGGCGGTCCGGACCGGCAGCGACACGACGTTGTCGTTGCGGTTCTCGCCGAAGAACGTCCCCTTCCGGGGCGCGAGCACCCCGACGATGAAGTACCGCTCCCCGCCGAGCAGGAAGGCCTTCCCCACCGCCTCCGGCCCCCCGTAGAGCGCCGCGGCGATGTTCGCGCCGACGACGGCGACGTTGGCCGCGACGCGGTTCTCGACGTCGGTGAACGGACGCCCGCCCGCGAAGTCGGCGCCCGTCACGTCGAAGAAGTTCGGCGACACGCCCTCGATGAGCACCGAGTCCGACTCGTTCCCCCCGGCGCGGGCCGTGAGGACCCGCGTGGCGGTGACCGCCGGCACGAGCAGCTGCACGCCGACGTCGCGGATCGACGGCCCGAGCCGCTCGAGCGGCTCGACCATGCCGGGCGTGAGCGGGCGGCGGCGCGCGTCGGCGTCCGAGACGGGCGAGTACGGGTCGCCCTGCCGGTGGAACGCGAAGATGTTGTCCGTGCCGAGTTCGCGGAAGAGGAGCGCCACCGAGTTGCGCAGGCCGACGAGCGTCGACGCCACGAGGACCACCGTCACGATGCCGATGACGACACCGACGATGGCCAGCGCGGTGCGGGACGGGTTGGCGCGCAGCGCGTCCACCGCCAGGGTGCCGGCTTCGGTGAGGGCGGGCACGAAGCCCTCGGCGCGGCGGGGCGCGGGGCGGGCGCTCACTCGGACCTCAGTGCGGTGACGACATCCACCCGGGTCGCGCGGCGGGCCGGGTACCACCCGGCCGCAAGGCCGCTCGCCGCCGACGCCGCCAGGCTCCACGCGACCGTCGTCGCCCGGACGTCGAGCGGGATCGACAGGGCGCGGCCGAGCGCGGTGAGCACGCCGATCGCGGCCAGCGCCCCCACCGTCCCGCCGAGGACCGACACCAGCACCGACTCGGCGAACACCTCCCGCATGATCTGGCGGCGCGCGGCGCCGAGCGCCCGGCGGACGCCGATCTCCCGCGTCCGCTCCGTGACCGACACGAGCACCGTGTTCGTGATGACGACGATCGCCGCGAGCAGGGCCATCAGCGAGATGGGGCCCGCGGCCGCCCCGATCCTCGTCGAGATGCTCAGCACGAAGTCGCGGGCGGCGTCCGGCGTCAGCAGGTCGAAGGTATCGGGCGCGCCCGGGCGGAGCGATCGCACCGCGCGGAGCGAGATGCGCGCCCGGTCCTCCCCGGCCACCGAGGGCAGCCCGTCGGCAGCCCGCGCGAAGACCTGGAGGCTCCGCGGCGCCCCGAACGCGCGCTCGTAGGCCTTGAGCGGGACCCAGACGTAGCGGTCGAGCGAGGCGCCGCCGGAGCTGCCGAGCCGCTCCTGCGTGCCGATCACCTCGAAGCGCCGGCCGGCGACGCGGAGTGCCTGGCCCAGGGGGTCGCGCCCCGGGAAGAGCGCCTCGGCCACGTCCACGCCGATGACGGCGACCTGCGCGCCGCGGGCGTCCTCGTCGACCCGGAAGAACCGGCCCCGGTCGATCGCCAGGTCGCGGATGTCGGCGAGGCTCGCCGTGGTGCCCGTCACCGCCCCGTTCTCGTAGGTGCGGCCGCCCGACGACACCTCCGCCGTCGTCTGCGCGTTCGGCGCATAGATGACCCGGCCGTCGGCATAGGCCTCGAGCGCGCGGAGTTCCCGCCGGGTGATGGGAGGGTTGCGCCGGAGCTGGTCCTGCAGCTCCCTGCGGGTCACGCGGCCCGGCGAGGCGACCTGCGCGATGAGGAAGGTGTCGGACCCGAAGGCGCGCGCCGTGGTCGCGCGCGCGTACGCGGCCACGCCGTCGAGCGCCGTGACCACCACGACGATCGTCGCCACGGCCACCGCGATCGCCAGGGCCCCGAGCCCGGTCCGCAGGGGCCGTGCCGCCAGCGCCCGGGCGGCCTGCGCCGCCGCCTCCCCGATCATCCGCACCTGTAGAATCCCATCCGGGCCCGAACGCCGTTGCCGCCGCCGGCTCGCCGCGGGGCGCGGCGTCCCGCCGCGGCCTCCAGCTTAGACGACATGCCGGGCCCGGCGGATTCGCGGCCGGCCGGGACCGGCCCGCCGGCACCCCTCGGCGGCAATGTGCGTCAAAGAGTAAGTTTATGAGGATGAGCCGTCGCGTCGTGTGGATTGCCGTCGTGGTCGTCGGCCTGCTGGCCGCCTACATGCTCTCGGGCCGGGGCCCGGAAGCGACCGTCGTGGACGTGGCGCCGGTGACCAGGGCCGAGACCCTCCAGTCGTTCGTCACGGCGTCGGGCGAGGTCGTCGCGACCCGCTACGCCGACATCGGGTCGGCCGTCATGGGCCGGCTCGTCTCGCTGGCCGTCGCCGAGGGCAGCCGGGTCACCGCCGGCCAGGTGCTGGCGCGCATCGACCCGGTCCAGGCGTCGAGCACCGCCGACGCGGCCGCGGCGTCGCTGGCCGCCCTCGAGGCCGACGCCCGGGGGGCCGACAGCCAGGTCAACGCCGCCGAGGCGGAGCTCGCCGTCGCCAGGGCCCGGGCGGACGAGGCCGGGCGGGCGCTCCAGCGCGCGCGCGAGCTGCGCGAGGCGTCGCTGCTGCCCCAGTCGGAATTCGACCAGGCCACGGCGGCCGCCGAGGGCGCCGACGCCCAGGTCGCCTCCGCCACGGCCACGCTGGCCCGGGCGCGGCAGGCCAGCCAGGCGGCCGGCCGCCGCGTGGCCCAGGCCCGCGCCGAGTCCCTGCGCGCCCGCGACCAGCTCGCCAAGACGGAGATCACCGCGCCGATCGACGGCGTGGTGACGCGGCTCGACGTCGAGGAGGGCGAGATGGTCGTCATCGGCGTCCAGAACCAGCCGGGCACGATCCTGATGACGGTCTCCGACCTGAGCGCCGTCAACGCGGAGGTCAAGGTGGCCGAGGCCGACGTGCTGCGGCTGCGGCCGGGGGACACGGCCACCGTGACCCTCGAGGCCCTGCCCGAGCGGCGGTTCACGGGCCGCGTCGTGGAAATCGGCGCGAGCGCGCTGCCGCAGACCGGGGCGCAGGCGGCGGCCCGCGAGTTCCGGGTGAAGGTGCGGGTCGAGGGCGACACCGAGGCGCTGCGCCCCGGCCTCACGTGCGACGCCGAGATCCTGGTCGCCGAGCGCACCGGCGCCCTGACGGTGCCGCTCCAGGCGGTGGTGCGCCGTCCCGGCGGCGACGGCGCCGACCGCGACGGGGTCTTTGTCGTGCAGGACGGCGTCGCGCGCTTCACCCCGGTCACCACCGGGATCATCGGCGGGCTGCAGATGGAGATCGACGGCCTGGCGGAGGGCACGACGGTCGTCGCCGGGCCGTTCCAGGCGCTGCGCGAGCTCGCGGATGGCACGCGGGTACAGGCCCGCGAGGCGGCCGCCGGCCAGTAGGCGCCTTCCGCCCGGGCGGGTCTCGGCTTAGGATGGTTCGTCCATGCCCAAGCCTGCTGTCGCCCCACCCGAGTCCACTGTCGAGACGGCCTGCCCGCTCGACTGTCCAGACGCCTGCGCCCTGCGCGTCACGCTCCGGGGCGGCCGCATCGCGAAGATCGACGGCGCCCCCGCGCACGAGACCACACGCGGCTACATCTGCAACAAGGTCCGGCACTTCGGCCGCCGCGTGTACGGGGACGACCGGCTCCTGCGCCCGGCCGTGCGGCAGGGCGCGAAGGGCGCCGGCGCCTTCAAGCCCGTCGAGTGGGACGAGGCGCTCGCGCTCGTCGCGCGCCGGCTCGTCGAGGTCAGGGACGCGGATGGCGGCGACGCCATCCTGCCGGTGTCGTACGGCGGCTCGAACGGGCTGCTCACGCAGGACACGACCGACGCCTCGCTGTTCCGCCGCCTCGGGGCCGCCCGCCTGCTGCGGACGGTGTGCGCGGCCCCGACCGGGGCGGCCAGCCAGGGCCTGTACGGCAAGATGCCGTCGGTCACCTACCAGGACTACCCCGAGGCGCGGTTCATCCTGCTGTGGGGCGTCAACCCGGGCGCGACGGGCATCCACCTGATGCCGTTCGTCAAGGAAGCCCGCCAGAACGGCGCCACCATCGTCGCCATCGATCCGCGCGCCACCCCGGTGGCCCGGCAGGCCGACGTGCACCTCGCCGTCAGGCCCGGCACCGACGTGGTGGTCGCCCTGGCGTTCCACCGGTTCCTCTTCGAGGAGGGACTGGCGGACACCGCGTTTCTCGCGGCGCACACGACCGGGGCCGAGCGGCTGCGCGAACGCGCGGCGGAGTGGACGTTCGCGCGCGCCGCCGAGGTCAGCGGCGTGCCGGCGGCCGCGCTCGAGCAGGTGGCGCGACAGTATGCGGCCGCCTCGCCGGCGCTGGTGAAGTGCGGCTGGGGCCTCGAGCGCAACCGCAACGGCGGCAGCGCGGCGGCCGCCATCCTCGCGCTGCCGGCCGTGGCCGGCAAGTTCGGCGTCCGCGGCGGGGGCTACTCCATGAGCAACTCGGCCGCCTGGGGCCTGACCCGGCCCTGGATGACCGACCCCGAGCCGGGGACGCGGGCCGTGAACATGAACCAGCTCGGGCGCGCCCTCGCGCCGGATGCCGCGCCGCCCGTGAAGCTGCTCTTCGTCTACAACTGCAACCCCGCCGCGACCATGCCCGACCAGCGGCGCGTGCTCGCCGGGCTCGAGCGCGAGGACCTCTTCACGGTGGTCTTCGACCAGGTGATGACCGACACGGCGCTGTACGCGGACGTCGTGCTCCCGGCCACGACGTTCCTGGAGCACTACGACTTCGTGAAGGGGTACGGCCCCATCAGCCTGCAACTGGCCCGGCCCGTGATCGACCACGTGGGCGAGTCGCGGCCGAACGCCGAGGTGTTCGCGGAACTCCTCCAGCGCACGGGCCTCGCTGGTGAGGCCGACCCCGCCGACGAGCTCGAGGCGATGCTGGGCGTCCTTGCCGGCATCCCGGAACCGCACGGCGACGCCCTTCGCACCGACGGCGCCGCCGTGCCACCGTGGGACGGCCGCCCGATCCAGTTCGTGGACGTCTTCCCGCGGACGGCGGACGCCCGGATCCACCTCTGCCCCGAAGCCCTCGACCGCGAGGCGCCGCTCGGGCTCTACGGCTTCCAGCCCGACCCGGGCACCGAGGCCTTCCCCCTCGCCCTGATCTCACCGGCCACGGAGCGGACCATCAGCTCGACGCTGGGCGAGCAGGACCGGCCGGACGCCCGGGTGGAAATCAACAGCGACGACGCCGAGGCGCGCGGGGTCGAGGACGGCGCACTGGTGCGGATCTGGAACGCGCTCGGCGAGGTCCGCCTGCCCGCGAAGGTCACCCCCCTCGTCCGCCCCGGGACCGTGTCGATTCCCAAGGGACTGTGGCGGCGTCACACGAAGACGGGACTCACCGCCAACGCGCTGGTCCCGGACACGCTGACGGACCTGGGCGCCGGGGCCTGCTTCAACGACGCGCGCGTACAGGTGGCGCGTCTCGAGCACTGACGGGCGGGAACGCGGCGGCGGGGCGGACGGCCCGGCCGGGAAGGAAAGGAGGTCCGTGCCCGCAGACGGGGGCGGGCACGGACCGTTCCTGGTTCGATGAACTACGCGACGTCCGGGCCGGACGCCGCCGGGGGAACGGGAGTCGTCTCGGTCTCGCCCGAGGTGGGCAGCTTGCCACGGCCACCGCGGCTCGCCATGCCGCCCTTGCGGCCGGCGTTGCGCGCCTCGTCGGATGACCACTCGTGAGCCGTGCCCTTCTGGTGAGCCGCCCGGCCGCCCTTGCTGGCGATCTCGCGCTGCTTCTCAGCGGACATGGACGCGAAACCTCGACGCTCCTTGCGCGGTTGTTCGTTGACAGTCATGCCCATCAATTGAGCAAGTGACATGCCATCTCAGCAAATTGATGTCACCTGTAAACCATTGATAACATGACGCTTACAAGCCAGCTCGACATGCCAGCTCGAGCTTTGTGAATCAAATCAATACAATCAAGCTGATCAGCGCATTGAATCAATTCACTCCGCGGCCTGCCGGCGCCGCGGGCGATGGTATTCGCAACCCGCGCAGTTACGGACGTCGAACTCCACCCCGACGATGGGAAAGAGCATCGGGTGGGCGCAGTACAGGAGCTCGCCATCGATGATCGTGTGGAAGCCGATCGCCTCGGGCAGGGCGCGGGTCCGGCGGCTGTACCAGCACAGGCGGTGGCGATCTTCGGGTTCCACGGACGGCTCGCCTTCCATGATACGGCCACTCGCCCGCCGGGCCGGCGTGTTCCGCGACGCGCCGTCGTCCGGTAGAATGAAGGCATGAGCACCTCCGGTCGCACCGTCTTCTGCGTGAAGCTCCAGCAGGAACTGCCTGGCCTCGAGCAGGCGCCGTGGCCCGGCGAGATCGGCCAGCGCATCTACGAGAACGTCTCGGCCCAGGCGTGGAAGATGTGGGAAGACCGCCAGAAGATGATCCTGAACGAGTACCGCCTGATGCCGTGGCAGAAGGAAGGCCAGGAGCTCATCCTCAAGCACCTCGAGGAGTTCTTCTTCGGCGAGAGCGCGGCCCTGCCCCCCGGCTACGTCCCCGAGCAGACCAAGTAGCCCGTCCCCTCAGGCCCCGGCCGCCGTCCTGACCGCGATCGCGGGGGCGATGTCGAAGGCGAGCGCGGCGTGTGCCGCGCGCAGCGCGGCGTCGACCCCGGCCGGCTCGGGCCCGCGCGCGAAGATGAAGCCCAGGTAGCTGGCCCCCTCGGGCAGCGGCACGAGCACCTGGTCGGGCTTCGCCGTGATCGTGACCTCCTCGACGCCGGGCACGGCCGCCGCCGCGGCGACGCCCGCCACCCCCTTGAAGACGCCGCCGCGCGGGATCGGGATCATCATCACGCCCGATGCCGGCGCCTCGCGCCGCCACCCGTCCAGCGCCTCGCCGACCGCGTGGCGCGCCAGCAGCGCCTCGAGCCCGCAGGTCTCCCCCGCGCCGCGGGTGAAGCGGAGCGCGCGGGCGCACAGGCCCCCGATCGGCCGGGCCGCCACCTCCAGCACGAACACGCCCTCGTCGTTCACGCGGCACTCGCCGTGGATCGGCCCGTGGCTGAGCCCGAGGGCGCGCGCCGCCCGCAGGACGGCCTCCACGACGGCGTCGCCGGTGCCGCGCGGCGCGCGGGTCGGCGTCAGGTAGATCGTCTCCTCGAAGAACGGGCCGTCCAGCGGATCCGGCTTGTCGAAGATCGCCAGCACGCGCGCGCGCCCGTGCTCGAGCACCGCCTCGACCGCATACTCGGCGCCCGGCACGAAGCGCTCGACCTGGATGGCCGCGGTCGCCTCGTCCCGGGTCTCGCGCACGTCCGGGGCGTCGAGCAGCGCGCGGAGCCGCGCGAAGGCCGCGACGAACGCCTCGGGCGTGTCGGCGCGCATCACCCCGCGGCTCGCCGAGAGCACCGTCGGCTTGATCACCACGGGGTACGGCAGCCCGGCGCCGAGCGCCGCAGGGTCGTCGGTGACCGCCGCCGCCATCGTCCAGGGCACCGGGAGGCCCGCCTCGCGAAACCGCGCGCGCGCCAGGCGCTTGTCGCGCGCCGACACCACGGCGGCCGGCGGATGCCCGGGCAGGGCCAGCGCCTCGGCGGCCTGCGCCGCCAGCACGGCGGGCCGGTCGCCGAGCGCGAGCACGCCGTCGAACGGGCGCGCCCCCGCCGCGGCGACGATGGCCCGGACCGACGCCGCCGGCTCGTGGAAGCGCACGGCAATCGCCCCGTCCCGCCACGGGTCGTCCAGCAGGTGGCACCGGTCCGTCGCGAACACGACCTCGATCCCGAGCGCCGCCGCCGCCTGCCCGAAGGCGCGCGTCTGGTAGCCGGTCGTCGTGGAAAGGAGGAGCAGGCGGGGCATTTGGTGATCTGGTGATCTTGTGATCTTGTGATCTTGTGATCTTGTGATCTCGTGATCGCTGTGACGATCTTGCGAGCTGGGGATCTTGGATCTATCGCGTGATCGGTTTCTTGATTCTTGATTCTTAATTCTTGATTACTCAACACTCACAGCAGAGCGACCTGCTCTGCGGATGGCTCCGCTCAACAGTACCAGGGCTCGTCCAGGTAGGGGACGGCGGCGCGCGCCTGTCGGGGTGGGGGGGCCGGGACGCCGGCGAGCGCGGCGACGTCGGCGAAGATCGCCGACCGCGGGCGCGTGGCGGCGGTGCCGGCCAGGGCCATCACCTCGCGCTGGAGGTCGTCGACGCCGGGGTCCGGATGGCGCCAGGGGTAGGTCAGCGTCGACGGGTCGAACGGGCCCACGAGGTCCCGCACGTCGGCCAGTTCGAGCAGCCGCGACCCCGTGGTGACGAGCAGCCGGATGCCCCACTGCACCGGCGCGACGTGCTCGACGAGGTCGAGCGCCGCCACCGTCCCGAGCAGGTCGCGATAGCCGTCCCGCGTCGTCCAGGGCGTGAAGGCGACGAAGGTGGGCACCAGCGTCAGGCCGAGGTCGCGGCAGAGGCCCGCCGCCTCGAGGAAGTCCGCGCGCGTGTGCCCCTTCTCGAGCCGCTCCAGGATCCGATCGTCGACCGCCTCGACCGCGCTCGTGATGAAGAGGCAGCCCGTCGCCGCGAGCCGCGGCAGCAGGTCACGGTGCCGCAGGAGGTGCGCCACCTTGATCGTCACGTCGTAGGTGAGGGCCGGGAACTCGTCATGCAGCGCCTCGACGATCCGGGCGGCATGCGTGGGCCCGTTCAGGAAGTCGGGATCCGAGAAGGTCACGTGCTCCACGCCGGACGCCACCTGCGCCCGGATGTCCGACAGGACCACGTCGAGGGGGACCACCCGGAACTGGCCGTCGTAGACGGGCACGATGGGGCAATGCCGGCACCGGTGCTTGCAGCCCCGGGTCGCATCGGTCGCCCCGGCCAGGCGGCGGCCGCCGCCCGGCACGACGAGCCTGGCGTAGGCCTCGGCGCCGGGGAGCCCCGCGCGGTCCGGCTGGATGAACGGCAGTCGTGGAAGGGTCGCCTGGGCCCGGGGGCGCCCGCCGCCCGCGAGGTCCACGAGGTCGGCCTCGCACTCGGGCCCGAGGATCACGTCGATGCCGGACGCGACGAGCCGGTCGCGGTTGAGCGGGGCGTAGAGCCCATAGGCGCAGAGGGTGGCGGACGGCCGCGCGCGCCTGACGCGCGCGATGACCGGCAGCGCCAGGCGCGTCGCCGTGTGCATCGGCAGGTAGAAGGCCACCAGGTCCGCCCTCTCTACCGCGGCCTCGTCCACGGGCCCGCGCGAGAGGTCCGTCACCGTGACCTCGAAGCCGGCCCGGCGCAGCCACGCCGCCGGCGACGCCAGTCCCGACGGCTGGCGCCCGAGGTCGTAGGTCGAGAGCAGCAGGACCGAGGTCGCCGGTTCGCTCACCCCACCAGCCTACCGCACCAACGCGGCGCCCCGCCGCGGCGCCCCCCGTGGCGCACCCCCGTCCTGTATGATTTCCTCCATCATGCGCAAATCCCTCGTCATCCCCTCCCTCCTGGTGTTGGCCGCACTCGGCGTCGCGCTGACCGCGCAGGGGCGGCGCGGTACCCGCATCGCCCCGGGCGAGGAATGCCCGCCCGGCATGACCGAGACCCGGCCCGGCAACTGCCAGGCGCCCGAGTTCCCGCCGCCGAGCATCGTCGACTACCGGCCCGAGTCGACGCTCGTGACCGAGGAGCACCTGGTGCCGCGCGCGAAGTACCCGGCCATCGACATCCACGGGCACCCGCCGGCCCTGACTTCGGCCGAGACGATTGGCCAGGTCGTGGCGGAGATGGACAAGCTGAATCTGGGCGTGATGGTGAGCGCCGACAACTCGCGCGGCGAGCGGCTGCAGCAGGCCCTCGCCGCCATCGCGGCCAGCCCGTACAAGGACCGCTTCCGCGTGCTGGCCGGCATCGACTTCCGGAACGTGGGCCCGGGCTGGGCCGCCGGCGCGGTCCGCCAGCTCGAGGCGGACATCGCCGCCGGCGCCGTGGGCGTGGGGGAGATCTCCAAGAGCTTCGGGATGGACATCCGCAAGCCGGACGGCAGCCGGCTCCGCATCGACGACCCTGAGCTCGACCCGCTGTGGGACGCCTTCGCGCGGCTCGACGTGCCGGTCTTCATGCACACCGCCGAGCCGCCGGAGTTCTTCGAGCCGCTCGACTACCACAACGAGCGCTGGCTCGAGCTCGCGCTCTTCCCCAACCGGCGGCGCAACGGCCCGGATGACCCGACGTTCGAGGAGCTGATGACCGAGCGGAACACGGTGTTCCGCCGCCATCCGAAGACGCGGTTCATCGCGGCGCACTTCGCCTGGCACGCCAACGACCTGAAGCGGGCCGCGGCGCTGCTCGACACGTTCCCGAACGTCACGCTCGAGGTCGGCGCGGTGCTCTACGACTTCGGCCGGCAGCCACGCGCCTCACGCGAGTTCTTCATCAAGTACCAGGACCGGATCCTCTTCGGCAAGGATGCGTTCCAGCCGAACGAGTATCCCTACTACTGGCGCGTGTTCGAGACCAACGACGAGTACTTCGACTACTACCGGGACTACCACGCCTTCTGGAAGCTGTACGGCATGGACCTGCCGGACGCCGTCCTGAAGAAGCTCTATTACGCGAACGCGCTCAAGGTCGTGAAGGGCCTGCCGCAGGAGGGATGGCCGGGGTAGGGCGGTGAGGAATCAAGAATTAAGAATCAAGAATCAAGAAAACAAGAAACGCGATTCCGGTCTGCACTTCTTGATTCTTAATTCTTGATTCTTGATTCCTCACTCACCGCACGCGCAGGCCGACGGTGAACTCGGACTGCCACGAACGGTCGAAGCGGAGTTCCCCGCCGCCGAGGGCGGCGTCCAGGGTGTCGAGGGGCACGTCGAAGATGACGCGGTCGGGGTCTTCGTAGGCCACGACCGCGGCGCGCGGGACCGGCGACGGGCCCGAGACGCGCAGGCCCGCCAGCAGGGCCACCCGGCGCCCCGCCGGGAACGCGAGGGTCACGGCGGCGTTGCCGCCCGCGTCCCACGCCTCCACCAGGCCCATCCGGGCCGGCACGTCGTTGTAGAAGATCGTGGAGTGCCCCCCGAGGCGGTACTCGAAGTAGCCGGCCGGGCCGAACTCGCCGCTCGTCCTGGTCACCAGCAGCCCGCCGGTCACCGTGACCTCCACCGGGCCGGCCGGCACGCGGCCGAGCGCGTTCAGCCCCACGCGCCAGGTGGTGCGCGTCCCCGTGGTGTCCGGCCAGGCAATCGTGCTCTCGACGTGGTTGGCCCGCTCGACGTAGTCGGGCGGCGGGCGCGAGAGGAAGTCGAGCGACAGCGCGAACGACCCGTTCGCACCGCCCACCGGTCCCGACCGGCGGGAGACGAACACCTGCAGGCCGCCGTGCGGCGCCACCAGCCAGTTGACACCCGCCTCGAGGGCGGGCCGCCACGCGGGATCGACGGAGAGGGTCTGCGCGGCCCCGCCACCGGTCGCGGTGCCGAAGACGAGCGTCGGCGTGTAGTCCACCGCGTAGGTGCCGGATGGCGCGCCGAGGGGCCCGGCCAGGTCGACGAACCACTCGACGCCCTGCCCGCGCGCGGGCCCGGCCACGGCGCCGACGAGGACCACCGCGAGCACGACGGCAACGCGCGAGTTCATGCGGATCCCCCCTGGCCGGCGTGGCGCACCACCGCGCCCCTACCCCAGCGCCCGGACGTCGGCCTCCGTGGGCGGCGGGGTCAGCAGGCTGACGATGACGAGGGTGGCCACGGCCAGGGCGACCGCCGGATAGACCGTGGGCAGCCCGAGCAGGTAGGCGCCGTCCCTCGACTGCGCGATGACCTCCCACGCGAGCGTGGTGCCCATCCCCGCCACGATCGATGATACGCCTCCTGCGCGGGTGACGCGCGGCCAGACGAACGCGGCCAGGAGCGCCGGCGTGATGCCCGCGCCGATCATCGTGTAGGCCCAGAGCGCCATCGCGAGGATCGTCGAGAAGAACCGCAGGGCCACGAAGCCGAGCGCGCCGAGCACGAGCACCAGGATCCGCGTCATCAGCAGCACCTGCTTGTCCGACGCGTTCGGGTTGATGTTCGGGAGGTACACGTCGCGCACGAGCGAGCTCGCCGGCGCGAGCAGGAAGCTGTTGGCCGTGGACACGATGATCGCGGCCGCGCCGCAGCACAGCATCAGGCCGAGCGCGAGGGGCAGCCCCTGCACCGCCACCTGCAGCACGATGCCCTCCGACTGCGCCGCCGAGAGCCCGGGGAACGTCGTGCTCGCGAACACGCCGACCGCGACAATCAGCGTCTCGACGACGATCGTCACCAGGATCCAGCCGGCCACCGCGCGCCGGGCGGACGACTCGTCCTTCGCCGAGAACAGCTTCTGGTACATGTTCGCCTCGCCCATGAGCAGCAGCATCGTGGGGAGGAAGATCGCGATCGCGTCCTGCCACGGGTCGAGCGTCCCGAAGAGCATCACCTGGTCGGGCCGCAGGGCCCCGAACGCCGCCGTCGGCCCCCCGGCGTGCCCGACCAGGTAGAACACGGCCGCGCCGACGCCCGCGAGCATCATCAGCCCGTTGGCGACGTCGAGATAGGCCACCGACATCATCCCGGCGAGCGCCGTGAACGCGACGCAGAACAGCATCGTGATCAGGGCGCCCTCGTTCGGGTCCACGCCCGCCGCCAGGTTGAGCAGCCGGCCGCCGCCACGGAACTGGTACGCCGCGATCGTCGTGTACGCGATGACGATGGCCAGCGTGCCGAGGACGCGGGCGGCGCCGCCGTAGCGGAGCTGCAGCAGGTCGGGCAGCGTGTACTTCGCGATGCGCCGCACCCGCGGCGCCAGGAAGTAGATCAGCAGGATGCCCGCCCACGCCCCGGCCGGCTGCCAGAGCGCGGCGAAGCCGACGCGGTACCCGAGACCCGCGCCGCCGAAGAGGCTGCCCGACCCGATCCAGGTCGCCAGCAGCGTGAACACCAGCACCCGTGCCGGCAGGCTTCGGCCCGCCACCAGGAAGTCGTCGCCCGTGTGCGTCCGGCGCGACCGGAGCGCGCTGACACCCATCAGGAGGGCCAGGTAGACCAGGATGGCGGTCAGGAACATGGCGACACTCTATATCAGGTGCGAAGCCGCCGGGGGCCCGGGCCGGGCGGCGGAGGACGACCGCGAGTGTCGTATCCTGCCGGGGAGGTTTCCCGCATGTCCACGTCCACGATCGCCGGCGCCAGGGCCGGGAGGTAGCGCCCGTGGCCCTCGACGAGTACCGCCGCAAGCGCGACTTCGCGAAGACGCCCGAGCCCGCCGGCGAGGAACCGGTGAGCCGCCCCGCCGGCGCTTCCCTGTTCTTCTCGGTGCAGAAGCACCTGGCCAGCCACCTGCACTACGACCTGCGCCTCGAGTGGCAGGGCGTCCTCCTCTCGTGGGCGATCCCGAAGGGCCCCTCCATCGATCCCCGCGACAAGCGCCTCGCGATGCAGACGGAGGACCACCCGTTCGACTACGGGATGTTCGAGGGCGTGATCCCCGAGGGGTACGGCGCCGGCATCGTGATGCTGTGGGACTACGGGACGTGGGCGCCGGAATCGGCCGACGTCGAGGCCGCCCTCCGCAGGGGCGACCTCAAGTTCCGCCTCGACGGCTACAAGCTGAAGGGCTCGTGGGCGCTCGTCCGCACGCGGGGATACGGGACCTCGAGCAAGCCGAGCTGGCTGCTCATCAAGCACCGCGACGAGTGGTCCGGGCCGCTCGACATCGCCGAGTTCGCGCCGCTCTCGGTCAAGACGCCGGACGCCGACTTCGCGGACATCCTGGCCGGCAGCCACCCGGACGTGTGGACGTCCAACCCGCCGGCCCGCACGGGCGACACGGGCGCCCTCTTCGCCCGCATCATCGCGCGAGCCGTCGAGCTCAAGGCCGCCCACGCGCCCCGCGAACGCGCGTCCGCGACACCCCGCGCCGCGTCGACGCCGAAGGCGCGGCCGGACTCGAAGGCGGGGGCGACGCCGAAGGCCAGGTCGAGTTCGAAGGCGAAGGCGACGCCGAGGCCGAAGGCGAAGCCGGGCGCGCCGAAGGCGGCGCCGACGCCGAAGGCTACGCCGAAGCCGAAGGCCAAGGCGAGCCGAGCAACCGACGGCTGATGATGGACCAGATCGCGTAGGACAGGCGGCGGCGGTCGTGGCGCGCGATGTCGGTGCGCCAGAAGTCCCCTTCCACCAGTTCGCACGACGACGGCAGCGTGCCCAGGGCGAGAGGCGCCTTGTGCTCGGCGGCGTAGCGGGCCATCGCGCCCGCCGACGGCTGGGCCGTGTTGTGGACCAGGACGTCGACCGGCCGGCCGATCGTCTCGCCGACCCACCGGACGGCGTCGGCGGCCGTGAAGCTGTGCATGCCGCGGCCCTCCGTGAGCAGGTTCGCCACGAGGATGATCGGACCGCGCACGCCGGCGAGCGCCTCGCCCACTCCCGAGACGAGCAGGGTCGGCATCAGGCTGGTGTAGAAGCTGCCGGGGCCAATCACGACCGCGTCGAACCGCTCGACCTCCTGGCGCACCGCCGGGTGCATGGAGGGATGCGGCTCGAGCCACAACCGGCTCACCCGGTGACCGCGCTCGTGCCCCTCGTCCACCTCGACCTCGCCGCGCGTCACGGCGCCGTCCGCGTACTCGGCGCAGAGCGTCGCCTGGTCCACGCTGACGGGCCAGACCCGGCCCTGGCAGCCGAGCAGCGCGCGCAGGCCCCCGACGGCCGCGAGGAAGTCGCCGCTGTACTGCTCCATCATCGACAGCAGCAGGTTGCCGCCGGTGTGGCCGCCGAGCCGCGCGTGCTCGAGGGTCGGCAGCCGCGCGAGCAGGACGCGCCGGGCCTCGCCCTCGTTGCGCGCCAGGGCAAGCGCGCAGCGGAGCACGTCGCCCGGCGGCAGCACGCCGAGTTCGTCGCGGAGCTGGCCGGAACTGCCGCCGCTGTCGAACATGGTCACGACCGCGTGCAGCCGGAGCCAGGGGTTCCGCTTGAGCCCGCCCAGCAGGCTCGGCAGCCCCGTCCCGCCGCCGAAGCAGCCCACCTTGACTTCCCGCAGTCGCATCGTTGTCACATTGTAGTCAGGTTCGTCGGGTTCGTCGGGTTCGTCGGGTTCGTCGGGTTCCTCAGGTTCCTCGGGTTCCTCAGGTTCCTCGGGTTCGTCGGGTTCGTCGGGTTCGTCGGGTTCGTCGGGTTCCTCAGGTTCCTCGGGTTCCTCAGGTTCCTCGGGTTCCTCAGGTTCCTCAGGTTCCTCGGGTGCCTTGGGTGCCTCGGGTGCGACGATGGATTACCCCGGCAATACCGATGGAACACGGCCTCTCGGCCGACGTCCTACAATGAGAACGATGAAATCCTCCACCGACATGCAGACAGGGCGGTTCGTCGCCGACCTCCAGCGGGTGTTCGGCGCCCGTCTCGACGCGGTGGTCGGCTACGGGCACGACGATCCGGCGACCACGCTGGTGCTGGTCGCGTCGATCACCGCCGATGATCTCGTGGCGCTGGCGGCCGCCGTGCCGTCGTGGCACAAGGACGGGCTGGCCACCCCGCTCGTGGTGCCCCGCGAGGAATTCCGGCGTTCGCTCGACGCGTTCCCGCTGGAGTTCGGCGAGATCGCCGCCACGCGCACCGTGCTCGCCGGCGCCGACCCGTTCGCGGAACTCGCCATCGCGGACGCCGACCGGCGGCGCGCGTGCGAGGTCCAGGTCCGGAGCCACCTGCTCCACCTTCGGGAGAACTACCTCGAGTGCGCGGCGGCGCCGCGCCGCGTCGCGGCGATGGTCACCGAGGCCGCGCCGGGGTGCGCCGGCCTCCTCCGGCTCATCGCCCGCCTCGACGGCCATGGCGGCGACGGCCCGGAGGCGCTCGGGCGCTGGGCGTCGGAGCGGGCGGGCCTCGACCCGCGGACCGTCGGCGACATCCTGGCCCTGGCGGGTCCATCAGGCGGCGGCACGGTCGACGCGGCCGCCCTCTTCCCCGACTACCTCGCGGCCATCACGCGGCTCGCGCGGTTCGTCGACGAGTGGCGGGTTTGACCGGCGGGGTCCGTCCCTGGCTCGGCGCGGCCGTCGTAGTCGCGCTCGTGGCGGCGGCCCTCGCCGCGCCGGCGGCGGCGGCGGCCCAGCCCGCGCCCCCGGAGCTGACCGCGCCCGTGAACGACTTCGCGGGCGTGCTCGACGGCGCCGCCGAGGCCGAACTCGACCGCGTCATCCGCGCCCTCGAGGCCGCCAGCGGTGACGCCATCGTCGTGGCGACCGTGGACACGTTCCAGCCGTGGGGCAGCCTGCAGCAGTACGCGACCGCGATGTTCGAGAACCACGGCAAGGGCATCGGCGCGGCGGGCAAGGACAACGGGCTGCTGGTGGTGCTGGCCGTGGCCGACCGGCAGGTGCGCTTCGAGGTGGGGTACGACCTCGAAGCGTTCGTCACCGACGGCTTCGCCGGCGAGACCAGCCGGCAGGTCATGGTCCCCTTCTTCCAGCAGGGCGACTACGGCGGCGGCCTGGTCGCCGGGGTGAGCCGCGCCGCGCAGCGCATCGCCGAGGGGCGCAACGTCAGCCTGGACGGTGTCGAGGTCCGCACGCCGCCGCGCCAGAAGACGGGGATCCCGGCAGGCGCCTGGATCGTCCTGGCGCTGCTGCTGTTCAACCTGTTCGGCGGCGGCGGACGGGGCCGGTCGCGACGGTGGCACAGCCGTGTCGGGCCGTTCGGCGCCGGCTACTACGCGGGGCGCTGGGGTGGCGGCGGCTTCGGCGGCGGCGGCTTCGGCGGCGGAGGATTCGGGGGCTTCGGCGGCGGCCGCTCCGGCGGCGGCGGCGGGGGCGCCTCGTGGTGACGGCCGGCAGGACCGCCGGCCCTGGGTCGAGTCGACGGACAGAAAGGAAGACGATGAGGAAGATCCTGATGCGGGTTCTGGGACTGGTGGCGCTCGTGGGCGTGGCCACCGCGGGGTCCGGGTGCTCGTACAACCGGTTCGTGAGCCAGGAAGAGGCCATCAAGGCGCAGTGGGCGCAGGTCGAGAACCAGCTCCAGCGCCGGAACGACCTCATCCCCAACCTCGTGGAGACGACCAAGGGCTTCGCCCAGCAGGAGCGCGACGTCTTCGGCGCCATCGCCGAGTCCCGCGCGAAGCTCGCCGGCGCCACGACACCCGCCGAGACCATGGCGGCCGCCAACGAGCAGACCGCGGCCCTCTCGCGCCTGCTCGTCGTCGTCGAGAACTACCCGGAGCTGCGCTCCAGCGAGACCTTCGCCAGGCTGATGGACGAGCTGACCGGCACCGAGAACCGGATCGCCGTCGAGCGGATGCGCTACAACGAGAAGGTGCAGGCCTACAACACCTCGCGGCGGCAGTTCCCCTCGAACCTGACCGCCGGGATGTTCGGCTTCGAGGCCTATCCCCTCTTCGAGGCCCCGGAAGAGGCCAAGCAGCTGCCCAAGGTCGACTTCTCCCGGCCGCCGCAGTAGGGCGGCAGAGGTTCCGGGTTCCGGGTTCCTCGGGTTCCAGGTTCGCTCCGGCCAGCCCGGCAGCCGGCCCGGGAACCTGAGGAACCCGAGGAACCCCAGGAACCTGAGCCCCGGCCCCCCTTCCAACCCTTCTCCCACCCGCGCCATCCAACCTCATGCCGGTGGACGACGTTGTCCTTGCTGCTCGGGGAGATACGACCGCGTTCGAGCGCGTGTACCAGGCGCACGTGCCGCGTGTGCACAGCCTCGCCCGCCGGATGGCGGGGGCGGACGCCGCGGATGAGCTGACGCAGGACGTCTTCGTCAGGGCCTGGCAGAAGCTCGGGACCTTCCGGGGAGAGTCGTCGTTCGCGACGTGGCTGCACCGGCTCGCGGTCAACGTGATCATCGAGCGGTTCCGGACGCTCGGCACCGCGCGTGACCGGTTCCTCGATGACGGCGAGGCCGTCCTCGACCGCCTGCCCGGGTCGCGTCCCGGCGGCGGCTACGACGCCGGGATGGACCTCGAGCAGGCCATCGCGGCGCTGCCACCCGGCGCGCGGACGGTCTTCGTGCTGCACGACGTCGAGGGCTACCGCCACGATGAGATCGGGAGCATCCTTGGCGTCTCGGTCGGCACCTCGAAATCGCAGCTCCACCGCGCGCGCATGACGCTGCGCGCGGCCCTCGGCAAGCGGAGGCGGGAATCGTGAGCGAGCACTGGACGGACCAGCTGTCGGCGTACCTCGATGACGAGCTCGCGCCGGCGGACCGCGAGGCCTGCGCGGCGCACCTGGCCACGTGCGAGACCTGCCGCGAGACGGCGGACGAACTGGCGGGGATTGCCGCCGGCGCCGCCGCGCTCGGCGCCAGCGGGCCGGCGCGCGACCTGTGGCCCGGGATCGCCGCCCGGATCGTGCCCGCCCCGGCCCGGCCGGCCGGCCGGCGCATCTCCTTCTCGCTGCCGGAGCTCGCGCTCGCGGCCACCCTGCTCATGGCGGTCTCGGCCGGCGCATCCTGGCTCGCCTACACCCGCGGCACGCCGGCGCCCGGGCGGGCCGAGGCGCCCATTCAGGCCGTCGCCGAGTCCTCCTCGGCCCCGGACGCCGGCGTCCAGCTCGCCAACTTCGCCGACGCGCAGTACGACGCGGCCGTGAACGACCTCGAGCGG
This sequence comes from Vicinamibacterales bacterium, assembly GCA_050250645.1. Classification (GTDB taxonomy): domain Bacteria; phylum Acidobacteriota; class Vicinamibacteria; order Vicinamibacterales; family UBA2999; genus JBFWVR01. The sequence goes on from JBFWOG010000013.1 coordinate 122,729, forward strand.
ATCCTGCAGGAGGAGCGGAGCCGGCTCGATCCGCGGACGGTGTTCGTCCTCGAGCGCAACCTCCGCGCGATCGACCAGGCCATCGCCCAGGCGCGCCAGGCGCTCAGGGAGGACCCGTCGAACACCTACCTGAACTCCCACCTCGCCGACGCGCGCCAGCGCAAGCTGGAGCTGCTGCGGCGGGCGGCCGAGCTCACGGGAGGCAATTAGATTTCAGATTGAAGATCTCAGATTGGAGATTGAGAGGAACCGCAGGAACCTGAGGAACCCGAGGAACCCGAGGAACCCGAGGAACCTGAGGAACTTCCGCAACCCGCGTGACGGACGGAGAGACGATGATGCGCAGGCAAGTGGCGACCGGCGTGGTCGTGGTGGCGGCGATGGCCGCCCTGGCGGGAACCGCGTGGGCCCAGGACGGGAAGGCGCCGGCGGCGCCGCCGGCCCAGGAGCCGATCCAGGCGAGGCCGGGCGGCCCGCCCGGGACGCCGACGACGGACGAGACGGTGGACGTCGCGCGCGGCACGCGCCTGGTGCTGTCGAACAGCGCCGGCGAGGTCGTCGTGCGCGCGTGGGACCGCGACGCGGTCCGGGTCGAGGCCACGCACACGAGCCGGGAGCGGATCGACATCCAGCCCGCGGAGGGCACGCTGCGGGTGCGCACCCGGAGCACCGCCCGCGGTCCCGCGGGCCTCGTCGACTACCGGCTGACGGTGCCGCGCTGGATGCCGGTGAACCTCTCCGGCACCTACCTCGAGGCCGGCATCGAGGGCACGACGGCGGAGGTCGCCGTCGAGACCGTCCACGGCAACATCCGCGTGAACGGCGGGTCCGGCTCGGTCACGCTGCGCTCGGTCGAGGGCACCATCACGGTCCGGAAGACGACCGGCCGGGTGCAGGCCAGCACCGTCAACGAGGGCATCTCGCTGACCGACATCGAGGGCGAGGTCCAGGCCGACACCATCAACGGCGACATCGTCATCGAGAACGCGCGCGCCTCGAGCCTCGAGGTGTCGACGGTCAACGGCGACGTGACGTTCAACGGGACGGTGCGCGACCAGGGGACCTACCGCCTCACGACCCACGACGGGGACATCCGCATCGGGCTCGGCGGCGCGCCGAACGCCATCGTGTTCGTCCGCTCGTTCCGGGGCGACTTCTCGGCCGACTTCCCGATCACCCTTCCCGAGGGCCAGTCCGGGCGCGAAGGCAGCAAGCGCTTCAACTTCACGCTCGGCACGGGGGCCGCGCGCATCGAGGTGCAGTCGTTCAGCGGCGACATCGACATCAACCGCGGCCGCGCGCCGACACCCGAGGAGGAACGGCAGATGCGCCGCGAGCGGCGCAACAGGCCCGGCGCGGCGCCGCGGCCCGGCGAGCTCGCCCTCGGCGTCCAGGTCCACCTCGCGCCAGAGGTCATCGACCGCGCCATGGAGACCACGACCCGCGTGGTCGGCGAGATCGTCGACGGCCTCGCGCCGGAGGCCTGGAGCGACGCCGACCGCGAGGACTTCGAGCACGACATGCACGAGGCCGGGCAGGACGTCCTGCGGGAACTCGAGGGGATCGGGATCGTGGTGACGCCGCGGCCGCACGCCGCGCCGAAGCCGCCGAAGCGGTAGGAGCGCCTATTCGAGCGCCAGCACCGCCCGGATGACCTGCGGGTCGTCCGGGGCGGCGCTCACCGTGAAGCCCGTGCGCCGGGCGACGGCCACCATGCCCTCGTTCTCCGCGATGATGTCGCCGTCGAGGCGCGTGAGGCCCTGCTCGCGCGCGACGGCGATGAGGCGCCGCATCAGCTCGGTGCCGAGTCCCTGGCCCTGGCAGGCATCCTCCACGAGCAGCGCGACCTCGGCCCCACCGGGCCGGTCCGTCCGCGTGAGGCGCCCGACACCGACGATCATCGCCGGGGCGTCGCCCTCGGCGGGACGCTCCGCGACGAGCGCCATCTCGCGCGCGGGGTCGATCGTGCAGATGCGCGAGAGCCGCTCGTGGCGGATGCGCTGGTCGAGGCGGGCGAGGTTGAAGTAGCGGTAGTAGACCGAGCGGTCCGAGAGCCGCCGGTGGAAGGCGACCATCGCGGGCTCGTCGTCCGGCCGGATGGGCCGGATGGCCACGGGGGTGCCGTTCCTGAGCGTCCACGGTCCCGCGCCGGCGGTCATGGGTGTAGGATACGCCGATGACGATTGCCGAGTCGCTGCTGCCCGAATTCGACCGCGAAACCGCCGTGACCCGGACGCTGCTCGAGCGGCTGCCGGACGGCCGCTTCGACTTCAAGCCGCACGAGAAGAGCATGACCCTCGGCCGCCTCGCCGAGCACCTCGCCGAGCTGCCGCAGTGGGTCGGCAGCACCGTCGGCCAGCACGAGCTCGACCTGTCGACCGCGACGCGTCCCGAGGGCTACGTGCCCCCGGCGACGCGCGCCGAGGTCCTCGCGATGCTCGACCGCACCGTCGCCGAGGCGCGCACCGCGCTCAGCGGCCGCACCGACGCCGAGCTGCTCGCGCCGTGGACGCTCAAGTCCGGCGGCAAGGAGGTCTTCACCATGCCGAAGGTGGCGGTGCTGCGGAACTTCGTCATGAACCACCTCGTGCACCACCGCGGGCAGATGAGCGTCTACCTGCGGATGCTCGACCGGCCCATCCCGTCCATCTACGGCCCGAGCGCCGACGAGCCCCTCTAGTGGACCGTATCGACTGATTCAGTACTACGGACGGCGGTGTCGAACCGCGGCTCGACGGCCGCGACAACCGGGCGGCCGCTGATGGTTCGGGCCGTACACGCCCCTGGGGGGCGCGGGCCCCGGGCGCGCAGCCCGGGGCCCTGGCCCACCCGCCTACTTCTTCACCGTCGGGTACTGGATCCCCAGCTGCTCGAGGTAGGTCGAGTACTTCGTCGGGTCGTAGTAGTACTTCTTCATCTCCTCGCGGTACTTCGCGAGGATCTCCGTGTTCAGCCAGATCGGCGCCGGCGTGTCCGCCTTGATGAAGGGGATGTACTTCTGGTCCTTCGTCTGGACGTTCCTGAAGTAGTCCCACGCCTGGGTGACGAGCTCGGGCCGGGTGATGAAGTCGAGGACCGTCATCGCCTGCACCATCGCGCCCGCGACCACGCCCTTGTGGGCGATGGGCGTCGCCATGGCGATCGCGTTGGCCCAGTTGTGGCCGGGCAGGCCCGGGATGTTCGCCGGGTAGCGCAGCGTCACGGTCGGGACGTTCCACGAGACATCGCCGATGTCATCGGAGCCGCCGCCCCGCTTGTCCTCCTCGGCGACGGGCATGCCGAGCTCGGCGAGCGTGGTCGCGAGGCCCGGCTGGGTGGCGTTGCCGAGCTCCTTCTGGAGCGACTTCGCCAGCGTCTGGTCCGCCTCGCTCCACCGCGGCAGGCCCACGGCCTTGATGTTCTCGTACATCGTCTCGGCGATCGTCTTGTTCATGTGCTGCGGCCACGCCGTGCCGAGGATCTGCGAGGTCCAGGTGGTGCCGGTCATGAGGGCCGCGCCCTCGGCGATCTTGTCGCCGATTTCCCACAGCTCCTTGATGTGCGGGTAGTCGGTCTCGCGGAAGTAGTACCAGACGCTCGCGTTGCTCGGCACGACGTTCGGCTGGTCGCCGCCGTTGGTGATGACGTAGTGCGAGCGCTGCTGGATGCGCAGGTGCTCGCGGCGGAAGTTCCACCCCGCGTCCATCAGCTCGACCGCGTCGAGCGCCGACCGGCCGCGCCACGGCGCGCCCGCCGCGTGGGCGCTCTCGCCCTTGAACGTGTACTCGATCGACATCAGGCCGTTGCCGCCGCCCGAGCCCCACGACACCTCGAGGTTGTTGCCGACGTGCGTGAAGAGCGAGATGTCCACGTCCTTGAAGAGGCCGTCACGGACGAACCAGGCCTTCGACGCGACGAGCTCCTCGGCGACGCCGGGCCAGAGCACGAGGGTCCCGGGGAGCTTCTCGCGCTCCATGATCGCCTTCACGGCGAGCGCCGCCGCGATGTTGAGCGGCATGCCCGAGTTGTGCCCTTCGCCGTGCCCGGGCGCGCCCTCGATGATCGGGTCGTGGTACGCGACGCCCGGCTTCTGCGACGCCTGCGGGATGCCGTCGATGTCGGACCCGAGCGCGATCACGGGCTTGCCCGACCCCCAGCGCGCGACCCACGCCGTCGGGATGCCGGACACCCCGCGCTCGACGGTGAAGCCGTTCTGCTCGAGGATCCCGGTGAGGTACTTCGAGGTCTCGAACTCCTGGAAGCCCAGCTCCCCGAAGCTGAACACCGAGTCCACCATCTCCTGGACCAGCTTCGCGCGGCCCTCGACGAGCTCGGCGGCTTCCTGTTTGAGGGCGTCGGCGCGGGACGCCTGGGCGAGGGCGGGAGACGCCGGCAGCGCGAACGCCAGCGCCAGAACGATCATCGTGCACATAGAGCGCATGGAACCTGACCTCCTTGGGGTACGAGTCCGTGGGGCGAAGATGCTAAAGTTTACGCGATTGACTCCCGCGTACATCCCGCTGCCCCGCTGGGCCGGCGGCCACCGCATGACGCTGTACGCCTGGGGCCGCCCGCGGCGCTTCCCCGGCCTGCCCGCGCCCGAGGCGCGCCTGTTCCAGACCGACGCCGACACCCGCGTCCTGGCGCACTGCCACTGGCAGGCCGATCGGGGCGCCCGGCCCACCGTCCTCCTCCTCCACGGGCTCGAGGGGTCGAGCGACGCGCACTACGTGCGGGGCATGGCCGAGAAGGCGTGGCGGCGCGGCTGGAACGTCGTCCGGCTCAACCAGCGGAACTGCGGCGGGACCGAGCACCTGACGCCCCGCCTGTACCACTCCGGCCTCACCGCCGACCCGCGCGCGGTCCTCGAGCAGCTCGCCGCCGGGGGCCTCGACCGCTTCGCCGTCGCCGGCTACTCGCTCGGCGGCAACCTCGCGCTCAAGCTCGCGGGCGAGTTCGGCGACCGCCACCCGGCCTGGCTGCGCGCCGTCGCCGCCGTCTCGCCGGTGCTGGAGCTCGAGACCTGCGTCCAGGCCATCGAGCGGCCCGAGAACCGCATCTACGAGTGGAACTTCTGCCGGGGGCTGCAGCAGCGCATGCGCCGCAAGGCCAGGGCCTGGCCGGGCGCGTTCGACCTCGACGGCCTCTGGCGCATCTGGTCGATCCGCCGGTTCGACGAGCGCTACACCGCGCCGCACCACGGCTTCGACGGCGCCAGCGACTACTACCACCGTGCCAGCGCCCTGCGCGTGGCCGGCCGCATCGCCGTCCCCGCGCTCGTCATCACGGCCGCCGACGACCCCTTCGTCCCGCCGGGGCCCTTCCACGCGCCGGCGCTCGCCGACAACCCCCGGGTCACCACCGTCATCACGCCCTTCGGCGGCCACTGCGGCTTCGTGGCCGAACCCGGCCCCGCCGGCGACGACGACGGCTACTGGGCCGAGGCGACGGTGATCGACTTCGTCGGCGGGCACCTGGCGGCGCCGGGCGCCGGCGCGCCCGGCGCCGCCAACGACTGACCGGCCGTCTTCACCGACGAGGGACCACCCGCGGCGACGTTCGGACGACGCCCTGCCGCCGCCAGACTGAATCAGCCGTTACGGTCCACTAGACCCGGGTCCGCCCCAGCATCCACGAGTACAGCCACGCCACCAGGCCGACGAAGGCGACCGGCCCCAGCAGCGCGGCCGGCGCGAAGCCGGCCGACACCAGGGCGATGGGCGCGTCGCTCGAGAAGGCGACGATCAGCCCGGCGTTGAGCACCCCGAACAGGCTCTCGCCCACGATCAGGCCCGAGGCGACGAGCGTGCCCAGGCGCTCGGACCGGCCCGGGTCGCGCGTCGCCGCGGCGCGGCCGTTGTACCAGTGCCCGACGATCGAGCCGACGACCACCGCGAAGGTGGCCGACATCGGCAGGTAGATCCCGATGCCGACGGCCAGCGGCGGCAGGCGGAGCTTCTTCGCCGCGCCGAGCCCGGCGTCGAGCAGGATCAGCCCCACGCCGACGAGCGCGCCGATGCCGATCATCGTCCAGTTGAGGTCGCCGCCGATCACGCCCTGCGCGAGCGCGGAGATCAACGTGGCCTGCGGCGCGGGCAGCGGGTTCTGCGACACGACGTCCAGGTTGGGCGCGCCGGCGAAGCCGTAGGCGCGCGCCAGCAGGTTCAGGATCGGCGGGATGACCGACGCGCCCGCCACGACGCCCACGATGAGCGCGATCTGCTGCTTCATCGGCGACGCGCCCACGAGCTGCCCGGTCTTCAGGTCCTGGAGGTTGTCGTTCGAGATCGTGGCGCACGCGAACACGATGGACGTGATGAACAGCGCGAAGGCCACGTAGACCGGCCGCAGGTCGGGCGCGGGCTGCATCGCCATCGACAGCACCGACGCCGAGATCACGATCGCGAGGATCCCGATGCCGGAGATCGGGCTGTTGGACGCGCCGATGAGGCCGGCCATGTACCCGCAGACGCCGGCGATCAGGAAGCCGACGAGGAACACGAACGGCACCGCGATCGCCGTCAGCACCCCGGCGTCCGGCGCGAGCGCCGTCGCGGCCGCGAAGGTGAAGCTGAGCCAGCCCGACACCAGCAGGCACGCCACCGTGAGGCCGATGATCCAGCTCGCCGGCAGGTCGCGGTCCCGCTGGTCGTCGGTGACCGCCGCGCGCGACGACGCGATGGTCGACGCGAGGCCGCCGAGCACGGGCTTCGCCAGCGTGACGAGCGTCCAGATCGCCGACACGCCGATCGTGCCGGCGCCGATGAACCGGACCTGGTTGCGCCAGATGTCCTCGGCGTGCGCCGCGAAGTCCATGCCCGCCGCCAGCGGCTGCAGGTGCGTCAGGATCGGCACCGCGCCCACCCACGCGATCGCGAGCCCGGCGAGCATCGCCATCCCCACCGAGAGCCCGACGAGGTGCCCCGCCCCGAAGAGCGCCAGCGACCACGCGATGTCGTAGCCGCTCGCGCCGAAGCTGCCCAGGCGGAAGAAGCCGGACAGCCCGCCGGCCACCACCCGGGTCGCGCTCACCACGGCGAGCCCGCCCGACGCCACCGCGCCGAACACCACCGCCGTGAGGCCCTCGCGCGCCTCGCCCGCATCCCCGGCCTCGCCGCGCGTGCCGGAGCCCACCTTGAGCACCTCGGCGGCCGCGACGCCCTCGGGATACGGCAGGTCGGAGTGCGTGACCAGCGCGCGCCTGAGCGGGATCGTGAACAGCACGCCCAGGATGCCGCCGCTGACGCAGATCAGGAACGACTGCCAGAACGGGAAGCCCGTCCACCAGCCGACGATGACCAGGCCGGGCAGGACGAAGATGATCGCCGACAGGGTGCCCGCCGCGGACGCGACCGTCTGGACGATGTTGTTCTCGAGGATCGACGAGTCCCGCACCAGGCTCAGGATCGCCATCGAGATGACGGCCGCCGGGATGGACGAGGCGAACGTCAGGCCGACCTTGAGGCCGAGGTAGACGTTCGCCGCGGTGAAGACCGTCGTGAGGAGCGCGCCGAGGACGAGGCCGCGAAGAGTGAGCTCCTTGCGCTGCATGAACCCGCATCTTATCCGGTTCGCGCCCGGCCCGCCCGTCCGCTCACCCGGCCGCGTCGAGCAACGCCGTCACCCGCTCCGCGAACTGCGCGCCCTTGCCCGCGTCCTCGTGCTTGAAATAGACGTACACGTCGGTCGCGTCCGCCGCGAGCCGCTGGATCTCGCCGGCCCAGCGCCGGAGGTCCTCGTCGGTGTAGCCCTCGTCACGCAGCCGCAGGTACGCGTAGTCGGCCGTCGCGATGACGGGCGTGGCGCGCGTCTCGCTGTCGGCGACGCAGAGCGCCAGGTTCCGGGCGCGCAGCCGCGCGTAGACCTCCTCGTCCAGCCACGAGTCGTGGCGGAACTCGAACGCCGCGGTCACCTTCGGCGGCAGGGTCTCCAGGAAGCCGTCCAGCACCGCGAGGTCGCGCTTGAAGTTGGGAGGCAGCTGGAAGAGGAGCGCGCCCAGGCGCGGCCCGAGCTCCGCGGCGGCGGTCACGAACGCCCGCACGGGGTCGGCGACGTCCCGGAGCCGCCGGTCGTGCGTGATGCGGCGCGGCGCCTTCAGCGTGAAGCAGAAGCCCTCGGGCACCTGCGCCGCCCACCCCGCCGTGATCTTCGGCGTCGGCATCCGGTAGAAGGTGTAGTTGATCTCGACCGTCGACAGCCGCGTCGCGTAATAGGCGAGCATCTTCGACGCGGCGAGGTCCGCCGGATAGAAGCTGCCCTTCCACTCGGGATAGTTGTAGCCGGAGGTGCCGATCCGGATCACGGCGCTCGTCCTGTCTGGCGCGCCGGGCGGGTCGGGGCGGGGCGAGGCGGGGCGCGCCGTCCCGCGGCCTGGCACGGCGGGCGCCAGGCGCCCCCGTGGCGGCGCAGTATAGCAGACCCACCCGCGGGCCACGCCCGCGGGCTCGTGGTAGATTGGCCGTATGGCCTTCGGCGCCCGCCCTCCGCTCGTGGTGGCTGCGCTCGTGCTCGTGGCGGCGGCAGCCTGCGGCGGCGGCGCGAAGCAGTACGAACTCACCGGCCAGGTGCTCGCGGTGCGGGCCGAGTCCCGCGAGATCCTCATCAAGCACCAGGACATCCCCAACTTCATGCCGGGCATGACGATGCCCTTCAAGGTGCGCGACGCGGCCCTGCTCGACCAGGTGGCGCCGGGCGACCTCGTCGTCGCCCAGCTCATGGTCGCGCCCACCGAGGCCTGGATCGCCTCGGTCACGAAGACCGGGTCGGCGCCCCTGCCCGACACGCCGCCGCCCGCGACGCCCGCCTCGGGCGTGACCGTCCTCCGGCCCGGCGACGAGGCCCCGGTCACGGCCCTCGAGGGCTCGGACGGGCAGCCGGTCGGCCTCGCGGATTTCCGCGGCAGCGCCGTCGCCGTGACGTTCATCTACACGAGCTGCCCGCTGCCGCAGTTCTGCCCGCTGATGGACCGGCGCTTCGCCGAGATCCAGCGGACCGTCGCCGACACCCCGGCCCTCGCCGGGCGCGTGCGCCTGCTCTCGGTGAGCTTCGATCCCGACACCGACACGCCGGCGCGGCTCCGCGCCCATGCGACCTCGCTCGGCGCCGACCCGGCGGTCTGGCACTTCGCCACCGCGCCCCGCGACGCGGTCGATCGCTTCGCCGCCGCCTTCGGGGTCAACGTCATCCGCGAGGCGGACGGCACCATCACGCACAACCTCCGGACCGCGACGATCGGTCCCGACGGCCGCGTGATCGCCATCCGCGACGGCAACGAGTGGACGCCCGAGCAGGTCGTCGCCGACCTGACGCACGCGCTTGCCGGCTCCTGATCGGTCCCGCTTCACGCCGGCCGAGCGGCGCCTGGTCGACAGGCTCCGGACGCCCCTGGCCGTCCAGCGCTGGCTGAACCGGCTCCCCTACAACACCGAGACGGACGGCGAGACCCTCCGCTCGTTCCGGCCCGTCGTCCGCGAGCACCGGGCGCACTGCCTCGAGGCCGCGCTCTTCGCCGCCGTCGTCCTCGAGCAGCATGGCTACCCGCCGCTCGTCATGAGCCTCGAGTCGGTGGACCGGCTCGACCACGTGATCTTCGTCTACCAGCGCGCGGGGCGCTGGGGCTCGGTGGCGCGGTCGCGCGACCCGGGCCTGCACGGGCGCCGCGCCGTCTTCCCGAGCCTGCGGGCGCTGGCCCGCAGCTACATGGACGGCTACGTGGACTACACGGGGCGCATCATCGGGTACGGCGCCGCGAACCTGGACGAGGCGCTCGGCGCGTACGACTGGCGGTTCTCGGAGCGGAACGTCTGGAAGGTGGAGCGGCTCCTGATCGACTGGCCGCACCGGCCGCTCCGCATGGCGGAGGCGCGCTACAGGCGCCTGCACGCGCGCTACGTGGCCTACCGGGCGGCCCACGGCGGGCGGAAGCCGTGGCGGTATTTCGCCGGGCGGGAGACGTGGACGCCGCTGCCGGCGGAGTTCCGGTGAGCCGCGGCCGGCCTCAGTCGAGGTCGAAGCCGCGCAGGGGGCGCGAGACCGGCTCCTTCTTGGCCTGCTTGAGCGCCTCCTCGAAGCGCTTCGACAGGACGTCGCCCTTGTTCTGCTCGTTCTGGAACGACTGCTCGAAGATCGCCTCGCGGCGCGCGGCCTCGTCGGCGAGGATCCGCTGGGCGTCGGACAGCTCGGGCTTCTCCGCCCCCGGGGGGTCCCGGTGCTCGACGATGCGGCCGAGGTTGAGGTCCACGACGAGGACCGCGCCGCAACAGGGACAGGTCAGCTCGCGCTCGCTTTCGAGGCGGGTCATGGGGGCTCCGGGGTTCGACAGCTACAACGGGTTCGTCAGGTTCGACGGGTTCGTCAGGTTCGACGGGTTCGTCAGGGATTCGGGTTCCGCTGGTTCGTCGGCGCCGCAGGTTCGCTCAGGGGCCGCCGGGCGGGCAACCCACACGGCGCGGAACCCGACGAACCTGACGAACCTGACGAACCTGAGAAGCTAGACTAGGACATCAACGCGGATGCCGCAAGATGACGGGCGCAAGACCCGGACCGTCCGGGTCGCCACCTACAACATACATCGCTGCCGCGGGCTCGACGGGCGCACGCGGCCGGAGCGCATCGCGGCGGTGCTCGCCGGCATCGACGCGGACGTGGTGGCGCTGCAGGAGGTGGTCGGGGCGAGCCCCCTCCGCCCCGGGCAGGCGGCCTCGCTCGGGGCCTCGCTCGGCATGGGCTGGGTCATGGCGCCGACCCGGCACGTGCGGTCGGCGCTGTTCGGGAATGTGGTGCTGAGCCGCTTCCCGATCCGCCAGCACGCGCAGTACGACCTGTCGTGGAAGACCTGCGAGCCGCGCGCCTGCCAGCGCGTCGAGCTCGTCGTGGACGAGGAGCACTCACTCCACCTCTACAACGTCCACCTCGGCACCGCGCTCCTCGAGCGGCGGTACCAGGCGCGGCGCCTCGCGACCGTGGTCCACGACCGCCGGGTCGTGGGGCCGAAGGTCGTGCTCGGCGACTTCAACGAGTGGGCCCGGGGGCTCGCGACCGACGTCCTCGCCGAGCGCCTGCAGAGCGTGGACCTCCGCCAGCACATCAGCCGGCGCCGCACCTACCCCGGCTTCTTCCCCATCCTGCACCTCGACCACATCTACTACGAGGGGCACGTCGAGGTCGTGAAGGTGGAGCTGCCGCGGAGCCGGCTCGCCATGGTGGCGAGCGATCACCTGCCGCTCGTCGCCGACCTGCGCATCCGGTTCTAG
>JBFWOG010000014.1:0-127509 GCA_050250645.1 Vicinamibacterales bacterium
ATGGCACCATAGACCATGGCTGGCTGCTCCTTCTTGAGTGCTCTGTTTCCGCAGAGCGACACTCCGTTTGTGGAGCGCAAGCTACCACGCTAGGTAGCAGCCAGCCGCTTCATCTCATCTCCGTGTCCCACGGCGAAGCCGTTACCCGGGCATTCTCTGTGCTTGCTCTGTGCCCCTGTGTCTCTGTGGCCGATTCCCTGTCAGCGCGGGTGCGCGAAGCTCGCGGCGCGCGGGATGAGGTCGAAGAAGACCTGCTCGGGCATCGACGGCTCCCAGTAGCCCATCGCCTTCGCGAAGCCGACCACGCCGACGAAGAGGACGGCGATGCCGACGGCCATGGCCCACGCGGGGACGAGGCGGCGGCGGACGGTGCGCATCTCGAGGGCGTCCCTGACCGGGCAGGCGGTGACGCAGGTGAGGCACCCCGTGCACTCGGCCGAGCGGATGGTCAGCACGCGGTCGACCGGCAGCAGCGACGGGCACGCCTTCGCGCACTTGCCGCAGTCGATGCACGACACGGGGTCGCGCGTGATGCCGAGCGGGCTCAGCATCGACACCAGCCCCATCAGCGCCCCGTACGGGCACAGGTAGCGGCACCAGAAGTTCTTCGTCACCACCGACAGCACGACGAGCGAGGAGAGGACCAGGATGGTCGTGCGCCCGGCCTCGCGGAAGAGGTCGAGCATCTTGACGTCGGCGACGAGCCCGTACGGGCTCGCGAGGAACCCGTGCAGCTCCTCGGCCGACATCCGCGCGATGACCCACGCGAACAGGCCGAGCAGGATGTACTTCAGCGAGCGGAGCGCGATGTCCGCCCATCGCGGCAGGCGGAGGTTGCGGCCGAAGAGCTCCTGCCCGCCCTGCCACAGCCACTCCGACAGCGTCCCGATCGGGCACAGCCAGCTGCAGAACGCCTTCCGGAACAGGAAGGAGATCCCCAGGAACGCGATGAGCAGGAACATGCCGGCGGCGTGGATGTCGGGCACGAGGCCCGTCACGGCCAGGTACTTCAGGTTCATCAGCGCCGCGATGGGCAGCCAGCCCTCGACGCCGGCCGGCCGCGGCACGTAGGCCGTCAGGCCGCCGTTCTCGAAGTAGCGGACCCAGAAGTAGAAGCGGACGCCGATCCAGAGGTTGAGGAGCAGGAAGGCGGCCTGCACGCCGTGGCGGAGCAGGGCGATCTGGCTGGGCGGGCGTTTGGCGTAGGCGCGGGACATCGGGGACCTCGTTGTCTCCGATGGTGGCTCCGGGACCGCGCCGGCGCTATGACGGCGGTCATACGGGAGGGAATCCGGATTTCAGATTGCAGATCTCAGATTGAAGATTGGGGGCTTTGGCCGGATTGGCCGGGTTGCCCCAGTTCCTCAATCGTCAATCTGCAATCGTCAATCTGCAATCTGCAATCTCGGTGCGGAGCGGAGCGGGTCCGGGGGGAAGGGCCGATTGGCCCAACCCGCCCCGCCCCTACCGGGGCGCCCTCACTGCCGCTTGTCGACGCCGAGCTCGCCCAGCATCTTGACCATGTCCGGCCCGGAGGACGCTGGCTTCACCGCCCTGTCGATGTGGAGGATCTTGCCGTCCTCGCCGATGTAGAACGTCCAGCGGTTGGCCACCGATGCGCCGCTCTGCAGCTTCCGCAGCACGCCGTAGGCTTCCGCCACGTCCTTCTCGGGGTTGGCGAGGATGGGGAAGTCAGCGCTCTCCTTCTGGGCGAACGCGGTGTTCTCCTCGAGGGTGTCCACGCTGATCATGAAGTACTGGGCGTTGAACTGCCGGATGAGATCGCCGCTCTCACGGAGCGACTGGCACTCGGCCGTTCAACCGGCGGTGAACGCCTTGGGGAACCACGAGAGCACCACGGCGCTCTTCCCCTTGAAGTCGGCGAGGCTGTAGGTCTTCCCGTCGGAGGCCTTCAGCGTGAAGGCCGGCGCGGTGTCTCCCACCTTGAGCTCGACGGGCGCCTGGGCCAGGCCGGTGAGGCCGGTGGCCGCCAGGGCGACGGCGAGGCTCGCGGCGAGCGCGATCCTGAATGACATTGAACAGATCCTCCTCCGGCAGATGGTAGCCGAAACGGGCCTCCAAATGGGAGTCTTCGGGGCCCCAGCCGGACATTTGGGGCCGCGATTGCTAAGATCGAGTGGTGAAGGGGCGGACACCGAGGCGTTTGGCCATCCTGGCCGCCTCGGCGGTGGCACTGCTGGCCGCCGTCCTGCTCCTGCTCCATCTGCCCCCCGTCCGGGGCCAGATCTTCACCAGGGCCCAGTCGGAGCTGTCCAGCCGGTTCGGCCTCGACCTGCAGGCCGACGCCTTCTCCTACAACCTGCTGACCCGCCGCGTCACCCTCCGCGGCGCCCGCCTCGCGGCGCCCGCGCACGCTGACCAGCCGTTCTTCGCGGCCGACCGCGTCGAGGTCCGCCTGCCGCTCTCGGTGTTCGCGGGACGCTTCGCGCTGGCCTCGGTGGCGGTGACCGGCGGGCAGCTGACGTTCGTCCGCGGCGCGGACGGCGCCCTGAACCTCCCGCCGTCGACGGGTCCCGGCGAGCCGCCGGGTCCCACGCCCGCCCGCCTCGACCTGCGAGGCGTCGAGGTGGCCGGGCTCGACTTCACCTACCGCGATCCCGCCGCGGGCATCGCGGTCGAGGCCCGAGGCATCCGCGCCGACCTCGAGTACCACCTCATTCGTGTCTTCGAGGGCGTCAGCGGTGCCTTCGGCATCGACGGCGGCGTCACCGTGACGGTGGACGGCCGCACGCTGCGGGCCGCCCCGATCGACGCGCGGCTCGCCTTCGACGGGTCGGACGTGTCGCTGCAGGACGTCACGCTCAGGACGGACGAGGCGACGCTCGCCGTGAAGGGCCGCGTGCTGCGCGTGCTCGACGACCCGCGCTTCGACCTGACCCTCGACGGCACCGCCGACCTCGCGCGCGCGGTCGCGTGGGCGCCGGACCTGCCGGTCGCCATCAGCGGGCCCGTCTCGCTCGAGGGCACGCTCACCGACGCCGTCGACGCGTTCGTCCTCGCCGCGCACGTGCGCTCGTCCGGCATCGCGGTCGGTGGCGAGCAGGACCTGTCGATCGACGGCGACGTCCGCCTGACGCCCGGCGCGGTCTCCGGCGACGGCGTCACCGTCTCGCCCGCCAGCGGCGGCACGATCGACGTGACCTTCGCGCAGCCGTTCGGCGAGGATGGCGCGCCGCGCTATGCCGCGCGGTGGTCGGGGCTCGACCCGCGCGTCCTCTACAGGCTCTCGGGCGCGGAGCCGGGGCCCATCGGCGCGCGCATCGAGGGCACGGCGGAGGTCCAGCTCTCGCCCGCGGCGCGGATCGCGAGCGCCGCCGTCACCAACCGCGCGACCGCCGCGCCGGGCCGCGGCCTCGTCCCGGTCTCCGGGACGCTCGACGCGCGCGTGTCCGGCGGGCGCTGGCGCGCCGAGCACCGGCACCGGTCGGGCGGCACGTCCATCGGCGGCGTGGCCGAAGGGGCCTTCGACGCCGGCGACCCGATGGCCTCGACCCTCCAGGGGCGAGCCGACGCGAAGGCCGGCGACCTCGGGGAGCTCGCGCGCCTGGCTGGCGCCTTCGGCCTGGCGCTGCCCGACGCGGTGGCCGGCGGCCACGGCCCGCTCTCGGCGGAGGCGACGCTCGCCGGCCGGCTCGACGACCCCCGCGTGTCGGCGACGGTCACGGGCCGCGGTCTCGCGCTCGACGCGCTCGGCGGCGACATCCGCGTCGACGCCGGCGTCGAGGCCTCCCGACACAGGGTGGACGTCCCCTCGCTCGCGCTCGACGTCGGCCGCGCGCGCCTGCGCGGCGACGTCCACGTGGACCTCGACGCCGGCGCGCTCGGCGGGACGCTGCGCCTCGACGCGCCGGCCGCCGCCGACTTCCAGGCGGCCCTGCCGGAGGGCTACCGTCTCGAGGGGCCGCTCCAGGCCACGGCGCGGCTCGGCGGCTCGCCCGCGGCGCCGGCGATCGACGTCGCGCTCGACGGCGCCGGTCTCTCGTTCGCGGACCAGCCGATCGACGAGCTGTCGGCGCGCGCCAGGATCACGGGCACGCGTGTGGAGCTCACGGCGCTTCGCCTGTCCGAGGGCGGCGGGGCGCTCACGGGCACGGCGGCCTACGACTGGGACTCCGGCCGCTACCAGGCCGACCTCACCGGCAAGGCCCTCACCTGGGACGGCATCGTCCTCGAAGGCGAGACGACCCGCGCGACGTTCGACCTCGCCTTCACGGGCGCCGGCACGCTCGACGACCCGCGCGGTGAGGGGACCGTTGGCTTCGAGCTGGTGGGCGGCGCGTTCGAGGACCTCGTGCAGCGGGGGACGGTCGGCGTGGTGCTCGAGGGGTCCACGGCGCGCCTGACGGGCGACGTCCCGCAGCTCGGCGCCGCCATCACCGGGACCGTCGGCACCGCGGCGCCGTACCGCTACGACCTCTCGGCGACGCTCGATGCGCTGGCGCTCGAGCCGGTCGCCACGCTCGGCGGCCTCCGCGAGGGCGAGGTGACGGGCACGCTCAGCCTGACGGCCTCCGCGACGGGCACCGTCGAGGACACGACCGACGCCGCTGTCCACGTCGACCTGCAGAAGGTCGACGCGCTCGTCGGCGGCCTGCCCGTCCGCCTCACGTCGCCGGCGACGGTCGACTGGACGCCGGCGACCACCACGGTCGAGCGGCTCGACCTCGCCGTCGGCGCCGGCCGCCTCTCGGCCAGCGGCGTCGTGGGCGCCGACACGGGCCGGCCGCTGACGGCCAGCTTCGACGGCGACCTGTCCGAGCTCGCGCGCATGGGCCGTGCGCTCGGCGCGCCGGGCGCCCTGGATCTCGATGGGCACCTCGCCGCGCACTGGGTGTCGACGACCGGCATCGAGAGCGCCCGCGCGACGCTCAGGGTGACCGGCGGGCGCCTGTCGTGGGTGAACGTGCCGCCCGTCGAGGACCTCGCCATCGACGCGACGTTCGACGGCGCTGCGCTCAGCGTCACGACGCTGACCGGCCGGTGGCAGGACGGGGGCCTCGACGGGACCGCGACGATTCCCCGGGCGCTCCTCACGGGCAGCGCCACGGGCGCGTCGGCGGACCGGGGGCAGGCCCGCCTCCGCGTGACCGGCCTCACCCAGGCCGCGCTGGCGCCGTGGCTGGACGAGCAGACCCGCCGGCGGATGAGCGGCCGCGTCTCGGCGACGCTCGACGCCGACATCCGCGGCACGTCGCTCGAGTCGGTCGACGCGCGCGTGACCTTCGACGAGGCGGCGTTCACGCTCGCCGGCGTCGACGCCACCCCCGTCCGCCCGGTGCGCCTGTCGCTCGCCGGCGGCGTCATCACGCTCGACGAGGCGGCGTGGACCATCGGGAGCCATCCCATTGCCCTCGCGGGCACGGTGGACCTCGCGGCCGGCGGCGCGCCGGCCCTCGACCTCTCGGCGTCGGGCACGGCCGACCTGCGGATCCTCTCCGCCTTCCTGCCGGACACGACCACGGGCGGGAGCGCCGAGCTCGACGTGCGGGTGGGCGGGACGACCGACGCGCCGGCGGTGGACGGACGCGTGACGCTGCGGGACGCCGAGCTGGCCATCCGCGACCCGCGCTTCGCGATCAGCGCGCTCTCCGGTCCCATCACGCTCAGCGGCAACCGCGTCGGCTTCGGCGGCCTCTCCGGCATGGCCAACGGCGGTTCGATCCGCTTCGACGGCGCGCTCACGATGGACGGCGGCGCGCCGACCGGCGGACAGCTCATCACCGAGCTGCGCCGGGTCGCGCTCGAGTACCCGTCGGGGCTCCGCAGCGAGGCGGACGGGCTGCTCACGCTGGCGCCGGAGGCGGGCGGCGCCGGCTGGCTGCTGACGGGCGACGTCCGCATCGAGCGCAGCTCGTACCGCGAGAACCTGAGCCTGGCCGCGCTCGCCACCGCCAACCGCACGGAGACGCGGACGGTCGGCGAGCGGTCGGCGCTCGAGTCGCTGCGCCTCAACATCTTCGTCGTCACGGTGCAGAACGCCCTCGTGGACAACAACTACGGCCGCTTCGAGGGCAGCGCCGCGGTGCGCGTGGTCGGCACCGCGGCCAACCCGGGCCTGACCGGCCGCCTCTCGCTCGAGGAGGGCGGGCAGGTGTACCTGGCGGGCAACACGATGCAGATCGAGCGGGGCACGATCTCGTTCACCGACCCGACGCGCATCCAGCCCGACCTCGACCTCCAGCTCACGACCCGCAGCGCCGGCGACGACATCACGCTCAGCCTGAGCGGCACGCCGGACCAGCTGACGGTGGACGTCCAGAACACCACCGAGCCGACGATGGGCGACGAGGAGATCTACCAGCGGCTCCTCGGCGGCACCGGCGGCGTGAACGGCGGGCAGGCCGCGGCGCTGCTCTCGTCGGAGCTGCTCGGCAGCACGGGCCGCGCGGTCGGCCTCGACTCGCTCCGGGTCGAGCGCGGGTTCAGCCAGGCCACCGTGCGCGCCGACCCGGGGCAGCTGGCCACGGAGGCCGACCCCTCGACGCGCCTCACGCTGTCCAAGCGCGTGCGCCCCGACGTCGAGGTCACGCTCTCCCAGAGCCTGCGGAACAGCGGCGACCTCTCGGCGATCGTCGCCTACCGGCCGCGGCGCAACATCGAGCTGCGCGGCGTCTCGCTCGGCAGCGGCGACCGGCTGATGGACGTCCGCCACGAGATCACCTTCGGCGGCGGCGGCACGACCGTGCCGGCCGACGAGCCCGATCTCCGCGTCTCGGCGATCGCGATCTCGGGCGAGCCCGGCGAGCCCGAGGCGGCGCTCATGCGCCTGCTCGGGCTGACCGAGGGCGACCGCTTCAACTTCTTCGACTGGCAGCGCGACATCGACAGGCTCCGCCACCACTACTGGGACGCGGGCTACCTCGAGGCGCGCGTGCGCGCCACGCGCGACGAGGACGACGCGGCGGGGACCGTGTCGCTCGAGTACGAGGTCACGCGGGGGCCGCTCGCCACCGTCGAGTTCGCCGGCTACCTGGCGCCAGACAGCCTGCGCGACGAGCTCGAGGAGGCCTGGACGCGGACCATCTTCGACCAGTTCCTGCTCGGCGACTTCGAGTCGCGCGTGGCCCGCCACCTCCTCGCCGACGACATCGTCGGCAGCACCGTGACGGCCGCGGTGGTGACCGAGACGCCGGCGCGCAAGGTGATTCGCGTGGAGGTGGCGCCGGGCGCCACGGTGAGCCGGCGCGAGCTCCGCTTCTCGGGCAACCAGGCGGTCCCGTCCAGCCGGCTCGAGACCGCGGTCGAGCGGGCGGGCCTCGGCGCCGAGGCGTGGCTCGAGCCCGGGACCATCGCCGACGCCGTGCAGGCGTTCTACCGCTCGACGGGCTTCCTCACGGCGACCGTGACGGCCGCCGACGCGCCGCGGGTGGAGGACGGGGTCGGCGTGCTGCCGATCACGGTGGTCGAGGGCCCCCGGTTCGTCCTCGGCGCGGTGGCGCTCCAGGGCGTGGACGCGGCGCGCGAGGGCCTCGTGCGCGACGCCGCCGGGCTCAAGGCGGGCGACCAGTACGACGCCGCCGGCCTCGAGGCGGGCGCGCGGCGCATCGAGCGCGCGTACCGCTCGCGCGGCTTCAACGCGGTCCGCGTCGACGTGCGGTCGGCGATCGACGAGGCCGCCGGCACCGTCGCCGTGCGCTACGCCGTCGAGGAGGGGCTGCAGCAGGTCCTCCGCGAGGTGACGACGAGCGGCGCCACCCGGACCCGCGAGGGCGTCATCGCCGGCGCCCTCAAGCTCCACCCCGGCGACCCGGTCAACCTCGCCGAGTGGGGCCAGGCGCGCAAGCGCCTCTACGACACGAACGTCTTCCGGCAGGTGGACATCGAGGCGCAGCCGCTCACGCCGGACGCCGATACCGCGCCAGGCGTCGAGCCCGTCCGCGCCGTCGTCACGGTCGTGGAATACCCGACCTGGCGCTTCCGCTACGGTCTCCAGTTCAACGACGAGCGGGTGGACGAGTCCGACGGCGTGACGACGCGCGCCCAGAGCCTGGGGATCACGGGCGACCTGCAGAACCAGAACCTGCTGGGCCGCGCGATCGGGGCCGGCATCTCCGGACGCTACGAGCGCGACCGCTGGACCGCCCGGACGTTCGTCCAGACGCCCACCTTCATCGGCCTGCCCGCCTCGACGACCCTCTACGGCGAGGTGTCGAGCGAGGAGCTGCGCGTCGACGACCTGGTGCAGTTCGTCACCGACAAGCGGACGATCGCGACCGAGCAGCGGTGGCAGCGGGGGCGCGGGCTGCAGGTGTCCTACGGCTACCGCTTCGAGCGCAGCCGCACGTTCGACCCCGCGCCGGCGCCGGACGATCCGTTCCCGCTCGACATCACCGTGAACATCGCGCGCGTGAACGCCGCGTTCCTGGCCGACAGGCGCAACGACCCGTTCAACCCGACCGGCGGCTGGTTCTTCTCGACGACCTGGGACCAGGCGGCCGAGGCGCTGGGGTCCGACTACCGCAACGCGAAGCTGTCGGTGCAGGAGTACTACTTCCGCAAGCTGGGGCCCGTCGTGCTGGCCTCGCGCGCGGGCTTCGGCGGGTCCTTCTGGGCCGACGAGACGCTGCTGCCCCAGGAGCGCTTCTACACCGGCGGCGGCACGACGGTGCGCGGCTACGGCGAGAACGCGCTGGGCCCGCGCGACTTCCTCGGGCAGGCGTCGGGCGGCAAGGCGCTCATCCTCCTCAACCAGGAGGTCCGCTTCCCGATCGCCTGGTGGTTCCACGGCGTCGGCTTCGTCGATGGCGGCAACGTCTTCCCCGAGAACGCCGACGCGTCACTCGGCGACCTCAAGTGGGGTTACGGCCTCGGCCTGCGCGTCGACACGCCCTTCGCCCTCGTCCGCATCGACTTCGGCATCCCGGGCTCGGAGCTGGATGTCGGCAACGCCCGCCGCGCCAACGCCTGGTCCTCCGGCCGGTGGTACTTCGGGATCGGGCACATCTTCTAGGGCTTCGATGAGTAATCGAGAATCAAGAATTCAGAATCAAGAAGCCCTCACACCAGGAACCAGAAGAGGAACGGGCCGCGTTGGAGTCTTGCTCCACGCGGCCCGTTCCTCTTTGTTTCTAACTTCTAACTTCTTGATTCTTGATTCTTGATTGCGGTGCTGCGGACGCCCTACTTCAACGTCCGCAGCACCGCCAGCACCGCCGGCCTCTCCGGGGCCTCGGGGGCCATCTTGAGGAAGGCCTGGAAGTGCTCCGCGGTCTTGCCGAGGTTCCGCTCGCGCTGGAAGGCCTGGCCGGCGTAGTAGTGCGCGTAGGCGAGGTCGGGCCGCAGTTCGAGCGCGCGCTCGAAGGCGCGGGCGGCGGCGGCGTAGTCGTTCATGTGCGCGGCGACGAGGCCGAGCTCGTACTGGGCCCACGGGTGGGTGCTGTTGGCCTCGGTCGCGCGCCGGGCCGCCTCACGGGCTGCGGCGTTGTTGTCGTCGAGCCGGGCCACCTCGGCCTGGGCAATGAGCTGCCAGGCCTGGTCGCCCACGTCCTGAAGGTGGGCAAGCTCGTTCCGGGCGCCTTCCGTGTTCTCGGTGCGCTCGAACGCCAGGGCGGCGAGATACGTGGCCTCGGGGTCGTCGTTGCCGGCCTCGCGGCGGGCCTGGACGGCCTGCAGCAGCTCGGTGTTCTTCCCGGCCTCGTAGAGGGCCTTGACCGAGGGTTCCTGCAGCGAATCCACCCGGGACGCCGCCTGGACCGGGCCCGGCAGGACGACGAGGGCGCCGGCGAGTGCCGCGGCCAGTGACATCGAAATGAGACGATCGGCTGCCATGTTCATTCTCCCGTGACAATCAGTGCAACGGCCATGCCGACGGCCGGTCTGCTATACTTGACCCAACTAAAGGCCGAGTCGGTTCGAGCCAGGCCGTTTCGAGCGGTCCTGGCGCCGCCCCAGCGGGGCGGCCCCTGCCGCCTCGGTCCCGACCCTCCACTCGAAAGGTCAGACCCGCCCCGGGCGCTTGCCCAAGACGCTGCCCGCTCCCCGTTTCCGGGAGCCGGCACGCCGCGAGCCCAGGTTCCCGAGGCCGCTCAGGAACCCGAATGTCCGATCAGAAACTGAAGATCGCCGTGTTCATCGATTTCGACAACGTCGAAATCGGCGTGAAGACGACGCTTGGCCTCCACTTCGACGTGGGCGCCGTCCTCGAGGCCGTCAAGGAACGGGGAGAAATCATCACCAAGGTCGCCTACGGCGACTGGAAGCGCGCCGAGTACGCGCGCACCATGGCCAGCCACGCGGTGCGCCTCGTGCAGCGCGTGACGACGCCCGGCGGCGACAAGAACGGCGCCGACATCAACCTGGCCCTCGACGCCCTCGAGATGGCCTTCACCCACGACCACATCAACGCCTTCGTCATCGTCGGCGGCGACAGCGACTTCATCACCCTGGTGGAGAAGCTGAAGCAGTACGACAAGAAGGTGTTCGTCGTCGGCGGCCGGAACTTCACCAGCCAGGTGATGCAGAAGAACTGCACGGAGTTCATCGCCTACGAGAACATCGCGAAGGGCGCCCGCGGCGCCGAGCGCGCGCGGTCGGGCGCCGGGCCCGGGCCGGGCTCCGCCCCGCTCGACCAGGCCCTGCCGCTCATCCGCCGCGCCATGAAGGTGCTCGTCGACCGCGAGGTCACGCCGCAGCTCGGGCTGCTCAAGAGCACGCTGCTCCAGCTCGACTCGTCGTTCTCCGAGCGCGACTACGGCGCGAACACGTTCCGCGACTTCGCCGAGAAGCTCGCCAAGCGCGGCCTGGTGTCGCTGAAGCACACCGGCCGCTCGACGCTCGTCGAGCTCGCCGAGGGCGCCGCCGCGCTCGCCGCCGAGGCCCCCGCCGCCGCCGAGGCGCCCGGTGAGGCCGAGGCCGCCGCGCCGGCCGCCGAGGCCGCTGCCGTCGTCTCCGAGGCCCGCGCCGCGGGCCGCGCCGAGGGCCGCCGCAGTGGCGGCGGCGGCGACCGCGAGCCCGTCGACCCCGCGGTGCTCGCCGAGGGCGTCGCCATGGTGAAGCGCGTGCTCGCCAACCCGCCGAACCCGCCGCGCTGGCCGATGTACCTGCGGCAGATGAAGCAGCTGCTGCGCCAGGCCACGCCGGACTTCGACGAGCGGAAGTACGGCTCGATCGTCGAGCTGATGCGCGCCTGCCAGCGCGACGGCGTGCTCCGCGTCGAGCGCGACCGCCAGGGCGGCCTCCGCGTGTTCTCGACCGGCGCCGTCACCCCGGGCGTTTCGGACCACTCGGCCGCGGCCGTGCCGGACGACCTGCCGGATGACATCGGCAACCGCCTGCGGCCGGGCGAACAGCCCGCCGAGCCGCCGGCCCGCGGCAAGGGCCGCCGCGTCCACAAGCCGCTCCTGCCGGAGTTCCCGGACGACGAGCCCGAGGCCATCGTCGACGAGGCCGCTGACCTGCCCATCCCCGCCGGGGAGCCGGCTGCGGCCCCCGGGGAGGGCGACGAGGCGCCGGCGCCCAAGGCCAAGCGCGCGCGGAAGACCGCCGCGAAGAAGGCGGTGAAGACCGCCAGGACGGCGAAGACGGCGAAGACCGCCCGCAAGAACCCGAAGGCGAAGGCCGCCGACTGACACTCGGGCGCCGGCCGCCCGCGTCAGGGCGGCGGCGCCTCGTAGTTCGTGATCACGTAGCCGTCGTGCGGGGTCCACTGGACCTTGCGCGGCGGCAGCGGGTCGGGCCGGCCCGGCCGGTGGAAGTAGATCACGATTTCCGAGTACGCGCGCCCGCGCATGGGCTCGATGATCTCGCGGGCGATGGCCATCGCCTCGTCCAGGTGGCGGGTCTCGACGGTCGCCACGGCCACGTGGTGGGCCGACAGCTGCTCGGTGATGGTCCAGCGCGCCCACGGGTTGCGGTCGCGCCGGAAGAACGGGCTCCGCTCGGGCGCCTCCTGCGGCTCGGCGGTGGGCGAGCGCATCAGCACGTAGCTCGCGGTCCCCAGCGCGACGGTGAGCGTGCCGGCGACGCCCCAGACGAGGATCAGACCCAGGCGAGCCATCGGGCCGGGATGATACCAAGTTACAATCCTTCACGGAATTTCCCGCGCCCGATGCCGACCTACACCGCCAAAGACATCACCGTCCTCGAAGGCCTCGACCCGGTCCGGAAGCGCCCCGGCATGTACATCGGCGGCGTCGGGTCCGCGGGCCTCCACCACCTCGTCTGGGAGATCCTCGACAACGCCATCGACGAGGCGATGAACGGGCACGCCTCGACCATCGCCGTGACGCTGCACAAGGACGGCTCCTCGCTCACCGTGACCGACGATGGGCGGGGCATCCCGGTGGATGCGCACCCGAAGACGAAGAAGAGCGCGCTCGAGGTGATCTTCACGGTGCTCCACGCCGGCGGCAAGTTCGAGACCGGCAACTACAAGACGGCCGGGGGCCTCCACGGCGTGGGCGCGAGCGTCGTCAACGCGCTGTCGCGCGACCTCGTCGCGACCGTCAAGCGCGACGGCTACCAGTGGGAGATGCGCTTCAGCCAGGGCAAGCCCGTCGGCGCGCTGAAGAAGATCGGGCCGGCCCGCGGCACCGGCACGACGGTCTACTTCCACCCCGACTCGACGATCTTCCCGAAGATCGAGTTCGACGCCGCGATCATCCGCGAGCGCCTCGAGGTCGCGAGCTACCTGCACAAGGGCGTCAAGGTCACCTTCGACAACGAGGTGACCGGCGAGAAGGTCACCTACCAGCACCTCGAGGGCCTCGTCGACTACCTGCGCAAGGTCGTCGGCGAGCGCGGCGCGAAGCCGGTGCACGAGGTGCCGTTCACGCTGGAGAAGGAGAACGGGCTCCGGCTCGAGCTCGCCCTGCAGTGGACCGAGGCCACCGACGAGCACCTGCGGAGCTACGTCAACGGCATCCCGACCGGGTCGGGCGGCACGCACGAGAACGGCCTGCGCGCCGGGATCGGCAAGGCCGTGCGCAACTACATCGAGACGCACAACCTGTCGCCGAAGGGCGTGACGCTGACGGCGGAGGACATCCGCGAGGGCCTCACCGGCATCCTGTCGATCTTCATCCAGGAGCCGCAGTTCCAGGGCCAGACGAAGGACCGCCTGAACAACCCCGAGGTGCTCTCGGCGGTCGACGGCATGGCGCGCCCGGCGCTCGAGCACTGGCTGAACTCGAACCAGTCGATCGCCGAGGCGATCGTCGCCCGGATCATCCTGGCGGCCCGCGCCCGCGAGGCGAGCCGCGCGGCCCAGGCCGAGGTCGTGCGCAAGGGCCCGACCGCCGGCCGGCTCACCCTGCCGGGCAAGCTCTCGGACTGCACGAGCCCCGGCCCGAACGGCAGCGAGCTCTTCATCGTCGAGGGCGACTCGGCCGGCGGGTCGGCGAAGCAGGGCCGCGACCGCGCGCGGCAGGCGATCCTGCCGCTGCGCGGCAAGGTGCTGAACACCGAGGGCGTGTCCACCGCCAAGGTGCTCGAGAACAAGGAGCTGTCGGACCTGGTGACGGCGCTCGGCTGCGGTGTCGGCAAGGGCTTCGACATCAACCGGCTGCGGTACGGGCGGATCATCATCCTCGCCGACGCCGACTCGGACGGCAACCACATCGCGACGCTGCTGCTGACGTTCATCTTCCGCCACATGCCGCAGCTCATGGCCGCCGGCAAGGTGTACCTCGCGCAGCCGCCGCTCTACCGCATCGACATCGGCAAGGAGACCTTCTGGGCGCTGGACGAGGCGCAGAAGGAGCAGATCCTCAGGAACAAGAACGGCCGCGCCACCCCCGAGATCACCCGCTTCAAGGGCCTCGGCGAGATGATGCCGAAGGTGCTGTGGGAGACCACTCTCAACCCGCGCACCCGCCGCCTCCTGCGCGTCGAGATCGCCGACCAGCTCGCCGCCGATCGCGTCATCAACGAGCTGATGGGCAAGGACGCCTCGGCCCGCTTCCGCTTCATCATGGAGCGCGCGGAGGAGGCTGAGGAACTCGATGTCTGATCGGTGAGTAATCAAGAATCAAGAATCAAGAATCAAGAATTTGGAAAGCACGAGCGCGCCTCCGTTCTTGATTCTCAATTCTCGATTCTTGATTACTCACTGCCCCCCCCTCCCCCGATCGCCCGTAACGCCTTGGGCGCTTCCTGCAGCACCACCTTCGCCATCTCCGGGTTCGCGAGCCGCGCCGCGAGTGGCGGCAGCAGGCGGTCGCGCAGCCAGCGTGCCGCCGGGTGGGTGAGCTCGGCGACCCGGCCGAGGCGCGCGGCGAGGCGCGCCACCGCCTGCACCGCGGGGCGGCGCCGGCGGTCGTAGGCGGCCAGCGCGGCGTCCATCCCCCGGGCCCTGCGGATCTCCTCGAGCAGCACGGCCGCGTCGACGAGCGCGCTGTTGGCGCCCTGCCCGAGGTTGGGCGCCATGGCGTGCGCGGCGTCGCCGACGAGCACGAGCCGGCCGTCCACGAAGCGCCGGCACGTGACGCGCATCACCGGGGAGACGACGAGGTCGTCCCACGCCTTGAGGCGCATCAACAGCCCGGCCGCCGCCGGGTACGCCTCGCTCCAGGCGTGGCGGAACCCGTCGATGTCCCCGGCCGCGAGGGCCGCGCGGCTGGCGCGGGTGCCGGCCGAGAGGTAGACGTAGGTGCCGCCAGGCACGGCGAAGCTGCCGAAGATACCGGCGGCCGTCCACGCCTCCTCGGCGCGCAGGGGCGGGCCCGGCACGATGGCCCGCACGTAGGTGATGCCCGACGGCGCGACGCGCGCGCCGAAGTCGCCGTGCGCCCGCACGCGCGAGTGCACGCCGTCGGCGCCCACGACGAGGTCGGCGTGGAGTGTCTCGCGCGCCCCACCGGTCTCCAGGGTCACGGCGCCGCCCGGCGTGGCGTCCACGACGGAGGCCCCGAAGTGCCCCGTGATGCCGCGCTCGCCGCTCACCGCGTCGAGCAGCAGCGCCTGCAGCGCGGAGCGGCGCACCATCCAGGTGCGCGGCGCCTGGTCCGGGGCCAGCAGGAGCCGGCCCTCGCCGTCCACGACGCGGCCGCCCTCGACCGGGCAGGCCACGGCCTCGAGCGCCGGCAGCAGGCCGATTGACTCCAGGACGGCCAGGCCGTTGTCGGCCAGGCCGATGCCCGCGCCCACGGCCGCGGGGTGCGCGACCTTCTCGACCAGGGTGACGCGGGCGCCGGCGCGGGCGAGCAGCAGCGCCGCCGCCGACCCCCCGATGGCCCCGCCGGCCACCACGACGTGCAATCCGTGCATTTCCATGGTGACGACTGTAGCGGGGCCCGCCCGGCCGGCCGATGACCGCGCCCGCCAGTTTGATGGCCGGCGCCGCCAACGGCGGTAGCATGGACGGCATGCCCGCCGCCGACGGCTCCGTCCTGTCCGCCCTGACGAAGGGCGCGCTCCAGGCCGCCGCCGATCTCGGGGTGGACGCCGAGGCCGTCCGCGCGGACGCCGGCATCGACCCGTCCTGGCTCGCCGACCCCGATGCCAGGGTGCCCCTCGCCAGTCACCTGCGGATGTGGACGCTGCTCTCCGCGCGCGTCGACGGCCTCGAGCTCGGCGCCCGTCTCGGCCTGGATGGCCTGGGCGTGGTGGGCTACGCGATGGCGCACGGCGCGACGCTCGGCGAGGCGCTCGACTGGCTGCATCGCTTCCGCGCGCTCGTCCACTCGGGCGTGGTGCCCATCGTCGAGGAGCGCGACGAGCCGGCGGGCCGCCGGCTCGTGCTCGTGCACCACGCGCCGCCGCCCTTCGTCGCCCTGGTCCAGCCCGTGCTGGCCTTCGCGGCGGGGATGGTGGGGATGCTGCGCGGCCTGACCGGCCGGCCGGTCGCCGCGCGCTACGTCGCGCTGCCATTGCCGCTGCCCGCGGACGCGCGCCGCGTGGAGCGGTTCTTCGCGTGCCCGGTGTCGTGGCGCGCGCCGGCGGTGGAGGTGGCGTTCGACGCGGAGGTGCTCGGGTGGCCGCTGGCGCGGTCGGACGAGCGGCTCTTCGGCTATCTCGCGCGCAGGGCGGAGGAGCTGCTGGCGGCGCTGCCGGCCGAGACGTCGATGGCCGATCGCGCCCGCCGCGAGATCGGCGCGCTCCTCGCCCGCGAGGAGCCGCGCCTCCCCGGTGTCGCCGCCCGCCTCGCCGTGTCGGAGCGCACGCTGCACCGGCGCCTGGCGGAGGAGGGCACGGGCTTCGCCGCGCTCGTCGACGCCGCCCGGCGCGAGCGCGCCGAGCTGCTGCTCACCGACCCGTCACTGAGCTGCTCCGAGGTCGCGGCCCTTGTCGGCTACGCCGAGCCAGCCGCCTTCTTCCGGGCCTTCAAGCGCTGGAACGGCGTGTCAGCGCTCGCGTGGCGAACGCAGGGCCGCGCTCGCCACGCGAGCGATGAGTAATCGAGAATCAAGAATCAAGAACCAAGAATCAACAATTTCTTGATTCTAAATTCTAGATTCTTGATTACTCACTTCCTCACCTTCGCGTAGTAGTCCGCGCGAAGCGCGGTCACGAAGCGCTCATCGACAAGTCCCGGTTCGTCGCCGGCGTAGTCCATGTCCTTCTCGGTGCGGAACTTGTTCACGGCGGCGACGGTCTCGGCGTCGAAGAGGCCGTACTCGCGCATGTATTCCGCCGACTGGCGCCTCGTCTCGGCCTGGAGCGTCTGGTAGGCCGCCGGGTCGGTGCGGCGCAGCTCCTGGTTGGCGGGCGTGTTCAGCGACGCGGGCGCCTCGGGGAAGGACGCGAGGGTGGGGCGCCAGTAGCCGAGCGCGTGGAGCATGCGCTTCAGCTCGATCACGTCGGGGCCGTTGACCTGCGAGAACGTCCGGTAGCCGAGTCGGCGGGCCGTCGTGTAGTAGATCCGCTTCATCTCGCCGACCGGGTTGGCGTGCTCGCCCACCTCGATCGCCAGCGCGATGTAGTCGCCGCCGCGGCCCGGGTCGTTCGGGTCGGCGATCTTGATGGCCGCCGACTGCAGGTTGCCCCAGCGGCGGTCGCCGCCCTTGGCGTACCCGGCCTCGAGCGCCAGGATCATGCGCTCGGCGAGCGGCATCCCCGTGCCCTCGGAGGCCTCGAACGTGTCGGCCACCGCCTGCACCACCTCGGGGCCGACCATGATGTTGGCCTGCACCGTGTAGTTCTTCCCCTGCCGGCTGCCGGCCCAGGCGCTGTTGTTCTTGCCGGTGTGCGCCGCGCTCCGGCCCTGCATGTCGATCATGCCGAGCTGCCGCGACTCGCGCCCCTCGTCATCGGCGAGCAGCTGCTGGATCGCGTCGGCCGGCGCCACGCCCTTCGCCATCAGGTCCAGGCCGCGCACGCCGTACTCGACCACCGTCGAGGCCTGCGTGCAGACCGCGCCCACCCCCGCGCGCGCCCACGGCACCGCCCGGCCCACGAACGGCACGCGCGTCGTCACCGCCGCGCCCGACTGGCCCGTGGCCGGGTCGATGGCGCAGAGCGAGAAGGTCGAGTACTGCGGGTAGCCGTCCTCGTTGATGACGACGCCGTCGGTGGCGCGCTGGGGACTGGCGGGGTGCGTCTGGGCGGCGGCCGGAGCGGCGGCGAGCGTCAGGGCCGCGGCGAGGGCGGCAAGCGGGGAACGGGACATGGGAGCTGCTCCTGAATCTCAGATTTCAGATTTCAGATTGAAGATTGAAGGTGCGGGGTCCCGGGGGTCGCCGGGCGAGCGGGTGACGTCGACGGGGCCGGTCGCTCGTGTCATGGGCATGGACCTCTGGGGCCAGCCGCCTCGGGACGGGTATCGCCGTCCGGGCCGCCCCGGAATCCTACCGCATCACCGAGGGGCGTGAGGGCCCCCGGGGAGCCGCCCGGTGGCGCCCTCCTGTCACAATGGCCTGGTCGCAGGGGTGACAGCACGACGATGGGAACCTTTTCGGGGGACCGGCACTCTGATGCGACGGAGGACTCACGGATGCCGCCGACCGACACCCTCACACCCCCGTACGTCGACGACGGGGGGGCGCTTCCGGACGAGGCCATCATCGCCCGCGTGCTCGCAGGCGAGCCGGGGCTCTTCGAGGCGCTCATGCGCCGGCACAACGCCAGGGTCTACCGGACCGTGCGCGCCGTCCTGCGCCGGGATGAGGAGTGCGAGGATGTGATGCAGCAGACCTACATCAGCGCCTACCGCCATCTGGCGGGCTTCGAGCGGCACGCGAGGTTCTCCACCTGGCTCACGCGCATCGCCGTGAACGAGGCCATCCAGCGCACCCGCCGCGTCAGCCGGCGCCAGGAGTCGCCGCTGCCGCGGCCCGACGGCCCCGGACCGGTGGCGTCGGCGCCCGACCCGGAGCACGCAGCCTACGCCGCCGAGCTCGGCCGGCTCCTCGAGGCCGCCATCGACGCGCTCCCGGACCCGTACCGCGTCGTGTTCGCGCTCCGCGAGCTCGAGGGGATGTCGACGGCCGAGGTCGCCGAGACGCTCGACCTCAAGGAGGACACGGTCAAGACGCGCCTGCACCGCGCCCGGACGAGCCTCCGGCACCAGCTCACCTCACGGCTTGGCGCCCGTTCCCCTGAGCTGTACGCGTTTCATCTCTCACGCTGCGACCGCGTCGTCGCCGGCGTGCTGCGGACGTTGGACATCAACTGACGGGACCGGTCCCGGGCCGGCCTTCTTCGAGGAGAAAAAGAATGCGCAGGTACTTGTTCGCCGCACTGGCGGCGACGTGCATCATGGCCCCGCTGGCGGCCATTGGCGAGCCAGCCACCGTCACCGGCGAGCTCATCACGATCATGTGCTACACCGGCCACGCCGAGGACGGGCGGGGGCCCGGCCATGCCGACTGCGCGTTGAAGTGCGCGAAGGAAGGCTATCCGCTCGCCGTGCTGACCGACGATGGGGTGATGTACAAGCTCACCGGCCACCTCACCACCGACAACAACGCCTCGCTGCAGGCGCTGCTGACGAAGAAGGTGGTCGCGAAGGGCGAGGCCGGACGCGAGGGCGAGGGGCACACGCTCGACGCCTCGTCGGTCGAACCCGCCGCGCCGTAACGACGCCTCGCGATGATGGCCTCCCCGGCGCCCACCGGGGGGCCGTCGTCCCCGCCCCGGCGTGGTCAGGTCCGGGTCCGCAGCGACTCGGCCCGCCGCTTCAGGCCCTCGGCCTCGTAGCCGATGTAGCGCGCGGTGATCCCGCCGGCCATCCAGGCCATGAGGCCCGCGAACAGCCCCTCGTACTCGAGCGACAGGGTGACCCGGCTGCCGGCGCCGCGCGGGACGACGTAGTGGCGCCCGGTCGCGGTCAGGCCGGGGCCGCGCGAGACCCAGGTGAAGCCGTGCGGCTCGACCTCGGTGACCACCCAGAAGGCGGGCGGCAGCTTCGGCTGCCGCACCAGGGCGCGCGTGCCGACGGCGAACGGGCGTCCGCCGAGCAGCTTCACGCTGGTGATCGAGCGCGTCCAGTCGTGCCAGCGCTCGACGTCGCGGATGATGGGCCACACCGTGTCGGGCGGGGCGTCGATGTCGACGATCGTCTGGAAGAGAGCCATGCCTCAGAGCAATTACGGTGACTCGCCGCGCCGGGTTCCACCGTCGCGTCAGCGCAGCGCGGCGCCCCGCTCGGCGAGCAGCTCGCGGAGCACAGAGCGGTGGCATCGCGCCTCGTCCTCGCAGTAGCACCCCACGGAGAAGTCCGAGGCGTGCGAGAGCGCCGCCAGCAGGTCGAGGACACGGGACGCCTCGGGCCGCTTCATCTCGGCGCGGTACTTCCGCCGGAACGCGTCCCACGCGCGGTCGTCGCCCGCGGCCTGCGCCTGCTTGACGAGCGCCTCGCTCGGCGCCACGTCGGGCAGCCAGGCGTCGTAGTAGTCGCGCTTGGCGAACTCGGCCTTGGGCACCCCGCGCGGCGGGCGGCGCACCGTGCCGATCCGGATGCCTTCGCCCCGTGCGCGGGGGCTGCCGAGTCTCACGACGCGAATGGCCATGGTTGTGTCCCTCCCGCGGCTCAGCCCGCGACCGGCCGGCGGCCCCGGAGCCAGAGCAGCGTGAAGCCGATGGCCGGCACCGCGATGTCGGTGTAGAAGACCGCGCCGGCGTTGCCGGGCGCGAAGTTGGCGTTCCGCACCATCTCGACGACATGCCCGCCGGCGGCGCCGAGCAGGAAGCACGAGACCGCGACGATGGCGGCCAGGCGCATGTCGAAGCTGCCGCGGAAGGCGAGGAAGCCGACGATGGAGAAGCCGAGGCTCGCGAAGCCGACCTCGCGCTGGAACGGGCTGTCGGCCCAGCCGATGAATTCCGCGATCATGCCGCCGAAGAACACGTGCATCACGAAGTTGTAGAAGTGCGCGATGCCGATGGAGCAGAGCACGAACCAGGCGAGCAGCGCCTCGGGAACCGCGCCCGGCGCCAGCGTCCGGCGCGCCGCCGCGAGTGACACCCCCGCCCCGGCAAACCCCGCCACCAGCATTGTCACCGTGAAGTTCTCGAGGAGCAGCCGGATGACGGCTTCCATGTGTCAGTCCTCGAACAGGCGGTTCAGCTCGCTGCCGGGGACGGCGAGCGCGAGGGCGTCGAACGTGCCGGCCGTGGCGATCTCGCGGGCGGCGGCCAGCACGCCCGTCCAGCCCGCGCGTGCCAGCGCGCCGCCGACGCTGATACGCCGGACGCCGAGCGCCGCGAGGCCCGCGACGGTGTGGGCGTTGCCCATGGCGAGCACGTTGACGGGCCGTGGACCCGCGGCGACGACGGCGGCGATCTCGGACTCGGTGCGGATGCCGGGGGCGTAGAGGCAGTCGGCGCCGGCCTCCGCGTAGGCGGCGAGGCGGCGCAGCGTCTCGGGCAGGTCCGGGCGGCCGCAGATGAAGCCCTCGGAGCGGCCGGTGAGCAGCACGCCGGTGCCGCTCGAGTCGATGGCCTCGCGCGCCGCGCGGATGCGGGCGACGGCGAGGTCGAAGTCGAACAGCGGGTGGTCGGGGTCCCCTGTCGAGTCCTCGATGGACAGCCCGGCGACGCCCGTGCTGACGGCGAGGGCGACGTTGGCCCCGACGCCCTCGGGCTCGACGGCGAAGCCGCCCTCGAAGTCGGCGTTGACCGGCACGCCGGCGCCGGACGCGATGTCCGCCATGTGCGCGAGCACCTCGTCGAGCGGCACGCGGTTGTCCGCCCGCCCGCGCGCCCAGGCGAAGCCGGAACTGGTCGTCGCCACGGCCGGGAAGCCGAGCCCGGCGAGCATCCGGGCACTGCCGACATCCCAGGCGTTCGGCATCACGAAACAGCCGGAGGCATGCAGCTCGTGGAAACGGGCGGTCGCAGCGTCCATGACGCGATCATACCGAGCTTCGGCCGACAAGCGTCGGGTTGGCACTTCTGGCACCCTTGGCACCCCTGGCACCTGGCAACCGGCACCCTGGCACCCTGGCACCCAAATCACGAGATCACTAGATCACGAGATTGATCAAATCCGCCAACCTCCCAGCCGCCCTTCGATCGTGCAGCAAGAAGAGCTCCGGCTCGATGAGTTCCAGCTCCATCAGGAGGGGCCCGGCGGCGGCCTCGACGAGGTCCACGCGCGCGTAGAGGCAGGGGCCGGGAGCGGCGGCGATCGCGGCGGCGGCCAGTGCCCGGCTGGCCTCGGATGGCACGGCGTCCTCGACGGTGCCGCCGTGGTCCGACTGTACGCGGAAGTCGCCCGGCCGCGCGCGCTTGCGCACGGCGTGGCTGTAGGCGCCGTCGAAGTAGACGAGCGACAGCTCGCCGTGGTCGCGCACCTCGGCGACGAACTCCTGCACGAGCGCCCCGGCCGCGCGGACCGGCGCGAGGTCGGCGGCCGAGGGCATGGCGTCGGGGCGGATGATCATGGTGCCGTGCGCGGTCGCGCTGATGCGCGGCTTGAGCACCGCCGCGCGCCAGCCCTCCTCGGCGAGCACCCGCTCGAGCGCGTCGGCGTCGGGGCGGCCCACCCACCGCGTCCGCGGGATCGTCACGCCCGCCTGCGACAGCTCGCCGAGGTACGCCTTGTCCATGTTCCAGGCCGCGATGGCCGGCGGGTTGAACACCCGCGTGCCGGAGGCGGCCAGCGCGTCGAGCCACGCCCGGAACCGGTCGGCGTGCAGGTAGTAGTCCCACGTCGAGCGCAGCAGCACCGGCGTGTCGCCGCCGGGCGCGATGTCGGTCCACGGGACGCCGCGGGCCGCCACGCCGAGCGCGCCGAGCGCGTCGGCCAGCGGCTGATCGTCGGGGGTGATGCCGGGCAGGGATTCGCAGGTCGCGAAGATCAGGTCCATGGGTGCGGGAGGATCCGGCGGGGGTCAGCCGGTCCGCGTCCCCCGGATCATAACCGCTCCGACGAGGCCGCTCAGCGCGGCGAGGACGGCCGAGATGCGCATCGCCGCGCCGTAGGCGTCGATGAACGACGCGCGCACCGCGAGGGCGGCCGACCGGGGCGACGCCTCGCCGAGGTCGGCGGGCAGCCGCAGCTCGAGGAGTCGTTCGCGGCTGGCGGCCACGTCCGCGCGCGACGCCGCGGGAACGCCGAGCGCGGCGAGCCGCTCGTCGAGCCTGCCGGCGAAGGACACCACGAGCACGATGCTGAGCGCGGCGATCGCCAGCAGCGCCGCCACGCGGCTGACCGCGTTGTTGATGCCGGCCGCGACCCCGGCGTGACGCGACGCCACGGCGCTCATCACCACCGTCGTGAGGGGCGAGACGCTCGTGGCCATGCCCGCGCCGAGGCACACGACGGCCGGGAAGGTCGTCGTCCAGTAGCTGCCCTCCGGGGTGTATGCCAGCCACACGAACGCCGCGGCGACGACCAGGGGGCCCACCGTCAGCGGCAGCCGTGGCCCCACACGGGTGACGAGCGTGCCGGCCCACCGCGAGAGCACGAACATGAGCAGGACGAAGGGCGTGAGCGCCGCGCCGGCGGCCGTGGGCGCGTAGCCGCGCACCTGCACGAGGTAGAAGGGCAGGAAGAAGAGTCCCGCCGACAGCGCGCCGTAGAGGCCCAGGGTCAGCAGGTTCGCGCCGGTGAACGTGCGGGAGCGGAACAGCTCGAACGGCAGCATGGCGCCCGGCCGGCCGCGCTCGACGAGCGCGAAGGCGAGGGCGGCGGCGGCGCCGGCGGCGAGCGCTGCGCGGACCGCCGGGTCGCCGAAGCCCACGGTGCCCGCCTCGATCAGGCCGTACACGATCCCCCCGAGGGCGAGCGTCGCCAGCACGGCGCCCCGCGTGTCGAGCCCGTCCGGCGCCTCGTCGTCCCGGCTCTCGGGCACCGCGCGCAGCAGCGCCAGCACGGCGAGGCCGAGCGGCAGGTTGATGAGGAAGACCCAGCGCCACGACGCGTGCTCGGCCAGCCAGCCGCCGAGCAGGGGGCCGGCGCCGGCGGCGATGGCCGAGAAGCCGGACCACGTGCCGATGGCGGGCCCGCGCTCGGCGTCGGGAAAGTAGGCGCTGATGATGGCGAGGCTGTTCGGCGCGAGCAGTGCCGCGCCCGCGCCCTGGACGGCGCGCGCCGCGATGAGGGTCGGGGCGCCGGGCGCGAGGCCGCAGAGGAGGGAGGCGGCCGTGAAGATGACGATGCCGGTGCCGAAGGTGCGCCGGCGGCCGAAGCGGTCGCCGAGCGCGCCGCCGACGAGCAGCAGCGCCGCGAGCAGCAGCGCGTAGGCCTCGACCACCCACTGGACCGCCGAGAAGCTGCCCCCGAGTTCGGCCTGCAGGACCGGGAGCACCACGTTCACGACCGACCCGTCGACGAACACCATCGCCGAACCGAGAATCGTGACGGCGAGCACCACGGTCGACCGCGAACTCGCGGCTCGGGGGCCCGGGTGGGCTTCGATGACGGCACGGTCGCAAGGGGGACGAAGCATCTCGCTCAGCTGGTGGCAAGCCGTTCTCGACGAACACTACCACCGCCTGTCGAACCCGCCGAACCAGACGAACCTGTCGAACGAGACGAACCAGACGAACCTATCGAACCCGACGAAGCCGACGAACCCGACGAACCTGTCGAACCTGTCGAACCTGGCGAACCCGAGGTGCAGCCGCTGGCGCTGGGCGGGCGCGACGGTGCCCTGCGCAAACCGGCGTCGACCGGGCCGGCCCCGCGACGGCCAGCCGGCCGCGCTCCGCGGTCATCCGGTGCCTACGGTTTGCTCCGGGCACCATCGCGCCCGCTGATCGCGCACCCGGCCGCGCGCCGAACCCGCCGAACCCGTCGAACCCGTCGAACCCGTCGAACCCGACGAACCTGACGAACCTGACGAACCCGACGAACCCCTAGTACTATCCCCCCATGCCTCTTCCCCTTGCCTGCACCGTCCGCGGATGCGGGCAGGCGCTCGTGCGGACGGGCCAGGCGCTGGTGTGTCCGCGTGGGCACAGCTTCGACGTGGCTCGCCGCGGCTACGTCAACCTGCTGCAGCCCCAGGATCGCCGGTCGACCGAGGCTGGTGACCGACCGGAGGCGCTTGCGGCGCGGTCCCGCGTGCTTGCCGCGGGCGTCGGCCGCGAGATCCTGTCGCGCATGGCGGCGGTCGCGGCGGAGGGGCTGGGCGAGGACCAGGCGGTGGTCGTGGACCTCGGGTGCGGGGCGGGGGACCTGCTGGCGGAGGTGGCGGGCCTGCGGCCGATTGCGGGTGTGGGCATCGACCTGTCGACGGCGGCGGCCGAGACGGCGGCCAGGCGCCACGCCGAGCTGACGTGGCTCGTGGCGAATGCGGACCGGCGCCTGCCGCTGCTCGACGCCTCCGTGGACCTGGTGCTGTCGCTGCACGGGCGGCGCAACCCTGCCGAGTGCGCGCGCGTGCTGGCGCCGGGCGGCCGCCTGCTCGTGGCGGTGCCGGCCGCCGACGACCTCATCGAGCTGCGCGGCGCCGTGCAGGGCGCGCCCGTCGAGCGCGACCGCGTGGCCGGGGTCGTCCAGGAGCACACGGGCCGATTCGTCCTCGACGGCCGCCTGGTGGTGCGGGAACGCCACCGTGTCTCGCACGACCTGCTCGTCGACCTGCTGGGCGGCACCTACAGGGGCGCGCGGGCCAGCGCGCAGGCCGCCATCGCCGGCCTGGACGAACTGGAGGTCACCCTCGCGTCCGAGATCCTGACGCTCCGCCAGGAGTCCTTCGGCGCCTGACCGCTCACCTGCACGCTGGCAAAGCCGCTTGACGACAAGTAACTCCACGAAGATAGAGCCAAGGACACGAAGTCAAACACGAAGATCCGGAAGGACCGGCACTGGGCGGACTCGTAATGCCTTCGTTTTCGTCTTCGTTCCGACCTTCGCGTTCTTCGTGGCCTTCGTGGTGTCTCTTGTGGATCCCCGTCGTTGTGGATCCCCGTCGTCACCTGCAGTGTGCGCTAGAACCTCCACTCGAACCCGAGGATCGGGAACACCCCCAGCTGCTCGTTGACCTGCGCCTCGTTGAGGCGGCGGTTCCACTGCAGCCCGGCCCAGTTCCGGCGCCCGGTGACGTTCTGCACCCCGGCGAACACGTTGAGGCGGCGGCCGGCGACCGTGAGCGCGCGGTCGACGCGCAGGTCCAGCCGGAAGTAGTCGGGCGAGCGCACGGCGTTGACCTGCGACAGGTCGTAGACGCCGCGGCGCTGGGCGCTCGACACCGCCTCGTCGAACGGCGTGTAGGGCCGTCCCGCCAGGTACGCCATGCGCGCCGACACCTCCCAGCGTCCCAGGCGGTACCCGCCCACGACGTTCGCGACGACCGGGTAGTCGAACGACCCGTCGCGGAGGACGCCGTCCAGGCCGGCGTGGCGCGCCGTCGACACGGCCAGGTTCGCCTGTCCGTACCACCGCCCCCCATCGTCCTTCTTCTCCACGAACGCCTCGACGCCGCGGGCCCGGCCTGTGCCGGCGCTGGTCAGGGAGAAGAGGATCTCCCGGGTGTTGAACGTGTCGCCGATGTTGGCGAGCGAGAGCGACGGGAACTGCGTGGCGACGGGGTAGTCGGCGTAGTCCTTGCGGTACGCCTCGAGCGTCACGCGCGCGCCGCCCGGGGCGTCCCAGGCGAGGCCGGTCACGTAGTGCGTCGCGCGGAACGGGACGAGGTCGCGGTTCTCGGGGAAGGCGGCCAGGAACAGGAAGAAGGGCTGCTGGTAGTACTTCCCGTAGGAGGCCCGCCACGACAGCCGCGGGGTGATCGCGTAGCTCGCGCCTGCCCGCGGGCTGAACCGCGTCTCGCCGAGGAACTGGTAGTGGTCGACGCGGCCGCCCCAGGTGACGTTGAGCCGGCGCGTCAGGTTCTCGGTGGCCTGGAAGTAGGCGCCGGTCTGGTACGCGGTGAGGCCGAGCGCGATGTCGAACGCGTTCAGGTTGCGGTCCGCCGTGAACGGGCTGTCGGTGCCGAGCGGCGCGGCCGTGTCGTAGCGCACTTGGAAGGCCTTGACGTGCCCGCCGGCCTGCACCTTGTCGAGCCCCGGCAGGTACGCGGTCAGGTCGTACTTGACCGTCGTCTCGCCCTCGCGTGAGTCCTCGCGGAACACGACCGGGCTGTTGCCGATGATCTCGTCGACCGGGACGCCGGCCGGCGGCACGCCGTCGCGCGCGAGGTCGCGCACCTGGGAGCCGACGCGCGCCTCCGAGTGCGTCAGCCCGAGCACGCCGACGCCGCGCTGCCCGAAGATGTGCTGCCAGTTGACGCCCGTCGCGCTCCGCCACCCGTGGTAGCGGATGTCGAAGTTCGTCACCTCGTCCTCGAGCTCCTCCGGCGTGGAGCCCTCCGAGAGGCCGAGGCGGATGTTGTCGCGGCCCGAGACGTTCACCGCCCACACGCGGTCGCGCGCCCCGACGTCGTACACCGCCTTCGCGTTGAGCGTGTACAGCACCGGCACCCCGCCGAAGCCGACGTCGCTGGTGAACAGGTCCAGGAAGCTGCGGCGGGCCGAGACGATCCACGAGCCCTTGCGGGCGCCGCCGATCGGCCCCTCGAGGATCGCGCCGGCGCCGGCGAAGCCGAGCGTGGCGCGGCCGCCAGCCTGCTCGCGGTTGCCCTCGCGCTGGGTGATCTGCAGGACGCTCGACGTGCGGTTGACGTACGGCGCCGGGTAGCCCCCCGTCAGGAACGTCACGTCCTCGATGAGCGCCGAGTCCAGGATGCTCACCGTGCCGCCGGCCGAGGCGAAGTTCGCGAACGTGTTGATGTTCGGGATCTCGATGTTGTCGACCACGAACAGGTTCTCGAGCGGGCTGCCGCCGCGGACGATGATGTCGTTCCGGAAGTCGTTCGACCCGATGGCGACGCCGGGCAGCGACTGCACGTACCGCGACACGTCCTGCAGCGCCCCGGCGCTCTTCGAGATCTCGTCGGACCGGACCAGGAAGCTCGACCCCTTCACCTCTTCAGGCGCGGCGAAGGCCGGCGCCGTGACCGTGACCGTCTGCTCGACGCGGTCCACCGTCGGCAGCGTCACCTCGACCGACGCCGACAGGCCCGCGCGGACCTCCACCGGGTCGCTGACGATGGGCGGCTGGCCCGGGGCGACGATCTCGAGCTGGTAGCGGCCCGGACGCAGTTCCGTGAGCCGGAACCGGCCGTCGGGGCCCGTCACCACGCACTGGCCGGACCCGGACACGCAGACCGCGACGTCGGCGGACGGCTGGCCGGCGCCGGAGACGACCGTGCCCGTGACGGCGCCGAGTCCCGAGGTGTCCTGGGCCAGGGCGAGGGACGGGCAGGCAAGGCAGAGCGCAAGGAGGAGGAACCGGGTATTCATGAGCTGTAGCGGGTAGGACGGCCGCGGCGGGTGCCGGGATCCGGCCGGCCGGTCCCCCGGGTGGTCGAAACAGTCGAAGTCCTTACGCGGTATCACGATACAATCGGCCTTCACGGCCCGTATGTCCGATTCCGCGCAGAAGAAGCCCACCCGATTCGACCGTTCGCTCATCGAAGGGCCCATCAGTCCGGCTGTCTGGAAGCTGGCGTGGCCGACGATGCTCCAGAACCTGGTGGCGGGCCTCCAGGGCGTGGTCGATCACATCCTCGTGGGCCACCTCATCGGCTACCAGGCCAACGCCGCCATCGGCGTGAGCTGGCAGCTCATCCTGGTCGTCATCGTCTTCATGGCCTCGCTCTTCACCGGCCAGGCGGTGCTCGTCGCGCGCTTCGCCGGCCAGGGCGACTCCGAGAAGGTGAACCACACGGTCCACCAGGCCTTCATCACGGCGCTCGGGATGTTCCTGGTGCTGGCGCCTATCGGCTTCTTCGGCGCCCCCTACCTGCTGGAGCTCGTCAATGCCGCCCCGGAGGTGCGCGTGCTCGCGCTGCCCTTCCTCCGGATCATGTTCAGCATGAACATCGGGATGCTCCTGTTCTTCATGCTGACCTCCGCGCTCCGCGCGGCGGGCGACGCGCGCACGCCGCTGCGGCTGGGCGTGATGATGACGGCGCTCAACGTCGGGTTGAACCTGATCCTGATCCCGATGTTCGGCACCGCGGGCTCCGCGATGGGCACGGTCACCGCGACCGGCATCACGAGCGCCTACGCGCTGTGGCACTTCTACCGGGGCGACTGCGTCATCCAGTTCACCCGGCACATGGAGTGGAAGCCCGACTGGGCGGTCATCCGCGCGCTCTTCCGGTTCGGCCTGCCGACGGGCGTGCAGGGCATCGCGATGAACGTGGCCGGCGTGATCTTCCTGCGCTTCATCGGGTCGCTGCAGCACAGCGCCGCGGCGCAGGCGGCCTTCGCCATCGGCTACACCGAGCTCTTCTCGATGATCACGTGGACGTCCGTCGGGCTGATGGGCGCGACCGCGACCATTTCGGGCCAGAACCTCGGCGCCGGGCAGCCCGAACGGGCCATCGCGGGCGTGCACGCGGCCGCGAAGATCGGCCTTGCCGTCGCGGCGGTGGTCGGCCTGATGTTCCTGACCATCCCGCAGCTGCTGCTCGACGTCTTCGGGGCCACGGACCCGGACGTCGCCATCCTCGGCCAGCAGCTGCTGCGCTACCTCGCCCTGTCCGGCTTCTTCATCACCGTGGCGCTGACCTACACGGGCGCCCTCCAGGGCACCGGCGACACGAAGAGCCCGCTCTACATCACGCTGGTCTCGCAGATCGGCGTGCCGATCGGCATGATGGTGTGGATCCAGACGACGCGGACGCTGCTGCCGGGCGACATCTGGCTCGCGATCCTGCTCGGCCACTTCACGCGCTGCACCCTGAGCTTCCTGCGGTTCCGCCAGGGCAAGTGGCGGCACATCAAGGTCGAGATCGAGCGCGCGCGCGCCTAGCTCACGCCCCCCGCAGCGCCACCAGCGTCAGCGGCAGGCTCGAGAACTCGAGCAGCACCAGCCACAGCGCCCCCTGGTAGTCGTCCCAGATCGCGGGCCGCCACAGCCACGGCGTGTCCGCGGCCACCCCCAGGTAGAGCAGGCCCATCGCCGCGGCGAGCATCGCGACGCCGAAGGCGCGTGGATACACGCTCGGCGGCGGCGCCTCGACGGGCCGCTGCTCGGGTGGCCGCGGGTCGTCGGCGGCGACGATCGCGACGAGCTGGCGGAACGTCAGCAGCCACAGGGCCCCCGCGCTGACGAAGGCGGCCAGCCACCACGGGTTCTCCGTCACCCCGGCTGCCGACACCGCGCCGACGGCCGCCACGAGGGCGCCCTGGTGCAGCCATGCCTGGCGCTCCGCCGGCGGCCCCGGCGGCGGCGGCCACGGGTCGAGGTCGCGGGCGGCAATGGCGTTGACCGCCACGCCGGCCCCGAGCACCGCGCCGAGCGCCGCGACGAGGATGGCGGGGAGCGTGTCGGCCGCGGCCACGGCGGCGTAGACGGCGAGCGCGAACGAGATGGCGAGCCCGGCAGCCGACAGGGCGCGGGCGGCGGGAGACGGCTCCATGGCCGTTCAGTCTATACGGAGGCGCCGGAGCTCGGCCGCGTCGAACCTGCCGAACCCGACGAACCCGACGAACCCGACGAACCCGACGAACCCGACGAACCCGACGAACCTGACGAACCCGACGAACCCGACGAACCGACTACAATATGGTGTTCCGTTCATCCGTGAGGAGGCCACCGATGCCATCGTCCTTCGCCGGGGTCCGCCGCGTCCCCCGCCCCGTCAACGAGCCCAACCTCAGCTACGCGCCGGGGTCTCCCGAGCGCGCCGAGCTCGAGGCGAAGCTGGCCGAGATGGCCTCCGAGCGCGTCGACATCCCGCTGGTCATCGGCGGGAAGGAGATTCGCACCGCCGCGACGGGCACCGCCGTCATGCCCCACGACCACGGCCACGTCCTGGCGGACTGGCACATGGCGGGCGACGAGCACGTCCGGCAGGCCATTGCCGCGGCGCGTGACGCGCGGCAGGAGTGGGCGAGCTGGCCCTTCGAGGACCGCGCGGCGGTCTTCCTGCGGGCGGCCGAGCTGCTCACCACCACCTGGCGGCAGACCCTGAACGCCGCGACGATGCTGAACCAGTCGAAGACCGCCTTCCAGGCCGAGATCGACGCGGCCTCGGAGCTCATCGACTTCTGGCGCTTCAACGTCGCCTTTGCCGAGGAGCTGCAGCACGAGCAGCCCGCCAGCACGCACTCGACCTGGAACCAGTCCGACTACCGGGGCCTCGAGGGCTTCGTCTACGCCGTGACGCCGTTCAACTTCACGGCCATCGGCGGCAACCTGCCGACCGCGCCGGCGCTGATGGGCTGCACGGTGGTCTGGAAGCCGTCGGCGACGGCCATGCTCAGCAACTACTACGTGATGCGCCTGCTCGAGGCCGCGGGCCTGCCGCCCGGCGTCATCAACTTCGTGCCCGGCGACCCGGTGGCCATCACCCGCGGCGCGCTCGGCTCGCCCGACTTCGGCGGCATCCACTTCACGGGCAGCACCGCGGTCTTCCAGAGCATGTGGAAGACGGTCGGCGAGAACATCGCCACCTACCGCTCCTACCCGCGCATCGTCGGCGAGACCGGCGGCAAGGACTTCGTCGTCGCGCACCCGTCGGCCGACGCGCAGGAGGTGGCGGTCGCGCTCGTCCGCGGCGCCTTCGAGTACCAGGGGCAGAAGTGCTCGGCGGCGAGCCGCTGCTACATCCCGCGGTCGCTCTGGCCCGAGGTGCGCGACCGCATGGTCGCCATGATGAAGGAGATCACGGTCGGTGACGTCCGCGACTTCAGCCACTTCATGGGCGCGGTCATCGACAAGAAGTCGTTCACCAAGATCAGCGGCTACCTCGACGATGCGCGGGCGAACGCGAAGATCATCCAGGGCGGCGGCTGCCACGGCGAGACGGGCTACTTCGTGGAGCCCACGCTCGTCGAGACCGACAACCCCGGCTACCGCCTCATGTGCGAGGAGATCTTCGGGCCGGTCCTGACGGCCTTCGTCTACGACGACGACCACTGGATCGAGACGCTGGAGATCGTGGACGAGACCTCGCCGTACGCGCTGACGGGCGCCGTCTTCGCGCGCGACCGCAAGGCCATCGCCGAGGCGTCGACGGCGCTCCGGAACGCCGCCGGCAACTTCTACATCAACGACAAGCCCACCGGCGCCGTGGTCGGCCAGCAGCCCTTCGGCGGCGGCAGGGCCTCGGGCACCAACGACAAGGCCGGGTCGAAGATGAACCTGCTCCGCTGGGTCAACACGAGGAGCGTGAAGGAGACCTTCGCCCCCCCGCGCGACTTCAAGTACCCCTACATGGCCAAATAGGAAATTTCAGATCTCCTGATTGCAGATTGCAGATTGAATGTCGATCGACCGATCGTCAATCAATCTGCGATCTGCAATCGCAAGATCTGAATTTCCTAGAACCTGAGCAGCCGCGTGATCTTGACGACGAAGCTCTGGTTCCTGACCTCGGGGAAGCCCGTGTTGAGGGTCGAGCGGCCGTCGCTGTAGACGACGAACAGCTCGCTGCCGGGCTTGTACTCCCAGCGGAAGCGCGCGTTGCTGGCGATGGCGTCCGACCGTGACTGGTACTGGATGAGCGCGCCGACGTACATCCGGGGCGTGAGCGTGTAGGTCAGGCGGGTGCTCACGAGGTTGCTGTTGCCGTCGCC
The DNA here is from genome assembly GCA_050250645.1 of Vicinamibacterales bacterium. GTDB lineage: Bacteria > Acidobacteriota > Vicinamibacteria > Vicinamibacterales > UBA2999 > JBFWVR01. The sequence continues at coordinate 31,939 of JBFWOG010000014.1, forward strand.
GAAGGGCCCGGTGATCTTGTTCCACGAAAAGGTCGGCTCGACGTAGAACTGCGCGTTGAAGTCGACGCGGCCCCGCCAGGTGAGCTCGGTCAGGTTGCCCGCGTAGAAGCTGCCGCGCTTGACGATGATCGACCCGCTGACCCGCCGCTGGTTGCCCAGCATGTACTGCCCCTGCACCTGCGAGAAGTCGTAGAGCCCCGCCGGCACCTCCACGCCCTTCGCCACGTCGAACGGCTCGTAGATCGCCTCGAAGCTGCGCGTGTAATCCACGGAGATCTGGTCGCTGTTGTCCATCTCCGCGCGCACGGTGCCCTGGGCTTCCTTCGACTCGACGTCGCCCGCCGGGTTGGTCACGTAGTTGTAGCTGGCCTGGTAGTAGATCTTCCGGATGCCCATCCGGCCCGGCCGCGGGCTGAAGCGCGCCTGCCCGTACGACCGGCGGAACGCCTCGCGGCGCAGGAAGCCCACCTCGGGGTTGAAGTTCCGGCCGACCAGCAGGTGGTCGGCCTGCAGGCCGTAGCGGTCGCCGTTCAGGTCGAACCGCGCCCGGTAGCTCGTGTCGTCGCCGCTCACCCCCGGCGTGTCGGTCTTCGCCCAGTAGCCGATCATCGTCAGGTCGTCGCGCAGGTTGAGCTGCGCGTCGGCGCCGAACACCGTGTTGACCCCGTCGATGCCCGACGAGGGGTCGCGCCGGGTCGCGATCACGCCGACGCGGCTGCGGCTCAGGATGTCGCGGTTGAGGCGGAACGCCGTGAAGTTCGTGCTCGGGACGTCCGCCTCGGGCGTGTCCTTCGTCTGCATCGAGAGGGCGCCGATCTGCCACGGCCCCTGCCGGCCGAGCACGCGCGCGCCGCCGATGATGGGGATCACCGCGCCGTTGTCGAGGCCGATCCGGCGGCTGTAGAAGAGCACCGGGAGGTCGTCGGGGCCGTTGTTGAAGCCGCCGCCGCCCCCGCGCCCGCCGCCCCCGCCGCGCAGGTTCGCGCCGCCGAAGGCGAACGCCTCCTGCCCCTCGAGGAAGAAGTCGCGCTTCTCCGGGAAGAACAGGCTGAACCGCGTCAGGTTGACCTGCGCCTCGTCGTCCTCGACCTGGGCGAAGTCGGTGTTGTAGGTGAAGTCGGCGACGATCGTCTGGGTGAGGCCCCACTTCACGTCCGCGCCGAACTCGGCGTTGCCCTGGTTCTCGAACGGGATGTCGGCGTCGCGGTTGGTGGCGACCGAGCCGAGGACGTACGGCTTGACGTCGAGGTTCCGCATCCGCCCGGGCGCCTGCATGCCGACGACCGTGGCCTCGGTGGAGAGCACCGACATGCCCCGGCGGCCGTAGGAGGCCGGCACCGGCGTCAGGTGCGACACCTCGTTCTTCGAGCGCACCATGCGGCGGAAGTTGATGCCCCAGACGTTGCCGCCCTCGCGGAAGCGGATGGAGCGGAACGGGATCTGGTACTCGACCGACCAGCCGCCGTCGAAGTCGGCCGCGCGCACGTCCCAGAGCGTGTTGAAGTCGCTGCTCGGCTGCTCGTTGGTGACGGCCCAGTCGAACAGCGCGCCCACCGAGTTGGTGGCGAAGCCGTAGCCGTTCCGGTGGTCGTAGAACGTGTCGATCAGGACCGCGAAGTGGTCGTTGTTGTAGAGGTTCATCGCGTCGCGGCGCATGTCGCTCGTCACGCGGCGCGACGGGTCGGTCTCCCAGAGCCGGGCCGACACGTACAGGTTCTCGTCGTCGAAGAAGACCCAGACCTCGGTCTTCTCGGTCGCCGGCTGCCCCTCGACGGGCTCCTGCTGGTAGAAGTCGGTGATGGCGGGGACGTTCGTGTAGAAGGCCTCGTCCAGGCGGCCGTCGAAGATCTCGGGAGAGGGGAGGCGCATGGCCCGGACGGTCGCGCCGCCCCGGGCATCCCGGGTCATCACCGCCGGGGGTTCCGGCGGCGCCGGCCCGTCAATCGGGACGTCCGGGGCCTGCCTGGCGAGGACGGGGGAAGCCGACAGGAGGGCGAGCAGGAGGAAAACGGACGTCCGGCGCATCAAGCCGGCAATTTCACCACATTTTCGTGGGCCAGTCGACGTTTTACTGCCACCGCGTCACCTGCTGGAAGCCCGTCGTGTTCACGTCCCGGAACATCGGGGTCTTCGGGGGCAGCAGCAGCGGGTCGAGGAAGTCGGTGTCGAAGTTGTAGCCGCGGGTGGGCGGGCCGTAGACCGTGGTGCAGCACTTGTAGGGGCTCACGGCCTGGCGGTTGTAGTAGAAGCTCGCGATCGAGCCCCGGTAATTGAGGGTGACGTCCCAGTCCTCGAGCATCCGGAGGAAGTTGTGGACGCCGCCGTCGGTGCCGTAGTCCTGGTAGTTGCCGCTGATGTGCGGGAAGGCGCGCCCCTTGCCCGCGATCGTGGCGAACCGGTACCACGTGGTGGACGCGGCCTTCCGGCTGCCCGGGCTGTACGGGAAGACCAGCGACCGCGTGTCGCCGTGCTGGTAGGTGACCCCGCCGACCGTCCGGGCCTGGTTCCACGTGTTCGACAGCAGCGTCACCGCGTCGGCCATGATCGCCGCCGGCGCGTGCGGGTCGCCGAAGCCGGAGCTGTTGGCGTTGTAGTCGCCCTGCACGTACACCGGGTTCTCGGAGACGATCGTGAGCCCGTCCGCCGGCAGGTTGCCGAGCGTGCCGTTGGAGATCTTCAGCGCGCGCCGGAAGAAGATCGCCTTGTTCCGCCGCGCCTGCTCCATGGTCACCGACGTCTGCAGCGTCGCCGTCGACCCGAGCGGCGCCGTGGCGCCGGCGGGCGGCAGGGGCACGCCGCCGTAGGTCTCGAGCGTGCCGTCGCTGTTGAGGTCCTCGCCCGTCTCGAGCAGCCCGTTCGGCGCGCCGTTCGCGTCGCCGGGGTTGACCACGTCCTCGAACCCGAGCTCGCCGGTCTCGTTGCCGCCGGCGTCCTGGTTCAGGCGGCGGTCCGAGAAGTAGACGACGAAGCCGTCCTCGTTGACCACGTTGGCCCCGCTCGTGCCGATCTCGCCGGCCAGCCAGCGGCGCAGGTTGTTCACGTCGAGGTCGAAGTAGTGCATGACGCCGGCCAGCCGGAGGTCGGTCGCGGACGTCGAGTGGTTGTCGCGCGGCCAGCCCTCGCGCGCATCGTAGAGCACGAGCGGCCAGTAGTCGGTCTCGACCGTGCTGTCGAGGCCGCAGGTGTCGCCCGGCGCCGTGGACGGCGAGGCCTTGACCCGCTGGAGGCGCAGGATGGCGTCGGGGTTCGGCTCCGCGCAGCCCGAGACGTCGATGTTGCGGCGCGTGATGCCGAGGTTCAGCCACTCGAGCGTCACGTCCACCCAGGCGTCGGCGCCGTTGCGGTACTCGACCTTGAGGTACCCGTCGTGCAGCGGCGTGTTCGTGGGCGACAGCACGTTGCTGTCGGCGGCGTTGCCGGGCGATACCGCGAGCGGCGGGTGCGAGGCGTCCACCGTGTAGCCGGTGATGGGCGTGTCCGCGAGCCGGCCGATCGGGAGCGGCGCGTCGGCCGAGACGCCGGGCAGCCCGGTGATGGCCGTGGCCGTGTCGGACAGCAGGATCCGGATGCTCGACTGCGAGAACATCCGCTGGCCCGTCACGAGCGCGTCCTCCCCGGCGACCGGCCGCCGGATGAGGTCGACGGGCGACCCCCCGATCGTGATGAGCGGCAGGTCGAGCTGGCGCGCGCCCGTCCGGCCGTTCCGGAGGTAGCCGTTGTAGGTGCCGATGGAGATGTTCGTCCACGTCGGCTCGTTCTCGCCGCTGCCGAGCGTGCCCGTGAGGCTGCCCTCGCTCGTCGCGAGGTTGCGGTACGACCCCGGCGCCGTGATCGGCTGCACGTTGCCCGTGTAGCCCGAGCTGGTCGCCCAGCCGTTCGAGAGGTTGGTGCGGATGACCTCGCCCACCGCCGTCACGCGGTCCGACAGCGTCTGGGTCGACCCGGACGCCAGGAACAGGTTGCCGTTGGTGTGCACGCGGCCGCCGAAGTTGAAGTTGGGGCCCGCGAAGAAGCTCAGGTCGGTCTCCGAGAAGATGCCGAACTGGAAGACCGGGATGCTCACCGTCTGCATCGTGCGGCGCAGCCGCGACTCGGAGCCGTCCACCGTGCGCGCCGTCGCCGTCAGCGTGTACTCGGTGATGAGCGCCTTGAAGTCGGCGTAGGGGCCCGACTTGACGGTGCCGGCCACCGCCGTCGGGTCGCCGTCGGCGTTGGCGGGGAACTCGATCTTGTAGCCGAGGCCGTCGGCCGAGTCGAACGAGACGTTGGTGAGCGACGGCGGCGCGCCCTCGATCGTCTCGATGTCCGCGAGCTCCGGCGAGAAGTCGACCGAGAAGAGGTTGCCGAGGTCGGCGGTCAGCTTCTCGAGCCCGGCGTGCGCCGCGTAGAACGCCTGCGTGCGCGACCGGTCCACGCCGCGCAGCTTCACGTCCGTCGACACGACGACGAGGAAGCCGGTCAGCACCGACGTCGTGAGGAGCAGGAGCAGCATGACCGTCACCAGCGCGATGCCGCGCTCGCCGGCGAGACGGGCCGAGGTCCTGGGCATGGTCGTCGTTCCTCGTGTCACTGCAGGTCGTAGCGGCTGACGAAGGCCAGCGAGCGCAGGCTCACCTGCGTGGACAGGCTCGACCGCAGGTACTGGCCGGTGCGCGAGAACTCCTCGAGCGACCGCGCGGCCATGTACAGGTTGGCCTTGCGGATCTGGTTCGGCGAGTTCGGGCTCTGGGGCTCCTCGACGTTGGTCGGGTTCGTCACCCCGTCCACCAGGTCCCACGTGAGCTGCATGTTCTCCACGCCGACCGCGATCACCCGCTCGTCGCCGTAGTTGACGCGCCGGATGAAGTGCGGCGACGTGATCTGGCCCGACGTCGGCACGACCAGGTAGTAGCTGATCATGAAGATGCGCGCCGCCGTCGCCGGCGGCCACGTCGCGTCGTCGTTCCGGTAGGCGAGGATCGACCCCTGCGGGGCGTCGCGCTGGTTCAGGTTGGAGCTGGCCGTGCTGGCGAAGGCGATCGTCTGGCCCGACACCCCCGTCACTTCCTGCACCGCCGAGCCCCTGCCGCTGAAGGTGATCATGATGAGGTCACCCTCCTGCACACCCGTCGCGACGCTGTCGATGGGGCTCCCCGCGTCGATGGTGATGCTGGAGCCGTCGGTCGCGACCGAGACGCCCACCTCGTTGCCGTTCACGTCGTCGTTCAGCTCGATGGACGGGTCGGCGTAGAGCAGCGTGACGGCGTCGGTCGCGACGCCGTTGATGACCTGGCCGATGCCGGGCCCGGGGCTCACCGCGGGCAGCGTCGTCCACGCCGGGTCGAACTCCCAGTCCGAGCCGTCCGGGCTCGGCCGCACGACGGCCGCCGCGCCCTCGCCCGTCGGGATGGGGATGCCGCCCGTGGGGATGCCCTGCCCGGTCTGCAGCAGGTCGCGGATGACGATGTTCATCGCGACGCGCAGGTTCTGGTTGACGTCGGTCATGACCGCGCCGGCCTCGCTGGCGCGGTTCGCGTCCTGCAGCGCCGTCAGCGCCGCGCCCGTGACGATGAGCGTGAGCGTCATGGCGACGAGGAGCTCGGGCAGGGTGAAACCGCGCTGGGAACGCAGGCGTTCCGGGTTCCTCGGGTTCCGGAGGGCGGAAAGGGGACTGACCCCTTTCCGTTCTCCGTACGCCCGCACCAGAGCACGTGGACTACGCATAGGACGAGATGTACGTCGTGATGACGTATTCACGGGTTTCCGGGCCGACCTTGTAGGTGATGATCACCCGCAGGCTGCGCAGCGTCAGGCTGATGTCCCTGATCTCGATCTCGCGCGTGAAGTTGACGAGGGGCACCACCTCGTCGTCGTCGGTGCCGAGCAGCCCGTCGGCGCCCGGCTTGACGATCGCCTCCAGGTCGTTGCCATCGTCCTCGGTGTTGACCAGCCCGTCGTCGCCCGCCTGGGTGAGCGGCAGGGCGCCGTCGAGGAAGACCCCGCCGTCGCTGCCCGACTCGCCCTGGACGTTCTTGATCTCGGCCCAGGTGATGGTCTTCGTGTCGCGCGCCGTGTAGACGCTCTCGATCGCCTCGGCCGCCTTCTCGCGCGCGAGGATGTCGAAGTTGGAGCCGGCCAGCGTGCCGAGGCCCTGCGAGAACGCCGCGGCGATGGCGAGCATGCCGTAGGCGAGGATTGTCACGGCGACCAGCGACTCGACGAGCGAGAAGCCGCGCTCGTCGCGCACCGTCGTGGCGCCCCGCCCTGCCGTCACCGTGCGGTCCATCCGCCCTCCCATCCCGTGCCCGACGAGCTCCACTTGTAGAAGCGCGCGCGGGCGGTCGCGCCGGTCACCGTGATGGCCCGCGCCGTCTCGCGCTTGCCCTCGATGGCGACGAAGATCGTCCCGTTGACCGGCACCCCGGTCTCGTCGACGAGGGTGCCGTCGGAGGTGAAGATGAGCTCGGTGGAGTTGCCAAAGTCCACCGAGCCGCCGGCGCCGAAGCCCTCGGGCGTGTCGCCCATGTCGCCGAACTGGTAGAACTTCACGTTGTATTCGAAGGCCAGCACCTGCAGCTCGGTCTCGGCGCCGCCGCCGTCGAGCCGCGCCACCGTCAGCGTGTTCGCGCCGGTGTCGAACCGGATCTCGACGTCGCGACGGCTCGAGATCGAGACGGCCCGGGCCATCTGCAGCGACCCGAGCACCCGGCTCACCTGCCCGTCCGCGCGCACCGCCGGCACCACCGCGTTCACCGTCGCCAGCGCCATGCCCGACAGGATCATGAAGAACGCCAGGGCGATCAGCATCTCGGGCATCGTGAAGCCCGACTCGACGCTCGGTTCGTGGGTTCGCGGCAGCATGGCTTGCAGGCGGGCCCCGGTGGGCCAGCCCAGGCACAGCAAGTGGGGTGCCAGAGGACGCGGGGCGCGCTGCTGTCGTGCTGGGGGAATCTTGCCGGGGAAGGCCGACGGAGGCCATCGCCACTGTGTGTCGAAACAACACAGGGGCCGACAGAACTTGGATTCGGGGCTGCCGGGGATCGGCCGGAAGAGGGCTACCGGATCCAGGAGAGGGGCACGTTGGCGGCGCGGGCCTCCGCCTCGAACCGCGTCCACTCGGCCTCGAGCGAGGCCACGTCCCGCCGCGCGCGCTCGGCCGTGGCCCGGGCAGCCTCGCGGTCCTCGTCGGAGGTCCCAGACGGCAGGGCCGCGAGCCGGGCCTCGAAGCCATCGGCATCGGTCCGGGCCCGCGCGAGCCGCTGCTGGATGCGCGTGGCGCGGCCGCGCCAGTAGTCCTCGCCGCGGTCGTCCGGCCGCTGGATGATGTGGTACTCCTCCTCGTCGGCCGTTGACGGGCTCGCCGACGCCCCTGCGCCCGGCGTCCCGGCACCGTCGCCCGGCGGGCCGGCCGGCGCGGCGGATGGCGCGCCGGGGGCGGACCCGGTCCCGGGCGCGGTCGGGTCCGGCGTGAGGTCGTCGTTCGTATAGACCTTCGCCGTGCTGCCGATGGCCGCGCGGCGCGCGGCCTCCTGGCGGGCGACGTCGGCCAGCGACTGCGCGGCCGCGGGCGCGGCCGCCGCCAGCACCGCCAGCAGCCCGACCGCCGCGGCGACCGTCACCAGCCTCACTGCGGTTCCCGCCACCCGCTCACGGTGTAGGAAAGCGCGGTCAGCGTCCCGTTGTAGGTGACCGACGGGTTGCCCGAGATGGTGTTCGACGTGACCAGCGTCGCGACGGTCGGCGAGTCCTCGACGATGATCTGCCCGGCGAGCGTGGGGTTGCCACTGATGCTCAGCTGTTCGTGGACGAGGATCCGGCCCTCGACGATGAGCGGCTGCGTCAGGTTGCCGCCCATCTCGAGGTCGCCGTCGGTGACGAACAGGATGCCCTCCGCGTTCTCGGGCGTCAGGTTCGGGTTGCCGCTGATGTCGATCGACCCTTCCGAGATGATCGACATCGACAGCGGCGACGAGGCCGAGCCGGGACTCCCGGCGATCGTCACGTCGGTCTCGACGTAGAACGTCCCGGTCGCGGCGGAGTTGCCCCCGATGCGCCAGGCGCCCGACTGGAACTCCCACCCGTACGTGGCCTTGCAGGCATTGCCGTCGCTCGACGCATCACAGACGACGGTGCCGGTCGACGTGTCCGTGATGGTGGCGCCCGCCGAGAGGACGAAGTCGGCGATGCCCAGGTAGTCGCTCGCCGCGACCGCGGGCACCGGGATGGCCGGGTAGCCGCCGCCGGCGTAGCCGTCGGGCGACCAGCCCACCTTCGCGGTGTACGTGCCGGTGGACGTCGCGTTCCCGCTGATATCGGTGCTGTTGCCGGTGATCGACAGGTCCTGGTTGGCGTGGACGCTGCCCTGCGCGCCGTCCACCGTGGGGTTGCCGGTGATCGACAGCGAGCCGTTCACCAGGATGGCCGGCATCGACTGTGGTATGAGCATCGTGTCGAGCTGCACGCGCGTGCCGTCGGGACCCCAGCCCGTGGAGCGCAGCAGCAGCCGGCTGTTCGTGTCCGTCAGCGCCACGCCGTCCTCGCCCATGGCCGTCAGGTCCGCGGCCGTGAGCGCGGCCGAGTACAGCGACGGGTCGTCGTCGTCCAGGATCTGGACGTCGTAGCTGTACTGCGTGCTGCTGCCGACGGGCCACGGCGACGAGCCCGTCATCAGGTAGTCGAGCCGCCCGTTGTCCGCGTTGACGGCGTCGGCGGGGTCGGCGGTGTTCACCAGGCCGTCCTGGCCGGCCAGCAGGTTGGCGCTGCCGGCGTTGGCCAGCATGATCTCGATGGCGCGGTTCAGCCCCGCCTCGGCCGCGGCGCGCGCTCCCGCGTACTGCACCTCGTTGCGGCCCATGGCCACCTCGACGTTGCCGCTCATCGTCAGGCCCGCCACGAGCCCGGAGACGACGAGCAGCAGGAGCAGCGTCGCCACGAGGGCCATGCCGCGTTCGGTGTCGCGCGCCGGGTGTCTCGAGGCAGTCGTCATCGTGCCCTCATGCGGACTTCGGAGGTGAGCGTGTAGCTGACGGGCGCGTTCGTCGTCGGGTCGTTCGTCCGCGTCTGCACGGTGATCGACGTCTGGACGAACGCCACGGCGGCGGCGACGGCCGTCGGGTTGCGCGCGCTGTCGAGATACGCGAACTGCAGCGCCGTGACGATGCTGTCGGTACGGGTGACGGCGCCGCCCCCGAGGTTGTTGTCGGTGAGCGTGACGACCTGGTTGGCCGCGTCGTACGCGATCGTCACGTCCTCGTTGGGCTCGGTGCACGCACCGGCCGACCCGCCGAACAGCCCGTTGGTGGGCGCCAGGTCCGACTGCAGCCGGATGTCGTCGTTCACGCCGTCGCCGTCCGGGTCGATCCCGATGCCCGTCACCGTCGTGCCCGCGACCGGGCAGGCGGTCGTCGTCACCTCGTACGGGTTGTTGCCGGCCGTGCGGATCATCCGGTCGATCCAGTCGAGGGCGTTCCGGCCCTCCTGCTGGGCCGCCGCCGCCTCGAGCTGGCGGCGGTAGGCCGACTGCACCTGCGAGGCGATCGCCACCGCGCCACCCAGCACCCCGATCGAGACCACCATCGCGATGAGCAGCTCCACGAGGGAGAAGCCGCCCGCGCCCGTCCGCCGGCCGCGAGGCGCGCCGGGCCGCCGCGTTCCGCCGCTCCGGGGGGGCGCCGTCACCACTTCCTCACGATCGTGACGATTTCCACGGGGGCGGCCACCCGCCTGTCCGTCAGCGTCGGGATCACGCGCACCGTGACCTGCCGCAGGGACGGGTTCGCGTCCGGGCCCGCGTCCACCTGCCAGCGGCGCGTGTAGCCGACGGCCGGCGTGTCGAAGTAGTTCGCCACGTCCGAGTCGAGCGAGTTCGCGCCGGTCAGCTGCAGCCCCGGCGTGGTGTCGAAGTCGGCCTTCGCCAGCTCCTCGATCTTGTCCTGCGCGAGGCGGACCGCCTCGGTGCTCTCGCGGCCGAGCATGAAGAGGCGCGTGCTCACCGCCAGCAGCTCGCCCAGCGCGACCAGGCTGACGGTCAGGATGAGCGAGGCCACCAGGACCTCGGCGAGCGTGAAGCCGCGTTCGTTACTCACCGGACACCGTCACCAGTCCTGTCGACGTGAAGGTGATCGTGCGCGACGTCGTGCCGTTGCCGACGGTGATGGAGGTCGGCAGCGCGCCCCCGACGAGCGTGAAGACGCCGCGCCCGGACACCTCCAGGGTGGGCGTCGCCGACGGCGCCACGCCGGTCGGCAGGTACACGGCGGGCCGGTCGTTGGGCTGCTCGGTGCTGCAGCGGTCCGCCGCATCGTCGATGCCCGCGTCGCCCGTGACGACCAGGATGCGGAGGCTCGCGGCGTCCGGGCACCCGAAGCGGAGGCGGAACGTCTCGTTCCGGCTGATGGCCGTCAGCCGCGCGAGGCGGACCTGGGTTGCCACCATGTCGGCGGCGGTCCAGACGCGGTTGCGTGCCACGGCCTGGTCCAGCATGGGCACGGTAATCGCGGCCAGGACCCCCGCGAGTCCCAGGGTCGCCACCACGTCCACGACCGAAAAGCCGCGCTGGTTGTTCACTTTAACTACCCGTCGCAAGTGTAGTGCCACCCGGTGGCCCGGCCGGCCGGGCCCCGACTCTCCCACATTCGACACAAACAGTGTGCAACCGGTTGTGGCGCCGGGGAAAGGTGTTCCTTTCCGGAACACTCCGGTGACGAGATCGTGACGAACGGCCACCGCGGGGCCGGCCCCGGCTGCCCGCGGCCGACCTGGCCCCGCGGAACGCTATAATGGGCGGTTGTCCGGGGGCCCCCATCCTCACGCCCGGACGGGAGCAGTCACGTGTCGAGAGTCACCATTACCCAGGTTGCCGGCGCCGGCGTCCAGGACCGCGAGACGATCCGGCAGGCCAACGGCGTGCGCCTCGTCTCCGCCGAGGAGGAAGGGACCGGGATCAACGCCCTGCCTGACGGGGTCTACGGCTTCACCTATTCCCCGGCGCTGGCGGCTCCGCTCTTCCGGGCGTTCCGCTACCGGACCTTCGAGATGCACCGCCTTGCGGGCGCAGAGGCGATCATCCTCGGCTGCGTCACCCGCGCCGAGGCCGATGCCCTGGCGACGGCGACCGGCCCGGTGAAGGTGAACCTCTTCCACGATCGCGACGGCGACTCGGACGTGATGGTGATGATTCCCTACAGCCGCATCGCGAAGCACCGGCAGTATTCCATCCGGAACACGGCCGGCATCGAGCTCGAGGTCACGCCGGAGTAGCACCACGGGGGTTCCTGGGGTTCCTCACGTTCCTCGTTCCCCCACGTCCTCTCTGACTTCGAACTTCTTGCTTCTGACTTGCTCATCGAGGGTAGAGTCAGTCATCAATGGCCGCCCCCGAGTTCCCGGTCGACCTCGTCTATTCCTGGTCGGACGGCGGGGGCGAGGGCCGGGGCGAGGCCCGGGCCGAGTGGCTGGCGCGCAGCGCGGACGTGTGCATGGACGCGGCCACGCCCAACCGGGTCCGTGACCGGGGAGAGCTGCGTTATTCACTCCGGTCGGTGCATGCGCACCTGCCGTGGGTCGGGACGATCCACCTGATCGTCTCGGGCGGGCGGCGTCCCGGCTGGATCGTGGACCACCCGCGCGTCCGGTTCGTGGAGGACACGGAGATCTTCCCCGACCCGGGCCACCTGCCGACGTTCAACTCCCAGGCCATCGAGTGCCATCTCGAGCGCGTGCCCGGCCTGGCGGATCACTACCTCTACGCCAACGACGACTTCCTGTTCTGCCGGCCTGTCGGGTGGCGGAGCTACTTCAGGCCGGACGGCGCGCCGCTCGTGGCCTGGTGGCGGTACGGGTGGACGGCGCGCGTGCGCGGCAAGCGTTTCCACCAGGGCTGGCGCGGCCGTCCGGACCCGGCCGAGAGCGCCTTCCAGAACGCCTGGATGAACGTCAACGCGCTCATCGACGGCGAGTTCGGCGAGCGGCCCCGGTATGTGAGCCGGCACCACGCCTCGCCGCTGAGGATGGGCATGCTCGTGGAGGCCGGGCGCCTCTTCCCGGAGGCGATGGCCCGCACCTCGCGGAGCCGCTTCCGCTCCACGACCGACGTCGCGCCCGTCGCGCTGGCGCAGCACGTCGCCCTGCAGCAGCGCCGCGCGGTGCCCTCCCAGGGCGGCCTCCGCGAGCTCGTCGTCCTCGTCGGCGACGACCCAAGGCTGAACGCCCGCCGCCTGCGCCAGGCCAGGCTGCTGCGCCCGCACCTGCTGTGCCTGAACGACATGACATCAGCCGAAGCCGCGCCGGAAGTCGACACGCAGGTGAGGGTATTTCTAGAACGCCTCTTCCCGGAGCCTTCCCCCTTCGAAGCACCCCTGACACCCTGACGGCGCACCCTTGGCACCCTTGGCACCTTTAGCACCCTTGGCACCCTAAGGGCGCACCCTTGGCACCCCTGGCACATTTGGCACCCTTGGCACCTTGGCGTAGTATCCCCCCCATAGCCGAGGTGGATCGATGCGCCTGATTGCCTGCTCCCTCCTGACCCTGCTGACCGTCGTCTCCCCTGGCGCCGGCACGCCCGCCGCCCAGTCGCGCATCCCGGAGCCGGCCGACGTCTTCGGCTTCCAGCCGGGCGCCGACTACAAGCTCGCCAGCCACGAGCAGATCCTCGAATACTTCCGCCAGCTCGACGCCGCCTCCGACCGCATCGTCGTGGAGGAGATCGGGAAGAGCACCGAGGGGCGGCCGATGATCATGGCGATCATCTCGAGCGAGGCGAACATCAGGGACCGCGAGAAGTACAAGGACATCGCGCGCCGCCTCGCGCTCGTCCGCGGCGTGGACGAGGCCCAGGCGCGCGCGCTGGCGAAGGAGGGCAAGGCCATCGTCTGGATCGACGGCGGCCTGCATGCCACCGAGGTGGCCGGCGCGCAGCACACGCCGGAGCTGGCCTGGTGGCTGGTGAGTTCGGAAGACGATGAGGCGAGGCGGATTCGCGAGAACGCGATCCTGCTGCTGATGCCGTCGATGAACCCGGACGGCCTGGACGTCGTGCGCGACTGGTACTACTCGCAGCTCGACACGCCCTTCGAGACGACGACGCCGCCGGTGCTGTACCACCACTACGTCGGCCACGACAACAACCGCGACTGGACCATGTTCACGCAGGTCGAGACCCAGGCCGTGGCGCGGCAGCTCTACTTCGAGTGGTTCCCCGAGCTGGTCTACAACCACCATCAGTCGGGCCCGTTCCCGAGCCGCATCTGGGGCCCGCCGATGAAGGACCCGGTCAACCCCAACCTCGACCCGCTGCTCGTGAGCACCATCAACGAGATCGGCGAGGCCATGCGCAAGCGCTTCGACGAGGAGGACAAGCCCGGCTACAGCAGCCACATGCTCTACGACATCTGGTGGAACGGCAGCATGCGCGGCGGCCCCGACTTCCACAACATGGCGGGCTTTCTCACCGAGACCTCGCTCTACCGCTACGCGACGCCCAAGTGCTACACGCCGGAGGAGATCCCCGACACCTTCGGCCCGCGGCACAAGAACCAGCCCGCGAAGATCCCGAGCGTCAACTACACCAACCCGTGGCTGGGTGGGTGCTGGCCGTTCAGGAAGCCTGTCGAGTACATGCTGACCGCCTCGCGCGCGACGCTCGACCTGTCGGCGCGGCTCAAGGAGGACTTCCTCTTCAACATCTGGCGCATGGGCACGCGGCAGATCGCGCGCGGCGAGCGGGCCGAGGGCGGGCCGTTCGCCTATGTCATCGACATGACCGCGCAGCACGACCCGACAAGGACCGTCGAGTTCCTGCGGACCTTCCGGAAGGCCAACATCGAGATCCGGCAGGCGGATGCCCCCTTCACGGCCGGCGGCAAGCAGTATCCCGCCGGCACCTACGTGATGGGCCCGCAGCCCTTCCGTCCCTACGTCGTCGACCAGATCGAGCCCAAGGAGTTCCCGGACCGCCGTCTCTATCCGGGCGGCCCGCCCGACCCGCCCTACGACATGACCGGCTACGAGCTGGCGATCCAGATGGGCGTGGCGATCGACCGCGTGCGCGAGCCCTTCACGGTGCCCGCGCGCGTGGTGGACGAAGTTGCCGCCGCGCCTGGCGGCATCACGGGCAGTGGCACGGCCGGCTACCAGCTTGCGGCCAACGAGGAGATGAGCGTCAAGGCGCTCAACCGCCTGCTCGCCGCGGGCGCGACGGCTTCGTGGACCGCGGACAACCAGGTCATCGTCCAGGGCGCCTCACGCGACAGCGTGGCGGCGCAGGCGCGTGAGCTGGGTCTGACCGTCCACGCGCTCGACCAGCTTCCCGAGGGCCTTCGCGCCATTCGCCAGCCGCGCATCGGCCTCTACAAGAGCTACGAGGCCAACATGGACGAGGGCTGGACGCGGTGGATGCTGGAGCAGTACGGCTTCACCTACACCTCGCTCGACAACGCCGCCGTGCGCGGCGACCTCTCGCGGTTCGACATCCTGCTCTTCGCCGACGAGAGCGTGCAGCGCATCCTCCACGGCCACCTGCCGGGCACCATGCCGGACCAGTACGTCGGCGGCATCGAGATGGAGGGTGCCGCCAACGTGCGGCGGTTCGTGGAGAACGGCGGCTGGCTGATGGCGTGGGACGGCGCGTCCGACTTCGCCATCGAGGCCCTGTCGCTGCCGCTCGGGAACACCGTCGCCGACACGCGCCCCGATGAGTTCTTCATCCCGGGCTCGCTCCTGAAGATCACGACGAAGCCCGACAACCCGCTGGCCGCCGGCATGGAGAAGGACGCCATCGCGATGTTCGCCGGCGCGCAGGCCTTCCAGGTGGTGGCGCCGGCGTCGGAGGGAAAGATGCGCGCCGCGCGCGACGTGGACGTCTACGTCGAGTACCCGCGCCAGGGCCTGCTCGTGAGCGGCTGGGAACTCGGCGCGAGCCGCTACGTGGCCGGCCGCGTCGCCGCCGCGCGCGTGCCGGTGGGCAAGGGCACGGCTGTCGTGATGGGCTTCCGCCCCCACTGGCGCGGCCAGCCGCACAACACCTTCAAGCTGCTCTTCAACCCGCTCTATCTCTCGACAGCGGGGAAGTAGGGAGGAGCGAACCGAGATGGCACGAGCAAAGCGTTCGAAGAAGAAGGTGTCCTCCGTGTGTCAACTCCTGGTGGTCTTGCCCAGGACCGACCCGCTGGTGTGGAGGCGCATTCAGGTGCCGGAGTCCTATTCCTTCTGGGACCTGCACGTGGCGGTCCAGGACGCCATGGGCTGGCTCGACTACCACCTCCACGAATTCGAGTTCGTGGACAAGGACGGCGACATGCACCGCATTGGCCTCCCGGATGAGGACATGTTCGACGAGAGGGTGTCCGAGCCCGGCTGGGAGGTTCCGATGGCCAGGTTCCTCACGTACGGCTCGGCGCCGGTCCGCTATCGCTATGACTTCGGCGACGACTGGGAGCACACGATCGAGTTCGAGGACGTGCTGACGGCGGACGAAGGCATCTACCCGCGCTGTGTGGCCGGAGCGGGCGCATGCCCGCCGGAGGATGTGGGAGGCACGGACGGCTACGCCGAGTTCCTGCGAATCATCGGCGACCGCCGGCACCCGGAGCGCCGGGAGCGGCTCGACTGGGTGGGCGGTGCGTTCGACGCCTTTGCGTTCGACCCCTCCGCAGTCACTTTTGATGATCCCAAGGCACGTCTGACCCGGGCGCTGGCCGACCGGGATGGAGGCCCATGACGCCGCCGCTGTCGCGGCCGGTTGTTCGTTAGACCCCGTGGGCCCCACCTGCAGCGTGTCCGCGTTGTCCGAACTCACCCCGGCAGGAAAAGAAACCCTCCGCGGCCAGCTGCACGACACCTGCAAGGTGCGCTTCAACCTGCTGTTCCTGTCGACGGCGGAGAAGAAGTGCTTCGAATAGTTGCCGTTCAAGCGCCCGAGTCGCGGCACAGGGCCCGCTCGGGAGGGCTCAGCCGCCAGCCGGGCCGGGAGGCGTAAGATACTCGGAGGAAGGGCTCCATGGACTGGCAGGCTCACATCGTCGCCACGGCGGACACGCTGCACGGCTGGCCGCGCTTCCGCGGCACGCGGATTCCGGTCACGGTCGTGCTCGACAACCTTGCGGCCGGCATGACGTCCGACGAACTGTTTGCGGAGTATCCGACCCTGCCGCGCGAGGCCGTTGCGGCTGCGCTAGCATATGCCGCAGACCTTGCCCGCGACA
The DNA here is from genome assembly GCA_050250645.1 of Vicinamibacterales bacterium. Lineage (GTDB taxonomy): Bacteria > Acidobacteriota > Vicinamibacteria > Vicinamibacterales > UBA2999 > JBFWVR01. The sequence continues at coordinate 48,120 of JBFWOG010000014.1, forward strand.
GCATCGTCCCCGTGTCGGCCTGACCGTGGCGGCCATCAAACTCGACGAGAACGTGCCGGACAGTGTCGCCGCGATCTTTCGTGATGCTGGCCACGACGTGGCACTCGCACGCGACCAGCAGCTTGCCGGTGCCGCACACGAGCAGCTCCTTGCCATAGCCGCTGGCGAACACCGCACTCTGGTCACGCTCGATCGAGACTTCACGAACATCCTGCGGCACCCCCCGGACACAGCCGCCGGAATCGTCGTGCTCCGCCCGCAACTCCAGACCCTGTCGGCCATCCGCCGGCTGGCGCACGTTGTGTCGGAGCACCTCACGACGGAGTCGCCCTCACGGCGCCTCTGGGTAATCGATGAATCGAAGATCCGGATCTGGCCGCGCGGGCCCGCCTGACGGCCGTTCAGCGGTAAAGAAGGGGTCGGCCGCGCAGGAGGAACAGGGGTGAAGCTCACCTACGCGGACTATGCGTCGATTCCACCCGACGGACGCGTGTGGCAGGTCCTCGACGGCGAGGCGACCGTCACGCCCGTGCCGTCGCCGCAGCACCAGCGTGCCTCGAAGCGCCTGCAGCGTCAGCTCGAGGCGTTCTTCGAGGCCACAGGCAAGGGAGACGTCTTCAACGCGCCAATCGACCTCATCCTGGGCCCGCACGACGTCTCGCAGCCTGATCTCGTTGTCGTCACCGATCCGTCAATGGTGACCCGGCGCGGCATCGAGGCGCCGCCGCTGCTCGTCGCCGAGGTGCTCTCGCCATCGACGGCGGCCTACGACCGCGAGGCCAAGGCCCGCCGGTATGCCGCGCTCGGCGTTCCGCACTACTGGATTCTCGACCCCGACGCGCAGCGGCTGGAGTGCTGGCGAAACGACGGCGGCACGTATGTCCTGGCGGCGAATGCGTCAGGTGACGAGACCCTGGCCTCGCCGGATTTCGAGGGCCTGGCGATCGACCTCGCCGCGATCTGGCGCTAGCGCCGCGCCTCCTTCCGAGCCTGATGCTGGCATCCAGGGAGCCACCCGACACGGCTTGCAGCCCCGGCGCGCGGGAAGACGCTGGCCCGCGCGGCCCACGCCGGGCGTGAGCGGACGACATCGAACATGCCCATGAGGGTCGGTACGGTCGAAGCGCTCTTCCGGTACCCGGTGAAGTCCATGAGCGGTGAACGCCTCGAGAGCGCCGACGTGGGCTGGCACGGTGTTGACGGCGACCGGCGCCTCGCCTTCCGTCGTCTCGACGATCGGAGCGGCTTCCCGTGGCTGACGGCCTCCAGGCTGCCGGAGCTGCTTCGGTTTGCCCCGCTGCGGCGCGGGCCCACCGATGAGGGAGCCCTGCCCACGGACGTGCGCACGCCGGAAGGCGAGACCCTGCCGCTCTTCGGCCCGGAACTGGCGGCGCTCGTCGGCGGCCGCCACGGCTCGCCGGTGGAGATGGTGCACCTCAACCGGGGCATCTTCGACGAGGCCAGTATCTCGGTCATCACCTCGGCGACCGTCGGCGAAATCGGCAGGCTCTCGTCCCAGCCCCCGGACGTCCGGCGCTTCCGGCCGAACATCCTGATCGCATCGTCGCGGGCAATCCCCTTCGATGAGGACGAGTGGGTGAGTGGCGTCCTCTGGTTCGGCGAAACCGGCGAGGCCGCCGCCATCAGCGTCACCAACCACGACGAGCGCTGCGCGATGGTGAACTTCGACCCTGATTCCGCGCGCGCCACCCCGGAGGTGCTGAAGGCCATCGTCCGGGAGAGGGACAACAAGGCCGGGGTCTACGGCGCCGTCACTCGACGAGGGCGCGTAGCAGTAGGGCAGCCGGTGTTCTTCGAACCATCGCCCGCGCGCCGGTAGCGCCTTTGAGCCGTGCCGGCCTCATGCGTGAAGCGCCGCGCACTGACGGAACGCAGTGGTCGCCGTCAGGCGGGCCCGCCGCTCGGTCACACGCCTGCGCGGTCAACCTTGGGGCTGGCATGTCGGCGGCTTCGATGTGCGGGACGCCGCCTGACTCCGGCGCCAGCCGTCACGCTGCGTCAACCCTTGATTTCGTCGTCAGCAGACGTGCCACATCAGCGGGGCGGGCGCCGAGGCGGAACAGCGACCGCAGCAGCAGGTCGGTACTTACGCTTCGGTGAGCTGCTTCCATCTTGGCGACGCGGGACTGGCTCGAACCCAGACGCTCGGCCAGGGCGGACTGGGTCAGGCCCAGGCGCTCCCGCCGACGGCGGACGCCCTCGGCGAGTGCGAGCTTCACGTCGATGAAGCGGCGCTCTTCGGCTGACAGGTCCAGGAAGTCGCTCGCGTCGCCGACAGCCCACCCGGCCCGTTCCAGTTGCTGCTTCTTCCCAGCGCGCATCGCGGGTACCTTTCGTCGCTTCCTTGAACATCGCCAACCGCTGACGGCACGCGTCGATCACGGCCTTGGGAGTCGTCGCGGTCTTCTTGGCGAACACCTCGAGCACGACAACGGCGTCGTCTGCGAGGTGATAGATCACCCGCCAGTTCGACTGGCCATCGCGCACCCGAAGCTCGTGACACCCGACGCCGATGGCCGGCATTGGCCTCGACGCCGGCAACCCGAGCGACTCGCCACGCTGAAGGCGCCTCAGCAGGAAGCCGGCTTCGAGCCGGGCCGCGGCGCTCAGGGGTGGTGTCTTGACCTCCCCCTTGAGCCACACCAGCGGCTTGTCCGTCGGGCTCATCCCATTCCATGGTATGTCAAATCTGACATTGGCCGCAAGCAACGCGTCAGCCTTGAAGGGCGGTGGGTGTGCAGACTCCGCACTCACGGACGGTCCGGGCCAATACGCAGCCGGCAAGGCTCACTTGTCGGCAAGCCTCCCACCCTGTCGGCGCACCCTTTGGCACCCCTGGCACCCTGGCCGCGCACCCATGGCACCGTTGGCACCTCTGGCAGTCCTGGCACCTTGTGTTTCCCTCCCCGCTGTGTAGAATCACCCCACCCCCCGGCTTGCGGCCCCGCCAGTCCTGGCGACGGCTGCTCGATGAGAGTGTGTACGTGTGCGTGGGTAGTGGCCGAAGGCTGGTCACCGATTCGTGGCGACCCAGTTTCCCCGAGCCATCGATCGGCACCGGCATCTTGCTGAAGGGCAGGCGGTTCTGGTCGCGGCCTCATGGCCGAACCGTGACCAACCCTTGCGAAGCCTTGCGGCATTCGGGGTGAGAAGAGCTCTGGGCTCGCCGGCTACTAACAAGTTAGGTGCATGGTGAGCATGGATACGATCGAGGCATGATGACAGACGGCGTGCCGAACAAGTTTGCGGCCGTAGATGCGGCACTGGGCTATCTGTATCAGGTTCGTTCGGCGCTCCTATGGACCCTGAAGCGGCTGAAAACTGAGCCCGACTTCTTGGTGGGCATCGAAACGCTCGACGATGTCGCGTTCGAGAGCGTCGGCGGTGACCCCCGGGAACTACTGCAGACCAAGCACCATCGGAACGCCGCGGCATCGCTAACGGACGCCAGCACCGATCTCTGGAAGACTCTTCGCATTTGGTTCGAGGGGACAGGCTCGGGACAGATACCCACAACTGCCAACCTGTGCCTGGTCACTACCGGAAAGGCGTCTGACGGCAGTGCTGCGTCCTACTTGCGAAGCAACAACCGAGACGTGCAGGCGGCGGTGACTCGGTTCGACGCGACGGCGCAGTCGTCGAGCAACGCAGCCAATGAGGCAGCATACGCGGCGTACCTGGCCGCCTCGGCGGCACAGCGCGCTGCATTGCTGGAGCGCGTCACCGTTATCGACATGGCTTCGACGGTCGACGATCTCGATGGTGAGCTTCGGCGAGAGGTCTTCTGGGCCGTCGACAAGGAACACCACGCGGCCTTCCTCGAGCGCCTCGAAGGCTGGTGGCTTCGGCGAGCACTGGACCAACTCAGCAGCACCAATGGCGACCGGATCGGATCCGTCGAGGTCGAAGCTCAGATGTCCGATCTCCGCGAGGGGTTCAAACAGGAGTCCCTGCCCATCGACGACGACCTGCTTGAGTTCAATCTCGACGCGGCGAAGCGGGCGGCCCACGAGACCGCGACCTTCGTCCACCAGCTTGACCTCATCAAGGCGGGAAAGCGCCGGATTGCAGCCGCCATCCGCGACTACTACCGCGCCTTTGAGCAGCGGTCTCGTTGGCTTCGGGACGAACTCGTCGTTGGCCTGGACCTGCGCAGGTACGAGAAGCGGCTTATCGAGGAGTGGGATCTCGTCTTCGAGGGTATGCGGGATGAACTCGGAGACGCCGCGACAGATCAGGCCAAGGAGGAGGCCGCTCGATCCGCTCTGAAGTGGGCGGAACGGGCCTCGATACTCATTCGCCCGAGCGTGACGGAGCCGTTCGTTTGCCGCGGCTCGCTGCACATGTTGGCTGATGAGCTCCGAATCGGCTGGCATCCCGAGTTCCGTGATCGATTGGCGCACCTACTTGCCGGTGAGGGGGGCGCGGCATGACGGCTTGGAACGAGAGGTCTCGTGAAGAGCGAACGCTCCTGAATCCGGGCTACTGCGCGAACCTCCTCTGGCATGCCACGCGAGGACACGCTTCGTTTGCGGGAGCGGCCCTCGCGTTTGAAGAGGCCTTTCTCGTTCTGCCACTCGTGTTGGATCGCCGCACGCGCGAAGCGTTGCCGCGAGATACCCGAACCTCCCTGGCCACATGGCTGGAGGGGGATGCGCTTGTTCGTGGGCGAATAGCGTCCCGCGCACAGCTCCTCGCCGACTTCACGAGGGAGGCACTCCTGTTTGGTGGAGTTCACGGTCTCCTCTCGATCACCGGGGGGCAGGTGGTCGGCGTAGATGCCTTGGGCAAAGCGATTCGGAAATCGCTGCGCGGTTCGAGCGACGAAGTGCGCGAGACCGCCAAGAAGGCCGAATTCCTGGGCAAGTGGTTTGCTCATGCAGGCGCCGCCGCGACGGTCCTCGCCCTAATCGGAGTGCGGCCATGAGCGTCCAGATCCTCGGCATTGTCGTCTTCAGCCACGATGGCAGGGCGCGCGAGCTGCTTCTTCAACCTGGACGGGTCAACGTCGTTACGGGGGCGTCCAAGACCGGGAAGTCCGCGCTCGTCGACATCGTCGACTATTGCTTTGGGTCCAGCCAGTGTCGAGTGCCCGAGGGGCCGATTCGCCGCTGCGTGTCGTGGTTCGGCGTCCGCCTCCAGCTCGACGAGGGGCAGGCGTTCGTTGCCCGGCGATGCCCTGGCCCACGCGCCCAGTCCAGTGAAGATTGCTTCGTCGAGCTCGGTAATGAAGTCACGACACCTGCAGCGGACGCGCTCCGGCAGACGACGAACTCCAAAGGTCTGATCAGTCTGCTTTCGAGCCTGTCCGGGATCAGTGACAACATCCACGAGCCGCCCGCGGGTCAGACCCGGGCTCCGATCTCGGCCTCGGTCAGGCATGCGATCTCTTTCTGCTTTCAGCCTCAGGACGAGATCATTCGGCGGCAACAGCTCTTCCATGGTGCTGCAGACAACTTCGTGGCCCAAAGCCTGAAGGATGTCCTCCCGTACTTCCTCGGTGCGGTTGACGACGAGTACGTCCGAAATCGCGAGGAGCTGAGGCGCCTACGCGAACAACTGCGTGCCGTGGACCGCCAACTCTCCGAGCTTCGGGCGTTGCGGGGTGACGGGATCAGCAAGGCTGCGACGCTCCTGGCTCAGGCAAGGGACGCTGGCCTTACCGGCGCAATGGCACAGACCTGGGAGGACACAGTCCTGGCGTTGCAGGGATCGGCGAAGGTGCCGGTCGAGACTGCCGAAGTCGAATCACCTCCCACTGAGGCGAGCACCGAGTACGCGCGGTTGAGCGACGAGCGTAGTCAGCTGCTTGAGCAGCAGAGACGGCTACGAGACGAGATCGGGGCCGCCCGAGCGTTCGAACGAGATGAGAAGGGCTTCTCCCGTGAGGCCGATGAGCAGCGCGCACGGCTTGTCTCCATCGGCATCTTCGAGGGTCAGGAACCAGGGCACGCCTGTCCTTTGTGTTCGCAGTCCCTCGGGGGTTCTGCTCTGATTCCTGGTGTCGAGGACCTGCGGACGGCGCTGTCCGACGTCTCCACGCGGCTCGAGTCAGTCACGCGCTTCGCGCCGCAGGTGGAGAAGGCCATCGCCGAGATCGAGGGACGGCTTCAGGGCGTCCACGGTGCACTGGCAAAGAACCGGGCCCAGATGGAGGCCGTCCGGCGTTCCAGCGAGCAGCTTCAGGTCCTCCGCGACGACGCGGCGAAGCGCGCGCTCATCCTTGGCAGGGTCTCGCTCTATCTGGAGAGCCTTCCCGAACTGCCGGACACGAAGGAGCTCGAGGAGCAGGCCCAGCTGCTTCGGAGTCAATGTGCCGCGCTCGAAGATGAGCTGAGCGACGAGCGGGTGAAGGAGCGCATCGAGTCGATTATCTCGATCCTCGGGCGTCGTATGACTGACTGGGCGCGCCAACTGGGCCTCGAGCATTCGAAGGATCCGTTACGGCTCGACATCAAGAGGCTCACCATCGTTGCTGATACCGCGGACGGACCGGTTCCCATGGACCGGATGGGGAGCGGCGAGAACTGGGTCGGCTACCATCTCATCGGGCATCTCGCGCTGCACGAGTGGTTCACACAACGCGACCGACCGGTGCCGCGGTTCCTCTTTCTGGATCAGCCATCGCAAGTCTACTTCCCACCCGAGAAGGACGTGGATGGATCGATGGCCCTGATCGGCGAAGACGATCGGCATGCTGTCTCGCGGATGTTCCGCTTCGTCTTCGACGTGGTAGCCGGTGTTGCCCCCATGTTCCAAGTCATCATGACGGAGCACGCCGACATCAACGAGGATTGGTACCAGAACAGCGTCGCTGAGAGGTGGCGCGGTGGGCTGGCGTTGGTGCCCGCGGACTGGCCTCGCGAAGAGCAGGAAGACAAGTGATGAATGCAGTGCGCATATGTGCACCTAACAACAGCATGCAGCGGACGGCGCTGCGCGCCGCCGCTGATGCTGACCGTCAGGCGCACTACAAGCCGAGCACGAGCCGGAGACCGGCTTCGACGTCCGCAAGGAGCGGCCCTCGAAGTCGTCCGGCCGCGTCGGTCAGGTAGGTCTTGTCGAGGGTCACGACTTGCGAGACGTTGGCGACCGAGTCCTTTGGAAGGCCGGAGGCCTTCGCGGGCACGAGCACGTTGCCCGGCGCGCCGACAAGGCGCAGGTTCGACGTCAGCACGACGGCGATGACGGTTCGAATGCGACTGCGATTGAACGCGTCGCTCTGCATGACGAGCACGGGTCGGCGGAACGCGGGCTCCGAGCCCTCAGGCGAGCCAAGGTCCGCCCACCAGACTTGCCCGCGCTCGACTACCACGGCTCTTCGCTCACCGAGCGTCGTTGCATGCGAGACAACCGGTCGTCCAGGCGGCTCTCCTCGGTGCCGTAGATCTCGTTCAGCCGGTCCGTGATCTTGCGCCCCTGGTGCTTGGCCAGGAACTCAGCGAGGGCCGTCGCGTACAGCCGGCTGCGCGACACTCGAAGGCGCTTGCCGAGGGACTCAGCGGATTCGAACAGCTCCTCCGGAATCGACACGGCTACTTTCATACCGTAGTAATACCACGGGAATACTCGTGGGGCAATCCGGCTCGCCGGCGACCGGACACGACGCCATGATCAGACCGCACCGGCGTGTCCACGGAGGCCGGGAAGGTCCCTGTGACGCTATCCGCCAAGCTCGGCGTCCGCTTCTACCTCCACCAGATACTCATCTCCGATAATCCCCGCCCCCACCATCGTGTTCGCGGGCTGGACGCGCCCGAACCGCTCACCGTGCGCGCGCGCGATGGGTTCCCAGTCATCCACGTTCCTCACGTAGACCCGAGTCCGGACGACGTCGTCCAGCGAGGCGCCCAGCGACTGCAGCGCGCCTTCGATCTTGTCGATCGCGAAGTGGGTCTGCGCGGCAGGGTCGGTGCCGCCGATAACTCGGTCGCCCAGGGTGGCCGTGGTGCCGGAGACGTGGATGCGGTTGCCGCGGCGCACGGCCCGCGCGAAGCCAGCGATGGTCTCCCACTCGGTGCCGCTCAGGCAAACTGTCCGGTCATCGTCTCGCGTGACCGTCTCGTAGGGCGCGGGCATGGTGTCGATGTGGTGGCTCAGGTCGCCTGAGGCGGTCAGGAAGGGCGGCTTGCGGTATTCGTCGCCGCAGTCGCCAGGGATGCGGCGGAGAGTCGAGAGGGCGTCCGCGATCTCGGCGCGGTCGGCGTCGGTGAGAGAGAACGTGAAGAGGCGGAGGGTGTCGGCGATGTGGTCGCGCTCGCCAAGCCTCGCGCCGATGATCACGCCGGCCACGCCAGGCTGGTCCAGGATGAAGCGGCTCGCGACGTTCGCGATGGACACGCCGTGGCGCTCGGCCACCTTCGAGGCGGCGGCCAGCACGCGCTGGTAGGCGTCCCACCCGCCCGCCTCCCGCATGAAGCGGCCGTACTTCATCATCGACCAGGTGCCCGTGCGCTCCCAGTCGGGCTCCGTCTTGCCCAGCCACTTCTCGGTCAGCCACCCGCCCGCCACGGTGCCGTAGGCCAGCAGGCTCACGCCATGCTCCGCGCAGTAGGGGCCGAGGCCGCCGGCCGCGCGCTGGTCGAGCAGGGAATAGGAGACCTGGTTCGAGATGACCTCGATGCCCGTGGCAATGACGACCCGCAGGTGCGCGGTGTCCACGTTGGTCAGGCCGAGATGCCGGATCAGACCCTCGCGCTTGAGCTGCTGCAGCTCGAACAGGGTCTCGAGCCAGGCCGAGTCGGCGTAGTTCCACGCGTGGTACTGCAGCAGGTCGATGGTGTCGCCCTGCAGGCGGCTCAACGCCAGCTCCACGGCCGCGCGGATCTCGGCCTTCGACACGCGCCCCGGCTTGGGCACCCACTTGGTGAAGAGCTGCGGCGCCGGCTCCGGCCACTTGGCGCGGTAGCGGCCGCTCACGATCTCCGCCGGCCCGTAGTGATCGGCCATGTCGAAGGTGGTCAGGCCCGCCTCGACGTACGGCCGCATCGCGGCGGCGGCGTGGTCGAGGTCGATGGTCCGGCCGTCCCGCTCCATGTCCGCAAGCTGCCAGAGGCCTGTCAGCGCGCGCGAGATGGAAAGGCCGGGGGCGAGGCCGATGCGTTCGACGGAAGAAGGCATGCGTTACTCGGGCGGCAGGGCCGCGAAGCGGGCGCGGAGGTCGACGCCGGCCCGCCGGAGCCGGCCGATCTCGCGCCAGTAGATCAGGGAGCCCAGGACCATCACGATGGCCCACACGGGCGTGGAGCGGAAGTACCACGCGGCCACCGGCGCCGTCAGGTCCTTCACGACATGGACGCCGAGGAAGAGGGCGATGACGATGGTGGCGAGCGCGGCGACGGGGGCCTGCACGCGCCTGTCGGCAAGCACGGTCACCTCGCGCGCCAGCGCCGGGTTCTTCGACGGCAGCGTCAGCACCGACACGGCCATCAGCAGGAAGTTGACGAGCATCGCCGTCACCAGGATGTCCACGCCCAGGAAGAAGTCGCCGGCCAGGTGGCTGCCGATGATGCTGAGCGTGGCCATGGCGGCGCTCAGGACGATCGCCACATGCGGCGTCCTGTGCCTCGCATGCACCGCCGCCACCGCCTTCGGAAAGATCCCATCGTCCGCCCACGCAAACATGAGGCGCGAGACGGCGAGCAGCATCGCCGGGAGGTCCTTCACGAGCGCCACCGCAGCAGCCGAGACGATGACGATGGTCCAGAAGGGCGGGAGGAGGTAGCCGAGCAGGCCCGGGGCGGTGAGGTCGTGCTCGAGCGCCTCGGTGGCCACGAACTGCCACGGCACGGCGTGATACACGGCGGCGGTGAAGAGCATGTAGAAGAGGCCGACGGACCCGACAGCCAGGCCGATGGCCAACGGCAGGTTCCGCTCAGGCCGCCTTGCCTCGCCGCCCGCCTGCGCGATGGCGTCGAAGCCGATGAAGGAGGCGAAGAGCATGGCCGAGGCCGTGACGAAGCGCCACAGGTCCGGCGCGGCCGTCACTTCCGGCACCACGCGGCCCTCGCGCGCCATCAGCGCCGCCGCGAAGTCGGCCTTGTCGAACCAGAAGCCCGAGACTATGACGACCCCGCCGAGGAAGAAGGTGAGGTACATGAGCGGGACGATGAGCCGCTCGTAGAAGCGGACGCCGCGCAGGTTCACCCAGGCCGCCAGCCAGAGGACGCCGAGCGAGATGGTCAGGCGCACGGGCCCGCCGTCGAGCGCCGTCGCCGCGCCCGTGGCGCCCATCGCCAGCGCGATGTCGCGGATGAACGGCACCAGTACGTAGGCGACGACGCCGATGGCGACCGACAGGGCGAACCACTGCGAGAAGGAGGCGACGAAGCCCAGGTAGGGGCTGAGGCCGCGGCTCGCGTAGAGGTAGCTGCCGCCCGCGCGCGGCATGGCAGAGGCGAGCACCGCGTAGGCGAGGCCGGCGAGCACGGCCGGCAGCATCGCGACGAGGAAGGCCGGCAGGACGTACGGGCCGATGCCCGGGACGTTCCGCTGGATCATGAACGGGATGATGTTGATGCCGGCGCCGACCATGGCGCAGACGCCGGTGGCGGTGAGGCCGGCCAGGCCCATCTCGCGCGCGAGGCGCGGATGCGGCTCGGCGCCCGGAGCGCTTCCAGAAGAAGGTGACGCCGCCATCTACTTGAGCGTCGCCAGGCGCTCGACCTCGGACTTGTCGCCGAGCAGCTCCCAGCGCACGAGCGACAGCGGGACGTTGCCGTTCTTCCAGACGAAGTCGTGGAAGCGGCGGAGCGAAAACGTGTCGCCCTCCGCGCGCCGCGCGTCGGCGAGCATGCGGACGATCTGGAGCTTGCCGATCTGGTAGGTGATGGCCTGGCCCGGCGTGGCCGCGAACGACGCGGCCTCTTCCCGCGCGGTCTCGCGGTCCATCGGCACGGTCTTCTCCAGGTAGTCGGCGGCCTGGGCGATCGAGAACTCGCCTGTGGCGAGCTTGACGTCCACCTCGACGCGCAGGGCGCGGAGGCGCATGAAGTTGTAGATGATCTCGCGTGACCGCGGGCTGTCGTCCCAGAGGCCGGCCTGCAACATCATCTCTTCCGCGTAGAAGCCGATGCCCTCGTTGGCTCCTGAGTCGTAGTAGCGGCGGCGGATCGGGTCCTCGTGGCGCCACGAGAGCACGAGCTGGAAGTAATGCCCGGGCGTGCCCTCGTGCACGATGATCGGCCGCGGGTCGCGCGCGGTGGAGAGGTAGAAGTAGGGGAGGTCCGGCGCGGGGACGCGGATGTAGCTGACGCCGTCCTGGTCGAGCCTGGACGGCCCGGTCAGGTCGTCCGTCACGCCAAGGAAGGCGAGCGGCGCGAGGTACGCGGGCAGCGGCAGGTTGCGGTAGTGACCCACGTTGTCCGGCACGGTCAGCAGGTCGTGCGCCTCGAGGTACTGGCGGATGCCCTCTTCGTCCTTCGCGGACTTTGCGATCTGCGCGGCCTGGTCCGGGAACAGCGGCATCGGCGGCAGGCCCTTGTTGCGCGCCTGTTCGATGGCCTCGAAGGCGACGGCGCGCTCCCATTCCTGGCGGCCCATGGCGGACAGCTCCTCGGGCGTGAAGGGGACGAGCGCGACCTCGCGGAGGAAGGTGAGGTAGTGCTCGCGGCCGATGGCGGTCTCTTCCGGCATCGACGCCTCGCGCGACTGGAGCCAGGCGCGGAAGTCGAGGAGCGCCCTTGCCGCGGCGGCGGCCGGCGCGGCGACGCGATCGCGGTAGGCGGCGGGCAGGACGGGCGCGATTTCGCGCGCGAAGGTGTCGAGGCGCTGGTCCATGCCGTCGAGGGTGCCAACGGCAAGGCGCGCGAAGGGGCGGCGGGTGTCGGTCAGGTTGGTCTTCGCCTGCTCGACGATCACCGGGACGTGCTCCAGGCGCTCCACGATCGCCCCCGCCCGCGCATCGTCAAACGGCGCGGGCTGCAGGAGCATGTCGAAGACGGGGCCGAGGGCCTGCTGGATGTAGAAGGCGGGGTCGCGCTGCCACGCGGCGGCGATGTCGAGTTCCCACCTGACGCGCGCGATGGCGGATCCGACGAGGCGGTAGTCAACCTGGCGCGGCACGGGCCAGCCGGCCGGGTCGATGGCGCGCCAGCGGCTGTCGAAGCTTGCGAGCGCCTCGCGCCGGGCGGCGACGGCCTCCGTGGACCAGTCGGGCAGCCAGCCCGCCGGGCGCTCGACGCGCGGGATGTCGTCGCTCGTGACCGGCTGGGTGACGATGCGCCAGGCCCAGAAGTCGCGGGAGAGGTCGTCGAGCGGATCGGCGGCGGCGGTGGACGCTGCCAGAAGAGCCGCAACCAGGACGAATCCCATCGACCAACGGGACCACGCACGCTTGAATGGCATCAGGCGACTAGTCTACCCCCCGGCGGACGGACGACGGGTCCGCGTTGCGGCCTCCGGCGAGCTGCCGCTCGAAACCGCACCTCCGTGCGCTCGGATGGCGCGCTGCCGCCGAGACGCGGCACTCCGCAAACGGCGGAGCTGCCGCGTGCCCTCCTCGCTCCCTCCGGCGCGGTTTCGGACTACCGGGTGTCGCGGCACTCGCAGTCGGCCGCCACGCGGACCCGTCGCCCATCCGCCGGAGAAGGTCTTCAGTCTTCACCCATTGGCACACGCGGCCGCTGGCGCGATCAGCGGACCCGATGGTGTCCGGAGCAAACCGTAGAGTCCGAATGACAGCGGAGCACGGCCGGTCCGCCCTGGCCCAGTCGGCCATAGCGGAGCCGGTTTGCGCAGGACACCGTCGGGTCCGCCAGCGCACGCCGGCCGCGCACCGGATCCAGTTCCACCGCGCATATGATCCGGGAATGCGAACCGCCGCCCTCGCCGCCCTGATCGGACTGGTCACGTTCTCCGCGTTGCCCGCCTCGGCCCAGTCTGCCCCGCCGCTCACCGTCGAGCAGGTCGCCGGCCTGCCGGCCATGATCGGCACGCCGCCGGCGTCGCCGACATGGTCGCCCGACAGCACGCGGCTGGCGTTCCGCTGGAACGACAAGGGTTGGCCGTTCAGGGACATCTGGGTGGTGCAGGCGGACGGCACAGGGCTGCGGCGGCTGACGGACCTGCAGCGGACGGATCCGGCGCCAGCGCCGCCCGCCGGGGATTCGACGGCCGCGCTCTCGGCCCAGGCGGCGGCTCGCGCGCGCGGGGGCATCAGCGAACTGGCCTGGCTGCCCGACGGCCGTTCGCTGCTGTTCGTCGCGTCCGGTCGCCTCTACCGCGTGGCGGTGGACGGCGGGACGCCAGAGCGGCAAGGGCCCGGCGACGGCGTGTCCGACATCGCGCTCTCGCCCGACGGCGCGACGCTCGCGTTCCTGCGAGGCGGGGACATCTGGACGTGGCCCGTCGCGGGCGGCGAGCCCACGCGCCTGACGTCCGTCGGCGTGCCCGGCATCGGCAAGGTGCCGGTCGGCACCTACAACCGCGCGGACGTCGAGGTGGGCACGGGCGTCTGGGGCGCGGACTGGCCGCCGTTCCAGTGGGCGCCCGATGGGCGGACCATCGCGTTCCACATGGTCGACCGCCGGCACATCAGGAAGGTGCCGTTCCCGTCGTACCTCGGCGACGAGACCGTCGAGAGCGAGCTGCGCCGCGGCTATCCGGGCGACGAGAACGAGCGCCGCTCGCTGGGGCTGCTCGACGTCGCGACGCACGCCGTCCGCATGCTGCCGCTCGAGCAGCCCGGCTACCGCGCCATCAGCGACTACCAGTGGTCGAAGGACGGCCGCCTGCTCGTGGACCAGGTGTCCGACACGGGCGCCGAGCGCTGGCTGTTCGTCGTCGAGGCGGGCTCGACCGAGCCGCGGCTCGTGTGGCACGACCGCCGCGACTCGCGCATCTACCCCGCCTACGTCGCGCGCTGGGCCGCCGACGGCCGCCACGCCATCGTCGTCGCCGACATCTCGGAGCGGGATCACCTCTACTCGATCGACACGACCGCGCCGTCCCCCGCACCCGTGGCGCTCACCCGCGGCGACTGGGATGTGGCCGGCGAGCGTGGCGCGGCGAGCGTGACCGTGGCGCCGAGCGGTGCGATCTTCTTCACGGCGACGATGAAGAACCCGTACGAGCGGCAGGTGTACCGGATCGCGGCTGGTGGCGGCGAGCCCGTGGCCGTCACGCGGTCGGCTGGCGTGCACGTGCCGGCGCTTTCGCCGGACGGCAGGCACGTGGCGTCGCTGTGGTCGGACGATGTGACGCCGACGGAGCTTGTCATGGTTGGGGCGGGCGACGGAGGCGCGGATCGTCGTGTCACCCGTTCGCAGCTCCCGGAGTTCTCGCGCCACACCTGGGCGAAGGCGAGGTACGAGAAGTTCACCAACGCCGTGGACGGCTTCGTCGTGCACGCGCGCATCCTCGAGCCGCCCTCACTCGACCGCACCGTGAAGCACCCGGTCATCTTCGGTCCCGTGTACTCGAACACGGTCCGCAACCACTGGGGCGGCATGTCGGGCACGCTCCAGCAGATGTTCGTCGAGAAGGGTTACATCGTCGTCCAGGTGGACGTGCGCGGAAGCGTCGGGTACGGCCGCGCGTTCCGCGAGGCGTTCCTCATGGACTACGGCGGCAAGGACCTCGACGACCTCGCGGCGGTGGTCAACGGCCTCGGCGCGCTGCCCTACGTGGACCGCGCGCGCATGGGCATCTGGGGCAGCAGCTACGGCGGGCTGCTCACCGTGTACTCGATGCTCAAGCGTCCCGAGCTCTTCGCGGCCGGCGTGGCCGGCGCGCCGGCAACCGACCCGCACGCCTTCGGTCCGGACGACGTGGCGATCACGCGGTCACCGCAGACCAACCCCGAGGCCTTCGTCCGCGGCTCGGCGCACCAGTACGGCAAGGACCTCGAGGGCCACCTGCTCATCATCCACGGCCTGATGGACGACGTCGTGCCGTTCCGGACGACGATGGCGCTGGCGGAGCGGCTGATGCTGCTGGGGAAGGACTTCGACCTGGCGACGGCGCCGGCCGCCACGCATGCGTGGTCGTCGCGCGAGTACTACGCGGTGTACTTCTACAGGAAGATCGTGGACTACTTCGACCGGTACCTGGCCGCGCAGTGACGCCATGGGAAATCAAGGTCAGTTCCGATAACAGCCGCTCCGTCTGCGGAAGATTCCCCACGCATTCTGCTTAGTGCGTGGTTTCAATCCTGGGCATCGATCGTGTGTCACCAGAGCGGACCGTCGACCGCCGCAATCACAGCGAGCCTGGCACCGGGAGACGAGGGTTGACCCTCAGCTGGCTAGATCATCGGTGGCCTTGACGCTGCTCGCCTGATCAAGGAGTGCCGCTGCCGCAGAGATGTGTTGGCTGATCTTCCAAGCGGGCCACCGTGCCATTCGCGCCGGCAATTTGTCTTGAGCAAACAGCAGCCCCGAAAGTTGAGCTGTCGCATTGGCTGACAGCTGCGTTGACCAACAGTCCATGCGCGCCCGGCGGCACGGGTCTCCTGACGCCTGATAGTTTGCAGCGTAGCAGGTTCTGCATATCTGTACGAAACGGCAGGACCGGCAGTCCTCCGGCAGGGATCCCACGGGGTTCAATCCGCCCAACGGTACGCCAAGGTCACTCGCGTCACTCTCAAATGGAATTGTCGAGTGACAAGGATAGGCGTGGCCGTCCACATCGTACGCCTTCATTGAGTGACCGCATCCACACCACCTCGGCACAGTCTTGGGCGGCGTCACGTTACCAATTCGAGCGTACTCGATGGGCACTCTTAGAAGATCGCAAGGGTCGACGTCTGGGTTCTCAGAGTAGTAGAGAACCAGCTCTCGCAATTGCTCACCGAGCCGACGAGCGTCGTCCGGCGTCCATTGAGGACCGCACGCCAAATTGCAGGTGAATCGGAGTCCGCGAGAGTGCAGGTATCGAACGCCTTCTGGAAGACTCCTAAGCGTCTGTGGTGAGATAGTCATCTTCATGGGCTGCTCAGGCCAGTTGTCCTTGAAGAAGTCCACATCGATTGACTCAAACGAATGAGGCCGATTCACGTTGTGCATCGTCGGCGTGCCGTCGATACTGAGGCAGCACCAGAATTGCCTGCGATGGCTAGATAGCCATTCCTTGATCTTGTCGCGGACGAGGGTCCCGTTAGTTGTTGCAAAGAAGACATAGGGACGGCGCCACCTCCGCGTCCATGTCCACTCACATGCGGCCTTGAGCGTTTCAAAGGCCAAGAAGGGCTCGCCCCCGTGGAAGTCGATCTCGACTTCATCGTAGTCGTCCCGAGCATCCAGTTCGTCAGCAATGACCTCGCGAGCCATCTCAAGCGGCATACGCCGATTGGCTTTTACGGGTTCATAACAATAAGAACAGCGCAAGTTACACTGGTGTGTAAGTGTCAGGACGATCACCTTGCGCCGATTGCCCGCCTTCGCGCCGTTCATCGCCTAGTGCCCGAGCAGTCTCCGGAGCAGCTTCCTCGACAACTACCGTCGCAGCTACCGGTGCAGCTGCCTTGACAGTCGCCTTCACACGATCCGAAGCAACCACCAGAACACCAAACGCAATTGCCCGGAGGTTCCAACAGGTCTTGGGAACCCGGGACACGCGCTGTTGGTGTAAGAGCCCAATTCTTCTGCTTTGCTAGAAGCCGTCGGATGGTCTTGCGTGGCAGAGAGAATCTGGAGGTGTCAACCGTGAGCATGTGGCCTCCGTCGGCTTGTTCCTTAGCTGGTGAACGAACGCCGCCTCTGCTGGCAACTCGGGGTAAGTGCTCCTGCAAATAGCGCGCCGGCGCGTCGGCCACTGGCGACAAGGCAATATGTCGTGAAGCCATCATGGTGCGTCCCGGCCGGCGCGGAGCTACCGGTAAACCGGTAGTCCAGACGTGGCATCGTGCAGTGCGGCATTACTGGTGCTTCGCTCTTCGCATCCGGACACCCACCCTGTGCCCAATAGGCTGGCAGCGCGGGAAGGCGATGCCCCTCGACGCTGCACGCACAGGGGCCCTGGCATCGGGAACTGATGGGCTGGAAATCGGATGCCTTCCCAGTGACCGCCTGCTTGAGGAGCCCGTTGGGCGCCGATAGAATCCTGCGAGGACATGAACCAGTGAAGCCGAACATATTCTTGGTTGATCCCGTTCTCGGCCCCGAAGATCGCCTGACAGCGTATTGGCACTACGTCTTGAGTGTGGTGCCGGGTCTCGGCCAGAGGTTCGTGGACACAATCTCGGAGGCTTCAGGGCTGCGTCCGACTGTGTTCCTTGGCGCGGTCGATCACCCCTACGGTGACTCGGTTAGCAGACCGGACCTCTTGATTCAGTGCCGCGATTGGACTGTGCTGTTCGAGCACAAACTAGATTCGCCTGTCGGCCCCAGTCAGTTGCAGCGGTACGGTGCCCTTGCGCTCTCAAGGGGGTGGAAGTTCGCGTTGCTTGCCGCTTGGCGGCTCGCTGTGCCCGATGAGGTGCGTCGCTCGCCAAGCTACGTTTCACCGTCGGCCGCTGACGGGCCAGAGCATTTCATGTGGCAGGACCTGCCAGATATTCTTGGCAGCGTAGACCACCATCTTTCTCGGGAGTTTGCCGAGTTCCTCGAGTGGGCTGGACTTGGCAAGTTCAGTTGGGCCGGGATGGGTGACCCCTTTATCGATCCCGGTGCTGCGAAGACGTTGCTCGGCTTGTACGACTCAATAGGGAAGTCCTTCCGAGAACAGGGGCTACTGTGCCGTAAGAGCGCAAGCAGCTTGATCTATCAGATTAGAAAGCCGTTCATGCCGGTTCATCTGGTGAATATCGGGCCTCTCCAGTCGGTCGCCCAGGAGAATCCGACCCTGCGAGGCCCTGTCATGGGCGTTTGGGTTTGGATTCGTCGTTCAGGTTCGGGTGAACACCGTGTTCTGTCAGCCGGGAAGTCCGAGATCAAGCAGGGAGGAATGTCGATCATTGTAGACAATCATCACGACGACAGACGCCTTGGCCACGAGAAGACGGTCTACAACGAGCGGTCCTACTATGTGCCGTTGGACTATGTGCTTCAACAGTCCGTCTCTTTGTCAGAGCAGCGACTGAAGCAGTTTGTCCAGGCTGCTGTTCAGCATCTGAGAGAGGAAGTGACGAACCCGGCGTCGGACAGGCGTGGGTAGTCGTTGCTGCGCCAGTCTGACGCGGTTGAGACATAACGCTGAGAAACGACCCCTCGATCAGACCGATGCGGAGGGGCGCTAGATGGAGCCGTCCCTTCTGTGGAAACTGTGACGGTCACCAGGATTCTCAAGAGACCGTACAGGCGCATCGCAGCCAGATTAGCTTAGGCCGGCTCTATGACCGCGAGGGAAGCCGGGCTCATGTGGGAAGACTCAGAAGTCACCAGGTTCGACTCGTGCTGAGCGGGACAACGAGCACCGCTCTCGCCTGAAGATAGTCTGTCTTGTGCATACCCCGTCGGAGGTACATGCGCATAGCAAGTTGGAACATGAATCACTGCATGCGGTCGGCCGACAAGCGCCAGGCAGCTTGGAACTACCTGCGTGACCAGTTGCAGCCGGACGTGGCTCTCCTTCAGGAGGCATCACCACCCCCTGAGCTTCAGGAGCGAGCGGTCTACCACCCCATTGACGCCAAACGCTACAACTGGGGATCGGCGGTGGTCCTGTCGAGGGACGGCCTGACCTTGCGTGAGAGGCCCGGGATACCGTTGGCCGAGTGCTACCTGGATCCGACGAGTGGGGACCAACTCCCGGCGAGCCATCCAGGAGCATGTGCGGTGGCCGACGTCGTGGATGTCAACGGGGCTGTCCTGATGACGGTCGTGAGCTTCTATGGCCAGTGGGAGGTGCTTTCTGATGGACGCACGATGGATTCGTTCGCGCGTACGCACCGCATGCTCTCGGACCTGACGTGGCTATTCCATGGAAGGAAGAGGACGCCGGTCGTTCTCGCCGGCGACTTCAATATGTCGTCGCAATGGTCCTCGCCCGCGAGTGTGAGAGACCAGGTCGCGGCCGTCGGAGCGCGGCTGCGCGCTTTCGGGCTTGTGGACTGCATCGCGCAGACCCGTAAGAGCCGGCCAAGGCTTGCCACGTGCACATGTGGGCTGGGTGACGGGTGCACGCATGTGCAGACGTTCCGAAGCAACAACGAGGCAGACAGCGAACCAATTCAGCTTGATTACGCTTACATGTCGGCGGCTCTTGTGCCTGTCCTCAGGCGGTGTGAGGTGGTTCACTCCGATGAGGCGTGGGCGCTGAGCGATCACTGTCCGATCGTTCTCGATTTCGATTGTCTTCCGAGATGACGCCGCTTTCACGATTCACGCTAGTGAGTGCCTTGTCGCGCCAGTGATCGAACCTGCCTTTCCAATGCCGCAGGTCTGGATTCCATCAAGAGACACTGGTGCCGACCCGTTGGTGACCAACGCCGGGCAAGACATAGTAGCGACGCTATAGGTCGAGTTCTCGAAGGACTACCTCGGAGCCTCTGGGAGGCGCCGTCGTCTGGGGTACGCGCGCCTGACTGGTTCCGCCGAGGGAACTGCTGGCTCGGTATGACCGGAACGCACCCGGGCGGACGTCCATCCAGAGCAACTTCACAGTCGCGGCGACGGAGCGTTGCTGGGAAGCCCGTGGCTTGGACAAGGCCGCGAAGCCGGCCGCTGTGTGCGACACCTACACCGATTCCGAGCGGGAGTTCTCGCAGGACCTGAACGCCTGTCCGTTTGCTCCGCAGCGAAGCACCCGAGCGCAAGGACCTCGAGGGCCACCTGCTCATCATCCACGGCCTGATGGACGACGTCGTGCCGTTCCGGACGACGATGGCGCTGGCGGAGCGGCTGATGCTGCTGGGGAAGGACTTCGACCTGGCGACGGCGCCGGCGGCGACGCACGCGTGGTCGTCGCGCGAGTACTACGCGGTGTACTTCTACAGGAAGATCGTGGACTACTTCGACCGGTACCTGGCCGCCGGGTCGCGCCAGGGGCAGTGAGGGGGAGGCGGGGACGGAGGCGGCTGGCGCCGCCCCCGGTCCTCCGCGATCCGTGGTGCTACTGCGCGCGGCAGACGGTCGCGTGCGTGATGGCGTAGATGTTCCCGGCCAGGCCGGTCACGTCGAACGCGGCGGCCGTGTCGTCCGGCGCCGACTGGTAGGGATAGCTGCCCGGCGCTACGGTGGCCACGGTGGTCTTGCCCCGCTTCACGAGCGGCAGCGGGTCCCCGCCGAGGTACAGGTGCGCCTCGGTCATCGTCCAGCCGGTGCCCAGCGTGCTGAACTGCACGTGGGCCGCGCCGCCCGCGTAGGCAATCACCACCGAGCCGGCCTCGGCGCCCTTGGACAGGTCGTTCTGGCCGGCGCCGGCGAACAGGCGCAGCGTGTAGGTGCCCTCCGGCAGCGGGCCGTTCGTCCAGCCCCAGCGCGCCGCGCTCAGCGTGCCGGCGTCGGTGTAGGTGGTGAACGGGATGGCGAGCCCCTCGAGCCAGCCGAACGCCGTCTCGCAGCTGCCGCCGACGCTGGGCGTGGTCACGCACGAGCAGCCGAGCGTGAACGTCGAGTAGGTGGACCAGTTGCCCTTGGCGGTCAGGCGGTCGCCCTCCGACCAGCCCGTCTCGGTCTGGAAGGTGCCGTCGCCGTTCGGCCGCCGCAGCGCGGCGTGCGCCATCAGCGCGTAGTCGGCCGTCTTCGGCCCGTCACCACACGAGAACGCGATCTCGGGCGCGGCCAGCGGAATCGACACGGTGTAGCTCTCGAGCCCGAGCGGACCGGACGTGTACGGGAACCGGCCAGGGGTCGTGTTGCCCGACTTGGTCTGCGGCACCGCCGCGAGGTCGGTGCCGACCCAGACGTGCGTCTCGTCGATCGTCCACCCGTCGCGGGTGGCGAAGGTCACGTCGAGGTTGCCCCCGTTGACGGCAAGCGTGACGGTGCCGGCGTCGATGCTCTTGCCCGCGTAGAGCGTGAGGGTCTGGCCGCTCGTGACGACCGGCGTGCAGGTGGCGGCCAGGGCGGGGCGTGCCGCCCCGGCGATGATGAACAGGATGATGACGGCGAGCCGCGGGCGAATGAGTGCTTTGAGGTTCATGGCGATGAGGAGTCCTTCTGCCTCCTCCATGGCCCGGCGACAGGCCGGGCGCGCCATTCAATATACACAAGAGCTGCTTTAATGTCGCTCTATGTCATATTAAATTCTTTTAATTACTTTTATTGAATCCTTTCTGTGTCTTTCGCGTCTCTATATATTCGTTTTTATTTCGCCTAAATAGTGGCGCCTGCGAGCCACCGCAGCAGCTCGCGAACGAGGCCGGCGAAGGTCGCCAGCCAGGCGAGCAGCGCCACGTAGACGAAGGCCTCTGGCACGACGCGCAGGAAGTCGAGGCCGACGGCCTCGGCGAGACGCAGCGTGCAGATGGTGTACATCCCGAGCGGGAAGACCATGCCCCAGTACTGCGGGTCGTAGGTGAGGGGATAGCGCCGGACGATGTGGCGCCACACGCCGAGGATGAGCAGGAGCGGGATCCACCAGGTGCCCGCGGCCCAGAAGAAGAGCGTGAAGCCGATCAGGAAGGGCCGGAGCTGCCCGAGCAGCCACCAGCTGCCGGAGGAGAGGATCAGCGTGGACCCCGCCAGCGTCGTGATCGCCACGGCGCCCATGTTGATCCAGTACGGCGGCGTCAGCCGCGCCATCGTCAGTTCGAGGAACGTGAAGCGGTAGAAGATCAGCGTGATGATTGCGAGGTAGAGCATCGCGCCGAGCAGGTACATGCAGAGCGCGAAGAAGAGCTGCACGTCGTGTGGCCCGGCGGCGCCGCGCGCCAGCAGCGTGCCGAGAATCGAGACCGACTGCGTGGCGACGGTCGCGATCAGCCAGGCGCCGTTGATGCCCTCCTCGAGCGAGGGCTTCTGCTCGCGCACGATCGTGGCGGTGAAGAAGCCGTACATCACGAGGCCCCACAGGACGATGCCGGCGACCCAGAGGACGCGCGCGGCCGGCACCTGGCCGGCCACGACCAGCAGCTCCGTCCCGAGGACGCAGGTGCCGGCGACGACCGTGAAGAAGCCCGGGCCGCGGCCGTGATCCCTGAGGTCGTCGAGGACCCGCCGCGGGAAGAGGACCAGGCGGGCGCCGAGGAGCAGCGACAGCCACGCGAAGGCGGCGACGTTGATGACGAGCAGCGCCCGGCCAATCATGACCATCCCGAGGGCATGCGCGGCCACCGAGACGATGCCCGTCGCCATCACCAGCGCGAAGTAGCCGGGGAACAGGCGCTCGACCGCGGCACTGAGCCGGCCGGTCCGCGCGGGGGGAGCGCTCGCGTCAGCCGCCATCATTCGAGGGAGGAGAGATACCGCAGAAGCCCGGCCGTCAAGCCGAAGCAGACCAGGCTGGCGGCGAGGGCGGGCAGGACGATGGAGCGGTCGCCGCCGAGGTAGGCGTTGACGCTGGCGGTGAGCAGCCAGAGCTGGAGGACCACGAGCACGACGACGAACATCAGCATGCCGTTGACGATCGTCATGCGCTGCGAGCGACTGAGCCGCGTGCGGTGCGTCATGACGCGCTCAGCTCCAGCCCGGTCGCGAAGACCGCGCCGTCGCGCACCTCGAGCACGACACGCGGCAGCGGCCGGCGGGGCGGTCCCTCCAGGGGGCGCCCGGTGAACAGGTCGAAGGCGCCTTCGTGGCATGGGCAGTGGAGCCGCTGGCGCGCGACGTCCGGCACCACCGGGCAGAGCAGGTGGGTGCACTGCTGGTCGTAGGCCACGAAGCTCGCCGTGCCGGTGCGCACGAGCAGGCGCGGGGGGCTGCCGGCCGGGTACTCGAACGTCTTCGCCCCGCCGACGGGCAGCTCGTCGACGGCCGCGACCGCGACGGCCGGCGTGGCCGCCGCCTCGGGCTCGGTGGCGCTCTTGAGCAGGAGCCAGAGCTGCCCGACGGCGAAGGCGCCGCTCGTGAGCACGAGGAACTTCACCACCTCGCGCCGGGCGACGTACTCGTCCTCGCCCGTGTCGACCGGGAAGTCGCGCCGCCACTTCGGCTGCTCGTCCGCCGGGCGGCCGTCCGGGCTGGCGCTGCGGGTGTCGGGACCCTGGGGCCGTGTCGCGGACCGGGGGATCATTCGCCGCTCCTCCCGGCGCCCTCGTCGAAGGCATCCTCGAGCATGTCGTGGCCGATGGCCGGCGCGAACATCGCGGCGGTGACGTCCACGATCTCGCCGGCCGCCCGGGCCGGCACCATCATGTTCACGCGCGTGCGCACCGTCTGGCTGCCGAACTGGAAGGCGTTCACGGGCGCGGCATGGGGGCGGAGCCGCGCCATCTCCTCGCGCGTCCCGAAGGCCAGCGCCTGGCTGGGACAGACCGACGCGCACATGGGCTTGAGCCCGACGGACGTGCGGTCGTAGCACATGTCGCACTTCATCATCAGGCCCATGCGCGAGTGCATCTTCGGGACGCCGAACGGGCACGCGAGCACGCAGTTGTTGCACGCGATGCACCGCGGCTTGCGCGCGGTCTGGACGACGCCGTCCTCGGTGCGCTTGATGGCGTCGGCCGGGCAGACCTCGGCGCAGGTCGGCGACTCGCAGTGCATGCACACCACCGGCACCGTCTGCGTCGAGCCCTCGCGGTCGAGCATGTCGAGCTGGATCATCGCCTGGCCCTTGTGCGTGTCGCACTCGGTGCAGGCCTGGATGCAGGCCTGGCAGCCGATGCAGCGGGCGGGGTCGACGAAGAACTCCAGGCGCTCCGGGACGGGCATGGGCGATCCTTCCTTATTGCTGCGGTTCGAGGGCGGCGGCGTACTCCGGCGGGGCGTCCGCCTTCCTGAGGCGCACCGCGCAGACCTTGTACTCGGGGATCTTCGAGATGGGGTCCTGCGCCGAGATGGTGAGCTGGTTCGCGCTCTTCCGCCCGCCCCAGTGATAGGGAATGAAGACGGTGTCGGGACGGATCGTGCGGACGACCTGCGCCTGCAGCGTGCAGTGCCCCCGGCGGCTCTCGGCCGTCACCCAGTCGCCGTCCGCGATGCCCAGCGTCGCGGCGAGCTGCGGGTGCAGCTCCAGCCGCGGCTCGGGGTAGTGGTCGACGAGCGGCCCGATGCGGCGCGTCTGGTTGCCCGACAGGAACTGGCTGACGACGCGTCCCGTGGTGAGGATGATCGGGAACGCCTCGTCCACGTCCTCGGCGGGGCCCGCGTAGGGCGTGACGTTGAACCGCGCCTTGCCGTCGGGGAAATAGAACGGCCCGGCGCCGCGGGCCACGGGGTTCCACGATCCCGGCTCGAACAGGCGCACCGTGCCCTGCGGGCCCGGCGCCGCGACACCCTCGGGCACCGCGGCGGGACAGGGCCAGAACACGCCGTACTGCTCGTCGATGGCGTCGTAGGTGATCCCCGAGTAGTCGCTCACGCCGCCCGCGGACGCGCGGCGCAGCTCGTCGAAGATCTCGCCGGGGCTCTCGAAGGTGAGTCCCCGCCCGCGACCGAGCGCGCGGGCGATGTCCTGGACGATGCGCCAGTCGGCGCGCGCGTCGCCGGGCGGCTCCACCGCCTTGCGGATCCGGATCACGCGGCCCTCGACCTGGGTCACCGTGCCTTCGTCCTCCTCCTGCAGCGAGCCCGGCAGCACGACGTCGGCATAGCGGGCCGTCTCGCTCAGGAAGAAGTCGATGGCGACGTAGAAGTCCAGCTTCTCCAGCGCCTCGCGGACGAAGTTGTTGTCGGGCAGCGACACGACGGGGTTGAAGCAGATGCTGAGCAGGCCCTTGATCTCGCCGCGATGGGCCTTGCGCATGATCTCGTAGGCGTCCACGCCGGGCTGCGGCAGGTCGGCGGCGTCCATGCCCCAGACGCCCGCCACGTGGGCGCGGTGCTCCGGGTTGCCGAGGTCGCGCCCCCCGGGCAACTGGTCGCACTTCTGCCCGTGCTCGCGCCCGCCCTGTCCGTTGGCCTGCCCGGTGATCGTGGAATAGCCGCAGCCGGGGCGGCCGATGCGTCCCGACGCGAGCACGATGTTGATCGCGCTCAGGACGTTCATCACGCCGTGGCTGTGGTGCTCGATGCCGCGGGCGTGGAGCAGGAAGCTCGTGCGCGCCGTGCCCCACATCTCGGCTGCCTGGCGGATGCGGGACTCGGCAATCCCCGTCACTTCGGCGGTGCGCTGCGGCGTCCACGGGGCGACCTCGGCCGCGACGGCATCGAAGCCGACGGTGTGCCGCTCGACGAACGTGCGGTCCACCCAGCCGTGCTCGATCATCAGGTGCAGCAGGCCGCTGAAGAGCGCCGTGTCGCGCCCGGGCTTGACCGGCAGGAAGAGGTCACACGTGCGCGCGAGCGGCGTGATCCGGGGATCGACGACGATGACGCGGGCGCCCTGCTCGCGGGCCTGCCAGATGTAGTTGGTCGTGATCGGCGCGCACTCCGCGACGTTGGCGCCGGCCACGAGGATGACCTCCGCGGCGAGGATGTCGCTCCAGGGATTGGCCGCGCGATCCACGCCGAAGGCCTTCTTGTTGCCTGCGGCGGCGCTCACCATGCAGAGGCGCCCGTTGTAGTCGATGTTCGCCGTGCGCAGGGCCATGTGGGCGAACTTGCCCATCAGGTAGGTCTTCTCGGTCGTGAGGCTGGCGCCCGAGAGCACCGCGAAGCTGTCCGGCCCGTGCTCCCCCTGGATCCGCCCGATCGCCTCCGCCACGCGGCGGATCGCATCGTCGTACCCCATCGGCCGGAAGGCGCGGCCGGCGCCCTCGCCGGTGGCTTCGAGGGCGTGCTGCAGGCGGTCGGGGTGCGACTGCTGCAGGTAGCGCTTCACGCCCTTCGGGCAGAGCATGCCCTGGTTGAACGGGAAGTCGTACCACGGCTCGACGCCGATGACCGTGTTGTCCTTCACCTTGAGCTGCAGGCCGCACTGCTGGCCGCAGAAGCAGCAGTGCGTCTTGACCAGCCGGTCCGGTTCGGCCGCGGGATCGACCCGGTCGTCGTGCGCGTAGGCGCGGGTGGGACCGTAGGCCCGCACCAGGTCGAGATCGAGCGGCGGCGTGCGATCGGTGGCGCTCATGGATGGAAGTTCTCCGCGTCCTCGGGGCCGAGGGGGCCCTCGCCGAGACCCCGGTTGACGTGACGTGACATCGGGCGCGGCCCGGCGGCGCCGAGCGGCACCCCACCGCGGGTGCCCTGCCAGAGCAGCGCCTGCGCCGCGGCGAACGAGGCGCGGCGGCACGGCGGGCAGACCCACTGGTAGTGCTCCACCGGGCTCCCGGGGATCTGGTAGCGGTATCCCAGCCGGCGCTCCACCTCGACGAGGTCCTCGGCGT
The DNA here is from genome assembly GCA_050250645.1 of Vicinamibacterales bacterium. Lineage (GTDB taxonomy): Bacteria > Acidobacteriota > Vicinamibacteria > Vicinamibacterales > UBA2999 > JBFWVR01. Next base: position 74,386 of record JBFWOG010000014.1, read on the forward strand.
GCATGCGCGAGGTGAACGCGTGCCCGCACCGGCGGCACCGCGCCGCCTCCCCCTCACGCCCGGCGTCGTGGTACACACCAACGCCAAGCTGTGCCGGGCGCTGGACGATGTGGAAGAACTTGCCGAAGGGCAGCCAGAGGAAGGTGGCGATCACCGTGATGGCGTGGAGCACGGCGATGAAGTCGTAGGCGTAGCCGCGCATCCAGGTGTAGCTGACCGTGAGCATGAGCCCGGTGACGCTCACCGCGAAGAGCAGGAAGAGCGGCAGGTAGTCCTCGGCCAGGCGCTGGACGGCCGCGGCGCCCTCGTCCCGCAGGCGGCGGCGGACGGCCAGCATCACCCCCGCGATCACCATGAACGACGCCCAGACCAGGCCGTGGAAGATGACGAAGGCCACCGCGGATTCGTGCGGGAACCGCATTGCCGGGAAGCCGAACACGACCACCTCGTAGAGCGCGAGGTCCGACGGCACGGGGCGGAAGTGGATCCAGCCGAAGACCAGCGGGAAGGTGATGGCCACCGCCAGTAGGCAGCCCCACATGATCAGCAGGTGCGTCAGGCCGCGCAGGCGGTCGCGCCGGACGATGAAGCGGTTGCCGAGGAAGTCGGCGGCGAAGCGCCCGAGGCCCCGCCCGATGCGCCTCGTCCAGGAGCCGCGCCGGACGACCTGCCAGCCCCGCCGCCAGTACACCGCGGTCGGGGGGCGTCGCAGCCACATCGCGTAGCGGTAGGTCACGCCGAACGTCGCGAACAGGACGGCGAACGTGTAGGTGACCAGGGCGGCGTCGAAGTGCGCCAGGCTGCGCGAGCCCACGACGATCAGCAGCGCGAGCGCAAGGGTGGCTCCAGCGCCGCAGGCGCTCGCGATCACGACGTCGCGGGACGAACCGACCTGTGTCACGCGCAACTCCGGTGCTGGGCGATCCCGTCAGCGGGCCAGGCCGCCGTCGATCGGGCACGGCCGCTGGCCGTCACGACGGGGGGACGGCGACACGGACGAGGTCCACGTGGCCAGTGCTACACTTGGCCAGATCCATGGGCACCAATATATCTCGAACCGAGACGACGGACGTCCAGCGTGTCATGGACGGCATCCGCCGCCTCATCCAGGGTCTGCGCGAGGCGTCCACCGACACCGAGCGGCGGAGCGGCCTGACCGGCGCCCAGCACTTCGTCCTGCGGCGGCTGGCCGAGCGCGACGGCCTCACGGTCAACGACCTGGCGGCGCGCACGTTCACCCACCAGAGCACGGTGTCGGTTGTCGTCTCGCGGCTGGTCGGGCGGGGCCTCGTCGACCGCCGGGCCGACGCGCGCGACCGCCGGCGCCGCGTGCTGTCGCTGACCCCGGCGGGGCGCCGGGTCCTGCGCAAGGCCGTGTCGCCCGCGCAGGAGCGCCTGATCGCCGCCGTGATGGACCTGCCGCCCGCCCGGCGCCGCGACGTGGCGCGGGCCCTCGGGCGGATGGCCGACGCCGTCGCGGCGGGACGACGGCCGACGATGTTCTTCGAGACGCCGGGCCGGGCATGAGCGACCGGCTGCCGGTGGCGCCGTCCCTCGGACCCACCCTCCGGCGGACCGGTGTCCGCGACGCGCCACCGCCGGTGGACCGGCGGGTCGTCTACACCAGCCTGCTGGCCATGGGGCTCGGCGGGGCGGCCGCCGTGGTCGCCGAGATCCTCACGGGGCTCATCGCGCTGGTCACGAACCTCGCGTTCTACGGCCGGTGGTCGCTGTCGCCCGCGAGCCCCGCGGGACACCATCTCGGCTGGCTCGTCCTCGCCCCGCCGATGGCCGGCGGCCTCGTTGTCGGGCTGATGGCGCGCTACGGGTCGGCGGCGATCCGGGGGCACGGCATCCCCGAGGCGATGGAGCAGGTGCTCACGAACGACAGCCGCATCCCGCCGCGGTTGACGGTGCTGAAGCCCGTGTCCGCCGCGATCGCGATCGGCACGGGCGGCCCGTTCGGTGCCGAGGGACCGATCATCGCCACCGGTGGGGCACTGGGATCGCTCGTCGGCCAGGTCGTCGCGACCACGCCAATCGAGCGCAAGATCCTGCTGTCGGCGGGCGCGGCCGCGGGCATGGCCGCGACGTTCGGCACCCCCGTCGCGGCGGTCCTGCTGGCCATCGAGCTGCTGCTCTTCGAGTTCCGGGCGCGGTCGATCATCCCGGTCGCGCTGGCCGCCTCGGTCGCCACGGCCGTGCGCATCGCCCTCCACGGCGCCGCGCCCGTGTTCGTGATGCCCGTCCTGGACCAGCCCGGTGGCGCCGCCATCGCGGCCTATATCGCACTCGGCGCGTTCATGGGCCTGCTGGGCGTCATTGTCACGCGCGCCGTGTTTGCCGTCGAGGACGCGTTCGAGCGCCTCCCCATCCACTGGATGTGGTGGCCGCTCATCGGCGGCATCGGCGTGGGTCTCGTGGGCCATCTCGAGCCGGCGACACTCGGCGTGGGGTACCAGAACATCGAACGCATCCTGCAGGGCGGCTTCGCCTGGCAGGCGGTGCTGCTGCTGGGCACGCTGAAGTTCCTGTCGTGGGCCGTGGCGCTCGGCAGCGGGACGTCCGGAGGCACGCTGGCGCCCCTCTTCACGGTGGGCGGCGCGCTGGGCGCGGCGAGCGGAGCGGCCGTGGCGGCGCTGCTGCCGCAGGCGGGCGTCGATCCGCGCCTGGCGGCGCTCGTGGGGATGGCGGCCCTCTTCACCGGTGCCTCGCACTCGATGCTTGCGTGGGTCGTGTTCGCGTTCGAGACCACGCGCCAGCCGGTGGGGTTGCTGCCGCTGCTCGGCGGGTGCGCCGCCGCCTACCTGATCTCGATGCTGAACATGCGCTACTCGATCATGACGGAGAAGATCGTGCGCCGCGGCATCCCGGTGGCCCGGGGCTACGAGGTGGACCACCTCCGGCAGCAGTCCGTCCGTGCCTGGGCCACCACGCCCGCCGTGTCCCTGCAGGCAGCCGACCGCGTGGCCGACGTGGTCGCGGCGCTCGACGGGGACGGCGCCCTGTCACACCAGGGATACCCGGTGCTCGACGGCGTCAACCTGGTAGGCGTGGTCACGAGACGCGATCTTCACCGGGCCCGGCCGGACCAGGCGGTGGCCGACCTGATCGGCCGGCCGCCCGTCGTGGCCGCGGACCACTGGTCGCTGCGCGAGGCCGCCGACGAGATGGTCCGGGCGGGCGTGGGGCGCCTGCCCGTCGTGGACCGGGCCGACGCCCTCATCGGCATCCTCACCCGCAGCGACCTGCTGCGCGCGCACGCCCCGAGGCTCGACGCGCTGCACGTGCGCGAGGCGCCCCGCGTCGGCGCACGCTGGCGCCTGGGGCGCGCCGCCGCCCGCCGGGCCGGCCATCCCCCGGCGCGCCGGTGAGCCACTCACGTCGCGGGCCCGGCGACGCGCCTGGGCGCTTCATCTGCCGCCCAGCCGCCCGATCACCAGGTGACGGCCCGACTGCAGGTCGTAGTAGTCCGAGCCGGTCTTGGTGCTCCACGTGTAGCCGGTGATCGTCCCGGACGCGTCGGCGTAGAGCCGCATCACGCCGCGGCCGACGCCGGTCGACCAGGTGCCGTCGGCCTTGACGCGCGTGTCGTCCCACCCGTGGTAGCTCGCGCTCGCATCCACGACCATCACCTCGAACTGGTCGAGCCCGGCGACGACCGGTGCCGACGCGGCGCGCGCCTTCGGCGCGTCCACGATCACGGCGACGTGGCCGCTCGACCCGCTGCCGTCGGTGTACTCGATGGCGAGGATGTCGCCGGCGCGCACGTCGGCGATCGTCGTGACGCGGTCGAAGCCGTTCTGCGCCTCGATCGTGTCGTGGTAGCGCGCGGCATTCGGGCTCGTCGACCCCGTCCACGCCTTGAAGTCCGACGAGGTCCAGCCGTAGCTGTGCTGCAGCAGCAGGGTGACGAAGGTCGCGCACACCGCGCGCGCCGCGCTCGCGGCGCCGTTCCACACGATGTAGCTCGGCGAGCTGCCGTAGGTGTTCTGGCCCGAGACGGCCAGGTCGAGGACGAGGGCGTTCGCGTCGGCGGCGTGCGCCGGCGCCGGGTCCTGCGCGCGGCCGGCGGCCGGAAAGGCGAGGACCGAGGCAAGCGCCACGGCAAGCGCGCGGCGGGACCACTGGATGTTCGGACGGGCGGGGGAAGCGGGCATCGGGACTCTCCTGCGCGGCCCCGTGCCGGGCGGACCATCCGCCCGGCCAGGCCGGTGTCGACTGCCAATGCGCCATCCGCCGCCGGACCGGCCAATCGCCCCGGGCCCCGGCGTTCATCCCCCGCCTCCCGGTTGCCGATTAGCCAGTCTGCCCACCGATGTCGCATTGGGGGCAACGGAGGAGACACCGACCATGATCACGACCGCCCAGCGCACCCTCGTCCAGGACACGTTCGCCGTCATTGCCCCCATCGCCGACGATGCGGCGGCCCTGTTCTACCGCCGCCTCTTCGAGATCGCGCCCGAGCTCGAGGCGGGCATGTTCCGCAACGCGAACATGCCCGAGCAGCGGAAGAAGCTGATGCAGGCGCTCGCCCTCGCCGTCAAGTCGCTCGAGAACCCCGAGGGCCTCGTCCCGGTGCTGCAGGCCCTCGGCCGCAAGCACGTCGACTACGGCGTGCGCGACGAGCACTACGACACGGTCGGCGCGGCGCTCCTCTGGACGCTCGAGAAGGGACTCGGCGAGCGCTTCACGCCCGACGCGCGCGAGGCGTGGACGGCCGTCTACACCCTCGTGGCGACGACCATGAAGGACGCGGCCCGCTCGGCCCAGGCGGCCTAGTTCCGGGACCTCGCCGCGCCGGCGTCAGGGAAGGGTCTGGCAGGCCGCGTCTGCCGGCGCCTCGCCCGGCGTGGGCGCGGCGCCCGCGTCGGCGCGCTGGCCGCAGCGCGCCAGGGCATTCCGGAGGAGCGTGGCCGTCGCGTCGGCCCGCGCCTTCTGGACCAGGGCGTACGCCGTGACCCCGGCGAGCAGCAGCCCGATGAGGACCGCGCCTGCCAGGGCCCGCTGGTAGCGCCGCATCTTCTGCCCGACCGCGCGCCAGCGGTCGTCGGCGGCGGCCGCGACGGGCCTGCCCTCGACGATGGCGCGCAGGTCGGCGGCGAGGGCGGCGGCCGAGGGATGGCGGCGATGCGGATCCTTGGCGGTCGCGCGCGCCACCACGGCCTCGATGGGGCCGCCGAGGTCGCGGTCCACCAGGCCGAGCCGGGTCGGCGTGTCCTCGAGGACGCGGCGGACCGCCTCGGGAAACGGCGCGTCCTGGATGTCGAACGGCAGGCGGCCGGCGAGGAGCCGGTACAGCAGCACGCCGAGCGCGTAGACGTCCGACCGCGTGTCGATCTCGTCCGGCACGCCGCGGAGCTGCTCGGGGCTCATGTAGCTGAGCGTGCCCACGAGCTGGCCGTGCTCGGTCTGCACCGTCGTCAGGTGCAGCGCCGCGCCGGCGGCCCGGGCCACGCCGAAGTCGAGGATCTTCGGCTGGCCGTGGTCGTCCACCAGGATGTTCGCCGGCTTCAGGTCGCGGTGGATGATGCCGCGCTGGTGGGCGTGCTGGACGCCGTCGGCGATCGTGGCGACGAGCCGCAGCCGGTCCGCGATCCCGAGTCCCGCGGCGTCGGCGTACTCGGTCACGCGCGGGCCGCCCACGAGCTCCATCGCGAGGAACGCGGGGTCGTGGCGCGTGCCGGGGTGGAAGGCGTGGACCTGGGCGATGGCGGGGTGCTGCAGTTGCCCGAGCATCTCGGCCTCGAGCTCGAAGCGCCTGATGACCTCGGGGCGGTTGGCGCCGCGCCGCAGCACCTTGAGCGCGACGGTCCGCCGCGGGCGGTCCTGCTGGGCCGCGTACACGACGCCCATGCCGCCCGAGCCGATGGCGTGGAGCACGAGGTAGTCGCCGAGCCGCGTGCCCGGCCGGATCGGGCCCTCGTCCATGGACGCGTCGACGGACGGCAGGCGCGCGGGGTCGAGGAAGTCGTCGGGCACGTCGAGCGCCTCGAGCAGGGCCTCGACCTCGGCGCGCAGCGCCGGCTGGCCCGCGGTGCGCGCGTCGAGCACGGCGGCGCGGTCGCCGGGGGCGACGTCCGCCAGCTCGAGGAACAGCTGGTCCGCCGGGCTGACCGCCGGGTCGCTCACCTCAGGCGGCCCCCTCCGGCGGCTCGGCGCCGGCCGGCCCGAGGGCGCGGTAGAGCCAGGCGCGCGCGAACTTCCATTCGTTCTTGACCGTCGCCGGCGACAGGTCGAGGGCGGCGGCCGTCTCCTCGATGCTGAGGCCGGCGAAGTAGCGGAGCGAGACGATCTGGGCCTTCCGGGCGTCGGTCTGCTCCAGGCGGCTGAGCGCCTCGTCCACCGCGACGATGTCGGTGAGGCCGGGGTCGGCCTGCAGCATCCCGTCGTCGAGCGGCACCTGCGCGGCGCCGGCGCCGTGGCGCAGGCGCTGGTAGTGGCGCGCGCGCTCGACGAGGATGCGGCGCATGGCGAGGGCGGCGGCGGCGAAGAAGTGGCCGCGGCGGTCCCAGCGACGGTCCTGGTCGTCGCCGCTCACGCGGAGGTAGGCCTCGTGCACGAGGGCGGTGGGCTGGAGCGTGAGCTCGTGGCGCTCCCGCGCGAGGCGGGACCGGGCGAGCCGGCGCAACTCGTCGTAGACCTCCGGGAGCATCTCCCGGGACGATCCGGGGGTGCCGTCCGGCGCGGTGTCGTCTGGCCTGTCTGCGGTCATGGACCCGGTGGAAGTGTACCTGCGAACCCGTGCGCCATTGTAGGATGAAGCCGATGACTCCGGACGCCATCCGCCGTGTCCAGGCCCACCACCAGCAGGTGGCCTCGGAGACCGGCGCGCTGGCCGCCTATTTCTACGAGGAGCTGTTCGCCCGGGTTCCCGGCGCGCGCGGGTTCTTCCCGGCCGACCTGACCGCGCAGCGCGCGCACTTCGACGCGTCGATCGCGCTGGTGATCCGGAACCTGGCGAACCTCGACGCGCTGGTTCCGTCGCTCCGCGAGCTGGGCGCGCAGCACCTGCAGTGGGGGGCGCAGCCCGCGCACTACCCGGCGGCGCGCGCGGCGCTGGTCGCCGCGCTCCGGCGCATGCCGGGCGCCGACTGGAGCGAGCAGCTCGAGCGCGACTGGACCGAGGCCATCACGGCCATCGTCGTGCCCATGCTGCAGGGCGCGGCCATCGAGACCGCGGCGGTCGCCGAGGCGATGGCGGGCCCGGCGCGGGAGCCGTAGCCACGGAGCGATCGTTCACCCGGGAGGCCTGATGCGTGGCGCCGTGATTGGACTCGCCTTTGCCGCCGCCGTGACCGCCGCCGTCCCGGCCCTGGCCGCCGGCCAGGACCAGGGCCCCGTGCTGGTGGAGCCGGACGCCCGCGCCGAGTTCCTCCGCACGGCGCGCATCGTCAAGGCCGTGCCCATCGGGAAGGGGGTCACGCGGCCCATGCGGCTGACGCTGTCGGACGGCACCGTCACCCACGACGCCGCCTTCCAGGGCGTGGACGAGCGCACCCGGTCGAGCGAGTTCAGCGACGGCGTCCGGCGCGCCGGCGAGCGCAACTTCGTCGACTACTGGGGCTACAACGTCGCGGCCTACCGGCTCGCGGTGCTCCTCGGCCTCGGCGACATGATGCCCGTCACCGTCTCGCGGTCGTGGAACGGCAACCGCGGCGCCCTCAGCTGGTGGGTGGACGACGTGATGATGGACGAGGAGGCGCGGCAGAAGAAGGGCATCAAGCCGCCCGACCAGGCGGCCTACGAGCGGCAGGTGCGCAAGATGAGCGTGTTCGCCGCCCTCGTCGGCGACACCGACCGCAACAAGGGCAACGTGCTCTACACGAGCGACTGGCACCTGGTGATGCTCGACTTCACGCGGGCGTTCCGGATGACGCGGGAGATCCGCGAGCCCGACCGCCTGCAGCGCGTGAGCCGCGAGCTGTTCGCGGCCATCCAGGCGCTGACCGAGGCGTCGGCCATGGCGGTGGCCCGCGACTTCATCACGGTCTTCGAGGTCCGGGCGATGCTGGCGCGGCGCGACCTGATCGTCCAGCGGTTCGAGCGGCTCATCCGCGAGCGCGGCGCCGAGAACGTCTTCTACTGAGCCGGAGTCTCCGGCGCGGCCGGCACGCGCAGGCCTGCCGCGTCCAGCAGCCCCGCCATGTCGGGCGGCAGCGGCGCCTCGATCGCGAGGCGCCTGCCCGTGCCGGGATGCACGAAGGCGACGCGCCACGCGTGCAGCGCCTGGCGCGGGAAGGCGCGCGCCCGCTCGTCGAGCGCCGGGTCGGCGAGCCTGGGCGGCCGCGCGGCGCCGTAGGTCGGGTCGCCCACGATCGGCCAGCCGCGCGCGGCGAGGTGCACGCGGATCTGGTGCATCCGCCCGGTGATCAGCCGGCACTTCACGAGTGACAGCGTCCCCTCCGCGGGCCCGCGCATCCGCCCCGCCACCTCGTAGCGCGTGACGCTCGGCACCCCGCCCCGATCGCGCACCGTCACCTTCCGCCGGTCCCACGGGTCGCGGTCGAGCGCGAGGTCGATCGTCCCGCGCAGCGGCGAGGGCCGTCCCCAGACGATGGCCAGGTAGTCCTTGTCCACCGCGCGGCGCTCCATCTCGCGCTGCAACGCGGCGTGGACGTCGCGGCGCTTGGCCACGAGCACGATGCCGGACGTGAGCTTGTCGAGCCGGTGGACGAGGCCGGGGGTCGGCGTGTGGGCCAGCAGCGCGTTCATGAGCGTGCCGGCGGCGTGCTTGTAGGACGGGTGCACGACCATCCCCGCCGCCTTGTTCACCGCCAGCAGGTCGTCGTCCTCGTGGAGGATCTCGAGCGGCAGCGCCTCGGCCGAGGGGCGCAGGCGCGGCGGCACCTCGTGGAGGCGGACGCGCACCTCGTCTGACGCGGCCACGCGCCAGGAGGCGCGGGGCGCGGGCCGCCCGTTGACCAGGACGTCGCCCGCCGCGATCCATGCCTGGATGCGCGTGCGCGACGTCCCGGGGCGTCCCGAGAGGTGCCGCAGCAGGACGCGGTCGAGGCGCACCCCCTGGTCGCCGCGGTCGAGCGTCACCGTGTGCCAGGCGGCCGGCGGCGTGCTCACCGGGTGCAGTACAGGCAGGTGCGCGGCAGCGCCTCGAACCCCTCGATCTCGGTGTCGGTGGAGAGGTAGCCGGGCCGCGCCGGCTGCGGCTGCAGCAGGTCGGTGCTCAGGTACTTCTTGTTGCTGTCGGCGAAGACGGTGACGACGGTGGCGTCGCCGCCGAGGGCGTCCTGCGCCATCAGCGCGCCGAGGAGGTTGGCGCCGGACGAGATGCCGACGGCCAGCCCGCGCGCCGCCAGCGCCTGCGCCATCAGGATGGCGTCGCCGTCGGACACCTGCAGGGTGCGGGACAGCTCGTCGAGCTTGACGATGGGCGGGATGAACTCGTCGGAGATGCCCTGGATGCGGTGCTGGCCGACCTTGTGGCCGGTCGAGAGCGTGGGCGACTCGAGCGGCTCGAGCGGGTGCACGGCGGCGCCGCGCCCGTCCTTGCCGAGGCAGCGGGCCAGCCCCATGACGGTGCCGCCCGTGCCGACGCCCGCGACGAACGCGTCGGGCGCGAGGCCGTGCGAGCCGAGCTGCTCGACGATTTCCGGTCCCGTCGTCTCCTCGTGGGCCGAGACGTTGGCCTCGTTCGAGAACTGGCGGGGGAGGAACACGCGCGGGTCGGCGGCCGCCATGGCCTCGGCGCGCTCGATGCTGCCGAGGAAGCCGCCCTCCTCGCGGGTGACGAGCACGATCTTCGCGCCGAAGCTCGAGATGAGCGAGATGCGCTCGGCGCTCATCCAGTCGGGCATGAAGATCGTCACGGGGTGGCCGAGCGCGCGCCCGACCGCGGCGAAGGCGATGCCGGTGTTGCCGCTCGTGGCCTCGGCAATCGGGTCGCCGGGGTGGATGCGGCCCTCGCGGTACGCCTGCTCGAGGACGTAGAGCGCCATCCGGTCCTTGATGCTGCCGGTGAGGTTCAGCGACTCGAGCTTCGCGTAGACGCGCCGGCTCTCGCCGCGGAAGCGCACGTGGACCGCGAGCAGCGGGGTATTGCCGATCAGGCGGTGGAGCGACCGGAAGGTCCGGTCGATCTCCAGGGGCAGGTTGACGGTCGCGGGCATTGCGCACACCTCTCCGGTACGGGCGCTACAAATGTCGCGCCAACGGGACTGGCGCGCCTGGCGGGCCGCTACCGGCGCGCCGGGTAGTTGTTGGCGATCTCCTGCTCGAGATTCCGGCGGCGGGCGCTGGACGACGAGTGATCGGAGAAGAAGAAGTTGGTCAGGCGGTTGCCGTCGCCGTACTTGTCGAGGAAGCGCTGCCAGACGCCAGGCGCCGCCCGGACGTCGAACCCGGCCTCGTAGGCGTAGCGCAGCCCGACGCGGTCGGCCTGGTCCTCGAGGTCGCGCCCGTAGCCGCTCGTCAGCGCCGAGAGCGTGAGCACGGCCCCGGCCTGGGCCGCGCCCTTGAGCGCGGGGCTGTCGATGGCCTCGGCCGCCAGGATCGCCGACAGGCCGGCCAGCTGCGTCCAGAGCCCGCGCCGCATCTGGCGGCGCGAGTGCTCGTGCGTGTAGTGCACCAGCTCGTGCCCGACGACAATGGCCAGCTCGTCGTCCGACATGTCGTCCATGATGCCGCGGAACACCCAGACGGCGCCGTTGCCCATCGCCATCGCGTTCCATTCCTTGTTGTCGATGACGTAGACGCGGATGCGCTGCTGCTTGACGTAGGGCGGCGCCAGGCGCGTGACCAGCCGGCGGACGCGCTCGACGCGGCGGCCGTCTCGCTCGATCTCGCCGATCACTTCCTTCTTGCCGTCCTCGGACGCCTCGAACGCCTCGCCGTTCCGCAGCCACAGGCCCTCGAGCTCGTCCGACCCCTGCTGCACGTCGGGCTCGAAGAGCGCGGTGCCGTTCGGCCGCACGTCGATCTCTCGGGCGAGGACGCGGCCATCGGGCTGCCGCATGCCCTTCACGCGCACCTCGTCGCCGACAGGCACGTCGGCGACGCGCGAGAAGCGTCCCTTCCACTTCGTGCCGGCGTCGGCGACGACGCGCTGGCCGTCGACGATGATCTCGCCGCGGCGCTTCCACTCCGCGTAGCTGTCGAGATCGACGGACGCCTGCGCCGCCGGCAACACCGCCGTCAGCCCGACGACGAGGATGCCGCCCAGTACCGTCAGGAGTCCGCGTTCGCCTGCGTTCATGGCCGTTCTCCGCCGCGGAAAGGGGTCAGACTCCACCCTTGGCACCTTGGCTCTTACGGCGTCCTGAAACTGAGCAGCTCGACGTCGAACACCAGCATCCCGGCCGGCGAGCCCGCCTCGCCCTTGTACGCGAGCTCCTCGGGAATCCAGAAGCGCATCCGCTCGCCCACCGTCATCAGCTGCAGGCCCTCGGTCCAGCCGTCCACGACGTCCGAGACGCGGAAGGTCGCGGGCGTCCCGCGCATCACGGAGCTGTCGAACAGCTTGCCGTCCGACGCGGTCCACCCGGAATAGTGCACCGTCACCTCGCTGGCCGGGCCGGGGCCCTCGGTGCCCGTCCCCTGGCGCAGCACCTTGTAGGCGAGGCCCGATGCCGTGCGGATGGCGTCGGCGGGCGGCGCCGACACGTCGGGCGGCGGCGTCTCGGGCGACGCCATCACGTCGATGAGCTCGACGTCGAACACGATCGTGCCCTGCGGCCGGCCCCGCTGGCCCGCGTAGGCGAGGGCCTGCGGGATCCAGAGCCGCCGCTTCTCGCCGGGCACCATGTCCTCGATGCCCTCGATCCAGCCCTTGATCGCGCGGTTCACCGGGAAGGTCGCCGGCTCGCCGCGCTCCACGGAACTGTCGAACATGCGGCCGTCCGGCGTCCACCCGGTGTAGTGGACCGTCACGAGGTCCGCGGCCGTGGGGTGCTGGCCGCCGGTGCCCGGCTGCAGCACCTTGTAGATCAGCCCCGAGGGCTTCCTGACCGCGTCCGCCGGCGGCGCGGCCACGTCGGGCGGCGCCTGGAGGCTGGACGAAGGCGCCTGCGCGCCGAGCGTGGTGGCGGCGGCCAGGCAGAAGGCGGCCAGGAATCCGGGGAGCACACGGCAGAGCATCCCGGTATCGTACTAGAATTCTCCGAGGAGGCCGCCCCCCAGGGCGGGTCGCTGCCGATGTCCATCCGCCCACCGTTCGTCCCCGCTCTGGCCGGCGCGGTGCTTGCCGCCCTCGTCTCGGGTGCCCCGCGGACCGCCGCCCAGGCCCCGGACGGCCCGATGACGGCGGCCGAGGCGCTCTCGGGCCTCGAGTACCGCCTCGCCGGGCCCGCGGCGGGCGGGCGCGCCACGCGGGCGGCCGGCGTGGCCGGCGACCCCGAGACGTTCTACCTCGCCACGGCCTCCGGCGGCGTGTGGAAGTCGGAGGACGGCGCCGTCACCTGGGCGCCCATCTTCGACGACCAGCCCGTGGCCTCGGTGGGGGCCATCGCCGTGGCGCCCTCGGACCCCAACGTCGTCTACGTCGGCACGGGCGAGGCCAACATCCGCGGCAACGTGGCCGCCGGCAACGGCATCTACCGCTCGACCGACGCGGGCCTGACGTGGACGCACGTGTGGGACCAGCAGGGCCAGATCGGGACGATGGCCGTGGACCCGCGCGACGCCGACGTGGCCTTCGCCGCGGTGCTCGGCCACGCGTTCGGCCCCAACCCGGAGCGCGGCGTGTACCGCACGCGCGACGGCGGCGCGACCTGGCAGCAGGTGCTCGCGCGCGACGCGGACACCGGCGCCTCGGACGTCGCCATCGACCCCTCGAACCCCCGCATCGTCTTTGCCGGGCTGTGGCAGGCGCGCCGGCGGCCGTGGGACCTCGTCAGCGGCGGCCCCGGCAGCGGCCTCTTCGTCTCGCGCGACGGCGGCACGACGTGGGACGAGATCGAGGACGACGGCCTGCCGGACAAGCCCTGGGGCAAGGTGGGCGTGGCGGTCGCGCCGTCGGACGGCCGCCGCGTGTACGCGGTCATCGAGGCCGACGGCGGCGGGCTCTTCCGGTCGGACGATGGCGGCGGGACGTGGAGCCACGTGAGCGTGGACCGGCGGCTGCAGCAGCGCGCGTGGTACTACTCGACCATCACCGTCAACCCGTCCAACGCGGATGAGGTGTGGCTGCCGAACGTCCCGATGCTGCGGAGCATCGACGGCGGCCGCACGTTCGAGGTCGTGGAGGCCGGCACGCACGGGGACTTCCACGACCTCTGGATCGACCCGCGCGACCCCGACCGCATGATCGCGGCGCACGACGGCGGCTACGACATGTCGGTCGACGGCGGCGAGCACTGGCGCGGGACGCGCCTGCCGATCTCGCAGTTCTACCACGTGGCCGTGGACACCGCCGTCCCGTACCACGTGCACGGCGCGATGCAGGACCTGGGCACGGCGCGCGGCCCGTCGAACAGCCTGGCGAGCGGCGGCATCCCCGCGTCCGCCTGGATCGACGTCGGCGGCGGCGAGGCCGGGCACACCTACAGCGACCCGTCCGATCCCGAGGTCGTCTACGCCGGTGAGTACCTCGGCGTCATCACGCGGTGGGACGGGCGCACCGGCCAGTCGCGCCACGTCGGCGCGTGGCCCGACAACATGTCGGGCTGGCCCGCGAAGGACCTGAAGTACCGCTTCCAGTGGACCGCGCCCATCACCGGATCGCCGCACGACCCGCGCGTCCTCTACCACGCCGCCCAGGTCGTCTTCAGGAGCGAGGACGGGGGGCAGCACTGGTCGGTCATCAGCCCCGACCTCACGAGGAACGACCCGTCGAAGCAGGGGTGGGCCGGCGGGCCGATCACCGGCGACAACACCGGCGTCGAGACCTACTGCACCATCTTCGCCCTCGCCGAGTCGCCGGCGCAGAAGGACGTCATCTGGGCGGGGAGCGACGACGGGATGGTGCACGTGACGCGGGACGGCGGGCGCAACTGGACCGACGTCACGCCGAACGTGCCCGGCCTGCCGGAGTGGAGCACGGTGAGCGCGATCGAGCCGTCGCCCTTCGACGCCAGCACGGCGTACCTCGTCGTGGATGCGCACCGGCTCGACGACATGCGGCCGTACCTGTGGGTGACGCGCGACTTCGGGAACACGTGGACGAGCCTGTCCTCCGGGCTCGACCCGGGCGCCTACCTGCACGTCGTCCGCGAGGACCCGATGCGGCGCGGGCTGCTCTACGCGGGCACCGAGCGCGGCGTCGCCGTCTCGTGGAACGACGGGCGCGCCTGGACGCCGCTCCAGCTCAACATGCCGACCGTCGCCGTGCACGACCTGCGGGTCCATGACGACGACCTGGTCGTTGCCACGCATGGCCGGTCGATCTGGATCCTCGACGACCTGACGCCCGTGCGCCAGCTCGCGGGCGGGCTGCCGACGCGGGCGGTGCACCTCTACGAGCCGCTCGACACGATCGCCTGGCGCTACGCATCCTCCCCGCGGCTCCCCGGCAACGGCGAGAACCCGCCGCGCGGCGTCGTGTTCAACTACTGGCTCGCCGACGATGCCGACGGCCCGGTGACGCTGGAGATCGTCGACGGGGACGGGCGGACGGTGCGCACGCTGTCGAGCGAGCCGCGCCCCTACGACGGCACCGACGACCAGCCGCCCGCCCAGGCGCCCGAGGCCGACCTGTCGGACGAGGCGGGCCTCCACAGGGCTGTGTGGGACCTCCGGTGGGAGGGCGCGCGCAAGATTCCCGACGCGAAGATCGACTGGGGCACGCCGGGCACCGGCCCGCGGGCGCTGGCGGGCGAATACACGGCCCGGCTCCGGGCGGGGAACACGATTGTCACGCAGGCGTTCACCGTGCGGGACGACCCGCGCGTGCGGACGACCCGCGCCGACCAGGAGGCGCAGCTCGCCTTCGCGCTCGAGGCGCGCGACCGCTTCAGCGCCCTCACCGCCACCGTGGTGCGGGTGCAGGAACTGCGCACGCAGCTCGAGGAGCGCGCGGCGGCGCTCGGCGATTCCCGGCAGGCGGCCGAGCTCCGGCAACTGTCGGACGCGGTGGTGGACAAGCTCGACGCCCTGGAGTCGTCGCTGCACAACCCCGAGGCCGAGGTGACCTACGACATCCTCGCGGGGCGCGAGGGCGGCACGAAGGTCTACTCGCGCCTGAGCCCCCTGCTCGGCTTCATCGCGGATGGCGACGGCGCCCCGACGCAGGGCATGCGCGAGGTCTACACGCTGCTGGCGGCGGACGCCGCCGCCGGCGACCGGCGGCTGGGCGAGATCGTCGACCGCGACCTCGCGGCGCTGATGGCCGCGGCGACGCGGCTTGGCATCCCGTACGTCATCGTGCCGAAGTAAGAGGACATGGACTACTTCTCCCCCCTGCCCATCCCATCGTCCGGGCTCGCGCTCGGCTTCATCCTGCTGCCCGTGGCGCTCGTCGCGGCGCTCGTGGCGGGCGTGGCGGCGTCGACGCTGGCGCTCGGCGAGGGCGCGCGCGCCGCGCGGCGCAACGCCGCCCTCGCGGGCGGGGCCGCCGTGCTGTGGATGGCGGCCACCTGGGCCGCGGCCGAGTCGGGCTGGCTCGGGGACTTCGAGCGGAACCCGCCGCCGTTCATGCTGCTGGCCGTCGGTGTGATCGTGCTGGGCGTCGTGCTGGCGATGTCGCCGATTGGCGACCGGCTGGCGCGCGGGCTGCCGCTCTGGGTGCTCGTCGGCGTGCAGGCGTTCCGGGTGCCGCTCGAGCTGCTGATGCACCGGGCCTATTACGAGGGCCTGATGCCGGTGCAGATGAGCTACGAGGGCCTGAACTTCGACATCGTGACCGGCGCGACCGCGGTGGCGCTGGCCGCGGCGCTGGCCACGACGCGCGTGCCGCGGTGGCTCGTCGGGCTCTGGAACCTCCTGGGCCTGGCGCTCCTCGTCAACGTCATCGTCGTGGCGGTGCTCTCGACGCCGCGGTTCCAGTTCTTCGGCCCGGACCACCTGAACGTCTGGGTGACGCTGGCGCCGTTCGTCTGGCTGCCGGCGGTGATGGTCCTGGCGGCCTGGAGCGGCCACCTCATCATCTTCCGGGCGCTGGTGGACGGCGCCCGGGAGGCGCGGGGCGCCACGAAGGCGGGGTAGCCCCCGCCGGCGGGATCGGCGGGAAGGCGCCTGCCCCCCTGTCGGGCGCGCCGCGGTGGTAACCAGGTGGCGGCTGGCGCGTAGTAGACAGGCGTAAGGAGGCTCATCAGCCCATGAAGAAGGTACTTTTCGTATTCGCCGCCGCGGCGCTCGCCGCCACCACGTCCTTCGCCCAGGCCACCGCCGTGAAGGGGACGCTCATCGACAACGCCTGCTACAAGGCGTCCATGACCCAGGCCGACCTGTCCCAGCACACGCGCGCCTGCGCGCTCATGGACGGCTGCGTCAAGAGCGGCTACTCCGTCGTCACGGCGGACGGCCACGCGTACAAGCTCGATGCCGCGGGCAACGAGAAGGTCGTGGCCGCCCTGAACGGGTCGAAGCAGGACGCCGACCTCAAGGTGACGGTGGACGGCACGGTCAGCGGCGACACGATCGCCGTGACCAAGGTGATGCTCGACAAGATGTAGCACCCGCCGTACGGATCACGGGCCGGGCGTCTTCGCGGACGTCCGGCCCGTTTCCGTGTACGCGGGTGCCCGGTCCGGCGGGGGTCACCCCTCCAGCATCATGAACGCCGGGTCCTCGATGAACTCCTTCACGCGCACGAGGAACTGCACGGCCTCGCGGCCGTCGACGATGCGGTGGTCGTAGCTCAGGGCGAGGTACATCATCGGGCGGATGACGACCTGGCCGTCGACCGGCACGGCGCGGTCGGCGATCTTGTGCAGTCCGAGGATGCCCACCTGCGGCGGGTTGAGGATGGGCGTGCTCATCAGCGAGCCGAAGACGCCGCCGTTGGTGATGGTGAAGGTGCCGCCCTTCAGGTCCTCGAGGGTGAGCGTGCCGTCGCCGGCGCGCTTCGAGAAGTCGCGAATCGCGTGCTCGATCCCGGCCACCGACAGGTCCTCGGCGTTGCGGATGACCGGCACGACGAGCCCGCCCTCGGCGCCGACCGCCATGCCGATGTCGTAGTAGTGCTTGTAGACGATCTCGTCGCCCTGGATCTCGGCGTTGATGGCGGGGAAGGCCTTGAGCGCCCCGATGGCCGCCTTCACGAAGAACGACGCGATGCCGAGGCCGACGCCGTGCGCCTTCTGGAACGCCTCCTTGCGCCGGGCGCGGAGCGCCATCACCGCGGTCATGTCCACCTCGTTGAAGGTGGTGAGCATCGCCGCCGTGTGCTGCGCCTCGACGAGCCGCCGCGCGATCGTCTGGCGGCGCTTGGACATCCGCTCGCGGGTCTCGGCCCGCTCGCCGGCCGGCCGTGCCGGCGCGGGGCGCGGGGCGGCGACGGGGGCCGGGGGCGCCGCGGCGGGCGCGCCCGCCTTGAGCACGTCGCCCTTCATGATCCGCCCGCCGGCGCCGGAGCCGGCCACCGCGTCGAGGGCGACGTTCTGCTGCCGGGCGGCGTTCCTGGCCGCCGGGGTGGCGCGCTTCTCTGTCCCCGCCTTCGCCGCCGCGCCTCGTTCGGCCTCGGCGGGGCTCGCCTTCGCCGCTGGGGCTGCCTCGGCCCCGGCGGGGGCGGGCGCCGCGCCGGCGGCCGTCTCGTCGAGGACCGCGAGCACCTCGCCGACCTTCACGTCCGCGCCCTCCCCGTGCCGGATGCTCGTGAGCACCCCGGCGCGGTCGGCGCTCACCTCGAGGTCGATCTTCTCGGTCTCGAGCTCGACGAGCGGGTCGCCCACGGACACGTGGTCGCCCTCCCGCTTGATCCACTTGGAGACGCGCGCCTCGACGACGGACTCACCGAGCTCGGGGACGACGATATTCATAGCCATGCTGTTCGTTGACCTGATCGGGCGGACGGCGGTCGCCGGCTGGCGCCGCCCCCGCTGCCACTAGACCTGCTTGGAGAGGACGCGGTCGCTCTCCGTCTTCTCGGCCTTCGCCTCGTACACCTGCTCGACGATGGCCTTCTGGTTGAGGGCGTGCCACGCGGCCGAGCCCTCCGACGGGCTCGAGTTCCGGGCGCGGCCGATGTAGCGCAGCGGCCAGCGGCCGTCGAGCGTCTGCTCGAGCAGCGGCCGGACGAACTCCCACGCGCCCATGTTCTCCGGCTCTTCCTGCACCCAGCACACGTCGCGGAGCTTCGGGTAGCCCTCGAGCACCTCGGCGATGGCGTCGGCCGGGAAGGGGTAGGTCTGCTCGACGCGGACGAGCGCGACGTTCGCCTTCTCGCGCGGCTCGGCCGACACGAGGTCCACGTAGATCTTGCCGCTGCAGAGGACGAGCCGCTTGATCTTCGACCGCTTCGCCCGCGCCTCGGCGTCGTCGATCACCCGCTCGAAGCGGCCCTCGGCCAGCTCGCGCGGCGTGGACGCCGTCAGCGGGTGGCGCAGCAGGCTCTTGGGGGTCATGACGATGAGCGGCAGCGGGTCGGTGTCGAGCAGGAGCGCCTGCCGCCGGAGCAGGTGGAAGTACTGCGCCGCGGTCGTGCAGTTGGCGACCCGCATGTTCAGGTCGGCGGCGAGCTGGAGGAAGCGCTCGAGCCGGCCGCTCGAGTGGTCCGGCCCCTGCCCCTCGTAGCCGTGCGGCAGCAGCAGCACGAGCGACGGGGCGAGCCCCCACTTGGCGCGGCCCGACAGGACGAACTCGTCGAGCACGACCTGCGCGCCGTTGATGAAGTCGCCGTACTGCGCCTCCCACAGCACGAGGCGCGACGGCTCCTGGATGTTGTAGCCGAACTCGAAGCCGAGCGCGGCGTTCTCGGAGAGCGCGCTGTTGTGGATCTCGAAGGCGGCGCGCGCCTGGGGCAGCGTCTGCAGCGGGACGTGCTCGACGCCGGTCACCGCGTCGCGGAACGCCGCGTGGCGGTGGCTGAACGTCCCGCGCTTGACGTCCTCGCCCGTGAGGCGGATCGGCACGCCGTCCTCGAGGATCGACGCGAACGCCAGCTCCTCGGCCGTCGACCAGTCGATCGTCCGCTCGTCCGGCTGGTCGAACATCGTGCGCCGGCGCTCGCGGCCGCGCTCGAGCTTGCGGTGGTACGTGAAGCCCTCCGGCGTCGCGACGAGCGCCGCGTTCAGCTCGGCCAGCCGGTCGAGGCCCACGGCGGTCATGACGCGGTTGGCCGCGCCGCTCGGCGGCTCGGCCGGGACCGGCGGCACGTAGTCCTTCTCGGGCTTGAGCGACTGGTACGCCTGCTCGAGCACCTGCAGCCGCTCCTGGACGAGCTCGTCGGGCCGCGTCTCGGCCACCAGCTTCTGGTCCACGAGCTGCCGGGCGAACTGCTCGCGCACCGTCGGGTGGTTCGCCACGATCTGGTACACGCCCGGCTGGGTGAACGCCGGCTCGTCGCCCTCGTTGTGGCCGTGCCGGCGGTAGCCGACCAGGTCGATCAGGAAGTCGAGGGAGAAGCGGTGGCGGTAGGCCCACGCGAGCCGCGCCGCCTCGATGCACGCGACCGGGTCGTCGGCGTTGACGTGCGTGATCGGGATCTTGAACCCGCGCGCCAGCCCGGAGGCGTAGCTCGTGCTGTAGGACTCGTCGGGGACGGCGGTGAAGCCGAGGTTGTTGTTGGCGATGATGTGGATCATCCCGCCGACGTCGTAGCCCGCGAGGCGCGAGAGGTTCAGCGTCTCGGCGACGACGCCCTGGCCGGGGAAGGCCGCGTCGCCGTGGATGCAGATGGCCAGCACCTCGGAGGCGTGGAACCGCGGGGCGCCCGGCTGGCTCGCGTCGGTCGACGCCGCGCGCGCCATGCCGTTCAGGACGGGGTCGACCGCCTCGAGGTGGCTCGGGTTGGGCGGCATCGAGACGACGAGCGACTGCGGCCGGTCGTCGGTGTGCGCCACGTAGCGCGCGCCGGCGTGGTACTTCACGTCGCCCATCCAGCCGAGGTCGATGCGCCACGACCGGGTGAAGAGCGGGTCCTTGAACTCCGCCAGGATGTGCGTGTACGGCTTCTGCAGGATGTGCGCGAGCACGTTCAGCCGGCCGCGGTGCGCCATCGCGATCATCACGTGCCGCACGCCGGCCGCCGCGGCGTCCGAGATGATCTCGTCGATGATCGGGATCATCATGTCGAGGCCCTCGATCGAGAACCGCGTCTTGCCCGGGAACGTCCGGTGCAGGAAGCGCTCGAAGACCTCGACGCGCGTGATCCGGTCGAGCAGCTGCGGCGCGTTGATCGGGTCGCGCGGCGGCCGGAACTGCCCCGACTCCACCGCGTGCCACAGCCACGCGCGCTCGTCCGGGACGAACACCTGGTTGTAGTCGTGCCCCGTCGTCGCGCAGTAGATCCGCCGCAGGCGCTCGATGGCCTCGTGCGCGTCGGCCGCGCCCTCCGCCGCCGGCCCGCCCACGATCGACGCCGGCACCCGCCGCAGCACGTCGGCCGTCAGCGCGTAGGTGTCCGCCAGCAGCGACGGGTCGCCGTCAGGGTCGTTCAGGCCGAGCGGGTCGATCTTCGCGGCGAGGTGCCCGAAGCGGCGAATCGACTGGGCGAGCTGGAACGCGGCGACCGCGGCGTCGAGCGACGCCCGATCCGCCCCGGGGCCGACCTCGGGACGCCCCGGCTCGGCCGGGCCGACCCCGGGCGGCGTCCACGAGGCGAACGCCTGCCGGGTCGCCTCGTCCACCGATGCCGGGTCGTTCTGGTACCGTTCGTAGAGCTCGTAGACGTAACCGGCATTGGCCCCGGTAAACTGGTCCCACGGGTTCATAACCTTCCTAGTGTAATCCAGCGATTACACTCATCCCGCGCCCGCCGGCAGTCGATGACTTTCCGGCATGGATCGAGAGGGGTCCACACGATGACGTCACGCCCGACCTACGACGACGCCAACCTGATGCTGCGGCTGTACGAGCTGCGGCGCGAGGACCGGATGCGCCAGGCCCGCGCCTGGTTCACCGCCAACTTCAAGGTGAAGACCCTGGAGGAGCTGCAGAAGGTCGCCCCGGCCGGCTCGGACGAGAACGCCTACTACCGGCAGGTCGTCTCCTACTGGGACATGGTCGCCTCGTTCATCACCTCGGGCGTGCTGCACAAGGAGCTCTTCTTCCAGAGCGGGCGCGAGCTGCTGCTGGTCTGGGAGCGCCTCAAGCCCGTCCTGCCCGCCATCCGCGCCGCCTACAAGGACCCGCACTACTGGGTGCAGATCGAGACCGTCGGCGAGGAGTTCGCGATGTACTTCGACGCGCGCTCCGGCGAGGGCTACGAGGCCTTCATCAAGCGGATCTCGTGACCCCGGCGGCGACCCTGCCCGCGGGCACCCGATGATCAAGCTCCTCGCCATCGACATCGACGGCACCCTGCTCGACAGCGAGGGGCGCGTGCCCGCCGCGAACGTCGCGGCGCTCCGCCGGGTGGCCGCGGCCGGCGTGCGCCTGGCCGTCGCGACGGGGCGGAGCTTCCCCTTCGCGCAGGCCCCGGCCGCCGACCTCCCCGACCCGCTCGCCTTCATCGTGCACAACGGGGCGATCGCGCGGATGCGCGCCGGCGACACGATCGCGCGGCGGCTGCTGTCGCGCGCGCTGGCGCACGAGGTGCTCGCCGCCACGCGGCCCTGGCGGCCGTCCACGGTCCTGCTCTTCGACCGGCCCGCGGCCGGGCAGCTCGTCTACGACCAGATGGACTGGTCGCACCCCAACCGCTCGCGCTTCCGCGACCGCAACCGCGACCTCATCACGGGCGTCGCGGCGCTCGAGGACGCGCTCGACGAGGACCCGATCCAGGTCGCCTTCAACGGGGAGGTGGGGCCCATGCGCGAGCTGCTCGCCTACCTGCTCGCGCTGCCCGGCGCCGGCGGGCTGTCGATCTCGGTCACCGAGTACCCCCGCCGCGACTTCTCGCTCGTCGACGTCTGCGCGGCCGGGACGACGAAGGGGACGGCGCTGGCGCACCTGGCCGCGACGCTGGGCATCGCCCGCGAGGAGGTCATGGCGGTCGGCGACAACCACAACGACCGCGACATGCTCGCCTGGGCCGGCACGGGGGTCGTCATGGGCAACGCCGAGCCGGAACTGCTCGACGCGGGCTTCCACCAGACGCTGACCAACGACGAGGCCGGCCTGGCGCGCGCCATCGACCGGTTCATCCCGGGGCGCGCGTGAGGGCGGGGCGGGGGAGGTGCACGGTCCTGCACACGGGTATACAGCGCCCCGGTGATGGGGCCGATAGGACGCTTGCATGGGCCTGAACGGCACCGGGAACGGGAGTTCCAACGGGAACGGCAACGGCCAGGCGACGGGGACCAACCTCGCCTACACGAAGTTCGTGTACGTGATCCCGCGCCAGGACGACGACGCGGCCGGCACGCGCATGCGCGCGATCGGCGGCATCGTGTCGCGCGGGTTCTTCAACGACTTCGACACGGACGGCAGCGGGTCCGCGCAGCCGTTCGAGACCGTGCAGTTCCTGGTGCGCGACGGCGAGGAGACGGCGCCGCGCGAGGGCGCCGGGTTGTCGGGCCCGTGCCTGTCGCGCGCCCGCTACGTCGTGCAGGTCTGCAGCAAGTACCGCCCGCGGCTCGCCGAGGTCGAGGACGAGCTGCGCCGCCGGCTCGGCGACGCCGGGGAAGTGGGCGCGATCGACGGCGCCGTGCGGCATCCCCGCTACTCGAGCGCCGAGATGCAGCACTACCTGCAGCACGCCGCGCCGTCGCGCCGATCGGGCCGCGTGGCGCAGAACGCCATCATCGTGCCCATCCGCAAGACGGCCGAGTGGTGGACGCAGGGTGCGCTCGACCGCAACACCTACTTCTATCCCCACGTCGACCGCGAGTCGGGCTGCCCGGTGAAGGGCCACGCCGGCGCCGCCGCCGAGGCCATCCCGCACCTGTACCGCCGGATCTACTACAACCCGGACGGCTACGCGCGCCAGGGCGAGTTCGACTTCGTCACCTACTTCGAGTGCGAGGACGACGGCCTCCCCCACTTCGACCGCGCCCTGGAGAACCTCCGCGACCCCGAGCAGAACCCCGAGTGGCGGTACGTGGAGGAAGGGGCGGTGTGGAGGGGGAAACGGGTGTTGAAGTGGTGAGTAATCAAGAATTTAGAATCAAGAATCAAGAATCAGCTCTTCGGCCTGGGTGAAATCGGCGCGACCTTCTTGAGGATCGCCGTGAGGATTGCGACCAGTTCCCAGGCTTCCTGCCGCAGCGCCCCCGCCGCGTCCCGACCTGCCAGCTCACCCGCCCGCACGAGCTTCAGCCAATAGAGCGCCTCGCGCGCCTCGCGCAGCACGATCCGGAGTCGCGCGACGAAGTCCGCGCGGCTCGAGCTCGTATGCGCTTCCTCGAAGTTCGCGCCGACCGACGTCGCGGCGCGAAGCAACTGCCGCCAGGCCACCCGGCTTGGCTCGTGGCCGTTGGCGGCATCCGGATAGGCGCGAAGCACGGCCGTGGCGAACTCGAACGCCCGGTCCCTCAGGTCGAATGGGCGGGCAGCGTCGCGGAGAGCCATGCCTCGGAGCGCTGCAGGATCCCTGCCGGCGCCATGTGCGCCGAAACCAGGCAGCCGGCGGATCGAGCCTTTCGGAATCTGCAGGATCAAGCGGCGGGAAGTACGCACTATCTGACGATGAGCGCCGTCCTGATCCCTGTTTCTTGATTCTGGATTCTTGATTCTCGATTACTCACTTGGTCACAACCCGACCCTCATCCCCACGCTCCACCTCGTGTGCCCCGCGGACCTTGCGAGGTCGACATCGAGCGTGAAGAGGGAGGCGCCCATGAAGAGGCCGGCGCCGGTGCCGCGGGTGAAGGGGCGCGTCGCGATCGTCTGGCCGGCGTCCCACACGGTGGCGGCGTCCACGAAGGCCTTGACGCCGAAGCGGCCGATGGAGAGCGGCGAGGTGATCGGGACGCGCAGCTCGGCGGTCAGGGTGGCGCGGTTGTCGCCGGCGGCGAGGCCGGCCGGGGCGCCGCGGAGCGTGCGCTGGCCGCCGATGAGCGCGCGCTCGTAGCGCGGCAGCGGCGCGTCGGCGAGCGCGGCCTCCGCGCGCAGCGCCAGCACGCTCGCGCCCACGAGGCCGACGTAGCCGGCGAGGTCGACCGACGAACGGCGGAGCGCGGGGCGGCCGCCGAAGCGCGCGCGCTCGGCCGAGACCGCCGCGCGGACGGCGTTGCGCGGGAAGGTGGGGTCGAGCCGCGTGTCCACCACCGCCTCGACGCCCGCCGCCGTCGCCCGCTCCGAGGTGTCGAGGAAGGCGACCTCGGCCGCGCCGGCCGTGGCCGCGACGCGCAGCCACGGCGCCAGCGCGCGCTCGGCCCGCACCGTCACGCCGCGGCGGCGGTCGGCGATGCCGTCGTGCGGGTTCTCGCGCCGCGTGATGCCCGCCGAGGCGGCGAGCCGCGAGACGAGGCCGCGCGTGAACCCGCGCTCCACCTCCACGGCCGCGCGCCGCTCGCCGCCCCAGGTGAGCGGCACGGAGATGCGCGACCGCGGCCCGAGCGGGTCCGCCAGCGCGAGCCGCGCGCCGTACGTGACGCCGTAGCCGTCCTCGTAGCCCACGATGGGCAGCCACATGCCCGACGCGGCGAGTCGCCTGAGGGGCCCCGGCGTGAGGTCGTCGCCCGACACCCCGGGCACCTCGTCGACGAGGAGGATGATGGCGATCTGGGTGGGGTCGTCGATGGACGCGTAGCGCCGGCGGACCTCGACGCCGTCGAACCGCCTGCTCGCCTCGAGCCGCGTGCGCGCGCCGTCGACGAGCGCGTCGGTCGCCGGCGCGCCCACCGGCACCGCCGCGATGGCCAGGACGTCGGCGTCGGGCGTCGTGTGGTTGCCGTGCACGCGCACCTCGGTCACCACCCCGGGCGCCTGCGCCGCCGCGACGGACGCCACCCCGACGAACCCCAGGAACGCGAGGAACCGCAGGAACCCGTGGAACCCGCGCTCCGTCCTCACTTGATCCTCACCTTGACGTCCGCCTTGCGGTAGTCGCGGTACGCGACGTCGTAGCGCGCGTCGAGGGTGCCCGTGGCCGTGGTGAAGCTGAACCGCATCTCGATCGTGTCGGGCAGCCAGACGCCGGGGAACGGCTCGCCCATGCGCATCGAGGCGCGCGCGCCGTCCACCCGCACCAGCGAGCGGCCGGGCAGGAAGTCCATGTCGAGGTCGTCGAGCGTGTAGCGGAGGATCTGGTGCAGGGCCGGGTCCACCCACAGCGTGACCACCGCGACCTTGTTCATCTTCTCCTCGACCTCGTCGTCGCGCTCGCGCACGCGCCGGTTGGGCCGCGCGCGGCCCTCGGTGAAGAGGCGGGTGGGGTAGTACTCGATCCTGAGCACGTCGCGCCCGTCGAGGCGCTCGCGCCCGACGAGGGCGTACTGGCCGGGGTCGAACTTGAAGCGGAGGAAGTAGGCCGCCGAGACGAAGCGCGGCTCCACGCTCTGCATGAGCACGTCGCCGGCGGGCAGGGTGCCGGCCTCCACCGTGCCGGCGTCGCCCGCGGCCGGACGGGCCGCCGCCGGCGCCCCGCCGGTGTCGCCGCCCGCGCCGGCCGCCTCGCGTCCGGCCTTCCGCTCCTCGCGGCGGCGCTCTCGGCGGATCCAGTCGGCCTCGTAGCGGCGGCGCTCCGCCTCGCCGATCGTCACGCCGTCGGCGGTCGTGGGGCTCCTCACGAAGAAGCCCTCCTTGACGAACCAGCTGTACTCGCGCGCGAAGCCGTAGAGGCGCACGCCGCCAGGCCCGGAGACCCGCAGGGTCTCGCGCTCATCCAGGACGTACTGCTGCAGCTTCTTCCAGTTCTCGTCGTGCGTCGCGAGCACGCGCTCCATGAAGCGGTCGAGGTCGGTGGGCGCCGCCGCCGGCAGGCGGGCCGGCAGGCCCGCGGCGACCGCGGCGACGACGAGGCAGGCAAGCGTGACCGGTCGGCTCACGCGCATGGACACTCCGTGGCCCGGTGGCGGCCGGGCATCGAGGGGCAGGCTGGCGGCTGATCTCCGACTTGGACGAGGCCGGGCGGCCGGAGGTTCAGCGGGTCGTGTCGGCCGGCCGCTCGTAGACGACCCTGCCGTCGAAGATGGTCGTGGTGACCTGGGCGTCGGTGATGTGGTCGGGGGCCAGCGCGAAGACGTCGCGCGAGAGGATGACGAGGTCCGCCAGCATGTCGCGCGCCAGCACGCCCTTCCTGTGCTCGTCGAACGACGCCCAGGCGGCGTTCCGCGTGTACGCGTCGATGGCGGCCGAGAGCGCGAGGCGCTCGCCGGGCACGAGGCCGCCCTCGGGCAGGCCCTCGAGCGTGGTGCGGTTCACCGCGACGTGCAGGCCGGGCAGGGGGTCGAGGCCCGCGACGGGCCAGTCGCTGCCGAAGGCGAGGCGCGCGCCGGACGTCCGGAGCGTCTCGAACATCCAGCCGCGGCTGGCGCGCTCGGGCCCGAGGTTGGCGGTCCACACGTCCGAGGGCCCGACGACGGGCACGGCGTGGTACGGCTGCATGGACGCCACGACGCCCAGCTCGGCGAAGCGCGGCACGTCGGCGGGGTCGATGGTCTCGATGTGCTCGATGCGGTGCCGCCGCCCGCGCGCCGGCTCCGGGTTGGCGCGCTCCGCGGCGGCGTAGGCGTCGAGCGCCATGCGCACGCTCCGGTCGCCGATGGCGTGGATCAGGATCTGCCAGCCGTCCGCGTCGAGGCGGCGCACCACGCGGTCGAGCGTCTCCGGCGTCATCGTCGGCGTGCCGCGCTCCTTCGGGCTGGTCGCGTACGGCTCGAGCAGGGCGGCGGTGAACGACTCGACGACGCCGTCGAGGATCAGCTTGACCGCGCCGGTCTTGAACAGCGGGTCGTCCGGGTAGCGGCGCCTGAGCGCGTCGAACCGCGCCAGCGTCGCATCGTCCAGCGATCCGTCGGCCGAGAGCGCCGAGTAGACGCGGACGGTGAGGTCGCCGTCGCGCCGCAGCGTGTCGTAGAGCTCGAGCTCCTCGGGGGTGCCGCTCGCGTTCTGGATGCTGGTGACGCCCACCGCGTTGGCGCGGGCCATGGCGGCGCGGATGGCGTCGAGCTGCTCGTCGCGGGTCGGCGGCGGCACCCTCGTCGCCACCAGGTCCATCGCCGACTCCTTGAGCACGCCCGTCGGCTCGCCGGTGCGGGGGTCCTTGACGATCTCGCCGTTCGGCGGGTTGGGCGTGCGGCGCGTGATGCCGGCGGCGGTGAGCGCCGCGGAGTTGACCCACGCCGTGTGGCCGTCGAAGGCCACGAGGTAGGCGGGCCGATCGGCCACCAGCCTGTCGAGCGCCTGGCGCGTCGGCTGGCTGCCGGGGAAGACGTCGTAGTACCAGCCCCGCCCGGTCACCCACGGGCGCTCGGGATGCACCTCGGCCCAGGCGGTCACCGCCTCGTCCACCGCCTCGACCGAACGGGCGTCGTCGAGGGCGATGCCCGTCAGGCCGAGCCCCCCGCTCAGGAAATGGACGTGCGCATCGTCGAACCCGGGCAGGACGGTGCCGCCCTCGGCGTCGATGACCGTCGTCTGCGCGCGGCGCAGCCGGCGGATCTCGGCGTTGGACCCGACCTGGAGGATCTTGTTGCCCTGGATGGCGACGGCCTCGGCGAAGCGGCCGCCCGGGTCGGCCGTGTAGACGCGGCCGTTGACGATGATGAGGTCGACGGGGCCGGCCTCGTCACGCTGCGCGCCGACGATCAGCCCGGCGATGAGCGTGGCGCCAACGATGGTCGCGACGACATAGGCCGTCAGCCGGGCCGCCATAGCCGGATTCTAGCATTGTGGTAGAACGTAGGCCACGAGGGCGCGGGCGCGCGGCGGGCCGGATTCAGGGCCCTGGCCGGGCGTCCGGTCCGCAGCCGGGCGGGAGCGA
Source organism: Vicinamibacterales bacterium (assembly GCA_050250645.1). GTDB lineage: Bacteria > Acidobacteriota > Vicinamibacteria > Vicinamibacterales > UBA2999 > JBFWVR01. Next base: position 102,245 of record JBFWOG010000014.1, read on the forward strand.
CTGATGCGATTTGCGATTGTGGGGTCGGGGGCGGTCGGCGGCTACTTCGGCGCGCGGCTCGCGCGGAACGGCCACGACGTGACGTTCATCGCCCGCGGCGCCCACCTGGCGGCCATGCGCGAGCGCGGCCTCGAGATCCGGAGCGACAGGCTCGGCGACTTCACGGTCACCGCGCCCGCCGAGAGCGACCCGGCCGCGGTCGGACCGGTCGACGTCGTGATCTTCGCGGTGAAGGCCTACGACAACCCGTCGGCCCTGCCGCTGCTCGGCCCGCTCACCGGGCCCGGCACGACGGTGCTGACCCTGCAGAACGGCGTCGACAGCGCCGACGAGGTCGCGGGCGCCGTCGGGCGCGACCGCGTCCTGGCCGGCACGACCTACGTGGCGACCGCCCTCCAGGCGCCCGGCCTGATCGTGCAGACGGGCGTCCACCGCTCGATCATCTTCGGCGAGGTGTTCGGCGACACGAGCCGCGTCTCCGACCGCGTGCAGGCGATTGCCGACGTCATGGCGCCGGCCGACATCCAGGTGAGCCCCGTCGCCGACGGCCGCGTGCCGATCTGGGACAAGTTCGTCTACCTCGCCCCGTTCGCCGGCTTCACCGGCGCGGCGCGCCTGCCGATCGGCGGGATCTGGACCTACCCGCAGGTCCGCGAGATGTTCTACGCGGCGGCGCGCGAGATCGCGGCGATCGCCGCCGCCGAGGGCGTCACGATCTCCGCCGACCGCTGGCAGACGCTCGAGGACTACATGACCCACATCCCGCCGGCGACGCGTTCGTCGCTGCTGACGGACCTCGAGGCCGGCAAGCGCATCGAGGTGGAGGCGCTGCACGGCGCCGCGGTGCGGCGGGCGGCGAGGCTCGGCGTGCCCGTCCCGATCACGGCGACGCTCTACGCCCTGCTCAAGGCGTGGGAGGGCGGCGACCCGCGCGCCGCGGCCGGCTAGCCGCCCCGTGCGCCGTGGCGCGGGAGCGTGTACGATCGGCGCGTGGTCGATCCCGCCATCGCCGTCGACGTGACGCTGGTGCTCGCCGCGCTCGTGGCGGGCGCCGGCGCGATCGCCGGCGCGCTCGGCGCGCTGCTCGGGCTCGGCGGCGGGGTGTTCCTCGTGCCGTTCCTGGTCATCGGCCTGCACCTGCCGATGCGCCTGGCGGTCGGCGTCAGCCTGACGACGGTGATCGCGACGTCGAGCGCGGTGTCGGCCGGGACGGCGGGGCGCCAGCTCATCAACCTCAAGCTCGGGCTGCTGCTCGAGGTGGCGACCGCGGCCGGGGGCCTGCTCGGCGGGGTGACGGCGGTGGCGCTGTCGCCGCGGACGCTCGCCTGGCTCTTCAGCCTGGTCACCGGCGGCATCGCCGTCGTCACGCTCGCGCGGCTGCACCGCCGCAACATCCTGGAGCCGTCGGTGGATCCCGGGCGCTGGGGCGGGCGTTTCCATGACGAGGACACGGGCGAGACGGTCACCTATCGCGTGCGGCGCCTGCCGCTCGCGCTGACCGGGTCGTTCCTGGCGGGCAACCTGTCGACGCTGCTCGGCATCGGCGGCGGCGTCATCAAGGTGCCGATGCTGAACGCGTGGTGCGGCGTGCCGATGCGGGTCGCGGCGGCGACGAGCGCGTTCATGATTGGCGTGACGGCGACGTCGGGCGCCATCGTCTACTACGGGCAGGGGGCCATCCTGCCGGGCCTGGCGGCCGCGGCGGTGCTCGGGGTGCAGGTGGGGTCGTGGTTCGGCCTGCGCTTCGGCGGCCGCTCGCGCGTTCGCGAGCTGAAGCTGCTCATGGCCATCGTCCTCGTCGTGGTGTCGGTGCTGATGGTGTGGAGGGTGGGCTGATGGACGACCGCATCGAAGAGCGGCTGGGCCGTGTCCTCGGCGTCGGCATCACCGTGAGTTCCGCGGCGCTGGCGGTGGGGCTTGCGCTGACGTTCGTGCTCGGCCCGGCCCATCCCGCCGCACGCGCGCTGCTCGACGTCGGCCTCGTCGTCCTGATGGCGACGCCGGTGGCCCGCGTCGCGGCCTCCGCGGTGGCCTTCACGTGGGAGCGCGACTGGCTCTTCGCCGGCCTCGCCACGACGGTCTTCTTCGTCCTGATGGGGAGCGTGTACGTCGCGCTCGGCTGACCGCAGGACGGATTCGGCCACAGAGACACAGGGACACCGAGGCGCCTTCGGCGCGCTGCACGGAGATTCAGTGCCGGTGTGCCCTGGCTGCCATGCGCGCGCCTCCGGCGCGGAACACGGAGACACGGAGAAGGCAGGGAGCCACGGAGAAGAGCACGGCGGGCGGAGCCCCAGCGGGCGATGGCGGCGGGCACCCGTAGGGTGCCAGGTGGGGCGAGGAGGGGCGGATCCAAGACACCGCACTGACGCTTGGCGGGTGTCTTGGATCCGCCCCTCCTCACCCCACCCGACGCGCGCCGCCCTGCGGCGCGCTCGCCGCCGTCGCCCGGTCGCTCCGCACTCACAACACGAACCGCCGAATGCCGTCCTTGAGGACGGCCACGTTGAAGTTCACGAGCAGGCCAACAGGGAGGCCGCTGACGCGCAGGTAGGTGACAACCTGTGCGCGGAACACGGCATCGAGGCCGTGAACAGCCTTGATCTCGAGCACCACCTGGTCGGCGACGATGAAGTCGGGCCTGTGGGCGCCCACCAGGACGCCGCGGTAGCGGATCTCGAGGGACGGCTCGCGGCTGAATGCGATGCCACGGGCTCGCATCTCGAGCTCCATGGCTCGCTGGTATGAGTGCTCACGCAGTCCCGGACCGAGCGCCCGGTGTACCGTCACCGCGCACGCGAGCACCGAACCCGTGACGTCGTCGTGCAACATTCTGCCTCCAGCTGCGTGCGTGCCCTCCGCGACGGCGATGACCGCACCGACAATTCCGCCTCCGTGTCTCCCTGCCTTCTCCGTGCCTCCGTGTCCCCGGCGGAGCCGCGTGAGTCACCGCCTTCTCAGCCACGGGTTCCGGCCAGCCGCGCATAGACACGAACGCATTCCTCCCTCACCTCCTCCGGCAGCAACGGGAAGGTGGAAACGACGCGCGCGTAGTGCTCGCGGGACAGTCCGTAGAGCCCTGCGACGATGGCGTTGAGGTCGGCGTAGGCGCGGGGGGCGCCGGCGATGCCGTGCTCGGCGAGGGTCGCGGCGAGGGCCGACAGGCGCCGGAAGGCACGCGAGCCACGGCGCGGCCGCGGGACGGGGAGCGCGGCCATGAGCGCGGTGGTGACGTGCGTCGACACCCGCAGGCGGACGAGGTGGTTCGCCACGAGCGAGTTGACGAGCGCCAGCAGGCACCGCTGGTCGTCCGCGTCGAGCGGGGTCCTGAGGCAGAAGACCGTGTGGGTCGAGACCGTGCCCGCCGGCAGGATCGCGGCGATGAGCGTCAGGCGGTTGCCGGCCCCCGCCACGTCCCGGTACGCGAGGCGGGCGCGGCCGAAGGTCGCCTCGCGCGGCAGCAGGCGCGCCGCGTCCGCCTCCCGGATGGCTAGCGCCGCCCCAGCGAGGTCCACGCGGAAGGCGTCGACCGACTTGCCCTCGACCACGGGCAGCCCACCAGGGAGGGACGCGCGCGCGGCGAGCCACCGGCGGTCGTCGGTGGCGTTCAGCTCGCGGGCGAACCGCGCGCCCCAGCCCGCCGGGTCGCCGAGCCGCGGGGCGTGCGCGGTGGCGAGATCGAGCACGGCGAGATCCACCGGCGACCCGAGGCGCGGGATGGTGAGCGCCGCGCCGTCGAGCCGGGCCAGCAGGTCGCGCGACAGCGTCACGCCGGACGGATCGGGCGGGTCCTCCGCCGCGTCGTCGGCCCACCTGTCGAGCCAGGCCGGATCGGTCAGCCCGAAGCGCGCCCGGAAGCGGCCCGTGCGGGCGCCGGTCGCGGCCACCAGCAGCGCGAAGCGCATGCTGCGGTGAATCGGGAAGATGCCGCCGCTGTTGTCGAAGCCGGCCAGTGTGTCGATGGCCGCCTGGTCCAGGAGGGCACGCCGGAGCGCGCGGCTGCCGTGGTCGGTCAGGAAGCCGGAGGGCAGGATGAGCCCGACGCGCGCGCCGGGCCGAGCGATCTGCAGCGCGCGTTCCACGAAGAGCTGGTAGCGGTTGACCTGCCCGCCGCCCTGCCAGCGGTAGACGCCCGACCCGCGCAGGAAGGCCAGCTCCGACCGGTGGGCGTCGCGCGCCGCCGCGCGCGCGCCCGAGGGACCGGTGTCCGCCCGCACCATCTCCCATGGCGGGTTGCCGAGCACCGCGTCGAAGCCGCCGTCGGGCCGCCGGCGGCCGTCCGCGTCGAAGAACACTTCGGGGAACTCCAGCTCCCAGTGCAGCGGGTGGAGCCGGCCCGCCGTCGCCTCGGCGCGCGCCAGGAGCGGCGCCGCCGCCCGCGGGCCGAGGGTGGCCGGGCGGCCGAGCGCATGCGCGATCAGCTCGCCGGCCAGGCCGCGCTGCCAGGCGGGCTCGGCCCAGGCGGCGACCCAGATGTCAGCCGCGCGCTTCCACAGGGCGAGCGGCGAGCCGGGCGCGTGCATCCTTTCGTGCCGGCGCTCCTGGTCGCGCGCGCCGTCGGCCGTCTCGGCCGCGACGGCGAGCCGCACCCGGTCCGGCAGCAGCGCGGCGAAGGTCGCCCCCGCATCGCCGGCGTCGAAGAGCGGCAGCGGGCCGTCCCCGCCGCGGCGCCGGCGCACGGTGCCGGGCAGGCGCGCGAGGTCGGCCAGCCCGGCCCCGACGAGGCTGTCGCCGGCGGAGAGGTGGTGGTCGAGGAAGGTGAGCGGCCGGTCGGCCGCCAGCGTCGTCAGCCAGATGGACAGGCGCGCGAGCTGCACGGCCATCGGGTTGCAGTCGACGCCGTAGAGGCACCGGCTCGCGACCTCGCGCCTGAGCGCGGCGCGGTCGGCGTCGGTCACCTTGCCCGCGGCCCACTCGCCGGAGGCGAGCCGCGCGTCCTCGCACGCGCGCGCGAGGAAGTCGCACGCCGCGACGAGGAACGCGCCGCTGCCCATCGCCGGGTCCACCACCCGCAGCGCGAGGATGCCCTCGGCGCCGAGGCCGGCGACGAGGGGCGCGAGCGTGCGCCGCACGAGGAAGCGGGTGATCGCGCGCGGGGTGTAGAAGCTGCCCGAGGTCTTGCGCGCCGTAGACGTCCGCGCCAGGCCGGCCGCGCCCGGCTCGTACTCGAGCACCCGTTCGTACACCGCGCCGAGTTGCTCGACGCCGAGGTCCGCGTACGCGACGGCCCGCCGCCTGGCACCCGCCGGCGCCGGCGCGGTGGCGAGCGCGCGCACGACGTCGCGCACCGCCTCGTCGGGGAGCGGCCGCCGGTCGGCCGCCGGCGCCCGGCGCGGCGAGAACAGCCGCCCGTTGAACGCCGTGACCGTCAGGTCTCCGGCGCGGCAGCCGGCATGCGCGAGCCGCGACATCGCGCCGAACGCCTCGCCGAAGCCCGTGGCGTCGCGGCCCGCCTCGAGGCGACGCCGCATCGCGGCGACGGTGTACCCGTCGCGATAGACGGGATGCCAGGCCGGGACGAGCCCACGCGCCTCGGCGAAGAGCAGGAAGAGCACGCGGTACACGAGCGTCAGCGACTCGTCGAAGACGCCGGCCGGCGCGCGGCCGCGGCCCGGCCCGAGGGCGGCGATGACGGCGCCGAGCGCGTCGAGCACGCCGTCACCGAGCGCATCGCAGAGCCGGCTCGTGCTGCGCTCCGAGAGCCCGATGGCGCGCTCGAGGATGGGCGGGCCGTCGTGGCGGGGCTCGAGGGCCTCGCGCCGGAGGAGTCCCCAGACGAGGCGCGCGGCGCGCTCGTCGGCGAGCGCGGTGTCGAGGTCGCAGGTGAGCATGCCGCGTGTCCACGGCCGGCTCGCGTCGACGAGGCTGACGGACGCGCCGTTGCCCACGAGGCCCCACCGGGCGCCGGCGACCCGGCCCGCGCGGACCAGGTCGCGCCAGGCGCGCTCGGCGGGCATCCCCCACGGGATTGCGGCGATGACCGCGAGCGGGGCGTCCGCCGGCCCGGCGAGCCCCACGAACCCCGGGGGGCGAGGCTCGACGGCCACCACGTCGAAGCCCAGCGCCTCGAGCAGCGGCACCACGCCGATGTCGAGCACCGCGCGCGGGCCGGACGCCGGGCCGAGGCCGCGCAGGATCCGTCCGCGCACGGCCGCCAGCCGGCGGAGCCCCGCCCGGCGGGTCGCCTCGCCGAGGGCGCCGGCGAGCGCCGATGGCAAGTCGCCGTCGAGGAACGATCCCGAGACGAGGCCGCCGCCGAATCCCGCCGGCATCAGGACCCCGGCGCCGGCGTCCAGGCGGCGACGAGCCGCGGCGGCAACAGGCGCGGGTGCCGCGCGTCATCGAGGCGCGCGAGCAGCAGCCGGATCCTCGTGGTCCTGGCCTCCAGCCTCGCGCGGTCGAGGTGCCAGGCCCGCTCGGCGCGCCGGTCGAACAACGAGACCTGCAGCGGGCGATCCAGCGCCCGGAGGTCGGCATCCGCCGCGGCGGCGATTCGGGCGAGGCGGGCGCCGAGCCGGGCGGCCGCCGTCGACGCCGCGGCGCCGGACGCCGCGAGGCCGGCGGCGGTCGCGACGGCGTCCCGCACGCGCGGGTCGCCGGCCAGGTTCGCGAGCGCGCGCCCGCGCGCGTTGCCGTCGTGCCGCGCGCGTCCGGTCACGGTGGCGCGGACGGCGACGTTGCCGCGCGCGACGAGGCGGCCCGTCCTGTCGACGATGGACACCGCGAAGAGGGCATCGAGGCCACGAGGTGTCCGCCCGGGCCCGCACGAGACGAGCGGGGCGCCGCTGCCGGCGAGGACCTGGCCTGGGGTGCCGGCAAGCAGGCCGCGCGCGCGGGTGAGCCGCGCGAACTCGCCGCCGGTTGCCGTCGCGCCGGCCGTCGATGGCCGGCCCGCGGCCGCCATCCGCGCGCGGCGGCCCGCCAGCCTCGCCGCGACCACGTCCTCGATGGATCCCGGCTGCACGAGGTGGAATACGTGCACGGCGCGGGGCTGCCCGATCCGGTCCACGCGACCGGCTCGCTGCTCGAGCCGGAGGGGACTCCACGGCTGCTCCACGTGCACGACGAGACGGCACGTCGCCTGGAGGTTCAGGCCCTCGCCCGCCGCGTCGGTGGCGAGCAGCAGCCGCGTCCGTCCCGACGTGAACGCCGCGACGGCTTCCAGGCGCTCGGCGACCGACAGGCCGCCGTGCACCATCGCGACGCGGTTGCCTGGGCCGAGGCGCGTTGCGAGATCGTCGACCGTGTCGCGGAACTCGCTGAACACCACGGCCGGCTCCCGGACGCGCGCGAGCAGCCGCGCCAGGCGCCGGGCCTTGGTGGCGGCCGCGCGCGCGTCGGCCGCGAGCGCGCAGAGCCGGTCGAGCGCGCGGAGGTCGGCCTCCCGGCCAACGAGGCCCGCGATGCCGAGCACCTCGTCCCCCTCGACATCGTCGCCGGGCTCGTCCTCGTCCCACGGCAAGGCCGGTTGCGCGGCCTCGCCGGCGGGCGAGCGCGCGACGAGCGCGCGCCGTCGCGCCAGCGTCCTCGCGGCCGCCGCGGCGCTCGAGGCCGCGCGCCGCTCGAGGACGCCGGCGACCAGCCGTCCCGCGGGCCGGTTGCCCGAGCCGAGGACGTCGCGCCCGTACTCCCGCAACCCGTCCGCGAGCCGCCGCTCGGCTGGCGAGGCGTGCACCGCCAGGCGATGCTCGCGCCTGGCCATCGCGCGCGCCTGCCCGGTGTCGCGGCGCCGCCGCCGGAAGACGGTGATGCCCGGGTCGTCCGCGGCCGCGCCGATCGCCAGGAGGGCCCTGTGGGCCTCGTCGTCGCCGTCGTGCGGCGTCGCGGTGACGAGCACCACGAACGGCGTGCGCGCCGCGAGCGCGGACACGAGAGCGCCGCGATCCGTACCGGGGCGCGCGTGATGCGCCTCGTCCACCACGAGCAGGTCGAACGGCGTGCCGTCCATCGCCGCGCGCACCTCCGGCCGCTTCGCGAGGTCGATGGAGGCGACGATGCAGGGGAAGAGGTCCCAGGGGCTCGTGCCGGCGGGCAGGCCGCGCGCCGCGGCGAGCAACGTGGCCTGGTCGACAGCCACGGCGTCGATCCCGAACCGGTCGCGGATCTCGGCGGTCCACTGCGCCACGAGTCCCGGCGGCGTCAGCACCAGCGTGCGGGCGGCCAGGCCCCGCGCGGCGAGTTCCGCCACGATGAGCCCCGCCTCGACGGTCTTGCCGAGGCCGACGTGATCCGCCAGCAGCACGCGCGCCGCGCCGCCGACGACGGCGAGGGCCGGCGCGAGCTGCCAGGCGAGCAGGTCCATCCGCGCGGTCGCGGCGGTCCACAGCCCGCCGGCCGGGCGCGCGAGCGCGATCGACCGCGCGGCCGCGGCGAGGGCGCGGTGGCGCGGCGCGTGGCAGGGGCGGCCGGCGCGCGAGGGACGCAGCCGGTCGAATGGGCTGAGCAGCCGCGCGGTGTGCCCGGCGTTGGCGTCGTCGAGCCCGTGCAGCGTGACGACCGCGCAGCCGTCGCCCGGTTCGACGTGCGAGACCGACCATGCCGCGCCGCGCGCATCCACGGCCGTCCCGGCCGCCGGTACTGGCAGTTTCTCCATCGTCTCCTCCCTGCGACCCTGGCAGGAACTGCCGAATCGGCCGGCAGCCGCGAGTCAGGAGGAAAAACGTGGCAAGGGTGGTGCCGCGACTAGACGGGCGAGCGGTGGCGGTCGAACCAGGCGACGAGGGCGACGAACAGCCACTGGAGGTTTGCCGACCAGGCGACCGTCTGCCAGTCCGGCGGCGGCGGCCCGAGGATGCCGCCGAGCCAGACGAGGTAGACCAGGAGCAGCATCGCCCACGGGGCCAGCCGGCCCACGCGATCGCGCGCGCGCGTGGTGCGCATGTAGACGGCGAAGCCGCCGAGCAGGAACGCCGTCTCGAGCACGACGGTCGCCGGCACCGAGCGCCACGCGCCGAAGCCTGTGAGGGGCCCGCCGGGCCAGAGCGGCAGGTCGGGCACGTGGACGATCAGATCGAGGAACCAGTGGCTGACGACGAGCGCGCCGGCGACGATGGCGCCGCGCGTGTCCCTGGTGACGGCGAAGACGGCGCCGCCGAAGAGGGCACCCCAGCCGATCACCGCCACCAGGCTGTGGCTGATGGGATAGCTCGTGAACGTCAGCGCGCTCGTCGGCAGGAAGCCCGGCACGACGGCGACCTGCTCGAGGCCGACGAGCAGCAGGACGGGCCAGAGGAGGTCGATGAACAGTGACGCGGTGAGGAAGGTCCCGGCCGAGCGCCGCGGCGCCACGCGTTTCGCCGCGAGCGCGACGCCGTAGTGGCCAATGAACATGAGGGGAGTCTATAACGGCGGTGTGGCGCGGTGGGCGCCAGAGGCTTCACAAGTAACGCCACGAAGGAAGGCCGAGGTCACGAAGGACGCACGAAGGCATGACGTGGTCCGCCTTCGTGGAGTTACTTGTCGCAAGCGTTCGCACCACCGTGGCGCACCACCGTCCTCTTACTCCATCCGCAGGGCCGTCGCCGGGTCCACGCGCGTGGCGCGCCTGGCGGGCAGGTAGCACGCCGCCAGCGAGACGGCGAGCAGGATGGCGCCGGTCGCCGCGAGCGTCGCGGGGTCGCGCGGGGCGACCTCGAAGACGAGGCTGCGCATCAGGCCGGCCAGCGCGACGGCGCCCGCCAGCCCGAGCACGACGCCGGTGCCGGCGACGCGCGCGCCCTCGGCGAACACGAGCCGCAGGACCGTGGGCCTGTCGGCGCCGAGCGCCATCCGCAGGCCGAACTCGTGCGTGCGCTGCGACACGGTGTACGCCGTGACGCCGAACACGCCCACCGCGGCCAGCACCAGCGCCATGGCCGCGAAGCCGCCGAGCAGGAGCAGGGTCAGCCGCTGCGAGCCGACGCCCTCCTGCACCACCACGTCCATCGGGCGCACGGCGAACAGCGGCAGGTCGGGGTCCACCTCGTGCAGCGCGGCCTCCATCGCGCCGGCCAGCGCGCCAGGCTCGCCGGCCGTCCGCACGAGGATCGCCACGTCCTCCTGCGGGAACTGGCGCATGGAGAGGTACGCCTGGATGATGGTGGGCGTCTCGAGGCCCGACATCTTGACGTCCCCGCTGACACCGACGATCTCGATCCACGGGGCGCCGCCGTCGAGCGTCCAGCCCTGCTTGAACCGGTGACCGATGGCGCTCTCGCCGGGGAAGTATCGCTCGGCGAACGTCCGGTTGACGACCGCGACGAAAGGACTGCCGGCCAGGTCACGCGCCCCGAGGGGCCGGCCCTCGACGATGGGCAGCCCCGCCGTCTCGAAGTAGCGGTCGGCGACCGGCGTCAGGATGATGCTGGGCACCTCGGCGCGCGGCGGCTCGGGCCGGCCCTCGATGACGAACACCGACGACCACGTGGGGTCCTCGACCGGCAGGGCCCCGGCGAAGCTGACGTCGACGACGCCGGGGAGCTGGCGCACGCGCGGGTCGGCGCGGTCGTAGAACGCCCGCAGCCGCTCGTCGTCGCCGTAGCGCTGGCCGTGGAGCTGGAACTTCGCCGTCAGCAGGTTCGTCGTCCGGACGCCCGGGTCGACCGCCAGCAGCCTCGCCATCGTCCGCGCCATGAGGCCGGCGCCCGTGAGCAGCACCACGGCGAGCGCGATCTCGCCGACGAGCAGCAGCCGCCGCGTGAAGGAGCGCGGCCCGCCGGCGCCCGAGACGCGGGCGCCGCGGAGCAGCGACGTCGAGCGGTCGCCGGCGGCGTGGAGCGCCGGCACGAGGCCGAAGAGGATGCCGGTCACGAGCGAGACGGCGGCCGCGGCCGCGAGCACGCGCCCGTTGAGCGTGACGAGGTGCAGGCGCGGGAAGGTCGCCGGCAGCACGGCGAGGACGGCCCGCAGGCCGAAGACGGCGAGCAGGAGGCCCGCGGCGCCCCCGGCGGCGGCGAGCAGCACGCTCTCGGTGAGGAGCTGCCGGATCACCCGCCAGCGCCCGGCGCCGAGCGCGGCGCGCACCGCCATCTCCTGCCCGCGCGCGGCGGAGCGCGCGAGCATCAGGTTCGCGAGGTTCGCGCAGCCGATGAGCAGCAGCACGCCCACCGACGCCAGCAGCACCAGCAGCATGGGGCGCACGTCGCGCGTGATGAGCTCGTGCAGCGGGACCAGCATCGCGCCGTTGCCGCTGTTCGTGTTGGGGTACTCCGCGGCGAGCTGCGCCGCGAGCGCCTCGACCTCCGCGCGCGCCGACGCCACGGTGACGCCCGGGCGCAGCCGCGCGATGGCGCTCACGCCCCAGTGGTTCACCCGCTCGAGCCGGTAGCTGCCCGGGGTCAGCAACAGCCCGATCGGGAGGAACACGTCGTCGGGCTGGTTGATCGAGAAGGACGGCGGCAGCACGCCGACGATCGTCGTCGGGACGTCGTCGAGGCGGACCTGGTGTCCGAGGACACCGGGATCGCCGCCGAAGTGCGTGCGCCAGAGGCGGTCGCTGATGATGGCCACCGGCGCGGCGCCGGGTGTGTCGTCGGTCTCGACGAAGGCGCGGCCGAGCGCGGGCCGCACGCCGAGGACGTCGAAGATGTTCCACGTGACGCGGCGGCTCGCGAGCTGCTCGGGCCTGTCGGTGCCCGTGAGGTTGATCGGGAAGCCGACCCACGCCCCGATGGCCTCGAACGACGTCGCACGGGCGCGCCAGTCGAGGAAGTTCGGCCACGAGAGGCTCATGCCGTTGCCGGTGTTGCCCGTCTCGCGCGCGAGGACGAGCCGGTCGGGGTCCCGGAACGGGAGCGGCCGCAGCAGGATGCCGTCGACGAGCGAGTACACGATCGCGGTCGCCGCGATGCCGAGCGCCAGCGTCGTGACGGCGAGGGCGGCGAAGCCAGGCGCCTTCCGGAGCGCGCGGACGGCGTAGCGGAGATCCTGGAGCAGGCCGGTCATGGGTCCTCCCTGGCCCGCGCCGAGCGCGGGGGATTGCTGCGGGGGGCGGACGGCGGCGGGCAGCCGCGAGGCGACGGGGCGCTCGATCCGCTCGAGGGCGCGCGCGAGCGCGTCCCAGTCGGGCACCTCGCCCGCGGCCGCCGCCAGCCCGGCCTCGTGGCCGCCGCCGGCCGCGCGCGCCGCGTCGTAGGCGGCCTCGAGCTGCAGGGCGAGCTCCTCGACGATCTCGGTCTCGCGTTCCGCGGAGATGTCGAGCGCGGGCAGCCGCGAGCGGACGTGGGCGCGCCAGTCGGTCATGTCTCGCTCAGGTTGCCGACCTGGTCGAGCGCCTGCAGGAACTCGCGCCACACGCGGCGGCGTTCCCCGAGCGCGCGCCGGCCGGACGCGGTGAGGCGGTAGAAGCGGCGCCGGCGCTCGCCGGCCTTCTCGACCCAGCGGCCGGTGAGCCATCCCCGCTTCTCGAGCTTGTAGAGCAGCGGGTACAGCGTCGCGGCCTGGAAGTGCAGGCGCCCGTCGGACCGCGACAGGATGAGCTGCGCCACCTCGTAGCCGTGGCGCTCGCGTCCGTCGAGGACCGCCAGCACGAGGAACTCGGCGCTGCCGCGCTGGAGCTCGCGGGTCGTCAGGGGTTCGGGGTCACGTGGCGACATATAGGTATGAAGCATACCTATAGACGGGACCGGCGGGCGGGAGGTTGGCGGCGCCCCGAAAAAAGACGGGCGGCCCCGCCGTCACGGGGCCGCCAGGGTGAGTCGCGGGTAAGGGACTAGTCGCCGCCCGGCGTCGACGGAGCGCGCCGATCGGCGAGGGCGAGGCCGGGGCCGTCCGCCGGCGTGTCGGCCGGCGCGTCCGTGGGCGGCGCCGGGCGGCTGCGCGCGTCGAGGCGTGCGAAGAGCGCCGCGAGGCCGGCCTGCTCCGGGTCGTACATGCCCCACTCGTCCACCGCGGGGCGGGGCGCGAGGGGCCGGCGTCTGGGTGTCGCGGACATGGGAACCGGGGATCTCCTTCCGAGGAACCTGCAGTGGGGGAGCAAACTCCATGCCCCGCATCTCGCGCGCGCCTGCGCCGCGAATCGCCCGCGGAATCGATGACCGAGGGGATCACAGGCGCCGGACCGCTGCACGCCACCCACCATTTCCGGAGGACCGCTTACAGACGTGCAACCGGGGCCGGCGCGGCGCCGGGCCCGATTCGCGCGTTCTGCCGCTGATTGCGCGCCCTGCACGGGGTGGCACACACGTTGCGATGTGGAAGGGCATGGTACTGACGTTCCTCGGCACGAAGGGCGGCACCGGGACGACCACGCTCGCGGTCAACTGCGCCGCTGACATCCGCCGGCTGACCGGCCGGCCGACCATCATCGTGGACCTCAAGGCGGGTCCCGGCGACGTCGCCGTGTTCCTCGGCCTCCGGCCACGGTTCACCCTGCTCGACCTCATGGATCAGTTGCCCTGGATGGACCGGGCGCTCGTCCCGCGGTTCGTCGCCGAGCACGACTGCGGCCTCCACGTGCTCGCGGCCGCCGACGAGTTCGGCCGGCCCGCGCCGCGCGACGCCGAGGGCATCGAGCGCGCCCTCCGGTGCCTGGCGGAGATCTACGACTACGTGGTCGTCGATGCCGGGAGCACGCTGAACGCCTGCGCGGCCACCGCGCTGCACCAGGCGGACATGGTGATGCTCGTGGCGAACCCCGACGTCCCGTGCCTGCGCAACCTCCAGCGCCTGACCGACGCGGTGCGGCTGGCCGGCGTCGTCGGCGAGCGCGTGCGCGTCGTGCTCAACCGGGCGTCGGAGTTCGGGGTGCTGCCGGTGGGGCAGATCGAGAAGGTGCTCGGGCGGACGATCGACTTCAGCGCGACGAGCGACTACCGGACGGTCGCGGCCGCGGTGAACACGGGCGTCCCCGTCTCGTGCCTGCGCGCCTCGGAACTGCAGCTGCAGCTCGACGCGATGGCGCGGGCCCTGGCCGGCCCCGAGCTCATGGCCGTGTCCTGAGCCGGACGACGGTCGCGCCCAGGTGACTCCCGGGCGCGTCGGCGAACCCGGCGACGAGCGGGTGCGTGGCGAGCCGCCGCTGGACGGCGGCCCGCTGCACGCCCTTGCCCCGCCCGTGGATCAGCCGGACCTCCCGCAGCCCGGCCTCGGCCGCCGCCTCCAGGTAGGCCTCGACGACGGAGACGACGTCGCGGGGCAGGAAGGCGTGCAGGTCGATGGCCGCCTCGATGGGCACCCGGACCGGCTCGTCCATCTATTTCTTACTTCTTACTTCTTACTTCCTACTTCCTACTTCCTACTTCTTACTTCCTGCTTTCCGTCGCCGCCACGAATGTGGCGGTGACGGACGTCGTGATGCCGCCGCGCGCGGTGAAGGCGCCGGTGACGACCATGCGGCGCGGCTGGCAGGCGGCGACCAGGTCGTCGAGGATCTGGTTGGTGGCGGCCTCGTAGAAGATGCCCTGGTTGCGGAAGCCGAGCAGGTAGTACTTGAGCGCCTTCAACTCGATACAGGCGGCGTCGGGGACGTAGCGGATGGTGATCGTGCCGAAGTCGGGGAGGCCCGTCTTGGGGCACATCGAGGTGAACTCGGGGCAGTCGATCGCGATCTCGAAGTCGCGTCCGGGACGCGGGTTGGGGAAGGTCTCGAGGGAGCCCGGGGTCGACATGCAAAAAATAGTAGCATTTTCCGGGGTGGAACCCGGGAAGGCGCATTGACAGCCCCGGTACCCCGCGCTAGCATTACGAACGATTTTCGGCCATTTTCCGCGGCCGGCCGCCCCGCGCGCGGCATCGGCTGCGGCGGACGCTAGACACGCGCGCATTCACCCAGGGGGACCACGATGGCTGAAGCCCGCAGGATGGGCAAGTCGGAGCTGTTTTCACACTTCGCCGAGCGGTTCGACATGAAGCGGACGCAGGCGCGCGAGTTCTTCGACGAGCTCACGACGCTCTGCGAGAAGGAGCTCAAGCGCTCGGGCGAGTTCGTGCTGCCCGGGATGGTGAAGCTCGTGGTCCAGAAGCGCAAGGCGCGCATGGGCCGCAACCCCGCCACTGGCGAGCCCATCAAGATTCCCGCCAAGACCGTCGTCAAGGCGAGGATCGTCAAGCAGTTGAAGGACGCCGTCCTTCCGCGCGCCAAGTAGCTCGCCGAGCGAGCGTCCGGTGATCTGGTGTCTTGCAGGGCAAGCACCAGATCGCCCACGTCATCCCGCCTACTGCCCGCGCGCCTTCTTCGCGAGCGCGCGGATCTCCAGCCGATCGAGCTTGAACTTCAACGTGCTGAGCGGCACGCCCAGGTAGCGCGCCGTCCGCGTCACGTTCCACCCGCCGCGCTCGAGCGCGCGGATGATGAAGTTGCGCTCGAAGGTCTGCACCGCCCTGTCGAGGAGGCTCTGGTCCGACCCCGCGCGGTCGAGCTCCGCGGCGTGGAACTCGAACGGCAGGTCCTCGTCGGTGATCCACTCGTGCCCCGTCGTCGCCACGAGGCGCTCGATCAGGTTCTCGAGCTCGCGGATGTTGCCCGGCCACCAGTAGTGCCCGAGCATGGCGAGGGTCGACTCGGCGATGCCGCGCACGTTCTTGCGGAACCGCGCGTTGTAGCGGCGCAGGAAGACGTCGGCGAGCGCCGGCAGGTCCTCGATGCGCTCGCGGAGCGGGGGCAGCCGCACGGGGATGACGTTGAGCCGGTAGAACAGGTCCTCGCGGAACGTGCCGTCCTTCACCGCGCGCTCGAGGTCCACGTTGGTCGCCGCGATGAGGCGGAACGAGGTGTGGATCGGCTTGCCGCCCCCGACCCGCTCGATCTCGCCCTCCTGCAGCGCGCGGAGCAGCTTGGCCTGCAGCTCGAGCCGCAGGTCGCCGATCTCGTCGAGGAAGAGCGTCCCGCCGCTGGCGAGCTCGAACTTGCCGATGCGCTGCTGCACGGCCCCGGTGAAGGCGCCGCGCTCGTGGCCGAAGAGCGTGCTCTCCACCAGCTCGCGGGGGATGGCGGCGAGGTTGACCGCGATGAACGGCGCGTCCGGCGTGCCCGCGGCCGCCGCCGCCTCGCGGTGGATCAGGCGCGCCAGCAGCTCCTTGCCCGTGCCGCTCTCACCGAGCAGCAGCACCGTCGCGAGCAGGGGCGCCACCTTGCCGACGACCTCGACCACCTCGGCCATCGCCCGGCTGGGCCCGGCGACGAACTCGCGCTCGCCCTCCTGCACCTCGGCGCGGAGCGTGAGCACCTGCCGGTTCAGCTCCTGCCGCTCCGCCGCGTGCGCCACCACCCGCCGCAGCTCGTCCGACGGCCCGTCGTCGGCCAGGTAATGGTACGCGCCGAGCTTGATCGCGCGCACCGCCGCCTCGACGTCCGACGCCGCGCCGACGAGCACCGACTCGGAGAGCGGGTAGTTCTCGCGGAGGATCTGGAGCAGCTCGAAGCCCGTGACGCCCGGCAGCACGGTCGCGGCCACGACGAGGTCCACCTCGTGGCGCTCCATCATCGACAGGCTGGCCTCGGCGGACACGGCGCGGAGCACCCGGTAGTCGCGGCGGAGGGGCGCCCCGAGCCGCTCGCGGACGCCCTCATCCGCCGAGACGACGAGGACGGTCTTGCGGCGCGCGGACATTGGCCGGAGTATAACGTGAGCGTCGCGGCGCCGCCCGGGGTGGGCAGGACGCCGCGCCCGCGGACCTGACCTGACATGCTGACACTCTGGATCGTCGCCCTGACCGGCTGGCTGCTCGCGGCCGCCGCCCTGCTCATGCTGCGCGGCCTCTCGCGCCGGCTCGCCGACCTCACCGATCAGTACTGGGCGCTCAAGTTCGCGCACGGGGAGCTCAAGGCCCGCGTCGACGACCTCGACCCCGCGACCCCGCCCCGCCAGGCGGCCACGCCGGCGCCGTCGGGCGCGTTCGTCCCCCTGAGCCAGGTCAAGCGGTAGGGCGGCGAACCTGACGAACCCGCCGAACCTGACGAACCCGTCGAACCCCAGGCACCGAGGAACCCGAGGAACTTCGGCCCCCGAGGGTTGACGCCGCCGGCCCTTCCAAGCGACAGTGAAGGGCTGTCTTTCATTCATCTTTTCGCGATATCGTTGCGATAAGTGTCATAAGGAGTACTGGTTTGCCGAACGAGTACGACGTCGTCGTGATCGGCGCGGGCACCGGGGGCTACGTCGCGGCCATCCGCGCGGCGCAACTCGGGCTCAAGGTGGCGGTGGTCGAGAAGCAGAAGGCCCTCGGCGGCACCTGCCTCATCTGGGGCTGCATCCCGACCAAGGCGCTGCTCGAGCACGCCCACGCGCTGAAGGTCGCCCAGCACGGCGCCGAGTGGGGCCTCACCGGGTTCGACCCGGCGAAGGTCGCCATCGACATGCCGGCCGTGCACGCCCGCAAGGACAAGATGATCGCCGGGCTCACCGGCGGCATCGAGGGCCTGTTCAAGAAGAACAAGATCGACTGGATCAAGGGCACGGCGCGCCTGGCCGGCAAGCTGTCGGTCGAGGTCACGCTTGCCGAGGGCGGCCAGAAGCAGACGCTCACGGCGAAGAAGGAAATCATCGTCGCGACGGGCTCGCAGCCGCGCAGCGTGCCCGGCATCGACGTCGACCGCAAGCAGATCATCTTCAGCGACGAGGCGATCCACCTGCCCGCCGTGCCGAAGTCGATCGCGGTGATGGGCAGCGGCGCCGTCGGCGTGGAGTTCGCGTCGATCTTCCGCAGCTACGGCGCCGAGGTGACGATCATCGAGCTGCTCCCGCGCCTCGTCCCCGGCGAGGACGCCGCGGTGTCGAGCGAGCTCGAGAAGCTGTTCAAGCGCCGCGGCATCAAGGTGCACACCGGCACGAAGGTCACCGCCGCGAAGCCCGGCCCGAAGGGGGTCGAGATCACCATGGCGGCCGGTGACAAGACCGAGACGCTCACGGTCGAGACGCTGCTCGTCGCCACCGGGCGCGGACCGGTGACCGAGGGGCTCGACGCGGAGAAGGCGGGCCTCAAGCTCGACCGCGGCTACATCGTGGTCGACGAGCTGTTCCGGACCGGCGTGCCGGGCATCTCGGCCATCGGCGACGTGATCACGATGGGCGGCCCGCACTACCAGCTCGCGCACGTGTCGTCGATGGAGGGCATCCTGCTCGCCGAGCGCATCGCCGGCCAGGAGGTGCGCCCGATCAACTACGACCACGTGCCGCGCTGCACCTACTGCGAGCCCGAGATCGGCAGCGTGGGCCTGACCGAGGCCCAGGCGAAGGAGGCGGGTTACGACGTCCACGTCGGCGCCTTCCCGTTCAAGGCGCTCGCGCGCGCCCGCATGGCCGGCGAGATCGACGGCTTCGTCAAGATCGTCGCCGACAAGAAGTACGACGAGGTCCTCGGCGTCCACATCATCGGCCCGCGCGCGACCGAGCTCATCGCCGAGGCCGTGCTCGCGCTCCGGCTCGAGTGCACGGTCGAGGAGCTGGTCAAGACCATCCACGCGCACCCGACGATGTCGGAGGCGGTGGGCGAGGCGGCTCACGCGACTCACGGCGCCGCGATTCACATCTAGCGGCGCCCCTGCCCGGGGGGAGCCGGCGCCAGCCGCGCCGGTTCCCGTCCCCGCGCCAGACGTCAGGTACGACCGAGTGGGTGGACGCGGTCCACTGAAGCATTCATACAGCCAGAGAAGAGCCATTCCATGTCTACTCCCGTTGTGATGCCCCAGATGGGCGAGTCCATCGCCGAGGGCACCATCGTCCGGTGGATCAAGAAGGTCGGCGACACCGTCGACCGCGACGAGCCCCTCTTCGAGATCTCGACCGACAAGGTCGACGCCGAGATCCCCTCGCCGGTGGCCGGCACCCTCCTCGAGATCGCCGTCAAGGAAGGCGAGACCGTCCCCGTCAACAGCGTGGTCGCGACCATCGGCGCCGCCGGCGAGGCCGGCGCGAGCCCGGCCGCCCCCGCCGCCGCGGCCCCGGCCGCGGCCCCCGCGCCCGCCGCGGCCGCGCCCGCGGCCGCTCCGGCACCGGCGGCCCCCGCGGCGCCGGCCGCCGCCCCGGCCGCGGCCGCCCCGGGCGAGCGCCAGAAGTCGTCGCCGCTCGTCCGCAAGATCGCGAAGGAACACGACGTCGACATCGCGCAGATCGCCGGGTCGGGCATCGGCGGCCGCGTCACCAAGCACGACATCCTCGGCTTCATCGAGAAGGGCGGCCCCGCCCAGGCCCGCCCCGCGGCGCCGTCGGGCGGGCACGTGCCGGCCTACGCGCCGGGCGAGCGCGTCGACATCCAGCCGATGTCGGTGATGCGCAGGAAGATCGCCGAGCACATGGTGGTCAGCAAGCGGACCTCCGCGCACGTCTACTCGGTGTTCGAGGTCAGCTACTCGCACGTCGACAAGATCCGCAAGGCGCGCAAGGCCGACTACGAGAAGCTCGGCGCGCGGCTGACGTTCACGTCGTTCATCGCCAAGGTCGCCGTCGACTGCCTGCGGCGCCACCCGGTGATCAACGCGTCGATCGACGGCGACAACGTCGTCTACAAGAAGGACGTCAACCTCGGCATCGCCGTGGCGCTCGACAACGGGCTCATCGTCCCCGTCGTGAAGGGCGCGGACGAGAAGAACATCCTGGGCCTGTCACGGGCCATCCAGGACGTCGCCGACCGCGCGCGGAGCAAGAAGCTCAGCCCGGACGAGGTGCACGGCGGCACGTTCACGATCACCAACCCGGGCAACTTCGGCGCCCAGTTCGGCCTGCCGATCATCAACCAGCCGCAGGTCGCGATCCTCGGCGTCGGCACGATCGAGAAGCGGCCCGTCGTCATCGACGACATGATCGGCATCCGCCTCATGGGCTACCTGACGCTCGGCTACGACCACCGCCTGGTGGATGGCGCCGTCGCCGACCAGTTCATGGCGGACGTCAAGAAGGGCATCGAGACCTTCGACGCCTCGCAGATCTAGATTCCAGACTGCAGATTGCAGATTGCAGATTGCGAAGACTGCAATCTGCAGGCTGACGACCAGGCAGTGCAGGCGCCGCCGCGGACCAAAGGGTCCCGGCGGCGTTTCTCTTTTCCGGCAAGATACGCCACGATGGCCACAAGAAACCCCACGAGGTTCACGGAGGTACGAAGGACAGCACGAAGTTCAGGTCTTCTCAAACAGGGTTGCCGCTTCGTGCGTCCTTCGTGTCCTTGGTCTTCTTCGTGGGGTTCCTTGTCTGTCTCCGGCGGCCCAGCCGGCGCTAGCCGCGCCCGAGCTTCCTGACGGCCTCGGCGCGCGACCGGACCTCGAGCGTCGTGTAGATCGCCCGCACGTGCTGCCGCACGGTGTTGATGGTGATCCCGAGCGCGTCGGCGATCTCCTTGTACTGGAGCCCCTGGCTCAGCTGCTCGAGCACCTCGCGCTCGCGGCCGGTGAGCGCCGCCACCTCGGGCGCGGCGGCCCGCGGCGCGAAGTACTGCACGAGCTTCCGCGCGATCGCGCTCGAGATCGGCGACCCGCCGTGGTGGACGTCCCTGACCGCGTCGAGGATCTCCGCGCTCGTCGACCGCTTGAGCACGTACCCCGTCGCCCCGGCCTTGAGCGACTCGAAGACCTGGTCGCTGTCGTCGAACGCCGTCAGCATCACCACCTGGACGTCCGGCAGCGTGCCGCGGAGCTGCCGCACGCACTCGATCCCGTCGATGCCCGGCAGGTTGATGTCCATCAGCACCGCGTCCGGGCGCCGCGCCGGCAGGCCGGCCAGCGCCGCCTCGGCCGTCTGGTAGGCGCCGACCAGCTCCATGTCCGGTGCCCCAGAGACGATGGCGGAGTAGTACTCGCGGAGCTGCTGGTTGTCCTCGACGAGTCCCAGGCGAATACGCATCGGTGGTTCAGTATGGCGGACGCGGCCGGCTGGTGACATCGCATCCGCATGCGACGGCGCCCACTACGGTACCCGCACGCGGAAGCGCACGGTCGTGCCGCCGGCGGCGGGTCTCGCCAGCTCGAGCGTGCCGCCGACGGCCTCCATGCGCGCCCGCATGTTGGTCAGGCCGTTGCCTGTCGGGTCGCCTCCACCCGGGGGCAGCCCACGCCCGTCGTCGGCGACGTTGACCGCCAGCACGCCGTCCTCGACGGCGACACGGACCCGGAGTTCGCCGGCCCCCGCGTGCTTGACCGCGTTGTTGACGGCTTCCTTGAAGGCCAGGAAGAGGTGGCGGCGGGTGTCGGCCTTGAGCTCGTGGCCGGCGAGGCTGGCCGGGGCATCGAAGCGGACGCGCAGCCCGGCGGCGCGTCCGTGGGTTTCCGCGAAGCGCATCGCGTAGGTCGCGAAGCCCTCGGCGGTGTCGTTGGACGCGTTGACGGCCCACACGAGCTCGTCGAGCGTCCGCGCCGTCTCGCGCGCCGCGGCCGAGAGGACGCGCCGCACCGTGGGCGTCGCGCTGTCGTCGGCGAGCAGCGCCAGGTGCGTCAACCGGGCGCCGATGTCGTCGTGCAGGTCGCGCGCGATGCGCGAGCGCTCGTCGTCGAGCGCGCGTGCGCGCTCGAGCTCGGCCACGCGCGCCCGCGCCCGGCGCAGCGCGACGGCCCTGGCGCCGGTGCCCGTCGCGACCAGCAGCAGGACAAGGCCCGCGAGCTGCACGGGCCGCCGCTGCCACCAGTACGGCAGGACCACGAGGGACACCGTGGCCGGCGCCGGGCTCCACACGCCGTCGTTGTTCGCGGCGAGCACCTCGAAGCGGAACGTCCCCGGGGGCAGGTTCGTGTAGAAGACCGATCGGCGCGTCCCGGCGTCGTGCCACGCCGGGTCGAAGCCGTCGAGCCGGTACCGGAACCGCACGCGGTTCGGGGCGAGCAGGCTGAACGCCGTGTAGGCGATCTCGATGCCCCGCGTGTCGGCCGGCACCACGATGCCGCCGGCGCCGGCGCGGACCGTCCGGACCTCGTCGAGCGTGGCGTTCTCGACGACCACCGGTGGGGGGACGGTGTTGAGCGCGATGTGACGCGGGTCCACCACGACGATGCCGCCCAGCGTGGAGAACCAGAGACGCCCGTCCCGGTCCTTCAGGCCAGACGGGTCGAAGCCGCCGCCGGAGCCCTCGATCGATCGCAGCCCGTCGGCCTTGCCGAGGACGATTGGCTCGGTCGACGCTGCCGCCCCGGATGCCACGGCCTCGATGCGCTCGTGCAGCAGCCGCGAGATGCCGTGCGACGTCGACACCCAGAGGTTGCCGTCGTCGTCCTCGAGGATCAGCGCCACGACCGGGTCGGGCAGCCCTTGCGCGACGCCGAAGTGCTCGAAGCGCCCCTCGCGCATCCGGAAGAGCCCCTGGTTCGCGGTGCCGATCCAGAGATCGCCGCGCGAGTCCCGCAGCAGCGCCGAGACCAGCCGGCTCGTGAAGCCGCCGTCCGGATCGGTGACGCGGGTGAAGCGCGGTCCGTCGCGCACGAAGAGGCCGGTGGCATTGGAGCCGACGAACAGGCGGCCGTCCTCGTCCTCGGCGAACGCCGAGATGCTGCTGCCGGGCCCCGCCTCGCCGGGGGCGAACGCCTCCAGCCGGCCATCGACGACGCGCTGCAGGACGTCGGCCTCGGTGGCAATCCAGATCGCGCCCGCGCGGTCCTCGTAGAGGACCCGGGTCCGGTTGCTCGCGAGGCCGGTCCCCATGTCGAACCTGGTGACGCGCCCGTCCCGCCAGGCGACGACGCCGCGGGAGTCGTCGCCGACCCACAAGGTGCCGTCGCGGCCCGACAGGACCGGAACCGCGCACGGGGTGGCGATGGCGGCCGGCGCGGGCTCGAAGCGTCCCGACGCGCCGAGCCTCACCACGGGACCGCAGCGGGTACCCGCCCAGATCCGCCCGTCCCCGTCCTGCACGATCGAGGTCGTGACCGGCCCCGGCAGCCCGTCGGCCGCGCCGTAGCTCCGGACGCGGGTGGGCCGCAGCCTGGTGAGCCCGCGCCCGTCGGTCCCGAGCCAGAGGCTCCCTTCGGGGTCCTCGTACAACGCCCAGACGGTGCTGTCCGGCAGCGCCCCGATCTCCCGGACCCGGCCGTCGACCCCGAGTATCGCGGCCCGGCCCCGGTCGCCGACGAGGACGCTGCCGTCCGCCAGCGTCCCCAGCGTGATGATGTCGGTGCTCCAGTGGCACGGCGCGGCGCCGCAGGTCTCGATGGGCGCGTAGGCCGTGCCCGTCCAGCGCGCGACGCCCCACGGCGTCCCGGCCACGAGGACCTGGCCCCGTCCGTCGACTGCCACCGACGTGAGGCCGACCGGGTGGGAGGCGTCCGGCTCGGGGCACGTGACCTGCAGGCCCGTCGCCACGCAGAGGCCGCCGATGGTGGCGAGGAGCACCTGGTCGCCGCGGCCGCGCGCGAGGGCGATCACGACGGGCGCCGGGAGGCGGCCGCCGACAATCGGCGGCGAGCTGATGACACCCTCGGCGATCACCGAGACGCCGTCGAGCGTGCCGACCCACAGCCGGCCGGCGCCGTCGAACAGGAGGCTCCGCACCTCGTCGTGCGCCAGCCCGTCGGCCTTCGTGAAGGTGGTCAGGGCGCCGTCATGCCAGCGCGCGACGCCGCCTCCGCCGGTGCCGATCCAGATGGCCCCGTCGGCGGCCTCGGCGAGGGCCAGGATGTGGGTGTTGGTGAGCCCGGTCGCGACGGGGGTGAAGCGGACGCCGTCAAAGCGGACGAGTCCCGCCCAGGTCCCCAGCCAGAGGTACCCGTCGCGCGACTGGATGATCGAGATGACGGAGTTCTGCGGGAGCCCGTCGTCCACTTCCCAGGTATCGAGCGAGTAGGCGGGCGGGGGCGCGGAGGGGAGAGCGGGTGACGGCGGCGCTCCCAGGAGGAGCGCCGCCGCCAACAGCCATGTCATGGACGGGATCGTATCCCGATTCGGGCCGGTGCCGCGCTAGCGGCAGGTGAAGGTCAGCGAGATGATCTTGCTGCCGTTCTCCTGGCCCTTGATCCCGTTGGCGACGCGGCCGGGTCCGCACGGGATCTCGTAGGGGACGTCGGTGACCACGTCCGGGCCGCCGACCTCGGAGCTGGAGTTGGTCGTCGTGCCCGCCAGCAGCGGCGCGCAGCGGAGGCCGACGGTCTTCAGCTTGCCGGCGAGGTTCGTCACGCCGTAGAGCCCGATCGCCATCGTCCCCGCGGGGCACGAGGTCGAGAACGAGCTGCTCGAGGGGTTGCCGGCCGTGCTCGTCGAGTAGGTGCCGCCGTCGAAGGCGAGGTAGATGCCCACCGGCGAGACCTTGGTGATGCTGTTGCTCCGCTTGCACGTCGCCTTGATGGAGTACAGGAAGTCGCCGTCGTAGGTGCCGCTGACGCCCGTGACGACCGCGTCGCTGGGGCAGGCGTGCGAGTACCACGCGGCCGTCAGGCTGCCCTGGCCCGCGAGGCCGATGGCGTCGCCGGTGTTGCCGGGCGTCGTGAGCGCCGCCGTGATCAGCCCGGGCGGGCCCTGCTCGCCCTGCGCGCCCTGGATCCCCTGGGGGCCGCGCGGCCCTTCCGGCCCGGCCGGACCGGTGGGACCCGTCGCGCCGGTCGCGCCGGTGGCACCCGTCAGGCCGCGGAGGCCCTGGGGGCCCTGCGCGCCCGTGTCGCCCTTCGGGCCCTGCGGACCCGTGGCGCCCACGTCACCCTTGTCGCCCTTGGGACCCTGCGGACCGACCTCTCCCTGCGGGCCCTGGATGCCCTGGATCCCCTGGGGGCCCTGGGGACCAACGGGGCCCATGGGCCCGACGTTGCCCTGCGGGCCCTGGGGCCCGGTCGCTCCGGTGAGGCCGACGGCGCCGATCGTCAGGTCGATCGAGTAGCCCTGGGTCGTCGAGGGACCGCGCTTGACCGTGAGGGTGTAGGTGCCGGGCACGGTCGTCGCGAGCTCCGCCACGATCGCGGAATCGGTCGCCGAGACGACGGTGAGGGGCGCCTGGGTGCCGCCGGGGACGCCCATCGTGACGGCTGGCTGGTTGCCGAAGTTGACGCCCTCGATCAGCACCGTTGCGGGCGAGGCCGCCAGGTCGGCGGCGGCGCTGTTGATGACGAGCTGGGGGTTCGGCTGCGGGCCGCGCGACTGCGCGTTGGCGACGGCGGCGCTGGCGACCAGTGCCGCCAGCAGGGCGGCAGCCGCGCGGGAGAATCGTGGGGTCATGGCAAGTGTCTCCGTGCAACCGGCGCAACATGCGCCGGCCCGCCAACGCTATCAATGGGATACAGGCCCGACAATCGCATGCGCATGCGATCCGGTGGTGACAAGAAACGCCACGAAGATACCGTGTTGCTCGGTCAAGCCTTGAGATAGTCGGGGTCGAAGGCCCGTCCGGATTTCAGGACCCCGAAGGCCAGGTGGACCAAGTGGCGCATCGCCGCGCCGACGATGAGCATG
>JBFWOG010000015.1:0-26094 GCA_050250645.1 Vicinamibacterales bacterium
CCGCCCGGCTCTGGCCCACGGCCCCATGTGAATCGCATCGTGGCTCCGGCGAGGGACAACGACAAGGGACGACACACAGAACCACGTGGAGCTTGACTCTCAACGGCCGCTTCATAGAAGACACGGAAAAGACAGGGAGGCACGGAGGGGCCTCGGCAGGGCCGAGCGCGTCTGCCGACACCGGGCGTCGACGACATTGTCACGCGCGCGCCCGGCGGCGTGATCCGGACCCGGCGTGGGTCAACCTGCGGGCGGGCCCGCGGCGCGAAGCGCCGCGCGCGTGGCGTGAGAGCCGGGCGGAGAGAGTCGATGGGATTTCGGGCGGCTCTCTCCGCCCGGCTCTCATGCCTCACGCCCCGGCTGCTACGCAGCCGGCCCGCCTCATGATGAACGGGAGCCGGCTCGAGACCTCCGTGTCTCCCGGTCTTCTCCGTGTCTCCGTGCCCCCGCCGGAGGCGCGGTCGTCACGGCTCCCGGTGCCAGCCTCTGTGTCCCTGTGTCTCGGTGGCCTGCACGTCGAACACCGGTCGCTACGACTGTCCCTCGAGGACCGGCAGCGGCACGTCGCCGGTGACGACCCGGACGAACTGGCCGCGCTGGAGGAGCTCGCGGCCCTTGCCGCCGCGCCCGGTCACCTCGTACTTCGCCGTGCTGATCGTCTGCTCGGCGCCGCGCGAGGTCTCGACGACCATCAGGTCGCGGTCGCCCGTCGAGGCGAGGAAGCCGAGCACCCGGTCGTCCTTGCCGGTGAGCTTGATCAGGATGACGCCCTTGCCGGGACCGGAGAGGAAGTTGACCTCCTCCACCGGGCACAGCATCGCGCGCGCGTCGCGGGTGGCGGCAATCGCGGTCTCCGTGCCGGTCACGCGCGCGACGCCCACGACCTCGGCCGAGCCCGCGGGCCGCGCGTAGCGGCGGCCCGCCCGGGTGCTCGGCTCCACGAAGCCCTCCAGCGAGAAGCGCAGGGCGTAGCCGTCGGTCGTGACGGCCATCGCGTGCACCGGGGGCGCCTCGCCCTCCCGGGCCGCCTGGATGCGGCCGGCGGCGCGCGGGTCGAGGCTGAACGCGGCGACGACCCGCTCGCCGTCCTTGAACTTGAACAGCCGCTGGATCGGCTCGCCGTAGCCCGTGGACGCCGGGATGTCGACGATGCGCGCCGTGTAGGCGACCCCGAAGTTGGTGAAGAACACGACGGTCGCGCG
The DNA here is from genome assembly GCA_050250645.1 of Vicinamibacterales bacterium. Lineage (GTDB taxonomy): Bacteria > Acidobacteriota > Vicinamibacteria > Vicinamibacterales > UBA2999 > JBFWVR01. The sequence continues at coordinate 1,203 of JBFWOG010000015.1, forward strand.
CGTGCTGCCCGCCATCGCCGCGAGCACGGCGTCGCCCTCGCGCAGGCGCGTGGTCGAGAGGTCGCGCACCTCCTTCTGCCGCTTCACCCAGCCGTCGCGCGAGACGAGCACGACGTTGTCCTCGTCCACGATGAAGGCGTCGGCCGAGTACTCGACCTCCTCGGCCTCCTCGATCTTCGTCCGGCGCGGCTCGCCGTACTTCTTCTGGATCTCCTCGATCTCCTCGCGGACGAGCGCCCACCGGCTCTCCTCCGCCTTCAGCAGCCCGGCAATCTGGCGGGCCCGGCGCCGCTTCTCGGCCAGCTCGTTCTGGATGACGAGAATCTCGAGGCGGGCGAGGCGATAGAGCTTCAGCTCCAGGATCGCGTCGGTCTGGTCGGCGTCGAGCCCGAAGCGGGCGATGATCTTCTCGGCCGCGTCCGCCTTGCCGTCCGACTTGCGGATGATCCGGATGATCTCGTCCAGCGCGTCGAAGATCTTCTCGAAGCCCTCGAGCAGGTGGACCCGCTTCTCGAGCTGCCGCAGCTCGTGCTCGAGCCGGTCGGTCACCACGTCGAGCCGGAAGTGGAGGAAGTGCCAGAGCAGCTCGCGCAGCTCCAGGCGCTGCGGGCGGCCGAGGTCGGCGCCCTCGATGGGCACCAGGCACGTCATGTTGACCGCGAAGGTCGTCTGGAGCGGCGTGTTCTTGAAGAGGTACGCCATCACCAGGTTGGGGTCGGCGTCCTTCTTCAGCTCGAGCTCGATGCGCACGTCGTCGGTCGAGATGTCCTTGACGTTGACGAGGTGCGGCATCTTGCGGCTGAGCACCACGTCGCCGATGCGCTCGACGAGCGCCGCCTTGTTCACCGCGTAGGGGACGCTGGTGACGTAGAGGATCTGGGCCGTGCGCGTCGACGGCCCGGCCTCCCAGGTCGCGCGCAGGCGGATCGACCCCTGCCCCGTGCGGTAGATCTCCTTGATCTCGTCGGGCGAGTTCAGGATCTGCCCGCCCGTCGGGAAGTCGGGGCCCTTCACCCACCGGCACAGCTGCAGCGTCGAGAGCTCCGGGTTGTCCACGAGCTTGATGAGCGCCTGGCAGACCTCGGTGAGGTTGTGCGGCGGGATGTTGGTCGCCATCCCGACGGCGATCCCGGTGGACCCGTTGACGAGCAGGTTCGGGAGGCGCGCCGGCAGCACCACCGGCTCGGTGCGCGTGCCGTCGTAGTTCGGCCGGAACGGCACCGTGTCCTGCTCGATCTCCTGGAGCATCTCGTCGGCGACCCGCGCGAGCCGGCACTCCGTGTACCGCATCGCCGCCGCCGCGTCGCCGTCGAGCGAGCCGAAGTTGCCGGAGCCGTCCACGAGCGGCACGCGCAGCGAGAAGGACTGCGCCATGCGCACCAGCGTCTCGTAGATGGCCGAGTCGCCGTGCGGGTGGTAGTTGCCCATCACGTCGCCGACGACCTTCGCGCACTTCCGGTGCTTCTGGTCGGCCGTCAGGTTCTGCTGCCACATCGTGTACAGGATGCGGCGCTGGACGGGCTTCAGCCCGTCGCGCACGTCCGGCAGCGCCCGCGACGTGATGACCGACAGGGCGTAGTTCAGGTACCGCGCCTGCGCCACCTCGTGCAGCGACACGTTGCTCGTGCCGTCCCCGGAGCCGCCCGGCGGAGGCGCACCGCCCCCCGGGGGAGGGGGTGTGCTGCCGTCGGTATTGTCGGGGAGATCGAACAGGGAGGGTTCCGGCTTTCGCTTCGCCATGCTTCGTTCTAGATTCTACCGCCTCGACTGGAGGGCGGCGGCGCCGGCCCGGGCCGGCACGTCTCCTGTCAGTCCACGCCGGGCACGAGCTTGCCGGGGTTCATCAGGTTCCGCGGGTCGATCGCGCGCTTGATGGCGCGCATCACGTCGAGGGCGTCGCCGTGTTCCCGCTCCACGTAGGCCAGCTTGCCGACGCCGACCCCGTGCTCCCCGGTGCAGGTGCCGCCCATCGACAGCGACCGCTCGACCAAGCGCGCGTTGAGCGCCTTCACCTTCGCCAGCTCCGCCTCGTCGCCGGGCGGCAGCATGAAGATCAGGTGGAAGTTCCCGTCCCCGGCGTGGCCCACGAGGGGCGCCACGACGCCGGACCGCTCCAGGTCGGCCTGGGTCTCGACAATGCACTCGGCCAGACGCGAGATCGGGACGCAGATGTCGGTGGTCCACGGCAGGGCGCCCGGGCGCGACGCGATCGTCGCGTACAGCACGTTGTGCCGCGCCTCCCACAGCTTCGCGCGCTCCTCGGGGGTGGCCGCCCACCGGAAGCCCTGCGCCCCGTGCTCACCCGCGATCTCCTCGACGGCGCGCGCGTGTTCGTCCACCGCCGCCCGGCTCATGCCGTGGAACTCGAAGAACAGCGTCGGCGCCTCGGGATAGTCGGTCTTCGAGTACCGGTTGACGAGCCGCAGCTGCACCTCGTCGATGATCTCGATGCGCGCGACGGGCACGCCGAGCTGGATGGTCTGGATGACCGTGTCGGCCGCGCCCTGCATCGACCCGAACGGGCAGACCGCCGTCAGCACCGACTCGGGACGGCCGTGCAGGCGCAGCGTGATCTCGGTGATCACGCCGAGCGTGCCCTCGGAACCGACGAAGAGCCGGGTCAGGTCGTAGCCGGACGACGACTTGCGGGCGCGGCCGCCGGTGTGGATCACCCGGCCGTCGGCCAGCACCACCGTCAGCCCCATCACCTGGTCGCGCATCGTCCCGTACCTGACGGTCGTCGTGCCGGAGGCGCGCGTCGCCGTCATGCCGCCGAGCGTGGCGTCGGCGCCCGGGTCGACGGTGAACATCAGCCCGGTGTTCTTGAGGTGGTCGTTCAGCTTGCGGTGCGTCAGGCCGGCCTCGACGGTGACGTCCATGTCGTCGGGCGAGAGCCGGAGGACCCTCGTCATCCGGGTCATGTCGATCGAGACGCCGCCGCGGAGCGCGTGGACGTGCCCCTCGAGCGAGCTGCCCATCCCGAACGGCACGATCGGCACGCCGTGCCGCGCGCAGGCGGTGACGATGGCGGCGACCTCCGCCGTGGACGTGGGAAAGACGACGGCGTCCGGGGCGGCCGGCGTGAGCCACGACTCGCCGTGGCTGTGGTGCTCGCGGACGGCGTCGGCGGTCGAGACGCGGTCACCGAGGCGCTCGCGGAGCTCGGCGACCAGGGAGTCGAGGGCGGCGGCGGACATGACGCGAAGTATGCCACGGGCCGGGCGTCGACCGGGTAAGCTTGGAGGCGAGACGCCGCATGCCCGACCTCTTCACGCCCAAGACGCTGGCCTTCCTCCGCGCGCTCAAGAAGAACAACGACCGCGCCTGGTTCCACGCCCGCCGCGATCAGTACGAGGCCCACGTCCGCGAGCCGATGGCCCGCCTGGTCGAGCGGCTGGCCAACGACTTCCCGGCGTTCGCGCCGGAGTTCCAGGCCGACCCGAAGATCTCGCTCTTCCGCCCCTGGCGGGACACGCGCTTCAGCGAGGACAAGTCACCGCTGAAGACCAACATCGCGGCGGTGTTCCCCGTGCGGGCGCTCGGCCGCATGCGCGGCGCCGGGCTCTACCTGGAGGTCGCCCCGCAGTGGACCTGGATCGGCGGCGGGCTGTACGCGCCCGACACCGCCCAGCTCCACGCCGTCCGGGAGCACGTCGCGGCCAACTACGAGGAGCTCGCCTCCATCGTCACCTCGCCGGCCTTCCGGAAGATCGGCGGCCTCAAGGGCGAGGTGCTCACGCGCGTGCCGCGCGGGTTCCCGAAGGACCATCCCGCGGCCGGCTACCTGCGCCACAAGCAGTTCCTCGGCTTCCGCGAGGAGCCCGCGGCCTTCGCCACGCGCCCGGACTTCTACAGGCAGCTCGTCGCCACCTTCAAGACCCTGACGCCGATGTGCCGGTTCCTGAATGGGCCGATCGAGGAGATGGGCCACGTGCGCAACCGGGCCCACCTGCTCGATCAGGAGTAATCAAGAATCAAGAATTCAGAATCAAGAACCAGGCGGCCCCGTGATTCTTGATTCTTGATTCTCGATTCTTACTTACTCATGATTCGCCAGACCGTTCCCCGCCGCGAATCACTCACATAGAGCGATCCGTCGGGGCCCTGGGCGAGGCCTGTGGGGCGGTGCTCGGCGTTCCTCGGGTCCTTGGTCTCGGCGAAGCCCTCCGCGAAGACCTCGGGCGTGCCCGTCGGGCTCGCGCCGTCCCACGGCACGAACATCACGTTGTAGCCGGCCTGCGGTTCGGGCGCCCGGTTCCACGAGCCGTGGAACGCCACGAAGGCGCCGCCGCGGTACTTCGCGGGGAACTGGGTGCCGGTGTAGAAGATCAGGTCGTTCGGCCCGATGTGCGCGGGGAAGGTGGCCAGGGGCTGGCCGACCTTGTCGCAGCCGCCCACCATCTTCCCGTCGCCGCCGTACTCGGGGTTCAGCACCTTCCGGCCCTGCGCGAGGTCGAAGAAGCACTTCGGCCAGCCGAAGTCGGCGCCGTCGCTCAGCCGGAACATCTCCTCGGCCGGCCGCTCGGCGTTGTCCACCGAGGTGAACCTGCCGGGCCACATCGTGTCGAGCGCGTCGCGGCCGTGCTGCACCACGTAGACGCGGCCGTCGGCCGGGTTGGTCGCGATGGCCACGACGTTCCTGAGGCCCGTCGAGAAGCGGTGGCCGTCCTTCACCTGGTCCTGGTCGGGCGTGTCGGCGCGGAAGCGCCAGATGCCGCCGTGCCGCTCGAGCAGCGGGCACGGGTCCTGGCCGGGCACGCCGGCGCGCCTGTCGGGCGACTGGCACGCGTTCGACGGCGCGCCCACGTTCACGTACATGTTGCCCGCGTCGTCGAACGTGAAGGACTTGGAGGCGTGCTGCCGCTGTTCGGGGAAGCCCGTCGCGATGATCTCCAGCTCACCGGTCGGCAGGAGTTCGCCCGGCTTCATGCGGTAGCGTCCGACCTGGTCGTCCGAGGAGAGGTACAGGTAGTCGCCGCGCCAGCGGATCTCGGTGCCATCGAGCGTCGCCATCTGCTGCCGCTCGTCGGCGCGGCCGTCGCCGTCCGTGTCGCGGAGCCCGACGATGCCGCCGGGGGTGCCGGTGCGCGTGCGGTTGACCATCACGTGGATGTCGCCGTTCGGCGCCACCGCCAGGTGCCGGGCCGGGCCGAGGTTATCGGCCACGACGAGCGCGCAGAACCCGGGCGGCAGCGTGAGCCCGCCGTTGTCCGGATCGCACGCCACCCCGCCGCCCCGCTGCGCCGACACCGCCACCGCCGCCACGACGATCGCCCCGGTGAGCCCGACGATCAACTTCTGCATGCGCAAGACCTCCAAGGGGAACAATATTGGCACGAGAATCCGTCGATCTCGCGAAGTGATGATCTGGTGATGGGATGATCACAAGACCGGGCGCCTCCTCCCGGCGAGGTACAAGAAACCTCCTGCTCCGAGGGCGGTGCCGCCGACGGCGAACTGCTGGGTCGTCGCGCCGGCGAGGATGCCGAGCGTGATGATGATGGCCAGGACGGGGACGGTGGGGCCGAAGGGGATCGTGAAGCCGGCCGGGCCGGCCCGGCCGGCGAGCGACGGGCGCCTGAGCTGCAGGACGGCGCCGCACGCGGTCAGGTAGATCACGAGCCGGCCGACCGCGCTGACCGCGGCGAGCAATGTGAACGACCCCGACAGGGCGAGCACGAGCGCCACCGCGGTGCTGAAGAGGATGGCGTTCGACGGCGTCCGGTAGACGGGGTGGACCCGGGCGAAGAACCGCGGGAGGTCGCCGTGCTCGGCCAGCGCGAAGATCGAGCGCGACGCCGCGATCACCTGGCCCATGCAGTTGCCGGTCATGGAGACGACCGCGCCCAGGCTGACGAGGAGCGAGCCGCCCGGCCCCATGAAGATCGCGGCGGCGTCGGCGATCGGGGTCCGGGTCGCGGCCAGGCCGGGCAGCGTGCCGGTCGCGACGATCGCGGTGAGGGTCATGACGGCCGTGACCCCGAGGACGGTCATCACGGAGGCGAAGGGGATGTCGCGCGCCGGGCGCGCCGCCTCGCCGGCCGGCACGCTCACCACCTCGTACCCGCCGTAGGCGAAGATCAGCAGCAGCATCGCGGTGCCGGCCTGCTCCAGCGACACCGGCGGCGGGCTCGCGAAGCGCGCGGGGTCGACGTACCAGACGCCCACCGCGATGAACACGAAGAGGGGCAGGAGCTTCCCCCACGTGAAGGCGTTCACCGCCCATGACGCCTGGCGGATGCCCCGCACGTTGATCCAGGCCAGGGCGAGGGTCAGGCCGGTGATGAGCGCCGCCCGCGGCGCGCCGCCGGCGAACCCGGGCCAGTAGAACGCGAGCGCGAGCGCGAGGCCGTTGCTGATCGAGGCCTGGCTGGTCACGCGCGTGAACCACATCATCCAGCCCACCTCGAAGCCCGCGAAACGGCCGAAGGCCGCGCGCGCGGGGAGCAGCGGGCCGCCGGTGCGGTCGAAGCGGCTGGCCGCCTCGGCGAAGCACAGCGCGACGAGCAGCGACGCGACGCCGACCCCCACGAAGGCCGCCGGCCCCCAGCTCCCCACCTGCCGCGCGACGTCGGACGGGATCAGGAAGATGCCGCCCCCGATCACCTGGTTGACCCCGATCGCGGTGAGGTCCCACCGGCCGAGGGCGCGCCGGAGCGCGGGCTGGGTCATGCCGCGCGATTGTAGCCGCTTGCCCGTCGCGGGGACAGGCCGTTCGGCGGCGGCGACGGTCAGCGCCGGCGCGCGCGCAGGATCTCGTGGACGCGCGCCGAGAGCGTCTCGGGCGTGAAGGGCTTCAGCAGCAGGTTCGCGGCGTCCGGCCCGGACGGGTCGAGGCCCACCCCGGCGCGCTCCGGGTGCCCCGAGATGAAGAGGACGGCCATCTCGGGCCTGATCGGCCGCGCCTGGTTGGCCAGGTCGGCGCCGTTCAGCTGCGGCATCACCACGTCGGTCACGAGCAGGTCGATGTCGGCGCCGTACTGCCTGCAGATCTCCAGCGCCTCGCCGCCGTGGCGCGCCTCGAGCACGGTGTAGCCCCGGCGCCGCAGCTCGGTGGTCATCAGCCGGCGGACGGCCCGGTCGTCCTCGGCAAAGAGCACCACGCCCGTGCCGCGGACGGGCGGCGGCGCGACGCCGGCGCCGGCGGCCGGCGCCGGCACCGCGGCCGCCTGGTCCACCCGCGGGAAGTACATGCGGAACGTGCTGCCATGCCCGACCTCGCTGTCCACGCGCACGTGGCCGCCGGACTGCCGCACGATGCCCTGCACCATCGACAGGCCGAGCCCGGTGCCCTGTCCGCTCTCCTTCGTCGTGAAGAACGGCTCGAAGAGCCGCCGCAGCACCTCGGGGGACATGCCATGTCCCGTGTCGCTCACGGCCAGCATCACGTGCGGGCCGGGAATCGCCTCGAGGTCCTCGGCGCCGATCTCGACGTTGCCCGTCTCGATCGTCAGGATGCCGCCCTCGGGCATGGCATCACGCGCGTTGACCGCCAGGTTCATCACCACCTGGCCGATGTGCGCCGTGTCCGCGCGGACCAGGCCGAGGTCCGGCTGCAGGCGCACGTCGAGCCGGATCTCCGCGCCGACGAGGCGGCGCAGCATGTCCTGCATGTTCGACACGGCGACGTTCAGGTCGATGGTCTGCGGCGAGGTCGTGTGCCGGCGGCTGAACGACAGCAGCTGCTGGGTCAGCCCGGACGCGCGCTCGGTGGCCCGCCGGATCTCCTCGGCCGGCTGCCGCAGCTCCGAGTCGGGCTCGACCATCTCGAGCAGCTCGTCGCTGTAGCCGAGGAGCACGGTGATCAGGTTGTTGAAGTCGTGGGCGATGCCCGTGGCGAGCCGGCCGACCGCCTCCATCTTCTGGGCCTGGCGGAGCTGGGCCTCGAGCTGCTCGCGCTCCGCGAGGTTGCGCGCGACGGCCGACACGCCGCTGACCTGCCCGTCGGCCGCGACGACACGCGCCTGGACGTCGATCGGCAGCCGCTGGCTCGTCCGCGTGACGATCTCGGCGCGGAACGCGCGCGCCGGCGCATCCGGACCCTCCGCGATCATCCGCTGGATCTGGTCCATGTACTCCGCCGAGAACGCCCAGGCCGGGTCCAGCACGCGCATCTCCTCGCGCGTGTACCCGCTCGCCTGCTCGCCGGCGCGGTTCAGCGTCGACACCCGGCCGCGGCGGTCGTGGATCACCATGATGTCGGACCCGCGCTCGAACAGGTCGTCGAAGCGCTCCTTGAGCGACGCCGCGCGCGCCAGCTGCCGGCGGATCGTCGCCTGCTGCGCCAGGATGCGCCGCCACGCGAGGCCCAGCGCGCCGAGGGCGGCCAGCGCCAGGGCGAAGCCCACGCCGCCCACCCAGCCGGGCCCGACAAGCGCCGCGCGCGAGACGACCTGGAAGTCCGAGCTGTCCCGGAGCATCACCCGGAACGATCGCGGCTGGCGGTCCGTGTCCACCACCACCGAGCAGATGCCCGTGACCCGCACGCGATCGCCGGGCCGCACCTCGGCGGTCATGTTCCCGGCGGCGGGCAGCAGCACGTGCGCGTTGAAGATGACGCCGGCCTCCTCGAGCACCAGCGTCAACTCCTCGCGGCCGGTCTCGAACCCGCGGAACTCCGCCTCCACCGACACCAGCGACGCGTCGTACTTGCCCTCGAGCAGCTCCGCCACGGTCACCCGCGTCGGCGCCGGCGGCGGCCCCGCGCCCGTCCGGCGGAACACCGCGTCGGCGAGGTACGGCGCGTACTCGTCGACGGCCGGGAACCCGAGCACCTCCACCACGTCACCCGGCGACACCGGCTGGGCCTCGTCCGTCTCGACGTAGAGGCTGCCCGTCGGGTCCTGGATGTACAGGGAGCGCCCCGGCCGCTGCCGCGTCACGACGCCCCGCACCTTCACGCGGCGCACGGCGTCGCCGCGCGCCTCGGTCGCGGGCAGGTCCGCGACGGCCATCGCCCCGACGCCGTACGGCTCGGCGCGCGCCTCGTCGTCGACGAGCAGCTCCCCGGGATCGGAACCCACGAGCAGCTCGCGGTCGCGCGTGCGCTCGGGACGGCTGATCCGGGGGGTCAGGACGCCGGTCACCGTCACCACCGTGTCCACCGCCAGCGTCGAGGTCCGCGCCGTGCGCGGCAACACCACGTCGATGAGGCCCGCCGGCGTCGCCACCGCCGCCACGACGAAGGTCCCCCGTGACCCCGTGCGGCGGACGACGCCGTCGGTGACCACCCGCAGGCCATCGAGCGCGGGCAGGCGGGCCAGGTCGCCGTCAAGGGGCCGGGCCGCGGGCAGCGCGCCGGTGCCCGACCGGACGATGGAGGAATTGCCGAGCGCCGGCCCACGCGGCGAGAGGAACGCGCGCCCGGACACGGTCACCGCGTCACCCGCGGCAATGTCCGGCTGGGCCCCGGCGAGCATCGCGAGGAGGCCGCCCGTGCGATCCTGGACGACCACGAACGCTCCGGCCGGATCCACGTAGGTGATGGTGCCCGACACCCTGGCCGGCGCGTCGCTGCGCCCCGAGAAGGCGAGCGTCCGGGCGGCGCTGATCGGCATCGAGGGCGACGGCTGGCGCGCCCAGGCCACGCCGGTCACCGCCAGCGACAGCACCGCCACGAGCGCGGCCAGTCGGCGAAGGGGCTCAGGCGGCACGGGTCGCCCCTTCAGCCCGCGAGCCAGCCGGCATAGAGATCAGGACGGCGGTGCCGCAGGAACAGCTGTCGGGCGTGGGACGCGGCTGGCGCCGACATGTCGAGCTCGGCGTGGAGGATCTCGGTGGTGCCGCGCCCCGCGCGGGCGATCACGCCTCCGTCGGGCGCGCAGACGAACGACTCGCCCGAGAACGCCAGCGCGTCCTCGACGCCCACCCGGTTCACCAGCGCCACGTAGTAACCGTTCTGGAGCGCGGCGACGCGCATCTCGCCCTCGTACAGGCCCTCCGACCACTCGTCCGCCGTGCCGGCCTGCGGCACGAGCACGAGGTCCGCGCCGCCGAGCGCCAGCGCGCGCATGTACTCGGGAAAGTGCCGGTCGTAGCAGATGGCCACGCCGATCCGGCCGGCACGGGTCTGGTAGACCGGCGCGCCCGTGTCGCCAGGGGTGTAGTAGCCCTGCTCGTGGAAGCACGGGTAGTCGGTGATGTGCACCATCCGCGTGACGCCGAGCACCGTCCCGTCGGCGTCGATGACCGGGGACGCGTCGTAGGCGCGGTCCCCGTCGCGCTCGAACAGGTTGATGACGGTGACGATGCCGAGCTCGCGGGCCTTGCGGCGGAAGGCCGCGACGGTGGGCCCGTCGAGTGGCTCGGCCAGCTCCAGCACGTCCGCGCCCGCGGGGCGCTGCGGGTGGAAGCGCTCGAAGGCCAGCTCCGCGAAGCAGGCCAGCCCGGCCCCGGCCCTCGCCGCGGCCTCGAGGGCGTCGAGGCCCCGTTCGACGTTGGCCGCCTTGTCTGGTGTCGCGGGCTGCTGGATCAAGGCCACGTTCATTTGGGTAATCTCGTGATCTCGTGATCTCGTGATCTCGTGATCTTGCGATCTTGTGATTTGGTGATTTGCGCGGGTGCGAGTCGCCGGTTTCACCTCCGTTCACGGGATTTCGGCGGATGGAGGTTCACCGGGACACGTCGCGAGATCACGAAATCACAAGATCACGAGAATGTCCGAATCATAATATGCCCATGCCCTCCACCACGCGTCTCGTCGGCATCCTGCTCATCCTGCTCGGCCTCGCCAGCTACATGCTGACGGGACGGACCAGCATCACCGCGCTCATCCCGGCCTTCTTCGGCATCGTCTTCGTCGTGCTCGCGTTCCTCGGGCGCCAGGAGCACCTCCGGAAGCACGTGATGCACGCGGCGGTGGCGGTCGGACTCCTCGGGCTGCTGGCGACGCTCGGGCGCCTGGTGCCGGCCCTGGCGGCCGGCGGCGACCCGATGCGGCCGGCGGCGCTCTCGCAGGCCGTCATGGCGCTGCTGCTCGCCGTCTACGTCGCGCTGGGCGTCAAGTCGTTCATCGACGCCCGCCGCGCCCGCAGGCTCTAGCTCCCTGCGCCTGCGGAGGCAGGGGTCAGCGCCCTTTTCCGCCGACGCGCCACATCACGGCGCCCACCACGGCGGTCGTCACGACGAGCAGCCCGAGGCCCGCCGCGAGGCCGCGCGCCTCGGCGATGGCGCCGACGGCCGACGGCAGGGCCATCCCGCCGAGCTGCGCGCCCGCAAGCAGCACGCCGTACATCGTGCCCGTCCGGTGCGTGTAGCGATCGCCCGCGGCCGCCAGCACGGTCGAGAACACGCTCGAGATCCCCAGTCCCGCCACGACCGCGCCCGCGACGAGCGTGGCCGGCGTGGGGGCGCACACCAGCAGGAGCGTGCCTCCGCTGGCGGCGGCCGCGCCCGCCGTGATGACGGCGCGCTTGCCGACGCGCTCGACCAGCAGGCCCGCGGCGGCGCGGCTCGCGACGATGGCGGTCCAGTGCAGGCCGAGGGTGCCGAGCGCGGCCCGGGAGCCGAAGCCGCGCGATGACAGGTAGGCTGTCATCCAGCCGGCCAGCGACGCCTCGTTGCCGCCCTGGCAGGCGAGGGCCAGGAGGAACCAGGCGAAGCCGGGCGCTCCCACCACGCCCCGCACGTCGGGCCACGTGAGCGGCGCGCGGGTCCCGGGGGGCGCCGGGAACGCCAGGCCCGCGGCGCCAAGGCCGGAGACGGCGGCCACGATCGCGGCCGCCGCCAGCACGAACGTCCAGCTGACGGACGCGCCGGCCATGGCCAGGAAGGGCAACAGGGCACCGCCGACGCCGGATGCCAACGCCAGCCACGAGAGCATGGCGCCGCGGCGCGCCGGGTACAGCTCCGCCGCGATGGTGTTGGCGACCGTGTTCACGCCGGAGGCGCCGAGACCGAGGAGCAGCACCGCGGCGAGCGCCGTCGGCGCGCCGCGCGCCACCGCGAACCCCGCCAGGCCCGCCGCCAGCAGCGTGCACGACAGGACGAAGGCCAGGCGCCGGCCGGCGACATCGGCGAGCGGGCCGGCGACGAGCGTGCTGGCGAAGAACCCGAGGAACAGCACCGAGATGAGCCGCGCCTGCGTGGCGAGGTCGAGGCCGAGGCGCACGCGCACCTCGTCGACGCCGAAGGCGGTTCCCGGCAGCGCGAGGGCGAGGCCGAACACGGCCATCGCGGCGGCGCAGGCGGCAAAGAGACGGGGCCGGGGGCCGATCACGGGGGTGGCAGCGCGGTCTTCCGGGCGGGGTTGAAGAACGGCGTCGGCACGACACGGGCCGCGGCGCGGTGGCGGACGGCCTCGACCGTGACCTCGATCTCGAGCGCCGTGCCCGGCTCGAAGTGCGGCGCGCTGACGGTCGCCAGGGCGATCAGCCGCTTGAGCGCCGGCGACCAGGTCGTGGACGTGGCGCGCCCCACCTGCCGGCCGCGCGCGTAGACAGGCACGGCCACGCGCGAGGTCGCGGCCGGCGCGACGGGCGGCAGGCCGGCCGCCTCGTGCAGCGCCTCCACGGCCACCCAGTCGACCTCGAGGCCGACCACCTTCCGCGCCGGGCCGCGCGCGGCCTCGGCGGCCAGCGCCGCCCGCCCGACGAACGGCCCCTTGTCGAGCGCGACGAGCCGCCCGAGCCCGAGCTCGTACGGGGAGTACTTCTGCGACGGGATGAGCGCCTTCCGGCTGCCGTGGAAGTCGACGTCGATGAGCAGCAGGCCGGCCTCGACACGCGCGACGTCGAGGGCCAGCATGCCCGCCGGCCGCAGGTCGAAGGCCGGCCCCTCCGCGACGAGCGCGTCCCACACGCGGAGCGCCGCGTCCCAGGGCATCCACAGCTCGTAGCCGAGATCCCCGGTGTAGCCGGTGCGGCTGATGTCGACGGGCACGCCGCCGATGCTGCCCGCCGTCGCGCGGAAGTAGCGGAGCCCGTCGATCGGCGCGGTGCTCACCCGCCGGAGGAGCGCGGCCGCGGTCGGGCCCTGCAGCGCGAGCGCGGCGACCTGTTCCGAGATGTCCTCCACCCGGACGTCCAGGCCGACGGCGTTGGCCGTGAACCAGCGGAGGCTCGGGTCCGCCGCGGTCCAGCGGAAGACCTGCTCGGCCACCCTCGTCACGGTCCCATCGTCGATGACGGTGCCATCCTCGTCGCACCACGGCGTGTAGCAGACCTGGCCGACGGCCATGCGGGTGGCGTCGCGGGTGATCACGCGGTCGACGAGGCGCACCGCGTCGGGCCCCGAGACGCGGTACTTGTGGAGCGGCGAGACGTCGATGAGCGCGCACGCGTTGCGGATCGCGTTGTATTCGTGCTCGTGGTGCGTCTCGTACGCGCTGACCGCGTGGTACCCGGACCAGTCGCGGTAGTTGAGGCTCGCCGCGAGCGCGGCGGTGCGCGCGTGGAACGCGGAGCCGATCGGCACGGGGGAATTATACGGGTTCGTCGGGTTCGTCGGGTTCGACAGGTTCGTCGGGTTCGTCAGGTTCGTCGGGTTCGTCGGGTTCGTCGGGTTCGTCGGGTTCGTCGGACGGTCGGTTCCTCGGGTTCCGGGGGTTCCTTGGGTTCCTGGCGTTCTATCTGTGCATCTTTACCATCTTTACCATCTGTGCCATCTGTGCCATCTGTGCCATCTGTGTTATCTGTGGCCCGTGCGGTACGACGCCATCGTCATCGGCGGCGGTCACAACGGCCTGACGGCGGCGGCCTACCTGGCGCGCGCCGGGCGGAAGGTGCTGGTGCTCGAGCGGCGCCACGTCCTCGGCGGGGCGGCGGTCACCGAGGAGGTCTTCCCCGGCTTCCGCTTCTCGGTCTGCTCCTACGTCGTCTCGCTCCTCCGGCCGGAGATCATCCGGGAGCTCGACCTGCCGCGCCACGGCATGGAACTGCTGCCGCTCGACGGCACGTTCACGCCGATGCCGGACGGCGACTACCTCTGGCGCACCAACGACCACCACCAGACGCGGCGCGAGATCGCGCGGCATTCCCGGCTCGACGCCGAGGCGTACGACGAGTACGGCAAGGCGATGATCGAGATGGGACGGTTTGCCAAGCCGATCCTGGGCCTCACCCCGCCCGACCCCACCTCGCTCGACCCCCGCGGGCTCCTCGACCTGCTCGCCATCGGGCGGCGCTTCCGCGGCATGGGCGCGCACGACCGCGTCAACCAGGTGCAGCTCCTGACGATGAGCGCGGTCGACTTCCTCGACCAGTGGTTCGAGACCGACGTGCTCAAGGCGACGATGGCCGCGTCGGGGATCATCGGGACGTTCCTCGGCGTGCGGTCGCCGGGGACGGCGTACGTGCTGCTGCACCACTACATGGGCGAGATCGACGGGTCGTTCCGCTCGTGGGGCCTGGCCCGCGGCGGCACCGGCGCGGTGTCGAACGCGATCGCGTCGGCGGCGCGCGGGTTCGGCGCCGACATCCGCGTCAACGCGCCCGTCGCGCACATCCTGGCGGACGGCGCGCGCGTCACCGGCGTCGCGCTCGAGAACGGCGACGAGTTCGAGACCAACGTCGTCCTCTCGAGCGTCGATCCGCACGTGACGTTCGGGCGGCTGATGGACCCGGGGACGCTGCCCGCCGAGTTCGTCGAGGGCCTGCGCCGCTACAAGTTCCGCGGCTCGTCGGGGAAGGTGAACCTCGCGCTCGACGGGCTCCCCGACTTCCGCTGCCTGCCGGGCGCCGGGCCCCACCTGCGCGGGGCGATCTCGATCTCCCCCGGCGTCGACTACATGGAGCGCGCGTACGACGAGGCAAAGTACGGCCGGTTCTCGAGCCGCCCGTACATGGACATCGTGATCCCTTCGCTCACCGACACGTCCCTGGCCCCGCCGGGCCAGCACGTGATGTCGTGCTTCGTCCAGTACGCGCCGTACCACCTCGACGGCACCACGTGGGACGCCGAGCGGGACCGCTTCGGCGACACCGTCATCGACACGATCGCCGAGTACGCGCCGAACATCCGCGACCGCATCCTCCACCGGCAGGTGCTGACGCCGCTCGACATCGAGCGCGAGTTCGGGTTGACCGAGGGCAACATCTTCCAGGGCGAGCTGTCGCTCGAGCAGCTGTTCTTCCTGCGGCCGGTGCCGGGTTGGGCGCAGTACCGCACCCCGGTCGATCGCCTCTACCTGTGCGGCTCGGCCGCGCACCCGGGCGGCGGCATCATGGGCGCCCCCGGGCGGAACGCCGCCATGCGCGTGCTCGCCGAGGTGAAGCCGTGAGCGCCACGTACGACGCGATCGTGATCGGCGCCGGCATCAACGGGATGGTGTGCGCCGCGCGGCTCGCCGCGGCGGGCTTCCGGACGCTGGTGCTCGAGCGCGCGGAGACGCCAGGCGGCGGCGCCGCCACCCGCGAGATCGCGCCCGGCTTCCACGCACCGGTCTACGCGCACCAGTGCGGCCCCTTCCGCCAGGACGTCGCCGACGCGCTCGCCCTCGACGCCCACGGCGTCGCCTTCACGGGCGGCGACATCGACTTCACCGCGCTCGCCCAGGACGGCCGCGCCATCGTCGTGTACGAGGACGATGAGCGGACGGCGGCGGGGCTGGCCACCACGTCGCCCCGCGACGCCGGGCGGTGGCGCGCGTTCGCCCGGACGCGGCGCGCGCTCGGGGACGTCGTCGCCTCGCTCTTCACCGCGCCGCCGCCGCCCATCGACGGCGTGACGGGCCGGGACCTGTGGCAGCTCCTGCGCACGATCCGGAAGTTCCGTGCCCTGCCGAAGGCCGACCAGTACCGGCTCCTCCGGTGGGGGCCGATGCCGGCCGCCGACCTGATCGGCGAGACCGTCGAGTCGGACCTGCTGGCGGCAGGGCTCGCCGGCGACGCGGTGTTCGGGACGATGCTGGGACCGCGGTCCGCGGGCAGCGGGATGGCCCTGCTGCTCGCGGCGGCCAACGGCGCGCTCGGCGTGGCCGGCGGCCGCTTCGTCCAGGGCGGGCCTGGCCGCCTCGCCGCGGGGGTGGCGGCGGCGCTTCGCGCGGCGGGCGCCGACCTCCGGACGAACACGGAGGTCACCGGGGTGGTGATCGCGCGCGACCGCGCGGCCGGGGTGCGCCTGGCGACCGGCGAACAGGTCGCGAGCGACATCGTCATCTCGGCGATCGACCCGCGGCGCACGTTCCTCTCGCTCGTCGACCCCGTTCATCTCGGGCCGGAGTTCGTGTGGCGCATCCGCAACTTCCGCGCGCGCGGCACGCTCGCCAAGGTGAACCTGGCGCTCGCGGGCCTGCCGGCGTTCGCCGGCGCCCCGCCGGAACTGCTGGCGGGCCGCGTGCGGCTCGGCGCCGGACTCGACACCCTCGAGCGCGCGTTCGACCATGCCAAGTACGGGCGGTTCTCGCCCGAGCCGTGGGTCGAGCTCACCCTGCCGACCGTGCAGGAGCCGTCGCTCGCCCCGGCGGGCGCGCACGTCCTGTCGGCCTACGTGCAATGGGCGCCGTACGAACTGCGCGGGTCGACGTGGGACGCCGCGCGCGACGCGCTCGGCGACGCGGTCGTGGGGCACCTGGAGCGCTTCGCGCCCGGCCTCTCCCGCCTGGTCATCGCGCGCGAGGTGCTCACGCCGCTCGACCTCGAAC
This sequence comes from Vicinamibacterales bacterium, assembly GCA_050250645.1. Classification (GTDB taxonomy): domain Bacteria; phylum Acidobacteriota; class Vicinamibacteria; order Vicinamibacterales; family UBA2999; genus JBFWVR01. The sequence goes on from JBFWOG010000015.1 coordinate 17,782, forward strand.
GGCAGCTCGGCCTGACGGGCGGCCACATCTTCCACGGCGAGCTCGCCCTCGACCAGCTGCTGACGATGCGGCCGCTCCTCGGCGCCGGCCGGTACCAGACCCCTGTCGAGGGCCTGTTCCTCTGCGGCTCCGGCACCCACCCGGGCACGGGCCTCACGGGCGGATCGGGGTGGGTGGCGGGGGAGGTCATCGAGACAATGAGCAAGTAAGAAGTAAGAAGTAAGAAGTAAGAAATGGTTCCTATTTCTGACTTCTTACCTCTTACTTCTCACTTCTTGCTTCTGGCCGCAGCGCCCCAGGCGGCCAGCAGCTGTTCGTCGGTCAGGTTGTTGGCGAATCCGGCGAGCGCGGCCCTGGCGGCGGCGAGGGCCTCCTGCAGGGCCGGCGGGGTACGGCCGTCGACGAAGCCGTCGGCGGGGACCGCCGGCATGCGCGTGAAGAGCGCGGGCCAGGCGGCGGCGTTGGCGGTCAGCAGCGCCTCGAGCAACTCGACGGGCATGGCGGGAGAACTGGCCAGCGTGAGCGCCAGCGACGTGCCCTCGGCGCGCGCCACGTGCCAGCAGCCCGCTGGCAGGTAGAGCGCGTCACCGGGCTCGAGCAGCACCTCGACGAAGGTGTCGTCCGCGGGTCTCGTGATGACGGCCCACGACAGCACGACCCTGTCGCGGTCGGGCGGCATCGTGATGTTGTGCAGCGGATGGGCCAGCGCCGGCTCCGGCGTGAACCGCCAGCGCTTCGCGCCCTCGACCTGGAGGATCCACACCGGGTGGTTGTCGAAGTGCAACCCGAATCCGTGGCCGTCCGGCGAGAGGTAGCTGTTGAAGTGGACGGGGCCCGCCGACAGCACGGCCGCGCGGTACGCCGCCAGGAACGCCGCCCGCGTCCCGGCCTCGGGCAGCACGCCCGCGCAGATCGTCATGCCGGCCTCGAAGAGCCGCTTCACCTGGTCCGCCGTGATCGCCACGTCGGTGAACCAGCGCTTCTCGTCGACGAACGCGGCCTTGAGCTTGCCGCATCGCGGGGCCGCCTGGTCGAACTCGGCGCGGCTGAAGAGGCCGGCGAACCGGTCACGCGGGCCTGGCAGGGCGCACCCGCGGCGATCCCAGTGCTCGGCGAAGAACCGCTCGCGCCCGATCGGGGCGAGCAGCCGGTCGAGGATGTCGTCCGCCTGCCACGTCATGTTCCGGCCCCCTGCTGCAGCACCTTCCTGATCTCGGCATCGGAGACGAACGCCGGCGCGACCGCCAGGTACCCCTTCGCCCTCGGCGGCGCGCCCGGCGACAACTGGATCTTCACATGGTGAACCCACCGGTGGAAGACGCTCGACTCGGCAAGGCCGAGGAGCGCCTTCTTCGCCAGCAGCGCCGGCGGCCAGCGGTCGGGGTAGAGCCGCTCATGTGTCAGGCCGAACCACGCCAGCAGGCCGGACGCCTTCGCCGGCAGGCACAGCCCGTCGGCGATGAGCGCCTGAAGAAACGCGACCATCCGCGATGGGAGGTCCGGCCCCGCCTTGATGTAGCACTCGAGCCCGATCGGGGCGCGCAGGTCGTCGTCGATGTCGAGGTCGATCCGGACCTCGTCGACGAGTGGTCCGAGGCGGTCGAGCATCGCGGCGAGCGCCGCCATGTCGCCCGGCCATCCGATCGCGGCCAGGTACGGCGCGATCTCGTCGACGGCGAGTTCCGACGCGCAGACCCGCACGAAGGCGTCGGGCCGCGAGAGCATCACCCCGATCTGGAAGAGGCACCCTTCGGGCGGCAACGCGCCGAGGCACCGCGCCAGCGCGCGGCGCTGCCCCGGCGACGGCACCACGCCGCGGAGCGCCCCGATGGCCTGTGCCAGCCACGCCGCGCCTGGCGGCAGGTCGCCCGAGGCCGGCACCTCGCTGGCCTCCAGCTGGCGGCTGCCGAAGAAGAGGCTCGGGGGCGGCAGGTCCCCGCCCGGGTCCGGACCCTCCACGACGTCGAACTCGAGCCACATGTTCGTGATCTCTGAATGCGCCGGCGCCGCCGTCGCGCCGTCACCGCGAAGGAAGTCCGCGAGCCGGCGCCACCCGTCCCCCGCGTGGTCGAGGGCGAGCGCCCTCAGCACGGGCCACTCCCCGGCATCCCTGCCTGCGCACACGAGGAAGTCGCCTTCCGGCGCCGGATCCCAGAGACGGCACTCGAAGCCGTAGAGGCCGGTCAGGCGCGCCGGCAGGCGTGAGGCGATCTGCTCGTCAATCCGCCGCCGGGCCCCGGGCGAGAGCAGGCCCTCGACCTTGAACGGCGCGAGCGCCGCGGCGAGATGCCCGGCCAGCGAGTCGGGGATCGCTTGGTGTCTCATGCCTCGATGTCGGGCTCGGCCGCCAGGAGCGCGGCGAGCGAGGGCACGCGGTCCGGGTCCGCCAGGCGCAGGAGCGCGTACGCGATGCCGCCCACCCCGTCGAAGAGTCCGGGGACGACGAGCGTCTCGCTGTCGCGGGCCCCGGGGAGCAACGACCAGCCCGACGCGTCCGCGCGCGCCGCCATCGCGGCGCCGCGCCCGTGCGCCACCTCGACGAGGTCGGACCGGCCGAGCCGTCGACCTGCCATGAGCAGGGCGTCGATCTCACCGGCGTTGCCCAGGCGGTAGCTGTCGAGTGAGGCAAGGCCCGCGCGCGCGAGGGCATCGGCGCGCGCGCCGTCGCCGCCCGCCATCAGCGCGGCGAGGCCGAGACCATCGAGCCCCTGTCCGGTCATCGCATCGCCGGGCGGCGCCAGCGGGACGCCGGGGGTCAGCCTGCCGATCGCCCAGGCCATGCCGTGCCGCCCGCCGAACCACCCGGACTCGGGCACGCCCGCGTCGAGTGCGGCGCGCACGGGCGCGGCGCACCGCCCCGCCGCCGACAACAGGCGCTCGTCGCCGGTCGCCTGGTGCAGCGCGACGAAACCGAGCAGCGCGCCGGCCGCGCCGCCGGAAACGTCCACGCGACATCCCGCTGGCGGCGCCAGCGACGCGACCGCCTCCATCAACGGCACCGGGATGACGTCTGGCCCGAGCAGGCGCGCCAGCGCGGCGGCGGCCAACAGCCATCCGCCGAGGCCCGACTCGATACCGAGCCACGGCATGTGCGGCCGCAGTTCGACGCCCAGCGTCGCCGCCACGCGGTCGAACACCGGGCCGGCCAGGCCGAGCGCCGTCCGGCGCCAGTCTCCGCCCTCGTCGAACCGGCTCACCGCCGCGAAGAGCACCGCCACTCCCAGTCGCCCATGCCCGAGGCCGTCGTCGGCCAACGTCCACACCCAGCGGCCGGCCTGCGGCTCGAATGCGAAGCCCGGCGGCGGCTGGGTGACGGCACCCCAGTCGTGCCTGGTCAGTCCAGAGGCGATCGCCACGGCCCGCGCGACGAGGTCCGACCGCGATCCTGGCGGCCCGGCCGCCACGGCCTCGCGCGCGCAGGCCGACGGTGGTTTCGCCAGGCGCGCGGCGAGGCTCCCGCGGACCAGCGCGAGCTGCCGCGACAGGTCGTCCTCACCGAGCAGGCCGAGCCGGCGCCTGGCCTCGTCGAGTGGCGAGGTCGAGCAGGCGCCCGCGATCACGACCCCGTGGCGATCCCGCAGGTCCACACCGTCCGCCCGGAACCCGAAGCGCGGCACGTCGAGCGCGGCCAGCGCCACGCGCTCGCGCGCCACGACCGGCGCGAACGTGGCGTGCGACGAGACGGCCGAGACGTGGTTCAGCCGCTCGAGCGCCACGGCGCGGTCCGCGCCGTCCCGCAGCACCTGTGCGTCCACCGACTGCGCGAGGATCACGATGTACAGCCACGTCTCGCGCAAGACGATGCGGATGTCGCCATCGGCGAAGGCGTCGAGCGGGCCGCCGGGCAGGAGGAGCGCCTCCCGGTTGGCGAGCAGCACGCGGTACATCTCCTCGAACCCGGCGAGCAGCGCCCCGGCGTGTCGTCCGAGCACCGCCTCCAGTTCCCCCGCGCCGCACGGCAGGCTGGTGACGTCGGTGTCGGTCCCGGGAAGATCGGCGCCAATGGCGCTCCGGTCCGTGAAGACACCGCCACGGACCTTGTGCCAGGTCGGGAGCAGCATCGTCTCGACGGCCCAGGGCCGCGCCGGGCCCGCGGCAGCCGCCGCGGGTGGCGCAACCGTTGCCGACCGGGGAAACGCGGGCGCCGACAGGATGGTCTCGAGGTCGATCGGCACCGGCATGTCGCCGGACGCAATCACGTTGCTGTAGTGGAGGTCGGTCGACCCGAGCACGCTGGTGAGTGCGACGAGCGCGCCCATCCGGTGATAGAACCGCGCCAGCGCGGCCTCATCCGCCGCCGGCCGGCTCTCGATGAACGCGGCATACCCGTAGCCGTCACCGCGGAAGACCGCCGGCGCGCCGAGACCGTGCGACAGGCCGCGCCGGTTGAGGTGCCCCACGAGTGCCTCGAACGCGGCGTCGAGTTCGAGCGAGCGCGGCTTGTACACGAGGCGGGTACCCGACGCGAAGGTCAGGATCGCGACGGCGCGGTGGCCGTCGTGGACATCGGCGTCGCCGAACCGGACGTCCGTGAGCCCGCCGAGCGGCGCGCCGCCCCCGAAGCACTCGCCCAGAGCCGGGCGATCGCGGCGGACCCGCGCGAGCATCTCGTCGACCGCGTCGACCCAGTTGTCACAGCCGAGGGTCACGAGGCGGGCGAGCACCGGGTAGTCCGCGAGGAACGCCGGCACGGGCGGTGCCAGCATCCGCTCGCTGAAGGCGCGCATCAGCGCGTCTCCGTCCGCCAGGCCCAGTTGCCGGACGTGGCGGGCCCACTGCGTCTCGAGCACCGAGCCGCACAGCCGGACCAGGCGGAAGAGCAGCGCGCGCTCGAGGCCGGCCCACGCGGCGGCGGCGACGTCACCGGCGGCGACCCTGTCGACCCGCCGGGTCGCGGCCAGCACGAAGGGCGCGAGCACCATCTCGAACGGGTACGGCTCGGCAGGGCGGATGAAGCGCGGCATGCCGCGGGCGCCGCGCATGAACGCCGCCACTTCCTCGACGGCCGCGTCAACCAGTCCCTCGAAGCTTGCCGTCCAGGCCGGCAACGCCGCCCCGCCGGCGAGGGACGCGCCGCCGAGCGCCGGCCGGATGGCCGCCAGGTCGATGCCGCGCCACGCGAGGCTCCGCGCCAGCCGCCCGGGGTCCCGGCCGCCGCCGAGCTCCACCCAGCGCGCCTCGCGGCGCGCCGCGGCCGCGTGCTCCCCGCCGGCGGGGAGGAACGGCGGCAAGACGCGCTCGAAGGGATCGCTCGCGCGCCGGGCGAGCTCCTCGAGCATGGCGCGCGGGATCACGGGCGCCGCCCGATGTACGGCGGCAGCGCGAAGCCCGCGACGTAGGCCTCGGCCGAACGCGCCCGGTAGCGTGGATGGACAGGACCGGCCGGCGCCGGATCGTCCGTGAAAGGGTCGGCAGGGACGGCAAGGGCCTGCGCAACCAGCGAGGCGACGACCGCACGAAAGCCGTCCTCGTACAGCGTCAGCGCGTGCCACTCGTCCCCGACGCGAAGCACGCCGCGGCCGTGGATGACGCCGCCGGCGTGCTCGACCACGCGCTCGGTCGAGTAGAACGGCGTTGGCGGCGGGCCGAAGCCCGAGGCCCCGGTGAGCTCCGCGAGCCGCACCTGCGCGAGGCGCACGGCGCGGCTGCCGACGCCGAGCGCGCCGAGGGCCAGCACGGCCAGGGCGGTGGACAGCGCGTGGTCGTAGGCGCCAAAGCCGTGTTCGGCGTCCGCACCCGCCAGGATTTCCGCCGCCAGCCGCGCGCGCAGCCCGCCGGCCGCCGGGTCGCGCGCGACCGCGAGCGCCAGCGCCCAGTCCACCAGGTAAGGGTTGGCGAAGTACAGGGCCGAACGCCGCGCGAAGCCCGCCTCGAGCCAGGCGAGCGGCGTGCGCTCCGGCAGCCCCTCGCGCGCGCGGAGCGCGCGCGCCAGACACGTCGTGCCGAAGTCGGGCTGGCACCAGTGATCCACCTGGGGCGTCCACTGCATGCGCGCCTCGTCGCGCTCGGCCGCCCACAACTGCGGCACATACGCGCCCGCGCCGTCGTTGAACCGCTCCAGGCGCTCGACCTCGTCGGCGCCACCGCGCCCGAGCAGCACCAGCGCGGAGTCGGTCGCCGTCGGCAAGCCGCCGCGGTGGAAGGGCCACAGGCCGCCAGCGCGCGCCGCGTCGAGGTGGCGCCGAACGAGCGTGGTCGCAGCGTCGAGGCTGGGGCTCTCGCGTCTCGCGCCGGCAATCGCCGCCAGCAGGAAGCCGAAGGGCACGACGTCGCCGTACGGGTAGGCGGCGGCCGGTCCGACGGGCACGGCGGTCATGGGCATCGGCGCCTGCCGCGCCGCGAGCGCGATCCTGAGCGCCATCCCGAGCGCCCGTTGCCTCGCCTCCACGACCCGTCCCGAGGCGGCGCTGGCCAGGCCCGCGGCGAGCGTCCCGTCGATGCGGCCGTGCTGCAGGAAGAACTGGTTGCAGTGGTGGGTCCGCGAGAATCGTGACACGGCCGCGGCGAGCAGGTGCTGCGGCAGCTCGTTGGTGAAGCGCGCCCGCCAGTGATCGCCCGCCGGCTCGCCGCCGGCCGGGCGGACGCCCACGGCACGCAGCAGGCCGTAGTCCCTTTCGTCCGGCCGCGCCTCGAAGAGCGCGGTTGCCGCGCCGAGCCCGTCGCGGACGTCGACGGCCAGTACCACCGGTGCCGCCCCGGGCAGCGCCCCGATGCCGACGCAGTCCGCAGTGGCGACCTCGGGCAGCAGGCGGATCTGGCGGGCCCACCTGACGGCCAGGGAAGGCTGGTCCGCTCCGGCACCGGCCACCCACGGCAAGGGACCTCCGTCCGCCGACGCGAACCCGCACCCCGCAGACGTGAGGACGATGAAGCTGCCGGTGGCGGCGCCCGGATCCGCGGGGAGCCCGAACATGGCGGGAATGAGCGCGGGATCCACGAGGGACCGCACCATGGACGCGCGGAACATCACCGCCCAGTCGAGCGAGGCGGGCAGCCGGGCGAGCAGGTCCAGCGGCGAGTCGGAGACGCCGGCCTCGGGCGCCGCCGGCTGCCCGTCCGTCGTCGATGCATCGGGTGGGGTGCTCATCTCGGGGCGGCTATATCATGGCGCATCCATGCGAAATGTTGTCGTCTACGGTCCCGGCGCCGACGAGGCGCTCCCCAGGTTCCTGCTCGAAGGCGCCACGGTCCCTTGCGCCGTGGTCGATGGGCCGGCGCCCGCCTTCGATCCGTCCGCCCCGGAACACGCTTCGCACGTCCTGGTCAAGAAGCGCGGCTTCTCGGTGAACTACCGCGACCGCGCGCTCATCCTCAGCATGGTGGTGCGCGCGCCGTACGGGTCGTACTACCCCGTCGGCTCCGACTTCGTCGGCGAGGTGGTGGCGACCGGCCCCGCGGTCCGGTCGCTGGCGCCGGGCGATCGCGTGATCGGCAACGCGGCGTATCCGGCGTCCGGCGCGCCGGGTGTCCGGCCGGGTGTGCCCGTCAACTCCGCGTCGCGCGAGCTGCAGGTGTTCCACGAGGTGAAGGTCGCGAAGGTGCCCGACACCATGAGCGACGAGGTCGCGGCGTGCTTCACCATCGGCGCGCAGACCAGCTTCAGCATGGTGCGGCGCCTCCGGCTGCAGGCGGGCGAGCGCGTGCTGGTGACTGCCGGAAGCTCGAACACCTCGCTCTTCGCAATCCATGCCCTGGCGAACCAGCCCGTCACGACGAGCGTCATCACGACATCGGCGCGGCACGTGGAGCGGCTGCGCGCCCTCGGCGTGGCCGAGGTGATCCTGCTCGACAGGGGACGCCCGTCGTGGACCGACCAGCCCGCCATGCGCCAGGTGCTCGAGGACGCGGGCCCGTTCGACGCGGTCATCGACCCCTTCTTCGACATCAACCTCGGGCCGGCCACGGAGGTGATGCGCCCGGGCGGACGGTACATCTCGTGCGGAATGCTCGACCAGCACACGCACCTCGGCATCGGGACGACGGTCGGGGCCGGGCCAGCGCCGGTGGCCGTGATGCTGCGCCTGTTGATGGGCAATTTGGAGATCCTCGGCAACTGCATCGGCACCGACGCCGACCTCCGGGCGGCCATCGACGCGCACGCCGCGGGCCGGTACCCGGTCGTCATGGACCGCACGTTCAGCGGCCGCGACGCGGCGGCCTTCTTCGACCGGTCGTACAACGCACCCGACCGCTTCGGCAAGGTCGCGTTCATCTACGACTGACGGCACGAGAGACGTCGTCCGGCCGGCGAACGGCCGTGCCAGGAACCCGGCTTCCGCGTGACCGTCGAACAGGAGGCCCCGTGTCCGACCC
>JBFWOG010000015.1:26194-117522 GCA_050250645.1 Vicinamibacterales bacterium
CCCGCCGCCTGCTTCGTCAAGTACCTCAACGTGCCGCGCGAGCACGTGCCGCCCATCACGGTGCACGACGAGGCACCGGGGACCTGGCACATCGTCATTCCCGCGAGGCCCGCCGCCGCGGGCGAACTGTCGGACGAGGAACTCGAGAAGGTCGCGGGCGGCACCGACATCTCGGTCACGGTCGTGACGATGCTGTCCGTCGCGGCCGGCCTGTCGATGATCTTCGCGCCCGCGGCGTCGATGGCGGTCTCCGTGACGATTGCCCGCGGCGTCAGCACCGGCTGGAACAGCAAGTAGGAATCCGCCGTCGGCGGGTCCCGAGGCGCCACGCCCGTGCTAGGATTCGGCGTTCCACCACGCTGACCAGGAGGCCCCGTGACCGACCACGACCAACAGCCGCAGGCGATGACCCGGCATGACCTCGAGACCCTGATCGTCAAGCACTGCTGGGAAGACGAGGGCTTCCACAAGGAGTTCGTCGCCGATCCCGCCGCCTGCTTCGTCAAGTATCTCAATGTGCCGCGCGCGAACATCCCGCCCATCACGGTGCACGACGAGGCCCCGGGCACGTGGCACATCGTGATTCCCGCCAAGCCGGTCGCGGCCGGGGAACTCTCGGACGAGGAACTCGAGAAGGTGGCCGGCGGCACGGACGTCTTCGTGGGCCCGAGCCTCACGGTCGTCCTGACGCTCGTCACGGCCGCCTACAGCGCCTCCGCCACGATCTCGGCACTGGGAGCCACGACCGTCGCGGGCTCGGTCATGATGGGCTCGATGACCGTCGCGGCCGGCTGGGGCAAGAAGTAGACGCCAGCCCCCACCAGGCCGGCAGATCCCGCAAGGAGAATCCCCATGTCCGAAGACACGCCGACGCCCATGACGCGGCACGACCTCGAGACCCTCATCGTCAAGCGGTGCTGGGAGAACGAGGCGTTCCACCAGGAGTTCGTCGCCGATCCCGCCGCCTGCTTCGTCAAGTACCTCAACGTCCCGCGCGCGAACGTGCCCGCGATCACGGTCCACGACGAGGCGCCGGGCACGTGGCACATCGTGATTCCCGCCAAGCCCACCACGGCCGGCGAACTGTCGGACGAGGAACTCGAGAAGGTCGCGGGCGGCACCGACTGGTTCATCACCGCCGCCGTCGTCACGGCGGCCGTCGGTTTCGGCGTCACGACCATAGGAGCCGCCACGATGGCGACCGTGGGCGGCACGCTGGTCTCTGCCGGCGTCGGCACGAATGCGGGCTGGGGCAAGTAGTCCAGCCGCGACTGGTGACGACCACGCCCGCCACGAGATGACCTCGTTCGCGGTCGCCGGCGGGACGGTGCTGGCGGCAATCTCCGCGGTGACCATGCTGGCGACGCCGTCCATGGTGTCTGCCGCCGGAGGCGCCGTCGGCGCGAGTGTCACCGTCATCGCCGGCGGCTGGGGCCGGAAGTAGCCGCGCGCGACGGGGTGTCCCTGTCGCACTCGCGGTAAGCGCCAGCCGGGGCCTGGTGCGTAGACCGATCAGCATGAACGCCCCGCGCGTGGTTGCCCTCGCCGTCCTCCTCCTCGCCGCCCATGGCGCCGGCGCCGCGCAGGGCGGCGGGCAGCGCCCGGGGCAGGGCCAGGGGATGCCCGCCCGCGGCGGCGGCCTGGCCGCCGAGGACGCCCCGAAGGGCACCGCGACGCTTCGCGGCGTCGTGATCGCCGCCGACACCGGCAGCCCGGTGCGGCGCGCCCAGGTCCGCGCCTTCGCCCCCGGCGTCCGCGGGGGGCGCCTCGCCACCACCGACGAGCAGGGCCGCTTCGAGATCAGGGAACTGGTGGCGGGCCGCTACACGCTGACCGCGGGCAAGGGCGGGTTCGTCTCGCTCCAGTACGGCCAGCGGCGTCCCTCCGAGCAGGGCACGCCGATCGACGTCGCGGACGATGAGACGATCGACAAGCTGGTGATCGCGCTGCCGCGCGGGAGCGTGCTTGCCGGGCGGATCACCGACGAGTTCGGCGAGCCGGTCACCGACGCCGTGGTCACGGCCCTGCGCTACGGATACGTCGGCGGCACCCGCCGGATCCTCCCCGGCGGACGCGGCGACACGACGGACGACCGCGGCGAGTTCCGGCTCTTCGGGCTCCAGCCCGGCGACTACTACGTGTCGGCCGCCTTCCGCGTGCGCGGCGGTGAGGTCACCGACCCGGCGGGCGAATCCACCGGGTACGCGCCGACCTACTACCCCGGCACGAGCAACGTCGCCGAGGCGCAGCGCGTCTCCGTCGGGGTCGGCCAGGAGATGACGAGCGTCTCGTTCGCGCTCGTGGCCACGCGGCTCGTGAAGGTCTCGGGCTCGGTCGTCAGCTCGCAGGGCGTGCCCGGGTCCGGCGTCGTGGCGCTGACACCGGCCGACGGCGGCACCGGGCTCCGCATGGAGATGAACGCCGGGCGCGTCGACCAGGCGGGCCAGTTCGAGATCGACAACGTCGCGCCGGGGCGCTACCTGCTGCAGACCCGCGCCGGGATGGGCGGGGGCGGCCGCGGCGGGGGGCTGCGCGGCGGGGGCGAGTTCGGGCGGATGGAGATTGCGGTCGGCAACGACGACCTCCGCGGCGTCGTCATCGTCACCGCGCCTGGCGCCCGGCTCGCCGGCCGCGTCGTCACGGACACCGGCGAACCGCCGTCCTTCCCGGCCCAGCAGGCCATCGTCGCCGCGCAGTCCGGCGACGTCTCCCCCAACCCGTTCGGCGGCGGCATCGGGGGCGCGGGCGTGAACGGCGACTGGACCTTCGAGCTGTCGAACCTCTTCGATCCCAAGTACTTCCGCATGCGGCTGCCCAGGGGGTGGACGCTCGACGCGGTGTACCTGGACGGGGCGGACGTCACCGACACGCCCGTGACCCTGCCGCCGGGCCAGGCGCGCGGCGGCCTCGAAATCGTGATCTCGGAGAAGGTCAGCACCCTGACGGGCCTCGTGAAGGACGACCGCGGAAACCCGGTCCTCGACGCGACCATCGTCGTGTTCCCCGATGACGAGGCGCTCTGGATGTTCCAGTCTCGCTTCATCAAGGCCGCGCGGCCGGACCAGGACGGGCACTACACGATCGAGGGGCTGCCGGCCCACCGGGCCTACCTTGCCGTCGCGGTCCAGGGCCTGGAGGACGGCCAGGCGGGCGACCCGGACTTCCTGCGGAGCGTCGCGAGCGGCGCCGTCCGCTTCGGCCTCGGGAAGGGCGAGTCGAAGAACGTGGACATCGAAATCGCCGCGCCACGCCAGCGGGACTAAACCCGAGGGACGGGAACGCGGTCCAACACCGCGAACCTGACGAACCTGACGAACCTGACGAACCTGACGAACCTGACGAACCCGACGAACCCGACGAACCCGACGAACCCGACGAACCCGGAGAGAGTCCCCCGATGCGGTGCAAGCAGTGTGGCGAGCCGTTCCCGAAAGCGCAGGCGTTCGATGTCTGGGAGCTGAAGCGCCAGTTCGTCGAACCCGACCAGAGCGGCCTGAGCGCCCACGTCCACCTCGAGGACGCCGGCGTCTTCTGCAGCCGTCCCTGCCTGAAGGACTACCTCAAGTCGGGCGACAAGTCCGGCTTCTTCGACCTCGGCACGAAGCCCACAGGCTAAATCACAAGATCACAAGATCACGAAATCAGAAAATATCCAGGCGCCAGTACTGGACCTGATTGCCCTCGAGCGGCGGCAACGGCAGGGTGCCGGCGGCGAGCGGGCGGATCATCATCACCTCCCGGGTGGGCGTGACCTCGGCGATCTCCACCTGCGGCGGCACGAGGCCCGACGGCCACCACCCGCGGATGTCTGGCGGGTCGAGCGAGGGCTCCCGCGCCAGCATCACCTGCAGCATGGCGCCCAGCCGCGCGCCGGTCGGGTCGCGATCGGCGGCGTCCTCGATGTACCAGCGGCCGCCTTCCACCGACACCACCAGATAGGCCACCGCCTGGTGGCCTTCCTCCGAGACGAGCACCTCGACGTGCCGGCGTCCCACCGGCCCCAGGCCCGCGAGCATGCGCCGCCGCGCGTGGCCGAAGGCGATGAATTCCTCCGATCGGTCGAGGGCCAGCCGCGCGCCGGACGACCGCTTCGCTGACATCTCGGCCACGTGCGCCAGGTCGCTCTCGTGCAGGCTCCGCACGAGCACCGCGGGAGCGCCGTCCTTCTGCTTCACGACCAGGCGCGACTCGGCAAGCGGCAGGGGCACGAAGTCGAGCCGCTCGTAGAACGCCGGGCCGATCTCGGAGAAGAGCAGCGCGAACTCGTAGCCCTCGGCCTCCCCGGTCTCGAGCACCCGCTGCAGGAGTTCGCCGGCGGCGCCGCGCCCGCGGTCGCGCGGCGACGTGAACACGGCGCCGATGCCCAGCACGCGGCGGATGCGGCCGTCGACGCGCATCGACAGGTCGTAGCGCTTCAGGCTGGCGACGGCCCGCCCCCCCTCGACGAGGGCGATGCGATCCAGGTGGCCCTGTCCCCAGGGGGTGCGGAGCTGCGCCTCCCAGTAGCGCGCGTAGGCGGCCGGCGACAGGCCGTCGGACCACAGCTCGTGGGTCTCGTCGAGGATCTGGTCGAGGATCGGGCCGGTGGCGGGCGCAAGCGTCAGGGACATCGTGCTGTCTATCGGCTCGCCTTAAACCCCTCGCCAGAGGGGCCAGTCCTATGGGGCAGGCGCGATGCCGTTCCCATAGAGGTTAGCCCATGTCCACCCGTCTCCTGCTCGCCACCGTCCTCCTGCTGCCCCTCGCCGCGGGTCCCGGCGCCGCCCCGGCAATCCCGAACGACGAGGCCTCGGTCACCCACGCGCTGTCGCGGCTCACGTTCGGGGCGCGCCCCGGGGACGTCGAGCGGGTCACCCGCATGGGCCTCGCCGCCTGGATCGACAGCCAGCTCGATCCCGCCGCCATCGACGACGACGCGGTGCAGGGGCGACTGGCCCGGCTGGAGACGCTGTCGCTCGACGCGGCGACCATCGCGCGCGACTACATCCGTCCCGCCCGGCAGGAGCGCCGCCAGGCGCTCGAGCGCGCGGGACGGGAAGGCCAGGGCGGCGAACCGGCGATGGCCCCCGGATCGGAGGAACCCGGCATGCGCGGCGAGCGCGGGGAACCCGGCGCCGCGACGCCGGGACGCGGGCGCCTGAGCGAGGCCCAGCAGCGGGGCCGCCAGGTGCTCGCCGACCTGACCGAGAGCCGCATCCTCCGCGCGGTGTACAGCGAGCGCCAGCTCGAGGAAGTGCTCGTGGACTTCTGGTTCAACCACTTCAACGTGTTCGCCGGCAAGGGCGCGGTCGAGAACTACATCACGGAGTACGAGCGCGACGTCATCCGCCCGCACGTCCTCGGGCGCTTCCGCGACCTGCTCGGCGCGACCGCCACGAGCGCCGCGATGCTCTTCTACCTGGACAACTGGCAGAGCCGCGCCGGCGCGATCAACGAGAACTACGCGCGCGAGCTCGTCGAGCTGCACACGCTGGGTGTGGACGGCGGCTACACGCAGGCGGACGTGGAGGAGATCGCGCGCGCCTTCACGGGCTGGACGCTCCGCGGCCCTGGCGGCGCGGCCACCTACCGCGCGGGCATGCACGACAACGGCAGCAAGACCGTGCTCGGCCACACGCTGCCGGCCGGCGGCGGCGCCGCCGACGCCGATCGCGTCCTCGACATCGTCGCGGCCCACCCCGCCACCGCGCGGCACATCGCGACCGAGCTGGCCCAGCGCTTCGTGAGCGACGAGCCCCCGGCCGCGCTCGTCGACCGCGCGGCCGCCACGTTCACGCGCACGGGCGGCGACCTCCGCGCGGTCGTGCGGGTCATCGTCTCCTCGCCGGAGTTCTTCGCGGACGAGGCGCGGCAGGCCAAGGTGAAGACGCCATTCGAGTTCGTGACGAGCGCCATCCGCGCGACGGGCGCGACGATGATGAGCGCGCTGCCGCTCGGGCGCACGCTGCGGGACCTGGGCATGCCGCTGTTCATGTGCGTGCCGCCGACCGGCTACGACGAGACCGCCGGGGCGTGGCTGGCCTCCGGGGCGCTGGTGGCCCGCCTCAACTTCGCCACCGAGCTGGCGCACAACCGGCTGCGCGGCGTCCGCGTGACGACCGACGACCCCGACGCCCTCGCCGAGCGGCTCGGCTCGCCGGCCTTCCAACGGCAGTGACATCTGGTGATCTCGCGATCTCGTGATCTCGTGATCTCGTGATTTGACGGAGGCTCACGATGGTGAATCGACGCGTATTCCTCAAGTCCGGCGCCGCGGCGATGATCTCGCTCGGCTTCGCGCCGTCGTTCCTGGCCCGCGCCGCCGGCGCGTCGCCGGCGCGGAAGAAGCTGCTCATCGCCATCTTCCAGCGGGGCGCCGTCGACGGCCTGAACATGGTCGTCCCCTTCGGCGAGTCCGCGTACTACAAGGCCCGGCCGACGATCGCGGTGGCGAGGCCTGGCGCGACGGGCGGCGCCCTCGACCTCGATGGCTTCTTCGGCCTGCACCCCCGCCTCGCGCCCCTGCAGCCGCTCTGGGCGAATGGCAGCCTCGCGGTGGTGCACGCCAGCGGGTCGCCCGACCCCACGCGGTCGCACTTCGACGCGCAGGACTACATGGAGTCGGCGACGCCCGGCGTGAAGAGCACGCGGGACGGGTGGCTCAACCGCTACCTGCAGGTCGACGCGGAAGGCCACCCGCTGCGCGGCGTGGCGCTGACGCGGCAGATGCCGCGCGCGCTGCAGGGCGCGGCGCCGGCGCTGGCCATGGGCAGCGTTTCGGAGTTCGACGTGCGCGGCGACATGGCGGCGCGGCAGTCGTTCGAGTCCGCGTACGGCCGGTCGGGCGACGCGCTCGGGGAAGCGGCCGGCGAGGCGTTCGACGCGATGCGCGAGCTGTCGGCAGCGACCGCGGGCCAGTACAGGCCGGCCGCGGGGGTCACCTATCCGCGCTCGCCGTTCGGGCAGGCGCTGCAGGAGATCGCGCGGCTCGCGAAGGCCGGCGTCGGGCTCGAGATCGCGTTCGCCGAGTCGGACCAGTGGGATCACCACGCCAACGAGGGCGGGGCCACCGGCCAGCTGGCCAACCGGCTCGGCGACTTCGGCGCCAGCCTGGCGGCGCTCGTCGCCGACCTCGGCGATCGCATGGCCGACACGGTCATCATCACGATGTCGGAATTCGGGCGCGCGGTCGCGGAGAACGGCAGCCGCGGCACCGACCACGGCCACGGCAACGCGATGCTGCTCATGGGCGGCCCCGTCCGCGGCGGCTCGGTCTACGGCGCCTGGCCGGGTCTCGAGTCGTCCGAGCGCTTCGAGGGCCGCGACCTCGCCGTCACCACGGACTTCCGCGACGTCTTCGCGGAGGTCGTCACCGGCCACCTCGGCGCCTCCGCCGCGGCCGCCGCCCGCATCTTCCCGGGCTACGCGCTCGACCGCGCGAAGTTCCGGGGCGTCATCCGCTCCTGAACACGTGCGCTCCTCCTTCGGAGGGACACGGAGACACGGAGAAGACAGGGAGACACGGAAGAAGGCCGGACCAAGAACGGCATGTCGTTCGTGATTCTTGGTTCTTGGTTCTTGATTACTCATCGAAGCCCCCTTTCATCGAGGCCCTCCTGGGGCGGGCCCGCGGCGCGAAGCGCCGCGCGTGGGGCGCGAGAGCCGCGGGGGAAAGACCCGTGTGAAGGCGCTCTGTGGGTCTTTCCCCCGCGGCTCTCGTGCCCCACCCCCACGCTGCTACGCAGCCCGCCCGCCACAAGCGGTCGCACCACCGAGTCTCCCGGTCGTTCTCCGAGTCTCCCCACCCGCCGGAGGCGGTGCGTTTCCCCGTGCGGTCCTCTCGGTGTCCCTGGGTCCCGGTGGCTCGTACGTCCATGGCAGAATGTCCCCGTGACGCTCGACACGCTGCCCACCCCTGCCGTGCTCATCGAACGCTCCCGGGTGTTCGCCAACCTCGATCGCATCCACGGGATGGCCGCCCGGAAGGGCATCCGCATGCGCCCGCACGCCAAGACCCACAAGAGCCCCCGGGTCGCGGCGTGGCAGCTCGAGCGCGGCGCGGCGGGCATCTGCTGCGCGAAGCTCGGCGAGGCCGAGGTCTTCGCCGACGCCGGCTTCAAGGACATCCGGCTGCCCTACCCGATCAACCCCGCCAACGCCGACCGCGTCGTGTCGCTCCTCGACCGGACGCGCCTCTCGTTCATCGTCGATCACCCCGCCGTGGCGCGGGGCTGGTCCAGAGCGATGCAGGCGGCCGGACGCGAGGTCGACGTGCTCGTGAAGGTGGACGTCGGCTACCACCGCTGCGGCATCGATCCGGACGCGGCGGGCGCGGTGCCGTTCCTCCAGGAGGTGGCCGCGCTCCCGGGCCTGCGGCTGCGCGGGCTGCTCTCGCACGCGGGGCAGGCCTATACGGCCACGTCGGAGGAGCACCTCCGCCAGATCGCGGCCGACGAGGCGCGCATCCTCGCGGCGCTGGCCGCGAGGGCTCGTGAGGCGGGCGTCGCGATCGAGGAGATCAGCGCGGGCGCCACGCCGACGGCCCGCTTCTCGCTCGCCGAGGACGGCCTCACCGAGTACCGGTGCGGCAACTACGCGTATTTCGACCGCACGCAGGTCGGGCTCGGCGCCGCCACGCCGGACGACTGCGCCCTCAGCGTGCTGGCCACCGTCGTCTCCAAGGCCGCCGCCGACCGGCTGGTGCTCGACTGCGGCAGCAAGACCCTCAGCTCGGACCAGGCCCGCGGGTTCTCGCCGCTGCCCGGCTTCGGGGCGGTCATCCCGGGCACGGCCCTCCGGAAGGGCACCGCCGCCGACCCGGGCTTGATTGTGGAGCGCCTCTCGGAGGAACATGCCGTGGTCGGGCTGGCCGGCGGTGCCACCGCCCTCGAGCCCGGCGACCGCGTCCGCCTCATTCCGAACCACTCGTGCGTGGTGTCGAACCTGGTGGATCAGGTGTGGCTCGTCGACGGCGACACGGTCCTCGAGTCGCTGCCCGTCGCCGCCCGCGGCCGCATCCAGTGACGGACGACACGATGGCGAAGGCGAAGGATACGAACGTGAGCGACACGGCCGACTACGGCGAGGCGCTGGGCATGGTCGAGACGCGCGGGCTGGTCGGGATGATCGAGGCCGCCGACGCGATGTGCAAGACCGCCAACGTCATCTTCGTGGGCTGGCAGAAGGTGGATGCCGGCCTCGTCACCGCCATCGTCCGCGGCGACGTCGGCTCGGTGAAGGCGGCCACCGACGCCGGGGCCGCCGCCGCCCGCCGCGTCGGCGAGCTCGTCGGCGTCCACGTCATCCCCCGGCCCGGCGACGACCTCGAGAAGATTTTCCCGATCGTCCCGAAGTAGCCCCCGGCGAGCCGGCCTTCGCGGGCTTGTGCTCGCGCGCCGTCAGCTCCTTGAGCCCCAGCTCGTCCCCGAGCGCCATGATCGGCTGCGCGGCGTTCTCCAGCACGTTGTAGAGGTCGCCCGCCGCCGTGCGCGCGAAGACCCGGTCGCCGTCGATGAAGAGCGTCACCGGGCCGCCGCCTTCGATGGCCTCGAAGAGCCGCACGCGGAAGCGCGTGCGCAGCACCTCGAGCAGGCGCCGGATGCGCAGAACCGAGAAGCCCCGGCGCCTCAGGTCGGCGAGCACCGTGAGCTCGACGAGCTCGATCGCGGTGTACCGGCGCTCGGTGAAGCCGCCGCGCTCGGTCGGCCGCGACGGCACGGCCGGCACGAACAGACCCCGGCGGTCCCACCACTGGAGCTGGCGGGCGGACAGCCCGGTCATCGCCGAGACCTCACGCGACGCGTAGAGCTTCTTGAGCTTCACGGCTGCACGCAGGCTACTCAGGTTCCTCGGGTTCCGGGTTCCTGGGGTTCCTCAGGTTCCCGGTTTCTTCGGGTTCCGGGGTGCTCCCGGCTCCGTTCAATCCGCGGCGAAGTCGGTCAGGTGCGGCAGGTTCGCGGCCACCTCGTTGGCCACGGCGGCGCCCGCGAAGTCCTTCGCGGTGAGGCCCCCCTCGGAGTGCGTCGAGTAGCTGACGATGACCCGGCGATAGTGGATCGCGATGTCGGGGTGGTGGTCGGCATCCTCGGCGCCGGGCACCAGCGCGCTCACGAAGAGCACGGCTTCCGGGAAGTCCCGGAAGGTGAACTCCCTGGAAATCACATCGTCGCCGAGCGTCCAGCCGTCGAGCGAGGCCATGCGGGCCTCGGCCTCGGCGCGGGTCAGTTTGGCCATGGCCTCTGTCCTCTCACGAGATCGAGCTGGTTGCGGCTCGCCTCCACCTCCGCCAGCGCGGCGCGCAGGCGGCCCTCGCCGGCGTGGTCCCCGCCGGAGCCGAGCGCCGACTCGGCGACGAGGCGGTTGTACTGGCCCTCGGCCGCCTGGAGCGCGGCGAGCGCGCCGGCATGCGCCTGCTGCCACGCAAGCCAGCGGGCCAGCATCTCGGCCGCCTCGTCCGGCCCGTCCCCGGGCACCGGGGGACCGAAAGGGTCGCCCGTGTCGAGCCGGCGGGCGCTCGCGACCCAGACGCCGTCCTCGTCCTCAGCCAGCAACAGCCGGTAGCCGAGCGTGGTGAAGCGTGCCTCGATCGCGCTGTCGACCATGGGGACAGTCTACAAGGTTCGACGGGCAAGACGGTTCCAGGGGTTCCTCACGTTCCTGGCGTTCCTCGGGTTCTTATCCGTGCATCTGCGCTATCTGTGCATCTGTGTTGATGTCATCTGTGCCCGAAGCGCGACGGGCTCAGCGGGGCGAGCGCGGGGTCGTCGGCGGCGCCGGTGACGATGTTCTCCACGAGGGCGGCGGTCAGGGGCGCCAGGAGGATGCCGTTCCGGTAGTGCCCGATCGCGTAGACCAGCCCCGGCACGGCCTCCGACGCGCCGACGAGGGGCAGGTCGTCCGGCGACCAGGGACGCAGGCCGACCCGGACGGCCGTGAACGCCGCGTCCGCAAGGGGCGGGACGAGCGCGGCGGCGGCGGCGAGCAGCCCGCCGACACCGGCGGCCGTCGCCCGCTCGTCGAAGCCCGCGTCCTCGACCGTGGCGCCCACGAGCACGGTGCCGTCCGCCCACGGGACCAGGTAGCAGTGCTCGCCCCAGACGACCTGGTCCATGCCCTCGACGCCGGCGTCGAGGTGCAGGAGCTGTCCGCGGACCGGCCGCACCGGCGGCGGGTCCACGCCCTCGATCGGGATCTGCCCGGCCCAGCTCCCGGCGGCCAGGACCACGCGCTCCGCGGCGGCGGCGCCGGTCGTGGTGGCGACGACCACCTTGCCGGCGCCCCGGGCAATCGCGGTCACGCGGCCGTGCTCGAAGACGGCCCCGGCGGCGAGGGCCGCCTCCCGGAGCGCGGCGGTCAGCGCGGACGCCGCGACGAAGCCCTGGACGGGCACGAGCAGCGCGGCGGTTGCCGCCGGCGACACGTGCGGCGCCCGGCGCCGGATCGCGGACGCCGGGACGAGCTCGGCCTCCACACCGAGGCCGGCGAGGCCGGCCGCGGCGGCCGCCAGCCTCGCGGCGCCCGCCTCGTCCAGCGCGACCTCGAACGTCCCGTTCCTGTGGTACTCGACGGGTCCGCCGCGCGACGCGCGCGCGATGAACCCGTCGTAGAGGTCCAGGCTGCGCCGGCCGAGCGACCGCAGCGTCTCGCTGGCATGTCCCTCGATGTAGGGCGCGAGGACGCCGGCCGACGCCTGCGTCGCCCCCTGCCCCGCCGGCCGCGGGTCGAGCACCCGCACCGACGCGCCCGCCGCCGCCAGCCGCTCCGCGACCGCGCACCCGACGATGCCGGCACCAACGATGAGGACCTCTGGCATGAAGGAGTGAGAAATCAAGAATCAGGAATCAAGAATCAAGAAAGCAGACCGCGCCTTGCCTCATTGTAGGACGGGACCGCCTCATCGGCTCCTTTGGTGCAGACGCAGAAAGGCCGCCGCGGGATTCCCCCCGCGGCGGCCCTCCTGCGTCCCGTTTCTTGATTCTTGATTCTCGATTCTTGATTACTCAACGAAGCTAGAACATGACCGAGACCCCCACCTCCATCCGCCGGGCGGGCATGGCGTTGGTGGGCTGGCCGAAGAACGGCGAGAGCTGGTTGCCGATGAAGCTGGTGTAGTTCGTGGCGTTCAGCAGGTTCGACACCTGCGCGTAGACGTCGAGGCGGTACTTCGAGCCGCCGCGCTCCATCATCATCATCCGCGGGCCGCCGCCGTCGCCGCCGCCGGGGCCGCGCTGGGCCATGGCCGGGGGCGGGCCGTCGCCGCCGATGACGACGCCCTCGCCGCCGCCGCCCGCCACGCCGCCGAGCGAGAAGCTGCGGTTCAGGCGCAGGTTGACGTTCCACTGGGCGGTGCCCCGCTCGGTGTTCCGACCGACGCCGGCCGGCCGGTCGTTGAAGACCGTGTCGCCGTTGTTGTCGTAGCCCGTGGTCACCGTGTAGGGCGTGCCCGACGAGCCCTGCACCATCACGTTGCCGCGCACGCCCAGGAAGAGCGGCGCGTTGAACATCATCATCAGCCGGTGGCGCACGTCGTTGGCCGCCGGGCCCCAGTCCGCGTCGGGGTTGGACGAGTCGGAGGGGAGCGCGAGCGCCGAGTTGGCGTCGTTGCGCGAGCTGCCCAGCTGGTACATCACGTTGGCGAAGATGCGCCGGCTCGGCACCATCATGTTGAAGCCGAACGACAGGCGGTCGGTCGCGCTGCGGCCCGTCGAGAGGATCTCGGTGATGTTGCCGAGCACCGGGTCCGGCCGCGCGCCGTCGACCGGCGCGTTCGCGTTGATCGACCGGAACACGCCGGTGCCCCGCAGCAGCAGGTAGTCCGCGCGCATCGTCAGCCACGAGGCCAGCTGGCGATCGAGGCCGATCGACGCCTGCTGGATGGTCGGCAGCACCAGGCTGTCGCCCTTGCGGATGACGCTCGGCGGCAGCACGGAGGCCGACGTCGAGTTGCCGAAGTCCGGGTAGGACGGGTTCACGATGACCTGCTCGAGCTGGTGGGTGCCGTCGACCTGGACCGTCTGCTCGAAGAGGTTCGTCTCGAACCAGTCGTAGAAGATGCCGTAGCCGCCGCGGACGTTGACCTTCACCTTGCGGGGCGCCCACGTGAAGCCGAGGCGCGGCGCGAGGTTCCAGGCGTCGGACACGTTGGTCTGCACCTCCTGGCGGAGCCCGACCGAGAGCGAGAGGGTCTTGCCCACCGGGAAGTCGTCCTGCCAGTAGACGCCGAACTGGTGCTGCGAGTAGCTGACGTTCGGGTCGCCGACGAGCTGCGAGAACTGCGAGGCGCGGCCCGCCAGGTAGTCGTCCAGGCTCCGGAACGTGAACGTCCCGTTGGCGTTGGTCGTCTGCGTGCTGTCCCACCACGCGCTCTCGAGCAGGACGCCGGCGCGCATCGCGTGCTTGCGGCGCACCGTCCAGTCGAAGTTCTGCGCGACCTCGAGCTCCTTGCCCGTGCGGATGCCGTCGCGGCCCGCGCCGCCCGACGTGAACGCGTCGATCACGCGGATCGCCGGGTCGGCCGACGCCGGCACGAAGGTCGTCTCGCTGCGCTTCGCCTCGATGCGCAGCTCGCCGAAGAGCGACTTGCCGTAGACGCGCGTGTTGCGCAGGCGGAGCTGGTCGGTCACCTGCTCCTGCTCGTAGGCGCGGTCGGCGAGGTTGAAGTCGCCCACCCCGAGGTTGCTGCGCGTCGACGTGCGGCGCAGCGCGTCGGCGCGAATCTGGTTGCCCTGGCCGATCTCGTGGTCGAGCCGCACGTTGGCGTTCAGGTTGTCGGTGGGCCGGCGCACGAGGCCGCTCACCGCGCCGCCCGGCGTCGCCGCGAGGATCGTGTCCGACTGGTAGGCCGCGAGGCCGTCGGCCGAGACCGCCAGCGAGGTGCGCCCCTTCTGGATGGGCCCGCTGAAGTTGAAGTTGTACCGCTTCTGCTGCTCGGGGCCGACGATGGGCGCGAAGGCGTCGCGGGCGTTCAGCGACTCGTCCCTGAACCCGAAGTTGAAGCGGCCACGCCAGTCGCCGAAGCCGGGGCGCGTGATGATCTCGACGCGCACCATCCCGGCCTCGTGGTACTCGGCCGCGAAGGAGTTCCGGCGGAAGCGGATCGACTGGATCTGGTCCTTCGGCGGCAGCCGGCCGCCGCCGAAGCCGTCGACGAAGATCTGCGCGCCGGGCCCCGCCATCTGCGCGAGCTGGTCGGCCATCTCGTCCGGGTCGTCCGACAGCGCCTCGATCTGATCGTTGGTGAGCGTCTCGGTGAAGCCGTTGTCCCGCCGCGCGGCCGCGTCCGTCTCCTGGACCGTGATGTCCTCGGCGATGGCCACCGACAACTGCACGAGCGCCTCGTTGGCGCCGCGCACCACCTCCACCGCCGTCGCCGACGGCTGGAACCCGTCGGCCGCGACGAGCACCTGCCAGGTGCCCGGCGCGACGTTGGCGAAGGTCGCCACGCCGCGCGCGTCGACCGGCTCGGTGCGCTCGCCACCGACGGGGTCGATCAGGGTGACCGTCGCGTGGATGAGACGGGCCTTGGTCTCGTCCTGCACGGTGACCGCCAGGGTCCCGGCCTGCTGGGCCCCCGCCAGGACGGGGGCGGCCAGCAGGCAGGCCAGGGCGAGGAGGACGCGGAGTCGACGGCTCATGATCGGCTACTTCTTCTCGAAGGCGTCGGCCTTCAGCTTGGGGTTGACCTTGTACTTCTCGACCGTCCACTCCTCGGACGGCTGGTTGTCCACGGTCTGCGTGATGCTGTGCGGCAGCAGGACGCCATCCACCTTCTGGTAGTCGGAGAAGTGCATCGCCACGGTCACCGGCGGCGGCGGGCCCTGCGCCTCCATGCGGCGGCGCATCTCCTCGGGGCTCGGCCTGTCGGCCGGCGGCGCCTGGCCGTCCGGCGGAGCCTGCCCGTCGGGCGGGGCCTGGCCGCGGCCGCCGCGACGGCCGCCGGGGCCGCCGGGGCCGCCGGGGCCGCCCATCATCACCATGCGCGGGCGCACCTCCTGGAACGTCAGCATCAGCGGCAGGTGCGTCTGCTGGTCCACGAACAGGCGCATCGGCTGGTCGCGCTCGTCGGTGATCTCGATCACGTCGGCCGTGCCGTCCGGCGCCTCGGCGGTGCCCACGTAGGTCACCGGCTTGTCGCTCGACAGGAGCAGCGCGAACAGCCAGCGCTGCATCTCGCCCTGCATGCGCCGGGCGCGGGCCCTGGCCATCGCGGCCTCGTCGACGGGCTGGCCGTCACGCCCCGTGCGCTGGCCGTCCGGTCCGCCGGGGCCGCCAGGGCCACCGCGGAACATCATCACGCCGCCGCCGGGCCCGCCGCCGCCCCGGTTGTTCATCTCGTCCCACGACTCGTCGCCGTTCAGCGTCGAGACGCGCTCGATCGTCGGGCCACCCGGGACGCCAAAGCTCATCTCCTCGGTCCGGCGCATCTTGCCGGGCAGGGCGATGAGGAGCTCGATGTCGCCCTCCATCTGCCGCTGCCCCATCAGGCGGCGGAACGGCCCCTCGACGCTCAGCGACGTCACCGACGCGACCTTCGCGCCCCCGAGGGCCTCGCGGGCCGCCGCGACGACCTCCGCGCCCCGGGTGTCCGTCTGGGCCCATCCGGCCACCGGCGCCGCCATCACGGCGGCCATCGTCCAAGCTGCAAGTCGCATTCGCGGTCTCCTTCGACCTGTCGTCCCCGCGGGTCCGGAACGGACCGGCGCCGGGGTCGAACCTGTTACCTCCATGAATACGACGGTTCGGCCGCGGGAGTCGTTAAGGCTCGGCAAAGAGGTTGTTAAGGATGTTAAATGGTTGATTTCACGGGGTTTCCGCGCATTTTCGCGTGCTAGACTCCGCTCGTGGCCTTCCTCGCGAGGCGCGTATCGGGCATGACGGTGCTGGCCGGCGCCGTGCTGGCGCTGCTGCCGGCGCTCGCCTGGCTGCAGTACTCGTGGCTCGACCAGGTCGCGGCCGCCGATCGCGACAGGCGTGAGCGGACGCTGCGCACCGCCGCCTCGCAGCTGGCGCAGGAATTCGACGCCGAGCTGAGCCGCGCGTACGTCGGCCTCCAGGTGGACGGCGCCATGCTCGACGCCTCCTCGTGGGAGTCCTACGCGCAGCGCTACGACCAGTGGGCCTCCGCCGCCACCCACCCCGGCATCGTCGACGCGGTGTACCTGGTGCGCCTGCCGGCCGAGGACCTCACGCCCGACACCCCGATCCCGATCCTGCGCTGGGACGCCGGCGCCCGCGCCTTCGAGGCCGCGCCCTGGCCGGCCTCGCTTCGCGACTTCGAGGGCCGGCTGCGCGAGCAGGCCTCCAACTTCGAGCGGCGCTTCACCGGGCGCCGCGGCGACCCGGGACCCGGCACGCTGGGCGACGAGGCGACGATCGTCTCCCCCATCATCCAGGTCATCCCCGAGCGGCGGCCCGTGCCCGGCGACGGGCTGCGCCTCGCGCCGCCGGACGTCCGCATCGCCGGCTTCACCGTCGTCCAGCTCGACGAGGCCGTGCTGACGGGCGAGCTGCTTCCGGCGGTCGTGCGCCGCCACTTCGGCGATGGCGACGGGCTCGGGGACTACCGGGTGGCGGTCGTCGATCGTTCCGACACCTCGCGGGTCATCTACGAGTCGGATCCCGGCGCCGCCGAGGCCGTGCTCTCGACACCGGACGCATCGATGGACTTCATGTCCGCGCGCCCGAACCCGTTCCTCTTCGTCCGCCGCGAGACCCGCGGAGGCGACCCCGGCGCCGGCGGAACGGTGTCGGTCCGGCCCGGCCCGGAGGGCGGCCCCGGCGGACCCCCGCCGGGTGGCGGGGTGGTCATGGGGGTCGTCGACGGGCGGCGCGGCGATCGCGGGGCGATCTCGCGCTTCTTCAACCAGGGCGAGGGCCACTGGCAGCTCGCCGTGAAGCACCGCGCGGGCTCGCTCGAGGCGGCGGTGTCGGCGGCACGAACGCGCAACCTGGTGCTCGGCTCGGGCATCCTCTTCCTGCTCGCGGCCGCCATCGGGCTGATCCTGCAGTCGGCGCGGCGCGCCGACCAGCTCGCCCGGCAGCAGATCGAGTTCGTCGCCGCGGTCAGCCACGAGCTGCGGACCCCCGTCGCGGTCATCGGCGCGGCCGCCGGCAACCTGGCGGACGGGCTCGTGGACGACCCGGGACGCGTGCGCACGTACGGCTCGACGATCCAGGGCGAGGCGCGACGCCTCGGCGAGACCGTCGAGCGCGTGCTGCAGCTGGCGGGCATCATGTCGGGTCGCGCCGCCGCCTCGCCGACCGCGATCGCGCCCGCCACGCTGGTCCACGACGCGCTCGCCGCGTGCCGGCGCGAGGTCGACCAGGCCGGCGTGGAGGTGCACGTCGAGGTCGCCGACGACCTGCCCCCCGTCATGGGCGACCCGCACGCGCTGCTCTCGGCGGTGCAGAACCTCGTGAGCAACGCCGTCAAGTACGGCGGGACGGCGCGGTGGATGCGCATCACGGCCGACGCGGGCCCGGGCCGGACCGCCGGCGCCCGCGAGGTCCGCGTCTCCGTCGAGGACCACGGGCTCGGGATCGACGCGGCCGACCGCAAGCGGATCTTCGACGCGTTCTTCCGGGGCCGCGAGGCCGTCGCGCGCCAGATCCAGGGCAGCGGCCTCGGGCTGAACCTCGTGCGCGGCATCGCGGAGGCGCACGGCGGCAGGGTCACGCTCGTGAGCGAGCCCGGACGCGGCAGCACCTTCACCCTGCACCTGCCGGCCGCCACGGCCGGCGCCGACGCCCGCCTGGCGGACCGTCCGGCGGCGCGGACCGACGATGCCGGGCTGAGCCCGGCGGGATAGGAATCACGACACGGATGGGACGCGCGCGCGTGCTGCTTGTGGAGGACGAGCCGGGCCTGCAGCTCGTCGTGAGCGACCGTCTCATCGCCGAGGACTACACGGTCGAGACCGCCGGCGACGGCGACACCGCCATCGCGAGGGCCAGCGCCGAGCCCTTCGACGTCATCCTGCTCGACGTGATGCTGCCGGGCCGCGACGGCTTCGAGGTGGCGAAGACACTCCGCCAGCGCGGCGTCACGACCCCCATCCTGATGCTGACCGCGCGCAGCCAGGTCGTCGACCGCGTGGTCGGCCTCAAGCTCGGCGCCGACGACTACCTCACCAAGCCCTTCGAGATGATCGAGCTCGTCGCGCGCGTCGAGGCCCTGCTGCGCCGCGCGCCGGCCTCGACGGCCCCCGTCGGCCGCTACCAGTTCGGCGACATCACCGTGGACGTCCGCCGCGCGGAGGTCCACCGCGACGGCGCCGTCGTCGAGCTCTCGGCGAAGGAGTTCCAGCTGCTGCGCTACTTCGTCGAGCACCGCGGGGCCACGATCTCGCGGGACGAGCTGCTCCACGAGGTATGGGGCTACAACGAGATGCCCTCCACGCGGACGGTCGACGTCCACGTCGCCTGGCTCCGCCAGAAGCTCGAGCCCAACCCGAAGAACCCGCAGTACATCCTGACGGTGCACGGGCTCGGCTACAAGTTCGCGGGGTAGACGGGCGGGGACTCACTGCGTTCGCTGGGACTCACTGCGTTCGCTGGGACTCACTGCGTTCGCTGGGACTCACTGCGTTCGCTGGGACTCGCTGCGCTCGCTGGGATCGCCTCCCAGCGAGCCGCAGGCGAGTCCTAGCGACCGGAGGGAGTCCTAGCGAGGACCCGAAGAGTCCGAGTCATGGCGACGGCCGAAGGCCGGAGTCCTGGGCGCTACGTCTCCCCCCGCCCCACCCACGCGCGCAGGTCCGGCGGCTGCCAGGCCGCGATCCGATCGACGAGCCCCGCCGGGCTGGTGTCGGTGATGACGATGTCGAGGTTGGCGGGCTTGATGAACTGCTGGTCACTCGCGTGCGCGAGGAAGGCCAGCAGGCCGTCGTAGAAGCCCGCGACGTTGAGCAGCCCGCAGGGCTTCAGGTGGACGCCCAGCTGCGTCCACGTGATCGCCTCCGCGATCTCCTCGAGCGTCCCGTAGCCGCCGGGCAGCGCGATGAACGCGTCGGAGAGGTCCGCCATCAGCGCCTTGCGCTCGTGCATCGAGTCCACGACGCGAAGGTCGGTCAGCCCGGTGTGCGCGATCTCGCGCGCCACCAGCGGCCTGGGGATTACGCCGGTCACGCGCCCGCCCGCGGCGAGCGCCGCATCGGCCACGACGCCCATCAGGCCGACATTGCCCCCGCCGTACACGAGCCCGATGCCGCGACCCGCCAGCTCCCCGCCGAGCGCGCGCGCCGCCGCCGCGAACGCGGGGTCGCGGCCCTCGGCCGATCCACAGAAGACGCAAATGGATTTCACGATTGCCGATTGTAGATTGACGATTGCAGATTGGGGACCGCCCATCGGGATACCACCCTGCCCCGAACGCGACCCGTCGCCTGCGCTCGAGTCACCAGGCTTCAGTGCGCCATCCCAATCGGCAACCGGGCTGCTCGGGTGACTGCAGACCCAATGCCGCCTCCGCTCGGCGGCCGCAGGTGTCTGCACGCCGGTGCCTGCCTATCTGCACATCTGTGCCATCTGTGCCATCTGTGCCATCTGTGTCATCTGTGGCCTGTGTCATCTGTGGCCCGTTTCCACCTGCACCGCGGCCAGCGACAGGTTGATGTCGCGCAGGAAGGCGACGAGCGACCCGATGAGCGATCCCATGCAGCAGATGAACAGCACCACCACGGGCACGCCCGTGTCCCAGCCGGCCAGCGCCTGCAGGAACAAGGTGATCACCAGGACCGCCGCGAAGAGCAGGCTCGCCGTCGCCTGGAGAATCGCCTGCCGGACGAGCCGCGCGCGCCGCGACAGCAGGTCGAGCTGGACCGTCGCCGCCTCGCGCGCCGCGCCTTCCGCCGTCCGCACCTCGATCGCCAGCTGGCGGGACCTGTCGATCACCCGGCCGAAGCGGTTGGTCATCGACAGCAGCAGCAGCCCCACCCCCGAGATGAGGATCACCGGGCCGATCGAGAACTGCAGGATGGGCAGGAGCTCGTGCAGGGACATGTGTGGATCCTGAGTAATCAAGAATCAAGAATCGAGAATCAAGAATCAAGAAATCGAACCTGACGAACCCGACTACTAGAGGCTGAGCAGGACACCCTGCGCGGGGCGGCCGGTGGCCC
This sequence comes from Vicinamibacterales bacterium, assembly GCA_050250645.1. Classification (GTDB taxonomy): domain Bacteria; phylum Acidobacteriota; class Vicinamibacteria; order Vicinamibacterales; family UBA2999; genus JBFWVR01. The sequence goes on from JBFWOG010000015.1 coordinate 46,291, forward strand.
GCGCGATGGCAGCGGCGTAGAGCGCAACCTGGCGGCGGTACGACGATTCCGCCCCCGCCAGGTCCACGTCGGTCTTGAAGTCGACCACGACCCAGCCGGCCGGCGCCTCGTACGCCAGGTCCACCTGCCCGTCGAGGACGACCTCGTCGACGACCACGGAGACGGGGGCCTCGCGCCGCACGGGCCGTCCGGCGGCCAGCGCATCGCGCGCGCCGCCGACGACGGCGTGCGCGAGCGCCCGCGAGGCGAGCGCCGCGGCCGCCGCCCGCTCCGCGTCGTCGGCGCCGAGCATCCGCGCGTGCGCCTCGGCCAGGTCGCGAATGTCCGCGGGCGTCGCGTCGAGCGGCACCGCCGCAAGCAGCGCGTGCACGAGCGTGCCGAACCGCCGGCCGGACGGACGCGGTTCCGTGCCGCCGCCGACGCGCTCGAGGACGACGCCCCCGGCGTCGAGCGCCAGGCCCGTGTCGCCGGCATTCGTGTCGCCCGTCGCCCACTCGGTGACCGTGCGTACGCGGACGGAAGGCGCCGACCCGCGCGTCACGGCCTCTGCGCGCCACGCGCGCCATTCCTCGTAGCGCGCCCGGTCCGCCGCCACGTCCTCCGCCCGGGCCTCGCGCGTAATCAGGTCCTCGCGCCGCAAGCCGCGGCGCTCCTCCCCGCGGCCTTCGAGCGCCAGCGGGTCCCACCACACCACCGCATAGTCGCCGCCCGTGGCCGGATCGGTCATCCGGAACGCCCCGGGCCGCACCGTGCCCGGCCCGATCGATTCGTAGTCGGGGCGCTCCAGCACCGTGTCGGTCCCGGTGAACCCGGGCACGCCGGGCGCCGCCGCGGGATCACGGCGGACGTCGGCCTCCGGGTAGATCGCCGCCGACAGCGGGTGGACCCACCCGGCCTCGTGGGGGCCATCCCCCACGGCCGGCACGACCAGCAGGTCCTTCGCGCGCGTCGCGGCGACGTAGGCGAGCCGCACGCCTTCGGCCGCGTCACGCGACGCCTCGAGCTCGTTGTGCTCCGACAGGTCGAGCGGCGTCCACCCCGCCAGCCGGATGGCCGCCAGCCCCTGCCCCGAGTCCAGGTAGCGCTGCGCATCGCCGCGGCTCAGACGGCACCCGATGTCAGCAAGGATGACGATGGGGAACTCGAGCCCCTTGGCCTTGTGGACGGTCATGAGCCTGACGCCGTCGGTGCCCTCCTCGAGGATGGGCGCCTCGGGCGCCTGGGCGCGGCCGGCCGCCCCGCGCAACTGGTCGACGAACCCGCGGAACGACAACCCGCCCTCGGCCTCGTACTGGCGCGCGAGCTCGGCGATCTGGAGGACATTGGCGAGCACCTGCTCGCCGCCTCGCCACAGGACGAACCCGGCGTGCGCCCGCGTGGCCTCGATGAGGCGCCCGATCGTGTCGGCGACGGGCCGGTGGTTGCGGAGGCGGTTGAGCTCGCCGAGCACGGCGAGCGCCTCGGCGACCGGGGCGAGGGCGGCCGGATGGTCGGCGGGCACGGCGAACGGCCGGAAGCCCCGGCCGAGCGCGTGCCACTGGATCAGGTCCTCCTCGCCGAGCGCGAAAAAGGGACCGCGCAGCGTCGCGAACACGGACAACTGGTCGTCCGGCCACTCGATCGCCGTCAGCGCGGTGCGGAGCGCATCGACCTCCTCGCGCTCGTGGAACGCCTTGCCGCCGACGAGCAGGTGCGTGATGCCCCGCGCCTCGAGCGCCTCCACGTAGGCGCGCGTGACGTCGTCGCGGTAGTTGACGAGGCGCCGGAACAGCAGGCAGACGTCGCCCGACCGGACGGGCCGGGGCGCCCCATCGTCCCCGTCGACGACCCAGCCGCTATCGCGGACGAGCCAGCGGACGAACTCCCCGACCGCCTCGGGCAACGACTCGGCGATGCGGCCGAGCGTGACCTGGCGGCGGCCGTACGGCCGCGGCACCGGCAGCGCCACCACCGCGGGCTGGCCTTCGCGATCGGACCTGTGGGGCCGCAGTTCGACGTACTCGGCCTGCAGCGTCCTGGCGTCGCCCGTCATGTGCGCGTGGAACGCGCGGTTCACGGCGCGCTGGATCGCCGGCACGCTCCGGAAGGAGGTCCGCAGCCGCACGCGCCCGGCGCCGCCGGCGATCAGCCGCTCGCACACATCGCGGTAGATGCCGACGTCGGCGCGGCGGAAGCGATAGATCGACTGCTTCGGGTCGCCGACGACGAAGAGGGCGCCGGGCCGGACGGGCAACGCGCGCGGGTCGCCGTCGAAGCCGTCCGGCTCGTCGGCCGCGAGCATCCACAGCAGGTCGGCCTGCAGCGGGTCGGTGTCCTGGAACTCGTCGACGAGCACGAAGCGGAAGCGGGCCTGGAAGGCGCGGCGGACCGGGCCCGACCCGAAGACCAGGTCGCGCGCGCGGATCAGCAGGTCGAGGAAGTCGAGGGCGCCGGCGCGGAGCTTGCGGGCCTCGTAGCGGCGGGTGGCCCCCGCGAGCGCCTCGTGCACCAGCGCCGCGAGGTCGGCGTCCGCCCGGTCCCGAAAGGCGACGAGCGCGTCCACGAGCATGGCCCTGGCGTCGAGCACCGCCTGGCGCGGCACGGTGCGGCTGTACTGCGCGCCGCTGCCCTTGCCGTCCAGGAGGTCGCGGGCCGACGCGCCCAGGCTGGCAAGGCGCGCCTCCCAGCCGTCGTAGTCGGCGTCGCCGCGCGCGCGCAGCCGCTGGATCTCGGCGTCGGCGGCGCGCAGCGGCTCGGTCTTCCTGTACAACTGGTCGCCGCGCGGGTTGATCGGGCTGGCACTGAGCGCGGCAAACGCAGCCAGCGCGTCGGCGAGCGCCTCGACCTCGCGGTCGCGGTCGAAGCCGGCGGGCCGCGTCCACGGCCGGGGATGGTCGCGCCACTGCAGCAGCTCGAATCCCGCGCGGCGAAGGCGCTCGATGGGGCCGTCGGCCTCCTCGTCGGCCACCCAGGCCGCCTGGGGGCGCCTGAGCGACCGGCGCACGCCTTCGGAGGGGGCGTTCAGCTCCTGCTGGATCCAGTCGTCGAACGCCTCGTCGTACAGCCGCGCCGCCTGGTTCTCGGTGAGCACCTCGAACGCCGGGTCGATCCGCGCCTCGACGGGGCGCTCGCGGAGCAGGTCGGCGCAGAAGCCGTGGATCGTGCTGACGTGCGCCTCCTCGAACCGCTGCACCGCGCCCTCGAGACGGCGCGCCTCGTCGCTGCCGGGCGCGGACGCGAGGCGCGCGCGCTCGAGTTCCTCGCGCAGGCGCAGCTTCAGCTCGCCGGCGGCCTTCTCGCTGAAGGTCACCGCGACCACCTGCTCGATGCCGGCGGCGCGGCCGGTCTCGATGAGCCGCACGACGCGCTTGACGAGCTCGGTCGTCTTGCCGGTGCCGGCGGCCGCCTCGACGACGAGCGTCGTGTCGAGCGCGGTCGAGATCAGGTGACGATCGTCCACGGGCGTCGCGTTCTCCAGTTCATGAGGTTTGACGTCTTGGTTCGTTGTTTCTGATTCTTGATTCTTGATTCTTGATTCTTGATTCCTCAGTGACTCCCCTATGGGAGTTTCCTGAGCGCGATCAAGTCCTCGAACATGGCGGCCGGCTTCCTCGCGGTCCGGCGCTCTTCGTCGGGGCCGCAGACGGCGCGGAAGTCGCACCACTGGCAGGCGCCCTCGCCCGGGTAGGCCGCCAGCGTGCCGTGCTCCACGGCCCGGTCGATGATTTCCAGCACCTCGAGTCCGCGCGCGCGTATCGGCCCGTCGAGGGGAATCTCGTGCTCGGTGAAGCCGCCCGCCACGGTGCAGTAGGCGAGCCGCCCGCCCGCGACGGTCTCGCCGGTGACCGCCTCCAGCGCCATGGCATAGAGCACCGGCTGCAGCACCTGCCCGCCACCGACGATGGTCGCGAGCGTCGTGCGGTTCTTGCCGGTCTTGTGATCGGTGACCCGGAGGGCCTGGCCATCGGCCCGCCGTTCGACCAGGTCGATCGAGCCCCGCAGGCGGAACCCGGGGCCGACAACGGCCGGTTCCGGCGTCGATGCGGGGTCGCGGCCGTCGGCGCCCGGCAGCCCGAACGCCATCTCGAAGCGTTCGGGGATCCACTGGCCCGCCTGCTCGGGCAGCCGCTCCAGCCACAGCAGGAGGTCGCGCCGGATGCCGGCGATCTCGTCGGACCAGACCTTGTCGATCGCCGGCGCGAGCTTGTCGGCGGCCTCCCCCGCCACGCGCTGGATCGCCCACTCGAGCTGCTGGCGCGCGTTGGCCAGGCGCCGCGCCGTCACGGGCAGCTGCCCGTTCCGCTGCAGGGTCCTGAAGAACTCGGCCTGGATCTCGTGGAAGAGGCTTCCCCGCGTCAGCGGGTCGAGCCGCTGCAGGGGCGCGGGCGCCTCGAGGGGCGCCAGCCGGTAGATGGCCGACAGCTGGAACTGGTACGGGCAGACCGCGAAACGCTGGAGGGCGGTGAGCGAGTAGGGGCGCGCCGTCAGGCGGCTGGCCGCCAGCGCCGGGGCGGTTTCCGGCACGACGCGGATGAGGCCGTCGGCCTGTGCCCAGCGCGTCTGCCACCGCGCCCAGCGCTCGGTGACCGACCGGCGGAGCGCGTCGTTCAGCTCGATCAGGTAGCGCGCCCGTCCGTGCGATCGGCGCCTGTCGTTCGTCGTCAGCAACGGGAGCAGGACCGCGAGGTCGTGTTCGAACTCGTCGATCGCGCGGGCCGGGTCGGGCGGGGCTGGCCACGCCAGCGACGCGGTGCCCGCGGCAGCCGCCGCGGCGCTCAGCTCGGCATAGCGCGGGATGGCGCCCGTCGTGGCTCGCACCACGTCGAGCACGTAGAACGACGGGACACGCGGCCGCGACTCGCGCAGTTCCAGCCGCGGGTACGACAGGTAGGCGCGCACGGAGGCCGCCCCCACCGCGAGGCGCAGCTGCAGCCGCTCCGCGTCTGCCCGCTGGTCGGCGGTGGCGAGACCGGCGCCCAGGCGGTGCCGGCGGTGGTCGAGGAGCAGCGGGTCTTCCCGCAGGCGCTGCGGGAAGATGCGCTCGGCCAGGCCCGGGACGAAGACGACGCGGAAGGCGCGGCCGCGGGCCTGGTCGGGGGTGCCGATGAAGACCCGGCCGTGACGCCGACGCGGCGGCTCGGCGGCGAGGGTCAGCAGCCGGGGCGCCAGCACGTCGCGCACCTCGCCGAGCCCGATCGGACCCACGGCGCCCAGGGGCTCGAGCTCGCCGAGCACGCGCAGCACCCGCGCCGGGCGCCGCAGCACGAGCGGGACGAGTGCGCGGAACCGGAGGAGCCACTCGGCCCACGTCCGCGTGCCCCGCCACTCGTCGAGCGCGGTCACGATGGGGAGCGCGAAGTCCTCGAGGTGCACCAGCTCCGCGCGGTCGCGCTCGAGCGCGGCAATCCGCGGCGACTCCCCTTCGTCGTCGGCCAGCTCCCGGATGCGGCGGTCGTACTCGTGGCGCAGGCCGGGCAGCCGGCGGCGCCAGCGGTCGAGCCCCTGGATCACGTACGACTCGACGAGCAACTCCTCCCAGCGCCAGGGCGCGCGCAGCGTGCCCGCGACCACGCGCTCGCCGTCGCGCTCGGTCACCGGCGGCGCCTCGTCCTCGGGCTCCGGGTCCGCGGGCCGGTCCTCCGGGCGGAGGAAGCCGGCCGACGCCTCGTCCGGCGACGGTACCCATCCCGCGGTGGGGCCGCCTGCGGACGGCACCTGCCCGAGCGAAAGGTACTCGGCGAAGCGACGAGCCGAGAGACCCTCCTCGACGCACGCCAGCAGCGCGAGAAAGGCGCGGCCCGCCGGGTCTGGCCGCCGGGCGCCGCGCTCGAACCAGACGGGGATGCCGGCGCGCGCGAAGGCGTGCTCGAGCAGGCCGAAGTAGGTGAACGGCGCGCGCAGCAGCACGGCGATCTCGTCGAACGGGGTGCCCCGGCTCGCCTCGGCGAGCACCCGCCGCGCCACCTCCACCGCCTCGCGGCCCTCCCCCGGCGCCGAGAACAGCTCCACCGTCCCATCGTCGAGCGTCCCCGGCGGCGGGGTCCCGACGGAGAACAGGAACCGCTGCAGGCGGGCGAGAGCGGTCGGGGGGGAATGGGCGGGTTCGTCGGGTTCGTCGGGTTCGTCGGGTTCGACGGGTTCGACGGGTTCGACAGGTTCGTCAGGTTCGACGGGTTCGACGGGTTCGACGGGTTCGACGGGTTCGACAGGTTCGACAGGTTCGACAGGTTCGTCAGGTTCGACGGGTTCGACAGGTTCGACAGGTTCGTCAGGTTCGACGGGTTCGGCGGGTTCGCCGGGGTGCTGCAGGCGGGCCAGGGCCGTGGCCGTGCGTGTGTCGCCCGCGGGCACCGTTGCCAGGACGTCGGGCACCGCCGCGATGACCGCGGCGACGAACCCGGCCTCCGCGGGGCTGACGATGGGGACGTCGAGCAGGACGAGGGTGTCGGCGTCGATCGCCGCGGGCCGCGCCTCGAGCACACGGCTGGCCGTCGCCAGGACCAGGGAGCGATCCGCCGCGCCGGCCTTCGCCGACTCGGTGTCGACGAGGTCGGCAAGCGTCGCCAGGTCGCGGCCCGCTTCGTCCAGGTCGGCGAGGGCGACGCGGTCGACGCGAGAGGCCTGGATCTCGGCAATGGTGCGGGCGGCCGCCCGCGGGAAGCCGGGCAGGTCCGCCACCGGCCCGAAGTACCCGAGCGCATCCCTGCCGTGGGCGTCGAACGCGGCTCGGGTGGCCACGGCCTCCGCCCCGAGGGCACCGGTCGGCGACCGGCCCTCGCGGGCCAGCTCCGGCATCGCCAGCCGGCTCGCCAGTTCGTAGACGCCGGCACGCGCCACGCCGAACAGCCCGCCCCGGCGCCGCGCGACCGCCACCGCCAGCTCGTCGGCCGCCGCGCGGGACGCGCCGACGATGAGCACCCGTCCCTGGCCGGCGCGGGCGGCGACAACGGCGGCCGCCGCCGCGATCCGGTCCGCGGCCGAGGGTGACGAAACGACCTGGAGAGGGAGCGCCACGACGATCGCGAGGATACCCCGTCCGCGTGACCGATCGGGTCACGGGGCGGGCGCGTCCGGGTGGGTCACGGGGTCATTGACCGGTTCAAACAAATGTTTTATACATTTGTTTTACCCTCCCTGTTCCCGAGGCCCCTCATGCGAAAGCGCCTGGTCCCCCTGCTCCTCATCCTGCTCGTCGCCGCGGCCGCCTGGTTCCTGCTCAACAGGCCCGGACCCGACACCCTCGTCCTCACCGGCATCGTCACCACCCAGGACGTCGTCGTCAGCCCGCAGGTCGGCGGGCGGCTGGCGGCCCTCGCCGTCGGCGAGGGCGACGAGGTCGCCGCCGGCCAGCTCGTGGCCACGATCGACACGGGCGAACTCGCCGCCGAGCAGGCCTACTACGACGCCAGCGCCGAGGGGCTGCGCTCCCAGGTCGACCAGAGCGAGGCGGCGCTCCGCCTCGAGCGCCGGCGGCTCGCCGACGAGGTCCGGCGCGCCCGGGCGGCGGTCGCGTCCGCCGAGGCCGAGGAAACGGCGGCGGGCGCCGAGCGCGACCGCGCGCGCGTCACGCGCCAGCGCACCAACGAGCTCGCCGCCGACGGCATCGCCACGGCCCAGCAGGTGGACGAGGCGGAGGCGGCCTTCGCGGTCGCCGCGGCGCGCGTCGAGTCGGCGGCCCGGCAGGCCGAGGCGGCGCGCGCGGCGCTGGCGGTCGCCGAGGCCAACGCCGAGCAGGTGGCGATGCGCCGCAGCCAGGTGCAGTCGGCGGAGCACCAGCTCGAGGCGGCGGGCGCCCAGCGCACGCGGGCCGGCGTCCGCCTGGGCTACGCCGAGCTGCACGCGCCCATCGACGGGGTCGTCGACGTGCGCGCCGCGCGCGAGGGCGAGGTGGTCGCGACGGGCCAGCCGGTGGTCACGATCATCGACCCGGACGACCTGTGGGTGCGGGCGGACGTCGAGGAGACCTACATCGACCGCGTGAAGATCGGCGACACCCTCACGGTGCGCCTGCCCTCGGGCGAGGAGCGCACGGGGCGGGTGTTCTACCGCCGCGCCGACGGGGGCTTCGCGACGCAGCGCGACGTGAGCCGGACCAAGCGCGACATCCGGACGTTCGAGACGCGCCTGCGCGTCGACAACGCCGACCGGCGCCTCGCGGTCGGGATGACCGTCTACGTCCTGCTGCCGGTGGGCTCGTGATGCCGGCGACGCGCGCGATCGAGGTCCAGGACATCCGCAAGCGCTTCGGCGACTTCACGGCGGTCGACGGGATCACCTTCTCGGTGGGCGAGGGGGAGGTCTTCGGCCTGCTGGGGCCGAACGGCGCCGGCAAGTCCACGCTCATCCGCATGCTCACGACGCTGCTCGAGCCCTCGTCGGGCTCGGCGCGCGTGGCCGGGCACGACGTCGTCCGCGAGTCGGACGCGGTGCGCCGCGCCATCGGGGTGATCCCGCAGGCGATGACGAGCGACACCGAGCTCAGCGTCGAGGAGAACCTGATCATCTTCGCGAAGCTCTACGGGGTGCCCCGCGAGAAGCGCAAGCGGACGATCGCGGAGCTGCTCGAGGCGGTGGAGCTCACGGAGTGGAAGGACAAGCAGGTCATGTACCTGTCGGGCGGCATGCGCCGGCGCGTGGAGATCGCGCGCGGCCTGGTGCACGAGCCGCGCATCTTCTTCCTCGACGAGCCGACGACCGGGCTCGACCCGGTGTCGCGGGTCGCGGTGTGGGAGATGATCCAGAAGGTGAAGCGCGAGCGGAACCTGACGGTGCTGCTCACGACGCACTACATGGACGAGGCCGACCGCCTGGCCGACCGCATCGCGATCGTCGACCACGGCCAGCTCGTGGCGCTCGACTCGCCGATGAAGCTCAAGGCGTCGATCCCCGGCAAGAACGTCCTCGAGGTGAGCGTCCCGGACGCGCCGGCCGACTGGTCCGACGTGCTCGGCGCGCTCCCGCACGTCGAGACCGTCTCGTGCCACGACCACGTGTTCCGGGTCGCGTCGGCGAACGGGCCGGCGACGGTGACGGCGCTCGTCGCGCGGACGGCCGAGGCCGGCCTGACGGTGCAGTCGCTCTCGGTGCAGAGCACCACCCTGGACGACGTCTTCGTGCACTACACCGGCCGCGACCTCCGGGACGCCGTCTCGGACACGGCGAACCACGACTTCGGCTTCATGCGGCGGAACCGTTGAATGGGGTGCCAGCTCCCACGTCCTGCCGGCCGCTCCGTTGTCGCGGCCGTTCGGCCCCGGACGGAATTCGTCGTGGATGAGAACGCTTCAATGGATACCGGCGACTAGCTATGCACAGAACCTGGGCGATCATCGAACGCGAGCTGCGGCGTTTTCGCCGGAGTCCGTTCCTCATCGTCGTGTCGCTGGTCTTCCCCGTCGTCCAGCTCGTCGTGCTCGGCTACGCGTTCGGCGGGCAGGTGAAGGACCTGACCGTGGCCGTCGTGGACCAGGACCACGGCGTGCCGGCCGTGCGCGTGCGCGAGCTGACGGGCGCGGTCGGCGCCAACGCGCGGACGTTCGGCACGGTGAGCTTCGCCGACGAGGGCGAGGCGCTGCAGGCGCTGCGCGACGGGCGGGTCAACGGCGTGCTCACGATCCCGCCGGGCTACTCGCGCAAGGTCGTGGCGGGCCGCGAGCCCAGCCTCGCGCTCATCTCCGACAACACCGACAGCTTCGTGGCGGCGACGCTCGGCGCGTCGATGAACGGCGTGGTCGGCGCGCTCGGCGCCCCGGCCGTGCCGGCGCGGACCTCGGCCAAGCCGCGCCTCGACCTCGTGGAGCTGTACCCGTACGTGCCGTACGTGCAGTACCTGCTGCCGGGCACGATCGTGATGTCGATCTTCATGATGGTGATGATCGGCGGGGGCATCATCTTCATCGACGACAAGGCACGCGGCCTCCACGAGGGCTACCTCGTGACGCCCATCACCCGGCTCGAGCTGATCGCGGGCTTCAACATCTCCGGCGCGATCAAGGCGGTGCTCGCGGGCGTCGTCCTGATGACGATCGGGTCGCTCATCGCGGGGGTGCCGCACGCCTTCGACCCGGCGCGGCTGGCGCGCCTCTTCGTGGTCATCGTGGTGACGGCGCTCGCGCTCGTCAGCATGATGTTCCTGATCATGGTGCGCGTGCGCGACCCGCTGCTGCCGCGCGCGATCTTCGGCGTGCTGAACACGCTCCTGTACTTCCCGAGCGGCGCCGTCTACCCGCAGCAGGCGTTCCCGCCGTGGCTGAAGGCGATCGCGGTCGCCGACCCGTTCACCTACGCCGTGCACGCGTTCAAGAGCCTGCTGCTCAAGAACACCAGCCTCGCCGCCATCGGCTACGACCTGGCGTTCCTGCTGGTGTTCTCGACCGTCGCGATGACGGCCGCCACGCTCCTCTTCAAGCGGACGATCTGACGACATGCCCGGACACGACCGCCGCGCGGCCGCCGCGCCGCCCGACCCCACGCGCGAGCGCCTCGTCACGGCGGCCACGGGCCTCTTCGCGGACCGCGGATTCAAGCGCGTGACCGTCCGCGAGATCTGCCGGGCGGCCCGCGCCAACGTCGCGGCCGTGAACTACCACTTCGGCGGCAAGCTCGGGCTGTACGGCGCGGTGGTCGACGTCGCCGTCGCGGCAATGCGCGACACCAACCAGCTCGCGATGGACGCGGGACAGGGGCTGCCGGCCGAGCAGGCGCTCGGCGAGTTCGTCCGCGTCTTCCTCGCGCGCGTGACCGGTGGCCGGCACCTGGCGTGGATCCACAAGCTCATCACGCGCGAGCTCGAAGACCCCACGGGCGCGCTGGACGTCGTCATGCGCGACGTCATCCGCCCGCGGCACGCCCACCTCGCCGGCCTGCTCGCCGCCATCATGGGGCTGCCGCCGGACGACGACCGCGTCTTCCGCGCGGTCGCCAGCCTCCAGGGCCAGATCCTCGTCTTCGCGCGCCCCCTGCCACCAAGCGTCCCCGCCCTGTGGACCCGCGTGGCCGACGATGTGCCGGCGGCGGCCGACCACGTCACCGCGTTCACCATCGCGGGCGCGCGGGCCTCGGCCCAACTGCCTCGGCCCCAAGCCGCAGGGGGCGATTGATCACCACCGGTTCGGATCGATAATCGGAGGCCGTGGCATCCCCTGATTCGGGCGGCACCCGCGCCCCGGCGCCCTCCGTCGGCGAGGTCTACGAGGAGCTCAGGCGGCTGGCGGACCGCTACATGCGCAACGAGCGCGCGCGGACGCTGCAGGCGACCGAACTCGTCCACGAGGCCTACCTGCGGATGGCGCGGGGGCCCTCGCCGCACTGGGAATCGCGGGCGCACTTCGTGGCCTTCGCCGCCATCGCGATGCGCCGCCTGCTCGTCGAGCGCGCCCGCGCGCGCGGCGCCGCCAAGCGCGGCGACGGCGCCAGGCCGCTGCCGCTCGACACCCTGCTCCTGCAGTCGGCACAGGCCCCGGGATTCGGACCCGGGCGAGCCGACGCGCTCGACCTCGTGGCACTCGACGAGGCACTGGAGGCGCTGGCCGCGCGCGATCCGCAGCTGGCCAGGGTCGTCGAGCTGCGCTATTTCGGCGGACTCACGCTCGAGGAGACAGCCGAGGCCATGGCGCTCTCCCCGGCGACGGTGAAGCGCCACTGGGCCCTTGCGCGCGCGTTCCTGCTGCGAGCCCTGACCGAGGGCGTGACATGAGCGCGCCGGAGCCCGGCACGTCCTGGGCGCGCGTCTCGGCCATCTTCCATGACGCGACAGCGCTGCCCTCCGGCGATCGCGCGCGGTTCATCGACGAGACCTGCGGCGGCGACGAGGCGCTGCGCGCCGAGGTCGAGTCACTCCTCGACTACCACGCTCACGCGGAGACGTTCCTGGAACCCGCCACCGGCCCCGCCCCGCCGCGGCCCGAGACGCGCGTCGGCCCGTACCGCATCGTCCGCGAGATCGGCGCGGGCGGCATGGGCGTGGTGTACCTCGCGGAAGACACGCGCCTGGGACGCACCGTCGCGCTGAAGGCCATCGCGCCGGCGCACGCCGCCGACCCCGCGCGGCGCGCGCTCCTGGCACGCGAGGCCAGGGCCGCCGCGGCGCTGAGTCATCCCGGAATCGCCACGGTCTATGCGCTCGAGGAGTTCGGCGGCGCCCTGTACATCGCGTCCGAGTTCATCCGTGGCGAGACGCTGCGCGCGGAACTGGACCACGGGCCGCTGCCCGTCAGCCGCGTGGTGGCGACGGCCGCGGGCGTCGCGGGGGCGCTGGCCGCTGCCCACGACCGCGGCATCGTCCATCGGGACCTCAAGCCCGAGAACGTCGTGCGCGGCCCGGACGGGCGGGTGGCCATCCTCGACTTCGGCATCGCGCGCCTGGCAAACGGGCCCGTCGTGGACGGCGAGCCCCGCCTCGGCACGCCCGCGTACATGGCGCCCGAGCAGCGGCGTGGCGACGATGGGGACTTCCGCGTCGACCAGTACGCGCTCGGCGTGCTCGTCTGGGAACTCGCCACCGGCCACCGGCCCCGGGCCCGGGCGAACGCCGCCCCGCCGCGGCTGGCCGACGCCCTGCACCCGCCCCCGCCCGGCTTGCTGGCGCTCGATGCCATCGTGACTCGCTGCCTGTCCGAAGACCCCGCGGACCGGTACCCGTCCACCGCGGCGCTCGCGGCGGCCTTCGCCGCGCTCGTCGACGGCGATGGCGGGCGCGAGCCGGTACGGGAGCGCGCCTCGGCCCTCGGCTGGTGGCAATTCCACCAGGCGGCGGCAACCGTCGCGTATGCCGCGCTGCTCTACCCGGTGTGGCTGGCCGAGGCCCGCATCGGCCCGCCGGCGGGCCGGGGCCTCTTGCTGCTCGCGGTCGTCGCCGCCTTCGGGGCGGGCGCGCTGCGGCTGCATGCGTGGTTCGTCTCGCGTGTGTCGCCTGGCGAGTGGCTCTCGCACGGCCGGGCGACGCGGCCGTGGCTGCGGGCGGCCGACGTCGCGATGTCCGCCGCGCTCGGCGTGGCCGGCCTGCTCGCCGCAGGCGGCGACACGCTCCTCTCGGTCGTCCTCCTCGGCGCAAGCGTCGTCGTCACCGTGACGTGGGCGGTCGTGGAGCCGGCGACAGCCCGGGCGGCCCGCCGGGGGCCGGATCGCTGAACCGCGCCCGGAACGCCTCGAGCGTTTCCGTCATCGACTCGCGCGCCATACCGTCGACGACGCGCGAGACGAGGGGCCGGAGGAGCCGCGGCACGGGCCGGCTGAGCGTCAGCGATTCGCACTCCACCACGAGCCCGTCGGGCCGCTGCTCGTATCGCCAGGCCGCTTCCCACCGCCACAGGAAGCCGCGGTCTTCGTCGGCCGTCTTCCGGCGCTCGGCGGGCGTGCCCGCGTCCGCGATCTCGGCGATCGCCGTGGCCCGGCTGTGGCTGGTGGCGTGGCTGGCGTCCAGCCGGCGGAACGTCACGAGGTGCTCGGTGTCGTAGACCGCCGTGATGACCTTCCGCCGCCGCACCCGAAGGGCCACTCGCATCGCGACAGGCCCCGGCTGCAGCACGGAGGCCGAGACGACGTCCTCCTGGCGCGTGTCGGGCGGCTCGGTCGCCAGGCGCCGCAGGACGTCGTCGATGCGCGCGCCTGGCACCAGGACCGCGCCTCGCCAGTGGGTTACCTCTCCCCCGGGCACGTCCGCCGGTGTCTCGACCGGCTGGACAACGAGTGCGCCCCGGCGGAGCGCCTCGCGCGCCGCGCTGCCGTCTCGCCCGCGTTCCACGCTCACGAAGCCAGCGCCTGACACGCCGGCGTCGAGCGCCGCCCGGACGGCGCCGGTGTAGGCCGCCCAGGCGCGCCCGGTCTCGGGCGGCAGCGGGACGAGGTCTGGCGCGGCCGCCGCCGCGCCGGCGACGGTCCATCCGCAGGCCACGACGAACGCCGCCACCAGCCGTTTGTCGAGTGACGCTTCCATACCCCCAAGTGCGTGAACGCGCCCGATTCGGGCTCACCGTCCCGGCGTGAGCCAGGGTGCCGGCATTTCGCGCACTGGGGGACAGGAGGTTCTCATGGCAACGTCACCCCTCGCTTCGCCGGCCCGGGTGCCCGGCTTCACGCATGCCACGCGGATCATCAGCGGGCTGACCGCGCGCGCCGAGGGGCGCACGCTCGCGTGGCTCGTCACGCGGATCCCGTCCGGCATCCACTCGGACCACCTGACGCTCCTGGCCCTCGGCGCGATGACCGCAGGCGGTGTGGCCTACGCCGTCGCGGGTTCCCGGCCGTGGGCGCTCTGGCTCGCAAACCTGGCGCTCGCCGTCAATTGGTACGGCGACAGCCTTGACGGCACGCTCGCCCGCCATCGCCGGGTCGAGCGGCCGCGGTACGGCTTCTACGTCGACCACGTGGTGGACGTGGTCGGCATCGCCGCGCTGGTGTCGGGGATGGCGGCCGGGGGATTCCTGAGCCCGGTGGTGGCCGCCAGCTTCCTCGCGGCGTACTTCCTGCTGAGCATCGAGGTCTACCTCGCCGCCTACTGTGTCGGCACCTTCCGCCTGTCCTTCTTCGGGTGCGGCCCCACGGAGCTGCGGCTGCTGCTCGCCCTGGGCAACGCGGCGACCTTCGCGTTCCACCCCTCGCCGCACCTGGTGATTCTCGGCCGCAGCGTGGGGCTCTACGACCCCGGCGCCCTGGCCGCCGCGGCCGGCCTCCTCGTCGTCTTCGCGGTGTCGGCCGTGAGGAACACGCGGATCCTCCACGCCAGAGAAGTTAGAGGTTAGAAGTTAGAAGTTAGAAGTTAGAAGTTAGAAGTTAGAAGTTAGAAGTTAGAAGTTAGAAAGCAGAACACAGCAGCGCTCAGGCCGCGCGGCGGAGCACCACGGCGGCGTGGCCCGTCCCCCCGGATCGGACCACGCCGCCCCGCGCCGCCTGGGTCACGCCGACCATCGCCTCCAGCCGGGCGACGACGGACAGCGACGTCTCCGCCTGGGCGTTCAGCTCCTCGGCCGCGGCCGCGCCCTCCTCCGCCGTGGCGGCGGTGGTCTGCGTGACGCGTTCCATCTGGCTGACGGCCTGGGATACCTGGTCGATCCCCTGGGACTGCTGGCCGCTGGCGTCGGTCACCTGCTGCACGAGCTCGCGCACCTCGCCAACGCTGCCGACAATGCTCTGGATGGCGGAGGCGACCTCGTCGACCTGCGCCCCTCCGCCACTGGCGGTCGCCAGCGACTCCTCGATGAGCTCCGCCGTGTCCTTGGCGGCCTGCGCGGAGCGCTGGGCCAGGTTGCGGACCTCGTCGGCGACCACCGCGAAGCCCATGCCCGCCTCGCCGGCGCGCGCGGCCTCGACCGCCGCGTTGAGCGCGAGGATGTTCGTCTGGAACGCAATCTCGTCGATCGTCTTGATGATTCGCGACACCTTGGTGCTCGACTCCTGGATGGCGCGCATCGACCCGACCATCCGCTCGAGCGCGGCGCCCGACAGCGAGACCCGTTCGTCCATCGCGGCCACGAGGTCAGACACCTGGCGCGCGTTCTCGGCGTTGCGCCGCGTCATCGAGGCCATCTCCTCCATCGACGCCGACGTCTCCTCGAGAGAGGCCGCCTGCTCGGTGGCGCCCTGCGACAGCGTCTGGGCCGACGTGGACACCTGGCTCGACGCCGCGACGACCTGCTCCGCGCCTTCCCGCAGCTCGCCCGTCAGCACGGTCAGCCGGCGGCCGATCAGCGTGCGCAGGCCGAGACCGGCCCCCGCGCCGATGACGAAGGCGCCCAGCACCACGAGCAGCATGACCGTTCGGCCGTGCGAGTAGACCGCGTCGCTCTCCACGTACGCCTTCTCGCCGAGCCCCCGGTTCACGTTCACCAGGTCCGTCAGCAGGCCGTCCACGACCGAGAAGCTCTGCTGCAGCTCGCCATTGACGATCGCCATCGCCTCGTCGTTCTTCGCGTCGAGGGCGAGGGTCACCACCCTGTTCGCGGCCGACTCGTAGACCGGCCACGCCTCGTCGAACCGCTGCAGCACCGCGCGCTCCTCCTCCGAGAGGTTCGTCTTGCGATAGGCGTCGAGCTTCGCCGTCATCTGGCGCTGCTGGTCCGACATCTCCTCGACGATGCCCTGCATCCGCGCGCGGTCCGGCTCGATGACCAGGTCGTACAGCGCGCGGTTGTGGTACACGCCGTTCAGGTTCGCGTTGCAGACATCGACGATCGGGACGAGGTTGTCCTCGTAGAGCGCGTTCAGCATCGTGTTGACCGTGCTCGCGCTGCTGATGCCCGAGTACCCGACGGCGAGCGACATCGCCGCCGTGAAGAGGAATCCGATCAGGAGCTGGGCTCCAATGGTGAGGGACGCGAACCGCTTCATGGTGACTACCTCTGGCTGACCCAGTAGCCGGGGGACCGGACACCGGGGACGTGTGCAGGGGTAATCGTCCCGGAGGACTCGCCGGACGAGGGATCATCCGCCCGATTCGGTGTAGGACGATTCCGACACGCCTCAGACGAGGCGGTGCTCGATGGCGTAGCGGACGAGGCCGGCCGTCGAGCCGACGCCGAGCTTCGCGAGCACGCGCGTACGGTAGGTGCTGATCGTCTTGACGCTGAGCGACAGCGTCTCGGCAATCTCGGTGAGGGTGTAGCCGCTCGCGAGCTGGCGCAGCACCTGGAACTCCCGGTCGGAGAGTTCCTCGTGGAGGGCCCGTGCCGTCTCCCCCACCAGGACCGAGGCGAGGTGCGTGCCGGCCGCGGGACTGGTGTACCGCCGGCCCGCGGCCACCGCCCGGATCGCCGCCATCACCTCGCGCGCGGCCGAGCCGCGCGAGAGGTAGCCCGCCGCGCCGCTCCGGATGACCCGAACCGCGAGCGAGTCGTCCGGCAGCATGTTGAAGACGAGGACCGGCGTGCGTGGGTGGACGCGCCGCAATTCGGACAGGGCGTCGAGCCCCCCCCGCCCGGTCGCCATCAACCCGAGCAGGACGAGGTCGGATCTCGTGTCGCGCACGCGCGCGAGTACCTCGCCGACGCTGGACGCCTCGGCACAAACCGTGAGATCGGCCTCACCCCTGATGAGGCTGCTGAGGCCCTCTCGCACGATGGGGACATCGTCCGCGACGAGAACACGTGTCATGGCGGAGCCGGGGCGGACGCGCGCGGCACCCGCCCTGGCCCCATCTTATACACCCCGTCAGACAGGTGGGCCACTGATCCTCGAGACGACGTTCCTCGTCGACCTCGAACGGGAGCATCACAAAGGGGTCGAGGTCGAGTCGGACTGAGCTGTCGTCACGGAGGACTGGGGCGAGTCCGCGTCTCGCTCGCCCCAGCCTCCCGTCCTCATCTCCTCAATCTGCAATCTGAGATCTGAGATCTGAGATCTGAGATCTGAGATCTACTGTTCCGTGCCTGCCTCCGCCTTGCCGGCCGACAGGTCGTTCCAGTTCAGGATCGCGTTGAAGCCGAGGAAGAACGTGCCCTGCGTCTGCCACCGCCAGAACGGGCGGATGGCGAACATCACGACGTGGCCGTCGCCGACCGGCGCGTCGATCACCTGCGCGCGGTTGGACAGCACCTGCCCGCCGGCGAGCGTCCCCGACAGCAGCATGTCGTTCGGGTTCTGCGGGAACGCGAGGATGACGCGGGCCTGCGACTCGGGGATGTTGATCCCGAAGGCGCGTGCCATCTGGCGGAACGCCGCCATCTCGTCGGCCTGCGACCGCGCCGGCTTCGACGAGGCGTCATCCGGGTCGAGCGGAGCGATGTGCAGCGGCGAGTTCGCCATGGGCGTCACGTTCTGCCCGACGCCGGGCAGGCCGGGACCGCCGCCCCCGAAGAACCCGCCGAAGCCGCCGGGGCCGGTCGACACGCTCAGCACGGGGTCCTGGTTGAAGTAGACCGGCAGCTGCGTGCCGGCATAGCCATAGGCGATCGGGCTTCCGGGGTCCTTGATGGTCCCGCGCATGACGGAGCCCCGCGCGAAGAGGCGGCTCGAGTCCTCGACCTGCACCGTCGGCGTGATCCCGTACTCCGGGAAGATCGTGGAGGTCGCGCCCTCGACGATGAGCGCCCCGCCCTGGCGGACGAACTGCATCAGCTCCATCAGGCCCTCGAGGCCCATGCCGCCGCGGATGTCGTCGGCCTCGTCCGGCGTGCCGAGGTTCGGCGTCTCGGCGGTCTTCTTGTACGGAAGCGGCGTGTCCGACGTCTTCGCGATGCCGTTCACCATCGACTGCGCGGACCCGCCGACGTGCGGGAAGACGATGACGTCGTACTTCTCGCGGAGGTGGCCCTCGCGGAGCGTGATGTCACCGAAGTAGGTGTAGGGCACGCCGTAGGTGTCGAGCGCGGCCCGCACCCACCCCTCGTCCTGCGTCCGCTGCCAGCTGTGGACGTAGCCGATGCGCGGCACGTCGAGGTCGTGGGTCTTCACGGCGGGCGGGGTCGCCTCGGCCCACGCCGAGAGGCCGAGCGCCTCGAGCGCCGGCCCGATCGCCGCGCGGTCCGCGTCGGGGATGATGAAGGCGCCGGCGCGGAACGTGTGGCCCGCCGCCTCGAAGTCCGCCTCGGCCGCCTGCATCTTCACCGAGGCGTGCTCGAAGCGGAACTTCATCAGGTTGTTGTCGGTCGTGTGGTCCACGATGACCACCGGCCCGGTGCCCGTGATGCCGCCGGGCGCCTTCGCCGGCCCGGTCAGCCGCGTCATCGGCTGGGTCAGCAGCGCCGGGTCGGCCACCGCCTGGAGCTTCACGTTCCGCATGTACTGGAACGTCCACCCGGTGTCGTCATACGGCCGGGGGTTCGCCGGCGCGTAGTTCTGCACCGAGAGGTACATGTCGGCCAGGGTCCGGTACGGCTGGTCGCCGCGGATGACGTAGTCGCCCGCCTGCACCTCGACGCCGCCCGCCGTGAACGCGCTCGTCGCGCGGTGGACCTCGAGCCCCTGGCGCATCAGCTCGTTGACCGCGTCGGCCGCGTCCGCCTTGCGGCGCTGCCCGGCCGGGATCACCCAGCCGTTCACCGGCCCGGTCTTGCCCTTCTCGATCGACCGCTTGTTCTTGAGCCAGTAGTTCTCGAGGTAGAGCTCACGGTTCTTCGCGACGTGATTGAGCGCGAAGAGCAGCGCCGACTCCTGGATGTTCGTGTTGTTGCGCGGCCCCCACTTGATCTGCGGCAGCGGCGGGTTCGGCCGGAACCACTCGCGGCTCGTCGTCGTCGCGCCCGGCCGCACCTCGTAGTTGTCGGGGCCGTAGCTCTGGACCTCGTAGAAGCGGCCGATCGAGTTGCGCGCGTTCGCGATGAAGAACAGGTAGTTCGGCACCCAGCCGTCGTAGAACCCGTAGGTCCACACGCCGGGCACGCCCCGCTTGGTCATCTCCATGACCTCGGTCTTTGCCAGCAGCCACCACTCGTCGGTCGTGATCGGGTCGAGCGCCTCGTTGTACGGGCCGGTGCCGGTCGACGCATACAGGTAGGTCTGCGCCTCGTGCAGGTCGTGCATCACCGTCGGCGTCCACTCGAGGAAGGTCTTCGTCGAGTTCTTCGTCAGGTCGAGGAACTGGCCCATGCCGTCGCGGTTGTTGTCGTGCTGGACGTACTTGCCCCAGTACATCAGCGGCAGCCGCTGCGCACCCCGCGGGAGCGTCTTGTTGTAGTAGTAGGTGTCGACCTCCTTCTCGCGGCCGTCCACCTCGATGACCGGCGTGATGAAGGTGATGACGTTGTTCCGGATCTGCTGGACGAACGGCGTCTCCTCGACGATGAGGCGGTAGGCCAGTTCCTGGAGCATCTCCGGGCCGCCCGTCTCCGGCGAGTGGATGCCGCTCGTCAGCCAGTAGATCGGCTTCGCCGTCTTCAGCAGCTTCTGCGCGTCCGCCTCGCTCGTCACCCGGGGATCGGTCAGCTGGTGCAGCATCCCCTTGTATTTGTCGAGGTCCTTGATGGTCGCCTCGTCCGCGATGGCCAGCATCACCATCTCGCGGCCTTCCTCGGTCGTGCCGATCGTCCAGTACTTCGCGCGCGGCGACGCGTCGGCCAGCGCCTTCAGGTACCGGTGGATGTCCTTCGCGTACGTCAGCTCGCCCGGCGTCCCGACGATGCGCCCGTGGAACGTGAGGGGGGTGGGGACCGTGGCGGAGGCAGGCAGGTGGTCGACCAGCTCGGTCGTGATCCGCGCGTCCTGGAGGTACTCCTTGATCTTCGCGGTGTACTCCTGGTCCACCGGCTGCTGGCGGGCGGCCGACTGGGCGTCGAGGCCCGCGGCGCCGAAGACGCCGAGGGCCATGGCCACGGCGAGGCCCGCGGCCGGCCATCCCGCGCGGCGGGCCGGAGTGGTGGTGCTGGGCATGCTGTCCTCCCTGGGATCGAGATCGAAGCGGAAAATGAAGGCGGCGACGTGCCGGGGCCTGGGTCCCCGGCGGACTGACCGAGCGTTCAATCCGGTGAGTATACGCCTGCCGTCTGCCTACGGCGCGGCTCGTTGACGGCCCCCCGATGGGACAGGCCGCATCACCGCGAAGGGACACGTCCGGCCCCCCGGCGGGCCTCGCATGTAGACTTGCGGGCAGTTGCGGGCAGGTGGACCCGGTACAGCCCTTGCTCTCAGTCCCGCAAGCCCCCTCGGCGGGGCAGGAGCAACCGTATGGGAATCAACAAGCTGGTGTTCGGGGCGCTCGCGGCGGGCTGCCTCACCGCGGCGGCCGGCGGAGCCTACCTGGCGGTCCGGCACAACGCGGCCGACGCCGGCGCCACGCCGCAGGACGTCGTGGCCGAGATGACGCCGCCGGCCCTCGTCGGCGCGGCTGGCCAGCCGGTCGCCGCCTCTGAAGGAATCATCGAGGCCCCGGCGCCCGCGACCGAACCGGCGCCTGAGGTGGAGCCGGCCCCGGCACCGGCCGCCGAACGGCCCCGCCCGGCGCCCCGTGCGCCGGCGCCCCCGCCGCCGGCCCCGCGGCGACCCGCCCCCGCCGCGACCGAGCCGCTGGCGCCGCCGGCGCCGCCGCCCGACCTGTCGGACCAGCCCGGCGGCTCGATGTGGGAGGCGCGGCCGCCCATCAGCCAGTCGGTCCCCGAGCGGGCACCCGAGCCCCCGCCGGCCCCGCCGGAACCCGAGTTCCTCGACCTGCTCGTGCCGGCCGACTCGGTGCTCGGCCTGCAGGTCGAGCGCACGACGTCGAGCGACTACGCGCGGGTGGAAGACGAGGTGGACGCCCGCGTCACGCGCGACATCCGTGTCGGCGACCGCGTCGCCATCCCGTCGGGCGCGCTCGTCCGCGGCTCGGTGATCGAGGTCGACCAGGGCGGCAAGCTCAAGGACGTCGCGCACCTCGCGGTGCGCTTCCACACCGTGGTGCTGGCCGACGGCACGCGGCTGCCCATCAAGACCGACGCCATCATCCGGCAGGGCCAGTCGCCCGGCAAGGAGAGCGCGGCCAAGATCGGCGGCGCGGCGGTGGGCGGCGCCATCCTCGGCGCGATCCTCGGCGGCGGGCGCGGCGCGGCGATCGGCGGCGCGGTGGGCGCGGCCGGCGGCACCGCGGCGGCCATGGCGGGCGATCGCAACCCGGCGGTGCTGCCCGCCGGCACGACGCTCAGCGTCCGCATCCAGGCGCCGGTCACGGTCACCGTCGACAAGGACTAGTGGCGCACCGCCGTGCATGGTGCTGAATCAGTCGAGACGGCCCGTCAGCCCGGCACACCCGGGGCGGGACGGCGTATGATCGGGCCCTGGAGGGACTGATCATGCGCCGTTCTCATGCACTGACCGCCGCCGCCATCGCCGTCGCCTCGCTCGTCTCGGTCGCCGCGTGGGCGGGCCAGGAAAAGCGGGAGCACCCCGGCATCAACAACTACACGCAGGTCGACGCGGTGGTCGCGTGCGGCGGCGCTACCGACGTGCAGGCGCTCGACGCCCTCAAGAAGGAGGGCTTCACGAGCGTCGTCAACCTCCGCCAGTCGAGCGAGCGCGGGGCGAACGTCGAGGCCAGCATGGCCGAGGCGAAGGCCGTCGGCCTGAAGTACTTCCACCTGCCGATCAACGGCGGCAGCCCGGACCCCGCGATCGTCGACCAGTTCCTCCAGGTCGTCTCGACCAAGGCGAACCAGCCGGTCTTCATCCACTGCGCCTCGGCCAACCGCGTCGGCATGGTGTGGCTCGTCAAGCGCGTGCTGCAGGACAAGTGGACCATCGAGAAGGCGACGGCCGAGGCGCACCTCATCGGCCTCACGAGCCCGGCGCTCGAGAAGTTCGCGCTGGACTACATCGGCCAGCACAAGCCCTGAGGGATTACAAGACACGCCACGAAGGGCACGAAGAAAGTCCGCTTCGTGTCCTTCGTGATCTTCGTGGCTTGATTCTGACCCCCGCATTGCGATGACGCCAGAAGAGTTCCGCGCCAACGGCCACGCCCTCGTCGACTGGATTGCCGAGTACCTCTCGCACCCGGAGCGGTACCCCGTGCTCTCGCGGGTCACGCCCGGGGAGATCCGCGGCCAGCTCCCCGCGCACGCACCCGAGCACGGGGAGCCCTTCGCGCAGGTGCTGGCCGACTTCGAGCGCGTGCTGGTGCCCGGCCTGACGCACTGGAACCACCCGGGGTTCTTCGCCTACTTCGCGATCACGGCCAGCGGCCCCGGGATCCTGGCCGACCTGCTGTCGTCGGCGCTCAACCAGCAGGCGATGCTGTGGCGGACGTCGCCGGCGGCCACCGAGCTCGAGGAGGTGTCGCTCGGCTGGCTGCGCGAGCTGATGGGCCTGCCGCCCGCGTTCGAGGGGGTCATCTACGACACGGCCTCGATCTCGACGCTGCACGCGCTCGCGGCGGCGCGCGAGGCCGCCGTGCCGGGCGTGCGGGAGCAGGGCCTCGCCGGCCGGCCCGAGTTGCCGCGGTACCGCGTCTACTGCTCGGAGCACACCCACTCGTCGATCGACAAGGCCGTGCTGCTGCTCGGGCTCGGCCAGCAGGGCCTGCGCAAGATCCCCGGCGATGCCGAGTTCCGCATGCGGCCGGACCTGCTCGCGGCGGCCGTCGCGGAGGACCGCGCGGCGGGCTGGATGCCGCTCGCGGTGGTGGCCACGGTGGGCACCACGTCCACGACGAGCGTCGACCCGGTGCCCGCCATCGGCGAGATCGCGCGGCGCGAGGGGCTGTGGCTGCACGTCGACGCGGCGTACGCGGGCGTCACCGCGATGCTCCCGGAGTACCGGCACGTGCTCGACGGCGCCGCCGAGGCCGACTCGCTCGTCGTGAACCCGCACAAGTGGCTGTTCACGCCCTTCGACCTGAGCGCCTTCTACTGCCGGCGCATGGACGTGGTACGCCAGGCCTTCTCGCTGGTGCCCGAGTACCTCCGGACCACCGACCCGTCGGCCGCGCGGAACCTGATGGACACCGGCGTGCAGCTCGGGCGGCGGTTCCGCGCGCTCAAGCTGTGGATGGTGCTGCGGCACTTCGGCGCCGAGGGGCTCCGCCGCCACATCGGCGAGCACATGCGGCTCGCCCGGCTCTTCGCGGAATGGGTGGACCGCGACCCCGACATGGAACGCCTCGCGCCGGTGCCGTTCAGCGTCGTCTGCTTCCGCCTGCACCCGGCGCGGACCGACGGCGCCTGGACCGAGCCGGAGCTCGAGACGCTCAACCAGCGCGCCATGGACGCCGTCAACGCCGGCGGCGAGATCTTCCTCTCCCACACGCGCCTCGACGGCCGCTTCACGCTCCGCCTCGCCATCGGCCACCTCGACACCACCGAGGTCCACGTGCGACGCGCCTACGAGCTCCTGCGGGCCCAGCTATAGCAAATCAGACATCTTGTGATCTCGTGATCTTGTGATCTTGTGATTTGGCGCCTCGGTTGTCCGGGCGTAGACAACAAATCACGAGATCACGAGATCGCTAGATGTCCCCAATTGGGGTGGTACAGCCCTTGCTCCCTCCCTGGTGTGCGTGGCCGTACGGCCGCGTTTGTCTTCAATCCGGACATCCGGGAGGTAATTCATGCGCGGATCCATCCGTCTGGCGCCACTGCTGCTGGTCGTGGCGTGCCTGTTCGCAAGTCCGCGGACGGCGAGCGCCGACACCTGGCTGACGCCCTATATCGGCTCGACGTTCAACGTCGACTTCGGCGGGTACGACCCCGGTCGCGCGCTCGTCTACGGCGCCTCGGCGACGTGGCTCGGCGACAGTGGCGTGGGCCTCGAGCTCGACCTCGGCTACGCGCCGAACTTCTTCGAGCCCGAGGGCGAGAACTTCTTCGACTTCGGGGGCACCGGCAACGAGACGACGCTGATGGCCAACCTCGTGGTGGCGCCCGGCGGCGGGGCGGTGCGGCCCTATATCACCGGAGGTGTCGGCCTGATGCGCTCGTCGCTGAGCTCACCGCTCGACATCTTCTCCTACTCCGACAGCGCCTTCGGGCTGAACGCGGGCGGCGGCCTCCGTGTCGGCGGCGCCGTCGGCCTGCGCGCGGACGTGCGCTACTTCCGCCAGCTCCAGGACGTCTCGCCCATCAACGCGATCTCGCTCGGCAATTTCTCGTTCTGGAGAGGCACGGTGGGCGTGTCGTTCGGGTTCTGACGCCACGCCGGCGCATCTCGTGATCTGGTGATCTTGTGATCTTGTGATCTTGTGATTTGGGCGGCGCGGCCGGGGGATATCTGACGGCGCGCCGCCAGATCGAGCGATCGCGAAGCTGAGGCCCAGATCTCTAGATCACGAGATAACCAGATCCAAATCACGAGATCACAAGATCACGAGATCTCCAGATTTTGTGATTTCCCAGACAACCGTCCAGCGGTCGCCACGCCGTTCCAGCGCGACGGCGCCATGAGCGGGAAATTCCTCCATGCCGCCATCGTCGTGGCCCGTGACGAGACGGCGCAGGAGGCGCGGCAGGTTCGGCAGGTGGCCGGCGATCAGGACGTCGCGGTCCTCGGCCAGGAGGGCCGTGGCGACGGCCTCCGGGGCGTCCGAGGGCTGCAGGCCGCGGGCGGCGGCGTAGGCGGCGAAGGGATTGAGGGCGCGCCAGCAGGCCTCGGCGGTCTGCCGCGCGCGGAGCTTCCCGCTGTGCCAGACGACGGCCGGCGCCACGCCGCGGGCGGCGAGCGCGGCGGCCACCCGGTCCGCCTGGCGGCGCCCCTCGGCGGAGAGCGGGCGCATGTGGTCGACATCCGGCCCGACGGCCTGGGCGTGGTGGACGAGCACGACGAGCATGGCCCGCAGGATACCCCTTCCTTGACACCCTGCCCGGCACGGGCGATACTGAACAGTCGTTTGCGCGGCGATTTCCCGACTTGATGGGCCGCGCGGGCCAGTCGTCCATGGAGACGGCGGCCAACATCTATCTAAGTCGCGAAGCCCGCGACTGGACAGTCAGCGGGCTTTTTCGTTTTTCGGACGCCCCCGGACCGCGCCGCGCGTGGCCGGCCCGCGAGGCGCAAGGCTGGAATCCAGGTCGAAGGAGCTTTATGTCGCAGTTCACGTTCACGTCCGAGTCGGTGTCCGAGGGCCATCCCGACAAGGTGTGTGATTTCATCTCCGACTCCGTCCTCGATGCCTGCTTCGAGCAGGACCCCATGAGCCGCGTCGCCTGCGAGACGCTCGTCAAGAGCGACCACGTCGTGCTGGCCGGCGAGATCACGACCAACGCGAAGCTGGACTACGACAAGATCGTCCGCGACGCGGTGAAGGAGATCGGGTACACCGACACGAGCGAGCCGTTCTGCGACAGCACGCTCAAGATCATCTCGCTCATCACCAAGCAGTCGAACGAGATCGACCAGGGCGTGACGTCGACGACGAGCCTGAGCGGTGACCAGGGCGCGGGCGACCAGGGCATCATGTTCGGCTACGCGTCGGCCGAGTCCGACGAGCTCATGCCGCTGCCGATCCTGCTCGCGCACAAGCTCACCCACGGGCTCGCCCACGACCGGAAGACCGGCAAGGTCGACTTCCTGCGGCCCGACAGCAAGTCGCAGGTCTCCGTCGTCTACGAGGACAACAAGCCGACCCGCGTCAGCTGCGTCGTCGTCTCGACCCAGCACACGCCCGCCGTGAAGCAGAAGGAGATCGCGGAGTACATCCGCGAGGACCTCGGCCCGCGCGCGCTCGGCGACTGGTGGGTGAAGGGCGTCGACCTCCACGTCAACCCGACCGGCAGCTTCACGCACGGCGGCCCGTCGGCCGACGCCGGCGTCACCGGCCGCAAGATCATCGTCGACACCTACGGCGGCTGGGGCCGGCACGGCGGCGGCGCGTTCAGCGGCAAGGACCCGTCCAAGGTCGACCGCAGCTCGGCCTACTACTGCCGCTACGTCGCGCGCCAGGTCGTCGCGGCGGGCCTCGCCCGCATGGCCGAGATCCAGGTCGGCTACGCCATCGGCGTGGCGCAGCCCGTCTCGGTCAAGGTCGACACCTTCGGCACCGGCGACGAGCGGGCCGCGGAGGAGTTCGTCAAGAAGTTCGACTTCCGCCCGCGCGCCATCATCGAGCAGCTCGACCTGCTCCGCCCGATCTTCCGCCAGACCACCAACTACGGCCACTTCGGCCGCCCGGGCCTGCCGTGGGAGACCGTTGCCGCTGTCGCGGCAAAGTAAGCATCAAGAAACACGAATCAAGAAACACGAAGGGCCGGGGGAATCGATCCTCCGGCCCTTCGTGTGTACGTCCTCGTTCTAGATTCTTGATCTAGATTCTCGCGCTGACGCAGTCGAAGCGCGAGATTGCTACTTGGCGAGCGACAGCGACGTGATGTTGATCATCTTCTGCCCGTCCTTCTCCACCACGTCGCCCTTGGCGACGACGCTCTTGGCGACGAAGTCGAGCAGCTTGGCGTTCTTGTCGGCCGCGTAGTCACCCGTGATCACGTAGATCGCGTCGGCCGTCATGATGCCGGCCGGCTGACCCCGCTTCGCACAGGACATGGCACAGGCGGCGTGGCCGTCGCCGTGGCCGGCCTCGCCCTTGCTCGTGGCGCAGGCGATGTCGACGACCTCGCCCTTGACCGTCATCTCCGACGCGAACGACGGAACCGAAAGGGCGGCGACGAAGACGGCGCCGGCCGCGACTGCGAGCATCTTGCGCATCGAGGAACTCCTTACCTTTGGGGACAGATGGAAAGACAGTCTTCCCTTGTAGCGCCCTGCACGAGGCCTGTCAAGGAAGGGCGCCGGCCCCGGGGGCGAAGATAGCGGCGAAACACGGCGCCGGGCCCCGGCGGCCCACCACTGTGCTACGCTCGCAACCCTTCGGAAGGACGGGCCGGCGCCGCCCGGCCCCCTCCAGCATGCGCCAGGCCCTCATCCCGCGCTACGGCGGACCCGACGTCCTCGAGTTACGCGACACCCCGGACCCGGTGCCGGGCGAGGGCGAGGTGCGCATCAGGGTCAGCGCGGCCGGGGTGAACTTCGCCGACATCCTCGCGCGCATGGGCCTCTACCCCGACGCGCCCCCGGCGCCCTTCTGCCCGGGGTACGAGGTGGCCGGCACCATCGACGCGGCCGGCCCCGGCGTCACGCGGGTCATGCCCGGCGACCGCGTCGTCGCCCTCACGCGCTTCGGCGGCTACGCCGACACCGTCGTCGTGCCGGCCGACCTGGTCTTCGCCGCGCCGCGGGAGGTCAGCGACGTCGAGCTGGCCGCGCTGCCCGTGAGCCACCTCACCGCGCTCGTCGCGCTCTACCGGATGGCCAACGTCCAGGCCGGCGAGACGGTCCTCATCCGCGGCGCCGCCGGAGGAGTCGGCCTCGCGGCGACCGCCCTGTGCCGCCTCCGCCGCGCCATCGTCGTGGGCACCGCGTCCGGCGGCAAGCTCGAGGTGATCCGGGGGCTCGGCGTGGACCACCCGATCGACAGGCGCGCCGACGTCCGGCGCGAGGTCCTGCGCGTGACGGGCGGCCGCGGCGCCGACGTCGTGATCGACCCGATCGGCGGCGCGAGCTTCGCGCACTCGTACCGCCTGCTCGCGCCGCTCGGCCGCCTCGTGATGATCGGCGTCTCGTCGCTGGCGCCCGGCGAGCGCCGCCAGTGGCTGACCGTCCTGCGCGCCATGTGGACGATGCCGCGGTTCAAGCCGATGTCGCTGGTCAACCAGAACCGGGGCGTCTTCGGCCTGAACATCGCGCACCTCTGGAGCGAGCGGCGCCAGCTGGCGACGGCCATGGACTTCCTCGTCGGCGAGCTGGCCGCCCGCCGCGTGGTCCCCCGCGTCGACAGCCAGTGGCCCCTCGCCGACGTCGCGGGCGCGCACCGCCGCATGCAGGAGCGCAAGAACGTCGGAAAGGTCGTCATCACAATCTAAGATCTTCAGATCTCAGATTGAAGATCGATTGACGATCGGCGGATCCGGCGATTGGCGAATGGATTTCCCAGGTCTCGAGGATCGAGAGAAGCACGTGCGTTACCCGAGCACCTGCGCTGTCTGAGCATCTGTGTCATCTGTGTCATCTGTGTTATCTGTGTTATCTGTGGCCCGTGGGAGTAACTCCATGAAGCGACTCGCGCTCATCCTTGCCCTTGGCGGCCTCGGCCTGACCGGCCTGCAGGCGCGCCAGGCCGCCGAACCGTCCATCGATGCCCTGATCGAGCTCGGGCGGGTCGGCTCCCCGGCCGTCTCGCCTGACGGCCGGCTCGTGGCCTACACGGTGCGCCGGCCCGACTGGGACGAGGACGAGTACCGGACCGAGATCTGGCTCGGCGGCGGGGACGAGCCGGCGCGGCAGCTCACGCGCGGGCCGAAGTCCAGCAGCCAGCCCGCGTGGTCGCCGGACGGCAAGTGGCTGGGGTTCGTCTCGGATCGTTCCGGCGAGTCGCAGGTCTACAGGCTCGCCGTCGATGGCGGCGAGGCCGAGCGCCTCACCGACACGGAGACGGGCGTCAATCGCTTCGCGTGGTCCCCTGATGGCCGGCGCCTCGCCTACACGATGACCGACCCGGTGAGCGAGGCGGTCAAGGAGCGGAAGAAGACCTACGGCGATTACTCGGTCGAGGACGAGGACCGCCGGATGTCGGCGCTCTACGTCTTCGACATCGAGGCGAGGACCAGCCGCCGGCTCACCACCGGCGCGTTCGTCGTCGGCAGCTTCGCGTGGTCACCGGACGGCACGCGGATCGCGTACGACCACCGCGCGTCGAGCGACCCGGCCGACGGCGGCAGCGCCGACATCTCGATGGTCGACGTGGCGACCGCCGCCAACAGCGTGGTCATCGACCAGGCCGGCCCCGACAGCGACCCCGTCTGGTCGCCGGACGGCACGCGCCTCGCCTTCGTCAGCGCGATGGCGAAGGAGTTCTACTACTTCCAGAACAGCGAGATCGCGGTCACGACCCCGGGCTCGCGCGTCGCCGAGCCGCTGACGGCGGCCTTCGACGAGGACCCGAACCTCCTCGCGTGGACGCCCAGGGGGCTCTTCTTCTCGGCGTCGCAGCACACGTGGGCCTACCTGTTCCGCCTCGACCCGGCGACGAAGGCGATTACGCGCTACGCGGCCGGCGACCAGTGGATCGGCTCGGCCTTCTCGATCACGCCGGACGCGGCGGCGGCCGCCTTCGTCGGGTCGGGGCCGGCGGCGTTCCCCGAGGTCTACCGCGCGCCGCTCGCCGAGCGCCTCGCGCCGGTGAAGGTGAGCCACGAGGGCGCGCCGACCACGGCGTGGCCCGCGCACACCCGCGAGGTCTTCCGGTGGAAGAGCCAGGACGGGGCCGCGGTCGAGGGCGTCCTCCACAAGCCGGCCGACTTCGTCGCCGGGCGGCGCTATCCCCTGCTCATCGTCATCCACGGCGGCCCCACGGGGATCTCGCGCCCGGTGCCCTACTCGAACGGCGTGGGCTACTACCCGATCGACGCCTTCCTCGCGAAGGGCGCGCTGGTGCTCGAGCCGAACTACCGGGGCAGCGCGGGCTACGGCGAGGCCTTCCGCTCGCTGAACGTGAGGAACCTCGGCATCGGCGACGCCTGGGACGTGCTGTCGGGCATCGACGCGCTCGCGGCCGCGGGCCTCGTGGACCCGGCGCGGGTCGGGTCGATGGGCTGGAGCCAGGGCGGCTACATCTCGGCCTTCCTGACGACCCGCCACTCCGACCGCTTCAGGGCGATCTCGGTCGGCGCGGGCATCTCGGACTGGATGACCTACTACGTGAACACGGACATCCACCCCTTCACGCGGCAGTACCTCAAGGCCACGCCGTGGGACGACCCGAAGATCTACGCCGACACCTCGCCCATCACCTACATCAAGCAGGCGAACACCCCGACGCTCATCCAGCACAAGGCGGGCGACCGGCGCGTGCCGGTCCCGAACGCCTACGAGCTGTACCAGGGCCTGCGCGACCAGGGCGTCCCCGTGAAGCTGGTGGTCTTCCCGGGCGAGGGTCACGGCGTGACGAAGCCCAAGGCCAACAAGGCCGCGATGCAGCAGAACCTCGACTGGTTCTCGCAGTACGTGCTCAATCAGTGAATTGCAGATTGCAGATTGCAGATTGCAGATTGAGCGCGAGGAGCGGGGAGCCCGGGACGGGCCGCCGCCGTCACTCGCCCGTTGGCACCACCTGCACCGTGGCGTCCCGCACCTCGCGCAGGAACCGGTCGACGATCGACCTGTGCAGGAGCTGGTGCCACCGTGAGCGCGCCGTCTGGCCGAAGATGACGTGCGTCATGCCCTGGCGGCGCGCGAAGTCGACGAGCGCGCTCGCCACGTCCCGCGACTCGAGGCGGACGACCTCCGCGCCGAGGTGGCGGGCGAAGCGGATGTTCTCCTCGAGCTCGACGTGGGTGGCCGGGTCGATTCGCGACGGGCGCTCGACGGGCGTCTGGACGTACACCGCGTACCACGCGCCGTCGACCTTGTCGGCAATCCGCCATCCGGTGCGCAGCAGCCGCTTGGCGCTGCCGCGCGAGGCCATGCAGACCATCACCTTCTCGGGCAGCGCCGGGGGCTCCAGGCCACGTCGCTCGCGGTACTCCTGGGCCTGGTCGGCGTGGGTCGACGCCACCTGCCGGAGGGCCAGCTCGCGCAGCGCGAAGAGGTTGCTCTTGCGGAAGAACTGGCCGAGCGCCTGCTCGATCTTCTCGACGCCGTAGATCTTCCCCTGCCGCAGGCGGGACCGGAGCGTCTCCACCGAGACGTCCACGTTCACGACCTCGTCCGCGCGCTTCAGGAACCAGTCCGGCACCGTCTCCCGCACCTGCACGCCCGTCGTCCGGGCGACGGCATCGTTCAGCGACTCCAGGTGCTGCACGTTGACGGCGGTCATCACCGCGATACCGTGGTCGAGCAGCTCGAGCACGTCTTCGTACCGCTTCGCGTGCCTCGATCCCGGCGCATTGCTGTGCGCGAGCTCGTCGACGACGGCGATGGCGGGCGCGCGCGCCAGCAGGCCGTCGAGATCCATCTCGCGGATGACCGTCCCGCGGTAGAGCACCTCGCGTTCCGGCACGCGCTCGAGGTCGCCGATCAGGGCGGCAGTCTCCTCGCGCCCGTGCGGCTCGACGAGGCCCACGACGATGTCGAGGCCCTGCCGGCGGAGGTCGTGCGCGTCCTGGAGCATGCGGAAGGTCTTGCCGACCCCCGGGGCCATGCCGATGTACACCCGCAGCCGGGCGCGACCCTCCTCGCGGGCGCGGGCCAGGAGCGATTCGACGGACGGGCGGCGCGGCTCCGGGGTCATGCCAGGCCTGCGGCGACGACGAGGATGTCGATGAGCTTGATGCCCACGAACGGGACCACCACCCCGCCCACCCCGTACATCAGCAGGTTGCGGCGGAGCAGGGCCTGAGCGCCAACCGGCGCGTACTCGACGCCCCTGAGCGCCAGCGGCACGAGCGCGACGATGACGAGCGCGTTGAAGATGACGGCCGAGAGAATCGCCGACTCGGGGCTCGACAGCCGCATCACGTTGAGCCCGGCGGCCCCCGGGAATGCCAGCAGGAAGATGGCCGGGATGATCGCGAAGTACTTGGCCACGTCGTTGGCGATCGAGAAGGTCGTCAGCGCGCCGCGCGTCATCAGGAGCTGCTTGCCGATCTCGACGATCTCGACGAGCTTGGTGGGGTTCGAGTCGAGGTCCACCATGTTGCCCGCCTCCTTCGCCGCCATCGTGCCCGTGTTCATCGCGACGCCGACGTCGGCCTGGGCCAGCGCCGGGGCGTCGTTCGTGCCGTCGCCCGTCATGGCGACGAGGCGCCCGTCGGCCTGCTCGCGTCGAATCAGGGCGAGCTTGTCCTCCGGGGTCGCCTCCGCGAGGAAGTCATCCACACCCGCCTCGGTCGCGATCGCGCGGGCCGTCAAGGGGTTGTCGCCGGTGATCATGACCGTGCGGATGCCCATGCGGCGGAGCTGGTCGAACCGCTCGCGGATCCCGCCCTTCACCACGTCCTTGAGGTGCACCACGCCCATCACGCGGCCGCCCTCGGCCACGACGAGCGGTGTCCCGCCGCTTCGCGCGATCGCGTCCACGTCCCTCGTCACCTCGGGGGGGACGGCGCCGCCCTCGCCGGCCACGAACGCCGCGACGGCGTCGGTCGCGCCCTTGCGGATGCGGCGTCCGTCGAGGTCGACCCCCGACATCCGCGTCTGCGCCGTGAACGGCACGAAGCGGGCCGCCGGCGACGTGAGGTCGCGGCCGCGAAGGCCGTGCTGCTCCTTGGCCAGGACCACAATCGAGCGACCCTCCGGCGTCTCGTCGGCGAGGGAGGCCAGTTGCGCCGCGTCGGCCAGCTGCGCCGCGCTCACGCCCGGCGCCGGCATCAGGGCCGCGGCCTGGCGGTTGCCGAGCGTAATCGTCCCGGTCTTGTCGAGCAGCAGCGTGTTCACGTTGCCTGCCGCCTCCACCGCGCGACCGGACATCGCCAGGACGTTGTGCTGCACCAGCCGGTCCATGCCGGCGATGCCTATCGCCGAGAGGAGCGCGCCGATCGTCGTCGGGATGAGGCAGACGAGGAGCGCGACGAGCACGGGCACCGGCACCGCGGCGCCGAAGAACCGCGCGAACGGCTGGAGCGTCACGACCACGAGCAGGAAGACCAGGGTCAGGGCGCTCAGCAGGATGCCGAGGGCGATCTCGTTCGGCGTCTTCTGCCGCTCCGCGCCCTCCACGAGCGCGATCATCCGGTCGAGGAACGTCTCCCCGGGATTCGTGCTCACCCGGACGACGATGCGATCGGAGAGCACGCGCGTGCCGCCGGTGACGGCGGACCTGTCACCCCCGGACTCGCGGATGACCGGGGCCGACTCGCCGGTGATCGCCGACTCGTCCACCGACGCGGCTCCCTCGATCACCTCGCCGTCGGCCGGGATCAACTCGCCGGCGGCCACGACGACCACGTCGCCCCTCCGGAGGTCGGTGGCCGGCACGCGACTCACGGCCCCGTCCTCCCCGCGCCTGTTGGCGCTCGTCGTCGTCCGCGTCTTCCGGAGCGAGGCGGCCTGCGCCTTGCCGCGCCCCTCCGCCATCGCCTCGGCGAAGTTCGCGAAGAGCATCGTGAGCCAGAGCCACAGCGCGATCTGTCCCGTGAAGAGGGGTTCGCCGTGGCCTCCCGCGAGCTCCCACAGCCAGATGCCGCTCGTGAGCACGCTGCCCAACTCGACGACGAACATGACGGGGTTGCGCACCTGGATCCGGGGGTCGAGCTTGAGGATGGCGTCCACCGCGGCGCCGCGGCTCAGCTCGGCATCAAAGAGTCGGCGTGCGGGACGGGCGGTCATCGCGTGGCCTCATCGAGCGCGAGGTTCAGCAGGAGGACGTTCACCCGGGGCTCCCCGAAGAGGCCGAGCCAGGGGGGCTCCACGCGGGATGCCACCACCGCCCGCACGTCTGCTTCGTCCTTTCCGCGCGCTCGCGCCACGCGGGGCACCTGCAGGTACGCCGCCTCGGGAGAGATGTGCGGGTCGAGCCCGGCGCCCGACGCCTGGACGAGGTCGGCGGGCACGGGGGTCCCGGCAGACAAGCCCTCCCGCCGCCTGACGTCCGCGACACGGGCGGCGACCGCCGCCTGGTAGCCGGGGGTGGAGGTGGCCAGGTTGCTCCCGCCAGCCGACGCCGCGTCGTAGTCCACGGCCGACGGCCGGCCGGAGAAGTACCGTTCGCTCTCGAACCGCTGGCCGATGAGCGCGGAGCCGATCACCGCCCCGTCACGCTCCACGAGGCTGCCGGAGGCCTGCGCGGGAAACGCGAGGCGTCCGGTGCCCAGGACGAGCGCCGGGTAGGCGCCACCGAAGAGGAGGAGCGTCGCCAGCGTGAACCGCAGGGACAGGAGGATGTCGCGAGGCATGGTTCAGGCCCCTTGAGGAACTCGAGCACGGGCCCGAGCACGGCGACCGGCATGAAGAGCAACAGCCCGATCAGCACCACCACGGACCAGAGCGTGAGGCCGAAGGTGGGCCCTTCCACGTTCAGCGACCCGACGGTCTCGGGGGCGACCGGCTTGGCGGCCAGCGAGCCGGCCAGGGCCAGGGGCGCGATGATCGGGACATAGCGCCCAAGGAGCATCACGAGGCCGGTCGCGATGTTCCAGAACGGCGTGTCGTCACCGAGCCCCTCGAACCCAGACCCGTTGTTGGCGGAGGCCGACGAGAACTCGTACAACATCTCGGTGAAGCCGTGGCTGCCGGGGTTGTGCAGCCAGCCGAGCGCCGTCCCCGGGTCTGGCGTCGACGTCCACGTCCGCGCGGCGAGCGCCGTGCCGCCGAGGACGAGCAGCGGGTGCAGCAGCAGGACGAGGCTGGCGAGCTTCACCTCGTGGCTGTCGACGGCCTTGCCAAGCAGCTCCGGCGTGCGACCGATCATCATGCCGGCGATGAAGACCGTGACGACCACGTAGACGAGCATGTTGATCAGTCCCACGCCCACGCCGCCGAAGATCGCGTTGATCCACATGCCGGTCAGCGGCGCCAGCGAGGCCAGCGGCGACAGCGAGTCGTGCATCGCGTTCACCGAGCCGTTCGACGTCGCCGTCGTGGACACGGCCCAGAGGGCCGACAGCGCCACGCCGTGCCGCACCTCCTTGCCTTCCATGGGACCGCCGCCGGTCACGCCGAGCGCCGCCATCGCCGGCGAACCTGACGTCTCCTGCGAGACCGCGGTGCCGGCCAGCGGCACGTAGAGCGCGAGCATCACGGCGAACAGCATTCCCGCGAGCCGGGGCCGCCGCAGGATCGCGCCGAGCGCGACGACCATCGCCATCGGGATCACGAGGATCGCCCAGGTCTCGACGACGTTGGTGAGCGGGGTCGGGTTCTCGAAGGGATGGCTGGAGTTCGGGCCGAAGTAGCCCCCGCCGTTCGTCCCGATCTGCTTGATGGCCACCTCGGCCGCGACCACTCCGCGCGCGATCGCCTGCGTCGTGCCATCCGGCGTGGCCGCGCGGACGGCGCCCTCGAGCGTCATCGGCACGCCCTGCGACACCAGCACGATCGCCACCACCACGGCGAGTGGCAGGAGGACACGCACGGCAGCCCGCGTGCAATCCACGTAGAAGTTGCCGATCGTCGCCTGCCGGTTGCCGCCGAGCGCCCTGGTGATGGCCACCGCGGCCGCGATGCCCGTGGCGGCGGTCGTGAACTGCAGGAAGGCAATCACCGCGAGCTGCGACAGGTAAGAGAGCCCCGTCTCGCCGGAGTAGTGCTGCAGGTTCGTGTTGGTGACGAAGCTCGAGATGGTGTTGAAGGCGAGCGTCGGTTCCATGCCGGCAATGCCGTCGGGGTTCAGCGGGAGCAGGCCCTGCATCCGGAGCAGCAGGTAGCCCGTCACCCACATCACCAGGCTGGAGACCACCAGGGAGCCGGCATAGGCCTGCCACGACTGCTCCCGGCTGTCGGTTCCCGTCACACGGAGCACCGCGCGCTCGATGGGCCCGAGCACCGGGTCGAGCCACGTGCGCCTCCCGGTCACGACCCGCGCGATGTACCACCCGAGCGGCAGGGCCGACGCGGCCGTCAGGGCCACGAGGACCAGGACCGCCGATATCTCGCGCGCCATCAGAAGCGCTCCGGGCGGAGCATCGCGTAGAGGAGGTAGCTCGCCACCGCGACGCTGAGGCAGAAGAGAATCGTGTCCATGGTCAGATTCGATCGCAGAGCCGGACGAAGCCAAGGAGCGCCGCCATGACGGCGGGGCCGAGGAGGAGCATCCAGACGTCCATCACCAACACGCCCTCCAGCATTGCGCCCGACCGCACGCGGCCGGCCTCGACCGCCACCAGCGATCGGAAGAGGTCGGCCGTGCCAGGGGCATGCCCTCACTTTGCCGCGCTGGGGCTAAGGAAGGATCGGGGCGGAAGATAAGGAGTTCGTAAGGACGATCAGGCGCCGGGGTCGAAGCGGTAGCCGATCCAGGGCTCGGTGATCAGGTAGCGGGGGTGCGCGGGGTCGGGCTCCAGCTTGCGGCGCAGTTGCCCGACGAACACCCGCA
The DNA here is from genome assembly GCA_050250645.1 of Vicinamibacterales bacterium. Classification (GTDB taxonomy): domain Bacteria; phylum Acidobacteriota; class Vicinamibacteria; order Vicinamibacterales; family UBA2999; genus JBFWVR01. The sequence continues at coordinate 82,619 of JBFWOG010000015.1, forward strand.
GGTACTCGGTCTGCGACGCGTAGTCGCCGCCCCAGATCGCGGTCAGCAACGCGCGGTGGGTGAGGACCCGGCCCGGGTGGCGCGCGAAGAACACGAGGAGGTCGAACTCCTTCGGCGTCAGGTGGACGTCCGCTCCGCGGACCGTGACACGCCGGGCCTCGAGGTCGATCGCCAGCTCGCCGGCGGCGATCCGGCTGCCCGTCGCGCCGGCCGCTGCACTCGAGCGCCGGAGCGCCGCGCGGATGCGGGCGAGCAGCTCGTCCATCCCGAACGGCTTGGTGACGTAATCGTCGGCACCGGCATCGAGGGCCGCGACCTTCATCGGCTCCTCGCCCTTCACGGAGAGGATGACCACGGGCACGTCCGACTCCTGCCGGATCCGCCTCGTCACCGACAGCCCGTCCTCCTCGGGCATCGTCAGGTCGAGGACGACGAGCTGCGGCTTCCAGTCGTGGAACAGGTCGAGGGCCGCCGCGCCGTCAGCCGCGGTGCGCACGTCGAAGTGCTGCGCCTCGAGGGCCAGGCGCAGCACGCGCCGGATCTGCGGCTCGTCGTCGACGACCAGGATCCGGGTCCGGGCGGTCATTCGCGCTCCGGCGGGGGAGCGGCGAGCGGTTCCTCGTCGCCAATGGGCAGCCGGATCCAGAAGCGGGCGCCGGCGGCCCCGTCCGGGCGCTCCGAGACCCCCAGGCGGCCGCCGTGCGCCTCGACCAGGCCCTGCGCGATGGCCAGGCCCATGCCGAGCCCTGGCGTGGACTCCCGCGAGGCGTCGCCGCGGACGAACTTCTCGAAGACCCGCTCACGGTCAGCGGCCGGCACGCCCGGGCCCTCATCGTCCACACGGACCTCGACCTGCTCGCCGGGGAAGAGGACCGCCGACACGGCGACGGCGCCGCCAGGGGGCGTGTGCTTGGCCGCGTTGTCGAGCAGCTGGTAGAGCGCCTCGACGATCGCCCGGGCGTCGACGTGGATGACGGGCACGTCGGCCGGCACGCCGACCGTCAACGGGTGCGGCGCGAGGCGGGCGGCGGCGCGGCGCACGGCCGTGGCGACGATGTCGTCGACGGCGCACCATTGCCGCTCGAGCGGCAGGGCGCCTGACTCGATGCGGGCGATGCCGATGAGGTCCTCGACCAGCTCGTCCAGGCGGTCGGCCTCCTGGTCCACGATCTCGATGAGCTCCTGCTGCGCCTGCTGGTCCAGTCCGGACCGTGGCTGGAGGAGCGCACTCGTGGACGCCTTGATCGACGTCAGGGGGGTGCGCAGGTCGTGCGTGACCGCGTCGACGAGCGCCGTGCGGACCCGATCGCTCCGGCGCGCCGCCTCGGCCTCTGCCTCGCGCTCGAACGACGCGCGGAGCTCCTGGAGCAGGCGCTCGGACTCGGCCCGGGCGCGCTCGGCCTCCTCCGCGCGGCTGCGGGCCCTCAGGGACAGCTCGCCGACAGCGGTGGCGACCGCCAGGCAGACGCCGACCGAGACCCAGTTCAGGGGGTCCGCGATCGTGAAGGTGCCCGTCGGCGGGATGATGAGGAAGTTGAACGTGGTGGCCGCGGTGACCCCGGCCGCCAGCGCGCCCGCCCTGCCCATCCGCACCGCGACGAGCACGACGACGAGCACGAGGAGCAGGCCCACGCTCGTGACGTTGAGGAGGCCTCCGGCCAGGCGCATCGCGAGCGTCGCGGCGATCACGATCAGGGCGGCGGCAATGGGAGACAGGCGGGACAAGAGGGATCTCAGATTGACGATCTCAGATTGAAGATTGAACCCGAGGAACCGAGGAACCCGGAACCGAGGAACTCCCCAAAGGGCCCGCCCCTTCTTCCGGCTAGCGTGCGATCCAGTAGGTCATCTTGATCGCGAGCGAGCGGTTGTGGACCTGGTAGCTCTGTGACCCGGGGAGGTTCGTGTCCCAGCCCTGGTTGTAGACGATGTAGAGGTCGCTGCCGGGCTTGTAGATGTACCAGAACAGCAGGTTGACGTTGGACGTCTTCCTGTCGTCGTTGTACTGGAAGAACGCCTTGACGAACAGGTCGGGCGAGAACGACTGGCTCACGCGGAAGTTGATGACGTTGGTGCCGTAGGTCTCGCGGCCCGGCAGCGCGATCTGGTTGCGCGTGTAGTTGGGCTCGAAGAGCAGCGTCTTGCCCACCTGGAAGTTGATCGCGGCCGTGTAGGTCTGCCGGTCGCCGTTGTAGTACCCGCCGGCCTCGGCCGACACGCTCCCGTACACGCGCTTCGCCTGGCTCGACGTCAGCGTGACCCCGTAGTTCGTCCACGCGTAGTCCCCGACGGGAATGGCGGTCCCCGCGGTCCGGAACGGCACGGGCGGCGAGTCGAACTCGTGGTTCGCCGTCACCTTCAGGCTCGAGGTGTCCTGCCGCTGGAGCTGGAACTCGAGGCCCTGCGTGCGCGACACGAGCTTGCCCGCGTGGTTCTCGTAGTACTCCATCGTGCCGTTGAAGAAGAGCTGCCGCACGCCGCGCCACCGCGGCCGCGGCGTCCACGCGGCCTTCGCCTTCGTGCTGCGGATGTCGGTCCGCACGATGAAGCCCATCTCGGCGTTGAAGTCCCTGCCGATGTCCGCGTATTGCAGCCCGCCGTTGAACTTGTCGCTCTTCCAGATGAAGTCGGCCACGGCCGCCGTGCCGTCGCCCCCCTCGCCCGGCGAGTCGGTCTTCGCCGCCAGCCCGGTCAGGGTGACGTGCTGCCCGAACAGCAGCCCCACGTCCAGGCCGTACGACCGGTTGTAGTCGGACTGGCCGCCCTGGCGGTTGAGGAGGATCGCGCCGATCGACGACTGCTTCAGGATGTTGCGCTTGACGCGGAGCGCCGTGAAGTTCGCCTGGTCCACCGCGCGCGTGCGGCCGCCCCCGAGCGGGATGTCCGCGGCCTCGGTGGTGATGTTCATCAGGCCCATGGTGTAGTCGCCGATCTTGCCCGTCACCTTGCCGCCGCCGACGAGCGGCACCTCCTGCCCGTCCACCAGCCCGATGCTGCGGCTGTAGAAGAGCGGCAGGATGCCGGGATCGTTCCGCGCCGCGTCGCCACCCGGGCTCGACCCGCTCTTGCCGTAGTCGAAGATGCCCGCGCTCTCGGTGAAGAACACCCGCTTCTCGGGGAAGAACAGGCTGAAGCGCGTGTTGTTGACGACCTCCTGGTCCGCCTCCACCTGCGCGAAGTCGGTGTGGTACGTCAGGTCGGCCGTCAGGTCGCTCGTGAGCCCGATCTTGAAGTCGCCGCCGAACTGCATGTCGGCCGTGCCCGCCTCGCCCGTGGTGTAGTCCTTCGACGCCCGCGGCAGCACGTACGGCAGGAACTCCATGCGGCGCCGCGCCTTCACGTCCGTGAGCCCGAGCAGCAGGCCCGCGTTGGACGCGCGGGCGAAGCCGCCGGCGCCCCACTCCCGCGGGAACGGCACCCAGTAGTCCTCCTCGTTCTTCCGCATGACGATGCGGCAGAGGTTGAGGCCCCAGACCGACTCGCCGGCCGACTCGGCGAAGCGGAGCTGGCTGAGCGGGATCGCGATCTCGACGTACCAGCCCTTGTCGTCGATGCTCGTCTCGTTCTCCCAGACGGCGTTCCAGTCGTAGTTGATCGTGCGGCCGTTCTCGACGTTCTGCGCGTCCTTGAGGGCGCCGTACGGGCTGGTGCTGAAGTAGAACGCGTTCCGGTGGTCGTGGAACGTGTCGAAGACGACCTTGAGCTGGTCGCTCCGGCGCAGGCCCGAGTCGCGCTTCATCTCGTTGGCGATGATCCCCGACGGGTCGTCGTCCCAGGCCCAGACGCCGAGGTAGATCTTCTTGTCGTCGTAGAGGATCCGGAACTCGGTCTTCTCGCTGGCCGGCTGGCCGAACGCCGGCTCGCGCTGCGTGAAGCCCCCCTGCACCGGCGCCAGCGCCCACGCCTCGTCGTCCAGCTTCCCGTCGATCGTCGGCGCCAGCCCGTCGGGCAGGCGGTAGGCCATCGCCTTGAAGCTGTGCGGGTCGACCTTCGTGATGTCGAACGGGGCGGCTGGCGCGGCCTGCGGCCCGGAAGCCTGGTCCGCCAGGGCCGCGAGGGGTGAGGACGCCAGCAGGACGAACGCCGCGAGAACCGGGAACACGGGCCGCATGTCCACGGATTCTATGGCCCCGGTCGGCGGGCGGCCAAGTAATAGATCGTATGCGCGCCATGCGCTCCGCGCATGGCGAGAAGGACTCAGCCCTGGGGGCTTCGCTAGGACTCGGGCCTTCAGGGGCTTCGCTAGGACTCGGGTCTCCGGTCCTCGCTGGGACTCGGCCTGCGGCCTCGCTGGGATCCTAGCGAGCGAAGCGAGTCCTAGCGAGCCGCAGGCGAGTCCCAGCGAGCGAAGCGAGTCCTAGCGAACGCAGTGAGTCCCAGCGAGCGGAGCGAGTCCCCGTCAGTACTCCGCGAAGATGCGCTGGATCTCGTTCGGGTCCTGCGTCTTCGTCAGCGCGACCATCAGCAGGATGCGGCACTTCTGCGGCAGCAGGTGCTGGGCCTGGACGGCCGGGGGCGGGGCGTCGGGGCGGGGCGGGCCGCGGCGGGTCACGCCGGGCACGTGGTCGCCCGAGGGGAACACCATCACCAGCGCGACGCCCTTCCGGCGGAGCTCGTCGTAGGGCTCGCGCTCGCCCGGGGCGAAGCCGGTCGTGGCCACGACCGCGCCCTTCGTGTCGTCCGCCAGGCGCGGGCCCTCGCCGCCCGGGTAGGAGAAGAACAGCTCGACCTTCGGCAGCGCCGTGATCGTCGTCGCGTCGAACTCGGTGTCCACGCCGTGCTTGCGCGCGGGCTTGAAGAAGTAGGTCGGGCCGTCCGACGACACCACGCCCAGCATGCCCATGTCGGTGATGTCGAAGCCGCCGATGCGCGGGTAGATCTTGCGCGCCTCGCGGGCCGAGAGGATCCGGTCGTCCATCACCACCATCGCGCCCATGCCCCGCGACTGCGGCGCGCCCGCCACGCGCACGGCGTTCAGCAGGTTCATCGGGCCGTCCGGGCTGATGCCCGTGGCCGGGTGCTGCGCGCCGACGACCACGACGGGCTTGTCCGACTTGACCGTGAGGTAGAGGAAGAAGGCCGTCTCTTCCAGCCGGTCCGTGCCGTGGGTGACGACGACCCCGGCGAGGTCGGGCCGCTCGAGGACCTGGTTGATCCGCTTGGAGAGGCCGAGCCAGTCCGACGGCAGGATGTTCGGGCTCGCGGTGTTCAGGAACTGCTCGCTCTCCACCTCCGCGAACTTCGCGATCTCGGGCACGCCTGCCACGATCTGGTTCACCGGGGTCGTGCCAGACCGGTAGGGCGCGAGCGTCCCCGGCTGGTCCTGGACCCCCGCAATCGTCCCGCCCGTGCCGATGACCAGCACCCTGGGCAGCGGCGGATCCTGCGCCTGGGCCACGGAAACAACGCCGAAGAACAGGGAAAGAACCAGCAGGCTGGACAGGGCGTGGCGTCGCATCATCGATGTCTCCGGTGGGAAGGTGCCGACAGGGCCCAAGAATAGCAGACCACGGGCCGCCTATTCCGCCGGCGGGCCGCCCGACCGCGGACGCGCGGCGCCCGCATACCGGAGCACGCGCACGCGTTCCACGGTGACGAGCGCCCCGCCCGTCAGCATCTCGTCCAGCAGGGGCAGGAGGCGGTCGACGTGCGCCTGGTCGTCCACGACCTCGATGAGGACGGGCAGGTCCGCCGACAGGCCGACGAGGCTGGCCGTGTGGACAATGCTGCTGGCGCCGAAGCCGGCCACGCCGTGGATGACCGTGGCGCCCGCGAAGCCCTCGGCTCGCAGGCGGTCGAGCAGGGCCCGCGCCAGGGGCGTGCGGCCGACGCGATCGGACTCGCCGATGAAGATCCGGACCAGGAGCTGTTCGCCGTCGAGAATGCGCATGATGTCCCTCACTGTGCCAGCAGCTGCCGCGAGACGAGCAGGCCGAGCCAGCCCGCCACGAAACAGCCCGCCACGGTGGCCGCCGCGTTCAGGGCCGCAAGGCCCGGCGCGCCGTCCTGGAGGAGCCGGGTCGTCTCGAAGTTGAAGCTCGAATACGTCGTGAGGCCGCCCATCACCCCCACCGTGATCGCCGTGCGGAAGGTCGGCGGCCAGGCGGCGACGGCGACGTCCATCAGGGCGGCCAGCAGGAAGCAGCCGGTGAGGTTGACGAGCAGGGTTCCGAACGGGAACACGGCCCCGAAGCGCCCGGCGGCCCACTGCGCGACCAGGTACCGGGTGCCGGTGCCGATCGCGCCGCCGAAGCACACCCACAGAAAGCGTTCCATGTGACGTCGCCTCCATCGCGACAGGTGCGGCACAGGATGGAACGCTCCTGCGGCAGGCACCACAGGAGTCATTGGCCGTCGGAGACGACAGCGGTTCAGGTGGACTCCACCACCAGACGAGACTGGAAGTGTCGGACGGGGAGGGGCACGATGTCAACGGTGCCGCCGGTGGGCCTGCGGCCGTGGTGGGCCAGACCAGCGGCCGCCGCGTAGCGGCGTTGGGCCGCGGGCTGCGCCCGCGTTGGGACTCGTCCTCCCTGACAGTGCGTCGGACGTCGCTGGGACTCGCTCCCGCTCGCTGGGATTCGGAAGACGGCCGTGCCGGAGTGAGGGCCCGCAACCCAAGCGAGGCGCCAAAGGCGCCGAGTCCCAGCGAGCGAAGCGAGTCCCAGCGAAGGCCCGAAGGGCCTGAGTCCCAACGCCCGAGCGAACGCGAGGGCGGCCCAACGGCCCCCGAGCGCAGCGACCGGGCCGGCCCAACGCCGCGACGCGGCGGCCCAACGCGCCCTGAGCGAAGGCGAAGGGCGCGGCCCAACGGCCCCGAGCGCAGCGACCGGGCCGGCCCACCGCCGCCAAGCCGCGGCCTGCTCGGCGCAGCCCGCCAGCCGCCGCTACAATACCCCCGATGAGTCTGCACGAGCGGCTCCGGGCCGAGGTTCTCGCATGGCGTGCGACGGGGTGGACGCACGAGGCCCACCCGGCCATCGGCGAGGTGCTCGAGTGGGCCCAGGGGACCGAAGGGAACCCCAGGTTCCTCCGCTCGCCGCAGCTTGCCGCCCTCGAGACCTACTGGTACTTGCGCCTCGTCCGCGGCACACCTCACGTGTCCGACCTGTACGCCGCGTTGTTCGATGACCCGGCCGAGCAGATGCAGGCGCTCGGCCTCGATCACCCGGAGCTCGCCCGGGAGGCGCTGAGGTCCGGCGGGCTCGAGGGCCTCCTCGATCGCGTCAGGACGGACGACGACCTGGTGAAGCGGTTCAAGCTCGAGGCGCTCCGCGAGACCCTGACGCTCGACTACCCGAGCTACATCCTGGCGCTCGCCATGGGCGCCGGCAAGACCCTGCTCATCGGCGCCATCATCGCGACCGAGTTCGCGATGGCCCTGGAATACCCGGACGCGGCATTTCCGTTCGTGCAGAACGCGCTCGTCTTCGCACCTGGCAAGACCATCATCGAGTCGCTGCGCGAGATGCTCTCTGCTCCGTACGAACGGATGCTTCCGCCGCGGATGCACAAGGCATTCGCCGCGTCGGTCAAGTTCACGTTCACCCGGGACGGGGACCCCGACATCCCTGTCATCCGCGGCTCCCTCTTCAACGTCGTCGTCACCAACACCGAGAAGATCCGGATCCAGAAGGAGCAGATCCGCAAGGGCGATCTGGGGGCGCTCTTCGGCGAGCGGAAGCTGGACGAGGCCCGGCAGGAGGTCGCCAACAGGCGCCTCCAGGCCATCGCCAGCCTGCCGCACCTTGCCGTGTTCTCGGACGAGGCGCACCACACCTACGGGCAGTCGCTCGAGAGCGGACTCAAGAAGGTGCGCCGCACGGTGGACTACCTGGCCGGGAACACGAACGTCGTCGCGGTGATCAACACCACCGGCACCCCGTACTACCAGCGGCAGATGCTCCGGGACGTCGTGATCTGGTACGGCCTGTCGCAGGGCATCCGCGACGGCATCCTCAAGGACGTCACGGGGGGCATCCACAGCTTCGACTTCGATGGCGACACGGCAGGCTACCTCCGCCACGTGGTGCGCGATTTCTTCAAGGACTACGGGGCCGTGGCCCTGCCGAACGGCGCGCCGGCGAAGCTGGCCATCTACTTCCCCCAGACCGACGACCTCGCCGAGTTCCGTCCGGTCATCGACCAGGCGCTCGTGGAGGCCGGTCTGAGCCCAGCCGTCGCCCTCGCGAACACGTCGAACCCGGCGCTGACGAAGAAGGCCGACGAGGATGCCTTCAACCGGCTCAGCGACCCCCTGTCGCCGCACCGCGTCGTCCTGCTCGTCAACAAGGGCACCGAAGGCTGGAACTGTCCCAGCCTGTTCGCGTGCGCGCTCGCGCGCAAACTGAAGGCCTCGAACAACTTCGTCCTCCAGGCCGCCACCCGGTGCCTGCGCCAGGTCCCCGGTAACACCGCCCGCGCGCGGATCTACCTGTCGGAGGACAACTACGGGGTGCTCGATCGCCAACTGCGCGAGACCTACGGCGAAGAGATCGCCACGCTCACCGCGGCGCCCGTCGAGACCCGGACCGCGCGCATCGTCCTCCGCCGGCCGTCGGTCCCGCCGGTCCTGCTGCGCCGCCAGGAGCGGACGGTGGTCCGGACGATGCCGCCCTCGGCTGAGGCCCTCCGCCTGGTGCGCCCCAGGGCCACCGCCCGGCACGCCACGATGGCCAGGTACAGCCTGACGGAGCCCGCCGGCGCCTCGCGCGTGTTGCGGCAGGTCGAGCAGTCGGTGGAGCTGGAGACGACGGCGCGCGGCATGGATCTCGCGGCCGCCGCGACGAGCCTGGCCGCGCGGTACCGGCTGGAGGCGCTCGCCGTCAAGGACGCGCTCGCTGCGATCTATCCCGGCGGCGACGTCCCGGAGGACGACCTCGACGGGCTTGCGGCGCAGGTCGAGGCGCAGACCCGTACCTACGAGATCCGCACCGAGGAGGTCGACGTCGCGCTCGCGCTCGTCAAGCCTGCCGGCTTCACGGAGGAGCGCGACGCGGACGGCGAGACGATCTATACCGCGGAGATCACCTACCGGGTGGATCGCGAGTCGTACCTGACCAGGTGGGCCGACATGCGGGCGACGCTGCACAAGGACCGCGGCTTCTTCTACGACCCGGTGGAGTTCGACTCGAAGCCCGAGCAGGAATTCTTCAGGACGCTGCTCCAGCAGCTCGACGTCCATCCCTGGGACGTGGAGGACGTGTACTTCACCGGCGGGCTCACCGACCAGTCGAAGACCGACTTCTTCGTCGAGTACAAGGCCGCGGACGGCCGCTGGCGCCGCTACGTCCCGGACTTCGTCATCCGCAAGCGCCCCGCGCTCGGCGAGCCGCCCGGGTCGGGCCGCGTGCTCATCGTCGAGATCAAGCGCGAGAAGGCGCGGGACGACCGCGACGAGGGCGAGACAGGAGCGAAGGCCGTCGCGATCCGGGCGTGGGAGGATCTGAACGCGGACCGCGTGAAATACGAGATGATCTTCACGGGCAGCGACACGGTGAGCTACGACCAGATGAAGCGCGTCTTCACCTTTGCCGAGGCACGCGAGCTGTACCTGCCCATCGAGATCGACAGGGATGCCGTCGCGGCCTTTTGCGAGCGGTGGAAGGTTCGCCAGCTCGACCTGTTCGGCTCCATCGTGACCGGGGGCTTCCGCGCGGACAGCGACGTGGACGTGCTCGTGAGCTTCGCCCCAGGCGCCACCCCGGGGCTCGACTTCGTCCACATGGCCGACGAGCTCGAGGGCATCGTCGGGCGCAAGGTCGACCTGGTCACGCGCCAGTCGGTCGAGCAGAGCGACAACTGGATCCGGCGCAAGAGCATCCTCGACTCGGCCAGGACGCTGCATGTCTCGTGACCTCGGCCACGCCCTGGACATGCTGCGCTTCGCCCGCCGGGTCCGGCAGGTGGCCGAGCGCGTCGGAGAGGACGCGTTCCCCGACGACTGGACGGCCCAGGGGGCGCTGCTCCACTACCTGACGGTGCTTGGCGAGGCCGCCAGACGCACGAGCGAGGCCTTCCGGATCGAGCACCCCGACATCGACTGGCCCGGCATCGTCGGGCTCAGGAACCGCATCGTCCACGAGTACGACGACTACGACATGGACATCGTCTGGCGCGTGGCGTCGGTCGAAGTGCCCATGCTCATCGAGCGGCTCGAAGGGATCGTGCCGCAGGAGCCCGATGGCAAAGACACGTAAGACGAAGCCCTCGAGCACGGGCAGGACGCGGGCACGGGCCCGGAAAGCGGCGGCGGCACCAACGACCGCCGCGGCGAAGCCCACGCGCGCGGCGCGGAAGCCGCGGGCCACGCCGAAGGCGGCGCCGGCCACGGTGAAGGTGGCGGCAGCGAAAGGGCGACCGATGCTGGTCTGGGTGGGCAAGCGCCCCCTCGGCCAGGTGCAGGCCTTCCCGGCGCAACACGTGGAGCAGGTCGCGCTGCCGGCCCACGCGGAGCTTGCCGCCGCGGAGGCGGAGCTCCAGGCGAACGCACGCAAGGAAGGGGTTGCCAGGCCCGATCCCTGGGCGGAGTGGCCCGCGACCTATCCGAAGGGCGGATTGCTCTTCCACGGCGACAACAAGGAGGTGCTGGCGCACCTGCTCGCCAACGGCTTCCGCGGCAAGGTGAACCTGGTCTACATCGACCCGCCGTTCGACTCAGGCGCCGACTACGTTCGCAAGGTCAGCCTGCGCGGGCCCATCGGCACGGCAAAGATCGACGGCGAGAGCTACACGCTTGGCGAGCAGATCCAGTACACCGACATCTGGGCCAACGACACGTACTTGCAGTTCATGTACGAGCGGCTCCTGCTGTTGAGGGAGTTGCTGAGCACACAAGGAGTCCTCTGGCTCCACTGCGACTCGGCGCGTGGGCACTCGCTGAAGCTCGTTGCCGATGAAGTGATGGGGTCTGAGGCCTTCGTGAACCAAATAGTCTGGAAGCGATCTGACGCGCATAGCGATGTTGGCCAGGGCGCAAAGCACTTCGGAACGGTGCACGACATGCTGTTGGTGTACCGAAAGGGAGACCGCCCCGTCTGGAATGATGCCTATTCGCCTCTATCTGAGAAAACGAAGCGGTCATGGTACCGGAACGTTGAGGAGGGAACGGGGAAGCTCTTCAACAAGGCGGACATCACTGGCCCTGGGGGCGCGATCAAGGGCAACCCCGTCTATGAATGGAGGGGTATTACCAAAGCTTGGCGTTACAGTCGTCAGAGGATGGAGGAGCTTGAGGCGGCAGGATTGCTCGTTTACAGCGAATCCGGGATGCCGTACCGGAAACGCTACCTCGACGAGAGTAAGGGCGTTCCGCTCCAGGATTGGTGGGATGACATCCAGATGGTCCGCGGAATTCAGCGTCGCGGAGATGGACAGTATCCAACAGAGAAGCCGCCTGAACTGCTGCAGCGAATCCTGGAAGTGAACTCCAACCCCGGCGATCTCGTCCTCGACTGTTTCATCGGCTCCGGCACGACCGCCGCGGTCGCGCAGAAGCTCGGGCGCCGCTGGATTGGGTGCGACATCAACAAGGGGGCGATCCAGACGACGGCGAAGCGGCTGCTGGGGGTGATGGAGGCGCAGGCGGCTGAGCGGAGGCGTGCGCGGGAGGCCGCCGCCAGGCAGGTCCGTTTGCCAGGCATGGTGGACGACAACGAGCCGCCACCAGCCGCGCCCGCGCAGCTCGCCTTCTCCACCTGGCGCGTCAACGACTACGACCTCCAGATCCAGCACAACGAGGCCGTGGCGCTCGCCTGCGAGCACCTGGGTGTCGAGCGCTCGCGCAGCGACCGCTACTTCGACGGGACGCTGGGAAAGAAGCTCGTCAAGATCATCCCGTTCGACCATCCCCTCTCGCCGCTCGACATCGAGGAAGTGAAGCGCGAGGTCGAAGCGAGGCGCGACGAGGACCGCGACATCGCGCTCGTCTGCCTCGGCGTCGAGCTCGCGGCGCAACAGGTGATCGACGACTGGAACCGGCACCGCAAGGGCCGAGGCGCCATCAACCGGCTCGACGTGATCGAGCTCCGGACCGACGCGAAGTACGGTGGCGTCCTGCAGCACCACCCCGCCAGCGCCCGCGTGACGGTCCGCCGCGCCAGGGGCGTCATCCACGTGGAGGTGACGGACTTCATCTCCCCCTCCATCGTGGAGCGGTTGCGCCAGCAGGCCGGTGTCCTGCAACCCCGCATCGACGACTGGCGCGCGATGGTCGACAGCGTGATGATCGACCCGGCATACGACGGCACGGTGTTCAACGTCGCCCTCGCGGACGTGCCGGCACGCAAGACCGACCTCGTCGGGGGCCGCTACGAGGTGCCGGCCCCCGACGAGGCCACCACCGTGGCCGTGAAGATCACCGACATGCTCGGCGAAGAGGTGCTGTTCACGCAGCAGGTGTGACACGCTGGACGCGTGTCGTCCGCGCCCAGCCGGATCGGGACGGGGCCCGCCGCGCGGCCGGCGGCCCAGGGAGGGGTGAGATGAACCGTCAGGGACACTGGGACAAGGTCTACGAAACGAAGGGCGACGACGAGGTGAGCTGGTTCGAGGCGGTGCCGGGGCCGTCACTCGACATGCTCGCGGCCGCGGGACTCCGGCCCGACTGGTGCGTCCTCGACGTCGGCGGCGGCAACTCCCGCCTCGTCGAGTGCCTGGCGGCGCGCGGCCTCGACTGCCTGGCCGTACTCGATGTCTCGGGCGCGTCGCTGGCGGCCACGCGCGAGCGCATGGGGCCGGCGGCCGCCGTGCCGATCTGGATTGAGGCCGATGTCACCGGGGAGTGGTCGCTGAAGCCGATGGATGCGTGGCACGACCGCGCGGTCTTCCACTTCCTCACCACACCGGCGGATCGCGCGCGGTATCGCGCCCACATGCAGAGCGTCGTCAAGCCCGGCGGCGTCGCCATCGTCGCGACCTTCGCACCCGACGGACCGGCGACGTGCAGCGGCCTGCCGGTCGCCCGGTATGCGCCGGAGGCGCTGGCCGCCGAACTGGGCCGGGACTTCGTGCTGGTGGAGTCGCGCCGGCACGAGCACCACACGCCGTGGGGGACCACGCAGCCCTTCCAGTACTCCCGCTTCCGGCGGGCCTGACGGCGCGGGGCCCGGACTCGCGTCGGGGCGTCGGGCCACGGCCTGGGCCGGCCCAGCGGCCGCCGCATCGCGGCGTTGGGCCGCGGGCTGCGCCCGCGTTGGGCCTCGCCCTTCGACTTCGCTCAGGGCTCGTTGGGAAGCACCGGGGCCCTCACTCTGGGACGGCTGTTTCCGAATCCCCGCGAGCGGGAGCGAGTCCCAATCCCGAGTCCCAACGCCCGAGCGAACGCGAGGGCGGCCCAACGGCCCCGAGCGCAGCGACGGGGCCGGCCCAACGCCGCGAAGCGGCGGCCCAACGCGCCCTGAGCGAAGGCGAAGGGCGCGGCCCTGGCTGGCGCCCTATCTCGCCAGCCAGTACGTGAACTTCACCGTCAGCCGCTGGTCGCGCACCTGGAAGCGCGGCTGCCCGGGCCGGTCCGTGTCCCACCCGTTGTTGTAGACCAGGTAGAAGTCGCTCCCGGGCCGGTAGACGTACCAGAACAGCAGGTTGATGTTGGACGTCTTCCGGTCGTCGTTGTACTGGAAGAACGCCTTCCAGTAGAAGTCCGGCGAGAACGAGTGGCTGACGCGGAAGTTCACGACGTTGGTCGTGATCACGGGGCGGCCGGGCAGCGTGATGCGGTTGCGCGTGTAGTTGGGCTCGAAGAGCAGCGTCTTGCCGACGAGGAAGCTCAGGTTCGTCCGGATCGTCTGCTTGTGGCCGCTGTAGTAGCCGCCGTTCTCCAGCGTGAACCCGCCGTACAGCCGCTTCGACGAGTTGGTGCTCGCCTGGAGGGCCAGGTTGTCCCAGCCGTAGCCGCCGGCGGCGAGCTGGGCGCCGGCGACGCGGAAGGGCTGCGGCAGGTAGTCGTAATCGCGCGTCAGCGTCACGCTCGCGCTCGACGAGTCCTGCCGCTGCAGCCGCGCCTGGGCCGTGTAGGTGCGCGACTCCACGCGGCCGTCGTGGTTCTCGAAGTAGTCGGCCGTGCCAGTGAAGAAGAGCTGCCGGACCCCGCGCCACCGCGGCCGCGGCGTCCACGAGGCCGACGCCTGGGTGTTCCTGATGTCGACGCGCGGGATGAAGCCCATCTCCGCGTTGAAGCGCTTGCCGATGTCGGTGTAGGTGGTGCTCAGGTCCACCTTGTCGCCCTGCCACTGGACCGCCCCCACGCCGGCGAACGCGCTGCCCTCCCCGGCCAGGCCCGGCGAGTCGGTGCCGGCGAAGAGGCCCGTGACCGACAGGTTGCGCCCGAGCAGGAACCCGCCGTCGACCCCGACGCTGCGGTTGTAGTCGCTGAGGCCGCCCTGGCTGTTCAGCAGGATCATGCCGACCGACGAGCGGGCCAGCACGCTCCGCTTGACGCGGATCGCCGTGAAGTTCGCCCCCGGCCCCGCCTCGTCATCGTCGGTCGTGATGTTGATGGCGCCAATCGCGTAGGGGCCGGCGCGGCCCGTCACCTTGCCGCCGCCGATGAGCGGCACCTCCTGCCCGTTCACGAGGCCGATGCGGCGGCTGTAGAAGAGCGAGAGCAGGCCGGGGCCGCTCGCCCCGCCGTTGCCGCCGGTGGCGGTCGCGCGCCCGTAGTCGAAGATGCCGGCGCTCTCGGTGAAGAACTGGCGCTTCTCGGGGAAGAACAGGCTGAAGCGCGTGAGGTTCACGACCTCCTCGTCGGCCTCGACCTGGGCGAAGTCGGTGTTGTAGGTGAGGTCCGCGGTGATCTCGCCGGTCAGCCCGACGCGCAGGTCGAAGCCGGCGTCGCCGGTGGCCTCGGCGCCCGTGCCCGCGGCCACGTCGCGGGTGACCGAGGGCGTCACGAACGGGACGAACTCCAGGCGGCGCCGCGCCCGGATGTCCTCGAGGCCCTCGATGTGTCCGGAGCTGGCCATCCGCAGCATGCCCGTCAGGCCCCACTCGCGCGGAATGGGCGCCCAGTAGCCGTCCTCGTTCTTGCGGCGGATGACGCGCCCGATCTGCAGGTTCCAGCGCGCCTCGCCGTCGGTCGTCCGGAACCGCAGCTGGCTGAGGGGCACGGCGATCTCGGCGTACCACCCATGCTCGTCCACCGACGTGTCGTTCTCCCAGACCGCGTTCCAGTCGTAGTTGAGGACACGGCCGTTCTCGGACGAGTTGGCGTCCTTGTACGCGCCGAGCGGGTTGGTGAAGAAGACGTAGGCGTTGCGCTTGTCGTCGAAGGTGTCGATGGCGATCTTGATCTGGTCGCCCTTGCCCAGGTTCGCGTCGCGCTTGAGCTCGCTCGCGATGATCCCCGCCGGGTCGTCGTCGAAGCACCAGACCCCGAAGTACACGTAGCGCGAGTCGTACAGGATCGCGAACTCGGTGCGCTCGGTCATGGGCACGCCGAAGTCGGGCTCGCGCTGGTAGAAGCCGCCGGACCGGGGCGCCCGCTGCCACAGCGCCTCGTCCAGGCGCCCGTCGATGTCCACCGACTCCCCGTCGGGGATGCGCAGCGCGGGCGCGCGGAACATGGCGTAGTCGATCGTGTCCAGGTCCACCGGCGTGGACGAGGGCTGGGGCGAGGTGGTGACGACCGTCTGGGCCAGCGCGCCGCCGGGCGCGGCAAGGACGCACAGGAGGCCCGCCAGGAGGGCCGCCCGGCCTGGGCGGAACGGGGCCGGGGTGCGGGACGGAAGGGGACGGCCGGGCATGAGGCGCATTCTACCCGCGCGGCGACCACGGCGCGCGGGCGACTCGCGCCGCCGGGCAGGACTCGGGCCCTGGGCCCTCGCTAGGACTCGGCCCTTCGGGCCCTCGCTGGGACTCGCTCCGCTCGCTAGGACTCGCCTTCGGCTCGCTGGGACTCCCTTCGGTCGCTGGGATCCCACGAGGCCGAAGGCCGAGTCCCAGCGAGGGCCGACAGGCCCGAGTCCTCGCGAGGCGCCGCAGGCGCCGAGTCCCAGCGAGCGAAGCGAGTCCTACTTCTCCCCCGGGTACAGCCACTCCAGCATCGGCCCCACGCGCTCGGCCCAGGCCGACTCGGTGTGGGCGGCGCCGGGGTACTCGGCGTAGTGCAGCGTCTCGCCCTCCACCCAGCCGGCCTTGACGAGGCCCGTGCGCAGCAGCCGCGTGTCGTCCAGCGACTTGCGGCTGTCCTGCGGCCGGCCGCGCTCGGCGGTGCCCATGTCCAGCCAGATCCGCGGCCGCGGTTCGGGCGTGGCCCGGCGGACCTCGCGGAGGATGACCCGGCGGTCCCACCAGACCGACGGCGAATGAATCGCCAGCCGCCCGAAGGCCTCCGGGTGCCGCAGCCCGATGTGCAGCGCCACGAGCGCGCCGAGCGACGACCCGCCGATCCCGGTGGACGGGCCGTCGGGCCGCGTCCGGTACTCGCGGTCGATCAGCCGCTTCACCTCGTGCATCACCAGCCGGCCGTACAGGTCGCCCTTGCCGCCGCCGTGGCGCCTGGTCGCCGTCGGCGTGTACTCGTCGGTGCGCGACGGGCCCGTGTTGTAGATGCCGGCGATGATGAGCGGCGCGACGCGGCCGGCGGCAATCAGGCGGTCGGCGGTCTCGCCGACGCGCCAGTATTCGCCCTTCCTGAACGCCGTCTCCGGGTCGAACAGGTTCTGGCCGTCCTGCAGGTACAGCACCGGGAAGCGCGCGGCGGGGTCATCGTCGTAGCCGGGAGGCAGGTACACGACGATGTCGCGGGCCCCGGGCAGGACTCCCGACCTGAGCCCGGGATGCCGCTCGAGGCGGGGACTGATCATCTTCATCAAGGGGTGGAACAAGTATAGGATCTCTCCGGCGCGGGTACCCCGCGCCGGAAATCAAGAATCAAGAAGTCAGAAGTTAGAACACGCCCGCAGGGACCTCCCGTGAAGCGCGAATATCACAAGTGGTACGCCCACACGCTCGGCCGCGACATGGAGCTGCTCGTCTTCGGGCACGGCGGCATGCCGCTGCTGGTCTTCCCCACCTCGATGGGCTCGTTCTTCGAGTTCGAGGACCGCGGGATGGTCGACGCGGTCGCCGACAAGCTCGAGGCCGGCGTCATGCAGCTGGTCTGCGTGTCGGCCGTCGACGGCGAGAGCTGGTACAACCGCCGCACGCACCCGCGCAACCGCGTGATGCGGCACCTCCAGTACGAGTCCTACCTGCTCTCCGACGTCGTGCCGTTCGTGCGCCACCAGAACCCGCATCCGGCCATCGGCGTGAGCGGCGTGAGCTTCGGCGCCTACCACGCCATGGCGCTGTCGCTTCGCCACCCGTGGACGTTCACCTCGTGCGTCACGCTCGGCGGCGCCTTCGACATCCGGAGCTTCCTCGACGGCTACTACGACGAGGACTGCTACTTCCTCAACCCGCCCGACTTCCTCCCCAACCTCGGCGACCACCACTACCTGGAGCGCTTCCGCCACAACAAGTGGGTGCTCGCGACGGGCGAGCACGACATCTGCCGGCACGCGAACGAGCAGTTCTCCGGCATCCTCTCGGCGAAGGGCATCCCCCACAGCCTGCACGTCTGGGGGCACGGCTCGAAGCACGACTGGCCCGACTGGCTGCCGATGGCGCGGGCGTACTTGCCGTGACCCGGACCTTCGGACCGTTCGTCCTCGAGCCAGCCGAGTTCCGGCTCTCGCGCGATGGACAGCCCGTGCCGCTGTCGCCCCGGCCGTTCGACCTGCTCGTCGCCCTCACGGCACGGCCCGGCCAGCTGGTCACGCGCGACGAGCTGCTGCGGGAGGTCTGGCAGGGGGCCGCGGTCGAGACCTCCAGCCTGAACGCCGCCATGTCGGTCCTGCGCCAGGCCCTCGGCGACGCGGCCGGACTCATCGAGACGGTGCCGGGGCGCGGGTATCGCTTCCGGATGCCGGTGCCCGAGGCGGCACCCGCCCCGCCGGCGGCCGACGAGACCGGCGCCGGCCGGCGCGTCGTGATCGTGGACGACCACGCGATCGTGCGCATGGGCGTGCGGGCGCTCGTCGAGCGTCGCGGGCACGCGGTCGCGGGCGAGGCGGCGAGCCCCGCGGAGGCCAGCCGCGTCATCGCCGAGGTGCAGCCCGACCTGCTGGT
The DNA here is from genome assembly GCA_050250645.1 of Vicinamibacterales bacterium. Lineage (GTDB taxonomy): Bacteria > Acidobacteriota > Vicinamibacteria > Vicinamibacterales > UBA2999 > JBFWVR01. The sequence goes on from JBFWOG010000015.1 coordinate 100,727, forward strand.
CCTCGACCTGATGCTGGACGGCGCGTCGAGCCTCGCGCACATCGCCGCGTGGCGGGCGGCCGCGCCGGGCATGCGCGTCATCGTGCTCTCGATGCACGACGAGGCCGCGCACGCCAGGGACGCCCTGACGGCGGGGGCACACGGCTACGTGATGAAGAGCGGCATGCTCGACGAGCTGACCGAGGCCCTCGACGCGGTCACGGCCGGCGAGTTCTGGGTCAGCCCGGCGCTCGGGCGCGCCATCGCGAAGGACGTGTTCGCCACCCGCCCGATCTCAGGCTGACGCCGCCGGCAGCGTGACCACGAAGGTCGCCCCCGGGTCCGCGCCCGCCGCGACCTCGATCCGTCCCCCCATCGCGTCGACCAGCCGCTTCGAGATGTAGAGGCCCAGGCCCGAGGAGCTCTCGCCGCTGGTGGGCCGGGCGCGCAGGCGCGCGAAGCGCCGGAAGAGCCGCGGCCGCTCCGACTCGGCGATGCCCGGCCCCGAGTCCGAGACCGTGAACACGACCGCGCCGCCGCCGGCCGCGAGCCTCGCCGTCACCTGCCCGCCCGGCTCCGAGAACTTGATCGCGTTCGAGAGGAGGTTGTCCAGCACCCGCGTCAGTGCCTGCTCGTCGACGCGCGCCACGCAGCCCTGGTCCGGCAGGTCGAGCCGGAGCGCGATGCCCTTTTCCTCCGCGCGCGGGCGGTGCGACGCGACGACCCCGGCCAGCACGGGTCGCGCGTCGCGGGGCTCGAGCGCCACCGGCCCGAGCCGGTCTTCCGCGCCGTGCGCGTCGAGCACCCGGGTCACGAGGCTCGCCATCTCGTGGCAGCTCCGCTCGAGCGCCTGGAGGGTGGCCACGCCGCCGGCCCACGCGCGGCCCGCCTCTTCCGCCGCGAGGCGCAGGAGCGCGGACATCCCCATCAGCGGGCTCCGGAGGTCGTGCGCCGCGATGGCCATCAGGTCGTTCTTCTCCACGTTGAGGCGCTCGAGGTGCGCGTTGGCCGCCTCGAGCGCGTCGCGCTGCTGCCGCAGGTGGTACTGGGCGGCGAAGGCGTCACGCTGGGCCCTGTAGATCAGGAGCGCCGCGAGCCAGGCCGTGCCGGTCCAGACCGGCCCATAGACCCACGCGTCGAGCGGGCTCACCTCGCGCAGCAGCGGCACGACGAGCAGGTGGTTGGCGGCGAGGGCGATCGCGAGGTCGCGCGGGCGCCACAGGATGCTGATCGAGGCGAGGTAGCGCGTCACGAAGAAGAGCGCCAGGTGGCTCGCCGCGTGCGCCGCGTGGCCCAGCTCCGCCTCCACGAGGTAGACCGCCGCCTCGCTGGCCCCCCAGGCCAGCACGGTATAGCCGTAGACGAGCGCGGCAAAGCCGGGCCGCGGCGACCAGCGCACGAGGGCCAGCACGAGGACGGCCAACGCCAGGCCCGCGAGGTTGGCCCGGACCACCGACCCGCTCGAAACCAGGTTCCCGACGGCGCCGAGCGCCAGGAGCGCCGCCGTCCCCAGCGTCAGCGGGACGATGCGGCGGCGGTTGAGGGTGGCAACGTGCGCGTGAAAGGCGCGGGTGACCTCGTCGGCGGGGATCCCCTGCATGTTTTCCGTCACCATGGCCGGCGGTCTCCTCCCCGGGCGTTTCATGAGCGCGCCATGAGCGCTTCATGAGGGCGAGGGCAACGTATCACACCGATACTCATGGGCGGCGGTCACCTCGCTCGTGGTGGTACGTCACGGCCAACAATTCGGGGGCCCCGGCGTGGCTCGGCGTCTACGCCATCTGCGCGCAGCAGTAGTCTCGCGCGTGGGAGGGGGCGCCTGGCCCCCTCCCACTTCCACGTCCGCCCTTCCCCTCCCGCCTCCCCTTCCGCCTCCCCCCAGCCCGGTGCCTTGGGCCCTGGGGTCCCAGGCCCCGCCTCAGCGGCCTCGCGGCCGGAGGGGTATGATTACGGCCACGGAACGGCACGGCGCCCCCTGGTCCGTTCGCCCGGGATCCGCCCGCCGGAGGCTTCAGCCATGAAAAAGATCGGCGTCCTCTTCGGCATGGAGAACACCTTCCCGGGTGCCCTGGTCGACCGGATCAACCAGACGGCGCCGACGGGCGTGTCGGCGGAGTTCGTCGAGGTCGGCGCGGTGCGCATGGCCGAGCCCTGCGACTACGCCGTCATCGTCGACCGCATCTCGCACGACATCCCGTTCTACCGCGCGTGGCTCAAGAACGCGGCGCTCGGCGGCACCTACGTCATCAACAACCCGTTCTGGTGGAGCGCGGACGACAAGTTCTTCAACTACGCGCTGGCGAGCCGGATCGGCGTGGCCATCCCGCCGACGGTCATCCTGCCGCACAAGGAGCACCCGCCCGGGACCACCGAGCGCTCGATGCGCAACCTGCAGTTCCCGCTCGACTGGGACAAGGTGTTCGAGTACGTGGGCTTCCCGGCGTTCCTGAAGCCCTTCGACGGCGGCGGCTGGCGCGACGTCTACAAGGTGACGACGCCGGAGGAGCTGTACCAGGCGTACGACCAGTCGCGCGACCTGTGCATGACGCTCCAGCGGGCCGTGAACTTCAACGAGTACTTCCGCTGCTACGTCGTCGGCCAGGATCGGGTGCACATCATGCCCTACGATCCGCGGCAGCCGTTCCACGAGCGGTACCTCAAGAACCCGCCGGCCTACGACCCCGCGCTCATCGCGCGTGTCGAGCGCGATGCCATCACCCTCTGCCAGGCGCTCGGCTACGACCTGAACACGGTGGAGTTCGCGGTGGAGGACGGGGTGCCCTACGCGATCGACTTCATGAACCCCGCGCCGGACGCCGACCTGCACTCGGTCGGCCAGGCGAACTTCGACTGGATCATCGACGCCGTCTCGACGCTCGCGATCGACCGGGCCGCCAACCCGCGGCCGGTGTCGGCGGAGTACCGCTGGGACAGGTTCCTCAAGGGAACGTAGGCGCACCACCGTGGGGCACTCGCGTGCAGCACTCCCGTGGAGCACCGCCGTGGTGCACCACCGTGAAACACCCTCGTGGAGCACGACCGTGGAGCACCAACGTCTATGACCACTCCGACCTTCTCCATCGGCATCGAAGAGGAATACCAGACGATCGATCCCGAGACGTTCGACCTCCGGTCGCACATCCACACGGAGATCATCGCGAAGGGGCAGCGGCAGCTGAAGGAGAAGGTCAAGGCCGAGATGCACCAGGCGGTGGTCGAGGTCGGCACCGGGGTCTGCCGGACGATCAAGGAGGCGCGGGCCGACGTCGTCAACCTGCGCCGGCAGATGGTGGACCTGGCGTCCGAGTCCGGCCTGCTCCTCTGCGCGGGCGCGACGCACCCGTTCGCGGACTGGCGGACGCAGGACATCTACCCCGACGCGCGGTACCTCCAGGTCGTCGAGGACATGCAGCTCGTCGCCCGCGCGAACCTGATCTTCGGCCTCCACGTGCACATCGGCATCGAGGACCGCGAGGCGACGATCCACCTGATGAACCAGCTGCGGTACTTCCTGCCGCACCTGCTCGCGCTCTCCACCAACTCGCCGTTCTGGCTCGGCATGAACACCGGGCTCAAGTCGTACCGCTGCAAGGTCTTCGACAAGTTCCCGCGCACGAACATCCCGGAGCTCTTCCAGAGCTGGGCCGACTTCGAGGGGCTGGTCAACCTCCTCATCAAGACCAAGTGCATCGACAACGCCAAGAAGATCTGGTGGGACGTCAGGCCGCACCCGTTCTTCTCGACGCTCGAGGTGCGCATCTGCGACATCCCACTGCGCGTGGACGAGTCGCTGGCGATCGCCGCGCTCATCCAGGCCACCGTCGTGAAGCTCTACCGGCTCCACGCGCGCAACCAGGGCTACCGCCTGTACGGCCGGTCGCTCATCATGGAGAACAAGTGGCGCGCGTCGCGCTACGGGCTCGACGGGATGCTGATCGACTTCGGCCGTGAGGAGCAGCTCCCGGTCCGCGAGCTCATCCTCGAGTACCTCGACTTCGTGGACGACGTGGTCGACGAGCTCGACTCCCGGCAGGAGGTCGACTACGTCCGGACCATGCTCGAGCGGGGCTCGGGCGCCGACCGCCAGCTCGCGGTCTTCAACGAGACGGGCGACCTCAAGCAGGTCGTGGCCTACATGGTCGAGGAGACGAAGGCCGGCCTCTAGCGCACCACAGGGGTTCCGGGTTCCGGCGTTCCGGGCTCCGCGGTTCCATTTCTTGATTCTTGATTCTCGATTTCTTGATTGCTCATGGCTTTTGACCCCGAACTGACCCCCGGCGCCCGCAACGCGGTGCGCGTCTGCCTCAACATCCAGCCGACCGAGCGGGTGACGATCATCACCGACCGCGAGTGCGCGGAGATCGCCGAGAGCCTCGCGCACGAGGTCGAGGCCGTCGGCGCGCCGCACGCGCTCTTCGTCCTCGAGGACGTCGCGCCGCGTCCCCTCACGGCGCTCCCGCCCGTGATCGCCGCCGACATGGAGCAAAGCCAGGTCAGCATCTTCGCCGTGCACGTGCAGCAGAACGAGCTCGCCTCGCGCATGGAGATGACCGACATCGTCAACCGCCGGCGGATGCGGCACGCGCACATGGTCAACATCAACCACCAGATGATGCTGGAGGGGATGCGGGCCGACTACCAGAAGGTCGACCGGCTCAGCCAGCAGGTGCTCGACATCGTCAGGGTGGCGCGCGAGATCCGGGCGACGACCCCGGCCGGCAGCGACTTCCGCGCGACGCTCAACCCCGCGTACAAGTGGCTGAAGACGAGCGGCCTCATCAGCCCCGACAAGTGGGGCAACCTGCCCGGCGGGGAGATCTTCACCACGCCCGGCGAGGTCAACGGCACGTTCGTCGTCGACGGGGTCGTGGGCGACTACCTGTGCGAGCGGTTCGGCAGCCTCGAGGACGCGCCGCTCACCCTGCGCGTCGTGGGCAACCGCCTCACCGAGGCCCACAGCGAGAACAAGGCGCTCGAGGACGCGTTCTGGAAGTACACCCACACCGACGAGAACTCCGACCGCGTGGGCGAGTTCGCGATCGGCACGAACATCGAGCTGACGCACGTCATCGGGCACATCCTGCAGGACGAGAAGTTCCCGGGCATCCACATCGCCTTCGGCAACCCGTACGGCGCCCATACCGGGGCCGACTGGTACTCGGCCACCCACATCGACGTGGTCGGCCTGCAGTTCGACATCTGGGCGGACGACCGCCAGATCATGAAGGACGGGAAGTTCCTGGTCGGCGCCTAGCGCGACGACCGGACGGCACCAGCGATGATTCCGGAACTCAGGGCTCGGTTCAACGCGGGATGGACGGAGGCGCGCCACCGGGCGCTGCTCGATCGCCTCGGCGCGCGCGTGGGCGTGCCCATCGAGTTCCCGGTCTCCGAGACACCGTGCTTCCTGCCGGACGCGCTGGCCCGTGAGCTCGCCGACACGGGCGCCATCCTGACGGCGCAGGCGCTGGCGCCCGAGGCCCTCGCGGCCGCCGACGCCGCGGTCCCGGCCCGCTTCCGCGGCCCGAACGGGGGCGCGGTCCCCCTCTTCGTCCAGGTCGACTTCGGGCTCGTGCGCGGCGAGGACGGCGTCGTGCGGCCGAAGCTCGTCGAGCTCCAGGCCTTCCCCTCGCTCTACGGCTTCCAGCTCGCGCTCGGCGAGGCGTTCCGCGAGACCTACGCCGTCGACCCGGGCCTCGGCCTCGCCTTCGGCGGCCTCTCGCCCGCCGACGCCACCGCCCTCGTCCGGCAGGTGCTCGTCGGCGATCACGACCCGGCGGAGGTCGTCCTGATGGAGATCGCGCCGGAACGGCAGAAGACCCGGCCCGACTTCGTCCTCACCGAACAGATCTGGGGCGTGCACACCGCCGACACCGCCGACATCGTCGTCGAGGGCCGGCGCATGTTCCATCGCCGCGACGGGCGCCTCGTGCCGGTCCGGCGGGTCTACAACCGGGTGATCCCCGACGAGCTCGAGCGATCGGGCCTGGCGCTGCCCTTCGACTACCGGGACGACCTGGACGTCGAGTGGGGCGGCCACCCCGCGTGGTACTTCCGCGTGAGCAAGATCTCGATCCCGCGCCTGTCGCACCCGTCGGTGCCGCGCACGTGGTTCCTGCACGAGGTCGACGAGCTGCCGCTGCCGCGCGAGCGCCTGCTGCTCAAGCCGCTCTTCTCCTTCGCGGGCGGCGGCATCGTGTTCGCGCCGACGACGGACGACCTGGCGGCGATCCCGCCGGAGGCGCGCCGCGGCTACATCCTGCAGGAGCGGATCGACTTCACGCCGCTCATCGACACCCCGGACGGGGCGACGCAGGCCGAGATCCGGGTGATGTACGTGTGGGCCGACGGGCCGCGGGCGGTGTTCCCGCTGGTCAGGATGGGCCGTGGGCGCATGATGGGCGTGGACCACAACAAGGGCCTGCGCTGGGTGGGCGCGTCGGCGGCCTTCATCGGCGGCGCGTGATGCCGGCGCTCCGCCGCTACGCCCTGTCGGTCGGCGCGGTCCTCGTCGTCACCCTCGTCGGGCTGCTGCTGCAGACGGTCGCCGAGACCAACCCGATCGGCTTCCTGATCTACGCACCGCCCATCCTGCTCGCCGCCACCGTCGGCGGCCTCGGTCCCACCCTGCTCGCCACCTTCCTGGGCGGGCTGGCGGCCGAGTTCTTCCTCCGGCGCCCCTACTGGCAGTGGCCCAGCGACCCGGCCGAGTGGGTGCCGATGATGCTCTACCTGGTCGTCGGGTTCGGCGTCAGCCTGCTCGCCGACAACCTCGCGAAGGCCGGCGCCGACGTGCACGACCAGGCGCAGCAGCTCGCGCGGGCGCGCGAGGAGATGGAGCGGCTGTCGCGCGACGCGGCCCGGCGCGCGAAGGACTTCGAGACGCTCTTCGAGGTGGCGCCGATCGGCATCGGCGTCGCGCACGACCCCCAGTGCGTGGACGTCGGCGTCAACCCGGCGCTCGCGCGCCTCCTGCAGATCGGCGAGACCAACAGCACGCTCGAGGTCACCGGCGGGAACTACCAGCGGTTCAGCGTCGAGAAGGACGGCGTGCCGATCGCCGCGGCCGACCTGCCGCTGCAGCGCGCCGCCCGGCTCGGCGCCGAGATCCGCGACGTCGAGATCGACGTCGTGCGGCGCGACGGCACGCGCGTCAGCCTGTACGAGTTCGCCGCGCCGCTCTTCGACGAGGGGGGACAGGTGCGGGGCGCCATCGGCGTCTTCCTCGACATCACCGAGCGCCGCCGGGCCGACCAGGAGCAGCGCTTCCTGATCGCCGCCAGCCGGTTGCTCGCCTCGTCGCTCGACGCCACGCACGCGCTCGCGGGCCTCGTGCGCCTCGCCGTCCCGGACCTGGCCGACTGGTGCACGCTCGACGTCCTCCGCCCGGACGGCGGCCTCGACCGCGTCGCGTGGGTCCACCGCGACGAGGCGCTCGAGTGCGTGCTCGAGCAGGACACGAGGCGGCGCTTCCCGATCCTGCCGGCGCACCAGCGGCCCACGTCCATCACGCTGGTGGCGGACGGGCAGGCCGCCATCTTCAACGAGGTCACCAGCGACCAGATCCGCGAGGCGGCGTGGGACCAGCAGCACGCCGACCAGATCGCGCGGCTCGGGTGGCACTCGTCGATCGTCGTGCCGCTCGTCCAGCAGGGGCGCGTGATCGCGGCGCTGGCGTGGGTGCGGGGCTCGGGGCGCGCCCCCTTCGACGAGCGCGACCTCGCGCTGGCGCAGGAACTGGCGCGGCGCGCGGCGACGGCCGTCGAGAACGCGCGGCTCTACCGCGAGGCGCAGGAGGCGAACCGGCTGAAGGACGAGTTCCTCGCGACCCTCTCGCACGAGATGCGCACGCCGCTCAACGCGCTGCTCGGCTGGATCCAGCTGCTCAAGTCGGACCAGCTCGCGCCGGCCAGGCGCGCCCGCGCCCTCGAGGCCATCGAGCGCAGCGCGCGGCTGCAGGCCCAGCTCACCGCCGACCTGCTCGACGTGTCACGCGCCATCACGGGCAAGCTCCAGCTCGAGCCCCAGGACGTCCGGATCGCGGCGCTCATCGAGACGGCGCTCGAGGCGCTCCGGCCCGGCGCGGACCTCAAGCACGTCTCCCTGCGGTTCGACCCGCCGCCGGACCTGCCCCCGCTCGTCCTCGACCCGCAGCGCCTCCAGCAGATCGTCTGGAACCTGCTCTCGAACGCCATCAAGTTCACGCCGCCCGGCGGGGCCATCGACGTCGGGCTGGCGCTCGAGGACGACGCGCTCGTCCTGACCGTCCGTGACACCGGCGCCGGCATCGGCGCCGAGTTCCTCCCCTTCGTGTTCGACCGCTTCCGGCAGGCCGACGGCGGGACGACGCGCGAGCACGGCGGGCTGGGGCTGGGGCTGGCCATCGTGCGCCACCTCGTGGAGCTGCACGGCGGCACCGTCGCCGCGGCCAGTGACGGGCCGGGCGCGGGCGCCACGTTCACGGTGCGCCTCCCGGCCGTGCCCGCGACCGGGCATCCCGAGCCGGCGGCCGCGCCGAGGAGCGACAGGACCCTCCTCGAAGGGCTCGCGGTGCTCGTGGTGGACGACGACCCCGAGTCATGCGAGATCGTCCGCGCCCTGCTCGAGGAACACGGCGTCCTGGTGAGCACCGCGCGGTCGGTGGACGAGGCTATCGACATCTTCACCACCGACTCCCCGCACATCGTCGTCACCGACCTCGCGATGCCGCAGCAGGACGGCTACTCCCTGCTGTCGCGCATCCGCACGCTCGGGATCGAGGAGGGCGGCGGCACGCCGGTCGTGGCGCTGACGGCGCACGCCCGGCCGGAGGACCGCGCGGCGGCGCTCGCCGCCGGCTTCCAGGCTTACCTGACCAAGCCGATCGACTCGGCGGCGCTCATCGGCACGCTCGCCCGGCTGCGGACGCCGTAGGACGACGGTGCGCCACGGCGGTGCACCACGGCGGTGCGTCACGATGGTGCAGCGCGGCGGCGGGAGGCGTCACCGCCGGCGCGTGGTTCGCCGGCCCAGGCCCGCGTCGATCGCGCGCGTCACCTCGGGCATCGCCTGGTTCTTGAGGAACGCGCGGAACACCTGCGCCACGGGCGGCAGCGGCCTCGAGGCGCGGGTCACCAGGTGCCACCGGGAGGGCAGCGGGAAGCCCGCGACGTCGAGGACGGTCATGAGGCCGTGCTCCACCTCGAGCAGCACCGCGTGCGCGGAGAGCACCGCGAGGCCGAACCCGCCGCGCACCGCCTGCTTGACCGCCTCGTTGCTCCCGAGTTCCAGCCGGGTCGCCAGGCGCACGCCGCGCGAGCGGAACCACTCCTCGGTGGTCTGCCGGGTTCCCGACCCCGCCTCGCGCACGACGAAGGCCTCCTCCGCCAGCGCCTTCACGGGAATCCGCCGGCGTCCCTTCCACGCGTGCCCCGGGGGCGCGACCACGACGAGCGGGTTGGCGCCCATCGGCTCGGCCCGGATCCCGCGGTCGTGCGGCGGCCGCGTCATCAGGTACAGGTCGTCGTCGTTCTCCTCCATCCGCCCGATGACGGCGGCGCGATTGAGGACGTGCAGCGCCACCTCGATGCCGGGGTGCGCGTGCTGGAAGTCGCCGAGGAGCCTGGGCATGAAGTACTCGGCGGTGCTCACGACGCTCATGCGCAGCCGGCCCTGCTCGAGGCCGCGGCGCGCGGCCAGGCGCGCCCCGAGCGACGTGATGGCGTCCTCGATCTGCCGCGCGGCGCGGCGCACCTCGTGCCCGGCCTCGGTCAGGAACATGCGGCGCCCGACCTGCTCGAAGAGCGGCTCGCCGACGAGGTCCGAGAGCTGCCGCAGCTGGATCGACAGGGTCGGCTGCGTGAGGTGCAGGCGCTCGGCCGCGCGGGTCACGCCGCCCTCCTCGGCGACGGCGTCGAGGATGCGCAGCTGGTGCAGGGATGGCGTCATAGATAAAAGTCTATACTATTCATACAATCAATTAATTTCCCTTATCACTGTGGCCTTCGTAGACTCGGGGCATGACACAGATCCTCGAGACCCCTGAACGGCACTCATCCTCCACGACCCCGACCGCCACCCCGATCACCGTCGCCAGCGGCGACGGCATCGGCCCGGAGATCATGGCCGCCACCCTCCGCGTCCTCGAGGCCGCCGGCGCCGCGCTCGACGTCGAGTCCATCGTCGTCGGCGGGGCGGCGTACGCCGACGGGCACTCCGCGGGCATCGCGCCGGACGCCTGGGAGTCGCTGCGCCGCACGAAGGTGTTCCTGAAGGCGCCGATCACGACGCCCCAGGGCGGCGGGTTCAAGAGCCTCAACGTCACCGTGCGGAAGACCCTGGGCCTGTTCGCGAACGTCCGGCCCTGCCAGGCCTACGCCCCGTTCGTCGCGACCCGCCACCCGGGCATGGACGTGGTCATCGTCCGGGAGAACGAGGAAGACCTCTACGGCGGCATCGAGCACCGGCAGACCGACGACGTGGTGCAGTGCCTGAAGCTCATCTCGGTGCCGGGCACCGAGCGGATCGTGCGGTACGCCTTCGACTACGCGCGCCGCACCGGCCGCCGCAAGGTGACCTGCATGACGAAGGACAACATCATGAAGATGACCGATGGCCTGTTCCATCGCATCTTCCGCGAGGTCGCCGCGGAGTACCCGGACCTCGAGCACGAGCACCTGATCGTGGACATCGGCGCGGCCCGGCTCGCGGACAACCCGGGGGCCTTCGACGTCATCGTGCTGCCCAACCTGTACGGCGACATCCTCTCGGACGTGGCGGCCGAGATCGCCGGGTCGGTCGGCATGGCGGGCTCGGCGAACATCGGCGCCCAGGTCGCCATGTTCGAGGCCATCCACGGGTCGGCCCCCGACATCGCGGGCCAGGACGTGGCCAACCCCTCCGGCCTGCTCATGGCGGCCGTGCAGATGCTCGTGCACATCGGGCAGGCGGACGTGGCCACGCGCGTGCACAACGCCTGGCTCCGCACCATCGAGGACGGGGTGCACACGCGGGACATCCACGGCGAGGCGTCCCTCCAGCTCGTGGGCACGCGGGCCTTCGCCGACGCCGTCATCGAGCGGCTGGGCTCGGCGCCGACGTCACTGCCGGCGGTGCACTACGACACGGCGGCCACCGGCGCGTTCAGCGTCCGGCCCCACGTCCGCCACGAGGCGCGCAAGCAGCTCGTGGGCGTCGACGTCTTCGTCCACTTCCGCGAGCCGCAGCCGACGGCCCTGGCGCAGCTGCTGCGCCCCCTGGCCGGGCCGGCCTTCGCCCTGCAGATGATCACCAACCGCGGCGTCAAGGTCTGGCCCGAGGGCCATCCTGAGACGTTCTGCACCGACCACTGGCGCTGCCGCTTCGTGATTGGCCCCGCCGCGAGCGTGGTGACGCTGAAGGACGTGACGGCCCTGCTCGGGCGGCTCGCCGAGGGGCGGGTCGAGTTCATCAAGACCGAGCACCTCTACACGTTCGACGGCGAGCCGGGCTTCTCCCTCGGGCAGGGGCAGTAAGCACACGGAGGTGTTCCACGACGGTGTGCGACGACGGTGCGCCACGGGGGTGCGCTACGACGACGCACCAACGTGGAGCACCTCGTCCGGCCTTCCTGCGGCCGTGACCCGGCCGTCCTCGACGACGAGCACGCGGTCGGCGACCTGGCGGAGTTCGTCCGCGTCGTGCGTGACGTAGACCAGCGGCACGTGCAGCTCGCGGCGGATGCGCAGCAGGTAGGGCAGGATCCGGTCGCGCCGCTGGCGGTCGACGGCCGCCAGCGGCTCGTCCAGCAGCAGCAGGGCCGGCCCGGCCGCGAGGGCGCGGCCGATGGCGACGCGCTGGCGCTCGCCGCCCGAGAGGCCCGTCACGGGCCGGTCCACGAGCCCGTCGATCTCGAGGACCGAGGCGAGCCTCGCGAGTCCCACGCCGCCCGGGGCCGCGACGGCGCCCCGTGGCGCGCCGTACATCAGGTTCGCCCGCACGCTCAGGTGCGGGAAGAGCAGGGAGTCCTGCGGCACGTAGCCGATACGGCGCGCGCGCGCCGGCAGGTCCACGCCGCCCGTCGACGAGAAGAGCGTGCGCCCGCCGACCGCGATCTCGCCGGCCTCCACCCGCCGCAGCCCCGCGATGGCCTCGAGCAGCGACGTCTTGCCCGCGCCCGACGGCCCGAAGAGCCCGAGCACCTCGACCGCCGCCCGGTCGCGGACCTCGAGCACGAAGTCCCCCTGCGTGAGCCGCACGTCCAGCGCCAGGTCGATCACGCGCGCGCCCCCGGACGGGCCGCCAGCAGGTTCGACAGCAGCACGGCGCCGAAGGCCAGCACCAGCGACACGACGAGCAGGCCCACGGCGGCGTCCTCGCGGCCGGCCTCGACGAAGTCGAAGATCGCGAGCGCCAGCGTCTGCGTCCGGCCGGGAATGCTGCCGGCGACCATGATCGTCGCGCCGAACTCGCCGAGCGCGCGCGAGAAGCCGAGCAGCGCGCCGGCCAGCACGCCCCGGTACGCCAGCGGCAGCGTCACCGTCAGCAGGATGCGCCACGGCCCCGCGCCGAGCGTCGCCGCGATCTGCTCGTAGCGCGGGTCCACCTGCTCGATCGCCGCGCGGACCGTCCGCACGATCAGCGGGAACGTGATCACCGCCATCGCGACGACCACGGCTTTCCACGTGAAGATGACCTCGATGCCGGCCGCGTCGAGCGCGCGGCCGACCGGGCTGCGCCGGCCGAACAGCCACAGGAGCAGCAGGCCCGTCGCCACCGGCGGCAGCACCAGCGGCAGGGACACGAGCGTCTCGACGACCAGCCGGCCCCTGAACCGCCCGCGGGCGAGCAGCCAGGCCACGCCGATGCCGGGCACGAGCGCGACGATGGTCGCCAGGGCGGCCATGCCGGCCGAGAACCGCGCGATGGCCAGCGTCTCAGCGTCCATCGGCCATCTCGAAGCCCGCCGCCTCGAACCGCGCCCGCGCCACCGGGCGGCCGAGCCACGCCAGGAACGCCCGGGCCGCCCCCTCGCGGTCACCGGCAATCGCGGCCGCGGGATAGACCACGGGCGGCGCCTCCGCTGCCGGCACCCGCAGCGTCACCCGCACGGCATCGGTCGTCCGCGCGTCGGTCGCGTAGACGATGCCGGCCTGGGCGCGCCCCTCCCTGACGGCGGCCAGCGCCGCGCGCACCGTGGGGAGCGGCACCACCTTCGGCCGCACGCGGTCCCAGACGCCGCGCGACTCCAGCCACGTCCGGCCGTAGACGCCGGCCGGCACGCTGTCGGGATTGCCCATCGCCAGCCGCCGCACCGCCGGGCCCGCCAGGTCACCGGCAGTCGCGACCGCCGGCCCGTCCGCCGGGACGATGACGACGAGCGTGTTGTGGAGCAGCGGCACGCGCGTGCCCGCCACGACGCGGCCCGCGCGCTCCACGACGTCCATCTGCACCTCGTCGGCGCTCACGAAGACGTCCACCGGCGCGCCCGCGGCAATCTGGCGCGCCAGCGTGTTCGACCCCGCGGTCGTGACGCGCACCACCACGCCCGTCTCCGCCGTGTACGCGGCGGCGAGGTCGCGCATCACGTCCGACAGGCTGGACGCCGCGGACACCAGGAGCCCGCGGTCCTGGGCGCGGGCGCTGCCGGCGAAGCCGAGGGCCAGCCCGGCCACGAGGGCGAGGCGCAGGAAGTGGCGTGGCACGATGCAATCAATTTAGTATGATTCCGTTCGATTTTGATACCGTTTCAGAACGATTTCCTGCACGGGACCGCCCCGTCTTCCGTGGCCCTTCCCCGGACGCCCCTGTTCCGCTGGTAAGCTGAGGCACCGTGAGCACGCTCCTGACCCCGCGCGAGGCCGCCGAACGGCTCGGCGTCGGCTACTCCACCCTCAAGCAGTGGATCTACAGGGGCGCCGTGCGCACGGTGCGGACCGGCGGCGGCCACCACCGCGTGCCCGAGGCCGAGGTCGAGCGCCTGCTCGCGGCGCAGGACGCCGCCCCGGCGCCCGGCCGGCCCGCGGTCCGGCCGGCCGACGGCGTCCTCGTGGCGCTCAGCGGGCGCAACCAGCTGACCGGCATCATCGAGGAGGTGCGGGTCGAGGGCCTGCTCGCGCAGGTCCGCCTCCGCGTCGGCGACCAGCTGCTGACCGCGGTCATCACCAGGGATGCCGTCGCCGCCCTCAAGCTCCGCCGCGGCGACGAGGCCGTCGCCATCGTCAAGTCCACCGAGGTGATGATCGGCCGCCACGCCCCCCGGCCGGGCCCACCCGCCCGCCGCAAGGGCGCGAAGCGGCGGTAAGATTCGGATTTCAGATTGAAGATTTCAGATTGAAGATTTGGCTGCCGGCGATTGCCCGCTCGCGGCCAGAATCGTGGCGGCATCCGGAATCTCAAGTAGTATCCGTCCCTGTCTGTGTATCTGCGTCGTATCTGCGCATCTGTGTTATCTGTGCCATCTGTGGCCTGTGGCCTGTGGCCTAGCGAGCATCCCTGCCCATGAGCATCCGCACCTCCGCCATCGCCGCCGCCGTCGTCGTGATCACCGCCTCCGTCGCCGCGCAGGGTCCCCTCGACCCGGGCGTGTTCTCGCGGATCCGCGAGGAAGGCCTGCAGCGCTCGCAGGCCATGGACCACGCGAGCTGGATGGCCGACGTCTACGGGCCGCGCATGACCGGCACGCCAAACATGACGCAGGCCAGTGAATGGGCCATGAAGCGCTTCTCGTCCTGGGGCATGGCCAACGTGCACCAGGAGCGCTTCAAGTTCGGGCAGGGGTGGAAGGTCGAGCGCTTCTCGGCCCACCTGGTCGACCCGCAGGTACAGCCCCTGATCGGCTATCCGCGCAACTGGTCGCCGTCCACGCCCGGGCCCATCACCGCCGAGGCGGTGCACGTGACGATCGGCTCGGAGGCCGACTTCGCGCGGTACGCCGGCAAGCTCCGGGGCAAGATCGTCCTCCCGCAGGTCGCGCGGCGGGTGCGCATGCTGGACGGCCGCCTCGTCCTCCGGATGACCGAGGCGGAGATCGCCGAGGCCCTGACGACGCCGATTCCGGGGCCTGGCGGCGGGGGCGGCGGGTTCCAGGCGGCGCAGGCCTTCCAGCAGAAGCTCGGCGCGTTCCTCGTCTCCGAGGGCGTCGCGGCGGTCCTCGAGCGCGGCTCCGACTCCGACACCTCCGCCGGCGGCAGCGACCTGTCGTGGCAGACGCAGCGCGTCGACGGCGGCACGATCTTCCCGGGCACCGGCGGCAGCCGCGACGCCAGCCAGGCCGCGCAGGTGCCGTCGGCGACGATCGCGGTCGAGCACTACAACCGGATGATCCGCATCCTCGACAAGGGCCTGCCCGTCCGCATCGAGCTCAACATCCAGACCACCTTCTACCCCGAGGAGGGGGAGGGCAACGGCATCAACACGATCGCCGAGATTCCGGGCTCGGACCTCGCCGACCAGGTGGTCATCCTCGGCGCGCACTTCGACTCGACGGCCGGGGCCACCGGCGCCACGGACAACGCCACGGGCTCGTCGGCCATGATGGAGGCGGCGCGCATCATCCAGAGCCTCGGCCTCAAGCCCCGCCGCACGATCCGCATCGCGCTCTGGGGCGGCGAGGAGCAGGGCCTGCTCGGCTCGCGCGCGTACGTCGCGCGCCACTTCGGCGACCCGGCCAGGGGCACCGCCACGCCCGATCACGCCAGGGTCGCGGCGTACTTCAACCTGGACAACGGCACCGGCCGCATCCGCGGCATCTGGGGCCAGGGCAACCTGGGCGCGATGGCCTACTTCCGCGACTGGCTCGAGACCGTCCGCGACCTGGGCGCCGAGTACGTCGGGCCCCGCTCGGTGGCCTCCACCGACCACGACGCGTTCGACAACGTCGGCATCCCCGGCTTCCAGTTCATGCAGGAGCGCCTGGAGTACAACGCCCGGAGCCACCACTCGAACATGGACTTCCTCGACCGCGTCCAGCGCGAGGACCTGGTGCAGCAGGCCACCGTCGCGGCCGTCTTCGCCTGGTACGCGGCGAACACGCCCGAGCCGCTGCCCCGCAAGACGGTTGCAAACGGCCCCGGCCCGCGCTAACCTTGTTCCACATGTCGTTCGTGTTTTTTGCGCACCGGGCCTTCCATCACCGCTTTACGAGCGGGCCGGCCGGACTGCGCGTCCACTGACGACACCAGCGCTTCGTCACGACGAACCGCCCGCAGGCCCGCCGGATCCGGCGGGCCTTTTTGTTTGTCGGGGGGCCTTCCGGCGGCGGCGCGGGCACAGGACAGGAACCAGGGACCCATGGACTTCACCAAGCTCGACGGGCTCATCCCCGCGGTCGTGCAGGACGACACCAGCAACGAGGTGCTGATGGTCGGCTTCATGAACGCGGACGCGTGGCGGATCACGCAGGAGACCGGCTTCGTCACCTTCTTCAGCCGCACGCGCAACACGCTCTGGACCAAGGGCGAGACCTCCGGCAACCGCCTCGCCGTCAAGCGCGTGCTCCTCGACTGCGACGAGGACACCGTCCTCGTCCGCGTCGATCGCCAGGGCGACGGCAACGTCTGCCACACGGGCCACAGATCGTGCTTCTACACGGATGTGACGCCGTAGGCCACAGGCCACAGATGGCACAGACGAACACAGATGCACAGATGAACACAGATGCGCAGATGGAAGTCTCATGGCCATTCGCATCCGCGCGTCTGTCGTGGCCCGGCTCCGTGCCTCCGTGGGCTTGTCCGTGTCTTCTATGAAGCGGCCGTTGAGAGTCAAGCTCCACGTGGTTCTGTGTGTCGTCCCTTGTCGTTGTCCCTCGCCGGAGCCACGATGCGATTCACATGGGGCCGTGGGCCAGAGCCGGGCGG
>JBFWOG010000016.1:0-116067 GCA_050250645.1 Vicinamibacterales bacterium
CAAAGTCCACACCGACTTGCGCGCTGAGGCGCTGCCGAAGTAGAACTGCATGGGTCTCGGTCGACCGGCAGAAATGGCCGGTTTTGAACTGTCGATCAATGGCCGGATTTGAGGTGTCCACCGAGGCATTGGGACTCGATGTCTGACCCGCCGAGGGTGCCCAAGTTCAGAACGAGCGGTGCGCACTCAGGATGCTCCGTGAGCAACCACCGTGCCGCTTCGAGGCTGGCCAGGTACGTGAATGTCTGGTTGATCTGTTCTACGAAGTTCAGCCGCCGCTCGGGAGTCAGCGGATCGCTACCGATCGGTTCGAAGCGGATCCTCGCGAGCGCCGCTAGAGGATCAGTCGCGTCGAGCATCGTGAGCATCTGCAGAGAGAGCTGCGCAGAGGCGACGATTCGCGCTTCGAGGGCGGCGACATCGTCCATTGAGCAGATCGTCTCTGGGGTTCGGATCATGGCGCATGCCTAACGTCTTGCCGCTCAGCCGCGAGCGGCGCTCACCACTGTCACGGACGATCGGGTACCGACCGCGCCGCTCGTCGGCTGCAGCGGCTTGTTAGGCGACGCGACTAGTCCAATACGCGGCGAATCTCGGCCACCAGCTCTGCCAGCCCCGCGTCCCAGTAGCGGGCCGAGAGTTCCAGCATTTGCAGCTCTTCGAGACCAGTGATGTCATTGGGAAGCGACTCTCGTGAGGGGGCTGACGCGCCAGGCAAGAGCACCGGAAGAATGGCCGTGCCTCGATCCCACGCGGCGGTGAGCTCATGACGCACAAAGTCAAAGGGTCCGTCGATGCGTCGCCTTCCAGTCGAGTCGGTCAGAGTCAGCCACTTGGCGCCAATCAGCGATACGACTACCTCAGCGTGCGCAACGGCCTGCTGGATCGTCCAGGGAAAGATCTCGCCCGGCCGAATGCCGAAGATGTCCATGAACACCTGATCTCTTCCGAACTCCGCGCTCAGTGACTCATGCAGGCGACCGGCGAATGCTTCGGCATCTTGGCGGCGATAGTTTAAAAAGATTCTCGGGTAATTGTCCCGCCGCTGAAGCGGGCGCTTCGCCGAGGCATGGAACACTCTCGGGCGGGGAGTGGCGTCCATGTTGTAGGACAGTTCGGCCAAAGCCCCCCAAGGTCCAACTTCTGCGCCTTCGGACACATAGTGACACACCGGGCTGGCGTAGTCCGTGGGATGGATGGCGTTCGCCATCAGCGTGCGCGGCACGCCGTCGACGATCAGGTCACAGACTGGATCGCCACGCCGAATCTCAGAGGTTGTCAGCCACCCGGAAACAACCATGCTTCTCGCGGCCCAGCGTTCGCGAATTGGCACTGAGAGTGAAAAGGACATGTTCGTTCGCCTAACGACCTGCCGCTCAGCTGCGAGCGGCGGGTTCGGTTTCGCGAAGGCGTCTAATGCAACTCGCCGCTCGTCGGCTGCAGCGGCTTGTTAGGCTGTGTGCCGGGTTCTGACTTCCACGTTTCTGAGACGAGCCTTCGTCGAGTTTCGGCTAGAACGTGTGCGCTTCCTAGGGCCGACCGGAATGACAACAGAGCGCCGCCAGCCATCAGGGCCAGCGTCAACAGCGCACGCCAACAAGGGACGAGGCCATACCATGCCAAGATTGGAATGCTGGGGGCCCCGACCAGCAGAGCTACGCACAGATTGAGCTCGAACTTGAACGTCACCAAGAGGCGCCGAAGGTAGTTCTGCCCAATCGCTTGGGGGTTTGGCGGCACCATTGTCAGGTACTGCCACCAAGTCGCAAGCATCTCCTCGTGATCGGCTCGCCTCTTGTCGATTCCGTAGACTTCAAGGTAGGAGCCGGCTGAATCAATGACGAAACCCGCACCAACGGACAGCAGGATAAAGCTGAGACCGGTAACGAACTCCTGCCCGCGAAGGAGCGCGAGGACCTCGGGCGGGGCTCCGCCAAGGGCAACCCATACCCATCCGGCCGCTGCCACGGTACCCGGCACAACGACTGTGGCAACCGCCGGCAAGGTGTCGGTTCGGACCGCGGTACTTGGATCCACTGGAATGCTCTGCTATCAGCCTAACGCCGGGCATCAGCTGCAGCGGCGATCATTCTGACACGCGCCGCTGTCGGCTGCATGCCGAGTTAGGCATCGCCCCTCTTGCCGCCAACTACATCCTCTAAGTAAAGCCTCGGCAAGACTGTGTCGCAGAACTGGTTGTACAAGACAACTGCCCGCGCGTGTCGCCTGGGAAGGTCGTCGAGCTGTCTCTGAACGAACGCCGCGGCGCCCTCCCATTTCGACCGCTCATGCGCATCCTCCGACTTTCGGGCGCGGTCAAGGAGATGGGCGACCATTTCACTCTGCCGCTGGTGCGACTCCGCGACGCTCGCGGGATTCGCATTCGGCCACCACCACGCGAGAGTCCAGGACACGATCGCGCGAACAAGAAAGCTCTCTGTGACGGTCCCCCTCAAATGGCGAGACGCAGCACGGAAGTCTTCGTAGGTCATCTTCTTACGGAGCTTCGGTGGCTTGGCATGTGGACCCGACGATGCGAGGTGGCTGGATGCCAACAGCGCGAAATAGGCATAGTCAAGAAGCTCATCCCTGTCGGTGGCTTCCATGGCGTCGAATTGTTCGAACAGATACCGAAGTGTATTGATGGGATTTGAGAACAGGTACTCAATGTGCGCTTTGTGCGCTCCTACGTACGGCGCCTCCGGCTCAAGGCCAAAGCGGGCGATGAGCCGAACTCGTCCTGCGAGCATTCGCTCAAGATCCTTCCGTTCCCAGATGCGGATCTTGAACGGTGGCCGGTTGTGCTCTGAATAGTCTTCTAGAAACGTCTTCGACGGATTTGAGAGGAAGTTCGATACAGCGAACACGAGTACCGCAGGCCGTTCGGCGGTGGACCAAGCAAGCGCGCCCTGCAGCGTCTCAGGCGGCACACCCTTTTCGTACCGCTTGCACTGGACAAACCACTGTTCTGGATGCTCGGCCCCGTCGGGATCGCGCCTCATCTGAGTCGCGACGATGTCTCGCCCTTGGTCGGCGGAGGCACCCTGTTTACCGGTCCCACGGCGCCAACTAAGGTTGACGAACCCGAGTTGGTGAAGGAGGTCATAGACCAGTTCTTCGAAATCCCCATCGGTAAGGTGATCAAAGGTCACCGGTCATCCTCTTCGTATGCCTAACGATTCGGCTTCAGCCGCAGCGGCCTCATCATCGGGCGGGCCGCTGTCGGCTGCAAGCCGTTGTTAGGCCGATTCGTCATAACAGGTCGAACGGTGTGACGATGCCGAGGAGCTCCCCAGCCGTGTCGACGACGAGTACGGGCAGTCCGTGGAGGTCCTCTCTCATCAATTCTTTGACGGACTGGTCGGGGTCTACCTGCTTGGGAGTTGAAAGTGACAGCCCGCCGTCGCGAACCGCATCTTGCAGGGTCGTGGCCAGGCACTGTCCCCGCTGGTCGGCGTTCCCGACGCTCCGGAGCGCGCGGGCGATTGCCGCGTCTGACACAACCCGCCACTGGGCGTCGTGGTCGCGAACCGGCAGAAAGGAGAACGAACGCGACAGCATCTGGTGACGCACGACACGGAGGGGTTGCCAGAGATGGGCCACAACCGCCCCCCTCACCATGTAGTCCCCAATCAGGTCTGAACCGTTGACCAACGCATCCTCCAAGACGATGGCGAGTTCGATGGCACGATCGGCAAGATGACGCGCGTAGGCCCCCTGGTGGAGAGCGTCGTTACGCCCTGCTTGAACGAGATCGTATAGTCGACCAAACGAGCCGCCTGCGACCTTCTTGTCGGCAAGCGGAGTGCGTCGAGCCAGCTCCATGAATGAATTGCGGTACTTGTCCAAGGAGCCGGCTCGGCCGACGAGTGCGGCCCCAGTTCTCTCGATTGCGAACAGGACCTCCGGGAATGCCTCGGCATCGTCGAGCACGGTGGCTCGCGCCTGACGCAGGTCATCCCGGCAATGCAACTCGAGGTCTCGATCCATTTCAATTCGGCCTAACTTGTTAGTAACCCGCAAGCACCGGGCGAACCATGACGAACCCTTGCGAGTGCTCGCAGGGGTTGGTCATGGTTGCTGCTTCCGGGGCGGTGCCCTAACCCGTTGCCGCACATCCTAATACCATCCTCGGTCGGCTTGCAGGGGTTTGTTCCTCCAAGAGATCGCTGGTCAAGGGTTGGTTGCGGTTCAGGACGGGTCGCAGTTTTCGCGCGGGAGTGGGGGCTTCAGGTACGCAGATAGTGCGGTTCGGCTGGTGCCCCGCCGCGCCACCCAGCCGGCGGCGCCAGCATCGCGGATGGCACACGGGTCGCATGGGCCCATCCCATGGGCAACTCGTCGACAGAGACCTGCGGTACCACAACCGCGCCTCGTCCCCGGCTCCTCGACCAGGTCCGCGCGGCCTGCCGCGTCCGCCACTTCTCCCGCCGCACCGAAGAGGCATACCTCACCTGGATCCGGCGGTTCATCGTCTGGAGCGGCAAGCGGCACCCCGAGTCGCTGGGCGAGGCAGAGGTGTCGGTGTTCCTCTCGTCCCTCGCAACAGATCGTCAGGTCGCGGCGTCCACGCAGAACCAGGCATTGAATGCGCTGCTCTTCCTGTATCACGCCGTCCTGCGCCGGGAGCTGGCGCCGTTCCGGGGCGTCGTGCGCGCGCGGACGCCCGTCCGCATCCCCACCGTGCTGAGCCGCGACGAGATCCGCCGCGTCCTGGCGTGCATGAACGGAACTTCGAAGCTGGTGGCGTCGCTGCTCTACGGATCCGGGCTACGGCTGCTCGAGGCGCTCGAGCTCCGCGTCAAGGACGTCGACCTCGACCGTGGCGAACTGACGGTTCGTCGCGGCAAGGGGGGCAAGGACCGACGGACGGTGCTCCCTGCGTCGATCCGGCCGGCCCTGACGACTCACCTGGCGGCGGTCCGCGCCCTGCACGAGTCCGATCTCGCGCGAGGGCTCGGGCGCGTGGCGCTGCCGGACGCCCTGCGCAGGAAGTATCCGAACGCCGACCGCTCGTGGCCGTGGCAGTTCGTCTTCCCTGCGACGCGCATTTGCCGGGACCCGCAGTACGGGCCACCGACACGCTTCCACCTGCACGAATCGGCCGTTCAGCGTGCAGTCACCGACGCCGTCCACCGCTCCGGCATCACCAAGCGCGCCGGCTGCCACACCCTGCGCCACTCGTTCGCCACCCACCTGCTCGAGGACGGCTACGACATCCGCACCGTGCAGGAGCTGCTCGGCCATGCTGATGTCAGCACAACGATGATCTACACGCACGTGTTGAACAAGGGGGGACTTGGCGTCAGGAGCCCGGCCGACTCGCTGTGACGGCCGCGGCTGCGCAGCGCGGCGAGGCTCAGCGGACGGCCGCGGCAGACTGGCGCGGCCGACCCAGCAGCCACGCGGCGTAGACCGTGCCCAACACGGCGTCCGGGGCGGCATTCACGACACTGCTCCACGCGAGGTCGCCGGCGGCACCGTAGACGACGAACAACGCGAAGAAGCCGAGCTTGCCCACAGCGCCGACGACGAGCAGGGGGCGATTCACATGCGGCTGCATGGCCAGCCATGCGTAGACGCCCGCGAAGATCGCAATCACGAGCGCAAGCTGCGCGGCATAGAAGGGCCGCCCCTGACGTTCCTCGGGTTCCTGGTGTTCCTTCGGTTCCACCGGTTCGAGAGACCGAGACCTCGAGCGTCGTGCCGTCCTTCGTGTCCTTCGAGCGCTTCGTGGCGTTTCTTGTGAACGCGGTCTGCTAGCGCCTACTGCGGCCGGCGCACCAGGTCGGCCACGTCGTACAGCCGCCCGTTCGCAATCACCTTCCGCACCCGCGTCGTCGCCGCGATGTCCGCAAGCGGGTCGCCGTCGATCATGATGAGGTCGGCGAGGTGGCCCGCCTCGATGGTGCCGGCGTTCAGGTCCAGCGCTCTTGCCGGGTTCACGGTGGCGGTCTTGAGGGCGTCGAAGTTCGACATGCCGGCCATCGTGTAGGACTTGATCTCGCCGTGCAGGTTGATGCCGTTCGGCGTGTCGGTGCCGGCGACAATCAGCGCGCCGGCCTTCATGACGTCCAGCACCATCTTTCCCGTGCCGCCCGCCGGGTCGCCGCCACCACCGGGGCTGGCCGCCACGGGCTGGGCCGCGACCTGCCGCCGGATCCAGTCGGGGTACAGCGCGAAGCGCGGGTCGTCCTTGAGCGCCGGATCCTCGACGAACAGCTCGCGCGTCCCCCCGCCCGACATCGTCGGGGTCAGGATGCGCCGGCTCTTGCCAAAGAGCTGGATGACATCCTCGTAGGCGGTCTGGAGCGTCGCCATCTTCGGGGAGTAGCCGCGCCGGCTCGTCGCGCCCGTGTGCTCGGTGTTGTCCACGCCGACGAGCGCGGCCGGGTAGATCTCGTGGCTGGCGACGGGGATGCCAATTCCGTGCGCGAACTCCACCATGCGCTTCTGCTGCAGGTCGGGCAGCCGCACGTAGCTCTTGATGAGGTCGTGCTGCAGCACCTTCGCCCGCTGCAGCTCCATCTCGAACTGCGCGACGCTCGAGATGGCGATGCCCATCTTGTAGTACACACGGCCCCACTCCATCAGGTAGCCGGTACCGTAGACACGGGGGCCGGGACGCACGCCGGCCTCGTTCGCCTCGCGGTCCTCGACCGCCTCGTAGGGCGTGTTGCCCGGGCTGCGCACCGTCGTGATGCCGAAGGCCAGCCACGCGCGGCCCTGCGACGCGCCGAAGTCCTTCTGCAGGTGCGAGTGGAACTCGACAAGGCCAGGCATCACAGTCAGGTTCGAGGCATCGACGACCTGCACACCCGCGCCGTGGTTTGCCGCAGCGTGCGGCACCACCGAGGTGATGATGTTGCCATCGATGGTGATGTCCACGCCGGTCCGCGCGGCCGGGGACGTCATGTCGAGCAGGCGCCCCGCATGCACCACCAGATGCGTGGTCGGGATCGCCGGCGTCCACGTCAGCGGCATGGGGACGGTGCGCGAGTCGCCGGTCTCGATGTCGACGATGCGGAGGGTGTCGAGGGACTGGTAGAGGATGTGCCGCGAGTCGCCCTGCCAGCTGGGTGAATGCGCGCTCTCGGCGGTCACCCGTCGCGGCGGGCCCAGCGGCTCGCCTTCGGGCGACACAGGCCACACGCTCAGCACGCCCTCGTAGATCGCCGCCATCCTGGTGCCGTCCGGCGACCACACAGGCCCACACCCGCCCCGCGAGTCGATCGAGAGCAGTGGGACCGGCGCATACCAGGCATCGTCCCCGCCGTCGGTCGGGATGGTCAGGACCTGGTTGGTGCCCTCACGGAAGCGCCGCGACAACGGCGCGACGCCCGCCAGCGCCACGCGCTTGCCGTCCGGCGACCACGTGGGCGTGCCGGGCTGCGGCAGCGTGTCGTGGATCTTCGCGACGACGCCGGTGGCGAGGTCGAGGACCGACATCTCCGCGACGCGCCACATGCCGTCGACGTTGAAGAAGGCGATGCGTTTGCCGTCGGGAGAGAATGAGGCGCCCTGCGGCTGGGTCGTGAGGTTGGTGACCCTGCGGCTCTCGCCCGTCGACATGTCGCGCACCCAGAGCTGCAGGTGCGCGCTGTCCCTGTCGGACGAGTAGACCAGCTTCGTCCCGTCCAGCGACCACGACGGGTCGGTATCGAGCGCCGCGTCGCGCGTCAGGTTCACCGGCGTGCCGCCGATGGGCATCAGCCAGATGTCGCCGACCGCAGCGAAGGCAACCTGAGTCCCGTCCGGCGAGATCACCGGGCGCACGATCCCGAGCACCGGCCTCGGGGTCGTCGAGGTGAAGTCCCGGTGGCGATGCGCGTATTCGGGATGGGTCACCTGCAGCGTCGCCGCGAACTCCACGGGCCGGGCGGCCGCGTCGCCAAGCGTCCGCCGGCGGATGCGGCCGTCAGAGACGTAGACGAACTCCGTCGGCGATGCCCACGACGCGCGGAAGGCGAAGACGTTCTCCGTGCCCGTGATCGCCTGCCCCGCCACCTCGTAGCGGCTCTGCCCCGGCGCCGTCGCGTGGTAGACGACTTCCCCGCCCGGCCCCCACGACGGCGCGTCGAGCCGCGCGTCCGGCACGGTCTGCAGCGCGCGCTCGGTGAGGCCGGCCACGCTGACGGCCCACACCGCGTGCTGGCCGTCGCGCGTGGAGGCGAACGCCACCTCGCTGTCGTCGGGCGACCAGCTGGGCATGTAGTCCTCGGCGGGCTCGCGTGTGAGCTGGCGCATGTCGCCCGAGGCGAGGTCGAGGGTCCAGATGTTGTAGTCGCTGCCCAGCGGGTCGCCGCGGTCCGACGAGAAGGCGATGCGCGTGCCGTCGTGCGACCACGCGGGCTCGCGGTCGTCCCACGCGCCCCAGGTGAGCTGCCGCTGGTGGCTGCCGTCCGGATCCACGGCCCACAGGTCGTACCCACCGTCGCGATAGGCAAAGAACGCGATGGTCCTTCCATCCGGCGACCAGGCCGGCTGGCGCGCGTCGTTGAAGACGTCGGTGATGCGCGTGGCGGTACCGCCGGCGGCCGGCAGCGTCCAGATGCTGCCCTGGAGATCCATCGCGAGCGTCCGGCCATCCGGGGAGACGGACACCGACATCGACGTGCCCTCGTGGACGGTCACGTCGATCACCCCGCTACCCGGGTAGGTCACCTGCGCGCGGGGTGCGGGTGACATCGCGGAAACGGCCAGAACCGATGCAAGCAGGGCGAGGCGGCGGTCCTTCATGCGGGCGATGATATTCCAGAGGAAGTTCCTCGGGCTCCAGAGATTCCCAGGGGTTCCCTGGGTTCTGCCAGAGCAGTGCGGCTTCGTGTTCTTCGTGTTCTTCGTGCGCTTCGTGGCTAGCTACGCGTCTCCGTCACGTTCGTCCGCCTCCCCGGGACCAAGCGTCCATCGCACCGCGGCAAAGCCGTGCGCCTTGCGCCACGACGCGAGCTGGCCGGCGTGATAGCCCTCGTGGAAGACCTGGCTGTGGAGGTGATGGCCGATGGTCGGCTGCGCCTGCGCGAGATACGCGTCGGGCAGGGGCCTGGCGAGTTCCGCGTCGGTCATCGACCTGATGCGGGCAAGGCGGCGCTCGTGCGTGTGGCGAAGCCTGTGGACGAGCTGGTCGCGCGAGTCGTGCAGCGTGCCAGCCGTTGGCGCCGACGCAGGGCCGTAGCGCTCGAGCTGCGCCTGGAAGTCGCCTGGCAACGGCTCGACGCCGAGCAGGAACAAGAGATACGTGTCGGCCAGCAGCAGGTGCCCGAGCAGCCACCCTGGATGGGGCTCGCCCGGCGCCAACTGACGCCCCATCGCATCGTCCGGCACGTCGGCAACAAGGGATAGTGTCTGCGCCCGGGCACGGTCGAGCGCCCACGCAAGTTGATCGGTCATCCTCGAACCCCCGACGGACGGGCCCAAGGCCCGAAACGCCTACCTTAGCCGAACCCATCGCGCACTGGGCGCCCGGTCGACGGCCCGCGACGGGTGTCGCCGCAAAGCGGCCGACTGGGAGTGACGCGACACGCGACAGCCCGAAACCGCGCCGCAGGGAGCGAGGAGTGCACGCGGCCGCTCCGCCGTTTGCGGAGGGCCGCGTCCCCCATCGATAGCGCGCAATCCGAGCGGACGGAGGCGCGGTTTCGAGCGTCAGCTCCCCGGAGGCCCGCGGCGCGGCGACGCCCGGCGCGGGGCGGCCGCCGGGCGGGGGCCTACCGCGTTGGGTCGTGAGGTTCGGCGGGTTCTATGGACAGGGCCGCCGCCGTCGGATTACCCCGCCGTCTCCACCCGGTCCGGCAGGGCAGTCCGGAGCAGGAGGTAGCCGCTGATCCCGCAGGTCGCCGTGCCGAGCAGGATGCCGAGCCGCTCGAGCCCCTGGTACGGACTGTCGCCGGGACCGAAGGCCAACGACGCGATGAACAGGCTCATGGTGAAGCCGATGCCGCAGAGCAGCGCGGCCCCGTGCAGTTGCCGCCACCCCACGCCTTCCGGAAGATCCGCGAGCCGGAACCGGACGCCCAGCCAGCACAGCAGGAGGATGCCCGCCTGCTTCCCGAAGAACAGGCCCAACACGATGCCCAGGGGCACGGGCTGCAGGGTGTCCGCCAGCGACAGGCCCGCGAGTGGCACGCCGGCGTTGGCAAAGGCGAAGACCGGCAGGACCCCGAAGGCGACCCAGGGGTGGAGCGCATGCTCCAGCCGGCGGAGCAGCGGCTCGCTCTCCCCCTCCGCCTGGCGCAGCGGGATGAACATGGCCAGCACGACGCCGGCCAGGGTTGCGTGGACGCCGGACTTGAGCACCGCCACCCACAGCGGAATGCCGAGGAGGATGTAGGCGGCAGGCCGTGTCACGCCGAGGCGGTTGAGGACGGCGAGGCCGAGCGTGAACGCCGCCGCGAGGACCAGGGACAGGGTAGACAGGCTCGCCGTGTAGAAGAGGGCGATCACGACGATGGCGCCGAGGTCGTCGAAGATGGCGACGCTCAGGAGGAACGCCTTGAGCGCCGTCGGCACGCGCGGCCCGAGCAGCGAGAGCACGCCCAGCGCGAACGCGATGTCGGTGGCCGTCGGGATCGCCCACCCGCGCATCGCGCCGGGGTCGCCCCAGTTGAGCGCCGCGTACAGCGCCGCGGGCGCGGCCATGCCGCCGATGGCCGCGAAGGCCGGCAGGCTCGCGCGGCGCAGGCTCGAGAGATGTCCCTCGACGACCTCGCGCTTGAGCTCCATGCCGACGAGGAAGAAGAACACGGCCATCAGGCCGTCGTTGATCCACAGCAGCAGGGGCTTGGCGATGCCCGCGCCGCCAAGCCGGATCTCGAAGGGCAGATCCAGCAAGCCGCCGTAGTACCCCGCAAGCGGGGAGTTGGCGCTCGCGAGCGCGAGCGCCGCCGCGCCCATCAGGACCAGCCCGCCGGCCGCCTCGAGGCGGAGGAACTCCTGGAGCGGCTTGAGCAACCGGTCGAGCGCTGCGGGCACGGGCGGCCTCCCTGGCGGGTCGGTGGATGGACGGGGCGCCCTCCCCGGGCCGGGCAACCGCGGGGAACGCCCCCGCCGGTCGAATGATTCCGCAGACGGCAGGGCTACGTTGCCCTTCGACATATGGACGCCGCAAGGCCTCCAGACGTCCCCGATTCCTGGCCACCCGTGACAAACAAGACCTCGCCATGCGCCGGCCCGGATCACAAGACCTCGCCACGAAGAGCGCGAAGAACACGAAGGGCCGGACGAACCCTGGCTCGTCCGGATACTGCCCATAAGACCCTTCCTGCCGCTCTCCGTGTCCTTCATGCCCTTCGTGGCGCTATTCGTCACGCCCGCGATGCCCCGCCTCGCTCCCCGGTCATGAGGGATAGAATCAGCGGGTTCCGAAGGAGGACCGATGCGCTTTCCCCGCCTGTCTTCGGCGGCCGGCCTCGTGGCCGTCGCCCTGCTCGCCCTCGGCTCCGCCCCGCTCCGCGCCGTCCAGCAGCAGAACGACGCTGCCGACAAGGCCAGCGAGGGCCTCCCGCTCTCCACGGCCGACACGCTGGAGTTCGACACGGACGAGGTCACCTGGATGTCGATCGACGTCTCGCCCGACGGGCAGACGATCGTCTTCGACCTGCTCGGCGACCTCTACACCATGCCCGTCACCGGCGGCGCCGCCACGCGCATCATCGGCGGCCTCAGCTTCGAGAGCCAGCCGACGTGGTCGCCCGACGGGAAGACCCTCGCGTTCCTGAGCGACCGCTCCGGCGTCGAGAACCTGTGGATCGCCGACGCGGACGGGTCGAACCCGCGGGCGGTCAGCAAGGACGGCAAGACCAACGACCGGCCCGAGATCATGGTCTCGCCGGCCTGGACGCCCGACGGCAACTACATCATCGTGTCGCGCACGCGCCCGCCGGAGCCCGGCGTGCTCAGCCTCCGCATGTACCACCGGGACGGCGGCACGGGCGTCAGCGTGGGCGCCGCCGCCGCGCCGCCGCCGGCGCCCGGCTCCAACCAGGCGCGCCCGCCGCAGCTCAACAAGATGGGCGCGGTCGTCTCGCCCGACGGCCGCTTCGTCTACTACGCGCGGCGCACCGGCACGTTCACCTACAACGCCCAATTCCCCCTCTGGCAGATCTACCGCCACGACCGCCAGACCGGCGACGAGACGCAGATCACCAACGCCCAGGGGAGCGCCATGCGCCCCGTGCTCTCGCCCGACGGCAAGTGGCTGGTCTACGGCACGCGCTACAAGACCGACACGGCGCTCCGCGTGCGCAACCTCGAGAGCGGCGCCGAGCGCTGGCTCGTCATGCACGTGACGCGCGACGACCAGGAGTCGCGCGCCAGCCGCGACACGCTTCCCCGCTACGACTTCCTCCCCGACGGCCAGTCGCTCATCGTCCCCATCGACGGCAAGCTGCAGAAGATCGACTTCGAGACCGGCGAGGCCACCCCCATCCCGTTCACGGCGAAGGTGCAGGCGGAGATCGCGGCGCGCGTCTACACGCCGGTCCGCATCGAGGACGGCGACACGGTCCGCGCGCGGCTCATCCGCTGGCCCACCGTCTCGCCCGACGGCCGCCAGGTCGTCTTCTCCGCCGTCAACCACCTCTACGTGATGGACCTCCCCTCCGGCACGCCCCGGCGGCTGACGACGATGGCGGAGGGGGAGTTCATGCCGACGTGGTCGCCCGACGGGCGGTCGGTGACCTACGTCACCTGGACCAACACCGGCGGCCACATCAAGCGCGTCCCCGCCGCGGGCGGCACGCCCGAGACGCTGACGGCCTACGAGGGCTACTACCTCGACCCGGCCTACACGCCGGATGGCTCGCGCCTCGTCTTCCTGGCCGGGTCGGCGACCGACCAGCTCTACTCGATCCTCATGGACACGCCGCCGCCTGACGAGGACCACGGCGCGCCCGGCGAGATCGGCGGTATCGACCCGCCGAACACGCTCGAGATTCGCTGGATGCCGGCGGCGGGCGGCGACCAGACGCTCGTGGCCTCGGCCGACGGCGGGCGCTCGCCGCACTTCTCGCGGCGCGACCCGTCGCGCATCTTCCTCTCCGGCGATCGCGGCCTCCAGTCGATCACGATGGACGGCTACGACAGGCGCACCGTCCTCGAGATCACGGGCGCCGGCCCCGGCAACAACCCGCCGCACGCCGACGAAATCCGCCTCTCGCCCGACGGCACACGGGCGTTCGTCAGCCTCCAGAACAAGCACTACCTGGTCACCGTGCCGATGGCCGGCAAGGAGACGGTGAAGGTCGGCATCACGGGCCGCGCCGAGAACACGCCGGTGCCGGTGAGGCGGATGTCGCGCGAGGGCGGCGACTACGTCAACTTCACGGCCGATGGCGCCATGGTCACGTGGGCCTGGGGCGCGCAGTTCTACCGCCAGGGCATCGACGCCGGTGAGCCGCAGCAGGCCGACGTCGTGGTGGAGTTGCCGCGCGAGAAGCCCGAGGGCTCGGTGCTGCTCCGTGGCGCCCGCATCATCACGATGAAGGGCGACGAGGTAATCGCCAACGGGGACATCCTCGTCACCGGCAACCGCATCGCCGGGGTCGGCCGCCGCGGCTCGCTCAGCGTCCCCGCCGGTGCCCGCACCATCGACGTGCGCGGCAAGACGATCATGCCGGGCTTCGTCGACGTCCACTCGCACATGTGGGCGCCGCGCGGCGTGCACCAGACCGAGGTCTGGCAGTACTATGCCAACCTCGCCTACGGCGTGACGACGACGAGGGACCCGCAGACGTCGACGCCGGACGTGTTCGCGTACGCGGACATGGTGGACGCCGGCATGATCGCGGGGCCCCGCGTCTTCGCGACCGGGCCTGGCGTGTTCTCGTCCTCCGGCATCGAGACGCGCGAGGACGCGTTCAACTTCATCAAGCGGTACAAGGAGGCGTACCGCACGAACACGATCAAGCAGTACGTGGCCGGCGACCGCCTCATCCGCCAGTGGATCATCGAGGCGTGCAAGGAATACGGGATCACGGCGACCATCGAGGGCTCGCTCGACCTCAAGCTGAACCTCACGCAGATGGCCGACGGCTACTCGGGGCAGGAGCACAGCTTCCCGATCCAGCCGCTCTACCGGGACGTCGTCGAGTTCGTCGCCCGGACGAAGACGTTCTACACGCCGACCATCCTGGTGGCCTACGGCGCGCCGTGGACCGAGAACTACTGGTTCGAGAACACGGACGCGGCCAAGGACCCGAAGCTCGCCAAGTGGATCCCGTGGCAGC
This sequence comes from Vicinamibacterales bacterium, assembly GCA_050250645.1. Lineage (GTDB taxonomy): Bacteria > Acidobacteriota > Vicinamibacteria > Vicinamibacterales > UBA2999 > JBFWVR01. Next base: position 14,226 of record JBFWOG010000016.1, read on the forward strand.
TGCTCGACAACATGACGCGGCGCCGCGGGCAGTGGTTCCTGCCCGAGGAGTACGGCCACACCCGCTTCGGCAAGCAGGTCGCCGACATCGTCCATGCCGGCGGCCGCGCGGGGCTCGGCAGCCACGGGCAGCTCCAGGGGCTCGGCGCGCACTGGGAGACGTGGAACCTCGGATCGGGCGGGCTGACGCCGCACGAGACGCTGAAGGTGGTCACCATCTTCGGCGCCGAGGCGCTCGGGATGCAGCAGGACATCGGCTCGCTCGAGCCCGGCAAGCTGGCGGACCTGATCGTGCTCGACCGGAACCCGCTCGAGGACATCAAGAACACCAACTCACTGCACTACGTGATGAAGGGCGGCGAGCTCTACCTCACCGACACGCTCGACATGGTGTGGCCGGTCGAGAAGAAGCTCGAGAAGCCGTTCTGGTGGCAATGAATCGGATTTCAGATCTTCGGATCTCAGATTGAAGATTGATTGACGATCGCAGATCCGTAGATCTCAGAATGGATTTACCAGATCGGTCGATCGCGTGATTGGGACGGGCGGTCACTCTCGTGGCGCCCGTCCCGGTCGTTCTTCTTGGGGGGACTCCTACATGACTCGGCGCATACGGTTCGGCGTGTGGATGGTGGCGCTCGTGGCGGCGCTGGCGCTTCAGGCGCCGGGGGCCGCGGCGCAGTCGGGCGGGGCGTCGTCGATCCAGCCGGCGGAGCTCGAGGGCTGGCTCTCGCGCCTGGCGTCGGACGACTTCGAGGGGCGGGCGACGTTCACCGAGGGGCTGGGGCTGGCGGCGTCGTACATCGCCGACCACCTGAAGACCTGGGGGGTCGAGCCGGCCGGCGACCACGGGACGTACTTCCAGCGGGTGGCCGTCCTGGGCGTCGACTCGACGAACCACTCCACGGTGACCGTCACCGTCAACGGCACGTCCAAGACGTTCGCCGACGGTGAGGGCGTCACCTTCCCGAAGAACGTCGGCGGCAAGCAGGTGCTGACGGGCGACGAGGTGGTGTTCGCTGGCTACGGCTTCTCGGCGCCGCCGCTCGACTTCAACGACTACAGCGACGTCGACGCCGCCGGCAAGGTGGTCGTCTGGATCGGCGCGACCGGGCCGGCCGCGGCCGACCCGCAGACGTACCGGCGGCTGCTCGCGGGGCGCAACCGCTTCGCGGTGGACGACCGGCACGCAATCGCCGCGATCGGCGAGGCCGCGCCGCCGTCGGCGAACGGCCCCGGGGGCGGCGCCCGCCCGGGCGCCCAGCCGGCGGCCGACTTCACGACCGTCCAGCGGCTCGACCAGCCCACGCCGCCGTCGCTGACGGCGAGCGACGCGTTCTTCGAGTTCCTGTTCAGCGCGAGCGGCACGCCCTACGCGGAGCTCAAGGCGAAGGCGGCCAAGGGCGAGCCCCTGCCCCACTTCGCGCTGAAGGGCGTGACCATCCGCTTCAACATCGACGCCGATTACGAGGTGGTCCGCACCCAGTACACCCGCAACGTCGTCGGCATCGTCCGCGGCACCGACCCGCTGCTCAAGGACACCTACGTCGCCTTCGGGGCGCACTACGACCACGTGGGCTACGCCGAGACGGCGGTCGAGGTCGGCAAGCGCGCGGGCGCGCCCGGCACCGTGAAGGAGGCGAACGACCGCATCTGGAACGGGGCGGACGATGACGGGTCGGGGACGGTGACGGTGATGGCGATCGCGAAGGCGTTCGCGGAGGGGCCGAAGCCGAAGCGCTCGCTGCTGTTCGTCTGGCACGCGGGCGAGGAACGCGGGCTGCTCGGCTCGCGCTACTACGCCGACCACCCCACGGTCCCGATGGACGCGATCGTCGCGCAGCTCAACATCGACATGGTCGGCCGGAACAGCGAGGACGACCCGGCGCAGTCGAACACCGTCCTGCTCGTCGGCTCCGACCGGATCAGCACGGAGCTCCACAACCTGAGCGAGGACGCGAACCAGTCGCTCGACCCGCCGCTGACGCTCGACTACGCCATGAACGACCCGGCGGACCTCGAGCAGGTGTACTACCGCAGCGATCACTACAGCTACGCCGCCAAGGGCGTGCCGATCATCTTCTACACGACCGGGCTCCATCCCGACTACCACGCCAACTCGGACGAGGTGGACAAGATCGAGTTCGGCAAGATGGCGCGCATCGCCCGGCTGGTCTACGTGACGGGCGACCGGGTGGCGAACCTCGACCACGCGCCCGCGCGCGACAACAAGGGCCCGCGCGTGGGCAAGGGCAGCCACGGAAAGCTGCCGCCGAAGTAAACCGCCGCTCCCCGCGGTCGTAGTGAGGGGATGGCCGCCGTTCGCGGCCATCCCCGTGTCCGAACGCGCGTTCGGTCGCTGTCTTGAACCCCGTCCCCCACGGTCCGCGCCGGCTGCCCGTGCGCCAGCCCGGGGGACGCCGACACGCTCCAGGATCCGTTCCAGCATCATGATTCGTCACGTCCTTGCCCACGCCGCGCCCCTCGCCGCCGCCGCCGTCCTGCTGCTCCCCGACGTCTCCGCCGCCCAGGCGCCCGACATGTCGGCGCTCCACGCCGCGGTGATGAACTCGGGCCGCCGCACGATGACCGCCGAGCGGATGGCGGACGACGAGAAGATCGTCCTCGACGGGATCCTGGACGAGGCGGTGTGGGGGCGGGCGACGTCGGCCGGCGCCTTCATCCAGCAGGACCCGGTCTTCGAGGGCACGCCCACGGAGGCCACCGACGTCCGCATCGTCTACAACCGGGACCACCTCTACATCGGCGTCGTCTGCCACGACTCCGAGCCGGACAAGCTGCTCGGCAACACGCGGAAGCGCGACGAGTTCCTGAGCGCGGACGACCGGTTCATGTGGACGATGGACCCGTTCCTCGACCAGCAGTCGGGCTACTTCTTCGAGATGAACCCGTCCGGGCTGATGGCCGACGCGCTGCTCGGCGCGGGCGGGACGAACAACCGCGAGTGGGACGGCATCTGGAACGCGCGGGTGCGGCGGAGCGAGGTGGGCTGGACGATCGAGATCGACATCCCGTTCCGCACGCTCAACTTCGACCCGAACGCGCCGGCGTGGGGCGTGAACTTCCAGCGCACGGTCCGGCGGAAGAACGAAGAGAACATGTGGACGGGCTACCAGCGCAACCAGGGGCTGCGCCGCATGTCGAACGCCGGGCTGCTGCTCGGCATCCACGACGTGAGCCAGGGCATGGGCCTCGAGCTCAAGCCGTACGTCTCGGGCTCGGTGGGCGAGGCGCCCGGTCGGATCCCCGCGACGGGCGTGAAGGGACACGGGGACGTGGGGCTGGACGTGTCCTACAACCTGACGCCGAGCCTGCGCGGCGTGGCGACGTTCAACACCGACTTCGCCGAGACCGAGGTGGACCAGCGGCTGGTCAACCTGACGCGCTTCCCGCTGTCGCTGCCGGAGAAGCGGACGTTCTTCCTGGACGGCGCGAACTTCTTCGACTTCTACGTGCCGGCGTTCTTCTCGCGGCGCATCGGCCTCGACGCGAACGGGCAGCCGCAGCGCATCGACGTGGGCGCCAAGCTCACCGGGCAGGCCGGGGCGCAGGACATCGGCGCGCTGTACGTGCGGACGGGCGAGGACGAGGGGGCGCCGGCCGAGGATTTCCTCGTGGCGCGCAGCCGGCGCCGGTTCTTCCGCCAGTCGTACGTCGGGGGCATCTTCACGGCGCGGGCGCCGCACGGGGTGGGCGCGCCGTCGGGCCAGCAGACGGCGGGCGCCGACTTCCTGCTCGCGACCTCGGAGTTCCGCGGCAACAAGAACCTGCAGGCGTCGGGCTACGTGCTCTGGAACTCCGACGAGCTGGGCCTCGGCGACAACCTGGGCTACGCGATGAAGCTGGACTACCCGAACGACCGGTGGGACGCGACGTTCGAGTTCCAGGAGATCCAGAAGAACCACAGCCCGTCGCTCGGCTTCACGCCGCGCCGCGACTTCCGGAAGTACCGGCCGTCACTGCGCTTCTCGCCGCGGCCGCAGGGGCACCCGTGGATCCGGCGGCTGTCGTTCGGCGGGGACATGAACCTCTTCACCAACACGGCCAACGAGCTGGTGACGCGCGAGATCGACATCACCGCGTTCCGGGTGGAGATGCACAGCCAGGACAGCGTGCAGTTCGAGCTGACGCCCACCTACGAGCGGCTGGAGCGCAACTTCACGATCAGCGACGGCATCACGCTGCCGATCGGCACGGCCTACGACTTCACGCGCTACCAGGTGCAGGTCAACACGGCGAACCGCCGCGTCCTCGCGGTGCAGGGGACCTACGGCTGGGGGAGCTTCTTCTCGGGTGATCGCCGCGAGGTGATCCTGGGGCTGGGCGTCCGGCCGCGGCCAGGGGTCACCATCAACCTTCGCAGCGAGTGGAACGACGTCGACCTGGCGGAGGGCCGCTTCCAGACCCGGCTCTACCGGCTGATCACCGACACGCAGTTCAGCCCGTTCATGTACATCGTGAACAACATCCAGTACGACTCGGTGAGCCGCGTGCTCGGCTGGCAGGCGCGCTACCGCTGGACGGTCACGCCGGGCAACGACGTGTTCGTCGTCTACACGCACAACTGGCTGGACGCGCTCGACGGGACCGATCCCCTCGACCCGTCCCTGCGTGGCTTCCGCACGCTCGACCGCCGCGCCGCGGCGAAGGTGGTCTACACGAAGCGCTTCTGATCGCCGCACGTCCGGGCCACAGAGACACAGGGACACTTCGCGAATGCAGATTGCAGATTGACGATTGCAGATTGACGACGCCTGCGCGTGACTGACCGTCCTTTGGGCGGCGAGGGCACCTCAATCTGCAATCGTCAATCTGAAATCTCCAATGGCGAAGCCCTTGTCTCTGTGGCCACGTCGCCCGTCAACGCGCCAACTGCTGGTCGAGGAAGTGCAACTGCGCGGCCTGGAGGTCGACGCGTCCGCTGAGGGGCATGCCGTTGCCGCTCGCGTGGCCCGCCTTCGGGAAGTAACGCAGGATGACGGGACGGTCCGATGCGGTGGCCGCCTGCAGGGCCGCGGTGAACTTGCGCGCGGCGAGCGGGGGGACGCGCGTGTCGAGGTCGCCGGACCACAGCATGACCGCCGGGTAGGCCGTGTCCGGCGTCACGTTCTGGTAGGGCGAGAAGCGCCGGATGGCGTCGAACTGCTCGGGCACCGCAGCATCGCCGTACTCGAGCAGCGCCGGCATGTTGTTGTTCCGCGTGTACTGGTTGAAGCGCAGGATGTCCACGTCCGGGAAGCCGCAGAGCACCGCGCCGAAGAGATCCGGGCGCTGGGTGAGCGCCGCGCCCACCAGCAGGCCGCCATTGCTCGTCCCGGCAATCGCCATCCGCTCCGCCGTCGTCGTGCCATTGGCCACCAGGGCCTCCGCCGCGGCGATGAAGTCGTCGAAGACGCGCTGCTTGCTGGTGAGCATCCCGGCGCGGTGCCAGGCCTCCCCGAACTCGCCGCCGCCACGCAGCACCGCGTAGGCATAGACGCCGCCCTGCTCGATCCAGGCGGCCGCCATCGGCGAGAAGCGCGGCTTCTGCGCCGCGTTGAAGCCGCCGTAGCCGCCGAGCAGCACCCGGTTCGTGCCGTCGGCCGGGCGGCCGGCGCGGCCGGTCACGAACACCGGCACGCGCGTGCCGTCCTTCGACAGGCCGTAGACGAGCGTGGTCTCGATGCCCGACGCGTCCCACTCGACCTCCGGCGGCTGCACGACATGCCGCTCGCGGGTGGCGAGATCGACCGAGTACACCGTGGACGGCTGGGTGAACGACTGGACGGTCAGCCGCGCGCGCCCTTCGCCTTCGGGGGCCAGCGACGCGCTCACCATCGGGGGCAGCTCCAGTTCGCCCCGGGCGCGCCCGGCCTCGTCGAAGAGCAGGATGCGGCTGCTGGCCTCGTGGATGTAGGTGCCGTAGATCCGATCGCCGATCCGGACGTAGTCCTCGAGCGCGTCTTCCTGCTCGGCGACCACGGTGCGCCAGTGCTCCGGCGCGGGCGCCGCCGGGTCGACGGCGACCACTCGGCCCAGGGGCGCCTCGTAGTCGGTCCGCATCCAGACCGCGTCGTCCACGAACCTGGCGTTGAAGTGCGCGGCGAGGCCGCGCACGAGCGGCGCGGCCGGCGTGCCCGCGGCCACGTCCTGGAACCACACCTCGTTGCTGGCCCAGCCGTGCTGCACGGTGAAGAGGAACCGCGACCCATCGTCGGACTGCGCCATCGAGACGAAGGCCGTCGGCCCGTAGCCCTCGCCGAAGATCACCTCGTCGCCCTCGATGGGCGCCCCCCAGGGGTGGAAGCGGACCCGGGCGCCCGTCTCGCGTGAGCGCCGGACGTAGTAGAAGCCCGATCCATCCTTCGCGAGCGACACGCTGTCGTAGAGCGCGTTCGGGAACCGCTCCGTGTCGGCGCCCGTGGCGAGGTCGCGCACGACGAGCGTCCGCTCGTCCTGGCCGCCGTCGCGCACGCCGTAGATCAGGCGGGAGCCATCGGGCGCCACCGCCACCAGGTCGACGCTCGTACTGAGGTCTTCGCTCATCGGCCGCGGGTCGATGACGAGATCGTAGGGGGCGGCGGGATCGACGTCGGTGTCAGGGGCGGCCGGCCGGCGGTAGATGGCGGCGAGCCCGTCGCCGCGCCGGCGCAACGAGAAGTACTCGAAGTCGCCGCCCTTCTGCACACGGCCGATGTCGGGCGCGTCGCTGAGCGCGAGCAACCGGGCGCGAACCGCGGGGTCGGCCGGCGTCTGCCCCAGGATGAGGTCCGCGTTGGCGTTCTGCGCGTCGATCCACGCGCGGACGTCGGGGCTCTCCTGCTCCTCGAGCCACCGGTAGTCGTCGGTGAACGCCTGCCCCTGGATCGTGTCGGTGACGGGCCGCACGGCCGTCGCGGGCGGCGCGGGCACCCCGGTGCCCCCACCCGAGCAACCGGCAACGACGACGAGAGCTAGGACCCCGGTCCGCGGACGCCATGCAGTCATGACGCGGACTTTAACAGGATTTCCTGGACAGGCCAGCGCCACCGAGACAGGCTTCGCCATTTCAGATTTCAGATTTCAGATTTCAGATTGGGCCGCCAGCGTCGCACGCCGTCAATCTTCAATCGTCAATCTGCAATCTGAAACCCGAGCTGCCCTCTACTGCTTCAGCACTTCCGCGAAGAACGCGAGCGCCCTCGGGTCCTTCGACTGGCCCAGCCAGAAGAAGGCCTGCTTGCGGACGACGGGGTTCCTGTTGGCGCGGGCGAGGTCGATGAGGCGCGGGACGCCTTCGTCGGCCGGCAGTTGGCTGAGCGCGAAGACCGCGCGCTTCTTCACCTGCGTGTCCGGGTCGTCGCGGATGGCGTCGCTGATGACGCCGACCGCCTCGTCGCCGGCGCGCTGGGCGAGCCAGAACAGCGCCTGGCCGCGCACGTGCGAGGTGCCGCCCTCCCGCGCCGCCGCAATCAGGCGGGCGAGCGCGGCGCCGTCGGCGTGCATCGCGAGGGCGGCCAGCGCCCCGTCGGCGACGCGCCGCGAGCCGGCGGCCGCGTGCCGGCCGAGCAGCCCGACGCTGGCCGCGCCGCTGACGCCGGTGAGCCAGTGGACGCGCGTGCCGGTGGCGTCGATCGCGCAGTCCTCCGAGAACATGCGGATGCGGCCGACAACGCCCCGCTCCACGCGGTAGAGCACGATGAGCCCGGACGGGACCTCGAGCCGGACGGGGCCCGCGTCCCTGCTCGCCTCGAGGCGGTCCCCGGTCCCCTGCTCCTCGAGCCCGCACCCGCCCCATCCACCGGCGTCCCCGCTCCAGCAGCACATCCGGTGGTCCCCGGCCACCATCGGGACCGCGTAGCCAATCCACTCGGGCGCCGTGATGCCCGCCGCGATGCGATCGAACTGGGCCGGGAGGTCGGCCACCGAGGGCACCGACGTCACCGACGACGCCGGGGAGATCATGGGCGTCGCGCCGGCCACGGATGCCACCGGTGCCACGGATTGCACAGATGGCGCCGAGGCCACGGCTGGCGGGAGTCCGTCGGCGGACTCGCTGGTGGTCACCACGACTCCGGCGGCGCTCACGGCCGCCACCAGCACGAGGGACGACAGCCCCACCACAATCACCCGGCCCACGCGCTCGCGGTCTCGATTCCTGATTCTCGATTCGTGATTACTCATGTCTCACTACTTGAGCAGTTCCATGAGGTAGTCGACGGCGACCTTGTCCTTCATCAGCGACAGGCGCTGGACGAGGACCTTCTTCATGTCGAGGTTGGTCTCCTTGCGAGCCAGCCCGACGAGGGCCTCGGCGTTGCCCTGGACGAAGAGCGCCTGCACGGCGGCGCGCTTGAACTCGGGGTCTTCGTTGCGGGTGTAGATGGCCACGAGGTTCTCGCCGCTCTTCGCGCGGCCGAGCAGGCCCAGGTTCTTCACGGCGGTCAGGCGCAGCTCGCGGTTCTGCTCGGTCGTCGCCAGGTCGAGCAGCCGGTCCGCGTTGCCGCCGATGAACATCGCCTGCAGCATCCGCTTCTTCACGTCGACGTCGGTCTCCTTCTGGTACAGCTGCCAGAGCTCGTCGTCCGCGCCCATCACGCCGAGCTGGCGGACCGCCTCGGCGCGCAGCTCCGGCGAGGCCTCGCCGGTGGCGGCCGCGAGGACGCGGGCCCGGTCGCCCGCCACCATGAAGGCGCGCAGGATCCGGCGCTTGAGGGCGACGTCGTCGGTCTGCGCGTAGATGTCGCCGAGGAGCTTCCGGTTGTCGGCGGACCCGTGCACGCCGAGGTAGTCGATCGCCTTGCGCTGCAGGTCGGGGTTCGACGCGCCCCGCGCGAAGTCCGCCAGCATCTGGCGCGCCTCGGGGGACTGGCTCTGCGCGAGCACGAAGAGCGCGCGCTCCTTGAGCTTCACCGACTGCGGCCCGTCGAGGATGCCCTTGAGCAGCGGGATGGCCTGGCCCGGCTCGCGGAACTGCAGCGACTGGATGGCGAGCAGCTTCAGCTCCTCGTCGGCCTCGTTCTCCGGGCGCACCGGCTGGCCGGCGTTGCGCCGCACCTGGATCTCGAGCGCCTTCGCGTCGCCGAGCCAGCGGCTGTCCGGGAAGCGGTCGGCGATCTCGGTGATGGCCGCGAGCGCCTCGGCGCGCTCGCCCGCCTTGTCGAGCGCGTAGGCCTTCCAGTAGAGCGCCGCGTCGACGCGCGGTCCCGCCAGCTCGATGACCTGCTGGAACCGCTCGATCGCGTCGGACCAGCGCGACTCCTCGATCAACTCCTGCCCGGTCTCGTAGAGATCCATCTCGCGCTCACGGGCCTCCCCGGCGCGCTCCTTCGCCCTGTCGGCCTGCTCGCGCGCGAGGTCGGCGACCGCGGCGGCCCGGTCGAGCGCCCTGTCGATCCGGTCGGCCATCCGATCCGCGGAGGCGGTGACGTCGTACTGCGCCGCCTGGCCGGCCGATGCCGCGGGGGCGGCGCCGGCGACCGCGGCCGCGACGAGCGCCGCGACCAGCCGGGCGGCGCCGAAGTGATTCCTGCTCATGACTCGCTCCCTCTCTTCAGACCCTGGCGCGCGGAGATCGGGCTGCCGCCCGCCGCCGGCGATCTATCGAAGCCGCGCTCCTCGCGGTCGCGCATCTCGGACCCGAGCACGCGGACCCTGAACAGGAGTCCGCGGCTCTCGATGCGCTCGCGCAGCGCGGCAAGCTCCGGTCCCTCGAGTGACTCGGGACCGTTGGCGACCTCGAGGAGCACCCGCTCCAGGTCGCCCAGCACGTCGTCCAGCGCTTCGTCACCCACCGCCGCCGCGGTCTGCCGGTAGAGGCGGTTGGCGGCGACCAGCTCCGTCGCCCGCTCCCGCTCCCCGGCGAGCGCGGCGCTGCCATCCCCTGCGTTCATCAACTCGACCAGCACCATCTGCGAGCGCTCGAGGTGCTCGCCCACGGCCACGAGCAGCACGCGCTCGCGGACCGGCGACCGCTCCGCCGTCGCCGGGGCCGGCGCGGGGGCCGCGCCGTCGCGCACGAGCCAGCCCGCGAGAAAGGCAATCGTGAGGGTCGCGGCAAGCGCCGCGGCAAACGTCCACGAAGGCACGAGGCCACCAGTGCCGAACCACCGCGCGCGCCGCGGCGGCAACTGGTCCTGGAGCCGCGCCCACACCTCGCGCTCGAAGCCCTCGCCGGGCTCCTCCGCCGGCTGCGCCTCGACCAGCGCGAGGACCGCCGCGATCTCGTCGAGCGCGGCGCGGCAGCCACTGCACGCGGCCAGGTGCGCCTCGGCCTCGCGCCGGACCCCGGGCGGGGTCTCGCCGTAGTAGTGGAGCGTCAGCTCGTCGTCTGTGAGGTGTGCCATCAGCCTTCCGCCATCTCGGTGGCGCCTTCGCGTGAACGTACGACCGGGGCGAGCGCCGCGCGAAGCTTGCGGACCGCGCGGAAGACGCTGTTCTTCGTCGCCTCGGGCTTGAGGCCGAGGGCCTCGCCGACCTCGCGAATCGACCGGCCCTCGACGTGGCGCAGCATGAAGGCGGCGCGCTCCGCCGCCGTCAACAGGCCCAGGGCCGCGGTCACCTGCTCGCGGATCTCGACGCCGAAGAGCAGGCGGTCCGGCAGGGGGTCGGCGCTCGAGACCGGGCCGGCCGCCGCGCCGCTCTCGATGTCGGCGGGGTCGTGCGCCAGCTCGCGCGTCCGGCGGGCGCGGATGAGGTCGATGCTGCAGTTCACGGCAATCCGGTGGATCCAGGTCCTGAAGCCGGCGCGGCTCTCGAAGCGCCCGAGCTGCCGGTGCGCCTTCAGGAACGCCTCCTGCACGACGTCCTCCGCGTCCTGGACGCTGCCGGTCATCCGGTGCGCCAGCTGGTAGACGTAGCGGCTGTGCCGCTCGACGAGCGCCCGGAACGCCTCGGCGTCCCCGGCGGCGGCCCGGGAGACGGCCGCCTGATCGGTGTCGTGCATCTGTTCCTTGGACGATGGCCGCGCAGAATCGTTAGGACACGGAAAGAAAGGGCGAAAGCGGCGGGCGGCGGCGTGGGGAGCATAATGGCCCCGAAACCCCACGCATGGACCTCGACGCCATCGTGATCGGAGTGGGCGGGATGGGCAGCGCCGCCGTGTACCACCTGGCGCGGCGGGGCGCCCGCGTGCTCGGCCTGGAGCGCTTCGCCGTCCCGCACGACCGCGGCTCGTCGCACGGCGCGACCCGCATCATCCGGCTCGCCTACGCCGAGGACCCATTGTACGTCCCGCTCCTCGAGCGGGCGTACGTGCTGTGGGGCCTGCTCGAGCGCGACGCCGGCGAGCCGCTCCTCGTCAGGACCGGCGGCTTCGACATCGGGGCCCCGGACGGCCGGATGGTGCCCGGCACCCTGCGGTCGTGCGCCGCGCACGGGCTGGCGCACGAGGTGCTCGACGCGCGCGCGATCGCCGCGCGCTTTCCCGGCTACCGCCTGCCGGACGGCCTCGTCGGCGTCTGGCAGCCCGAGAGCGGCTACCTGCTCTCGGAGCGCGCCATCATCGCGCACGTCGCGCAGGCGCGCGCGCTCGGCGCGGACGTGCGCACGGGGGAGGTCGTCACCGGGTGGGAAGCGTCCGGGCGCGGGGTCACGGTGAGGACCACGGCCGGCGTCCACCACGCCCGGCGGCTCATCGTCACGGCCGGACCCTGGGCAGGAGAAGTCGTGCCGGCGCTCGCAGGCCTCGCCGTCGCCGAGCGGCAGGTGCTCCTCTGGACCAGGCCGGCCGCGCCGGACCTGTTCGAGCCGCCGCGCTTCCCGGTCTTCAACATGGAGGCCCCCGAGGGACACTTCTACGGGTTCCCCAGCCACGCGGGCACCGGCTTCAAGATCGGGAAGTACCACCATTTCGGCGAGCGCACGGCGCCCGACGCGGTCGATCGCGAGATCCACCCCTGGGACGAGCAGGTGCTGCGCGATGCCATCCGCCGCTATTTCCCCGGTGCCGACGGGCCCACCTTGTCGCGCGCGACCTGCCTCTTCACCAACAGCCCCGACGAGCACTTCATCCTCGACCACCTGCCGGGCACGCCAGAGGTCGCGGTCGCGGCGGGGTTCTCCGGTCACGGCTACAAGTTCTGCAGCGTGGTCGGCGAGATCATGGCGGACCTGGCGCTCGACGGCGGCTCGCCCCTCGACCTGTCGCTCTTCCGCCTGGCGCGGTTCGCGCCTGGGGCCCCGGGCCGATGACGACGGAGAAGGAACCGCGCGGGGATCGCGGCCGTCTGAACATGATCGTGCGCACGATGCTCTGCCGGACCATCCTCGGGCTCGCCCTGCTCGGCGTGGGGGCCCCTGCCCACGGCCAGTCGAGCCGCGCGGAAGCGATCGCCGCCGAGCAGGCAGCCAAGGCCGGGCGGCTGGCCGTCGAGGAGGCGCCGACGGGGGAAAAGGTCGTCACGCGGGTGATGAGCTCGCCCCTGCTCGCGGGGTCCGGCGGCGTCTACCCCTGGTTCGGCAGTGTCTACAACGGCACGGGCCTCGCGGCCGGGGTGGGCTACCTGCACCGGCGGGGCCGCGGCGAGCGGCTGTCGATCATGGCGGCCGGGTCCACCAACGGATCGCTGCTGGTGGACGCGAGCTGGCGCCTGCCCACGTTCACGGCCGGCGGCGTGGTGCGGCCGCGCGTGGACGCGCGGTGGGCGCGCTACGAGGACGTCGTCTACCACGGCATCGGCCCGGCGACGACCGAGGCCGACAAGTCGTCCTTCGACTACCGCCCGCGGGAGATCGCGGCGGGCTTCGTCGCCGAGCCGGCGCGCGGACTCTCGGTGACCGCGGAGTACGGGTACCTGGGGCTGACCACGCTGGCCGACACCACTGACCCGCGCGCACGGCCCCTGACCGCGCTGGGCGAGACGCTCAACTACGGGATCACCCGGACCGGCGCGGCCTGGGACTGGCGTCCCGCCGCCGGGTACAGCACCCGCGGGGGCGTGGTGCGAGGCAACTGGTCGCGGTACACCGCGCACGGAGGCCGGCCGTACTCGTTCGACGAGCTCGAGGCCGAGGTCTCGCAGGCCGTGCCGTTCGTGCGCGAGCAGTTCGGCCTTGCCGTCCGCGCGCTCGCGACCACGACGGTGACGGGCGGGGGCGACCGGGTCCCGTTCATCCTGCTCCCGTCGATCGGCGGCGGCGACACCGTGCGGGGGGCACCGAACCGCCGGTTCCACGACCGCAGCCGCGTCGTCCTGACCGGCGAGTACCGGTGGCGGCCGTCACGTTTCCTCGACATGGCGCTCTTCGTCGACAGCGGGGCGGTCGCGCCGAGCCTGGCGGAGATCGACGACCAGCGCTTCTACACCGCCTGGGGCATCGGCGCCCGCCTCCACGGACCGGCGTTCACGGCGCTGCGTGTCGAGCTCGCGCGCGGCCGGGACGGCTGGCGGGCCGTCTTCGCGGCGGGCCAGCCATTCTGATGGATCGGATCGACCGCACCAGTACTGCCGACGGCGGTGTCGAGGACCGCGGCCGCGACCCGCACCCTGTCGACGCGAGGAGCCGCATGCGACCGTCCCCCCCGCCGCGCCGCCGTCACGCTGCCGCCCTCGCGGCGGCCCTGCTCGTGCTCGGCCTGCCGTCGCGCGCGGCCGCGCCCGTCTTCTTCGACGACGACCCGATCTGGACCGAGCCGGTGAGCCAGGACGCGTCTGCCGTCACGCGCTACGAGCCGGACCTGGTGTACCAGACGCTCGAGGGCCTCGTCGGGGCGCTCGACGTGCCCGAGTCGCCGGGGCGCGCCAGGAACATCAACACCGTCGACGAGGTGCCCGACGGCCCGTTCTACGTGAACCGCGCGGGCCGCCTCCCGCTCACGCCCGCGCGGGTCGCCCAGGCGGCCAACACGAGCGACGGCCCCGCGCCGGGTCCCTGGACCGTCGTCTCCGCCAAGAGCGACGGCATCACGCCCGGCTTCACGATCCGGGACCGGGCGAACACGCTCTGGTTCATCAAGTTCGACCCGCCCGGCTGGCGCGGCATGGCCACCGGGTCCGAGGTGGTGGCCGCGAAGCTCTTCTGGGCCGTGGGCTACCACACGGTCGAATACCACATCGGGCGGCTCGTCCCGTCGAACCTCGTCATCGGGCCGGGCGCGACGGTCACGCCGGCCGGCGAGGCCGAGCGGGTGATGGTCCCCGCGGACGTGGACCGCCTCCTCTCGCGCGCGGACCGGGACGACGATGGCAGCTTCCGCGTGATTCTCAGCCGGGCCGCGCCAGGCCGGCCCGTCGGCCGCATCCGCTTCTCGGGCACGCGCGCCGACGACCCGAACGACATCGTGCCGCACGAGGACCGCCGGGAGCTGCGCGGGTACCGCGTGTTCGCCGCGTGGCTGAACCACGTGGACGCGAAGGGGATCAACTCGCTGGCGGCGCTCGTGACGGAGGACGGCCGGTCGTTCGTCCGCCGGTACCTGCTCGACTTCGGGTCGGCGCTCGGCAGCGCGGCGATCGGGCCGCGCGAGGGGTGGGAGGGCTCGGAGGCGCTGGTCGAGGATCCCGGCGAGATCGGGCGGCGCATCCTCTCCTTCGGCTTCCGCATCCCCGCGTGGCGCACCGAGGACTGGTACGTCTCGCCGGCGGTCGGGCGCCTGCCGCGCTCGCACGACGGATGGGACCCAGGCGCGTGGCAGCCGCACATCATGAACGCCGCCTTCAACAGCATGCGCGCGGACGACGCGTTCTGGGCGGCGTCGAAGCTGGCGGCCGTCAGCGACGAGATGGTGGCGGCCGCCGTGGCCGAGGGCCGCTTCGGTGAGGCCGGGGCCGAGGCCGTCCTGTCGCGCTTCATCCGCGAGCGCCGCGACCGCATCCTGCGGGCCTACCTGCCCGCCGTCAATCCGATCGTCGATCCCGCGCTGGACGCGGGCGGGCTGCGCTTCGCGAACGCCGCGGTGGCCGCGGGCGTGGCGCCTGCGCCCGGCGGGTACCACGCGCGCTGGAGCCGCTTCGACAACCTGACGGGCGAGGCCACCCTCATCGCCGAGACCGGCGGCGCGGGCAGCCCGATCGAGGCGCCCGGGTTCGGCGACGCCGAGTTCGTGCAGGTCGAGGTGACGGCCACCGAGGCGCCGGTGGCCGCCTGGGAGCGGCCGGTCACGCTGCACTTCCGCCGCGACGGCCCCGGCTGGCGCCTTGTCGGCCTCGTCCGGGTCCCCTGAGCGGGATCAGGCGACGAGCCGCGCCAGCGCCGACGCGAGTTCGGACAGCGTGTAGGGCTTGGGCAGCAGGCCGCGCGCGCCGAGCGAGATGAGGCCCTGGGCCTCGGCGTTGTCGCCGAAGCCCGAGCAGACGAGCACCGGCACCGCGGCGTCGATGGCGTGGAACTCGACGAACGCGTCGCGGCCGCCCATGCGCGGCATCTTCAGGTCGAGCAGCACGCCGGCCAACGTCGCGTGCTTCTCGCGGAAGATCTCGACCCCCTCCACGCCGTCGGCGGCGGTGATGGACCGGTAGCCGAGCGTCGTGAGCGCCTCGACGACGAAGCTCCGCAACAGCTCCTCGTCCTCGACCACCAGGATCAGCCCGGAGCCGCGGGTCGCGACGGCCCGCGGCGCGGGCGCCGCGGGCGCGAGCACGCCCCGCGGCAGGTACACCGTGAAGCACGCGCCCGCCCCCGGTGATGACTCGACGGTGACGGCGCCCTGGTGCAGGTGCACGATGCCGTAGACGGTGGACAGGCCCAGCCCCGTGCCCTTCACGTCGCCCTCGACCTTGGTCGTGAAGAACGGCTCGAAGATGCGCGCCCGCACCTCGTCGGTCAACCCGACGCCCGAGTCGCGCACCTCGAGCGCGACGTAGGCCCCCGGGGACACGTCGAGGGGAGCGGCGGCCGCCTGGTCGAGCTCGAGGTTCCGCCCCGCGATCGCCAGGCGTCCCCCGTCGGGCATCGCCTCGTTTGCGTTGATGCAGAGGTTGACCACCAGCTGGTGAATCTGCGACGGGTCCCCGTCCACGGTCCAGAGCCCATCGACCGCGACCGAGACCGAGACCGCGACGTCGCGGCGGAACGTCGGGCGCAGCATCGAGACCGAGTCGCGGACGATCCCGGCGACGTCCACGGCCTCGACGATGTTCTTGCCGCGGCGGGCGAAGGCGAGGAGCTTCCGGGTGAGGTCGGCGCTCCGGGACGCCGCGTGGACGACCGCCTCGAGGTACTTCCGCTTCGTGGGGTCGGTCTCGTCGCCGAGCAGGAGCTCGGAGTAGCCGAGGATGCCGGCGAGCATGTTGTTGAAGTCGTGCGCGACGCCGCCGGCCAGCTTGCCGAGGCTCTCCATCTTCTGCGACTGCTGGAGCTGGAGGGCCATCCGCTCGCGCTCCTGCTCGGCCGTCTTGCGCTCGGTGATGTCCTTGCCGAAGACCGCGACGCCCACGGTCTCGCCGCCGTTCCGCACCGCGCTGAACGACAGCAGGAGCACGTCCCCGAACGGGGCGTCCTCGATCGTGTAGGGGCCCTCGTCGAGCGCGCGGCGATACCGCCCGCGCCAGATCTCGGCCCGCTCGGCCGACATCATCTCCTCCGGCAGCAGGCCCGGGCGGATCTCGACGCCGAGGTTGCGCTGGATGTACTCGCCGAGGGCGGTGTTGAAGACCACGAAGCCGCAGGTCACCGGCTCGACGAGCCAGACGAGGTCGTCGGTGCTGTTGACGACCGACGAGAGCAGGGCGCGGCTCTCGTCGAGGGCGGTCACCGTGACGCGGAGCCTCCGGCGCTCGCGCGTGTAGCCCGCCAGCACGACGCCCAGCATGATCACGACGGCCGCGGCGCTCATGACCCACCCGCTCGCCAGGTCGAGGAGGCGGTCGTCGTCGCTCGCGAAGTGGGTGACCAGCCCCGGCAGCCAGCGCTCGGCCCAGAACAGCAGGCTGACGTTGAGGACGACCAGCATCACGGCGGCCGGCCGCCACATCCCGGTGAAGAAGATGAGCGGCAGCATCAGCGCCGCGAAGAAGTAGAACGCGATGCTGCCGTGCGAGGCGGCGTTCGGGAACCAGACCGCGTTCAGCGTCAGCATGAGCGCGCCGAACAGGACGTTCGGGTAGTAGTGGCCCCGGCGGGCGAGCAGGTGCAGGACCAGGCACACCGTCCCGAACGCCGCCGCGGCGAGGTCGATGCTCGCCGGCAGGGCCTGCAGCGCGTTGACGGGAATGACGACGGCGATGCCGATGATCGCGCCGACCAGGCAGAGGCCCTGGTAGAACCGGGCCTCGAGGTCGAGGGCCCCCTCGGGGAGGACGAGCGAGCCGACGAGAGCAATCAGGCGTCGCATGACCAATCGTGGTCCGGCACGCCCGCCGTGGGCGACCCGGAGGGGGACCGGGAACGCGTCAGTATAGCCCGCGCGCCGGCTCGCGGATCGCCGGCGCCGCCGGCACGCGCACCTGGAGGGCCGCCCCGTACAGCATCGTGCGGTCGTCGTCGCGCGCGGCCCAGCGGAGGAGCGTCTTCACGTCCCGCTCGACCCGCCCCTCGAAGGCGGTTCGCCCGTTGACCTCGACCGTGACCGGCTGGCCGAAGTCGACGACGTCGGGCGACAGGAGCAGGGTGAAGGCGGTCACGCCCTCCGTGTCGGCGGTGAAGGTGTTGCCGTCGCGCGCCACGTCGACGCGCCCGGACGGCACGGCGTGGTCGAAGAACTCAGGGCTGTCGAACGACGCCTGGCCGGGAACGTCGCCGAGCTCGTCGATGACCAGCCACTGGATCCGGTTGAACCTGTCGGTCCGCTCGGTCCGCCACGACAGCGTCCCGGGGTTCGCCGGGCGCGGGTGGTCGGCCACGAACTGCTCGAAGGGCCCGCGGACCCACGGCCACCAGCTCGTGTCGTGCCCGGCCTCCGGCTGGGGGTTGAACACCAGGTCGACGCCGAGATCCTCGAAGACCGCCACGTGGGTCTCGACGTGCGAGACCGGGTAGAGCGGGTCGAGTCCCCCGTTGACGATGTAGAGCGGGCGGTTGACCAGGTTCGAGGCGAACGTCTCCCCGTCGGCGCCGACCGCGGGGTTGCCGAGCACCTTGATGCTGCCGTTGAGCGGCAGGAAGGCGGAGAACACCGTCGGCTCGTGCGTGGCGATGTAGTACGCGCCGGTCCCGCCATCCGAGATACCGGTCAGGTAGACGTGCGACTCGTCGACGTTGTACCGGCGCTTCAGCTTGTCGAGCGCGCGCAGGATGTTGTCCACCTGCACCTCGTCCCACCAGGCCGCGTCGCGCCAGGCGTGCGGCTGGACGTAGATCTGGTTGGCGCCGGGGATGCGGTTCTCGCCGCGGCGCCGCGACGGGCGCGGCGGGCCGTCGCCCCGGCCGCCGCCCTGCCCCTCTTCGCCCACGACGTCGCGGCCGCCGCCGAACACCGACGGCGGCGCCTCCCGGCCCACGCCGCCGTGGAGCTGCACGCGCACCTGCCACGGCCGCGACGGGTCGTAGTCCTCGGGCACCTCGATGTCGTGCTCGAAGAGGGTGCCGTTGGGCCCGGCGAAGCGGTACGAGAAGTCGCCGGTCTTCTCCTTCTTGTAGGGGCGGCCCGCCCGCAGCCGCGCCCAGGCCGTGTCGAAGTCGACGCCGGCGGCGAGCAGGCGGTCGGCCGCCTTGAGGGCGTCCTTCTGCTCGTCGGCCTTCCAGTACGCCTCGAAGGCCTTGTCCACGGGTGTGGGCTTCTGGGCGGAGATGCCGCCGCCACCGATGACACAGATGGCACAGACGGCACAGATGATCGGGAGCCGGAACACTCGTGAAGACCGTCCGCCCCGCGCCGACACGTCAGCCATGGCCACCTCGCATCGTGTCGACGGCGCTTCACGAGAGACGCCACGAAGGTCACGAAGAACACGATGCGCGAGACGAACGACGATTCCGGAGCCAGGGCCCCAAGGGAGGCGGTCTCTACCCATCGTGGGTTCCTTCGTGTTCTTCGTGCGCGTCGTGGCGTGTCTTGTTGCCGTCGCGTGCTCCTACAGCGACGGCAGGTCGCCGTCGAGGAACTTCGGGAGGTCGGCGCCCTTGAACTGCAGGCCGACGTAGAACGGGCCGAACTCCGCGAACCTGGCGCTCGCCTCGTCGAAGCGCATCTCGTAGATCAGCTTCTTGAAGACGAGCGGGTCGTCGGCGAACAGGTCGACGCCCCACTCCCAGTCGTCGAACCCGATCGACCCGGAGATGATCTGCGTGACCTTGCCGGCGTAGTGGCGCCCGATCTTGCCGTGCTCCAGCATCATCTCGGCGCGGCGCTCGAACGGCTCGCTGTACCAGTTGGCCGTCTCGCCGCGGCGCTTGTTCATGGGATAGAAGCAGACGGCGCGGCGCTGGGGCACCTCGCAGAGCAGGCGCCCGCTGACACGCTGGCGCTGCACGGCCATCTCGGCGTCGTAGGCGGCGTCGTACTCGTCGGTCCCGAGCGTCAGGCCCTTCTCGGCCACCTGCCGGTGGATCTTGGCCGTCATCTCGTACATCCCGAGCTCGACGATGGAGACGTAGGACGTGGTGGGCTCGAGGAAGTTGTGGAGGTGGCACTTCGCCAGCTCGAGCTCGGCGCGCGCGAGGTCGTCGAAGCTCTGGCGGAACAGGACGACCATGAGGTCGGCCTTGTGCCCCAGCATCTGCACCCACGCGGTCGCGCCGTGCTCCGGGTCCGGCGTCGTCTTCGCGAGCGCCGACGCGGCCTCCAGCCCCATCTGGTGACGGTCGCCGGGGAAGATCGCCTTCAGGCGCTCCCAGTCCACCCGGTACATGAGGTGCAGGACGCTCCAGCCTTCGAGCGTCTCGGGGACGAAGGGATTGTGCATAGGGGGATTGTAACGGTACGCCAAGGTGCCAAGGGTGCCAGGGGTGCGTCGTCAGAGTGCCAGGGGTGCCAGGGCTGCCAGAGGTGCCAAGGGTGCGTCGTCAGGGTGCCAGGGGTGCCAAGGGTGCCAGGGGTGCGTCGTCAGAGTGCCTGGCGTGACCTGCCCTACTCGAGCCGGAGCCGGGCTGCCAGCGCCCGGGCCTGGCGGGTGGTCAGGCAGCCGCGCACCACCGAGGGGGTGGCGCCGAAGCTGCGGCGGAAGGCCTCGGTGAAGTGGCTGTGGCTCGAGTAGCCCAGGGCGAGCGCGAGGTCGAGCAGGTCGGTGTCCTTCTCGGCCAGCGAGCCGAGGCCGGTGCGGAGCCGGAGCTGGTTGCGGTAGGCGTGCAGGGTCGTGCCGGTGACGCGGCGGAAGACGCGCGCGAGGTGGAACACCGAGGTGTCGACCGCCCGGGCGATGTCGCCGAGCGTCAGGCCCTCCGCGAAGCGCGCGGCGAGGACCGACCGCGCCGCCTCCGACAACTCGCGGCCGCGGCCGGCCTGGGCCGGCGCCGTGGCCTCGGGGCCCATGGCCAGCCCCGCGATGCGGTCCAGGATGTCGAGCACCGTCTCCTCGACGAAGAGCGCGTCCGGCACCGGCTCGCGGCTGACGTGCTCGAAGACCGCGCGCTGGAGCAGGTACGTGGCCGGGTCGCTCGGGCCGTGGCTGACGGTGAACGGCCGGTCCGGCCGATCGGCGGCCGGCGGGTCGTAGGCGGCCAGCGTCCCCGCGATGACCTCCGGCGCGACCGCGAACCAGTCGCCGTGGTCACCCTCCGCGCTGAGCGGCTGGCGCGCGTATGCCTGCCCCGCGTTGTAGAAGGTCACGACGTTGGGGTCCGCGACGAACGGCCGCTGGCCCGCGTGCTGGATCCACACGCTCGTCCGCGGGAAGCAGAAGAAGTACGCGCCCGCCGGGCCGGAGTCGGCGAAGTGCGGGCTCTCGACCGGACAGCGCCACCGCCCGACCGTCACGATCGGGCCGGCATAGAGCGGCACGTCGAGCCGCGCGCGATCGTCGATCCCGCTCATCGTCACGGCTTCTGGCGCGTGTAGATCAGGTCGTAGTTGACCGACCACGTCCCGTCCGCGTTCAGCCGCTCCGACAGCTGCCGCACGCGATCCGGTCCCTCGTGGAAGAGCGTCAGGCGCACCCGCATGCGCAGCTCGGGGTTGGGCGGCACCGGCGTCGAGCCGTAGAAGACCATCTTGTCGCCCTCCAGGTTGCCCCAGTATTCGTGGAGGCCGCCGCCGCTGTCCACCCACGTCTGGTGCCATTGGCCGCGCGTGCGGTCGTAGATGTTGAAGCTCGACCCGGTCTGGCCAGGCGCAGTCCAGTGCTCCATGACGACGCACCCGCCGTAGTCCTTCGTGATGATGTTCGTCGCCGGCTTCTGGCCCGGCGCGGGCGTGCGGCCGTTGGGCACGACGTCCCAGTCGCCGACCCAGAAGTCGAACTGCCGGTAGACGTCGGCGCTGCAGTCGGGCGCCTTCGGCGGCTGGGCCGGCTGCGCGGCGGAGGCCTGGACGGCAAGCAGGGCGGCGGCAATGAAGAGATGCATCTCCCTGTAATACCCCCCCGCAACGGGGAACGTTACCGGGAAATTGCCCCGCTCCAGCGGCCCCGGTGGGACGAACGCGGTGACGAGCCACCAAGAGACGCAGCGACATGCGCGAAGCCTCAGGCACCTGAGGAACCTGAGGAACCTGAGGAACCCCAGGAACCTCAAGGAACCTGGGACCCCCGCACGAGCGCCAGGAACTCGGCGAGCACCATCGCGGTGGCGCCCCAGACCTGCTCGCCGAAGAGGTCGAAGTACGGGACGTCGATCTCCATCGCCTGGCCGTCGCGCTCGCGGACGCGGGTGCGCCGCTTCACGGTCGCCGGATCCCTGAGCATGGGCACGGGCACCTCGAGGATGCGCGCCACTTCCCATTCCGCGCGCGCGAAGGCCGGGCGCTCGTCGGTGACGCCGATGACCGGATGCAGCAGGTAGCCGCTCACCGGGATATGGAGCGGCGTGAGCCGGCCGACGACGCGGACGGAGGCGGGCGCGATGCCGATCTCCTCCGAGGCCTCGCGGAGCGCCGCCGTCTCGAACGACTCGCCCGGATCCAGGCTGCCCCCCGGGAGCGACACCTGCCCTGTGTGCTTGCGCAGGCGGGCGCCGCGGACGGTGAGCGGCACATGGGGCACGCCGGCGTGGGGATACACCAGCACGAGGGCGGCGGCCGCCCGGACGTCGTCCGGCACGTGGTCGGGATCCCATCCCACGCGCGGCCTCGGCGCCATGGCGAGCTGCGCGTCGAGTCCCGGCGGGCCGCCGGACAGCCTGGCGCGAAGGGCCGCCTCGAGGTGGGTCACGCCTGCTCGAGCGCGTGGGCGAGGTCGGCGATCACGTCCTCCGGGTGCTCGATGCCCACCGAGATGCGAATCATGCCCGGGGTGATCCCCATGAGCGCCTGCTCGTGCGGCGGGATGTCGGAGTGCGTCATGGTGGCCGGGTGCTCGAGCAGGGTCTCGGTGCCCCCGAGACTGACCGCGAGCTTGCAGAGCTGGAGCGCGTTGAGCACGCGGAAGGCCTCGGCCTCGCCGCCGTGGATCTCGAACGAGAACGTGGAACCCGCGGCGCGGCACTGCCGATGGAAGAGGGCCTGCGCCGGGTCGCCCGGCTCGAGGAAGCCCAGGTACTGCACGCTCTTGACGCGGGGGTGGTCGGCGAGGAACTCCGCGACGTAGCGCGCGTTCTTCATCGAGCTCGTCATCCGCAGCTTGAGCGTCTCGAGGCTCCGCATGAGCAGCCAGCCCGTGTGCGGGTCCGGCATCGTGCCGAGGATCGTGCGCATGCCGCGGATCGAGTCGATGGCGGCCTGCCGGCCGAGCGCCGCGCCCGCGATGAGGTCGGAGTGGCCGCCGACGTACTTCGTGAGCGAGTACACCTCGAGGTCGGCGCCGCAGGCGAGCGTGTCCTGCCAGAGCGGCCCCAGGAAGGTGTTGTCGACGATGACGAGGGGGCGCGGACGGCCGGCGGCCTCGAGGCGGCGCGCGGCGGCCGCGGCCGCAGCGACGTCCACCAGCGCGTTGGTCGGGTTCGCGGGCGTCTCGACGTAGATGACGCCGATGCGGCGCTCGGGCGGGGCCCCGGCGATCGCGCGGTCGAGCACCGCGGGATCGGGGCCGGCCGCGAACGGCACGCCGTCGATGCCGAAGGCCGGGAGGATGTGCTTGGCCAGGAACTCGGTGCCCCCGTAGACGGGCGTGCTGTAGGCGACGAGGTCCCCGGGCCGCAGGAACGTCAGCAGCGTCGTCGAGATCGCCGCCATGCCGCTGGCGAACACCAGCGCATCGTCGGCGTCGTTCCAGAGGGTCAGGCGGTCCTCGAGCACCTCGAGGTCCGGGTTGTTGATACGCGAATAGATGAGGCCGGGCTCCTCGCCCTTCTTGCGCTCGCGCAGGCCGTAGGCCAGCTCGAAGAACGCCTTCCCCTCCTCGGCGGTGTTGAAGACGAACGTCGAGGTCTGGAAGAGCGGGACCTTGACGGCGCCCTCGGAGAGCTTCGGGTCGTACCCGAAGCTCATCATGAGGCTCTCGGGCTTGAAGCGGTGGTCGCCGATCGCGCGGCGGCGATGCGGGCGGGACGGCTTGTCGGGCATGGCAGGGCGCCTGGGGAACGAGGACCGGACGGGCGCCGGGCGCCCGAAGGCGCCCGGCGTCGACTCCCCCAGTCTACCGCGCCGGGAGGCGCGGCATCTGGGCCGCGGCGACCGGCGTGGACGGGCCGTGGAAGATCGCGTTGAACACGAGCTTGAGGGTCGCGCGCGGCTGCGCGCGGAAGTCCACCTGGCTGCCGTAGGTCACGACGTAGCCCTTGCCCACGCGGAACGAGACCACGTTGGCCTGGTCCTTCAGGTACTCCTCGCCGAGGAGCCACCCGCTCTGCAGGATGTGCTCGCGCGGGTAGCGCGACACGACGTCGGCATCGATGGCGAAGCCGGGACGGATGCGGTAGGCCTGGTCCGACTCGAAGAAGATCGGCCAGGTCTCGCGCATGCCCCACGCGACGGGGTTGTCCGGGTCGAACTCGTTCTGCAGGAGCGAGCCCGGGCAGTAGAAGAGGTTGGCCGGCTCGGCGACACGGTCGCGCAGCACGTGCATCAGCTGCGCGGGGCTCGTGAACGCGTCCTTGAGCGCCTCGTCCACGGCGGAAGCCGGGACCTGGACGCCGGTGGTGACCGTCTGCGCGCCGGGGCCGAAGCGCGGCGGGGCCTTCGGCACGACCGCCTCGATCGGCAGGTCGAGCAGGGCGCGCGCAGTCTCGACGGCCGTGCCGATGGCGAGCAGCGTCCCGCCGTTCCGCACGTAGTCCTGCAGCTTCGTCCAGCCCGCCTCGCCGACGCCGGCGGCCCAGCCCCACTCGGCCGGGTCGTTGCGGCGCTGGTCGAGGCCGTTCATCACCCGCTGCCGCGTGGTGCCCTCCGGCATCAGGATGACGTCGTACTGCTGGTTGAGATCGCCCTCGAAGTCGGCCGCCGAGATGACGGCGTGGTTGATGCCGTACTGCTCGAGCAGCCAGAGCATCCAGCCGCCGGGCATGTTGTTGGCGCCGCGCCAGAGGCCGACCTTCGTGCCGGGCTTCAGGCGGAAGCCGTCCACGGCCGGGGCGCGCTCCACGCCGTAGACGGGCAGGCCGAGGTCGGTCGCGGCCTTGCGGAGGATCGGCTCGGCTGCGGCGGTCGGCGGGATGACGAACGTGCCGGGCTCGAAGGTCCGGCCGGCCGCGTCGAAGCGCGCGGCCGCGCGGAACGTGGGGACACCCGCCTGCTGGAGCTCGGCGACCATCTTGAACACGCCGTACGAGCCCGGGCCGACGAGGTACGCGCCCTTCGGCCGCGACGGCATGGCCTGGGCCACGGGGCGGACGGCGTCGACGCGCTCGAGCGCGGCGTCGAACTTCTGGTCGACCTTGTCGACGGTGACGCCCATGAGCATCCAGAGCGTCTGCGCGGTCACGTCATAGGGCGGCTCCGGCGGCCCGCCCGGGAACAGCCGGAGGTCCGGATAGTCCTGCCGCTCCAGCATCGTCTTGGCGAAGGCGCCGTAGGGCTGCGCCGTCCGCACCACCCAGGAGCCCGCGGCGTACTGCGTGCCGCCGGCGGAGAAGGGCGCCGACGCGCGCTCGATCTCCACGTCGGCGAACTCGAGGATCTCCAGCATCTCGTAGGTCGCGTAGGGGTCGGGCTGCTCGGCCGGGACGACGAAGGCGTACGGGCCCTTGTCGTAGTTCACCCAGTCGCGGTGCACGCGGTAGAAGTTGTAGAGCCAGTCGGTGTGGTACCGCGCCACCTCCGACATGCCGGCGAGCGCGGCGGTCACGCCGTAGTCCACCTGCTGGCCGAGCGTCCACGTGTCGCTGGAGTACGGCACGGGGAAGTTCCAGTGCGGCTCCTGCGGGCCGAGCGGCTGGCCCTTGACGGGGTTGGTGTAGGGATCGGCGAGGTTGCTCGCGGCGATCTCGGTCAGGATGCGCGGCTGGCCGTGGTAGACCATGTACTGTCGCGCCGGCGTCCACATGTCGTAGCCCTGCAGCCACGCGACGCCCTCCTTGCCGTCGGCGATGAGCGCCGACGCCATCGCCTGCCCCACCGTCGACTGGCCGGCCGCCAGGATCGGGTGGATGTTCACGTCGAAGGGGTCGGTGAAGGGCGGCACGAAGATGCGGGAGCCGTTCGCGCCCTGCTGGTGCATGTCGTGGGTGATGACCGGCTTGTACTTGTTCTGCACCAGCTCGATGTTCATGCGCGTCTCCTTCTGCGTGAACATGAACCAGTCGCGGTTGTCGTCGTGCCCGACGTACTTGTGGTAGAGGTCGGGATACACGCGGTTGTACGCCGTGCCCTTCGTCTTGTACCAGTGGTCCACGACGAGCACCTGGCCGTCGGGGTTCTGCGACGGGATCAGCAGCACCACCGCATCGTCGAGGATCTGCCGGATCGCGGGCGAGTCGTCCGTGGCGAGCTTGTGGACGATCTCGATGATCGCCTGCCCGTTGGACACCTCGGTCGAGTGGATGGTGGCGTAGAGCAGGTAGAAGGGCTTGCCCTCGGCCGCGAGCGCGCGCGCCTCGGCGTCGGAGAGCCCGCGCGGATCGGCGAGCCGCCTGTTGATCTCGACCAGCCGGTCGAAGTTCGCCAGGTTCTTCGCCGAGCTGATCCGGAGCAACGAGTAGTCGTTGCCCATCGTGGTCTTGCCGAGCACCTCGTAGGTGACCCGGTCGGATGCCCTGGCCACCTGGTCGAAGTACTCGAGAATCTTCGGGTAGCGGGCGAGTTCGCCGTCGGTCCCCGGCGTGAAGCCGAAGAACTGCGCCGGCTCGGGCACCTGCTGGGCGGCAGCGGGCACCGGAAGGACGAACGCGCCCGTGAGCGCGACGGACGTCAGAAGGGAAAGCAGTCGTGTGCGCATCGGATATGGCCTCGCTGGGGCGCGATTGTATCCGAGCCAGCTCTACGGGTTCGTCAGGTTCGTCAGGTTCGTCAGGTTCGACGGGTTCGTCAGGTTCGACAGGTTCGTCAGGTTCGACGGGTTCGTCGGGT
Source organism: Vicinamibacterales bacterium (assembly GCA_050250645.1). GTDB lineage: Bacteria > Acidobacteriota > Vicinamibacteria > Vicinamibacterales > UBA2999 > JBFWVR01. Next base: position 40,614 of record JBFWOG010000016.1, read on the forward strand.
TCGTCGGGTGCCGAGTTCCCTCAGTTTCCTGGGCATTCCTATCTGTGCATCCAGTTCATCTGTGCCATCTGTGGCGTGCCATCTGTGGCGTGCCATCTGTGGCGTGCCATCTGTGGCGTGCCATCTGTGGCCGACTATCTGCGGCCCGGCTTGCGCAGAATCTGTGGCCCGCGGATGGCGACCCGGATCAACTGCTCCGCCGTGAGGCCGCTGTAGCCGTCCTCGGCCAGGTGGCGGACGAAGCGGCCGTCCACGCCGTGGATGCGGAGGCGCCGGAGCTGGTCGACCGTCAGCCGGTCGAGGCCCGCGGCGCGCATTTCCCGGATGAACGCCGGCGTCACCCCGTGAATCCGCATCGCGACGAGCTCGTCGGCCCCGAGACCGCGGTACCCGAGCGCGGCAAGGTCGTCGATGCCCTCGGGGCTGACCTTGTGGATCCGGAAGGCCACCAGGTCGTCCGCGGGCAGGTCACGGTAGCCCCGCGCCGCGAGCGCGCGCACGAAGTCCGGCGTCACCGTGTGGATGCGGAACGTCACGAGCTGGCGCGTCGTCAGGCCCCGGTAACCGGCCTCCGCCAGCTCGCGGATGAACGCCGGCGTCACGCGGTGGATGCCCATGCGCACCAGTTCCCCGGCCTCCACCCCGCGATAGCCGAGCGCGGCCAGCTCGCCAATGCCCTCGGCGGTCACCCGGTGGATCCGCATCCGCGTCAGGACGTCGAGGGGGAGGTCACGGTAACCGGCGCCCGCCAGCGCACGCACGTACCCCGTGCCGACGTCGAGGACGGCCAGCCGAACCTGGTCGTCGAGCGTCAATGAGGGATAGCCGAGGCCGGCCATCTCCCTCCGGTAGGCCTCGTCCGGCTCGAAGGCATAACGACCCGCGCCGCGGCCCCGGTCGAAGGACCCGGTGAAGCGGAACCGGCCGGCGTCGCGGACGAGCACGAACGTCACGTCGGCGGCGGCGCCGGTGACGGCGGCCGCCGGCAGGCCCTCGAGGGCGCGGGCGGGCACGCCGAAGCCCCATCGGGCGTCGCCCTCGTCGCCCGAGAGGTTCAGCTGGACGCGCGCCTCGCCGTTGTCGTCGGCCCACCCGGAGCGGGCGTCGGCCGTCCACGTCCCGGCGACGATGGGCGCGCGCGCCTGGGTGTCGGGGAGGACGGCGGCCGAGACCGCGGCGGCGGCGGCGACGATGAGAATGGCTGTGAACGCGCGCATGGCTGCCTCCCTGGAGCGGCCGGCGGCCGCCTGACAGGGGGTTCGATGGGACCGCCGCCGTGAAGGTTGGAACGTGCGGCGCACGGGCTTCGTTGGTACAGTTGGGCGGAACAGGATGCGCGACACCTACACATGGGAAGACTTCCGGCTCGACCTCGACGCCTACCGGCTCGAGCGGGCGGGCCGCCCGCTGGCCCTCGAGCCGAAGGCGCTCGACGTGCTGGCGCTGCTCGTGTCGCGCGCCGGCCGGCTCGTCACCAAGGCCGAGATCTTCGCCGAGGTGTGGGCCGACACCGCCGTGACCGACCACGCGCTCACCCGGGTGATCGCGCAGCTGCGGCGCGTTCTCGGCGACGATGCGCGCGAGAGCCGGTACATCGAGACGGTGCCGACGCGCGGGTATCGCTGGCTCCCCGAGACGAAGCGCGCCGGCGCCGCCCCGGCAACCCCGCCGTCCCCCGTCGCCACGGGCGCCGCGGCCGCGCCGGCGATTCCGCGGATGCCGGCGCCCGCGCCGCGAGCACCACGGCCCTCGCGTGCCGCGCCGGCGCTCATCGCGGCGGCGGTGCTGTTGGGAATCGTGGGGCTGGGCTGGGCCGTGGCCCACCGCAGCCGAAACAGCCTTGCGCGCCTCGACAGCGCGATGGTCACTGGCGCGCTGCCCGAGCAGCTCACGACCGCCCAGGGCCTGGAGATGCAGCCCGCCATCGCCCCCGATGGGCGGTCGCTGGCCTATGTGTCCGCGGCCAGCGGCCACTTCGAGATCTACGTGCGGCAGCTCGATGACGCGGCCGTGCCCGTGCCCCTCACAAGCGACGGCGGCCACAACGTCCAGCCCGCCTGGTCGCCGGACGGCCAGCGCATCGCGTACCACTCGTACGTGCGCGGCGGCATCTGGGTCGTGCCCGCGCGCGAAGGGGTGCCGCGCCAGGTCGTCGCCGCCGGCTCGAACCCCGCCTGGTCGCCCGACGGCCGCCGCATCGCGTACCAGTCCGACGAGTTCACGGACGTCACGCCCAGCGCGCGCGTCGCGCAGGGCGGGTCGACCATCTGGGTCGTCGACGAGGACGGCTCGCGCGCAGCCCCCCTCACGACGGACCTGCCAGGCGGGCATGGGGCGCCGGCCTGGAGCCCGGACGGTGGTTTCCTCGTCTTCACCGTCGTCGACGCGGGCGCGGAGTCGGGGATCTGGACGGCCTCGGTCCCCGGTGGCCACACGGAACAAGTCACCAGCGGCGGGTGGGCCTTCGAGGCCGCGTGGCTCCCCAGCGGCCGGGCGATCGTCGCCACGGGCGGCGACCCGGTCATCTGGCGCATCCCTGTCGATCCGGCGTCCGGCAGGGCCGCCGCGCGGCCGCAGCCGATTGCGGTGCCAGGCGTGCCCGGCGTGCGCGGCCTGTCGGTGGCCCCCGACGGGTCGAGCCTGTTCTTTGCCGGGATGGCGCTCGACAGCCAGATCTGGACCGCTGGCCTGGGCGGCCCCCGCGGCGTGTCCGCCACGGCGGTCGGTCCGCTCACGAACGACACGAGCCGGCGCAACTCGGTGCCGGCCATCTCCCCCGACGGACGCCGCGTGGCGTACATGTCCCGCCGGAGCGGCAGCGCGACCGACATCTCGGTGTTGTCGCTGCCCGACGGGAGGACCGAACGTGTGACGTCGGACGAGGCGTTCGACAAGCAGCCGGGCTGGTTCCCGGATGGCCGTCGTCTCGCCTTCGTGTCGAACCGACAGGCGCGCCCGAGCATCTGGTCGCTCGACCTCGAGACGAGACGCTACGACAGGCTCTTCGGGCCGGAAGACATCGTGCGGACGGGGGCCACCGGCTGGACGCGACGGACGGCGATCGCCGAGCTCCGCTTCTCCCCGAGCTTCCGGCAGCTGGCCGTGGCGCTGCTCCAGCCTCCCGACCGCCGCCGGGTCGTCCAGGTCATCGGGCTGGACTCGCACACGTCGCGCATCGTGTCCGATCCCGCGCGGTCGATGGGCTACCCGGCGTGGTCGCCCGACGAGCGTGCGATTGCGGTCGAGATCAAGGATGGGCCCTCGACCCAGGTCGGCGTGATCGCGCTCGACACGGGCGACGTCCGCCAGTTGACGAACGAGCGCGGGCAGGCCTGGGTCCGGAGCTGGTCGCCGGACGGCACCCGCGTGGCCTTCGCGGCTCTGCGTGGTGGCGCCTGGAGCCTGCGCTGGATCGATGCGCGGACGGGTGAGGAGGGCGCGTTCCTCCCGGACGAGCCGGTGACGGCCTACGTGCGGTATCCCGAGTGGTCCCCGCTGGGCGATCGTCTCGTGTACGAGCGGGGCGTGCTCACCGGCAACATCTGGCGCCTGTCGCTCACGGATGAACGCGCTTCATCGGCGCCATGAGACCTTCCCGCTTGTGCCTGGGCGTGGCGTCGTCGAAGATGACCCCATGGACCCACGCTACCCCACCGGCCGGCTGAACTTCGTCCCCACACCCACCCCCGCCCTCAGGCAGCCATGGATCGCCGCGATCGGATCGCTGCCGTCGGAACTCCGCGCCGCGGTCGCCGCGCTGCCCGCCGGCGCCCTCGACCGCCCGTACCGCGAGGGCGGCTGGACCGGCAGGCAGGTGGTGCACCACCTCGCCGACAGCCACGTCAACGCGTATTGCCGGCTGCGGCTCGCGCTCACCGAGGACAACCCGCTGGTGCGGCCGTACGACGAGGCCGCCTGGGCCGACCTCGACGATGCGAGGACGGGCGACCCGGCGCTGTCGCTGGCCCTGCTCGACGCGCTGCACGCGCGCTGGCACGCGCTGCTCGTGACGCTCGGCCCGGAGGACTTCACCCGGCCGGCCCGGCACCCGGAGAACGGCGACATCTCGATCGACTGGCTGCTCCAGGTCTACGCGTGGCACGGGCGCCACCACATCGGCCACCTGCGCCTCCTCGCCGGCTGAGCCGGGCAACCTTCGCCCCCCGGCATCCGTCCAAGACGGGCGTGGCAGCCAGCGGCTGCCGGGGGCTCCATGACAGACATCCGCCACGCCTTCCGCTCGCTCGGGCGCACGCCCGGTTTCACGGCCCTCGCCGTGTTGACGCTGGCCGTCGGCATCGGCGGCACGGCGGCCGTCTTCTCCGTCGTCAACGGCGTGCTGCTGCAGCCGCTGCCCTACCCCGACGCCAGCCGCATCGTCATGATCTCGGACGCGAACGCCCGGACCCGGACGATGGGCGTGTCGAACCCGGACTTCCTCGACTGGCACGCGCAGGCGACGACCTTCTCCGCCATGGCCGGGTGGGAAGGCGGGCGCGAGACGGTGCTCGGCGGCCGGCAGCCGGTCACGACCGGCAGCTACCTCGTCACGCGCGACTTCTTCGACGTGTTCGCCGTCCGCCCGGCGCTCGGCCGCACGTTCTCCCCGGAAGAGACCCAGGCCAACGGCCGGCCCGCCGCCGTCGTGGGGTACGGGTTCTGGCAGCGCGTGCTCGGGTCGGAGCCCGACCTGTCGAACTTGACGATCCGTGTCGGCGGGCTCGTGGCGCCGGTTGTCGGGGTGATGCCGCCCGGCTTCGAGTACCCGGAGTCGGCCGAGGTCTGGGTGCCGAAGGAGCTCGTTCCCGATGGGTCGGGACGGACGGCGCACAACATGCGGGTCGTGGCCCGGCTCGGCGACGGCCGCACGCTGGCCGAGGCCCAGGCCGAGATGTCCGCCATCGCCGGCCGCCTCGAGGCGGAGTACGGCGCCGACCACGACGGCACGGACGCCGCCGTGGTCACCCTGCAGGACCGGATCGTGGGACCGTCGCGGCCGCTCCTGCTCGTGCTGCTCGGCGCCGTGCTGCTGGTGCTCGTCGGCGCGTGCATCAACGTCGCGAGCATGCTCGTGACGCGCGGCATCGCGCGCCGGCGCGAGCTGGCGGTGCGGGTCGCGCTCGGCGCGGAGCGGCGCGCGCTCGTCCGGCTGCTGGTCGCGGAGAACGCCGTCCTGGGCCTCGCCGCCGCGGCGCTCGGCCTGCTGCTGTCGGTGGGCCTGGTGCGCGCCTTCGTCCTGCTGGCCCCGGCCGGGCTGCCGCGCGTCGAGGCGGTCGGGGTGGACCTGACGGTCGTGCTGTTCGTCGTCGCGCTCGCCGTGGTGACGCCGCTGGTCTTCGGGCTGCTGCCCGCGCTGCAGGTGTCCCGCCCGGACATCCGCGAGGCGCTCGTCGAGTCGGGACGCGGCGGCGCGGCCGGCGGGCGCACGCGGACCCGGCAGGCGCTGGTCGCCCTGGAGGTCGCGCTCGCGCTCGTCATGCTGGCGGGCGCGGGCCTGCTCATCCGGAGCTTCACGCGGCTGGCGACCGTGGACCCGGGCTTCGAGCCGGTCGGCGTCGTCACGATGGAGACGACGGTGCCGGCGGAGCGGTACCCCGAGCCGGCGCAGGCGGCGCGCTTCTACGACACGCTGCTCGAGCGGGTCTCCGGCCTGCCGGGCGTCGCCAGCGCGGGGCTCATCAACACGCCCCCGCTCAGCGGCAACGACGCCAACGGCGGCTTCATGTACGAGGGACAGGACTGGGACGCCATCAAGGCCAACTGGACCGCCCAGTCCGCGTCCTACCGCGTCGTCAGCGGCAGCTACTTCGACGCGATGGCCATCCCGATCGTCCGGGGGCGCGCCTTCGAGGCACGGGACGCGGCCGGCGCCGAGCCGGTCGCGGTGATCAACCAGACGATGGCGCGGCGCTACTTCGCCGACCGCGACCCGCTCGGCCAGCGCATCCGCTTCGCGGGCATGGACCGCGAGAACCCCTGGCTGACCATCGTCGGCGTCGCCGGGGACGTGCGGCACCGCCTCGCGAGCGACGCGGTGCCCGAGGTGTACGTCCACTTCCCGCAACTGCCGACGCGCACGCAGTACTTCGTGACGACGGTCGCGCGGGTGGCGCCCGGCGCGACGACCGACCAGGTCGCGCCCCGGATGGCCGAGGCCGTGAGGGCCATCGACAGCGAGGTGCCCGCCGAACTGTCCACCATGACGGCGCTCGTCGAGCGGTCGGTGGCCGACCGCCGCTTCGCCGTGCTGCTGCTGTCGCTCTTCGGGGTGATGGCGCTGGCGCTGGCCGCGGTGGGCATCTACGGCGTGCTCGCGCAGACGGTCGTCGCGCGGACGCCGGAGATCGGCGTGCGCATGGCCCTCGGCGCCGAGCCATCGTCGGTCGTCGGGTTGATCCTGCGCGGGGCCGCGGTCTCGGTGGCGGTGGGCGCCGCGGCGGGCCTCGCCACCGCGGCCGCCCTCACGCGGTTCCTCTCGTCGCTCCTCTACGAGGTCACGCCGACCGATCCGCTGACCTACGGCGCCGCGCTCGCCGTGCTCGCCGCCGCGGCGCTCCTCGCGGCCCTGGTGCCGGCCGTCAGGGCCACGCGGATTGATCCGGTGGCCGCGATCAGGGAATAGACACGACAGAAACAAGAATCAAGAATCCCATTTCTGGTTTCTTGATTCTTGATTCTTGATTTCCGGCGCCTAGGTGTCGGAGCGCCGGATCTGGTTGACGACCTTCACCACGACGAACACCGCCCACGCGATGATCAGGAAGTTGACGACCTGGCTGACGAAGTTGCCGTAGTTGAGCGTGACGGCGCCCGCCTCGGTCGCCAGGGCCATCGACTCGTAGGGTCCCGGGGTCGTGCCCGGCTTCAGGACCAGGAAGAGCTGTGTGAAGTCGCTGCCGCCGAGCAGCAGGCCGATGGGCGGCATGAGGATGTCCTTCACCAGCGAATTGGTGATCTGCGCGAAGGCGCCGCCGACGATGACGCCGACCGCCAGGTCCATGACGTTGCCCTTGGCGATGAATTCCTTGAACTCGCTGACCATGCCCATCCAGCCCTCCCCCGTTCCCGGCCCCGGGAACCTCAGAACTTGTACACGAACGACAGCAGGATCGACACGTCGTTCTTGACGAGGCCCAGGGTGGGCGGCCGCGACTTGTACTGATCCTGGAGCTCGGCCTTGAGCTCGGTGCGGTCGGTGATGGACGCGGTGATGCCGACGTTGAGGGTGTAGAGGGCGTCGCCGAGGTCGGCGAGCTTCCAGAGCCCCGTGGCCCCGTGCGACAGGGTCGCGTTGTCGGAGACCTTGAAGGCAAACGTCTCGCCGGCCGCGAGGGCGCCGTCGGTGCGCGCCAGGCGCCCGGTGTTGCGCTCGAACACGAGGCCGAGGCTGGAGTCGACCGCGAAGCTCGTCCGGGGTGTCTCGACGACCTGGTAGGCCACGCCGAGCGTCGGCGCCACGAGGGCCTCGATCTCCTTGAAGCGGTCGCGCAGGTAGCTCGTCTGCCCGAAGACCGAGATGCCGTCCGCGAGCCGGTAATCGGCGCGCGCGTCGAGCGACGACTTGTCCACCGTCAGCTCGCCGTCCTTCGACCCGCGGATCAGGAGGCCCGAGCTCGTGAGCGTGAGGCGGCCGCCGGTGTCGCGGCCGACGTCGTACGACACGTTGAAGGTCGAGGTGTCGGTGTTGCCGGACGTCAGGGCGACGCCCACCGCCAGCGAGCCGTTCCAGCCGGGAGGCGGATCGGCGTCCTGGGCCGCCGATGGCGCCGCGGTGCAGAGCAGCAGGGCCAGGGCCACCGATGAACACAGATGCACAGATGGACGCAGACGCGCAGATAAAGGCAGATGCGCGGATGGCTCGGCGGGGCTGCGCGACGCCGGCGCCGACCCGGGGACGGAACACACTGGATGCACGACGAGCGACTCCTGAAGCGGAAACATGGGCACGCGACCGCCACGCCTACGTCCGGAAACCCGCCGGGACGACGACCACGCTTCCTACAAGGGTAGATCACACGGGGTGACCAAGGCAGATCACCAGATAGATCACGAGATAGATCAACAGCTCAGCACATCTGGGATCCCATCACGAGATCACGAGATCACGAGATCACAAGATTTAGAGCCTGAACAGGTAGCTCAGCTTCAGGAAGAAGCCGTCGGAGGCGCGGCGGAGGCGGGTCTCGAGAGGGCTGGCGAAGGGGTTGGCGAGCGAGCTGCCGTAGCCGGCGAAGAACACGGTGCCGGGCGTCGGCTGGTAGGAGAAGAGCCAGTCGGCGCGGAAGCGGCGGTCGTGGCTGCGGCCCGCGCGCTCGAAGGCGCCGGTGGCGCGGTTGCGGATGTAGATGGGCAGGTCGGTGCGCGAGTCGTCGCGCAGCTCGTCCTGCCACTGCCCGTCGTACTCGCCGACGAAGCGGACGAAGACGGGCCGCGCGAGCTGGTACTCGACCTTGAGCCGCGGGACGCGCCGGATGCCGACCGTCGACCCGTCCGTGCGGCGCGCGTAGGACTGCAGCTGGTAGCGCGCGTCCACGCGCAGCTTCTCGGTGGGCCGCCACTCGGCGCCGACGTTGACGAAGAGGATGTCGGCCGACGACCACTCGTAGAAGTTCTCGTCCTTCCCCCAGATCAGGAACGCGTCCAGCGTCACGCCGCCGCGCTGCGGGGAGTTCGCCGTGACGACGTAGTCGAGGTTGGGCAGGCGCGGGGTGCCGGTGAAGGGCAGCAGGTCGACCCCGCCGTCCGGCCGCTCGCGGCCGATGCGGTAGTCCTCGTACAGCCGCTCGTCGTACCCGAAGGTCTCGATCAGCACGGACCCGCCGGCGCGCCAGCCGCCGCGGAAGGTGAAGTTGTTGTTGAAGTGGAGCTTCCGGTCCTGCGACGACTGCCCGTTGACGAAGCGGTCGTACTGCCACGTGCCGTCGAGCACGACGTCGCTCGTCCACTTCTCCACCAGGCCCCCGGGCGGCCCGTAGAAGCTCGCCTGGTGCGTCAGGTTGGCGCCGGCGATGCCCGCGCGCGAGATGAAGCCGGCGGCGGCGCGGAAGTCCTCGTCGATGCCGCGCAGCGTGTAGCGGAAGCCGAAGCGGCGCCCCGACCGGGCCAGCACGCCCTGCCAGATCGGGGCCGTGGTGACGGTCCCCCCGATCGACGTGCGGCTCACGCCGGCCTGCAGGAGCAGGCTGTAGACGTCCTTCCAGACGAACCGCGCGTCGGCGGCCGCCACGCGGTTCGACCGGTCGCCGTCGATCTTGTCCGTGTAGACGAAGGCCGCGCGCGACTGCCCGCCGATGTCGCGCTGCACGCGGAGGATGTTGAAGAGCGGCGAGTCGTGGCCGCTCGCCGAGGTCGACTCGTCGTCCACCGCCGTCAGCAGCGCGATGCTGGTCGAGCCCGAGACCTTGCCCGTCAGCTTCGCGGCGATGACGGGCGCGGCGACGCGGCGGGTGTAGATGAGGTTGTTGGGCGTCGAGAACTGCTCGATGCCGTCGAGGAAGAACGGCCGCTTCTCGGCGAAGAACAGCGCCTGGCGCGGGTCGAAGGTGACCTGCCCGGCGTCGGCCTCGACCTGCGAGAAGTCGGGGTTGACCGCGCCGTTCAGCGTGAGGTTCGCGGTGACGCCCCAGCGGACGTTGAGGCCGACCTCCGGGCGCGAGGCGTCGTAGCGCCACCCGCCCGCGCCGCCGGCGCCGTCGATCTTCGACGTCGCCACCGGGTTCAGGTCGAGCACGAGCCCCCGGCTGAGGCCGTGCAGCCCGCGCAGCGTGCCGGCCTGCGCGAGGAAGGACGCGCCGTCCCGTTTCGCCGGCGTCCAGCTGTCCTCGACGCCGCGCTGCGGAATCACGCGCGTGACGTTGACGCCCCAGTCCTGCGCGTCGCCCGACTGGTACTTCAGGCTCTTGAAGGGGATGCGGACCTCGACCTCGTAGCCGCCCGCCGTCACGTGCCCCTTCGACTCGAAGACGAAGTCCGGGCTCAGGTCGGGCGCCTCGCGGCCGGCCTGCAGGCCGGAGAACGCGATGCCACCGCTGCGCGTGCCCTCCGCGAGCGCGCCGTCCATCTGCACGCCGAGCGGGTTGACGCCGAACACGCTGGCCTGCCGCTGGTCGTTGAACGTGCTCAGGAAGATGAGCACGTGGTCGTCGGAGTCGATCTTGTCGCGGTCGGCCAGCGTCGCCCGGACGCCGCCCGCCGCCGCCGTGGCGCGGATGCCGAAGTAGACCGCGGTCGGCGAATACCAGACCAGCACCTCGGTGGGCTCGTCGGCGGGCGCGCCGTCGACAGGCGCGTAGCGCGAGAAGCCAGACAGGCGGGCCGCCTGGCTCCAGACCGGCTCGTCGAGCAGGCCGTCGACGGTCACGCTGGTGTCGACACGCGGCGGATCGACGACCAGGTCGCCCGCGCGGCCGTCGAACACGCGCGCCGACGCCACCGGCGCGGCCGTGGCGTCGGGCGCGGGGGCGGGCTGCGCGGCCGCCACGGCGGGCGCGCCGGCCAGCGCCAGCATCAGCACGAACGAAGGGAAGCAGGCTCCTGACGGCATCCAGCGGGACACGATAGCAGAGTGACGGCGGCCGGGCCACGCTGCCGGGCGGCCTTCCCGGTGACGAGCGGAGGGACCGGCGGGTGCCCCTGACGAACCTGACGAACCCTGACGAACCTGACGAACCCGACGAACCCGACGAACCTGACGAACCTGACGAACCTGACGAACCCTAGTTCCTGACCGCGTCCGCGCGCAGGAGAGCTTCCTGCAGGATGTCGGCGGCCCAGTCGTAGACCGTGTGGCCCTGGACGCGCTGGTAGAGCGCCTGCATGCGCCGCTCCTGCTGGTCCGGGTCCATCAGCAGCGACTCGTGCAGCGCCTCGGCGAACTCGTCGATCGCGTACGGGTTGACGAGCACCGCCTCCTCGAGGTCGCGCGCCGCGCCGGTGAACCTGGAGAGGACGAGCACGCCCCGGTGGTCCGATCGCGAGGCGATGAACTCCTTGGCGACGAGGTTCATCCCGTCGTGCAGGGACGAGACGACGCACACGTCGGCCGCGCGGTACAGCGCGGCGATCTCGCGCGGCTCGTAGTGCTCGTGGCGGTAGATCACCGGCGTCCAGCGCTCGGTGCCGTGCCGCCGGTTGATCCGGGCCACGAGGTCGTCGACCTCCATGCTGAGCGCCTCGTAGTGCGCGAGGCTGGCGCGGCTCGGCGCGCCGACCTGCAGGAGCACGACGCGCCCGTGCCACTCGGGGTAGCTGTCGAGGAGGCGCTCGAAGGCGTGCAGCCGGTCGGGGATGCCCTTCGTGTAGTCGAGCCGATCGACGCCGAAGATGAGCTTCTCGGCGCGCAGGCCCACGTGGCGGCGCGTGACGCGCACCTCGGCGGCGAACTCGGCGGGCTTCGCGGGCCCCGCCCAGATCTCGGGGTCGATGCTGATCGGGAACGGCTTGACGAACGTCGGGCGCCCGCCCCGCCACACCGCGAACTGCTCGTTGTCGACGCGCGCCTCGAGCGACTTGTCGACCGTGTCGAAGAAGTTGTTGCAGTGGTGCTGGATATGGAACGTCAACAGGTCGTTCCCGAGCAGCCCGTGCAGCAGGTCGTCCGCCCACGGGCAGACGCGGAACGCCTCGGGGTTGGGCCACGGGATGTGCCAGAACTGGCAGACCACGACGTCGGGGCGCGCGTCCTTGATGAAGCGCGGCAGCAGGCCGAAGTGGTAGTCCTGCACGAACACGAGCGCGCGCATGCCGTGGATTTCCTCGAGCACCGTCTCGGCGAAGCGCTGGTTCACGCGGACGTACATCCCCCAGTCCCGCTCGTTGAACTCGGGGCGCGCGTACGCGATGTGGCAGAGGGGCCACAGCGCGTTGTTCGACATCCCGTAGTAGTAGCCCTGTTCCTCCTCGGGCGTGAGCCAGACGCGCCGCAGCGTGTACGACGGGTCGTCCGGCGGCACCTCGACGCGGCCCTGGGCGTCGCTGACCTCGCGGTCGCCGCTGCCGCTGCCGTGCCCGATCCACGTCCCCCCGCACGCGCGCATCACGGGGTCGAGCGCCGTCACCAGCCCGCTCGCGGGCCGCACCCAGTCGATGTCCACCGACTCGCGGCGCCCCGTCAGCCGCGCCCACAGGCCCCGGTTCTCCCGGGTGCGCCGCACGTGGATGTAGGGCTCGCGGTTCGCCACGATGACCAGCCGCGTGTCCTTGAGCCGGTCCTCCAGGGTCCCGACGAGCTCGGTCGCGTTCATGCTGCGGAGCCTCCTTCGGTGGCGAGCCACCGGAGCAGCTCCTCCACCTCGTCCGGGTTGTCCACCCGGTGCGTCGCCGCCGAGGGCCGACGGCCCACGAGCACGCCGATGCCCTCCCCGATGGCCTTGAACCCGTCCTCGTCCGTCACGTCGTCGCCCAGGAACATCGTCCAGGCGGGACGGCCGGTGCGCGCGGTGACGTCCGCGGCAATCCAGCGGGCGGCGTCGCCCTTGTGACAGGCGATGTTGGGGAGGTACTCGATGACCTGGTTGCCCTCGAGGCGCCGCAGCTGTCCGCTCGCGAGCCAGGGGGCGGCCGCGCCCTCCGCCAGCGACGCCGCCCGCGGCTGGCGCACCCGCTCGACGCGGCGGAAGTGCACCGCGAGCGACACGCCCTTGTCCTCGACGAACAGCCCCGGCACCTCGACCGTCAGCGGCGCGAGGCGCCCGGCGAGGGCGCGCACGTGGTCCTCGGCCGCCGACAGGTCGGGGTGCTGCCACCGCCGGTCGTCGACCTCGATCTCCATCCCGTGCAGGCCGGCGTAGTAGACCTCGGAGGGCAGGCGCGTCCGCTTCCGCAGGTCCGCGATGCGCCGTCCGCTCACGAGCCCGACGGTGACGCCGGGCCGGGCCGCCAGCGAACTGAGCAGCGCCTTGCCGGCCAGGCTGAGGGTCGGCACGGCGGGATCGGGATCGAATGCCGCCAGCGTGCCGTCGAAGTCCGAGAGGATGAGCAGCTCGGCCCCGGCGGGGCGCGCGGCGAGCGCAGCCGTAACGTCGGTGAGCATGACACCTATTGTGTCACGCCCGGACGAGCCGCCTGGCGATCAGACGACGAAATCCCGATCGATCACGCGGGAAACAGCACGTTCCTGGCGAACAGGCCCGCCGGGTCGAGCGCGCGCCTCACGGCCCGCATGGCGGCGATGCCCCGCGGACCGTACAGCGACTCCAGCAGGGCCTGCTTGACCGGGTTCCGTCCCACGCCGTGCTCGGCGAGCGGACAGCCGCCCATCCCGATGACCACGCGGCCCAGTTCGAGGATCGCCTCGAGCCCCTGGTCCACGTCGGCCGCCGATCGGGGAATCACGTTCGGGTGCACGTTGCCATCCGAGATGTGTCCCCAGACGGCGAGGTCCAGGCCGCGCCCGTCGAACAGGCGCCGGCACTCGCGCATCATGTCGCCGAAGCGCTCGAAGGGCACGACCATGTCGGCCGCCGTCTTGGAGATGCGCGGATCGATGGCGGCCTGGGCCTGCGCGACGCGGCGGTTGACGCCGGCCGGGACGGCCTCGCGCAGTTCCACGAAGGCGGCGGCCCGCGCGACCTGTCCCGGCAGCGCGACCTCTGCATCGTCCAGGGCGCCGTGCCGCGCCAGGACCCGGCAGAGCCGCCCGAGCGGCGTGGCCGGGCCGTCCACGCCCGCGGCCAGGTCGTCCCAGAGCGCCTCGTCCGGGCGGCCGGGCGGCAACTCGATCTGCACGAGCAGCACGACGGCGGCGCCCGCCGGCAGGGTGATGTCGAGCCGCCGATCCACGCCGTCCTCGCGCACGATCGCGATCGAACGCCGGTCGAGGTGCTCGATCGCCGCGATGTCGAGCCCGTCGGCCGCGCCCGCCCACGCGCGCCGCGCCTCGGCCCTGAGCTCGCCCGCCAGCGCGATGGCCCGCGGCTCGTCGGCCACGGGGACGAACGCCCAGCAGGTCGACGCGGCGAGGGGCGCCACGCGCAGCGTCGCGTCGGTGACCACACCCAGGGTGCCCTCGGCGCCGATGAACAGGTCCACGAGATCCATGCCGGCGGCGAGGGGATAGCCGGCGGAGCGCTTCGGCACGTCGGGCAGGGGCAGCGGCGCGATGGGCACGCGCACCTCCCCGCGCGACGTCCCGATCGCGAAGCCCGCGTCGTCGGCCGCGACCGTGCCACGCGCGATCTCCAGCACGTCGCCCGACGCGAGGACGACGGTGAGGGCGTCGACCCACGGCCGGACCGCGCCGTACTTGAACGTGGCCGCCCCGGCCGCGTTGGTCGACACGGCGCCGCCCACCGTGGCGCCGAGATAGGTGGGCACGGGCGGGAACCAGAGCCCGTCCGCGGCAAGCCGCTCCTGCAGGGCGGCGAGCGTCACCCCCGCGCCGGCGCGCACCCGCCGGCCGGGCGCGTCGACGTCGAGCGCCTGGAGCCGCGCGGTGCTGAGGACGACCCCGCCGGCCGGCGTGGCGCCGCCGGTCAGCGACGACTGCGCGCCGACGGCGAGCACCGGCTGTCCCTGGCCCACGATCGCGGCGACCTCGTCGGCCGACGACGGCCGCGCCACCCCCACCGCGGCCCCGCCGGGATAGTGGGCGGCGTCTTCGAGGTACCCGCCGACGATGTCGGGGTCGGTCTCGACAGGTGGCACGGCCACACGCGCCGCGGGCCGGGCCTGGATGGGGGGCATGGGGTAAGTCTAAGGTGCCAAGGGTGCCAAGGGTGCCAGAGGTGCCAGAGGTGCCAGGGGTGCGCCGCCAAGGTGCCAAGAGTGCCTAGGGTGCCAGAGGTGCCAGGGGTGCGCCGCCAAGGTGCCATGAGTGCCTAGGGTGCCAGGGGTGCCAGGGGTGCGCCGCCAAGGTGCCAAGAGTGCCTAGGGTGCCAGGGGTGCCAGGGGTGCGCCGCCAAGGTGCCAAGAGTGCCTAGGGTGCCAGGGGTGCCAGGGGTGCGCCGCCAAGGTGCCAAGAGTGCCAAGGGTGCCAGGGGTGCCAGGGGTGCGCCGCCAAGGTGCCAAGAGTGCCTAGGGTGCCAGGGGTGCCAGGGGTGCGCCGCCAAGGTGCCAAGAGTGCCTAGGGTGCCAGGGGTGCCAGGGGTGCGCCGCCAAGGTGCCAAGAGTGCCTGGGGTGCCAGGAGTGCGCCGTCGGGGTGCCAAGGGTGCCAGAGGTGCCAACGGTGCCCGTCGGAGTGCCAGGGGTGCCAGAGGTGCCGCGCGGTGTGGGGTAGCTTCGGGGGCTTCCGTGTCCCCAACCTGCAGGCCCACACCCTCCAGCGCACCATGGCACCCCTGGCATCTTTGGCACCCTGGCCGCGCACCCCTGTTACCCCTGGCACCTTTGGCACCTTTGGCACCCTGGCGGCGCACCCTTGGCACCCTTGGCACCCTTGGCACCCCTTGGCACCCTGTGTTTGCTAGATCTGCCCCAACACCCGCGCGGCGAGGCCGATCAGGGCGACGCCGGTGGCGGCCTCGAGGGTCTTGCGGGCAAGCGGCCTGCGGAAGAACTGGCGGACCCGATCGAGGCCGAAGGCCCACACCCCGTGGCAGGTGAAGGCCATGCCGACGTGGAGCGCGGCGAACGCCACGAAGTACCACGGGGGCGCGCCCGCCGGCAGGAACGAGGGCACCACGACGAGGTAGAACGTGGCGATGGCGGGGTTCAGCAGGTTCACCGCGAGGCCTTCGCGGAAGCTCGCGGGCGGCGGCCCCCCGGCGGCCTGGCCGTCGAGGGCGCCGGCACCCGCGCCGCGTGTCACCCGCCACAGGCTGCTCGCGCCCAGCCACGCGAGGTACAGCCCGCCGGCCAGGCGCAGCAGGCCGAGGGCTGACGGCCAGCGCGCGACGATGAGCGCGAGGCCGAGGCCGGAAGCCGCGGCGTGCGAGGAGTTGGCGAGCGCGGCGCCGAGGGCGGCGGTGAGGCCGGCGCGGCGGCCGCCGGCCAGCGTGTTCCGGATCACGACCGCGGTCGTGGCGCCTGGTGTCAGGACCAGGACGGCCGTGAAGGCGACGTACGCAGCGATCGCGGGGGCCACCACGGGCACGTCGTCACGATACCCGAGAGCGCGGCTGGCGGTCGAGCGCCGTGACGTCAGGGCCGGCGGGCGGACGCGCCGAGCGGCAACGGGTCGCCGGTGCCCGTCCACGCGGCCTCGAAGCCGGCGCGGGCCCGCGCGGCCTCGTCGGCGCGGCCCTCGAGGGCCAGGCTCTCGGCGAGGCCGTGCATGGCGCGCGCGCTGGCAGGGCGTCGCTCGAGCTCGGCGCGGAAGACACCCTCGGCCTGCGCGCCGTTCTTCATGGCCAGGAGCGCCGCGCCGAGGCGCTCGCGCACCGGCAGGCGCCAGTCGGGTGGATCGGCGGGCGCGAGGCGGTCCTCGACGACGGCCGCCCGGCCCCAGCCGAGCAGCGCGGCTGACACGTCGCCCTTGAGCCACGCGACGCGCGCCGCGAGGTCGAGGCGCGCCACGTCCAGCACCTCCGCCGCGCCATTCGCCGCCGACACCCGCGTGCCGGCCGGCACGGCCTTTCGAGCGGCCTCGAAGGCGGCCAGTTCCGCGTCCGCGTTGGCGACCTGCTGCAGGCCGGCCGCCGCCGCGGCCCGTACGTAGTGCTCCATCGCGGCGCCGTACGGCGTCGCCCCGCCCGTGGCCGCCGCGGCCGCTGCCTGCCAGCGGCCGGCGCGCAGCAGGTCGACGGCCTCCGTGAGCGAACTGCCGTCGGTCGCGCCGCCCGCGGCGGCGTCCGGTGCACCCGCCGCCCCCACCGCCGGGGAGGCGACGCCCGGCGCCGCCTCGGGGTGCCCCGCCGCGGTGGCCGGCGGGTGCTCGGCCGGTGGACGACCGCACGCGGCGGCACCCGCCGCGCAGGCGCCGAGCACGCTCAGGGCCACGAGCCACCGCCTGGGATCCCCGACGCGCCTCATTCCTCCTCCGGGAGCCACCACGCCAGGAGCACGAGCACCGTCTCGGCGCCGAGCACGAGGCTCGCGAGCGTGAGGTGCACGACCTGCGACGGCGGCGGCAGCGACATGTAGGCCAGCGACACGCCCGCCAGGATCTGCGCGATCGTGAGGCCGACGATCACATAGGTCACCTTGACGAGCGCGCGTGCGCCGGGGTGCTTCGCCCAGGCGACGAGCAGCAGGACGAGCGTCGCGCCGAGCACGACGAGCGACCAGTCGCGGTGCAGGGTGTCGACGACGCCGACGGTCGCGAGCGCGCCGGCGCGCGCCACCCCCGCGTCCATCGCATCGTCGATCCCGCCGCGCACCTGGGTCCCGATGCCGATCTGGACGAGCGTGACGAGGACGAGCACGATGCCGGCCCGCGACAGCGCAGGCCGTGCCGGCGCCTCGGGGGGCGCCCCGTCGCCGGCGAGCACCGCCCAGACGGTCGCGTAGAGCAGCAGCTGCACGATCACGAGGGCGACGATCAGGTGGGCCGTCACGATCCACGGCGCGAGCTCGTGCGCGACGACGCGGCCGCCGAGCCAGCCCTCGTAGCCGGTCAGCAGGAGCGCGGCGATGACGGGCCAGAGGATGCGCGGCGAACGCCGGTGATGGCGCCACGCCGAGATCGCCGTCGCGAAGATCAGGAAGCCGACCGAGACGCCGAGCAGCCGGTTGAGGTACTCGGTCCACGTCTGCGCGAGGTTGAACCGCGAGGCGTCGAACCCCGGCGGCAGGTCGGCGGCCGACAGCGGCGGCACCCACGACCCGAAGCAGTGCGGCCAGTCGGGACAGCCGAGCCCCGAGCCCGACGCGCGCACGAGGCCGCCGACGAGGATCAGGAGGTAGGTGACGGCCGTGGTCCAGAGGGCCAGGCGCTGGAAGGACGACAATGGGCCGCGCACGCCTCCATTATCTGCCCGGGAGCCCCCCGCCGCGAACGCGGTGTAACATGCTGGGGTGCCTCCGTCGGCCGTTCCAACCGCCGCGGCGCCGCCCCTGCGGCCGCCGCGACGCACCCACGGCTGGTGGGCCGCGCTCCTCCGCGCCCTCCGCTACCGGCTGCTCGTCCCGATCTTCCGCAGCACGCAGCCGCCCGAGCACACGGCCCGCGGCGTCGCCAACGGCATCTTCTGGGCGATCGTCCCCGTCGTCGGGCTGCAGACGCTGTTCCTGCTCGCGACGTGGGCCGTGCTGCGCCGCACGCGCTACCACCTGAGCCTGGTGCAGGCGCTCGCCTGGCACTGGGTCAACAACTTCTTCACCGTCGTCCCGCTCTATTACCTGTGCTACGCGACCGGCCAGATCCTGATGGGGCACGTCACCGACTTCACCGGCTACGCCGCGTTCGTGGAGTTGGTGCGCGAACTGCGGGCCATGCCGCACAGCTGGGCGGACCAGGTGCTGATCGCGGGACGCGTGCTCGGCGTCCCGGCGCTCGTGGGCTCGCTGCCGTGGGCGACGGCGGCGTCGTTCGCCGGGTTCTGGTGGTCACGGGCGCTCGTGCGCGCCCACCGGGCGAAGCGCGCCGCGCGGTGCGCGCGCCGCGGCCTCGACGCGAACTGAGCCGCGCCGGTGTGCGGGTCCGCGGACGCGGGAGCGGTCAGGCGTCGACGGGCTGGTCGGCGTCGAGGACGAGGCGGACCGCCCGCGTGAGGACGGCCGACGAGAACGGCTTCTGCAGCAGCGCGGCCTCGGTGAGCATGTCGCCGGTGATCGCATCGGCGGCGTAGCCCGACATGAACAGCACGTGGATGCCGGGCCGGATCTCCTTCACGTGGCGGGCCAGCTCCGGCCCCAGCATCCCGGGCATGACGACGTCGCTCAGCAGCAGCTGGATCGGCGCGGGGTACTCGCGAGCGATGCGGAGCGCCTCGGGCGGCAGGGCCGCCGCGAGCACCCGGTAGCCCAGGCGCTCCAGCGTCGCCTGCGTCAGTTCCCGCACCGCGGCATCGTCCTCGACGAGCAGGATCGTCTCGGTGCCCCCCTGCGTGCGCTCGACGGCCGGCGCCGGCGCCTTCGAGCCATCGGCCTCGCCCGACCGCGGGAGGAGGAGCTCGATCGTCGTGCCGTCCCCCACCGCCGACTGCACCCGGATGTAGCCGCCGCTCTGCTTGACGATGCCGAAGACGGTCGACAGGCCGAGGCCCGTGCCCTTGCCCTTCGGCTTGGTCGTGAAGAAGGGCTCGAAGAGGCGCGCCTGCGTCGCCTCGTCCATGCCGACGCCGACGTCGGCGACGACGAGACGGACGTAATCCCCGGGCCGCACCGAGTGGTCGGACCGGTGCTCGCCGTCGGGGAGCGGGCAGTTCTCGACGGCGATCCGCAACGTGCCGCCCTCGGGCATCGCGTCGCGCGCGTTGACCGCCAGGTTGATCACGACCTGCTCGATCTGGACGGGGTCGGCGACGACCGGCCAGAGGTCGCTCGCGGCCTCGAAGCGGAGCTGCACCTGCTCGCCGAGCAGGCGGCGCAGCAGTGTCTGCAGGTCGGTGAGCAGGCCGGCCAGGTCGAGGCGGTGCGGCTGGAGGACCTGCCGGCGGCTGAAGGCCAGGAGCTTCTGCGTGAGGGTCGCGGCGCTCTCCGCGGCGCGGCGCACCTGCGTCGCCTCGGTGTGGATCGTCGAGCCGGGGCGGGTCTCCTCGAGGATGAGGCTCGTGTAGCCGAGGATGGCGGTGAGGAGGTTGTTGAAGTCGTGCGCGACGCCGCCGGCGAGCTTGCCGATCGCGTCCATCTTCTGCGACTGCAGCAGCTGCGCCTGCAGCGCGCGCCGCTCCTCCTCGACCTGGCGCTCGCGCCGCACGAGCGCCCACGCCACCGACGGCACGAGGACCGCCAGGAGGATCACCAGCGCGAGCTGGCCGCCCGCCGAGTCGCGCACGTTGGAGATCGCCGACCGGTACGGCGTGTCGATCCGCACGCGCCAGGTCTCGCCGCCGACGACGAGCGGCGCGTCGGAGACGAGCGGGCGCGCGGACGGCAGCACCTCCGCGCCCCGGTGCACCGGCACCGAGCCATCGCCGAGGACCAGCGACAGCGTGCCCGCCATGCGCGGCGTGTCGGCGGCGACCGC
The DNA here is from genome assembly GCA_050250645.1 of Vicinamibacterales bacterium. Classification (GTDB taxonomy): domain Bacteria; phylum Acidobacteriota; class Vicinamibacteria; order Vicinamibacterales; family UBA2999; genus JBFWVR01. Next base: position 60,620 of record JBFWOG010000016.1, read on the forward strand.
GAGCACCGACACGATGCGATCGAGATCCACGACGAAGGCGAGCAGGCCCGCGAAGGCGCCGTCCGGCTCGGGGACCTCGATGCTGCCCGACACCCGCCACACGGGCACGGCCAGCACGCGCAGCGACGGCGACGCGCCCGCGTCCCACCAGACGGGCAGCACGCGCAGCGACCCCCGGTTGCGCGCGTCGGCGAACCAGGCGATCTGGGCGGGCTCGTCGAGCGCCGGGGCGCCCGCCGCCGTGGCCTGCCCGTTGACCGTCCAGCCGTATCGCTGCCCCGTCTCGTCGATGCGCACCACCTCGAGGATCGACCCGTCGGCGTCGGCGGCGAACGCCGCCTCGACGCGCTCGGCGACGAACGGGAGGTCGTTCTTCTGGATGCTGGGCAGCGTGCTGAGCTGGCGGAGGCTGACGCCGATGGCGTCGATCTTCGTCTCGAGCGCGACGGCCACCGTCTTGGCGATCGCCGACTGCTGCGCCCCGTGCGAGGCGACGACCTCGCGCTCCGTCGCGCGGTAGGTCACGACGCTCAGCGCCGCGACGGCGAGGAGCACGGCGCCGGTCACGACGTAGATGGCACGAAGACCGGTCATGGAAAAACCCCGCGAGCGTACCACGCTTTCCGACCGCGCCCGACAACCTCCGTGCAATGATACGATCGCCGCCGCCGGAGCCGATGCCCGCGACGACCCTGCACGACATCAAGACGCTGGTGCTGTCGATGCACCCCCTCGTCACCATCGAGACGGTCGAGGAGGAGCGCGTCGAGACGCTGCTCGGCGCGGCCGCCGCCGACCTCGGCCTGCCCCTGTTCACCTGGACGGTGACCCACGGGCTCCGCAAGGTGCCGGACGGCCAGGCCATCTACGGCACCACGGATCCACTGGTGCTCCTCAAGCACCTGCGCGCCCTCTCCGTCGAGGCCATCTTCCACCTGAAGGACCTGCTCGTCCACCTCGACCGCGCGGCACCCGTCCGCGCGCTCCGTGACGTCGCGCAGGCCTACCAGCGGTCGCGCGCGACCCTCGTGCTGAGCGGCCCGTCCATCACGCTCCCGCCCGACCTCGCGCACCTCGCCGTGCCGGTCCGCCTCCACCTGCCGGGCCCCGACGAACTCGGACGCGTGCTGACGAGCGTCGTCTCGTCCCTCCGGCGGACGCACGCCGCCCACGTGCAGCTGCCGCCCGGGGGGCGCGACCTCGTCGTCAACGCCCTGTCGGGGCTCACGCTGAACCAGGCGCGGCAGGTCCTCGCGCGGCTCGTCCTCGACCAGGGACGCCTGGCGGCCGACGACGTCCCGGCCCTGCTGCAGCGGAAGGCCGAGCTCATCGAGGACGGCGGGCTGCTCGAGTACCTGCCCCCGGATGCCAACCACTTCGAACTCGGCGGCTTCGACCGGCTGAAGGCGTGGCTCCGCCGCGCCGCCGTCGGGTTCAGCCCCGAGGCCCGCGCGCTGAACCTCGATCCGCCGAAGGGCGTGCTCCTCGTCGGCGTGCAGGGCTGCGGCAAGTCGCTCGCCGCCCGCGTGATCGCCCGGGACTGGCAGCTGCCGCTCCTGAAGCTCGACGCCGCGCGCCTGTACGACAAGTACATCGGCGAGTCGGAGAAGAACCTCGCGCGCGCCCTCGAGCTCGCCGAGCGGCTCGCCCCCGTCGTGCTGTGGATCGACGAGATCGAGAAGGCCTTCGCTGTCTCCGGCAGCGGGGACGGGGACGGCGGCGTGTCGCGCCGCCTGCTCGGCACGTTCCTCACCTGGCTCCAGGAGCGCAAGGACGGCGTCTTCATCGCGGCGACGGCCAACGACGTCTTCGCGCTGCCGCCCGAGTTCCTGCGCAAGGGCCGCTTCGACGAGATCTTCTTCGTGGACCTGCCCGGCCCGGCCGAGCGCGAGACCATCTTCGGCATCCACCTGGGCCTGCGCCGCCAGGACCCCGGCGCCTTCGACCTGCCCGCCCTCGCCGCCGCCGCCGACGGCTTCAGCGGCGCCGAGATCGAGCAGGCCGTCATCGCCGCCCTCTACCGCGCCCTCGACCAGAAGACCGGCCTCGACACCAGCCTCCTGATCGCCGAGATCGGCGACACCGTCCCCCTGTCCACCTCCCGCCGCGAGGACCTCGAGCACCTGCGCCAGACCGCCGCCGGCCGCTTCGTGCCGGTGGGGTAGAAGACAGGTTCGACAGGTTCGACAGGTTCGACGGGTTCCTCGGGTTCCTCGGGTTCCTCAGTTCCTGATGTTCCATCTGTGCCATCTGTCTCATCTGTGCATCTGTGCTATCTGTGCCATCTGTGGCGCGCCATCTGTGGCGTGCCATCTGTGGCGTGCCATCTGTGGCGCGCCATCTGTGGCGTGCCATCGGCGCATCCGTGTTGAAACAATCCCCATCCGTGGCCCGTCTAACCGGCCCATGCCCATCCTGGCCGATCTCCGCCACGCCCTCCGGCTGCTCCGCCGGAGCCCCCTGTTCACGGTCACCTCGGTGCTCTCGATCGCGATCGGCGTCGGGGCGACCGCGGCCATCTTCAGCCTGGCCGACGGGCTGCTGTTCAAGACGCCCGCGGGGGTCGTCGGGGGGCCGTCGCTCGTCGAGATCGGCCGCACGAACGAGGGCGGCAGCGGCGGCCTCGACAACTTCTCGTACCCCGTCTTCAGCGACCTGCGCGAGGGCTCGCGGCTCGTGGCGTCGATGGCCGCGGTGCGCTTCGACCCGGTCCCGGTCAGCTTCGAGGACGACGGCCAGACCGAGCGGGTGTTCACGGCGCTCGTCTCGGGCAGCTACTTCGACGTGCTCGGCACCCACCCGGCCGCCGGGCGCTTCTTCCGGCCCGACGAGGACGAGGTCCCCGGCGCGCGCCCCGTTGTCGTGCTCAGCCACGCGTTCTGGCAGCGCCGCTTCGGCGGCGACCCCGGCGTCGTCGGCCGGACGATGCGCCTGAACCGCGAGCGCTACACGGTCATCGGCGTGGCCGAGGCCGGCTTCACGGGCCACACCTTCCTCGCGGCGGACATGTGGGCCCCGATGGCGATGGAAGCCGCGGTGCGCGGCGAGCCGGACTCGACGCTGCTGACCTCGGAGCGATCGGTCTTCATGACCGCGATCGGCCGCCTCAAGCCGGGCGTCACCATCGAGCAGGCGCAGGCGGAGATGACCGCGCTCATGACGGGCATCAAGGAACGGCGGGCCGGCGTGCCGCGGCACCACCTGATCCGCGTCGACACCGCCGGCCGCGTGCCCGCGCCGCTGCGGCTCCCCTTCTCCGCGTTCATCGGCCTGCTGTTCGCGTTGACGGCCGCGGTGCTGGCGATCGCGTGCAGCAACGTCGCCGGGATGCAGCTCGCGCGATCGATGAGCCGCCGGCGCGAAATCGCGACGCGCCTGGCCGTCGGCGCCGGCCGGGGCCGCCTGCTGGTACAGCTCCTCGTCGAGACCGTCGTGCTCTTCGCCGCGGCGGGGGTGGCTGGCGTCGGGGTGGCCGCCGGCATGGTCCGCCTGCTGGCCGCCTTCATCCCGTCGCTGCCCGTGGCCGTGTCCCTCGACCTGGCGGTGGACGGACGCGTCGTCCTCTTCGCCCTCGGCCTCTCGCTCCTGACGGGGATCGTCTTCGGCCTCGCGCCGGCCCGGCAGGCCCTGCGCGTGGACCTGGCCCAGTCGCTCCACGGCCACGGATCGACCGCCGACCGGAAGCGCCTGGCCCTCCGCAACCTCCTGGTCGTCGCCCAGGTCGCGCTCTCGCTGCTGCTGCTCGTGACGACGGGGCTCTTCATCCGCGCCCTGCAGGGCGCCGCGGCCGTCGACTCCGGGTACGAGATGACGGGCGTCGACATCGTGTCCCTCGACACGCGCCTGGCCGGCGCGCGCGACCAGGAAGCCGTGGCCCTGACCGGGCGAATCCTCGAGCGGATCCGCGGCCTCCAGGGCGTGACGGCGGCAGCGACCGGGCGGCAGATCCCGATGCAGGGGTCGGTGATGGGCCTCGGGGGCCTCCGCATCCCGGGCGTGCCCGCCGAGGGCGGCTCGCCATGGCACGACGCCGACTGGGACGTCGTGTCGGACGGGTACTTCGAGGCGGTCGGGATGCGCATGGTCGACGGCCGCGCGTTCACGGCGGCCGACCGCGACGGAGCGCCGCTCGTCGCCGTGGTGAACCAGACGTTCGCGCGCCAGTTCTGGGGCGAGGCCCCCGCTGTCGGCCGCGTGGTCTACCAGGAGGAGCGCGCTGGCGACGAGCAGGGCCGGCCGATCGAAATCGTCGGGGTCGTCCGGGACGCGAAGAGCCGGACGCTCTGGGACGGTCCGCGGCCCGGCATCTACGTGCCGATGGCCCAGCAGCCCCAGAGCACGGTGGAGTTGTTCGTCCGGCACGCGCCCGGCCGCGCCATCGCGGCGGACGCGCGCGCGATTGTCGCGGACGAGGGGCAGGGCCTCCCCGTCCTCAACGTGCAGTCGATGGAAGACGCGGCCGGGCTCGGCCTGCTGCCACAGCGCCTGGCCGCGTGGATTGCGGGCGGGGTCGGGTCGGTCGGCCTCCTGCTGGCCGGGCTCGGGCTCTACGGCCTGATGGCCTTCTCAGTGGCCAGCCGCACGCGCGAGATCGCGGTCCGCATCGCGCTCGGCGCGTCGCGGGACACCGTGCTGGGGATGGTGCTGCGACAGGCGGCCACCCTCGCCATCGCCGGCGCCGGCGCGGGACTCGCGCTCGCCACCGGCGTCGGCATCGTCGCCCAGAGCCTCCTGCTCGGCGTCGCGCCGGTGGACCCGCTGTCGTTCGGCAGCGCGGCGGCGCTCATGTCCGCGGTGCTCCTGCTGGCGTCGTGGCTGCCGGCGCGCCGCGCGGCGGGCACGGACCCGGCAGCGGCGCTGCGGAGTGAATAGGGGAACGGAGCGGCGCCCCGGCGCACGTACAGAGAAACGGGGGCGCCGCACCGCAGTGCAGCACCCCCGTGGCGCACTCCCGTCGTCTTACCTGCCTTGACCGAAGACGAACCACGTGACGCCGTCCGAGACGAGCGTCACGTAGTCCCAGCGGCCGTTGAGCGCCAGGGCGTCGGAGTCGCCGTGCCGCCCGTGGTCGTCACCGAGTTCCTTCCAGCCCTCGATGTGCTCGCCGGGCTGGGTGGTCACGATGACGCGGCCCCGATCGTCGAGGCGGCGAACCGAGACGAACCGCGAGATCGCGTCGGCGGCTGGCGGCAGCACCAGGGACACCTGGCTCGACCCACGGCCGCGGCCTGACGGCACGGTCACCATGTAGATGACGCTCGTGTTGCCGCCCGGCAGCGTCAGCGCGCCACTCTCCGAGACGGCCTCGGTCACGAAGCCGAGTCCCAGTCCGACCGGTCCCTGCGGACCGGTGTTGCCGGGCACGCCCTGCGGCCCCATCGGACCGGGCAGGCCCGGGGCGCCCTGCGGCCCCTGCGGACCGGCAGGCCCCGCGGGTCCCGGGGCACCCATCGGACCGGCATCACCCTGCGGCCCCTGGGGCCCGGTCGGCCCGGCCGGCCCCGCTTGTCCGGGAACGCCCTGCGGCCCCGGGTCGCCCTGCGGTCCGACAGGTCCCATCTGCCCTTCGGGACCCGGCTCACCCTGTGGCCCCTGTTCACCTGGAGCGCCCACACACGCGGGCGTGTCCTGGGTGGGCATGGCGACGGTCGCGTAATAGCCCCACGGATCGGTCAACGTCCAGGCCACGCTCTGGCCCGGCGCAAACCGGAACGAGAACTCGAACTCGTGCAGGCCGGGGGCAAACACCGTCGGCACCCCCGAGTCCGGACCGATGTCGTAGCCATCCACGGTGAAGGCGTTCTGCGGGCCGTAGGGCACGTTGGGCGTCTGGTTGAGTGCCGGAATCCGGTTGTCGTATCCGAAGCGCGCGATCTGCAGGCCCGGGTTCACGGGATCCGGCGCGACGCACGTCACGATCGGCACGAGCACCCCAAGGGGCGCCATGGCGCACGTCCCCGTGTCCGTGATGACCCAGCCCGCCGGCGGCGTCGGGCACGACTGGCTCGTGGTCGTGGTGGTCGTTGTCGTGGTCGTCGTCGAGCTCGAGGAACTGGAGGTACTCGATTGCGCCCGGAGCGCCGCGAAGAAGCCCGACGGCAACATCAGGACGGACACCGCGACGATGACCGCCATTGCGAGCAGCCAGTCGCGCCACTGCCTAGCGGTCGTGAGTGACTTTGAACTCATGGGGGGCTCCGGGAATGGGGGTAACGGTGGACTGGGACGGGCGGCATCCTACCATGTCGCCGCAAAGATACGTATCCAGGGGGCGACAGACGGCTGGCTGGCGGGACCGACGTCATGGACCTGCCGGAGGAACCCCACGGCCGGACTGGGGAACGGGCTCCGCCAGGGATCGAGTCCGACGACCATGTGGTCGGCGCCAGGCAGCGTGGCGGCAAAGGCCTCCGCCGCGGACGCGAGCGGGAACCGCCGCAGGTCCGTCACCTCGCGGAAGACGGCGCCGGAGCCATCGGTAATCCGCCGCCACTGCACCACGGCGGCCTCGCCGTCGGCGGTCACCGCCGTGCCGCCGTGGACCGCCAGGCGGTAGGCCATCGTCCGGTAGTAGTCGGGGCGAAACACCCAGAGGGGCGCGAAGCCCCCGTCGCGCGACTGCCACAGCACGTCGTAGAAGCGCGCGCGCGGCTGGCCGGCCCAGTCCACGATGCTCTCGAGGTGGCCGAGGATGGTGCCGTCCGGCTCACGGCGGAAGGGCATCTCCCAGTCGGCCAGCACCAGCCTGGCGCCCGCCTGCTCGAGCAGCGCCCGCGCGGCCGCCGGATCGGTCTCGGCGTAGAAGCGGCCGGCGAGGCCCGCCCGCACCTGGGTGGGATTCGAGACGGGCACGCGGCGCGCAATCTCGGTCACCCAGTACCCCTGGTCCCACCAGTTCATCACCGTGCCCGCTGGCGGCGGCAGGGGCCCGGCCGGGTACCGCGCGTAGTAGTAGTCGGGAGGATACGGCGGCGGCGTGCTGTCCCGCAGCCACGTCATCGCGTCGCGCCAGTACGCGGGCATGCGCTGCGCGCGCGTGGTCGTCAGCACCGCCGGCACGAGGTTCGGCGCGAACAGCCCGCCCGCCACGAGGAGCACGGCGGCCTCGCGCTGGAACGGGACGCGGTGGCCCCCGGGCGCAGGCGCGGGGCGCCCGGCCTCGGGCACGCCGCCCCAGTCGAGCACGCGCGCCGCCAGCCACGCCGCCGTCAGCGCGAAGGCCGGCACCAGGTAGTAGCCGAAGCGGTTCTGCCCGATCGTCGCCGCGAGGCACACGGCGGCCCAGAGCGCGACCAGCAGGTGCACGGCGTCGCGCGATCGCCAGAGGGTCCAGGCGAGCGCGAGCATGCCGGCGATGCCGGCGAAGAACCCCGTCCGGAAGAAGCGCCAGGGCTGCGCCCAGTCCCACGTGCCGGGATACAGGAAGAGGGGCCGCGCCTCCAGGACTGCCATGCGTTCCGGGCTCGGGGCGAAGCGCGCGAGATCGGTCGACACCAGGGCGAACAGGCCGGGCGCGACGAGCGCCGCGAGGGCGGCGGCGCCGGCGAGCGCCACGGCGAGCGCCGCAGCCAGCCACAGCGAGGCGCGCCGCCTGGCGAGGAGCCACGGGCCCAGCATCGCGAGCCCGGCCGCGCCGGCGAGGCTGCCCGCGAGCGCCACGACCTGCGTGCCGTAGCGGTACATCGCCGGGTCCTGGAACGCGAGCACCAGCGCGAGCGCGACCGCCATCATGATCCCCGTCGCCCGCGCGGCGCGCGTGACGGCGGCGGGCTCGCGCGCGATCATCGCGGCGAGCGCCAGCCAGCCGGCCAGGACGCCGACGAGGAACGCGCCGCTGCCCCACGAGAGGAGGTAGCCGCCGAGCGCGACGCCGGCGAGGGCGGCGCGGGTGGCGAACCCGGGCGACCCGGTGGCCGGCGCGCGGCGCGCGCCGCCAAGCGTCCACGCCAGGACCGCGATCACGGCCGCCGAGCCGAGCGCCTCGAGCGCATGGTGGTCCACGAAGCCCAGGAGCGTGCGGTCGAGGAAGTGTCCGGGCAGGACCGCCGCCAGCGCCGCGGCGATCAACCCCTCGCGCCGGCCGAAGGCGAGGCGGCCCGCCAGGAAGATCGCGACGACCGTGAGGGCGCCGAACACCGGGGGCAGGAAGGCCGCCACCCGCTCGATGTCCGCGGTCGCCGCGTCGCGCCCGTGGAGCAGCCAGACCACCGTGGCGATGCTGGTGTCGAGGAGCGGCGCGATGGGGACGTACTGCCCTCCGGGCGCGGCGTAGGGATCGGTGGTGACGCGGTGTGGGAAATTGCGGACCTGGTTCTCGACGAGCCGCACGTGATACCACGCGTCGGTCTCGAGGAAGTCCACGCCCGCCGGCTGGAACACCGTCTGCCAGGGCAGGTAGATCCGGATGCCGAGGGCGAGCCCGGCGATGAGCAGGAGGAGCACGACGTCGCGGCGCCGGGTCATCGCCGGGAGCGTACCACGGAGGTCACCACGCCGCGCGACGACTCGCCAGCCGCACCGTCGTGGAGCACCCCCGTGCCACAATGCCCCTCGTGCTTGGTGAACTGGCCCGGCGGTACGCCCTCCTGTCGGTGCGCGACCGCCTGCGGTGGGCCACGCTCGTGCCGCTCGGCCTGGCCGTGGCCGCCGTCGAGGCGCTCGGCGGCGCCGTGGTCGCCTCGCTCGTGGCGATGCTGAGCGACCCGGCGGCGTTCCTGGCCCACCCCCGCACGCAGGCGCTCGTGGCCTGGCTGCCGTCGGCCCGCATCCGCGACGTGCTCGTGGCGGTCACGATGCTCACCGCCGCCGTGCACGTGGTGCGGACCGTGCTCGCGGTCGCCGTGACCTGGTGGCAGGCGCGGCTCGTGGCCACGTCGCTGGCGGCGCTCTCGACGCGGGTCCTCCGCGGATACCTGTCGGCGCCGTGGGCCTTCCACCTGCGGCGCAACTCCGCCGAGCTCCTGCAGAACACGGTGAACGGTCCCGAGCCGTTCTTCGGCGTCTTCGAGGCGGCCTCGGTCATCCTGACCGAGAGCCTGGTGGTCGCGGCGCTCGGGGTGCTGCTGCTCGCGCTCGCGCCGTGGCAGGCCTGGATCGGGGTCGTCGCGATCGTCCTGCTGCTCGGCGGCACGCTGCGGCTGACCCGGGCGGCGCAGCGGCGCGGCGGCGAGGAGGAGCACCTCGTGCGGAGCGCCCTCATCCGGCACCTGCACGAGGGCCTCGGCGGCGTGAAGGAGCTCAAGGTCCTCGGGCGCGACGGCCACGTCGCCGACCGCTTCGCGGTCGAGCAGGCGTCCGGGGTCCGCCTCCACACCACCAAGACCACCCTCGACGCGCTGCCCCGCGTGCTCACCGAGGCCGCATTCGTCCTGGGCCTCCCGGTGCTGATCCTCCTCACGAGCTGGAACGACCCGTCCGCCACGGGCATCCTGCCCATCGTCAGCCTGTACGCGTACGCGGGGTTCCGCACCGTGCCCTCGGCGCACCGCATCGCGCTCCAGGTGGGCATGCTCCGGTGGAACCTCGCGGAGTCCGCGCCGCTCGCGCGCGACTACGACGAGCTGGTCGCCGCCCGGCCGGCGCGCCCCGACGCTCCGCCCATCGCGCTCAGGCAATCACTCGCGCTCGACCGCGTGTCGTTCAGCTACGAGCGGGGCGTGACGCCCGTCCTCACCGACGTGTCGTTCGAGGTGCGCCGCGGCGAGTCGGTGGCCATCGTCGGCGCGACCGGCGCGGGCAAGACGACGCTGGCGGACCTGGTGATGGGCCTGCTCGAACCGAGCCACGGGCGGGTGCTCGTCGACGGCGTGCCGGTCGACGACCGCCTCACGGGGTGGCGCGGGTCGGTGGGCTACGTCCCGCAGGCGCTGTTCCTGGTCGACGACACCCTGCGGCGCAACGTCGCGCTCGCGCTGCCGGACGAGGAGGTCGACGACGCCCGCGTCTGGCGCGCGGTCACGGCGGCGCAGCTCGGGCCGCTGGTGCGCGGCCTGCCCGACGGGCTCGATACCGTCGTCGGCGAGCGCGGCATCCGGCTGTCGGGAGGCGAACGGCAGCGGGTCGCCATCGCGCGGGCGCTCTACGACGACCCGCCGCTGCTCGTGCTGGACGAGGCCACCTCGTCGCTCGACCCGGCGACCGAGCGCGACCTGAGCGCCGCGATCGACGCGCTGCGGGGCGAGAAGACCCTGCTGGTGATCGCGCACCGGCTGTCGACCGTCGAGCACTGCGACCGGATCGTCGTGCTCGAGCACGGCCGCGTGGCCGCCATCGGGACCTACCAGGACCTGGTCGCGTCGAGCGACGCGTTCAGGCGGCTGGCCGCGCTGGCGCCAGGCGCGACGGAGCCGGCGCCACCCAGGCCAGGGCCTCGGTGAGCGCGTCGACGAAGGCCCTGTCGGCGCCGCCGAAGCGATGCCCCGTCCCGAGGATCGGGAAGAGCCGCAGGAACGGGCCATCGGGCCCGATCAACCGGCGGGCCGCGCCCGACGGCACGTAGGCATCCTCCTCGGCCTGGATGACGGCGCAGCGAATCGGGGCGAGGCGCGGCAGCAGCTGGTAGGGGTCGAGCCCGCCCGCGCCCGCCGACGGCCACGACACATCGCCGGCCTCGCCGACGATCGGCAGGTTCAGGCGCTCGCGATCCGTCAACGCGAAGACGACCACGCCGCGGACACGGGCGCGGAGCCGCGGCTCGGCGGCCGCGATGACGGCGAAGGACGCCCCGCGCGACCAGCCGGCGAGCACCACCGTCGTCGACGGGGGCAGCGCGAGCGCCCGCTCCGCCTCGGCGGCCACGGCCTGGTACTCGGCCGCCACGTCGCCCGGCGACACGGGCGCGTGACGGCGCCGCTCGACGCGCATGTACTCGCGCGCGCTGATGCCGACGGCCGGATACCCCAGCCGCACGATCGCGTGGAACATGTCGGCGGAGCGCCCGAACCACCCGCCGTCGCCGGTCATGTAGACCACGAGGGGACGGCCGCCGTCCGTGCCCGGCCGCCCGAGGTGGAGCGTCAAGGACTGCTGCTCGAAGGGCATCTCGCGATCGACGAAGACGGGGGGCCGGCCGGCGTCGGCAACCAGCGAGGCGAGCCCGCCGCAGGCGCCCGCCGACGCGGCCGCCGCGGGCAGGCAGAGGAGCAGGGCCAGGCGGCGGGCGGGGGTCATCGCGTGAAGATGCGCCGGTAGCCGCCGGCGACGAGCGCGGCGACGTCGGCGAGGATGCGCGGGAGGCCGAGCCCGCCGGGATAGGCGAGGTACCGGGGCTCCCACACCGGCGCGAACTTCTCCTTGTAGGCGCGCAGCCCCTGGAAGTTGTAGAACCGCCCGCCGTGCTTCTGGAGCCAGGCCCCGAGGCGGATCCAGAGCGGCGCGACCTGCGAGCTCTCGAAGCCCGAGAGCGGCGCCATGCCGAGGTTGAACCAGGCGTAGCCCTGCTCGCGGCCGAAGGCGAGCAGGTGGAAGAACAGCCCGTCCATGACCCCGCCCGGCGCGTCGTCGGCGTGCCGCATCAGGTCGACCGACAGCTCCTCCCGCTGCGGGCTGGGCCACACGGTCGCGAACGCGACGATGCGCCCGCGCTGCTCGATGACGGCGGCCGGGAACCGGCGCACGTAGTCCTCGTCGAAGAAGCCCAGGGAGAAGCCCTTCTCGGCCACCGACTTCGCGCGCAGCCACGCGTCGGAGATCTCCCGGAGCCGCGGCATCACGGCCGCGACCTCCTCCGTGTCGAGCACCCGGAAGGTCGCGCCCTCCCGCTCGAGCTTCCGGATCGCCTGGCGCCCCTTGGCGCCGCGGCTGCCCTCGAGCGTGAAGGTGTCGAGCGGCACGCGGGCTTCCTCGCCGAGCTTGACGAAGGTCAGGCCGCGATCGGCATAGCGATGCAGGCCGAACTGGCGCACCTCGTAGAAGACCGGCGTGGCCTCGTAGTCGTCGGCGCGCTCGATGAAGCGCTCGATCAGGGCGGCGTGCCTGGCAGGCGGCCCGACCGGATCGCCCATCGCGACCCACGTCCGGCCCTGCACCGCGTACATCAGGAAGGCGGTGCCGTCGTCGCTCCAGAGGAGCGCCTTGTCGCGCAGGAACACGAGGGTCGCGGAAGTGTACGGCTGGCCGTCGACGATGGCCTGGGCCCGCGCCAGCTCGGCGTCGGTCGGCGGGGCCGCCACGGGACTGGCGGACCGCAGCAGGCGCGTGGCGCCGAAGACGGCCATGGTCATCACGATGCCGACCGATGCGCGCAGCGAGCGCGAGGCCTCGCCGTGGAGGGTGAACTGCCACCACAGCTCGTCGCGGTACTGCACGTGCCGGAAGGAGAACAGCACGAGCCAGCCTGTCGCCGCCAGCACCATGAACACCGCGGCGGTCCAGGCCGGTGAGAGCCGCGACTCGAAGAACGACGCGCGCCGGTCGAAGTTGGCGCGCGCCGGCGCCAGGCAGGCCAGCAGGACGGTGAGGAGCGCGGCCTCCTCGTAGTCGAGGCCCTTGAAGAGCGAGGCGGCGATGCCAGCCACGAGGCCGACGACCGCCAGGTAGTAGGCCGCGTCCAGCCGGCGCGCGAGGCCGTGCGAGAGCAGGATGAGGCCGATGCCCGCCAGGCTGCCGGCGAAGTGCGAGGCCTCCACGAGGGGCAGGGGCAGCCAGCGGTGCAGGATCGCCAGCCGGCCCGCTTCGGCGGGAGTGGCGCCCGAGAACAGCAGCACGGCGCCGCCCGCGAAGCACAGGGCCGCCAGCAGCCGTGGCGTCCACTCGACGGCCAGCGCGCCGAAGAGGCTCGTGACGCGGTGAACCGTCGCGCGCCGCTGCACCAGCTCGTCGCCGAGGAGCACGCCGAGCGCCACGACCAGCGGGACCAGGTAGTAGACGAGGCGGTACAACAGCAGCGCCGGGAGCACGGCCTGCACCGGCAGCCACGGGCTGAGGAGCAGCACCATCAGCGACTCGAAGACGCCAATGCCCCCGGGCACGTGGCTCGCGAGCCCCAGGAGCTGCGCCGCCAGGAACGCCGCGGCCAGCTCCCCGAAGGGGGGGCGGGGTGACGGCAGCAGCACCCACAGCACGGACGCGGCAAGCGCCCAGTCCGCCGTCGAGACGAGGAACTGGCCCGCCACCAGCCGCGCCGACGGCACGTCCACGTGCCGGCGCCCGAGCCGGATCGTCCGGAGGCCGGCAAGCGGCGTCAGGGCCCACGCCGCGGCCGCCAGCCCCATCGCCAGGCCGGCCAGCCGCGCGGGCCCCGCCACGCCAAGTGTCACGAGCACCTGGTCGCGCATCGTCAGCAGGCTCCAGCTGCCGAGCGTCAGGAGCCCGAGCCAGAACGTGCTCGAGTAGAAGATGACGACGCGGGAGACCTCGTCGGCCGAGAGTCCCCAGCGCGCGTAGAAGCGGTAGCGCGCCGAGGTGCCCGAGAGCAGCGCGAAGCCCACGCTGTTGCTGACCGCGTAGCCGACGAACGAGGCGAGCGCGATCCGCCACCGCTCGACCGCGCGGCCGAGGTAGACGAACGCAAGCTGGTCGTGGAGCGTGAGGACGAAGTAGTTCGTCGCGGTCAGCACCACCGCCAGCCCCAGGACGGCGCTGCTCGTGCCGGCCAGGGCCCGCACGAGATCCGGGTAGCGCATCGCCGCCAGCTCGCGGTCGAGCGCCCACATCGCCGCGGCGGCCAGCAGCACGCCCGCAAAGGGCGTCAGCCGGCGGACGGCGGAGGGAACGGTCACGGCCTAGCGCGTCCCGGTGACCGAGCGAATCCAGGCGATGGCCTCGGCCAGCGCGCGGTTCAGGCCCCCGGAGTTGCCCGAGAAGCGATGGTTCTCGGCGTCGACGGTCCAGACACGCGCCGGGCCGGCCGCCCGCGTCATCACCCGCTGCATCTCCTCCACCGGCACGTACTCGTCCTTGCGGGAATGGATGGCCGCGACCGGCAGCGGCGCGACCCGGGCGATGACCGCCGCGGTGCTGAACATCGGCTCGTTCGGCGTCCCCTTCGTGAGGTAGATGAGGCTGTCCTGCCACCGCCAGCCGAGCTCCGACTGGTCTGGCAGGCCCAGGCCGACCACGCCCGAGACGGCCCCCTTCAGTTCGGCGCCCGTGGCCGCCAGCACCGACAGCGCGGCGCCTGCCGAGACGCCGACGAGGAGCGGCCGCGACGCGGGGTCGCCCCCGGCCGCGTACCGCACGAAGGCCAGGTAGTCGCCGGGGACGTCCTGTTCCGCGAGCGTCCGCTTGCCGCTGGTGAACGCCGAGAGATACGCCTTGGCGTCGACGCCGACGACGAACCAGCCCTGTGCGGCGAGCAGTTCCGCGACCTCGGGCGCGAGATGCACCCAGCCGCCGTCGCCGCTCGAGACGACGGCCACCGGCCCGCCGCGCTGGCCGTAGACGTGCACGGGCACGTCCCGCCCGCGAATCGTGACGCGGTCCCTGGTGTCGGCCGCCGCCGGCGCGCCCCAGGCGAGGAGCAGGGCCAGCGCGAGGGCCACGGACCGGCGGGTGGGCGCGGCGCGGCGTGTGGCGTCACGGCATTCGCGGCGCCAAAGCGCCACGCTCCGGCTGCGGGTTCTGGCGATTGCGGCCGCGAGGAGGGGCACGAGACCCTTCGTTTACAACGGCTGTGCCAACGGGACCCGCCGCGCTGGCGCGGTGGAACGACGTTTGCGACCCTTGGGAGCAACTGGCCGTCCTGTCCTGGGGAGGCCTGACGAGGAGGCAAGGGGCCCATGCAGGTACTGACGTGGTGGTTGGCCGGCATCGCCGGCGGGTGGCTCACGGGATTCGCGCTTCGCGGGCGCGGGTTCGGCATCCTCGGGAACGTGGTAATCGGCTCGGCCGGGGGCCTGGTAGGCGGCTGGGTCTTCCGCGCGCTGGGCGTCACGACGGCACAGACGCCGTTCGCGCACGTGTTCACGGCCCTGGTCGGCGGCGTCGTGCTCGTCGCGACGGTCCGGCTCCTCGATCAGGCGTCCCGCCACGCCTCCGCGCTGGCTGGCGGCGGGACTGGCGAGACCGGCCTGGACATCGAGACCCAGCTCGCGCGGCTCGGCAACATCGAGCGGTCGGTGCTCGCCGGCTTCCTGCGCCGGCGCCCGACCGCCGCCGACACGAGCGACCTCTTCGACCAGCGGGCGTCGTTCGGCGACCGCGTGGCGGACGGCGTGGCCGCCTTCGGCGGCAGCTGGACGTTCATCACGATCTTCCTGGTCGTGATGTCGGGCTGGATCTTCGTCAACGCGCGCGGCTCGGTGACGTTCGATCCCTATCCGTTCATCCTCCTCAACCTGGTGCTCTCGTGCCTCGCCGCGCTGCAGGCGCCGGTGATCATGATGAGCCAGAACCGGCAGGCCGCGCGCGACCGGCTCGACGCGCACCAGGACTACCAGGTGAACCTGCGCACCGAGGTGGAGATGCTCGCCCTGCACACCAAGCTCGACTCGCTCCGGGAGCAGGAATGGCAGCGCATGTTCGACCTGCAGCAACGGCAGATCGCCCTGCTCGAGTCGCTGCTCGCCGACCGGCGCGCCGCCCCGCCGCCGGCCTGAGCCCCGGGGCGCGTGCTAGCATCGGGCCGGGGCGTCCCGTGTCAAGACGCCCGGTGCCGACAGCCGCCCGTGCCCGCCCGGATTACCGCGATCGTCGCCACCCGTGACCGTGAGCGCCACCTCACGGCGTGCCTCGACTCGCTCGCCGGACAGGCGCTCCCCTCCCACATCTTCTCGATCCTCATCGTCGACAACGGATCGCGCGACGGCACCGCGGGGATCGCGGCCGCCTTCGCCGCGCGGCACCCGGACGCGCGTGTCGTCCAGGAGCCACGGCCCGGACGGAGCCGCGCGCTCAACCGCGCCCTCCACGAGGCCGCCACGCCCTACGTCGCGTTCCTCGACGATGATGCCGTCGCGGAACCCGAGTGGCTCGCGCGGATGCTCGACGCCTTCGAGAGCCATGAGCCCGTGCCGGCCGCGGCCGGCGGGCTGGTCCTCCCCCGCTTCGAGGCGCCGCCGCCCGCGTGGGTGGACGAAGCGGACTACCGCCACGCCGACTACGGCGCGGCGCGCGTCCTCGACCGCGCGACCGCCGAGATCGGGCTGGTGGGCGGCAACATGGCCGTGGACCGCGCGGTCGCGATCGCGGTGGGCGGGTTCGACGAGACGCTGGGCCACGCCGGGCGCCGCGTGCGCTACGGCGAGGACACCGAGTTCTGCTGGCGGCTCCTCGCGCGCGGGCTGCCGATCTACTACGACCCCGCGATCCGCGTGCACCACGTGGTCAGGGCCGAGACCCTGACGAGGCGCGCCTGGCTCCGCCGCTGGTACGCGCACGGCCACGCGGTCTCGCGCGTCAGCGGCGCCCGCCGGTCCACGGTGCTCGGCGAGCTGGCGCCGCGAATCGCCCGCTGGCCGGCCCGCGTGGTGGGGGGCCGGCCCGGGACAGGCCCCCGCGGTGGGCAGGACGCGGGGAGCGGTGACGCCGCGCGCGGCGGCTCGCAGGCGATGCGCCGCGCAGCGGGCGTGGCGTTCGCCTGGGGGCGGCTGGCGGGCGCCCGCGGCGCGCGGCTGGACGACGACCCGATGTCGCTCCGGGCCCGGGCCCTTCGGCGCGCCCTGCAGCGGCCCGCCCTCGGGCCCGTGCTCCGGCACCACTTCGCGGGCGACGTGTCGCGGGTGATCACCCGCCTCGGCCTCCGCGACGCGCGCGTGATGGGACCGGCGGAGTTCGAGCCGCGCCTGCCCCGCCTCGTCCCGATCGCCGAGGGCTATCGCGCCCGGTCGGTCGCGACGCTCGACGCCGTCGTCCTTCGCCAGGACGGCCTCACGTTCCTGGACGGCGGGCTGCTCGGCGACGTGCGACGCCGCCTGCACTGCAACCACCTGAACCCCGCCTACGCGCTGTTCTCGCGCCGCCTGCCGGCATTGCCGCCTGGCCCGGGCGTCGACCGGCTGCTGGCGCGGATCGACGAGCTGGCCGAGGTGGGTGCCGGCGGCCGGGCGGTCCACGAGCCCGATCCGGTGGACCTGGCCGCCGCGCGCGCCGCGGGCGATGTCCGCCGCGCCGCGCTCGTGACGACCTGGAACAGGCCGGGCGCCCTCAGGCGCGCGCTGCCGCAGGTCGCCGGCCTGGGCGTCCACGTGCTCGTGGTCGACGATGGATCGAACGCCGAGGCGCGGGCGCTCAACCAGGCGATCGCGGAGGAGGCCGGCGCGGCGTACCTGCTCCTGCCCGCGAACCTCGGGCTGCCCACCGCGATCAACATCGGCATCGCGGCGCTGCTCGCGGACCCGCAGGTCCAGTGGATCTCGTACTTCCAGGACGATGTGGACGTGCGCCCGGACCTGCTGGCGAGGCTCGCGGCGGTGGAGGACGCGGCGGAGCGGCCGGTGCTCACTGGGTACGACGCGGACGAGCACCCGGCCACCGGCGAGGAGACGATCGGCGGGGAGCGCGTGCGGTGGAAGCGGTCGTCGGCGGGGGTGCACCTGCACGCGCACGCGAGCTACTGGTCCGCGGTGCTGCCGGTGCCGAGCCCCTACGTCGGCGCGCCGAAGCCGGGACGCGGCCCGTCACTCGAGGACTGGTGGCTGGTCAACCACGCGCCGCAGAGCCTCGGCCGGCGCGGCGGCCAGGTCGCGTGCCTGCCGGGCCTGGTGCGCACGTTCCTGTGGCACCGGGACGACTCGACCTGGGACAACGGCAATCTGCCCGATCCACCAATTTGATCGATCTCGTGATCTCGTGATCTTGTGATTTGGTGCCGCGTCCCGGCCGACACGTCACGAAATCACAAGATCACAAGATCACAAGATCACAAGATCACAAGATCACAAGATCACGAAATCTATTTACTGCTTGGGAATGGTCCAGAAGTAGACCTTGCGTCCGTTGACGTCGAGTTCCTTCTCCGGCTTCCAGTCACCCATGTCGAAGGCGTGGGAGACGATGCGGGTGCCGGGCTTGAGCTCGCGCATCAGCTTGGGCTTCAGCTTCTCGTTGAGGGACGGCAGCAGGTACAGCGTGACGACGGTGGCCTCGCTGAGGTCGGTCTCGAAGAGGTCGGCCTGCATGATCTTCACGCGGTCGCCCACGCCGTTCTTCGCGACGTTCTCGTTGGCTTCCTTGATCCGCTGCGGGTCGATGTCGATGCCGACGCCGCGCGCGCCGTACTTCTTGGCCGCCGTGACCGGGATTCGCCCGTCGCCACAGCCGAGGTCGTACACAATGTCATTCTTGGTGACGTTGGCCACCTGGAGCATCGCCTCGACGACTTCCTCCGGGGTGGGCACGTAGATCACGTCCGGCCGGCGCGTCGTGGCCTCCTGGGCCTCGGCCGTGGACGCCGCGGGCACGCTCGCCACGAGGGCGATGAAAGCCAGGGCGAGTAGGCGGATCGTCATCAAGGGACCTCCTGGAGCGACGTGAACGATGAGTATAGATCGACAGGGCGACGAGGCCGGGACGCCGGGACGCCGCGGCGCGCCGTGGCTGGCCGTCGCCGCCCTCGCGGCCGCGCTGGCGGCGCTCGCCGTGCCGACGCTGCGGCACCTCCGCGAGCAGCCGCCGCCCGCGCCACCGGTCCTCCGGCTGGCCTTCGCCCTGCCACCGGGCACGAGCCTCGGGGCGGGTGCCGACCATCCCTTTGGACTCGCCCTCGCCCCCGATGGCCGGTCGGCCGTCTTCCCCGCGGCCAGGGCCGGCGAGGTCACGCTCTGGCTGCGCGACCTCGGCACCGGCGCGACCCGGCAGCTGCCGGGCACGACGGGCGCCGCGCTGCCCTTCTGGAAGCCCGACGGCACGGCGGTCGGGTTCTTCGCCGCCGCCACGCTCCGCGCGATCGACCTGGCCGACGGCACCGTGCGCGACCTCGCGACGGCGCCGGTGGGGCGCGGCGGCGCGTGGCACGAGTCCGGCGACATCCTCTTCGCGCCCGGGGACCCCGGCGGCCTCGAGTGGTGGCGGGCAGCGACGGGCGCGACCGAGCCGTTCACCGAGGTCGACGCGGCAGAGTCGGAGTCGTCGCACGGCTTCCCTGCGTTCGTGGCCGGCGCCGACGCGGTGGTGTTCCTCGTCCGCGCGGAGCGGCCGGCCCGGCAGGGCACGTGGATGGCGCCGCTCGGCCAGCCCGGCGCGCGGCGGCGCCTTGTCGGGGGTGACGCGCAGGCCCTGGCCGTGGGCGGCTACCTCGTGCATGCGAGCGAGGACGCGCTCATGGCGTCGCGCCTCGATTCGGAATCACTGTCGACGTCCGGGGCGCCGGCCGTGCTCGGGGTGCCGGTGGGCCGCGGCCCGCTCGGCCAGATCTTCGCGTCCGCGTCGGCGACGGGCGTGCTGGTGTACGGCGCGCCGCGCAGCACCAGCCGCGAGCTGACCTGGCTGACCCGCGACGGCGAACCCGCGGGGACGCTCGGCGGCCCATCTGACGCGTGGGACGTCCGGATCGCCCCGGGCGGCCGTTCGGTCGCCGTGACCGAGCTCGACCGCCAGCTCGCCACCCTCGACGTGTGGATCTACGACGGTGTCGGCCCGATTCCGATGCGGCTGTCGCCATCGCTCGACGCGGACGAAGGCGCGGTGTGGGCCCCCGACGGGTCCAGGCTGGCGTGGGTGTCTGGCCGGCGGCAGGTCATGACGCGGGGCGCGCTCGGGATGCTGCCCGAAGAGGTGCTCGCCCGCTTCGACGGCCCGGTGCGTGTCTGGGGGTACAGCCGCGACGGCGGGACGCTCGTCGCCAGCCTGTCGTCGCCCGGCACGGGACTCGACCTGTGGCTGCTGCCCGCGCGGGGCGGCGGCGAGCCCGTCCCCTACGCGACCACCCCCTTCAACGAGGCGCAGGGGGCCGTCTCCCCGGATGGCCGGTGGCTCGCCTATGCGTCGGACGAGTCCGGGGACTACGAGCTCTACCTGGACAGCTTCCCGCGGCCCGGGGCGCGCGTGCGGCTGACGCTCGGCGGCGGGAGCGACCCGCGCTGGCGCGGCGATGGCCGCGAGCTGTACTTCCGCCGGGACGGCGCAATCTTCGCGCTGTCGCTGGACCTGTCCGGCACCACGCCGGCCCTGGGCGCGACCACCCGCCTGTTCGACGCAGGGCCCGACCTGCGCGCCTACGACGCCACGGCCGACGGGCGGCGCTTCCTCGTGAACGTGCCGGCCGCCGCCGCCACCGCCCCGGACATCACCGTCGTCGTGAACTGGCCCTCCCTCGCTCCCCGCGGCACGCCGGGCCGGCGCTAGGCGCGCTCCACTGCTGGAGAGGGGCGTCGGTAGAGTTGAACAATCCCAGCTTTGTAAGCACGACCGGTCGTTCCATAGATCGACACCGCAATCACGACCGATCGTGCTAGATTGATCGCGCTCCAGGAAATCCTTTGTCCTGATGGAGATGGCGATGGAGAAGGCAGTCGGACGCAAGCGCCGTGACGGGGAGCGGAGCCGGGCGGCGATCGTATCGGGCGCGACGATGCTGGCGTCGGTCGACGGCCTCGAAGGGCTGACGCTGGGGCGTCTGGCGACGCACCTCGGAGTGAGCAAGAGCGGCCTTTACGCCCACTTCGGATCCAAGGAAGCCTTGCAGCTCGCCGTGGTCGACCACGCCGCCGCGATCGTCCAGGCCGAGATCATCCAGCCGGCCTCGGCGGCCGATCCGGGGATTGCACGCCTCGCGGCCCTGGCCGAGGCCTACCTCTCCTACCTGGAACGCGGGGTCTTCCCCGGCGGCTGCTTCTTCCGCGCGCTCGCCGCCGAAATGGGTGGGCGGGACGGCGAACTGCCGGCCCGCGCGGCCGCGTGGATGGCCGGGTGGACCGCGCGCCTGGAGGCCGAACTCGAGCACGCGCGCGCCGCCGGGGAGATCGGCCAGGGGACCGACCTGGCCCAGGCGGCCTTCGAGATCGACGCCGTCCTCGGGGCCGCCAACACCGCGTGGAGCCTGACCCGCGACACCAGCGCGCTCGCCCGCGCCCGCGCGGGCCTCGAGCACGTGCTGGGCTGGGTGGCGGGTTAGGGTCCTCAGGTTCCTCGGGTTCCTCGGGTTCCTCGGGTTCCTGGGTTCGTCAGGTTCGTCAGGTTCGTCTGGTTCGTCAGGTTCGACGGGTTCGACGGGTTCGTCAGGTTCGTCGGGTTCGTCGGGTTCGTCGGGTTCGGCGGGTTTGGTTCGTCGGGTTCGGCGCGCGAGATGAGATGATCGGGCGATGAAGATCGCGACGTGGAACGTGAACGGCGTCCGGGCCCGGCAGGCGCAGCTCCTCGAGTGGCTGGCCGCCGAGCGGCCCGACGTCGCCTGCCTGCAGGAGATCAAGGCCGCCCCGGACCAGCTGCCGTTCGACCTGCAGGACCTCGACGGCTACAGCGCGCACTGGCACGGTGAGAAGGGGTACTCGGGCGTTGCGCTGCTCGTCTCCCGCGGGCTGGCGGCCGAAGCCCCCGCCTGCTCGTCGCCGGCCTTCGACTTCGAGCAGCGCATCCTGACGGCCACGCTGGCCACGCCCGGGGGCCCGGTGACCGTCGCGTCGGTGTACGTCCCGAACGGCGGCAAGGACTACCAGGCCAAGCTCAGGTTCCTCGAGGCGCTCGACACGTGGGCGTCCGATCGCCAGCGCGCCGGCGAGGACGTCATCCTCTGCGGCGACCTCAACGTCACGCGGACGGACCGCGACATCCACCCGAAGGAACGCAAGCCCAACCAGGTCGGCGCGCGTCCCGACGAGCGCGCCGCGCTCGAGCACGTGCTGTCGCGCGGGCTGGTGGACGTGGGCCGCGCCCTCGACCCGGACAACGACGAGCTGTTCACCTGGTGGGCGCCGTGGCGCAGCCTCCGCCAGCGGAACATCGGCTGGCGCATCGACTACGTCGCCGCGAGCGCGCGCTTCGCGGCCGCCGCGCGGCGCGCCACCGTCCAGCGCGAGTTCGGCACGAGCGACCACGCCCCGGTGGTCGTGGAGTTCGCGTTCGACGAGGGTGCGGGCGCGGCGCGCTAGCGCCCGCTGCCGCCGGGCGGGGCCGGATCGGCCGGGTCCGGCGGGGCATCGTCGACGAGGGGGCCGTAGAGCTTCGACATGCAGTCGGGGCAGATGCCGTGCGTGAACTGCATCGAGGTGCGGCTGGCGAGGTACTCCTCGATCTGCCCCCAGTAGCCGCGGTCGTCGCGCACCTTCCGGCAACTGGCGCAGATCGGCATCAGCTCCTCGAGCTGGCGCACGGTGGTGAGCGCCTCCTGCAGCTCGCCGATCAGCCGCTCGCGCTCGCGCTCCAGCTCCTTCTGCACCGTGACGTCGCGCACGAGCATGAGCCGTCCCGCCAGCTCGCCCCACCGGTCGTGCACCGCGTCGACGCGGATGTCGAGCCACCGCGTCCCGGCCAGCGACGGCACCGACACCTCCCCGAACCAGGGCACCGACTGCTCGTAGCGGCTCTCGAGCCGCAGGAGCGGCGGGAGGCGCGCGGCGTCGCGCTCGAGGTTCAGCAGCCGCCGCGCCGAGGGGTTGGCGAAGCCGATCCGGTGCAGCCGGTCGAGCACGACGACGCCGTCGGTGATCGTGTCGAGCAGCGCCTCGCGCGCCCGCGGCAGGAGGTCGAGCAGCCCCTCGCGCACCACGGCCCACGTGAGCAGCCCGCCGCTCACGCCGAGCGACAGGGTCAGCCAGTTCAACCCCGGCCATGGCCCCAGCTTGAACACGTAGGCGGCGTTCCCCACCCAGGCCACGACGATGGCCGCGACGACGGCGCCGATCGGCACGCGGAAGTGATGCCCGATCCGCCGGAGCGTGTAGACGAGCAGCGCCGTGCCCACGGCCGTGACCAGGTAGTGCTGCGCGGTGAGGACCCAGAACCACCAGCCGTAGTGGTACACCGCGAACGGCAGCGTCCCCTCCGGCATCGTGATGCCGGTCCACAGCCAGTGGTGCCAGGGGTTGGTCCACGCGGCGACCAGCGAGACCAGGGGAATCCCCCAGATCGCCGTGTAGGTGACCGGGGTGAGCCAGCGGCGCATCCCGGAGATCTCGATCGCCGTGTGGAGGAAGAAGGGCGCCGCGGAGACAACGCCGAGGTACTGGACCTGCGAGACGAACAGCCGGCCCTCGGCCGTCGGCGCGTTCACCTCGAAGACGTCGCAGAGCGCCCACAGCGAGGCCGCGAACAGCATCGCCGCAAGGGGCCGCCCGCCCGGCGCTTCGCGGCGCCGATATGCAACGACGCCGGCCGCAGCACTGGTCGCCGCCGACGCCAGGTAGACGAGCGCAATCGCGGAGGTCGTGGACATCGGAAACGGACACGCGCAGTGTACTTCACGCCCGACCGTGGCGCCGCGCGATCACCCATCCGGCCCGCGCTGACGCACTTCTAACTTCTGACTTCTGACTTCTAACTTCTAGCTTCTAACTTCCTGAGCCTAGGCTCTCGACCAGGCGTCGGCGAGGGCCTGGCGGTCGGCGTAGTGGACGAGCAGCAGGTCCGACTGCCGCAGGGCCTCGCGGAGCGCGTCGCGCGGCGCGAGCCCCGCGGCCCGCTGCCGGGCGACCTCCACGCGGAACACCGCGAACGCCGCATCGAGGCTCCGCACGACGGCCTGGAGGCCCCGGCCCTGGTACGCCACCCACGACGCGAACGCCCGGGCGGCGAGGTACCGGCCGGCCACGGCGGACGCGCCGGGCAGCGACGCGGCCAGCTCGCGCCAGGCCTCGTCGGCGTCGGCCGGCGCGGGGGGCCAGTCGAGCGGGGCCGGCACGGCCGCGCAGACCTCGTCGAAGCGCGCGAGCGTGTCACGCCGGCGCGGCGCGCCTCCCGCCTCCATCTCGAGCGCGTCGATGACGGCCGCCGGGTCGGCGGCCGCGCCGAGCCGGGTCACGGCGGCGCGCTCCCAGGCCGCGTACTCGTCCAGGCTCATCAGCCGGCGCTCGTCGAAGAGCGGGGGCAGCTCGCCGCGCGCGTCGAGGCCCTCCGGGATGTCGCCGCCCGGAATCGCGGGAGGGCCCGCCACGACCGCGACGGGGCCCTCGAAGTCGAGCGTGAGCGCCGCCGTCGTCGGGCAGTAGTGCGAGAGCGTGACGAACACCCCGCGATCGTCGACCAGGCACACGCGCGGGAAGTGCAGGCACGCCGCGGGCAACGCGCCCGGTCCGAGCGCCTGGTGCACGGCGCAGCGCCCGGCCTGGCGGAAGACGCACCGCCCGCCGCCGTCGTGGCGGAAGACGCCGGCGACCTCCTCGGGCGCGCCCGGCGCCGGGTCGAGCCACGGGCCACCGCCCGCGTCCAGCCGACCGGCGGCCACGGCGCGGTCGAGCGCGGCGACGCGCGACACCTCCACGGGAATGGGCCAGCCCGACGAGCAGCACGCGCCGCTGTGCCGGCACTGGTAGCGGGCGTGGACGTTCAGCCAGGACGTCTGCATGGCGGGTGGGAAAGGAGCGGGGACTGCCCGCGGGTCAGTACGAGTATACGGCCCGCGCCGCGTCCGCCCGTGGCGCGGGCCTCGGGCATCGGGTAGGATCGGCCGCGCGGAATCCCGCGCGGGCATCGGCCATCCCGAGCCGACGCGTCATCGTCCGCCATGGTGCCTATCCCCCCGATGGAGATGCCCCCGGTCTACGTCGCCGAGCCGGTCTCGGTGGTCCAGCAGCTGTACGCGCCGCTCGTCGGCGCGGCGGCCCGGACCCGGCCGCTCGGCCAGCAGCTCGACCTGCTGGCGGGGCGCCTCCGGCAGGGCTTCGCGGACGCGCATCCCGGCGCCCTCGTCGAGCTGGCGATCTGGCACCCGGACGCGGCCGCGGGCGCGGCCCTCCGCCTGCCGATCGAGGCGGCGCGGCTGGCCGTCGCGCGGGAACACGGCTTCGACGACTGGGCCGCCGTCGAGCGTGCGCGGACGCGGATGCCCCGGCCGGCGTTCGAGGCGGCGCTCGACGCGCTGCTGTCCGGCCACCACGGCGAGCTGGCCGCGGCGCTCGACGCCTCGCCAGACCTGGCCACGGCGCGATCGCACCTCGGCCACGGCGCCACGCTGCTCCACTACCTCGCCGCCAGCGGCGTGGAGGTCTACCGCCGGTCGGTACCGCTCAACGCGGCCGGCCTGGCCCGCCTGCTCCTCGACCGCGGCGCCGACCCGAAGGCCCCGGCGCGCCTGCACGGCCGGCCCGCCACGGTCCTCTCGCTCCTCACCACGAGCGCGCACCCCGTCGCCGCCGGTGTCGACGCGGCGATCATCGCCATACTGACCTCTTGAAATCTCGTGATCTTGTGATCTTGTGACCTTGTGATTTTGTGATGTCCGCC
The DNA here is from genome assembly GCA_050250645.1 of Vicinamibacterales bacterium. GTDB lineage: Bacteria > Acidobacteriota > Vicinamibacteria > Vicinamibacterales > UBA2999 > JBFWVR01. Next base: position 85,871 of record JBFWOG010000016.1, read on the forward strand.
GGCCCCGAGCACGGCGCCCGGACCAGGTACAAATCGCGAGATCACAAGATCACAAGATCACAAGATCACAAGATCTATTTGAGTCCTCTTGGCGTGAGCCACACCTCCAGCCAGCCGAGCAGGTAGTCGGCGGCGAGGGCGAGGATGGCGGCGGGGATGGCACCCGAGAGGATCAGCCAGGTGTCGTTGAGATAGAGGCCGGTGACGATCGGCTCGCCGAGTCCCCCGGCGCCGATGAAGGCCGCGAGGGTGGCGACGCCGATGGAGATCACGGTCGCCGTCCGGACACCGGCCATGATCGTCCGCGTCGCCAGCGGCAGCTGCACGCGGAAGAGGATCTGCCGCGGCGTCAGGCCGAGCCCCGTCGCGGCGTCGATGAGCAGGGGGTCCACGCCCTTCAGCCCCGTGTGCGTGTTGCGCAGGATGGGCAGGACGGCGTACAGGAACAAGGCGACGATCGCGGATCGCACCGAGAGCCCGAGCCCGGGCAGGGCGATCATGAAGGCCAGGAGCGCCAGGCTCGGGATCGTCTGGACCACGCCGGCGGCGCCGAGCGCCACCCGCTCGCCCAGGGCCGTGCGCGTGATGGCGATGCCGAGCGGCACGGCGAGGAGCACGGCCAGCGCCACCGCGGCGAGGCTCAGCTGCAGGTGCTGCCAGCCGAGGCGCAGCGTCTCCTGCCACCGGCCGGCGAGGAAGCCGACGAACGTGTCGCGGCCGGCGGTCGGGTCGGCCCCGGTGTCGGCGTCCGCGTCGAGCAGCCCCTCGTCCACCAGGAAGTCGCGCGCCACGTCGCGGAACCCGCGGCCGTCCTCCTCGACCGCGTAGTTGAGCGCGATCATCCGCGTGTTCGGGATGCGGAAGGCCAGCCGGTTCAGCAGCTCGCGGAGCTCGGGGTGCCGCCTGAGCGTGTCGCCGCGGACGATCGGGGCGGCGTTGTAGGGCGGGAAGAACCCCTTGTCGTCCTCCAGGACGCGGAGCGGGTAGCGCAGCAGCTTGCCGTCGGTCGTGTAGGCATCCACCAGGTCGATGGACCCGGCGTTGATTGCCTCGTAGGCGAGGCCGTGCTCGAGCGACCGCACCTCGCCGAGATCCAGGCCGTAGAAGGGCCCGAGGCCCGGCCAGCCGTCCTCGCGGTTCATGAACTCGATGCTGAACCCCGCCGAGAGCTCCGAGGCGTGCGGGATGAGGTCCGAGATGGTCGTGACCCCCAGCGCCTCGGCACGCGACTCGCGCATGGCAAGCGCGTAGCTGTTGTTGAGCCCGAACGGCGACAGCCACTCGATGTCGTACCGCTCGCGGAAGGCGTTCTGCACGTAGAGGAAGGCGCGCAGCCGGTCGGCGATCTTCTCCGGCTCCTTCAGGATGATCGACCAGCCCGTGCCGGTGTACTCGGGGTAGAGGTCGATCTCGCCGCGCTCGAGCGCCGTGAAGCACACGAGGGTCCCGCCGAGGCCGCTCCGGTGCTCGACCGTGAGCCCGGTGTTCGCCTCGATCAGGATGGCCATCATCTCGCCGAGGATGCGGGACTCGGTGAAGTTCTTGCTGCCGATGACGACCGTCCCGGCCGGCTCCTGCGCCGTCACCGCCGGCGCGCCGCCCCCGGCGGCCACGACCGCCGCCGCCACGACGGCGGCCAGCGCCAGCCGCCTCACGACGCCTCCGCCTTCGCGGGGCCCGCGAGGAACGCCTCGACCCACGGGGTCGCGGGGCGCGACTTCAGCTCGGCGGGCGTGCCGGCCTGGACGATCCGGCCGGCGTTCATCAGCACCACCCGGTCACCGAGCAGGAAGGCCTCCTCGAGGTCGTGCGTCACCATGACGACGGTCTTCGCGACGAGCTTCTCGAGATCGAGGAACTCCTGCTGGAGCTTCGCGCGCGTGATGGGGTCGAGCGCGCCGAACGGCTCGTCCATCAGCAGGATCTCCGGGTCGAGCGCGAGGGCGCGCGCCACGCCGACCCGCTGCTGCTGCCCGCCGGACAGCTCGCGGGGGAAGCGGTCGCGGAACTCGGCCGGGGGCAGGCGCACGAGCTCGAGCAGCTCGTCCACGCGGCGGTCGACCTCGGCGCGGCTCCACCGCTCGATCTCGCAGAGGATCCCCACGTTCCGCCGGATCGTCAGGTGGGGGAACAGGCCGCCGCGCTGGACGACGTAGCCCATGCGGCGGCGGAGCCGCACGGGGTCCATGCCGGCGGTGTCCTCGCCCCCCACGGTGATCCGCCCGCTCGTCGGCTCGAGCAGGCGGTTCATCAGGCGGAGCGTGGTGGTCTTGCCGCAGCCGCTGGGGCCGAGCAGCGCCAGCGTCTCCCCCGCGCGCACCTCGAGGTCCACCTCCGCGAGGGCGGTGACGGGCTCACCGCCCGCGCGCCGGAACGTCCGCGAGACGCGCTCGAACCGGATCATGGCCGGTCGTCGCGCACCAGCTCGTTCAGCGAGAACCAGCCCTGCTCGTCGAACCACTGGCGGGCCAGGCGCAGGCCCGCGAGCTCGGCCAGCGTGCGGATCTGCTCGGGCTCGTACTTCCGCGAGATGCCGACCTGGACCGGCTGCCCGGGCTCGAGCTGCACCTCGATCCCGAGCTTGCGGACCCAGGTGTGCTGCGGCGTGGTCGGGGCGATCCGCAGGCTCATGCGGCGCGTGCGCAGCCCGCGGTGCTCCGGCTCCTGCTCGTAGGTCGACGACAGCTCGAAGACCCGCGGGTCGAAGTCGGCGCCGAGGTGCAGGTTGATGCGGCGCAGCATGTGGACGAAGAACGAGCGGCACCACTCCTCCTCGTTGTAGGCGCGCTCGAGGACGCTCTCGTCCTTGTGCAGGTCGATGCCGACGACGAAGCGGTCCGCCGGGTTGAGCCGCGCGCGCAGGCGCTCGAGGAACGCCACGGTGTCGGCAATCGTGTCGAGGTTGCCGAGCGACGACCCGAAGAAGAACACCAGCTTCGGCACGTCCACCGGCAGCGTCGGCAGGATGTCCTCGAAGAGGCCCTGCCGCGGCTCGAGGGCCACCTTGTCGCCGAAGGCCTTCTCGACGTCGGCCACCGTCGCCTTGACGGCGCCGGGTGACACGTCGATCGGCATGTAGCGCACGCGGTCGCCGCGGTCGACCCCCGCCTGGAGCACGTGGCGGATCTTGCGCGCCGAGCCGCAGCCGAGCTCGACGATCAGCCGCTCGTCGCCGACGATCTCCTTCGCCCGCGTCCGGAGGATCTCCTCCTCCGAGTCCGTCAGGTAGTAGCCGGACGTGCGGGTGTACCGCTCGTAGAGGCGCGAGGCGGCCGAGTCCCAGATCCACGCGTGGTCGATCTTCTTGACGTAGTCGTCGCTCTCGAGCGCCTCGCGGACCGCGTCCTCGAAGCCGTCCTCGATCTCCGTGTCGGGCCGGGCCGTGACGCGGTAGCACCACACGCGGAACATCGCGTGGGGGTCCTTGCCAGGGAGGTACGGCGCCGGATCGGTCACCTCGAGCAGCTTCCAGTTGCCCTGCTCCTCGAAGGCCGCCATCCGGCTGCGGACGCCCATCGCGTCCTCGTCGTGGAAGTCGGTCCGCATCGTGAACGCCACCACGCCGCCGGGGCGCACCAGGCGCAGGATCTCGTCGAGCGTCTCGGCCGGGGCCTGCCCGTACGAGAAGACGCCGACGAGGACGGCCGCGTCGAAGCTGCCGGCCGCGAAGGCGTCGAGCGGCACGGCCAGGTCGGCGGCGATCGCCTCGCGGTACACGCCCTTCTGCCGCGCGACCGCCAGCATGTCCTCGCTGAGGTCCACGGCGACGAGCCGCCGGAACCCGAGGGCGTGCAGCGCCTCGCCCGCCGCGCCGGTGCCGGCCCCCGCGTCGAGCACCCGCGCCACGTCGTGCCGCGTGATGTGCCGCGCGAGCACCTCGGCGGTCAGGCGGTGGCCGAAGAAGCCGACCTTCTCGTGATCCTTGTCGTACGAGGCCGCCCAGTCGGCGTACAGGCGCCGCAGATCGTCCCGGGTCCGTGCCCCGTACGCCCGCTTCCAGATGGCCTCGAGACGCGTGTCGTCGGGCGCGGGCCCGGGCGTCGCCGACGCGGACGGGGTGACAGTGGAGTCCTTGATCATGGCGTGCTCACTTCAGAGGCGCCGGTCCCGTCGCACACGTCCGCCACGTTCTTCGGCGGCAGGCCGGCGGGACGCTCGGCTATGTCGGTCGGACCCGGCTGCTGGCAGCGGCCGGGCGGAGGGCTCGCACGCAGATGCCGCGGAGCGGCGGAGCCGTCGGTCACGCGGGCGCAGGATTGGCAACCCGCCTGTCAACGAGGGCCCTCAATTGAGCCGCGTCGAGCAAAGCAAGGTGTGATCGAACCAGATCGAGCCGGCAGATGCAAGCTCAGCTCATCATTGGGCGGGCGCAGGAGGAGTGCGGCGAGCGGGTCGACTCGGCCGGGAGGCCGCGAATGGCGGGCGATTTCGGGCCTGGAGCCAGGCCCCGGAAAAAACTCCGCCCGCACCACCCGGGTGCGGGCGACATGGGCGCGTGATCCGGCCTAGTCGGCGAGCCGGATGTTCTCGGCGCGCGGACCCTTCGGCCCCTGACCCGCCTCGAACGACACCTGCTGGCCCTCGCGCAGGTCGTCGAAACGGACGCCGTTGCAGGCCGACTGGTGGAAGAAGTACTCGGTGCCGTCGCCGGCCGCGACGAAGCCGAAGCCCTTGTCGCTCACCAGCCGCTTGATCACGCCGTTCTGTGCTGCCATCGCTCGTCTCCTGTGTCGAATCGAACCGCCAACCACCCCTCACCCGCCCGCCGGCCCCGTCGGATACCGAGCCACGATACCGGCCGGGGACACGACTCCGTGTCTTGGGCAGGACGACAGCTCGATTGAGGCTGGAGCGGACTCCCGCGGAATGCGGGACAGAGGTGAGAGTCGAATAGGCGGACCTTGAAGGCAGGATACCACAGGTCGGCCAGGCGTGTATCAAAAAACACCGGCCAGGAGCGCATCCTCGAATCCGGGCGGCAGCGCTTCGTGCGCCGCCATCGCGACATCGTCGCCGGCCTGGCTGGCGCGCCATGGCCGGCGACGGGGGGGTGGGGTGCGGGCGGCTCCCGCCCTCCGCCGAAGATTCTTGACATCCCCTGTCAAGTTGAGGCGTAAGATGACTCGATGGCCAAGGAGATGTCACAAACATCGTCCGGCCTCGAGCATGCCCCCGCATCGTCCCCCGAGCCGCCTGCTGCCGCACCCTGCATGAGCACGCCGCTTGGCGTCAGCCCGACGATCCTCTATACCCTCCGGCAGGCCGGCGACCACTTCGAGGCGGCCTGGGTGAGCGACAACATCGCCCAGGTGATGGGCTTCACCCCGGCCGAGGCGCTCGAGCCCGGCTGGTGGCTGGCCCACGTGCATCCCGACGACCGCCGCGCGGCCGCGGCCTGGGCCAGCCACTTCGAGACGGCAGACGACTTCGCCCACGAGTACCGGTTCCTGGACGGGGCCGGTGGCGTGCGCCACATCGTCGACCAGATGCGGATGCTGCGGACGCCGGCAGGCGGCGCGACCATCGCCGGCGCCTGGACGGACGTGACGGCGCAGCACATCGCGACGGCCGCCCTGTCGGCCCAGACCTCCGCGCTCGACGCGGCCGCCAACGCCATCGTGATCACCGACATCGAGGGCCGGGTGTCGTGGGCCAACCGGGCGTTCTACGAGCTCACCGGGTACGCGCGCGACGAGGCCGTGGGCCGGACGCCGGGCACGCTGGTCAAGTCGGGCTGCCACCCGCCGGCGTTCTACGAGGAGATGTGGGAGACCATCCTGAGCGGCCGGGTCTGGCGGGGCGAGATCGTCAACCGCCGGAAGGACGGCTCCCGGTACGAAGAGGAGATGACGATCACGCCGGTGTTCGACGAGGCGGGGCGCGTCGCGCAGTTCGTGGCGGTGAAGCAGAACGTCACCGAGCGCAACCAGCTCCGCGCCGAGCTCGCGCGGTCGCAGCGGCTCGAGAGCGTCGGGCGCCTCGCGGGCGGCATCGCGCACGACTTCAACAACCTCCTGACCGTCATCAACAGCTACGCAGAGCTCGGGCGCGTCAGCCTGGGCCCGAAGGATCCCCTCTTCACGCAGCTCAACGAGATCCAGCAGGCCGGCCGCCGGGCGGCGACGCTCACCCGCCAGCTCCTCGCCTTCAGCCGCCGCCAGGTCCTGCACCCGAGCAGCCTCGACCTCAACCGGATCGTCGAGGACATGCTCAGGATGCTCGGCCGGCTGATCGGCGAGCACATCACCCTGCACTTCCGTCCCGGCCCCGGCCTGTGGGCCGCGCTGGCCGACCACGGCCAGGTCGAGCAGGTGATCATGAACCTGGCCGTCAACGCCCGGGACGCGATGCCCGACGGCGGCGCGATCACCATCGCGACCGCCAACGTGACCGTGCCCGTGGAGGACGGCGACAGCCGGCTGCCGGCGGGCGACTACGTCTCGATCGTCGTCAGCGACACGGGCACGGGCATCCCGCCCGAGATCCAGGCCCACATCTTCGAGCCCTTCTTCACGACCAAGCCCCAGGGGCAGGGCACCGGCCTCGGCCTGTCCACCGTTTACGGCATCGCCCGGCAGAGCGGCGGCACGGTCGACCTGGCCACCTCGGCGTCGGGCACGAGCTTCCGCGTCCTGCTGCCGCGCTCGGCGGGGGCGCCCGCCGGGGCGCACGCCGGCGTCGACGGGGGGCTCCGCCGCGGCACCGGCACGCTGCTCATCGTCGAGGACGACGACGCGGTGCGTGAGCTGGCCGCGACGATCGCGGAGGTGGCCGGGTACACGGTCTTCACGGCCAGCAACGGCCACCTCGCCCTCGAGGTGCTCCGGCGCCAGCGGGTGGACCTCGTGGTCTCCGACGTCGTCATGCCGGGCATGCCCGGCCCGGAGCTGGCGCGGCGGGCCGCCAGCGTCCAGCCCGGCGTCCCGTTCCTCTTCATGTCGGGGTACACCGACGAGACGCTGGGACGACAGCTGGCCGAGGTCCGCTCGCAGCTGCTCGACAAGCCCTTCACGCCCGCGGACTTCGCCCGTACGGTGGGCCGCATGCTGGAGCGCGCCGGCCAGCCGTAGGGGCGAGTGCCGGGCCCGGTTGCGCCGCGCTGGCGCGGGATCTGCACCCTCCCCCATGAGGTGAGGCCATGTTCGGGCTTGCCATCTGGTTGACCGCATTCCTCGTCAGCGCCGCCGGCGTGCTGATCTCCTTCAACGACATGCGCTTGGCCCGGGACGTGACCCGGGAGGGGCGGGCGCTCGTGGCGGCGGCAGGGCCGGCGCGGCCGTTGGTCCAGCCCGAGATCGACGGGTTGCCGGTGCCGGTTCGCCGGTATCTCGGGGAGGCCGTCGGCTACCGGCCGTTCGCCATCCGCACGGTGCGGCTCACGCACGGCGGCGTCATGCGGAAGGCGCCCGACGCGAAGTGGCTGCCGATCCGCGGCCAGCAGTACTTCCGCGCCGACCCGCCGGCGTTCCGTTGGTGGGGCCGGTTGCGCGTGGCGCCCGGCATCTGGGTCGATGCGCGGGACTCGTCGGTCGGCGGCGTCGGCCGGATGCTGATCCAGGCGGCGGCGACGTTCACGATGGACGATGCCACCGGGGCGGAGATCGACCAGGGCGCGCTGCTGCGGCTGCTCGGCGAGATGACCTGGTTCCCCACCGCCTTCGCCGACGGCGGCTACGTCTCGTGGCGCGCCGTGGACGACCAGTCCGCGGAGGCCACGTTGCGGCTGGCGGGGCGCGAGGTGAAGGGCCTCTTCACGTTCGGCGCCGATGGCCTGCCCGCCCGGATGTCCGCGAGCCGCTACCGCCAGACGCCGGCCGGCGCGGTGCTGACCCCGTGGCACGGCACGCTCCGCGACTTCCGGGCCGTCGACGGCGTGATCGTCCCCTGGGAGGTCGAGTCCGTCTGGGACCTGCCCGAGGGCGAGTTCGCCGCCCTCCGCTTCACGGTCGAGGAAATCGTGTTCGACGATGGTGCCCCACGGTAGGGCATCACGTCAGCGTCATCTCACTCTTCCCGCAGCACCAGCATCGGGTCGACCCGCGTCGCGCGGCGGGCGGGGATGAAGCAGGCGACGAGCGCGACCACGACAATCGTCGCGGCGACGCCGGCAAGGGTGACAGGGTCGCCTGGCGCGACGCCGAAGAGCAGCGAGGCGAGCAGGCGGTTGAGCGCGACGGCGCCGGCGATGCCGGCGACGAGGCCGACGGCGGTGATCGCCATCCCCTGCCCCATGACCATCTGCAGCACGCTCCCGCGGGCGGCGCCGAGCGCCATGCGGATGCCGATCTCGCGCCGCCGCTCCGTCACCATGTAGGACAGCACGCCGTAGGTGCCGATCGCCGCGAGCAGCAGCGCCAGCCCGGCGAAGACGCCGAGCAGGTTGGCGAGCAGGCGGGGCCGGCTGACCGACTCGGCGAAGACCTCGTCCATCGCGCGGAAGCGGATGACCGGCAGGGTCGGGTCGGCGGCGCGCACGGCCTCGTCCACGATGCCCCGCAGGCTGGCCGGCGGCAGCGCGCTCCGGATGACGACGTTCATGTTGCCCATCGGGAAGCCGGCCGCGGCCGCCTGTTCGAACATGAAGTAGACCTCGGTGCCCGTCTCCTGGTCGACGCCCCCCTGCTTCACGTCCTTGGCCACGCCGACGATCGTGAACCACCCGATGCGCGGGTCCGGCGTCAGCCGGTGCCCCACCGCGCTCTGGCCCTTGAAGAACCGCCGCTCGAGCGCCTCGTTGACGACGACCACGGGCCCGCGGGTGACGTCGGCGCGCTCGAAGGCGCGGCCGTCGACAAGGGGGATGCCCATCGTCTCGAAGTACCCGGCGGTCGCGAACTGGTAGTAGTCGATGTTCTCGATCGGGTCGTCCTCGGTCTGCTTCTCGTAGCCCTCGATGTCGGTGTCGTTCGCGTTCACCTGGCGGTCGGGCGGCAGGCCCGACATGGCCGAGACGCTGGCGACGCCCGGCGCCGCCGCGAGCCGGTCGACGAGCGACTGGTAGAAGCGGGCCACGGACGGGCCGTCCGCGTAGTCGCCTGACGGCAGGTCGAGCGCGAACGTCGTCAGGGGCGCGCGATCGAAGCCGGCGTCCACCTGCATCAGGTTCACGACGGTCCGCAGCATCAGGCCGGCGCCGACGACGAGCATGACCGCGAGCGCCACCTCGGCGACGACCAGCGCGCGGCGCACCACGTGCCGGCCCGCCCCGGTCGCTCCGCGCCCGCCGCCCTCCTTGAGCGACTGCGCGAGCGCGCCTGGCGAGGCGTGCATCAGCGGCGCGAGGCCGAAGATCGCGCCCGTCAGCAGCGACACCGCGAGCGCGAAGACCAGCACCGCGGGGTCGAGCGAGACGTCGGCCGCGCGCGGCAGGCTGTCGGGGAACGCCGCCAGCATCCCGCGCAGGCCGAACACCGCGACCCCGAGGCCCGCCGCGCCGCCGGCGAGCGAGAGCATCACGCCCTCGGCGAGGAACTGCCGGAGCAGCCGCCACCTTCCGGCGCCGAGCGCCGCGCGCACGGCGAACTCGCGGTGCCGGGTCTCGGCGCGCGCGAGCAGCAGGTTGGCCAGGTTGACGCACGCGATGAGGAGCACGAAGCCCACGGCCGCCTGGAGCACCCAGATGGCCAGGCGGGCGCTGCCGACGACCTCGTCCTGCACCGGCCACATCTGGAGCTGGTGCCGGTCGGCGGTGGGATGGTGGGTCCTGGGGTACAGCGATTCCCACCGCGCGTAGAGCGTGGTGATCTCGGCTTCGGCCTGGCTCCTCGTCAACCCGTCCTTCAGGCGGCCGACGAGGTACAGGCCGTGGTTGCCGCGGCCCTCCCGGTTGGCGGGGTCGAGCTGGAGCGGCCGCCACAACTCGACGCGGTTGTCGAGCACGTCGAACCCGGGGGGCATGATCCCCACGACCTCGGCGCGCACGCCGTTGACGTCAATCGTCTGCCCGATGATGTCGCGGCCCGCGTACTCGGAGCGCCAGAGCTCGTCGGACAGCATGACGACCTCGGGGCCGCCCGCGCGCGTCTCCTCGGCCGTGAGCAGCCGGCCCTGCTCCGGCTGGACGCCCAGCGCGTCGAGCAGCGCCCGGTCCACCCGTGCCGACCGGGCCCGGCGCGGCCGGCCGGCCGCCGCCAGGTTCACCTCGCCGGTCGTGTAGGCGCCGAGGCTCGCGAACGACTGGTTCCATTCCTGCAGTTCGAAATACTCCGGCGGCGAGACCCAGAACTTGTCGAATCCCAGGTTCGGGAACCGGCTCGTGACGAACATCACCTGGTCGGCCTTGGGATACCCGAGCGGCCGGAGGATGACGGAGTTCACCACGGAGAAGATCGCGGTGTTCGCCCCGATCCCGAGAGCCAGGGTCAGGACCGTCACCAGCGCGAACCCCGGGGTCCGCGCGAGCTGCCGCACGGCATGGCGCACGTCGAGCAGGAGGGAATCCATGGCCCCTTTGACGACTCGGGCGCCGGGTTCGTTCAACCCCACGGCCCTGCCCCCTCACTCCTGCCTTTCCCGCCAGGAATCTGCAATCTGAAATCTGAGATCTGAGATCCCTTGGACTCTCACGCCCCTCTCACGCGCGTCTGGTACTCGTTAGGCGTGATGCGAACCGTGATCCCCCTCCTGGTCGCCGGCCTCGCGGCCGCCGGACCCGTCCAGGCCCAGACCGCGACGCCCGTGACCCTGGCCGAGGCGCTCGATCTTGCCGTCGCCCGATCGCCCCTGGCCGCCGCGGCCGCCGCGCGGGTCGACGCCGCCCGGGAGCACGCCGCGCTCGCGGGCCGGCTCCCGAACCCGGCCGTGGAGCTCAGGTCCGAGAACTGGGCCTTCTCCGGCAGCTCGGTGCCCGAGGACTTCTTCGCCGTGGTGACGGCGCCCATCGAGCTCGGCGGTGAGCGCGGCGCCCGCCGCGGCGCGGCCGCGGCCGGGCTGCAGGCCGCCGACGCCGCCACGGGCGTCGCCGTGCGCCAGGTCCGGCTCGACGTGACCACGCGGTTCTTCGACGCGGTGCGCGCGGCCGCGCGCGCCGACGCGCTGGCCGAGGCCGAGCAGGGCCTGGCCGAGCTCGTCAGGGTCGCGGACCGCCGGGTCGCCGAGGGCCTGCTGGCGGAGGCCGGGCTCCGCCGCCTCGAGGCCGAGCGCGCGCGGGTGGCCGCCGACCGGGTGCGGGCCGAGGCCGACCGGCTCATGGCGGCCGTCCAGCTCGCCGTGCGCCTCGGCCTGCCGGCCGTCGCGCCGACGCCGCCGGCGACCCCGCCCCCGCCCCTGCCGTCGCCCGCCGGCGCGGCCGAGCGGGCCGACGTCCGCCTCGCGCGGGCGCAGGTGGAAGGGGCCCGCCAGGCCCTTCGCTTCCAGCAGGCGCTCGGCGTGCCGGACCTGGCCGTGAGCGGCGGCTACAAGCGAACCGCCGGGTACAACACCGGCGTCGTGGCGGTCACCATGGCCGTCCCGGTCTTCGGCCGGAACGGCGCCGCCATCGCCACCGCCCGTGGGGACGTGCGGGCGTCGGAACTCGAACTCGACCAGGCGACGCTCGCGGCCACGAGCGAGGCCGCCGCGGCCGCCGAGGCGGCGCGCGCGCTCGCCGCCGGCGCCGACGGCATCGCGCAGGCGCTCGTCACCCCCGCCAGCCAGGCCCGTGACGCAGCCCGGTCGGCATTCCTCGCCGGCGCGGCGGACCTCGTGGCGCTGGTGGACGCCGAGCGCAGCCACACGGACGCCCGCCTGACCGCGGACGGCCTTCGATTCGACGCCTGGCAGGCCGCCGTCGCCGCGCGCCTCGCCGCTGGAGAGGATCCCCTGCCATGACCCCCACGACACGCACTCCGGCCACCCACAGGGCCGCCGTCCTCGCCCTGACGCTCGCGCTCGCCGGGGCCGCCTGCGGCGGCGGCGCGCCCGACCAGGCGCCGGAGGCGGCGCCCGCCGCCGACGGCTCGGTCACCCTCACGCCCGAAGCGATGCGCGCGGCCGGCATCGAGACGGCCGCCGCCGCCATCGTCCAGCGGAACGACCAGCTCGAGGCGCCGGGGGTGGTGGGCTTCGACGAGCGGCGCACCGCGCGGATCGGGTCGATCGTCGACGGCCTGGTCGTCGAGGTGCGCGTCCAGCCCGGCGACCGCGTGGCGGCCGGGGCGGAGCTCGGCGCCCTCCACAGCCACCAGGTCCACGACGCGTGGGCCGCCTACTTCACGGCGCTCAGCGAGACGCGCCGGGCCGAGTCGGAGGTCGAGTTCGCGCGGGTCGCCCTCGAGCGCGCCGAGCGGCTGCTCGCCGACAAGGCGCTCTCGGTGCAGGAGGTGGCGCGCGCGCGCGCCGACCGCGTCGCGGCCGACCAGCGGCTCGTCGCGGCCAGGGCCGAGGTCACGCGGTGCGAGCAGGAGCTCGACCACTACGGCATCACCGCCGAGCCGTCGGCCAACCCCGCGGCGCACGAGCGCGTGCCCGTCACCTCGCCCGTCCGCGGCGCCGTCATCGAGCGGCTGGTCTCCGCGGGCACGGCGGTCACCCCCGGCATGCCCCTCTTCGTGGTGAGCGACCTCTCCCGCGTGTGGGTGACGGCCGAGGTCGACGAGCCGATGCTCGGCCGCGTCGCGGTGGGCCGCCCGGCCGAGGTCCGCGTGGCGGCATACGGCGACGAGAGGTTCGCCGGCACGGTCACCGCCATCGGCGACGTGATCGACCCGGTCACGCGGCGCGTGTCGGTGCGGGTGGAGCTCGACAACCCGGACGGACGCCTGAAGCCGCAGATGTACGCGCGGGTCGCGCTCGGCGCGAGCGCGCCGCGCCCGGTGCTCGTCGTGCCGAGCCGGGCGCTCCAGGCCCTCGACGGCGAGACCATCGTCTTCGTGCAGGGTGAGGGCGGCCGCTTCGTGCGGCGCGCGGTCGTCACCGGCATCACCGCCGGCGACCAGGTGGAGATCGTCTCCGGGCTGGCCGAGGGCGACGTCGTCGCCACCGCGGGGGCGTTCCTGCTCAAGTCGGAGCTGGCGGCGCCGGCGACCGAGGAGCCGTAGCCGTGGGCCTCGTCGAACGCTTCGTCCACGCCACGTTCGGGCAGCGCGTCTTCGTCCTGATCGCGCTCGGCGCCCTCGTCGTCACCGGCGTGCTGGCCTACCGCGAGCTGCCCGTCGAGGCGTTCCCGGACCTCACCAACAACCAGGTCGTCGTCATCACGGAGGCCCCGAGCCTGGCCGCGCCCGAGGTCGAGCAGCGCGTCTCCTACCCGATCGAGACGGCGCTGATGGGCGTGCCCGACGCCGACGAGGTCCGCTCGGTCTCGAAGTTCGGCCTGTCGATGGTCACCGTGGTCTTCGACGACGCGGTGCCGATCTACTTCGCGCGGCAGCTCGTCGCCGAGCGGCTCGCCGACGTCCGGGGCCGCATCCCTGACGGGCTCGACCCGGTCCTCGGGCCGGTCGCCACCGCGTTCGGCGAGGTCTACCAGTACGTGGTGGACGGTCCGGGCGCCGACCCCATGACGACCAAGACGCTGCACGACTGGGACATCCGCACGCGCCTGCGCTCGGTCTCGGGGGTCAGCGAGGTCAACTCGTGGGGCGGCCTCACCAAGCAGTTCCAGGTGGTGGTGGAGCCGCGCGGGCTCGAGAAGTACGGCCTCGGCCTGCAGGACGTCTTCCAGGCGATCGCCGACAACAACCACTCGTTCAGCGGCGGGTTCATCGAGCACCGGGGCGAGCGCTACACGGTGCGCGGCGTCGGCCTCGTGAGCGGCGTGCGCGACCTCGAGTCGGTCGTGCTCGCCTCGCGCGCGGGCACGCCGATCCTGCTGGGCGACGTCGCCACGGTCGAGGTCGCCCCGATGCAGCGCAACGGCGCCGTCACCCGCAACGGCGAGGGCGAGGTCGTCGGCGGCATGGTCATCATGCTCAAGGGCGAGAACGCGCACGACCTGTCCGCCCGCGTGAAGGAGCGGGTCGCCGCGATCCAGCCGACGCTCCCGGACGGGCTCCGGATCGAGCCCTTCTACGACCAGAGCGAGGTGATCGACCGCACGGCGTCGACCGTGCGCCGCAACCTCATCGAGGGCTGCCTGCTGGTCATCGTCGTGCTCTTCGTCTTCCTCCGCGACGTCCGCGCGTCGCTCATCGTCGCCGCCGTGATTCCCCTGTCGATGCTCGTCGGCTTCATCGGGATGCGGATCTTCGGCGTCTCGGCGAACCTGATGTCGCTCGGCGCGATCGACTTCGGGCTGATCGTCGACGGCGCGGTCGTGATGATGGAGAACTTCGTGCGCCGCCGCGCCGACGTCGGCGAGCGCATGGCGCACGCGCAGGGGCCGCACGCCGAGGAGGCACGCCTGAACCTGTTCCGGAGCGCCGCCGTCGAGGTGTCGCGGCCGGTGCTGTTCGGCGTGCTCATCATCATCGCCGTCTACCTGCCCATCTTCACCCTCGAGGGCCTCGAGGGAAAGATGTTCCGGCCGATGGCGATCACCGTCTGCTCGGCGCTCCTCGGCTCGCTGATCCTCTCGCTGACCGGGGTGCCCGTCATCTCGTCGTACCTGCTCAAGCTGTCGGGGGCCCACCACGAGGAGCGGTGGTTCGTGCGCCTCCGCGCCTTCTACGTGAACCACCTCGCGTTCCACATGAACCAGCCGTGGCGCACGGTGGCGATCGGCCTCGTCGTGGTCGGCGCCGCGATGGCCTCCGTCCCGTTCCTCGGCACCGAGTTCATGCCCCGCCTCGACGAGGGCTCGATCCTGATCGAGACCCGGAAGCTCCCGTCGGTCGCGCTCGAGGACTCGGTGGACATCTCGACGCGCGTCGAGCGGATCCTGCTCGGCGACTTCCCGGAGATCTCCCAGATCGTGACCAAGATCGGCCGGCCCGACCTGGCCACCGAGGCCATGGGGATCTACCAGGGCGACGTGTACGTGCTGCTGCACCCGGCCGAGGACTGGGCGAGCGGCCGGACGAAGGAGCAGCTCATCGACGCGATGGCCGCCTCCCTCGCGCGGGTCCCCGGGCTGACGACGAGCTTCACCCAGCCCATGGCGATGCGGCTCGACGAGGTCGTCTCCGGGATCAAGGCCGACGTGGCGGTCAAGGTGTTCGGCCCCGACGCGGCCGTGCTCGAGCGGCTCGGCGCCGAGATCCTCGACGTCATCGAGCACGTCGGCGGCGCCGCCGACACCCAGGTCGAGATCCTCTCGGGCGCGGCCCAGCTCGAGATCCGGATCGACCGCGCCGCGATCGCCCGCTACGGGGTGCACGTCGCCGACGTGCAGGCGGTCGTCGAGACCGCCGTGGGCGGCCGGCAGGCCACCGAGCTCCTCGACGGCGCGCGCCGGTTCCCGGTCGTGCTCCGCTACCCGCCCGACGTCCGCACGGACGGCGCGGCGCTCGGGGCGCTCACCGTCCTGGCGCCGGGGGGCGAGCGCGTCCGGCTCGACCAGCTGGCCCGGATCAGCCTCGCGCCGACGCCCGAGGCCATCAACCACGAGAACGGCGAGCGCCGCCTCGTCGTGCAGGCCAACGTGCGCGGCCGCGACGTCGGGAGCTTCGTCGCCGAGGCGGCCGGCCGCATCCAGTCGGCCGTGACGCTGCCGAGCGGCTACTACCTCGAGTGGGGCGGGCAGTTCGAGAACCAGCAGCGCGCGATGGCGCGCCTCACGCTCGTCGTGCCCCTGTCGCTCGCGATCATCTTCCTGCTGCTCTTCGCCACGTTCGGCCGCGTGCGCTGGGCGCTGCTCATCCTGGTCAACGTGCCCTTCGCGGCCGTCGGCGGCATCGCCGCGCTGTGGCTCCGCGGGCTCACCCTCAACCTGTCGGCGTCGGTCGGCTTCATCGCCCTCTTCGGCGTCGCCGTCCTGAACGGCGTCGTGATGATCGCGGCCATCCGCGCGCTGCGCGAGGAGGAAGGCGCCGGGCTCCGCGAGGCCACGCTGGCCGGGGCGGGCTCGCGCCTCAAGCCGGTGCTCATGACCGCGCTCGTGGCCTCCATCGGCTTCACGCCGATGGCGCTCTCGCACGGCGCCGGCGCCGAGGTCCAGCGCCCGCTCGCGACCGTCGTGATTGGGGGCATCGTCACGTCGACGTTGCTCACGTTGATCATCCTGCCCACGCTGTACGAGATGATGGAGCGGTGGGTCGAGCGGCGGGCCGCGCGGGGCTAGCGCCGGACACAGGGGACGACAATGCGCTTGCTGCTCGTCGAGGACGACCCTGAGATCAGCCGGTTCCTCCTGCAGGGGCTGCGGGAGGACGGCCACCTCGCCGATCTCGTCGAGGACGGCCAGGGCGCCCTCGACCAGGTCGCCGCGGGCGACTACGACGCGATCCTGCTCGACCTCATGCTGCCGGGGGTCGACGGCTTCGAGGTGTGCCGGCGGATGCGCGAGGCCGGCGTCGACGCGCCGATCCTCGTCGTCAGCGCCCGCGACGCGGTCAGCGACCGCATCCGCGGCCTCGACGCCGGCGCGGACGACTACATCGTCAAGCCCTTCGCCTTCGAGGAGGTGCTGGCCCGCCTCCGCGCCCTCGCCCGCCGCGGGCGCACGCGGCACCTGGCCCGCGTCCTCGAGTACGGGCCCATCTCGGTGGACCCGGTCGACCACGCGGTCACCGTCGCCGGCCAGCCGGTGACCTTCACCGCCACGGAGTACCGCCTGCTCGAGTACCTCGTCCGCCGGGCCGAGTCCATCGTGACCCGCGACCAGCTCGCCGAGCACGTGTGGGGCGGCGAATACGACCCCTTCTCCAACGTCGCCGACGTGTACGTCGGCTACGTCCGCCGCAAGATGCAGAAGGCGACCGACGAGACGCTCATCCACACCGTGCGCGGGCTCGGCTACATGTTGCGCCAGGGCCAGGAGCGGTGAGCCCCGTCCGCGCCCTCGGGTCGTTCCGGGCGCGCCTGACGATCCGCTGGACCCTCGCCGCCGGCCTGCTGCTGCTCGCCAGCCACGTGGCCGTGTACGTCGGCGCCCGCGCCCTCCTCTACGCGAAGCTCGACCGCCAGGTCCGCACCCTGGCCGCCACCGAGGCCGCCTCCGCGACCGACGGCCCGGTCGGCGTCCACCTGCACGAGCCGTCCGAGGACGCCGTCAAGGGGGGGCTCGACGACAAGGCCGTCCAGATCTTCGACGCGTCCGGCCGCGTCGTCGTCCAGTCGATCTGGATCAGCGCCGGGACCGGGCCGATGGTCCCGCCCGACGCCGTGCGCGCGGCGCTTGCCGGGCAGACCCCCGTGGTGGACATCGCGGTGAACGGCCGCCGGGGGCGCGCCTCGCTGCTGCGCGCGGACCGCGACCAGCGCCCGTACGCCGTCGCCGTCGGGCTGTTCACCGACGACGTCGAGAGCTCCCTGGCCGATCTCGCCTGGCTGCTCGCGGGCGTCTGGTTCGGCGCGCTGGGCCTGACCGCCACGATCGGCTACCACCTCGCGTCCCGCGCCCTCGAGCCCGTCGTCCAGATCACCGCGCGCGCCGCCCACATCGCGCGGGGCGCCTTCAGCGCCCGCCTCGACCCCTCGCCGCACGACGACGAGGTCGGCCGCATGACGACGTCGCTCAACGTGCTGATCGACAGGCTGAGCGACGCCATCGAGGCCAACCGCCGCTTCGCCGCCGACGCCTCCCACGAGCTGCGCGGCCCGATCACCGCGATGGCGGGCCAGATCGACGTCACGCTCCGCCACGACCGCACCGCCGGGGAGTACCGGGACGTGCTCGTCCTCGTCCGCGAGCGCCTGTCGGCCCTGACCGCCCTCATCGAGGACCTGATCCTGCTGGTCCGCGCCACCGAGGGCGGCAAGGAGATCGTCCGCCGCGTCGTGCCGCTCCGCCCCTTCGTCGAGGCGGCCGCCGGGCGGCTCGCGGGCGCCGCCCACGCGCGCGCCATCTCGATCCAGGTGGACGTGCCGCCCGACCTCGTCGCGTTCGTGGAACCCCGGCTGCTCGCGCGGGTCGTCGACAACGTGATCGGCAACGCCGTGAAGTACAACCGCGAGGGCGGGCACGTGTGCGTCACCGCGCGCGCCGAGGCCCCGGCCGCCGGCGACACCTGGAGCGCCGGCCGCATCCTCCTGCGCATTGCCGACACCGGCCCCGGCATCCCGGAGGCGGACCGGGAGCGGATCTTCGAGCGCTTCCTCCGCCTGGACCACTCCCGCGCCCGCCACACGGGCGGCAGCGGCCTCGGCCTCGCCATCAGCCGCGAGGTCCTGGCCATCCTCGGCGGCACCATCCGCGTCGCCGAAAGTTCCGCCGACGGCACGACGATGGAGATCGGCCTGCTGGGCGAACGGCAGTAAGTGCCAGGGTGCCAGCAGCGCACCCCTGGCACCCTGGCACCCCTGGCACCCTTGGCACCTTGAGGGCGCACCCCTGGCACCCTTGGCACTTTTGGCACCCGTGGCACCCTGTTTTTGTGCCACCCTTTGCGGACCGTGGCCGGTCGGCTCCTCCTCTTCGCCTGCCTCCTCGTGGCCTCCGGTGCGTCCGTCGCGGCGCAGGACGCGGACGGCCGCCTCGTGGACCTTCCCGTCCCCGGGGGCGCCGCGGCGCTCGAGCGGCTTGGCATCGACCCGGCGGAGCGCGGCATCGCGCTGTACCTGCTGGCCCGCGCGGCCGCAGATGTCGACGGGCGGCCCGGCCTGCCGGCCGAGGCCGCGCCCGGCGCAGCCGCCGGTGGCGAGCCGGTTGTCGTGGCGTCGCCCTTCACCGCCGACACCTGGCAGCGCGCGCTGCCGCCCCTGCCCGCCGGCGACCTCTTCACCCGCATCGTCCACAACCCGGGCGCGCTGCTGGTCGCGTCGGGGGCGCTCGCGGCGCCCGCGGCCGTCAGGGCACTCATCGGGCAGGATCCGGCGCTGCTCGCCTCGCTCGTCGCCGAGACGCCCGGTCCCTTCGCGATCGTGGGACCCGCGCTGGACCTGGCCGGTGACCGCGTCGCGGTGCCGGGCGGTCCGGAGGCGGAAGCGCTCTGGACCGACCTCGCCCGCGAGTCGCCCGGCCGTCCCGCGGCGTTCATCCGCGCGCTGTGCGCGGCCGACCAGGGTCGGCTGGCCTGGTTCTACCAGGCGCTCGCGAGCCTGCCCGCGTCCAGGTTGCGCGCCCTGGTCCCCGACGGCCCGGACGAGGCGCGCGTCGCGCGGATGCGCGCCCTCTACGCCCCGTTCCGCGACATGGACCCGCGCCAGCGCCTCGACGAGCACCCCTTCATGCGCGGCGCCGCCGATCCCTGGACCGTCCTCACCGGCACGGCGCTCGACGGCGGCGTCGTGGCGGCGCCGGCCTGGCAATGGCTCTGGACCGCGGCGTTCGATCGCCAGGACATCGACCAGCGCCAGCGCGGGTCCGTCCCGCGGATCGACACGGCCCCGGTCGACCTCGCCTGGCTGGCGCGAGAGATCGCGCGCGCCGACCCCGCCGAGCGCCGCGACCGCTTCGAGATGCTCCGCTTCGCCCAGCGCGTCTTCCCGGCCGCGACCGCCGCGGACGGCGAGGACATCCTGGCCGCCGTGGGCGCCTTCCGCCGCTACCGCGCCCTGCTGCTCTCGCTCGAGCGGATGGGCGTGACGGCGCCGGCGACCTACCGGGAGGCCGTGGACGCGGCACGCCGGGTGGACCGCGCCGGGCGCCGCGAACGCGCCCCCGCGCTCATCGCCTTCCAGGGCGCGCTCGCCGTCGTCGAGCGGGCGCGCGCGACGCGCGCGATCGACGAGGCGCAGGCCGCCGGCCTCGTGCGGGCGCTCGCCGCCAGCGTCGCGGACCACGCGTCGCCCTCGCGGGCGGTGGCGGACTGGGTGACGGCGAGCCTGCTGCCCGCCCTGCCGTCGCTCGACCGGCCCGACCAGTGGACGGGCCGCTCCGCCTACGAGTCCGTCGTCCTCCAGGCCCTCGCGGGGCGCCCACTGGAGGCGCCGGGACCGGCTATCGAATGGGAAGGCCTCGAGTACCACGTGGACGTGTTCGCCGCGGAGCGGGAGCGCATCCACACGATCCGCGAGCGGCTCCCGTCGCCGGGCCTCGACGAAGCGCTCGAGTCGGGACGACCCGGTCCCCTCGCCGCCGCCTTCATGGCGATGGTGTACGCGGCGGCGCTCGGCGACCCCGAGGGGCCCGCGATGCTCAGCCCCGACGTCCCCACGCGGCACGATTTCAACTTCGACTCGCCGTCCTCCGAGCGCCGCGAGCGCGTGCCGTGGCTCCCGCCGCGCGACATCGCCGGCGACGGCGGCCCGTGGCGCGTGCAGGGGGCGCTCGTGGGCCTCGACCTCGCGCTCGCCCGGCTCTCGCTGCGGCGCGTGGCGGACGGCGAGATGCCCGCCGCCCCCACCATCAACCTGAACGACCAGTTGACCCTCGCCCGGACCGTCGTCGCCCTCGTGCCCACCGACCTCGTTGACGACGACCGCGACCGCATCGTGGCGGCCATCGCGCGCGGCTCGGCCAGGGTCGAGGCGGCGGCCGCCGACCCGGCGCGGCTCGACGCGCTGGCCCGCGAGGCGGGGCTCTCGCCCGCGACCCGGCAGGCCCTGCCGTGGACGGCCGCCGCGCGACCGGACGCGGCCGCGGCGCTCTTCGGGCTGCGCGACCGCTTCTGGCTCGGCCAGCCGGACCTGCCGGCGGCCGCGCTGGCGCGCTGGGGCGTGTTCGCCGCGCCCCTGGATGGGCGGCTGATGACGGCCATGCCCGAGCCGGCGCCGTGGGAGCACTTCGCGGGCCGCCCCGAGATCGGCCAGGTCGGCACCCAGGTGCCGGACCTCACGTTCCGCCTCGCCCAGGCGACGGCGGAGCTCGGGCTGCCCGCCAGGCTCGTCCCCGCCCTGCTCGCCTACGCGGTGCAGGACTTCTGGCACGACGTGGACGCGCGCTTCGCGGACGACTGGCCGGCCATGACCCGCCAGGCCGCCCGGATCCCCCTGACCCGGATCGAGGACTACGTGGCGGCCCTCGCCGGCTCCGGTCCGCTACGCTGATCCGGCCGCCCGGCACTCGGCACTGGACACGGCCCCGTCACCGGACTAGCCTCGCAGCTGACGGACCGGCAGGGCGCCGTTCGCCCCCGGCTTCGTCCCAGATTTCAGCCATGGCACGTTCGCTTGCGCTCGTCCTCCTGCTGGCCGCGGCCGTGCTCGGCGCCCAGGCGCCGCCGATCACGATCCGCATCGTCTCGCCAGGCCCGGAGGTGTACGTGAGCGGCCCGATGCTGCTCAAGGCGGTCGTCGAGCCGGGACCGCGGGCGCGCGAGGTCGCGCGCGTGCGCTTCTTCGCGGACGGCAAGCTGGTGTGCACGGCCACGGACCCGGTGCGGGCCGAGTGCCCGTGGGACGCCGGGGCCGACGTCCGCGAGCACGTGATCCGGGCGGTGGCGGAGTTCGAGGCCGGCGGCCGGGCGGTCACGAGCACGCGGACCAAGGGCCTCGACCACGCGGAACGCGTGACCGTCGAGGTCGTGCAGGTGACGGCCGTCGTGACCGACCGCGGGCGGTTCGTGCAGGACCTGCAGCAGGGCGCGTTCCGCCTGCTCGAGGACGGCGTGCCGCAGGTGATCACCCACTTCTCGTCGGAGGGCTCGCCGCTCGAGATCGTCGTCGCGGTGGACGTGAGCGCGAGCATGGGCCAGTCGATGCCCCAGCTGAAGAACGCGGTGCGCAAGTTCCTTGCGGCGCTCGGGCCGCAGGACCAGGTGACCCTCGCCGCGTTCAACGACAACATGTTCACCCTCTCGCGCCGCGAGACGTCGGTGCCCCAGCGCCTGCGCGCCGTCGACCGGCTGGCGCCGTGGGGCGGCACGGCGCTCTACGACGTGATCGTGCGGGGCGTCCGGCAGCTCTCGCAGCAGTCGGGCCGGCGCGTGCTCGTCGTCTTCAGCGACGGGGACGACCGGACGAGCCACGCGACGATCGAGACGGTGGAAGAGGCGGTGCGCGCGAGCGACGCAACGCTCTTCATGGTGGCGCTCGGGCGCGGGGCGAAGGAAGACCAGCTCCGCTCCGGCATCGAGCGCCTCGTCGACATGTCCGGAGGGCGCGCGCTCTTCGTCGACCGGAGCGAGAACCTGGCCGGCGCCTTCGGCGAGGTCCTCGAGGAGCTGTCGAACCAGTACCTCCTCGGCTACCAGTCGTCCAACCCGGCCCGCGACGGCGGCTGGCGCGCGCTCACGATCGACGTCCCCGGTCGCGGTTACACGGTGCGGGCGCGGCAGGGTTACCGCGCGCCCGGAGGTTCCTGATGCAGTCCCCACCCTTCTCCCGTCGCCGTGCGGCGGCGGTGCTGTCCGCCCTGACGATGGTCCTGGCGTCCGCCCAGACGCCGGCAGCCGCCGCCGGCCAGGCCGCCGGCGCGGAGGCCCAGCAGGCGCCGCGCCCGTCCTTCGAGAGCCGGGCCGAGCTCGTCCTCGTCGACGTCAACGTCGTCGACAAGACAGGCCGGCCGGTCCGGGACCTCGGCGCCGCCGACTTCAACGTCCAGGTGAACGGGCAACGCCGCGCGATCCAGTCGGTGCAGTTCGTGTCGACGGCCCCGGCCGCCGACGCGCCGCCCCGCACGGCGCGCGACGCCGCCTACTCGTCGAACGAGGCCCCGACGACGGGCCGGCTGCTGCTCTTCGTCGTGGACGAGGCCAACATGCGCGTCGGGTCGGGCCGCACCGTGCTCAAGACGGCCCAGCTCCTGATGGACCAGCTCGCGCCGGGCGACCTCGTGGGCCTCGCCCGCGTGCCCACCGGGCGCGGGAGCGTCGAGTTCACGACCGACCGCGAGCGCGTCGCCGACGCGCTCCAGAAGGTCACCGGCACCGCCAGCGCGCGCAACACCTTCTCCAACCTGCGCATCAGCGAGGCGTACGCCTACGACACCAACGACTCGACCATCTGGGAGAACGCGGTCGCGCGGGAATGCCCGGGCCCCCCGGGCGACCCGTCGGTCATCGCCTGCACCGAGGTGCTGCAGGGCGACGCCTACGCGATGCTCGCGGAATACCGCGCGCGGGCGCAGGCCACCGTGCAGTCGCTCGAGAACATCATGGACCGCCTGGCGACGCTCTCGACGCCGGTGAACATCGTCATGATCTCGGAGGGGATGTTCGTGGCGCGCGACCGCCAGAACCTCGCCGAGCTCGCCAGCCGCGCCGCCGAGGCCCGCGCCACCCTCCACATCGTCCGTCCCGGCCAGAGCTTCTTCGACGTCGAGGAGCGCAGCACCAACCGCGCCTCCGCCTTCTACGACGACAGCCTCCTCAACGAGGGCCTCGAGCAGATTGCCGGCCAGACCCGCGGCACGCTCACCCAGGTCTCCGGCGGCTCGGGCGCGACCGCCTTCGACCGCCTCGGCCGCGAGCTCTCCGGCTACTACCTGATCGGGTTCGAGCCGACCGACGAGGACCGCACCGGCAAGGAGCGGAAGATCAAGGTCGAGGTCGGGCAGAAGGGCGTCACCGTGCGCGCCCGCCCGACCTTCGTCATCAGGACCGCGGCCGCCATCACCGCCGAGGAAGCCGAGGCCGCGCTGTCGGACGAGGCCCCAGCCGAGGAGGTGAAGAAGCTCCTCGGCCAGCCGCTGCCCGCGCGCGGCATCCCCATCCGCGTCGCCAGCTACGCCACCGCCGGCGCGAAGGCCGACGAGGTGCGCCTCATCGTCTCGGCCGAGGTCGGCGAGGCCGCCACCGAGGCCGCCGAGTTCGAGGTCGGCATGATCCTGCTCGACGAGAACGAGCGCGTCGTCATGAGCAACCTCGGCCCGACCTCGCTCGAGCCGTCGAGCCCGGAGAGCGCCTCGCCCCGCCTGCTCGTCACGTCCATGGCCCTCAAGCCCGGCATCTACACGCTCCGGATCGCGGTGGCCGACCGGAGCGGCCGCGCCGGGAGCGTGCACCACAGCATCGACGCCCGGCTGCAGCGCGTCGGCAAGCTGTCGGTCTCGGACCTCCTGCTGGCGTCGGTGTCACCCGCGCTCGCCGGGCCGTCGCGCCCCACGCCGAGCGCGGTCATGGACAGCCCCGTGCTGAACGCGACCATCGAGGTCAGCGGCACCGACCGCCGGCTGCTCGAGGCGGCGCGCGTCAAGGTCGAGGTCGCCGAGACCGAGGACGGCCCCGCGCTCGTCAGCGCGGCGACCGGCCTCGCGCACCGCGACGACCCGACGCGCCGCGCCTTCGGCGGCACGCTCCGCCTCGGCCTGCTCCCCCCGGGCGAGTACCTCGCCCGCGCGGTGATCCAGCTGCCCGGCGAGCTGCCGACGACCGTGATGCGCCCGTTCCGCCTCTCCGCGGTCGCGGCCAGCGCCGCCTACAACGACGAGGCCGGACTGCCGGACCCGTCGGTCGACCCGGACGGGCTGCCGCCCCCGCCGCCGCCCACCCGCATCCTCGCGCCGGTGCCGAACTTCGTCCCCGCTTACGTGGTGCAGGCCAGCATCGTCCAGCCCTTCCTCGAGGGGCTGCTCGCCCTGCACCCGCCGTCCGCGGCGCTCTCGGGCGTGGTGCAGGAGGCCCGAGCCGGCCACTACGAGGCGCCAGAGCCCGACACCCGGACGTCGGAGGCCGACCGCGCGACGCTGACGTTCGTCCGCGGCCTTGCGTCGCTGCAGAAGAACCGGGTGGCCGAGGCCCGCGCGTGGTTCCAGCAGACCGCCCTCACGGCCGGCGACTTCATCGGCGCCGCCTTCTACCTCGGGGCGTGCCACGCGGCGGACGGCCGCGACCTCGACGCGATCGGCGCCTGGCAGATGGCGCTCCTCAGCGAGAACCCCGGCGTGGTCTACCCGCTGCTCGTCGACGCGCTCCTGCGGGTCGGCGACGGCCAGGGGGCGCTCGAGTTCATCGACGAGGCGCCGGAGGCGTGGACCAACGACGACGAGCGGCTGCGCCGCGAGGCGACGGCCAAGGCGATGGTGGGGAGCTACGCCGAGGCGATCCCCGGCCTGATCACGCTCATCGACAAGCACCCCGGCGACACGAGCCTCCTCTTCATGGCGCTGCAGGTGCTCTACCGCCAGCACATCGACCACGGGGGGCTCGAGGACGCGGACAAGGCCCGCTTCGCCGAGTACGCCGACCGGTTCGCGGCGACGAAGGGGCGCGAAGCCGCGCTCGTCGAGACCTGGCGCCGGTTCGTGCTCCGGTAGCCCACGGGCGCAGCCTTGTAACCGGCTCAAACGGAAGGGGTTAGGGCGCTGACACAAGTATTACAGTGCCCGCCCCGCGATGCTGTTACTGTCGCCGGGTCATGATTTCGACCCCCGTCACCCAGCTCTACGGCCGCAAGGCGTCCAACGGCACGATCAACTGGATCACGGTCGTCGCGATGACGATCTTCCACATCGGTGCGGTGGCCGCGTTGTTCTACATCGACATCGGCGCGATCCTCGCCGCCGCCTTCCTGTGGTGGATCTCCGGCATGCTCGGCATCGGCATGGGCTACCACCGGCTGCTGACCCACCGTGGCTACAAGACCCCGAAGTGGGTCGAGTACTTCCTGACGACCTGCGGTGCGCTGGCGCTCGAGGGCGGGCCGATCTTCTGGGTGGCGACGCACCGCATCCACCACCAGTACTCGGACAAGGAAGGCGACCCGCACTCGCCGCGCGAGGGCACCTACTGGGCGCACATGGGCTGGATCTTCACCGGCTCGGCGATGCACCACGACACCCATATCCTCCGGCGGTACGTCCCGGACCTGAGCCGCGACCGCTTCCACGTGTGGATGACGGCCTATCACTGGGTGCCGCAGGTCGTCGTGGGCCTGGCGCTGCTGGCGTTCGGCGGCCTGCCGTACGTGCTCTGGGGCGTGTTCTTCCGGACCGTCTACGGCCTGCACGCGACGTGGCTGGTCAACTCGGCGACGCACAAGTGGGGCAGCCGGCGCTTCCAGACGCGCGACGACTCGACGAACAACTGGTGGGTCGCGCTGCTCAGCTGGGGCGAGGGCTGGCACAACAACCACCACGCGCACCCCGTCTCGGCCCGCCACGGTCTGGCGTGGTACGAGGTGGACATGAACTGGTACGGCATCAAGTTCCTCGAGGCCATCGGCCTGGCGAGCCACATCAAGGCCGCGAAGATCGCCGAGGCCCACACGATGCCGCAGGAGAGCCCGGACGCCGTGGACATCACGGCGACCGAGATCGTCCCCGCCGCCGACTAGGCTGGGCCCCTCCGGGGCCGTCCGCGGATGTCGCGGATGGACGCGGATGGGACCTGGCTACGAAAGGCCGGGCCACACGGCTGGCCCACCGGCGACGGGGCCGCACCCGCAGGGTGCGGAGATGTACGCGCCACGGCCCGGAACGAAGCACACACACACCAACCCTGGGTGTGTTTCGTTCCGGGCCGTGGCGCGTACACCCGCGCGTCGCCCGTCCCGGGCGGCGCGCCCCCGTCGCCGCACCCCTCCGCGTGCCTCCGCGTCCATCCGCGGATGGCCCTTCCGTGATTCCCGCCGCCGCCCCCCGCCCGCTACAATCGTCCCGTGACCCGCCGGAAGACCGCGACGATCGTCTTCATCGTCCTCTGCGTCGTCCTCGTGGCGGCGGCGGTGTCGCTCAACGTCAGCTGGATCCTCGTCAACGGCGCCGAGGTGATCCCGATCGTCCTGGGCGGGCTCACCTTCACGCTGATCATCGCCGGCATCATCGTGTACACCGTCTTCCTCGTCCGGGAGATCCGCCGGAACGAGCAGCACGACACGTTCATCAACGCCGTGACGCACGAGCTGAAGACGCCAATCGCGTCCATCCGGCTGTACCTGGAGACCCTGCAGACGCGCGAGGTGAGCGAGGCGCGGCGCCAGGAGTTCTACCGCGTGATGCTGTCGGACGCCGAGCGGCTCCAGCACACCGTCGAGCAGGTGCTCAAGGCCGGTGTCGCCGGGCAGCGCCCGAAGCTCGAGCACCGCGCGCCCGTGGACATCGCGGCGCTCGTCCACGAGACCGTCGAGACGGCGCGGCGGCGCCACCACCTGGCGGCGGACGCGATCGCCCTCGTCGAGACCCCCAGCGCGCCGGGGCTGGTCGTGGAGGGCGACGCCGACGAGCTGCGCACCGCCGTCTCCAACCTGCTCGACAACGCCGTCAAGTACTCGCTCGGCGACGTGCGCGTCACCGTCGACGTCCTCACGCCGGCCCCCGACACCGTCTGGGTGCGCGTGAAGGACCGCGGCGTCGGCATCCCGCGCGGGCAGCTCAAGCGCATCTTCAACCGCTTCTACCGCTTCCGCGCGCGCGCCTCCACCGTCAAGGGCACCGGACTCGGCCTCTTCATCGTGAAGTCGGTCGCCCGGCAGCACGGTGGCCGGGTGTTCGCCAGCAGCGAGGGCGAGGGGCAGGGCGCGACGTTCACGCTCGAGCTCCCGCGACAGGTCACGCCATGAGCCGCATCCTGCTCGTCGAGGACGAGGCCCACCTGGCCGACGGCCTCCGCTTCAACCTGGAGGCCGAGGGCCACGCGGTCGACATCATCGGCAACGGCGCCGAGGCGCGCGACCACCTGCTCGCCAACCGCGGGGTGTACGACGCGATCCTCCTCGATGTCATGCTGCCCGGCCTCGACGGCTTCTCGGTCGCCGAGGCGCTCAGGGGCGCGGGGGACTACGTCCCGATCCTGATGCTGACGGCGCGCGGCCGGCCCGAGGACGTGCTCCGCGGCTTCGAGGCCGGCGCCGACGACTACCTCCCGAAGCCCTTCGAGCTGTCGATCCTGCTCGCGCGGCTCGGCGGGCTCCTGCGGCGGAACCAGTGGATGCGCCAGGCCGTCGAGGCCTTCGGCGCCGACGCCGCCGTGCTGCAGCCCCCGCCGGCGCCCGGCGACCCCGAGCCGGTCACCTTCGCGGGCAAGACCCTCGACCCGAAGGCGCTCGAGCTGCGCGTGGGCGACACCCACCACCACCTCACGGTGATGGAGTGCGAGCTGCTGTCCTACCTGCTCAAGAACGCCGGCCGTCCCGTCTCGCGCAAGGCCATCCTCGAGGACGTCTGGGACCTGCACGAGGACACCGACACGCGCGCCATCGACAACTTCATCGTCCGCCTCCGCCGCTACATCGAGGACGATCCGGCCACGCCCCGCCACCTGCTCACCGTCAGGGGCGTCGGATACAGGTTTGTTCCCGAGCCCTGACGGGGGGCTCGGGAAATCAAGAATCGAGAATCAAGAATCCAGAAACAGGACACTGCCCGGGTCCAGCCAACCCTGGGGAGTCGAATTCGTGTTTCTTGATTCGTGTTTCTTGATTCTTGATTCTTTGATTCTTACTTACTCAGGCGCAGCAGGATCACGGCCATTCGCTGCGCATCCGTGAAGTTGTCGTCGCTCACGAGGACGAGGGTGGGGTCGCCGTCCGGGGTGTCCGGGCCTGGCGCCATGCCCTCGAAGTTGGCGAGGCTGGCGAGGCGCGGGTCGAGGTCGGGCGCCAGGTCGGCGAGGTCCACCAGCAGGCGCTTGCCGATCGGCCGGGCCCGGGGCGCGTCGCCGAGGGCGTCGACCGCCGACACGTCGTCCGCGCCGGCGAGATCGATCGTGAACAGCCGGATGACGTTGGCGGCGCGGCGGTGCTCGCGGTCCCGCACGAAGGCCCGCTCCATCACGATCAGCTGCCCGTTCGGCAGGCGCGTGAGCTCGACGGGCCCCTCGTCGGCCAGTGTCGCGTTCGGCCCCAGGCCGCGCGGCACGCCCGAGGCGCTGATGGGGTAGATCAGCTCCCGGCCGGGCCGGTAGCCCCCGGGCGTCCGGACCCACTCGAGCAGGCGCGACCGGGCGTCCCGGTGCAGCCCGGCGGGCTCGTCGTCCTGCAGCAGCGGCGCCTCGGCGATGGCCCAGACCCTCGACCCGTCCGGCGCGGCCGCCAGGCTCTCGAACGCGAGGTTGTCACGCAGGCCCCGGCCCGGGGCCGTCGGAAGGAACTTCTCGGGCAGGGGAAGCGTCTGAAGGTAACCGCCGGCCGCGGTGACGCGAAGTACACTCGCCGGTTCCCGCCGTCCGTCCACGGAGTTGCCCTCGGACGAGACGAGCCTGGTGCCATCCGGGAGCGCCACGAGGGCCTCGAGGTCGAGCGGCCGCGGGCGGCCTTCGGGGCCCGGCGGCGCCGTGACGGGGACGGGCGCCCCCGGGGTGACGCGCAGCTGCCCGCGTTCGAAGGCGAACCGCATCTCGAACCAGCGGGGCGCCCGGCGGTCGTCGGACACGACGAGCCACGGCCCGGAGGGCCCGAGCCGGGTGATGCCGGAGAGTCCGCCGACGGCCTCGCCCGGCGCGACACCCGGCGGGCGGGTGAGGATGACGCTGCCCACCACGGTGGCCGTGCGGTACGGCGCCTCGATGGGCGCCGTGATGGCCGCGGGTGCGGGCCGCCCGGCACAGGCGGCCGCGACGAGTGCGCCGAGGAGCAAGAAGAAGGGGCCGTGGCGCCACGGCCGCCGAGACGGAGACGCTTGAACCATGGGGGTAGCCAGCCCCCCGACGACAGAGGAGCCAACTCATCATGACACGCCTGCTGACCGCCGCGGCCATCGCCGCCGCCCTCGTCCTGCCGACCACCGCCTTCGCCCAGGCCAACCCCGCGACCGCGGCCGCGAAGGGCCAGTACGACATGATCAAGGGCAACCTCGCGAAGGCCGCCGAGATGGTGCCCGAGAACCTCTACGCGTACAAGCCCACGCCCGAGGTGCGCAGCTTCGCCGACCTCTTCGGCCACCTCGCCGACGCCCAGTTCAGCATGTGCGGCGCCGCCAGCGGCGTGAAGCCGACGATGACGGGCATCGAGAAGACGATGAAGACCAAGGCGGAGCTGACCAAGGCGATGAACGCGGCCATCGCCTTCTGCGACGAGGCGTTCGCCTCGATGACCGACGCCAAGGGGGCGGAGGTCGTGCAGTTCTTCACCGGCCCGACCCCGCGGCTCTGGGTGCTCGCCTTCAACACCTCGCACGCCAACGAGCACTACGGCAACCTCGTCACCTACCTGCGCCTGAACAAGATGGTGCCCCCGTCGAGCGGCGGCGGCATGTAGACGGGTTCACGCGACCGCGCGGGGCCGGCTCCGGCCGCCCCGCGCCCCCTTTACGTCGGCCACAGAGACACAGGGACACAGAGAAGACAGCACCGGGACGGGAACACGGAGATGAGATGAAGCGGCTGGCTGCTACCTAGCGTGGTAGCTTGCGCTCCACAAACGGAGTGTCGCTCTGCGGAAACAGAGCACTCAAGAAGGAGCAGCCAGCCATGGTCTATGGTGCC
>JBFWOG010000017.1:0-113478 GCA_050250645.1 Vicinamibacterales bacterium
CCAAAGTCCACACCGACTTGCGCGCTGAGGCGCTGCCGAAGTAGAACTGCATGGGTCTCGGTCGACCGGCAGAAATGGCCGGTTTTGAACTGTCGATCAATGGCCGGATTTGAGGTGTCCACCGAGGTTTCTGATGAGGGAATTGTCGCTGCTGCCCCGCCCGGAGTGAATCGCCCGGAGCCTGAAGACGACTAAGCCTACGTGGTTTCAGTCGGACGAATGAAGAATTCGTCGACGATGAGCTTCACTTGATGGGCGGCTGTTGCTGCCAGTCTCGGACGAGGGTGCCATTGAGAAGAACCTGCCGAAACTCGATGCAAACCTTCTTCAGCCCATCGTCTGACTCGTAGAGTCGCCGTGCGTACCCGGCTGCGACGTCTGCTGCCTGGAGCTCGGGACTGGCGTCCGACGTACCTTCGGTCACCTCACCGCGAGACGTTAGCAGCAACCGCATTCGCGGGTTGCGTTGAATCGCGTCGTTGGCGCCCTCGCGCAGTACGTCAATAGCTTCAACAGTCACGCGGTCGCCTTCATCGAAGACTTGACGCGTTGATCGGTGTCGTAGAAACACCGTCGCGTCGAGATCTTGCCAGAAAAAGTACCGCTGATCCGCATCGATGTCGCGCAGCACGTCGGCGCGCTCTGCTGGATCTATGAGCTCAACGAAGGCCGCCGCGCTGCGTGCACCGAACAGGCGTACCGTGTGAGGCTTACGCAGTTTTTTCTTCAGCGTGTCAAATAGCGAGTCGTCGACCTCAAATGCGCTTGACACGCCATAAACATCGGCGAGATCAAACAGAGGCTCGGGGAAGAGCATTCGCTGGATCCGCCACGCTGGTGAGTCCCAGAGCACTTGATCCCTAACAAACTTGGGCAAGAACTGCTGTCGAATCTGAGCGATCCCACTCGAACCGAGCCGATCGCCGACACCCGACAGCATCCGTTCAATCTGAAAGGTATAGACGCGAGGATCGAGGATGCTAATGCAGGATTCGCGAATCGTCCGCTTGATGGCACGTTGAAGGTCGACGGGCAGGTCGCTTAGGTGATTGAGCACACGCGACGCCTTCAGTTCGCAGGACTTTCGAGCTAGGCGCGCAACGACCTCACCGTGCCACCGCAGATCTGCATCGGCAGGAATGCGCGCTACGACCACCGGTGAATAGATATCTTCTCGGTGGAACGAATCGTCAAGAAATGTGCTGCTGATCGACACCGACGGTTCATCGGTCAGGATGATCTTCGTCACCCGATGGCCTCTTCGACCCGCCCAGCGACCCGCATCTCTTGAGGAGCTCTTCCTTGAGCGATACCAGGAGTCTCCCGGTCGCGCCAGATTGCCTAGTCGGACTGCTGCGTTCCTGACGGGGGCGTCGGCGACTTGACCCTCGGGCTGAGTACGAAATCCGATCTGCCGTCGGAGGTCCGAACCGCGGCGGCAGCGGAGGTCTCATCTGCTTGCTGGAGCATGGAGAAAACGAAATGCGCCTTCTCCTCTCCCCTCGTGTAGGTCTTCGACGCGAATGAAAGGCCAGCGTCGCCGTAGATCTTGCGGTCGAATTTCGTGTTGCTGCGCTCGCGGTCGAAGGCTATCTCGAGCTCGATTCGCTCCAGAAATCGAGAGTCGCCGGAGGGCAGGACCAGCTCGATCCCGTCGGGCATCGCGATCGTGACGGGCAGCCGTTCAACGTCATCGTTGTCAAACGTAAACTGCGCCACAGGCGATGCCGTGCAATACCGATGCAGAACGTCCGCTAGCGGGAACGTTTGATCTCCAAGCCTCAGCGATACGTCGGCGACCATCATCGTGTCGGGTATGGGTTCCTGGCCCTTGACCAGATGCAGCGAGACGTTCTCTGCGACTGGAAAGTGCGCAACGACCAAGGCCGCGTCCGGCAATTCTGCGATCAGGTGCCAGTTCGCCGACGTTGCTTCTTCGAGTGTAAGTGTCTGGATGCGCGCCTTCTCGGCTGCCGCCCGCGCCGTCTTGGCAAAACCTGCCCGCGCGACCGCGATCACCTTGTCGACGGGCAGGTTGGCGTATTTGCCCCGCAGGGTGTCGATCCAGATCTGATCCGCCTTGCGCTTGTGGTCGCGGCACTCCAGCGCGAGCGTCACGTCCTTGCCGCTGACGATCGCATGAACGCAGACATCGACCTCCCGCAGCTCTCCGGTCAGACGATCGGCGAGCATCTCCGATTCGACGACACGGACCCCGGACGCGGCGAGCTGCCGCTCGACTAGGGCGATCAACGCCTGGAAATCGTTGGTGCGCTTTGGCACGGACTGCTGTATGCGATCTTATCGTGGCGTGGAGCCCAGATCTGGCGAAGTTCCGTTCTTCCCTCAAAGGAGAGCTGCTAGAGAATCGTCAGCTCGCGCTGGGAGGGCTGAGGTTCTTCTCAACCTCTGCGAGCGGGATCATCATCATCATTGGATCGACCGGACACTCGTGAAATCCGGCACGTGCATAGAAGCGCTTCGCGTCGTCTGACATCGCATGAAGCAGCATTGCGCGAATGCCAGCGATTTGAGCGGCCGCCATCGTGCGGAGCAGGGCATCCTTTAGAAGCGCGGAACCAAGGCCTTGCTTCTGGTAGGCGGAATCGACGGCCAAACGTGCAAGCACCATCACCGGAATTGGATCCGGCATGTTGCGCCTCGCTTTGGCGGACACGTCCTTGTGAGCCACTGCGCCGTTCGCAAGCGCATAGAAGGCGACCACGCGTCCGCCTGCCGTCACGACGTAGGTGCGGGAGGTGCCCAGCGCCTCATTCGCAAGCGCTCGGCGTTTCAGCCAATTGTCGAGTTCAGGCGTACCGGAGTCGAAACCGCTAACGTCGTGCTCGGCTTTCAGGTGCTCTGGGGCGCTAATTCCTTCGGCACTCATCGCTCCCAGGGTGTTTTTCTAGAGAGCAGCGCCCGCAGACGCGGGTTCTCGGCGGGAGACGCATCCAGGGCAGCGTTGAACTTCGCGAACGCATCCGTGTCCAGCTGAAAATACCGCTGGTCGAGAAGTACAGTTGTCGCTTCACGGGTCGCTGCGTCCAGAACGAACTGCGTACGGTCCTTCCCGGCAGCTTCAGCGGCTCGATCGATGAGCGTGCGTCGCTCTTCCTCGATGCGGATGTTGATGGTTCGTGTCCGCGCGGCGGTTGCAGTGGCTGCCATGGTTTCCCTCAGGACGCCCAGTCGATACGTCGATGTCCCAACTGTAGCGCGTTGTATACACGTTGTCAACACGTCACCTGTCGAGGCAGTTCCGAACGTCGTCCAACACGGCCCCTGCCCCTCGCAACGCCCTATGGGACAGATACCTAGACAGTCGCGCCAAATCAAATACTGTAACTAACTGATTCCATTGATGTTACAGGATTGACTCGCCGCGCCGGACGATTTCCGCCAAATCGCCGTCATTTCGCCACTATTTCGCCGGCACCGAGTACCACCCGACGGGAGTAGAGGTCATCCGCGTACATCTCAAACGCTGGGGAACTTGACAAACCCTGATGTAAGCTTACACTAGACGAAGTGATAAAAACGTTGGGCGAGCACATTCGAGAACTGCGCGAGAAGAAGGACCTGTCCGTCAGGGAACTTGCCAAGCGAATCCAGGTGTCGCCTCCCTTCCTTTCCGACGTTGAACTCGGGCGCCGGCATCCGTCCGAGGATGTCTTGGGGAAGCTCGCGCATGAGCTCGACACCACTGTTGTTGAACTCCAGAGGCACGATGCCCGGCCGCCCGTCCAGGAGTTGAAGCGGATTGCGGCGG
This sequence comes from Vicinamibacterales bacterium, assembly GCA_050250645.1. Taxonomy (GTDB): domain Bacteria; phylum Acidobacteriota; class Vicinamibacteria; order Vicinamibacterales; family UBA2999; genus JBFWVR01. The sequence continues at coordinate 3,773 of JBFWOG010000017.1, forward strand.
CCAATCCGGCGATGGGCTTTGCTCTGCGCAAGGTGGTGGACGACGGAGTCAGCGCCGAAGATCTCATGGAGTTCCTGAAGAAGCATCGAGGCAAGAAGGGATGAAGACGTTCAAGTCCGGGAGCGGCCCGTTCGTCGAGCAGCCGTACTACACGCCCAACGACGTGGAAGCGATCTGCTCTGATGAGCTTCAGAAGCTCGGCTTCTATCCGTCTGCCCCTTCTCCGGTTCGGATTGACCGGTTCATCGAGAAGCGGTTCGATCTTCAGCCGACGTACGAGGACCTGCCGAATGGCCTGCTCGGGTTCACTCGGTTCGGTGCCAAGGGTGTCGAGGAAATCGTGATTACGACGGCCTTGGACGAAGAGGGTACGCGGCCTGCCGAGCGACGACTGAGAACGACCCTCGCGCACGAAGGCGGACATGGCCTTCTTCACGCCCATCTGTTTGTGCTTGGTCCGCGCCCCGACTCCCTGTTTGGAGATGGCCTCGCCAAGGACGCCCCGAAGATCCTCTGCCGCGATGACGGGACGCCGGCCACCTACGGTGGCCGCAAGACCAAGCCACCGTACCGCTGGTGGGAGTTCCAGGCCAACATGGCCATGGGCGCCCTACTGCTCCCGAAAGCCTTGGTTGCCAAGGCCGTGAATGCCCATCTGGAACCGCAAGGCATGCTGGGTCTGCCAATGCTGCCGGCCAGCCGTCGGGATCTCGCGATTCGTGAATTGGCAGATGTTTTTGATGTGAATCCTGTAGTCGTGCGAATTCGGTTGGAATCCCTCTATCCAGAAAAATCTGGGAATCAATTGACGCTGTAATTTTTTTGCCTAGAGCGTAAGCTCATATCAGCTTCTAACAGCTACAACGTGATGCGATGCCGATATCTCGAACCTCCAAATCAGGACGCAGCGCCGGAAAGCCACGAGTGCTGTCCCCGGTTGTCGCCGCCCGAGACATAGCCCATCGCGTCCGGCTGCTCCTGTGCGTGCACGCCGGGGGACGCTGCGAGTTCGACGGTTGCAACACATATCTCTTTGAGGATTCCCTCACGCTGACCGACGGCAACTTTGGCGAGGCGGCCCACATCGTGGCCTTCCGAGAGCAGGGGCCACGCGGAGCCGACGCGAATCGGCCGGCAAACATCCATCAGCTCGCCAACCTGATGCTGCTGTGCGCGACGCACCACAAGCTCATTGACGACCATCCGGCCGACTACACCCGCTCGACCCTCGAGAGCTACAAGACGGCCCACGAGGACCGCATCAAGCATGTGACCTCGCTCGGCCCTGACCGCAAGACGGCGGTTGTCGTCTTCAAGGCGCTTATCCGAGGGCAGATGGTCGGGATTCCGTACCATCAGATTGCGGAAGCCACCGCCCCGAGATTTCCGAACACTCGGCAGCCGTTCACGATCGATCTGACCGGCCTTCCCGCCGACGACCGCGCCTTCTACAAGACTGCCTGTACGACCATCAAGCGGCGCGTCCAGGATCTGTTCAGCCCGGAGGGCGAAGCGGTCAAGGCCGCGCACGTCTCCATCTTCGCCATCGGCCCCATCCCACTGCTGATGTGCCTGGGCCGACAACTGAGCAATAAGGTCGCCAGCGACCCGTATCAACGACATCGCGATACGGAATCGTGGACTTGGAAGATAGATGGCGTGCCGGTCAAGTACCGCTTCCGCCGCATGAACCCCGGCCGGTTCAAGAAGGTCGCCCTCGTGCTGTCTCTGAGCGGCACGATCCGGCTGCAAGACCTGCCGGCAGAGATAAGGAGGTCATCCGCCATCTACGAGATCACGCTCAACGGCATGACACCGCAGACGACGTTCCTTCAGCAGAAGCGGGACCTGGATGCGTTCCGTGCCGTGTATCAGGAGGCGATCGCGACCATCCTTCAGACGCACGGCCCGCTCGACACGATCGACTTGTTTCCGGCCGTACCCGCTCCAATCGCCGTCCTCTGCGGACGGGAGTGGCTGCCCAAGGTTCACCCGAAGCTCCGGGTCTACGACAACGACCGAGACGCCGGCGGCTTCACTTTCAAGCTGGAGGTTTAAGAGAACGCCATGACCGACAACGAATATCTACAAGCGGTCCTGAAATCACAGGACCTCGCAGACGACGACGCCGAACTAAAGGCCCTGACCGCACGTCGGAAGGACGTTGAAGCTCTCCTCCGGAGCGCGTTCCCGGACAGCTCGCCGACGATCCGCTACGGCGGCTCCAAGGCGAAGGGTACGCTCATCAAGGAGTCCTACGACCTGGACATCGTCTGCTACTTTCCGCACGACGACACCACGGCCGGCGAGACGCTCGAGGAGATCTACAACAACGTCGCCGCGGCGCTGGAGAAGGACTACGCCGTTGAGCGCAAGCGCTCGGCCCTGCGGCTACGCGGCAAGGATTTGGTGGACTTCCATATCGATGTCGTGCCCGGCCGCTTCACCGAAGATTCCAAGGCCGACTGCTTCCTGTACCAGGAGAACGGCGAGAAGTGCCGGCTGAAGACGAATCTCCAGGTCCACATCGACACCGTGCGAGACAGCGGCGTCCTGGACGCGATTCGGCTGCTGAAGCTGTGGAAGGTACGGAAGGCGCTCGACGTGAAGCAGTTCGTGTTCGAGTTGTTGATCATCGACCTGCTGTCAGAGCACAAAGACAAGTCCCTGGCGGACCAGCTTATTCACGCCTGGACGAGTTTCCGCGACCTGGACAGCCCGCCGAAGGTCGAGGACCCGGCGAACCCGTGCGGCAACGACCTGATGCCTCTGCTTGAGGCGGTGTGGAACGAACTCGGGAGCGTCGCCAGCTCAACCCTCGGGACGATAGACAACGAAGCCTGGGAGGCCGTGTTCGGCAAGGTTGACACAGGCGCCGACAAGGGCGCGGCCGTGAAGGTGGCGGTCGCGTCAGTGGCAACTCGGACACGACCGTGGTGCGGGTAATTGCGACGTCCGCCCGCGGGCGCCAACTCACCGACCTGGAGCGGGCTGTCCAGGAGAAACAGCCCGACCTCCGTCTAGTCCTGGAAGGCGACACTCCTTCGTTCCGCGGCAGTTTTCAGTTGGCCAACGACGGCGTCGTGTTCGACCGTTTCTCGATCCAGATCACGTTCCCAGACGGAACGTTCAAGCTGCCTCGGATTGAGGAAATCGGCGGGCGCATTCCACGACACATCGACCGACACGTATTTGGGAATGGCGCGATTTGCACCGAGGTCCCGGAGCTGACGTTGCTTCGTGGCAGATATTCGCTCGTGTCGTATCTCGACGGTCCAGTCCGCAACTACTTCCTCGGCCAGATCCTCGTTGAACAGGGCCAGAAGTGGCCTTTTGGCGAGTGGGACCACGGCAAACCTGGTCTCCTGCAGGCGTACGGCGAAGTCCTCGGCGTCACGGACGAAGAGCAGATCCGGCGGTTCCTAGACTGCCTGGGACACAAGAAGGTAAAGGGGCACTGGAACTGCCCGTGCGGCACAGGCAAGAGAATCAGGGGCTGTCACCTCGACGTGATCAGAAGACTCCAAGAATCCGTCCCCCCGGCGATTGCGCGTCAGGCCCTGGCCCGACTGAACATCTACAGGCGTCCTTAGCAGTCCCTATCGGCGATCCGCCTGGGAGACGGGATATGTTTGATAAGAAAACGTTCGTATCGAACTGCACGTTCGATCGCGAAAGTCTTTGTCCCACCTACGTTGAACTGTGAGACGTTCGCAGCGGGGAGCAAAACTGGAGATTGGCTCCTCGGGCTGGACTCGAACCAGCAACCCTCCGGTTAACAGCCGGATGCTCTGCCATTGAGCTACCGAGGACCGTGGCAGGACGCGTGGCCGTCGGCGGGGACCCGCCTCAGGCGCGCAGAATCACTATTCTAGGACAAATCCGGCCCGATCGGCAAGAGACCGGGGGCCGCCCGTTCCCGGTTCCCCGGGTTCCTCACGTTCCTCCGTCCCTCGCGCGGAAATGGGGACAGTCCCCATATCCGACAGCGCACCCCTGGCACTCGTGGCCCCCTTGGCACCAGAACCCGGAACCCCGGGAACCGAGGAACCCGAGGAACCCGTACCCGGCACCCGCGCAGAAGCGTCATACCCTAGAGTCATGGCGATCCTCGACGCGCGCGACCTCCAGAAGTCCTACGTCTCCGGCGAGGCCGCCGTCCACGCGCTCCGGGGCGTCTCGCTCGCCGTCGACGCCGGGGAGTTCGTCGCCCTCATGGGGCCGTCGGGCTGCGGCAAGTCGACGCTGCTCCACCTGTGCGGCGCCATGGACCGGCCGTCCGCCGGGCAGATCCTGCTCGACGGCCAGGACCTCGCCGCCATGGACGATGACCGGCTGACCGCGGTGCGGCGCACGCGGGTCGGGTTCGTGTTCCAGTTCTTCAACCTCCTCCCCACGCTCACGCTCGCCGACAACATCGCGCTGCCGATGCTGCTCGCCGGCGGCTCCCCACGCGAGGCGGAATCGAAGGCCCTCGCCCTGGCGAAGCGGGTCGGCATCGGCCACCGCCTCGGCCACTACCCGCAACAGGTGTCCGGCGGCGAGATGCAGCGCGCCGCCATCGCCCGGGCGCTCGTGCACACGCCCGCCATCCTCGTGGCCGACGAGCCCACCGGCAACCTCGACTCCGAGAACGGCGCCACGGTCATGGCCCTGCTGTCGGAATTGAACCGCGAGACCGGCGTCACCATCCTGCTCGCCACGCACGCCGCCGACGTCGCCGCCGCGGCGGGCCGCACGCTCCACCTGCGCGACGGACGGCTCGACACCGTGGGCGCCCCCGAGCCGCGCCCGCTCCAGGAAGCCCGGGGCTGACGGCCGTGTTCGCCCGGCTCTTCCGGCAGTTCATCGTCCGGCGCCTCGGGACCGACCGCCTCAGGACCGCCACCACCATCGCCGGCGTCGCGCTCGGCATCGCCGTCGTCATCGCTATCCAGCTCACCAACCGGAGCTCGGTCGCCGGCTTCGAGACCGCCCTCGAGGTCACCGCCGGCCGCACCAGCGTCGAAATCGTTGGACCGGGCACGGGCATCGACGAAACACGCTTCGCCGACCTCACCTGGCTCCGCGACTTCGGCGTCGCCAGCCCCATCGTCGAAGGCGACATGGCGGTGATCACGGGCGAGAACCGCACCGAGGCCATGCGGGTGCTCGGCGTCGACATCCTCCGCGACAGGCCGCTTCGGGACTATCGGTTGGGAGTGGGGTCGGGAGGTTCGTCAGGTTCGACAGGTTCGTCGGGTTCGTCGGGTTCGACAGGTTCGTCAGGTTCGTCGGGTTCGACCGAGGCGCTGAGCGCCACTCGCTTCCTCGAGCTCCTTACCAGTCCGCGGGCGATCGTGCTGACCGAGGTGTTCGCGCGGCGGCACGGGCTGTCGGTGGGGAGCGACGTCCGGCTCATCTCCGGCGACCGGGTCCTGACCTACACGGTCACGGCGCTGCTGGCGGACGAGGGGCCGGCGAAGGTCCTCGACGGGAACTTCGCGCTGATGGACATCGCGGCGGCGCAGCTCGCGTTCGACAGGCTCGGGCGCATCGACCGCATCGACGTGCGTCTCGAGGACGGCGAAGACGTCGGCGAGGCCGTCGCCGCCATCGGCGCTCGGCTGCCGGAAGGCCTCTCGGCCCAGCGCCCGGCGCGCCGGGGCGCCCAGGTGGAACGCATGCTCGCCGCGTTCCACATGAACCTCACGGCCCTGTCGTGGATCGCGCTCATCGTCGGGCTCTTCCTGGTCTACAACACGGTGACGATCTCGGTCATCGCGCGGCGCGAGGAGATCGGCACCCTGCGCGCGCTCGGGGTGACCCGGCGGCAGGTGCTGTCGCTGTTCCTCGGCGAGGCCGCGGCCATGGGCCTGGCCGGCACGGCGCTCGGACTCGGGCTCGCCCGGGTGCTCGCCGACGCCGCCGTCGCGCTGACCTCCACGACGGTGCAGGCCATCTACATCGCCTCGGCCGCGGCGCCGCCAGACCTCGGGTGGGGCGACGTCGAGCTGGCGTTCGCCATCGGCCTGCCCCTCTCGCTCATCGCCGCCGCCGTCCCGGCGCGCGAGGCCGCGTCCGTGCCCCCCACGGCCGCCATCCGCGGCAGCGACAGGCTCGAGACGCGCGTCCGGTTCAGCGCGGCAAGGCTCATCGCGCCGGCGCTGCTGCTCGCGCTCGCCGGCGGCCTCGCCACGCTCGGGCCCATCGACGGCGTCCCGGTGTTCGGCTACACCTCGGCGTTCACCACGATCATCGGCGTCTCGCTGCTCGTCCCCGCCATCATCTTCCTGGTGGCGCGGGTGACCCGCCCGTGGCTGCGCCGTATCGCTGGCGTCGAGGGCCTGCTCGCGCACGCCAACCTCGCGGCGTCCATCCCGCGCCTGGCCATCTCGGTCGCCGCCCTCGCCACCGCGCTCTCGATGCTCGTCGCCATCGCCGTGATGATCGGCAGCTTCCGCGACACCGTGGCGTACTGGGTCAACCAGACGCTCCAGGCGGACCTGTTCATCGGCCCAGGCGTGCAGACGGGCCGCAACACCAGCCACACCCTGTCCGAGGACATCGTCCAGCTGCTGAAGCGCCACCCGCAGATCGACGCCGTCGACAGCTTCAGCGGCGTCGACCTGGCCTACGGCGACGGCCTCGTCGTGCTCGGCGCGGGCGACTTCGAGGTCGCCGCGACGCGGGCACCGCTCCTCTTCAAGGCGCCGGCGGACGGCCGCGACCGGATGCTCGGCGCGGTGGGCCGGGACCAGGTGATCGTCTCGGAGCCGTTCGTGAATCGCTACGGGCTGGGCGTGGGCGACACGCTCCGGCTCGACACGCCCGCCGGGCCGCGCGACTTCGCCATCGTCGCCGAGTACTACGACTACGCCGCGGACCGCGGGACCGTCGTGATGGACCGCGCGACGTTCACGCGGTACTTCGGGGCGCGCGCCCCGTCGGCCATCCGCGTGTACGTCTCGCCAGGCGCCGACCCGGCGGCCGTGCGGCAGTCGATCCTCGACGAGATCGGCGAGGGCCACCGGCTGTTCATCTACACGAACCGGTCGCTCCGCGACGAGGTGCTCCGCATCTTCGACTCGACTTTCGCGATCACCTACGCGCTCGAGGTCATCGCCATCGTCGTGGCGATGCTCGGCGTCGCTGGCACGCTGCTGACGCTCGTCCTCGAGCGCCGCGAGGAACTCGCGCTCGTCCGCCTCGTCGGCGCCGGGCGCCGGCAGGTGCAGCGGATGGTCGTGCTCGAGGCCGCGATGATCGGGGCAATCAGCCAGGGCATCGGCCTCGCCGTGGGGCTGGCGCTGTCGCTGCTCCTCATCTTCGTGATCAACGTCCAGAGCTTCGGCTGGACGATCCAGTTCCACCTCCCGATCGGCTTCCTCGCCCAGGTGACCGTGGCGGTCGTCGTCTTCACGGCACTCGCGGGACTGTATCCGGCGAAGCGCGCCACGGCAATGGGGACTCTGCGCGAGGAATAGCAAAGCGCGTCGATGAGTAATCAAGAATCAAGAATTTAGAATCAAGAAGTTGAAGCCAGAGAGAGCTGAAGTTTCGTGATGGTCCTTCGTGTTCTTCGTGCCCTTCGTGGCGTCTCTTGGGAACAGCGCGACGGCCAATGCGCGCCGGGTGAGTAATCAAGAATCAAGACTCAAGAATCTAGAATCAAGAACTTGCAGCCAGAAAGAGTTCTGACTTCGTGATGGTCCTTCGTGTTCTTCGTGCCCTTCGTGGCGTCTCTTGTAATCTCCGAATGACACCCGTGCTTCTACTGCTGTCGATCGGCGCAGTGGCGACAGCGGCGCAGGAGTGGAAGGAGGCGGCGCCGGGGTACGAGTACGCGTTCCCGCGCGACCATGCGTCGCACCCGGACTACAAGATCGAGTGGTGGTACTACACCGGGAACCTCGCCGCTGAGGACGGGCGGCGATTCGGGTACCAGGTCACCTTCTTCCGCGTCGGGGTCGACAAGGCGCCCGGGAACCCGTCGCGCTGGGCCGTGCGCGACCTGTTCATGACGCACCTCGCGGTGACGGACATCAGCGACGGCACGTATGCCTTCCGCGAGCGCCTCAACCGGGCCGGGCCGGGCATCGCCGGCGCCGACACGGCGCGGTATCACGTGTGGAACGAGGACTGGTCCGCCGGGCTCGACGCGGACGGGCGCCACGTGCTCGCGGCCACCGAGGACGGCCTCGGCGTGGAGCTCACGCTGGACGAGGGCAAGGCCCCGGTCATTCATGGCAGGGACGGGATCAGCCAGAAGGGCGCGCAGGCCGGCAACGCGTCCCACTACTACTCCCTCACGCGCATGCCGACGACCGGCACCGTCATCGTCGATGGCGCGCGCGTCGCCGTCACCGGCACGAGCTGGATGGACCACGAGTTCGGCACGAGCTTCCTCGAGCCGGACCAGCAGGGCTGGGACTGGATCTCGGCGCAGCTGGGCGACGGGAGCGAGCTGATGATCTACCAGCTCCGGCGCGGAGACGGCAGCGTGGACCCGCGCTCCAGCGGCACGTTCGTCGCGCCCGACGGCCGCGTGCGCCGGTTCACGCGGGACGCCTTCCGCCTCACGCCGCTCGGCCGCGAGTTCAGGTCGCCGACGAGCGGCGCGACCTATCCCATCGCCTGGCGCGTCGAACTGCCGGCCGAGGGCCTCGACATGGAGGTCGCCGCCGCCCTCGACGACCAGGAGCTGACGACCCCGGCCTCGACGGGCGTGACCTACTGGGAGGGCGCCGTGACGATACGCGGCACGCGCGCGGGCCGGCCGGTGACAGGCCGCGGCTACCTGGAGATGACCGGCTACGGCGGCGCGGGAATGGGGCGCGTGCTCAGCGGGAAGTGACCGTGGTACTTCCTGCCACGGCGGTAATTCCTGCCACGAAGCGAGCGAAGGTCACGAAGGACGCACGAAGCCCAATGATCTTGTAAGGGGTCCAGCCATCAGTGCGCGTGTCTGAGGGTGAAGGTCTTGTGATCCCCGTCAGTCCTTCGGCTTCTTCTTCTTGTTCGGCTTGACGACGCGGCCGTGCTGGCCGCCGGTCACGAACATCTGGATGAAGGTGCCGGCCAGGCCGAGGGCGATCCACGCCCACGGCACCCACTGCGCGCCCGGCAGCGGGTTCATCGGGTAGGCCACCCACACGTCGCCCGCCGCCGCCGCGCGCAGCGCCGTGCCGTCGCCGGCCAGCGCCAGGCCGCCCACCAGGATCGTCCACGCGCCCCCGAACGCCGTGCCGAGGATGATCACGTAGCGCTGCAGCCAGGTCGCCACGAGCGCGCCCGACACCGAGAAGAGGACGACGACGAACGGGTGGGGGTCGCCCTGGATCTGGGTCCAGATCAGGTTGGCGATGAGGGCGCCGATGCCGGCGCCCACGAGCGCGACGCCGACGAAGTAGGCCGTCAGCAGGATGAACGATCCCACCAGGCCGCCCACGACCGCCGCCACCACCATCGCCGTCGTGTCGCTCACGCCGAAAACCGAGCTGGCCGCGAGCGCGCCGAGGATGAACCCGAAGATCGCGAGCACGATCTTGAACAGGCGGTACCCCAGGAAGCAGGCGATGACACCGCCCACGACGAGGACGACCGCGGCCGGCAGCTGGTAGGAGGCTGGGAGCATCTCAGGGAGCGGCGCGATTTTACCCGACTTCTAGACTTCGCGCCGGCCTTCCATGGCCTTGCCCATGGTCAGCTCGTCCGCGTACTCGAGGTCGCTGCCGACGGGGATGCCCGTCGCGATGCGGGTGACGCGCATCCCGAGGGGCTTGAGCAGCCGCGCCAGGTAGATGGCCGTCGCCTCCCCTTCCACCGTCGGGTTGGTCGCCAGGATGATCTCCTCCACGCCGCCGGCGGCGATCCGCGCCAGCAGGGGCTTGATCCGGAGGTCGTCCGGCCCGATCCCCTGCAGCGGCGAAATCGCCCCCATCAGCACGTGGTAGCCGCCGCGGAACCCCCCGGTCTTCTCGATGGCGTTCACGTTGGGCGGCTCCTCGACGACGCAGATGACGCGGCCGTCGCGGCGGTCGTCCGAGCAGTAGGCGCAGGGGTCCACGTCGGTGATGTTGCTGCAGACCGAGCAGTAGGTCACGCGGTCCTTGACGTCGCGGATGGCCTCGCAGAGCCGCTCGGCGTCCTCGCGCGGGGTCTTGAGCACGTGGAACGCGAGGCGCTGGGCGCTCTTGGCGCCGATGCCGGGGAGGCGCTTGAACTGCTCGACCAGGTTCTCGAGCGGCGCGGGCAGGGACACGGCGCCCCTACAGCCCGGGCAGGCCGAGCCCGCCCATCATGCCGCCGAGCTGCTGCTTCAGCGCCTCGTCCACCTTGCGGTGCGCGTCGTTCACCGCGGCGACGATCAGGTCCTGCAGGATCTCCACGTCGTCCTTCGACACGACCTCGGGGTCGATGACGAGGCGCTGGACGTGCTTGTGGCCGTTGACGACCACGGTGACCATGCCGCCGCCGGCCGTGGCCTCGATGCGCAGCTCGGACATCTGCTTCTGCAGGCGCTCCTGCAGCTGCTGCGCCTGCTTCATCATCTCGATGGGGTTCATCGGGGGCTCCCTGCCACTACATCTCCTCGATCTTCGTCTTCTCGACCGGGAATATCTCGAAGAGGGCCTGCACCGACGGGTTGGCGAGGGCCTCCTCGCGGAGCGCGTTGTCGTCGGCGGTCGGAGCGGCCGCGCGCGGGGCGGCGGCCGGGGCGGCGGCCTTCGGCGCGGGCGCCTCGCCCTCGGCGGTGGCAACGCGGACGGGCACGCGCCCGCCGGCGACCTTCGACGCGAGTTCCTCGAGCCACGGCCGGGCGTCCTCGCACTGCTGGCGCGGCACCTTCTGGTTCGGCAGGAACGTGAAGACCACGCCCGAGGCGGCAACGTCCACGCGGTACGCCTGCGCGACGACCGTGTTGTAGAAGAAGACCTTCGCCGCCTTCACCTCGGCGAGGAAGGCGTCCTTGATCGCCCGGCCGTCACCTTCCGCGGCAGGGGCGGGGCCCGGCGCTGGCGCCGGGCTGGCGGACGCCTTTGGCGCGGCGGCGGCCGGCGCGGTCGCGCCGGACATGGACTTGCGGGGCGGCTCGAGCCGGCCGCGGCCCTCGGGCGCACGCGGCGCGGCGGCCGGCGCGCTCGCGCCCAGGCGTCCGGCCGGGCGCGGCGTTCCGGCGGAACCTGTGGAACCCGCAGAACGCGAGGCACCGGCGGCCCCGCCAGGCCCCGCCGCCCGCGGCAGCGCCGCCCCGCCGGCGAGCAGCTCCGTCAGCGGCACGAGCTTGCGCATGTGCATCAGCCGCAGCAGGGCCATCTCCAGGTTGAAGCGCGGCTGCTCCGACTGCCGGATCTCCTGCTCGGCCCGCGTGAGCAGGTCGAACCCCCGGAGCAGGTCCTCGCGCGACGACCGGTCCACGAGGCCAGTCAGCCGCTCGCGCTCGCCCTCGGCCGCGACGTCGGGGTCGGACGCCCGCGCCGGGTCCACCGAGACGAGCAGCAGGTCGCGGGTGGCGCGGGCCAGCTCGCGGCAGAGGAGGCGCAGGTCGTAGCCGCGCTCGATGGCGCGCTCGACGAGGGCGAACGCCGCGGCGGCGTCCTCGGCCACGACCGACTCGAGCATGTCGAAGACGAGGTCGCGGCCGACCAGCCCGAGCACCGAGACGACGTCCTCGACCGTCACGGCGTCGCCGGCGAAGGCCCGCACCTGGTCGAAGGCCGACAGCGAGTCGCGCATCGAGCCCTCGCCCGCCCGGGCGAGCAGGACGATCGCCTCGTCCGGAATCTCGATCCCCTCCTCGGTGGCAATGTGCCGGAGGCGCTCGGAGACGGTCTTCGACGAGATCGTCCGGAACTCGTAGACCTGCGACCGGGAAAGGACGGTGTCGGGGATCTTGTGGAGCTCGGTCGTCGCCATCATGAAGACGACGTGCGGCGGCGGCTCCTCGATGGACTTCAGCAGGGCGTTGAACGACGAGGAGGACAGCATGTGCACCTCGTCGATGATGAAGACCTTGTACCGGTTGCGCACCGGGGCGATCGACAGCCCCTCGATGATGACCTCGCGGACGTTGTCGACGCCCGTGTGGGTCGCGGCGTCGATCTCGAGGACGTCCATGTCCCGGCTCTCGGCGATCTCCACGCACGGGTCGCAGACACCGCACGGGTCGGTCGTCGGGCCGTTGACGCAGTTGAGGGCGCGCGCCAGGAGCCGGGCCGTGGTCGTCTTGCCGCAGCCGCGGGGGCCGGCGAAGACGAACGCCTGGGCGATGCGGCGGGACTTGAGGGCGTTGCGCAGCGTGCGCGTGACGGCCTGCTGGCCGAGCACATCGTCGAACCGTTGGGGGCGCCACTTGCGGGCGAGCACCTGGTAGGACATCGGGAGTTACAGGTCGGGAGTGGCCGCCCCGGGGCGGTGCGAAACGGACGGGCCGGACCGCGACCCGGAGGGCCTGCGGCACATCCCAGGAACCACTTAGCGCTGCTGCCTTCCGGCCCTGACGCGGTTCGCAGGCTGGGATTGCACAGGTTCCGGGCCGCGGTGCGGCCCGCCCGAGAGGATCGAACCCCAAGTGTAGCACGACCTCAGGTTCCTCAGGTTCCTCAGGTTCCTCAGGTTCCTCAGGTTCCTCAGGTTCCTCAGGTTCCTCAGGTTCCTCAGGTTCTGGATTCTAAATTCTTGATTCTTGATTTCCCCCGAAGGGGGAGCGATTTCCCCGAAGGGGGAGCGATTTTCCCCGCAGGGGGACCAGACCGTGCGGGGGCGCACACCGCTCGCCTCCGGGGCCGCGGGCGCACACGCACACCGGGCGGACGGGGCCGAATTCCGGTGGAAATCGGCGCGCCAGCGCGTCAGCGCGCCGGTACGTCGCTTGCAGCCGTTGGGCTCGGTGAGCAACGTGCCTGGTGACATCAGCGTTGGAGCCCGTCGGGCCGACCGGCTGTTCGGCGGCTCGAACCGGATGAACCTGCTCCTCACGTCGGCCCAGATCCTGGTGATGGACGACGAGGAGCCGAACGTGCGGCTGCTGGCGTCCATGCTGCGCCGCGCGGGCTTCCACCGGGTCAGTTCCCTCACCGACTCGCGGCAGCTGGAGGCACGGCTCGCGCAGGTGGAACCCGACCTGGTCGTCCTCGACCTGCACATGCCGCACCGGGACGGCTTCGAGGTCCTCGGCGCCCTCGAGCCGTGGATCCTGGGCGAGCACCTGCCGGTGCTCGTCATCACCGGCGACATCTCGCTCGACTCGCGCCGCCGGGCACTCGAGCTCGGCGCCCGCGACTTCGTCACCAAGCCCTTCGACGTCACGGAGGTGTCGCTGCGCGTCCGCAACCTGCTCGAGACGCGGCTCCTCTACCAGGACGTCCGCAAGCAGAACCGCGCGCTGCTCGAGTCGATCCACGGGACCGCCCAGGAGCTGCAGGAGACGCGGCTCGAGATGCTCGAGCGGCTGGCCGTCGCCGCGGAATACCGGGACGACAGCACCAGCCGGCACACCGAGCGCGTGGGCGAGATGACGGCGTGGCTGGCCGACGCGATCGGCCTCGGCGCCCAGGAGCAGGCCCTGCTCCGGCGCGCGGCGGCCCTGCACGACGTCGGCAAGATCGGCATCCCCGACGCGCTGCTGCGGAAGCCCGGCGGACTGACCGCGGAAGAGACGCAGGTGATGCGCAGCCACACGACGATCGGCGCGCACATCCTGGGCGGCAGCCAGGCGCCGCTGCTCCAGCTGGCCGAGCTCATCGCGCTGACCCACCACGAGCGCTGGGACGGCACGGGCTACCCGAACCGGATCGTGGGCGAGCAGATCCCGCTGCCGGGACGCCTCGTGGCGGTCGCCGACGCCTTCGACGCCCTCACGAACGATCGCCCCTACCGCCGCGCCGTCTCGGTCAACGAGGCGCTCCACGAAATCGCCAAGCAGCGCGCCGTCCAGTTCGACGCCGACATCGTCGACGCCCTGCTGTCGGTCGTGCCCCGCCTGACCCTGCCGCCGACGCTCGCCATCCAGTAGGCGGGGATCACAAGAGACGCCACGAAGGGCACGAAGAACACGAAGGACGGCACGAAGGCAGGAAGAGGCAGGACCTCTCTCAAGACTTCGCGTACGTCTTTGATGTTCGTCGTGCCCGTCGTGGCTCTTCGGGGATGGCGGCGAGCACGACGCGCCGGGCGAGCACTACGCGCCGGGCGAGTACCACGCGCCCGGTGAGTAATCAAGAATCAAGAATCAAGAAATCAGAAGCAAGGGGCAGAAGACAAAGAGGGCCAAAGCTTCGTGATGGCCTTCGTGTTCTTCGTGCCCTTCGTGGCGTCTCTTGTGAACAGCGTTCACTCGTCGAGCAGGCGCTTCGCCAGGTCGGCGTAGAGGCCGACGGCCTGTTCGAGCTCGGCAATCGAGACGTGCTCGCGGTCGGTGTGCGCCACATGGATGGAGCCGGGGCCGAGCAGCAGCGGGGTGCCCCAGCGCGTGAGGAACGGGATGTCGGTGGTGTAGGAGAAGACCGCCGTCTCGAAGCCGGGGCGCGTCTCGAGGCGGACCGGCGGCACGTGCAGCACGTCCTCCACGAGCGCGCGCCCGGCGACCGCCTGGTCGAGCACGGCGCGAATCGCGGCGTGGTCGCCGACGCTCCTGAACGTCAGCTCGGCGTCCGCCGCGGGGGGAATCACGTTCGGGGCGACGCCGCCCTTCACGAGGCCGACGGTGTAGTGCGTCCGGCCGAGCAGGTCGTCCTCGGGCCACGGCGCGCCGCGCAGGTCGACCAGCAGGTCCACCAGCTTCTCGATGGCCGACTCGCCCAGCTCGGGATAGCCGGAGTGGGCCGCGCGGCCGCTCGTCGTGACCCTCGCGCGGTAGACGCCGCGCGTGGCGGCGCCCAGGCGGTTGTCGGTCGGCTCGCCGTTGACGAGGAACCGCGAGCCCGACGCGATCTGGTTGGCCGCGCGGGCGCCGTCGCTGCCGCGCTCCTCCCCGGCGACGAACACCAGTCCCACCCGCGTCTCGCCGGCGGCCCGTAGGCGCTCGGCGGCCGCCACCTGCGCGGCGAGGATGCCCTTGGCATCGCACGCGCCGCGCCCGTAGAGCAGGTCGCCCTCCACCCGGCTCGGGAAGAACGGCGGCACGCAGTCGAAGTGGGTCGAGAAAACGAGGGCCGGCTCCCCGATGGCGGCGATCACGTTCGCGCGGCCGCCGTCGAGGGGCTGCTCGAGCACCGAGTAGCCGCGGTCGCGGAGGTAGGCCGCCAGCACCGCGGCCACCTCGGCCTCGCGGCCTGTCGTCGAGTCGACGTCGACGAGCCTGCGCGTCAGCGCGACGGGATCTACCGGATCCACGTCTCGAGCTCCGTCCGCGTGTCGGTCTTGTCATCGCGGTACTTCACGATGACGGGGGTCGCGAGCGCGAGGCCCCACTGCGCGCCGGCGCCGACCGTCACGGCGCGCGCGCCCGGCACGACGACCGCGCCCTCGGGCACGACGAGCGGCTGCCCGGGCTCGGGACGGATGACCACGCCGTTCGGCAGGTCGTAGACGGGCGTCGAGCCGGTCAGCACCGTGCCGGCCGCGATCACGGCGCGCTGCCGGATGACCGCTCCCTCGTACACCCCCGTATTGCCCCCCACCAGCACGTCGTCCTCGATGACGACGGGCAGCGCGCCCACCGGCTCGATGACGCCGCCGATCTGGGCGCCGGCGCTCAGGTGGACGCGCCGGCCGATCTGCGCGCACGACCCGACGAGCGCGTGGGAGTCGACGAGCGTGCCCTCGCCGACGTACGCGCCGATGTTGATGTACATCGGCGGCATGCAGATGACCGACGGCGCCACGTAGGCGCCCTCGCGGATCGACGACCCGCCGGGCACGATGCGGATGCCGGCGGACGGCCCCGGCTGCTTGAGCGGCATCGTGTCCTTGTCGTAGAAGGGCAGCCCCGCCGTCATGTCGACCATGTCGCCGAAGCGGAAGCCGAGCAGGATGCCCTGCTTCACCCAGGCGTTGACGCGCCACCCCGTGGCCGCGCCGGGGTCCGGCTCCGCCGCGCGCACCTCGCCCGACGACAGCGCGCGCTGCAGCTGGAAGAACGCGTCGCGCGCCTCGTCCTTGTTGGCGCCGCCGCCGGCGGCGAAGAGTGTCTCGATGATGTCTTTGAGTGCCATGGGATTCACTGATCAGAAACGTCGACAGAATACGCGCAGCACGGGTGGCAACGGGAGATCACAAGACACGCCACGAAGAGCACGAAGCCCACGAAGGAACGCACGAAGGCGGCGACTTCTTGCCAAGTTTGCTTCGTGCGTGCCTTCGTTCGCTTCGTCTCTTCGTGTGATCCCTTGCGACTCTTACGCCGGCGAGCCGGCGACGATGGGCATGCCGAGGTCCTTGAGCACGGCCAGCACCGCGTCACGCGACGCCTGCCGCGGCGGCACCATCGGGAGGCGGAAGGCGTGCTCGCAGAGCCCCATCGCGGCCATCGCGAACTTCACCGGGCCCGGGTTCGACTCGACGAAGTTCACCTGCATGATGGGCAGGAGCTTGTGGTGCAGGAGCCGCGCGGTGGCGAAGTCGCCGCGCTCGGCGGCCTCGACCATCTGCGCCATCTCGGCCGGCACCTCGTTCGAGCACACCGAGATGATGCCGCGGCCGCCGAGCGCCATCAGCGGCAGCGTGATCGCGTCGTCCCCCGACAGCACGAGGAAGTCCTCGGGGACGGCGCGGCAGATCTCGGCCATCTGCGTGATGTTGCCCGAGGCTTCCTTCACGGCGACGACCGTCGGGATCGTGGCCAGGCGCGCGACGGTGGCCGCGTCCATGTTGCAGCCGGTGCGGCCGGGCACGTTGTAGAGGACGATGGGCAGCGGCGTCGCGTCGGCGATGGCCGAGAAGTGCTGGAAGAGCCCCTCGTGGGTCGGCTTGTTGTAGTACGGCGTCACCGACAGCAGCCCGTCGGCGCCCGCCGCCTGCATCGCCTTGGCGGCGGCGACGACGTCCTTCGTGCTGTTGCCGCCGGCCCCGGCGAGCACCGGCACCTGGCCGTTGGCCTCCGCGACCACCAGCTCGACGACCTTGCGCCGCTCGCTGGCGTCGAGCGTGGGCGTCTCGCCGGTCGTGCCGCAGGGCACGAGGAAGTGGATGCCGGCGTCGATCTGCCGGCGGGCCAGCCGCTTGATGGCCGCCTCGTCGAGCGCGCCGCTCGCGGTGAAAGGAGTGATGAGGGCCGTCCCGACGCCTGTCCACTGTGTCCGCATGGTTGTCTCCGGTGGTACTCCACGGTGGTGCGCCACGACGGCGCACCACGACGGTGCTTTCACGACGGTGCTTTCACGATGGTGCCGCACGACAGCGCGGCACGATGGCGCGCCACCAGCCGGGTGGCACCCCTTCCCGCTCTACCCTCCGATGACGTCGCGCATCGAGAACCAGCCGCGGCGGCCCTTCAGCCAGCGGGCGCCTTCGAGGGCGCCGCGGGCGAAGACGGCCCGGTCGCGGACGGTGTGGGTGAAGGTGATGGTATCCGATGGGCCGTCGAAGCCCACCGTGTGCGTGCCGGGAATGTGCCCGACGCGGCTCGACGACATGTCGATCGGCCGCTCGTAGCCGGCTGCCCGCATGCCCCCCTCGAGCTGCAGCGCCGTGCCCGACGGGGCGTCCTTCTTCGCGGCGTGGTGCAGCTCGTGGACCCAGGCGCCGAAGTCGGCGTGCGGCGCGAAGCGCCGCGCCGCCTCCTCGACCACCACCTGGAACAGGTTCATGCCCAGCGAGAAGTTCGCCGCGGCCAGCACGCCGATGCCCGCGCGCCCCGCGACCTCGCGGAGCTCGGCCTCGTGCGCCGCCTGCCAGCCGGTCGTCCCGACGACGACACTGAGGCCGCGCGCGGCCAGGCGCGGCAGGTTGGCGGGCACCGCCTCGGCCAGCGTGAAGTCGATGGCCACGTCCAGCGGGCCGTAGTCCGCCTCGATCGCGCCGGCCGGCGACTGGTCGTCGACGATGCCGGCCACCTCGAAGCCGTAGTCCGGGGCCAGGGCCTCGACGAGCCGGCCCATGCGTCCGTGGCCGAGCAGCAGCAGCCGCATCACGCCCCCACCTCGCCGGTGGCGGCCGGCTCCGTCCTGAAGAACTGCCCGTGGAGCCGGCTGAGCGCGTGGGCCAGGTCGGCCTCGCGGATGACGAAGGTCACGTTCCGCCGGCCCGCGGCCTGCGACACCATGCGCAGCGGCACGTCGTCGCCCACGGCCCGCAGCACCCGGCCGACGAGCGTCGGGTCGGTCTGCAGGCCCTCGCCCACCGCGCAGACGATCGCCATGTTGGGCTCGCACGCCACGTCGGCGAATTCCGACAGCGCGTCGACGATGGCCGGCACGCGGCGCTCGTCGTCCACGGTGACCGACACGCTCACCTCGGACGTCGTGACGACGTCGACCGGGGTCTTCGCGCGCTCGAACACCTCGAAGAGGCGCCGCAGGAAGCCGTGCGCCATCAGCATGCGCGTGGACGTGATGTCCACGACGGTCACGGCCTTCTTCGACGCGATCGCCGTGAGCGGCCGGTCGGACGGCGGCCGCTCGGCCGTGATGAGCGTGCCCGGCGCCGACGCCCGCCGCGCGTTCAGGATCCGCACCGGGATGTTCCGCGCGACGGCCGGCTGGATGGTCGCGGGGTGGAGCACCTTGGCGCCGAAGTAGGCGAGCTCGGACGCCTCCGCGAACGAGAGGTGCGGGACGACCGGGGGGTCGGGCACGATGCGGGGATCGGCGGTGAGCATGCCGTCCACGTCGGTCCAGATCTGGATCTCGCGGGCCCCCAGGCACGCGCCGACGATCGCCGCGGAGTAGTCGGATCCCCCGCGCCCCAGCGTCGTCGTGACGCCGGCCGTGGTGGCGCCGACGAAGCCGCCGAGCACCGGGATGCGCCCCGCTGCCAGCGACGGGTCCACCTCGGTCATCAGGGCCGCGGTCGACTCGGGGAAGAGCGGCGCGGCCTCGGTGTGCTCGCCGTCGGTGATGATCGCGCGGCGCGCGTCGACCCAGCCCGCGATGAGGCCGTCAGCCGTCAGCGCGCCGGCGACGATGCGGCTGCTCAGCAGCTCGCCGGCCGCGGCGATCGCGTCGAGCCAGCGCGGCGAGACCTCGCGCAACACCGCCAGGGCGTGCACGATGCGCTCGAGCTCGTTGAACTCCCTGTCGAGGAAGGTCACGACGCGCGCGCGCTGCGCCTCGTCGGTCACCACCTCCGCCACCGACATGTGCCGCTGGCGCAGGTCGCGCAGGTTGTTGCGCGCCCCCTCGCTGTCGCCGGCGCCCGCCTCGGCCGCGATGCCGAGGAGCCTGTCGGTCACGCCCGAGAGCGCCGAGACCACGACGATCGGCCCCCGCGCATCCCCGCCTTCCTGCTGCGCGTCGGCCTGCCGCTGGGCGCGCACGATGGCGATCAACCGCTCGATGGCGGGCCGGTCCGCCACCGACGTCCCGCCGAACTTCATCACGACCATTGCCCTGCTCTCGCTCCTTGGTGCCGGCACCGGGCCGGCCTCGCCCACCGGGGGGACTTGACGTCAGATCAGCCGTTCGGCCGCCATCAGCTCCGCGTTGAGAACCGCCGCGCCCGCCGCGCCCCGCACCGTATTGTGCCCGAGCGCGACGAACTTGCAGTGGGTCACCGGGCACGGCCGAAGCCGGCCCACCGAGACGGTCATCCCGTCGCCGCGATCGGCGTCGAGCCGCGGCTGGGGCCGGCCGGGCTCGAGCAGCAGCTCGATCGGCGGCACGGGGGCGCTCGGCAGCGCCAGCTCCTGCGGCCGCCCCCGGAAGGTCCGGAGCGCCTCGGCAATCTCGGCGAGCTCCGGCCGCGCCTCGAGGTCCACCGACACGGTCATCGTGTGCCCGTCGATGACCGGCACGCGGTTGGTATGGGCGCTCACCAGCGCCTCGTAGGGCATGCGGCCGCCGTCGCTGCCGAGAATCTTGAGGGTCTCGGTCTCCATCTTCTCTTCCTCGCCGCCGATGAACGGCACGATGTTGCCGAGGATGTCGAGCGACGGCACGCCCGGATACCCGGCCCCCGACACCGCCTGCATGGTCGAGACGATCACGGCGCGGATGCCGAAGAGCCGGAGCGGCGCGAGCGCCATGGCGAGGACCACGGTCGAGCAGTTGGGATTGGTGACGATGGCGCCGGGCCAGCCCTTGGCGGCGCGCTGCTCGGGCAGGATCGCCAGGTGGTCGGCGTTGACCTCGGGGATGAGGAGCGGGACCAGCGGGTCCATCCGGTAGTTGCGGGCGTTGCTGACGACGATGTGCCCGGCCGCGGCGAAGGCGGGCTCGATGTCGCCGGCCGCCGACGCGTCGAGGGCCGAGAACACCACCTTCGGGCCGCGTCCCGGGATGCAGGCCTCGACGGTCTGGTCGCCGATGCCGCCCGGGATGGGCGTCGGGAGCCGCCAGGGCGCGATGGCGCGGTACTGCCGGCCCTCGGACCGCTCGCTGGCGGCGAGCCATGTGGGGCGGAACCATGGGTGGCGCTCCAGCCGCGCCACGAACTGCTGGCCGACCACGCCGGTCGCGCCAAGGATGCCGACTTCGATAGGGGTCATGGATAAAAGAGGTTCGTCAGGTTCGTCGGGTTCGTCGGGTTCGTCGGGTTCGTTGGGTTCGTCAGGTTCGTTGGATTCGCCGGGCAACAAAAAACCCGCCGTGCGCGCGTGGCGCCGGCGGGTCCTGGAGGCCCAGATGAGCGCTGCGGAGCCGGGCTCCGGGCGCTAGTCGTGCGCTGCCACCACCGCCGACGCGGATCTCGCCCGCTTTCGCGCGAGGCACTTTCGGCTGGTGGAGAAAACGGCGCGGGCCATCGACGCCTGAAAGTATAGGGGGCGGAGCGCGGCCCGGTCAACGGACCTTTCGCCGGGTCCGGGGACTGGCGGTCCACGCGGCGATGCCCACGCATCTCTTTGCGGGACAAAGTTCTTTTGACCACGGGCGCCCCCGGCCGCTATCATGGCCCCGATGCCGTCCGCCGCGCCTCCCCCGTCCCTGGACGGCCGTGCCGCCGCCGACCTCGAGTTCATCCGCGCGACGATGGCGCGGAGCCGGACGTTCACGGCGGTGCCGGGGGCCGGGGGCGCGGTGATGGGCGTGGTCGGCCTCGCCGGGGCCTCCGTCGCGGCGCGCCAGCCGTCGGGCGACGCGTGGCTCGTGACCTGGCTGGCCACGGCGGCGGTGGCCGCCCTCGTGGGCATCGTCGGCATCCGGCGCAAGGCCGCGCTGGCGGGCGAGCCGCTCGACGGGGCCGCGGCCCGGCGGTTCAGCGCCAGCCTCGCCGCGCCGCTCGTGGCGGGCGCGCTCATCACGTTCGGGCTCTGGCAGGCCGGCGCGTGGAACCTGATGCCCGCGGTGTGGCTGCTGCTCTACGGCGCCGGCACCATCACGGGCGGCGCGTTCAGCGTGCCCACGGTGGGCGTCTTCGGCCTCGCCATGATGGCGATGGGCGCGGCGACGCTCGTCACGCCGCCCGCCTGGGGCAACCTGTGGCTCGCCGCCGGGTTCGGCGGGCTGCATCTCGGATTCGGCGCCTACATCGCGAGGTACCACGGTGGCTAGGACGGCGGCAGCGGGCGCGGCGCCCGCGAAGATCATGGCGAGGCGGGCCGCGGCGCCCGCGGAACCGGCGGCGCCCGCGCGCGCCGTCAGCCTCGACCGGCTCGTGCACGACCGCACGCGCCTGGCCATCGTCAGCGCGCTCGCCGCCAACGACCGGCTGTCGTTCGGCGAGCTGAAGGCCGCGACCGGCGCGACCGACGGCAACCTGAGCGTCCACGCGCGCCGGCTCGAGGACGCCGGTTACGTGCAGGCGGCGAAGTCGTTCGCCGGGCGCACGCCGCGCACCGACTACCGGCTGACGGCCGCGGGCCGGCGAGCCCTCGAGAAGTACCTCGATCACATGGACGCCATCATCCGCGCGACGCGCCGGACGGACGCCTAGTGGACCATATCGACTGATGCAGTCGGTGGATCGACGGCCGCGACAACGGAGCGGCCGGTAAGAATTCGGGGCGTACACCCCACCAGGGCGCCGTGCGCGCCCGCCAGCACCCGTCGAAACAGGCAGCCGCGAACCACGACCGCACGGAGGCACGTCCATGAGCTTCATAAAACAAAGTTCTTTGCTTGTCGCGTTCGCCCTGTCGATCTCCTGCGCGAGCTTCTTCGAGCACCCGGGCACGCCGCTCGCCCGGGCCGCCGACCGCGGCGACCTCGCCGCCGTGCGGACCCTCCTCTCGGAGGGCGCCGACGTCCGCGCCTTCGACGAGTCCGGGCAGACCGCCCTGCACTGGGCCGCGCGCGGCGGCGGCCCGACAGGGCCCCACCGCGAGCACCCGGCCAGCGGCCAGCGCCTCGCGGTCATCGCCGCACTCCTCGACGCGGGCGCCGACATCGACGCCGTGGACCGCCGGCCGCGCGTCATCGGCGGCTCGTCGGGCTGGACGCCGCTCGTCCTCGCGTTGCACCACCAGCAGTTCGGCGCGGCCACGCTGCTGCTCGAGCGGGGCGCCGACCCGAACATCCGGTCGCGCGAGGGCCTGTCGGCCATGGAGGTGGCCACGCGCGAGCACGCGCCGGCCGACCTCGTCGCCCTCCTCGTCGCCAGGGGCTACCGGGAGGAGGCGGCGGCCCGCTGAACCCGAGAGACCCCGGACCACTTGGAGCGCCCCCCCGCCCCGCGGTAGACTGTTGAGTCCACCTCGTCCGCTGACCACGGGCAGGGGGCACGCCAGGCGTGCGGTGCCCGGTTCCCCCGCGGAGCCGAGGGTCGAACGGCCTGCCGTGAGCGAGGGTCTCCACAGGGAAGCCCGAGTCGAACGGAGAGATGTCCGAGTGGTTGAAGGAGCACGCTTGGAAATTGAATCCTGCGGCGCGTGCTGACTGACGCACACTGAATCCCACCAACTCAGTTCCCGGTCAACGACTTACCCAACATCGATGTGCGTCGGCGTATCGCCGTAAGTGAAGGCGCAAGCTTCCCCGTCAAGTAGACAGGCGAGAAGGAGACTGGTCGCGAGAAGAAGGCCTCGGCAGAAACGTAAGCGGCGGCACCCGGCCGAGGCTGTCGTGGGGCCGCACGCGGTTGTAGATCGGGAGCCAGGCGTCGGTCAGGGCGCGGAGTTCCGCGACCGACTCGACGAGATGGGCATTGAGCACTTCCGTGCGATACGTGCGGTTGAAGCGTTCGATGTAAGCATTCTGATCGGGCTTTCCGGGCTGAATGTAGAGGATCGTGACGCGGTGCGCAGCGCACCAGTCGACGAAGGGCTGCGTGAATTCCGGGCCGTTGTCGACCCGGATCGCCGACGGGGCGCCGTGCACGGCCACCAGGGCGTCGAGTTCCCGCACGACCCGACGGGGCAGCGAGAGCCCGATCGCGATCTCCAGTGCCTCCCGATTCCCTCGTCGAGCATCGTCAGCACGCGCCCCCGCCGGCCGTCGTAGAACGTGTCGCCCATCAAGTCGAGCGCCCACGTACGGTTGAGTTCCGCCGGCGCGGCCAGCGGCTGGCGCACGCGCTTCGGCACGCGGCGTGTCGTACGGCGCGGCAGATTCAGCCGGAGCGCGCATTACACGCGGTGCACGCACTTGTGGTTCCAGGTCCGCCCTTCGGCGCGCAGGCAGTCGAAGAGCTTCCAGAAGCCCCAGCAGGGAAAGCGCGTCACCACATCGGTGAGCGCGGCGATCACCGCCGCATCCCGCCGACTCGCCGGAACTGGAGGCCGATAAAACGCCGCCCGCGACAGCCTCACCACGCGACAGGCCTGCTGCACTGTCAGCCGATGCTCATCGACGAGCATCCCGATCACCTGTCGGTTCGCAGACGGCCCTACAGCTTTCGGCTGAGGACATCCTTGATGGCCGCGTTCTCGAGGGCCAGATCGGCGTACATCCGCTTCAGCTTGGCGTTCTCCGCCTCGAGCTCCCGCAGCCGCTTTACGTCGGCCACAGTCGCGCCGCCGTCCTTGCTACGCCACTTGAAGAACGTGGCCTTGCTGACGCCATGCTTCCGCAGCAGATCCGCGACCGGGACGCCACTCTCGGCGTCTTTCAAGATGCCGACGATCTGCGTTTCCGCGAACTTCGATCTCCGCATGACCGCTCCTGATGGGGAGCAGCCTACTTTCACCTGTCAACCGACCGGGGAAGCTCACGAAGGTGTTTCCCCTGGGTTTCAGGGGGAATGTGAAACAGTTCTGACACAACCATGCTTGACAGTTCCACGGTCGCATTGACTTCACACTCTGGAGTAGGCGCGCCCTCACGCGCTTCGTCACGAAGGTGTTCGGCGAGCCTGCGGCCTCACACGTTTGTTCGCTTTCGTCTCCAATCTAGAACCGTGGAGACGACAAGAAGACCGGCAGCGAGAATGTCAATCGGAGCCCACGTCTCTCGGCTCAACCTGACGGGCACGATCGGGTTGAAAGCGACAGCAACGACCACGAACAGCCACGCCCAGGTTGATCGATCTCGCCCGAACTCAACGAACGCGGTGTAACTACAGACGCCACAGACGACCCAGCGCATGATCGTGTAGAAGTCGTAGGGGTGCTGGCCGAGAGCAAACAGCAACAGTCCAGCCGCTCCGAGTCGAACCAGATTGAACCCGACGTTCGAGCGTCCTGACACCGACCCCTGCGCGTGGCCCTCAGTCATCCTGCAGAATGTCGCTCAGCCTATTGATGCCCCGCTTGAACCCGATGCGGATAGCTTGCTCCAGAATGTGTGCGTTCGGGACGTGAATGTAGGACAGGGCTGCGTAGACCTTCTTGTCGTTCTGCGCGCCGATGCAGAATGAACCCTCAGCACTCCAGATGTGAAGTTCCTGCCAGGAGCAGCGGACACGTTCATCAGAACCCATCCACTTGTGTCTCTTGAGGGTTACGCTGTCGTCTTTGACGACGGCGTCGCCGAAATTGAGGGTTTGCCCTGCTCGAAGCGCCGTGACCAGCTCCACGACGAGGCGCGCGCATACGGCACGCCACAACTTTTCAAGGAAGTTCGAGTACACCTCCTCACGGCGCAACTCGACGACAGCTTCAGACCGCTCGTCACCGAAAGCGATCGTATACGTAGTTCCGGTCGGAATTCCGTTCACCGAGTGCTTGACGCCGCCCCACCTCACGCGTGTGATGTCGGCAAGTGGGAATGTCTGGCCCTTCCACGAAATACCAGCTGGCGAGATGCTAAGAGTGTTCTTGAACGCGACTCCGATTTCAGCCTGGTACGTGATCTCTCGACTCCACTCCTCACGGTTTCCCATGACTTCAGCAATAGCGTCAGCGTCCTGCTCGGCTCGCTCAGCAATCAGCGGCACCTCGGCAAACACGGCGCCAAGCAATTCTGTAAGACGCTTCGATTCCGCGACCATGTCGTGTTGATTGAACAGATCGACTGCGAGATCGCGAATCTGAAACGCCAATTCATTGCTCTGTACGTGAGCGGTTCCGCGTGCCTTGGCGCTCACTTGAATCGGCTGTGCAACTCGGTCCCAGTTACGTGCGACCTGGTCGATGCGTGCCACGAGCTCACCCGCGCTTCGCTTGTCGACAGCGGCGACAGCGCTCGCCGCCTCGACTAGACGCGAAATGTTTTCGCCTTCCTTGTGCAGGAACTGGTGGGCCTCAACTTCATAGGCATCCACGAGTTCGTCGACCAACTCTGGGGCATGGTACTCACCGCCGCCGGTGGCGGCTTCGACGGTCTGCGTCAGTGCCGACACAATATGATCGGTCGGCAGTCGGTCAAGCGTGCCCCTGATGGCATCAAGGATCTGACGCTTGCGGTTCGACAGCCCTTCGTCGATCGGTCCATCCGAAGTAAGTTCTGGGAAACCGGAGACAGCACGATCTTCGTTGATGTCTCGTCGGACATGTGCAACGACCATTTCCTCACTCTCGGATGCGATCTCTTGGATGAAGCGCGCCACGTCGCTGGCTGGTACTCCTCCGTCAAGAGTCTCGAAAGCCGCAACCATGAGGTTCAAGTGAGCAAGGGCAGGAATGCCGGGTTCGACTGCCATTGGCTCAGAGAGGATGCGGGCGGCGAGTTGCTCCGCCTTCTTCGGGGACAGCCCAGGAAGCCAGCTCAGTTCCGCTGCCAGCCGGGTGCGAGGATTCGTCAGTTCCGAACGAGCTCTTTGGCAGACATCGTGATCCATTTCCAGCGATCTTTGGTCGGCCCGCTCGACAATTACCTGGCGGTTATCTCGAGATGACGCCCGGAGAATCCAAAACGGGCTTCTGTGCAGCGAGGTCTCTCGTACGGTGCCTGACACTTGTGGCTCCCTCACCGTCGAAAGCGTGCGATACCTTCGGCCTGAAGGGCCATTCTGTTCCTCTGAACCTGCCGCTGTGCGGACTCAAACACCTCTCGGCGGTATCGATAACTTGAACAGCGCGTGTTGTAGTCCTCGATCATTGCGTTGAAGCGATCGACGTCGGCATCAACGCTGACGGCGTCCCTCGCGGCCTCGAGACGGATCTCCTCCGCTAGGCAGTACCGGATTTGGGCTGCGCCAAGAACGCGATCTGCTCCGAGCGGGGGCATTTGTTCCGTCGCTGCAGACGAAGGCTCGAGCGAAGACGGCTGGCTGTCGGCTGAAGGGCTCGTAGTTCGCGCGCTGCCAGCTGCCGGAGCCGAGGAACCTGTTCCTGAGTTGTTTGCAAGGCCGATGAGCCACAGAACAAAGAGCACGGCTCCAGCCCCCCACAACCAGCGTCGGTTGCCGCTGGCTGGTGTGGGTGCGGTGAACACCCGTGGACTGCGTTCACCAGATTCCTTGGCATCGCCTGCGGGGGCGTTTGCGGCAGCTCGCCTCCGGGCCGCTTCCGCCCGTCTGGTGGCGCTCGCAATTAGGTCGTCAACGTTGGAGACGAGACCAGATAGCCCGGCGAAGCCAGTCACGACAGGCGAGTGGTTCGGCGTGTCCGAAGGCATTGACGCTCCAGATCTAGAAAAACCCGATCCGTCTCGATCCTGGTTCTTCGTGATGACGAGCCCCAGTGGATTTCAGAGCGTTGAGCAAACTGGCCTGATCCAGCTGGTCCTTCCCCTGACGTGCCGCCAAACGCGCGCCCTCTCTGATAACAAATGCCACGTCGGAAAGGGGACGCCCCGCGAGGGCCGCAGCAACAGGAGCCGGATCCACGTCAGGGCTCTTCGGAATGTCGGCAAGGGCTCTGTCCAACAGAGATCGGATCTCCTCGGAACTGGCGTAGTCGACATTAATGACATGGTCGAATCTACCGCGGCGCAAAATGGCCGGGTCGATCATGTCGAGGCGATTGGTCATCGCGATGATCAGAACTTCGTTCTGAGTGGCTTCTGGAATCCTCCGGAGAAACTCAGCGACTTCCTCGACACGATGATGACCGGCCCCCATTTGCCGGTCTGCGAGAAACGCGTCCATCTCATCGATCACCAGAACTGATGGCGCACTCTTCGTAGCCTTATCGAACACCTCGGCCACCTTGCGGCTGGTCTCGTGTATGTACGGACTGGCTACGCTCGACGCCTCAATCTGAAAACGCGGCCAGCCAAGAAAGTCCACGAGACGTTCCACAGCGAAGGTCTTTCCGCATCCTGGTGGACCGTGAAGAACGACGGCGGCTGGGAACTCGACCCCCAGAGCCGTGTACTTCTCTCGGTGGGTCACGATATGAACGATATGGTCGTTGAAGAAAGTCTCCAGCTCTGGTCGTCCAGGTAGAACAAACACCTCCTTCTGTCGTCCCGTAGCCGGCTCACCGGCCTTGGCCTCAGCTCGCTGCTTGGCCACTGCATCTTGGTCGGCGTCAGCGGCGGTCACCTCCACGCCTGAAGCGGTGACAACTTCTGCCAGCTGTACGGGGCTCATCCAGGACAGCATTTGGCGGAGTCGCCTATTCGATTTCGCCGATATCGTTGCGCCGCCCGTGAGCCAGTACCCAAGGACTACGTCATCGTCGATTCGCGCGCTGATGCTGTACGTCGGCAGCAGACGGCTGTATCGTTCGACATAAATGGCGTCCTGAAGTGGAGACCTATTGTCGATGTCGCGGGTGCTCTTGAGAGCATGCGCAAACGCGAGCGCCTCGTTCTTCGTGTTGGGAGAGCGACTATCGGACACAGGGCACAGCATTTGATCCGATCCACTGACCAGAGCGGACAACTTCCGAGGACCGAACACAAAGCGCTGGAATATCGCAGGATCGACAAGTCCTGCGTTGGTCCATCGAGTCGCGAGATCGGCATCGACGATCAACGCTCTGCCATCGCCCTGTGTCTCCACGACCTGCCATGCCGCCCCCTCGAACGAGGTCCTGCGACACGTCGTTCCATCAGGGAGCTTGAAGCCGACTGGCAACCAAGAGTCAACAGCCACGGCATCAACCCAGAATGATGTTCGCGCCAGCGGCGATTTCGTCGTCTCCCGTCGATGCGATCTTCGAGGAGTCGAGCTGGAATACGATCTGCCGAAGTCTGTCGATGTCGTTCGCGTTCAGTGCTTCGATGCCGACGCCAACCAAGTCTGCGTGATGACGGGCGTCGGGAAACAGATAGGCGTTTTGCGCCAGCCGCTTGAATCGGTCGATAACGAACCAGTCCTGACGCCACAGAATCATGAAGTTCTTTCCGCGCAATTCATTCAAGTGGCTCTCGAAATCGGGACTGTTGCTATCGATCGACCGCTGTGCGGTCTTCGATAGGTTATCGAATGCCGATTCCTCCGACGGGCGGGCGTACTGGCGAACATAATCGTCGAACGCCTCCACTGTCTTCTCCAGTTCCAATTGACGAATGTCCTTAAGATGTCCCTTGCGAGCTTGTGCCAGGAGACGTTTCGCGTCCTGTACATCGTCGAGTGCTTGTTTCGCCGTCTCAGGGTCACTCTCGTCTGGTTTCAAGGACGACGCTCGCTGAAGTCTCTGTCGGGCTTGCTCAAGAAGAGGGTCCTCGATCTTGGACGCCATTTCGTCCAGTCGTTCCGTTGCTTGCTCAGTCTGCTCACCTATGAGTTGGGAGGCCTTCGAGTAATCAATCTGACCATCCTGCCGCGAGTAGTAGTTGTGGCCGCTCGCGAATGAGCCGCCGATTGAAGGAATCGTGACTTCAAGATGGATGTTCCCAGAGTCTCGCACCTCGTAATCGCATATGAGGTCGGCGCCGGCAGGAATAACGCCATCGTCAAAGTCGATCCCGCGAACCTCGAACATCCCTATGAAACGGTTGTCGGCGGGCGGGTCCGCCACATCGCCTTCCCAAAGCTTGAACTTCAGCGAGCCAGCGCTGCCTGCTTTCAACGATTCAACAGCCTTGAACGTGCGCTTCCCCTTCTTGGGCAACTGATCGCCCTCACGAACGAGGAAGTCTAGGACCGTTCGTCCGCCAACCTTCTGACGAACCTCAATCCCGATGGAGTGAGATGCGGGAATGGCATCGATGCTCGCCGCGGTTCGTGCGATCACAATCTTGTCCGGCGTCAGAGCGATCGGCCCTCCGGTTGCATCGAATACGAACACCTTAAAGGTGTTGTCGGCCGGCTTTGAGAGAACCACTTCGATCGTGGTTCCATCGCAAAGTGGGACACGGCCAGATGACCAGCCAGTGTCGAGGCTATCGATTTGAAGCTCAGTGCCAGCCGCAGCAGGCCCAGCCAGTTTCGCAACTATTCTTGTCTTGGAGTCCGGTGTCCGGGACAAGAAATTGAGCGAGAGACCGAGCGGACCTGCGGCGCTGACCGTACCGCGAGCATTCTTCCGTCCGCGACTCTGCGAGGACCAATCAATTGACTCGGCAAAAACGGCCGCCCCTTCCGCGACCGCAGTCATCGGGTTCACGTCGGTTGATGGGGCAATGCCCAGTGCCGAAGCCACTCTATCCCTGAGGTGCTTGTAGTGAGTCGGTCCGCCGACAAACACGATTCGCTCAACGTCGTTGGGCCCAAGTCCCGCCTTAGCCAACGTGTCCCGAGACAACCGGATCGATTCGTCGATCTTGGCCTCAACGAGCCTGTCGAACTGACGCCGGTTGATCGCAATGTCGAGGTATACATCAGCACCCGACAAATCGCGTACTCCCAACTCCGTTTCCGGAAGGCTAATGACAGCTTCCTCTCTTTGCGACAGCTCAATCTTCGCTCTCTCGCTTGCCCAGGTTGCCATACACGTCAACGTCTTGAACTGAGCGCTTGAGTCGAAATCATCTGGGAGGTTGAACTGTTCCAAAAGCCAAGGCTTGACGACGCCCTGAAACAACTCGCGGTCGAAATCGCGACCGCCACACATCGCAATTCCGCCATGCGCAAGCAGGCTTACTCGCCCCGCAATCCCTTCGGCGATGGCGATATCGAGCGTGCCGCCGCCCAGGTCGTAGATGAGAAACATCCCGTCAGTCTTGCGGCTGCGCATTACACTCATGACGGCAGCGACGGGTTCCTGCATGAGCGCAACGTGACCGATTCCGGCGGCCTCCGCGGCGGACATCGTTGCGTCCTTCTGCATTTGGTTGAAGGCTGCTGGAACAGTGATCACGCTCCCTGTGCTTCCGTCGTGTCTGATGTCCTCAGGTAGGTATCCAAATAGTGTTCGCAGAATTTCGGCCGAGCACTCTTCCGGCGTCATTGTGATCTTGACGGCGGGAAGTGGCACGGGAGTGCTCGTGCCCATGAGTCGCTTGAACAGAACCGCGGCGTTGTCGGGATTGCGGGCGGCGTTGTTGTACGCGCGAGCACCTACGTACTTGTTGCCACGTCTATCGAGGAAGATCGCCGAGGGTGTGACGTCATTTTGGTCGGGACTCTTGTACAGTCGAACCGACTCCCCGTCGTAGGTGCAGATGGCGCTGTTCGTTGTGCCAAGGTCAATGCCGACGTACTTCATACGTGCGCCTTCCGAACGATGACCGTGCCCGCTCTCCTGAGGCCGTCCGTTCCCATGATGATCGGCTCCACCATCTGTTCAACGAGGAGCGTCTCGTCCGGTCCGAAATCACCGAGGTTCACTGCTGATGCAGCGATGCCTGGATCAAA
Organism: Vicinamibacterales bacterium; assembly: GCA_050250645.1. GTDB lineage: Bacteria > Acidobacteriota > Vicinamibacteria > Vicinamibacterales > UBA2999 > JBFWVR01. The sequence goes on from JBFWOG010000017.1 coordinate 34,796, forward strand.
TGGCTGGCCCTCGACACTCACCAGCCTGAGACCAGCTGATTCGAGTTCTTCCTCGACCTTCTTCTGAAAATATCGGAGCTGATTGGAATAACGCCCCTGCTCACCGGCATCAAGTTTGTTCACGATCCGCGCAAAGAGTCTTGAGAATCGCCAGGTCTCCACGGCAACCTCTATCAGGGAGTGCTCCAGCAAGCGGGACCGTTCCTGCTCAGACCTCATCGACCTCTCCTGACTCTTCCGACGAAGGTGCCGTTCCAGGCATCGATAGGCCCTTCCGGGATGCCTAGAGGCCGGGAGAGAACCATGATAAGTGTCTCATGTTCATTGACTTACGGACAGAAAGGACCATCTAGCTCCGCATCGCCGTCGCCATTTTATCCAAGGTCCGCGAGATGCTGAAAGATTTCAGCATTGACGGGGTCTACAAGATTGTGACCTTACCCGGTTCGTCGGATACCGGATCCGTTGAATCAGGCCATCTTGGCCTGGGCTTAGTACTGCGCTTCGAACTCCGCCGGTGGGATGTCGCCGATCGACCACGGCAAGCGCCGATTTCTGAACCAGTCCACCCACACGAGCGTGGCGAACTCGACGGCCTACAGCGACCGCCACGGCCCTTTTCCGTTGAATCACTTCCGTCTTCGAGCGCCCAAGCACCGACTCGGCGAGGGCATCGTCGTGCGCATCGCCACGGCCCCCGACGGAGGGTGCGATGCCGGCGTCGGCCAGGCGGTCGGTGTAGCGCATCGAGAGATCTTGGACGCCCAGGTCGCTGTGGTGCACAACGCCGGTGAGGGCGTCGTGGCCTCGCGCGTGGATCGCCTGCTGGAGTGCGTCCATTACCCAGGTGCGGTCGATCCAGAGTTCTACGGGGCCGTTGCGCGGGCGGTAGGTGGGCGGAGCGATCAACCGGATATCGTTGTCTTGGTCGAGACCGACGGACACCCATGGAGCGGCTGGATTCCCAAGGGGCGCGACCTTCTCGGAGATGACGTGCCTCCGAACCGGGATGGCGGGCACCTCTTACGAACGAGGCCGCGTCCGCCGAAGTGCACCATTCGTCCAGCCGCGGCTATACTTGAAGAGGCTCGTTCACCAGACCTGTGGTCGTCCGGTGCGGGCTGGCCGGCATCGGCCGCACCCGTAGGTGATCGCGGCACAGTTGGAGGTTTGTCACAATCTCTGGCACAATTCGATGTTCGGGCTCAGCCACTGGCCCGTAAACCGCTGATTGCAAAGACACGGAGAGATGTCCGAGTGGTTGAAGGAGCACGCTTGGAAAGCGTGTGTAGGGGAAACTCTACCGAGGGTTCGAATCCCTCTCTCTCCGCCATCCTTCGCTCGCCGCCGGACTGACCGGCGAGCTACGGCTGGGCAAGCCTCGCCGAAGCCGCGCCGCAGGCGCGGCGAAGGCGGGCGTCACCCTTTCCCGATTCCTGCGTCTCACCCGGGTATGACTGACGCCCTTCCCGCCCTTGGCCTGCTCGCCGCGTGGTTTGCCCTTCAGTGGTGGGTATTGCCGCGCCTGGGCGTCCCCACGTGAGCCGTGCCCGGGCCGCGCGTGTCGCGGCCACAGGCGTCGGTGGATGAACGGGGTTCGTCGGGTTCGACAGGTTCGACAGGTTCGACAGGTTCGTCGGGTTCGTCCCAGCCCTAGCGCTTGTACAGCGCGGCGTTGAAGACGACGCGGAAGGTGCCGAAGGGCTGGCCGCGCCACTGGGGGCGGAAGCCGAGCAGCACGACGTGGCCGCTGCCGAGGCGGACGTCGAGGGCCGCGGCCTTGCCGTTCAGCCGCTCGGCGCCGAGCAGGTAGCCCGAGAGCAGCGCCGAGCCTGACTCCTGGTACCGCGCCAGCACGGCGCCCTCGAAGCCGTCGGTCGTCTCGAAGGCCGGGCTGCCGTCGACGAACACCGCGGCGCGCGCCGGCATGCCCGCCATCACCGGCTGCGACGGGTCGGTCTGCACCTCGAGGATCGACCCGCCCGTGAAGAACTCCGACCGCTTGAGCCCGCCAAGGACGTTCCGCACCGGCAGGTGCAGCTCGTCGATCGCGAAGATGCTGCTCCGGTTGAAGCACACGAGCGTCCCGCCGCCCCGGACGAACACGTCGAGCGCGCGCACCCCGTCGGCGCCGATGCCCCCCTCGTATTCCGGCGGCACCTGCCCCTTCGCGTAGCCGCTCAGCAACCCGCGCGCCTCGTCCGCGATGATGAGGACGTCCACGCGGTCGGCCAGGCGCTGGCCCCGGAAGTCGGCCGGCCGCAGGTTCACGAAGTCGAAGCCGTACCGCTCGAGCAGCCAGCGCGTCCAGCCCTCGTCCATGCTCGCCTGCCACGGGCGGTAGAGCCCGATCCGCGGGCGCTTCAGCTCGCGGCCCGTCGCGGCCACGCGCTCGCCCGAGAGCGCCAGGGACGAGACCAGGTCGTCCATCGCCGACGCGGAGAGGCCGGAGAGCACGAAGCGGCCGCTCGTGGCCGCGCGGCCCTCGGCCGCCGGCGCGCCGTCCACGAACCGCACCTGGCCGCCGGCCGCCCACGCGCGGTTGACCGCGCGGAAGGCGTTGTTCTCGGCCGGGCTCACGGCGAGCGCCGCGCCGGTCCCCGTCGCCTTCCCCGCCGGCGGGACGATGGCCGCCGCCACGGCGTCGGTGTCGAAGCCCGCGCCCGGCACGCTGTCGAACGGCGCCCGGTCGGCGGGGTCGTCGGGGTACGGCGTCGGCGCGGCGTCGGGCCCCGGCCGCGCGCCGAGCGGTGTGAAGAGCGCGCGCTGCTCCGCGGTCAACGGCTCGATGACGGCGGTGACGTCGACGCCCATCTGCAGCGGCAGCGTCCAACCGGCGGCGTCGTACGGCTGTTCGAGCGGGCCATCGGGCGACTCGCGCAGGTCCGGGTAGTGCTGGACCTCGAGCACCTGCCGCACGTGCTCCGCGAACGCCTGGTCCATCGGGATGGCCCACGTCCCCGCCGGGTAGGTCACGCCCCCCGTCGTCAGCGGCGCGCTCAGCTGCGACACGCGGATGCCGGTGAACGCGAGGCGGCGCAGGAGCTCCACGGCCGCGACCGGGTCGTGCTGGTCCTGGCGCACGAGGTACGCGTAGGGCGGCTCGTGCCGGTACTTCTCGATCTGGCGGCGGCCCGAGCGGTACCGGTTGAGAAGCAGGTTCTCCTTGTAGCGCGACGCGTAGTCGATGACCGCGAGCGACGCCGTCTCCATGTACTCGACCGCGTCGCGCAGGCGCCACCAGCCCCCGGTCCACGGGCTCGCGTAGAGGCTCTGGGGCCGGAGGTCGCGCATGTCGGCCGGGAAGTCGTTGAGCGTGTAGAACTTCGGCGTGGCGTAGCTGTAGAGGGCGGTCTCGGTCCAGAACGACGCGATGTTCTGCAGCATCGGCTTGTAGTCGATGTAGCCCGGGTACCAGGCGTCGTAGCCGGTCCCCATGTGCGTCGCCCCCGGCTGCGCGTGCTCCTCGAGCCGCTGGGCGATCGCCATGCCGATCATGTTGACCTCGCGCGACATCAGGTACGGCACCTGGGTGGCGATGGGCTCGGCGAAGGGCGGCAGCCAGATGCGCGTCGGGAAGGGCGCGGTCTGGTGGTGGACGTAGATGATCTGCGGCTCCCACGCGCGCCACGCGTGCTCGGTCACGCGCGACTCGATCATGTTGAGCATGTAGGCGTCGCGGTTGTTGTCGTGCCCGACGTACTTCTGGTACAGCTTCGGCAGTGGCGACACCTCGAAGGGCGTGCCGACATTCGACCGGTACCACTCGGCAACCATCTGCTGGCCGTCGGGGTTGATGGTGGGCCAGAGCAGCACGACGACCTCGTCCAGCATGCGCGCCGTGTCCGGCTCGTTCGCCCTGCTCACCAGGTCGTAGGCGAGCTGCAGCGTCTGCTGCGGGCCCGCCACCTCGGTCGCGTGAAGGCCGCCGTCGATGTGGACGAAGGCCTTGCCCTCCTTCGCCAGCGCGCGCGCCTCGTCCTCCCCGAGGTCCTCGGGGTGCGCCAGCCGCTGGGCGATCGTCCGCAGCCGGTCGATGTTCGCCAGGTTCGCGGGCGACGAGATCAGGGCCAGGTAGAACGTGCGCCCCTCGGACGTCGGCCCCGCCGGCACCAGCCGCATGTGGTCGCTGGCCGCCGCCAGCTTCTGGAAATACCCCAGCGCATCGTCATAGGTCGCCAGCTTGTAGTCGGCGCCCGGGATGAAGCCGAGGACCGACTCGGGCGTCGGGAGGGCCGGCGCCTGCGCGGAGGTGACGGCGGGGGCGGCAAGGAGCAGGGCAAGGATGAGGGCAGGAGCTCGCATGGGCCACAGATAGCACAGATGAACACAGATGCGCAGGTGAAGACGCAGATGCGCAGATGAAACACAGATGCACAGATGCGAACCCGGATTTCGGGAGGAGGTCGTCAGCCCGCGCGACGCCGACGTCCCTTCGAACTGCCGGCACCCTGGCGCCCCGCCCTTGGCACCCTTGGCACCCTTGGCACTTCTGGCACCTTGGCGGCGCACCTTTGGCACCGTTGGCACCCTAGCTGCTGATCGCCCCCGCCAATCTCCTGAAGAGTCTCAACATCCCCGTGCGATCAAGATGCGCGTTGCGGCCGCTTGGATTGGGCAGGACGAACACGCGGGCGTCGCCGAGGCGGCGGGACTGGAAGCCATGGCGGATGCGGACCGACCGCGCGCCGGGCACGTCGAGGGCGTCGAGGATGGCGCGCCACACGGTGACGCCGACGGGCGCGACGATGGCGGGCCGCGTGCGGGCGATGGTGCCGAGCAGGGCGCGGGCGCCCTGCCGGAGTTCGGCCGCCGTGAGGTCGGCGACGCCGGGGGTGGCCCGGGCGACGAGGTTGGTCAGGCCGTAGCCCCACTCCGGCATGCGGTGGTCGTCGGCGTACGTCAGGGGCTCCGGCACCAGGCCCGACGAGCCGACGAGGTCCCAGAAGCGGTTGCCCGGCCCGGCGTAGTGGTGCCCGAGCGCCGCCGAACGCATGCCCGGGTTGATCCCCACGAAGAGGACCCGGGAGCGGAGGGGGAGGTAGTCGGGAAGCACGGGGGGGCTATCGGTGAGGAATCAAGAAACAAGAATTAAGAATCAAGAAGACAAGAAGTTCGGGTTCGATGGAAACGCCGACATGACTCCGGCAACTATTTCTTGATTCTCAATTCTTGATTCTTGATTACTCATCGCCAGTGCGAGTGACGAGGAGTTTGTCCACTCGCCGGCCGTCCATGTCGACGACCTCGAAGTGGTAGCCGGCCCAGTCGAAGCCTTCCGCGACGCGCGGGATGCGGCCGAGGCGGGTCATGACGAAGCCGGCCAGGGTGTGGTACGCGCCGGCTTCCTCGGGGGGCAGGTCGCCGAGCCCCAGTCGCTGGGCCACCTCCTCCATCGACGCCGATCCCTCGACGAGCCACGAGCCGTCGGCGCGCTCGGCAAACGGCCCCTCCGCCTCGCTGGCGTCGGCGGGCAGGTCGCCCACGAGGCCCTCGAGCAGGTCCGTCACCGTGACCAGGCCCTCGACCGCGCCGAACTCGTCCATCACGATGGCGACGTGCTTGTGCGACCCCCGGAAGGCCTCGAGCAGCTGGAAGGCCTTCATCGAGTCGGGCACGAACAGGGGCTCGCGGACGAGCGGCGCCAGCCCCATCGGCCCGCCCCTGAGCACCAGCGGCAGCAGGTCGGCGGACCGGACCGTGCCCAGGACGTTATCGAGGTCCTTGTGGCACACGACGAACTGCGTGTGCGCGTGCGTCGACAGGAACTCCCGCAGTTCGTCCGCCGTGGCGTCCACGTCGATCCACTCGATGTCGACGCGCGGGGTCATGATCGCCGCGGCGCGCTGGTCGCCGAGCTGGAAGACCCGCTGGACGATCGTCTCCTCGGCCGGCTCGAGCACGCCCGAGAGCGCCCCCTCGCTGATGACCGCGCGGATCTCGTCCTCGGTCAGCCCCGGCTCGACCCGGCCCCGCATCCCGAAGAGCCGCAGCACGAGCGACGTCGACATCGTCAGCAGCCCGACGGCCGGCGCCACCGCCCGCGACAGCCAGCCCATCGGCCCGGCGACCCAGGCCGCGACCGTCTCGGGGTTGCGGAGCGCGATGTTCTTCGGGACCAGTTCGCCGACGATGAGGGACAGGTAGGTGATGACGGCCACGACGAGGCCGAGCGAGAGGGCGTCGGCATAGGGGGCCAGGGACGGGAAGATCGCCAGGCTGACGGCGAGCTTCTCGGCAATCGTGGCGCCGCCGTAGGCGCCCGCCAGGATGCCGACGAGCGTGATCCCCACCTGGACGGTCGAGAGGAACTGCGACGGGTCCTCGGCCAGGGCCAGGGCCGCCCGGGCCCGCTTGTCGCCCTCCTCCGCCCGCTGCTGCAGGCGCACCTTCTTGGCCGCCACCACCGCGATTTCCGACATCGCGAACACGCCGTTGCCGACGAGCAGCAGCAGGATGATGAGGAACTCGGTGCCGATGCCTCCCATGGAGCCCGATTATAGGTGCCGGCGGCCTCCTGGGCCGGCCGGGGTGGCTCTGGCGGGGCCCGCCCCGGGGGGAGAAACCCGATTGACTCGGGCCGTTCGGTCGGCGACTATGACAAAGGCCGTAGCGCCGCGCATGCCGACACCGACCCAACTCACCCTCACGCTGGCTCCCCGGGGCCGTTTCGAGACCATCGACGTCAATACCCGCATCCGTCAGGAGGCCGGGGACGTCCTGCAGCGCTACCAGCGCGTCCTGTACTGCTCCCTGCACACGACGGCGGGCTACCTCGACCAGAGCCTGTCGGCCCGGCTCGGCCATGGCCACGACCAGCTCTCGAAGTTCTTCGGGGCCTTTCACCGGCTGTTCCCCGAGGGCGGCAAGTACCGGCACGACCAGCTCGAGCTCCGGACGGAGCTGACCGAGGAGCAGCGGGTCGTCGAGCCGAAGAACGCCGACTCGCACCTCACGTTCATCGGCTCGGGCCTGCGCAACTGCGTGACCTACCGCCGGCGTCCCGACCAGCCCGTCTACTTCGTGGAGCTCGACGGCACCACGCCGGCGGCGGCCCGGACGCGCAAGAGCACCGTGGTGGCCTTCGACCACGAGCGCGTGGTCGCGCGGGAGCCGATGGCGATTCCCGTCTCGCGGCACCACATCGACTCGGTCAACCTCGCCGACCCGCGGCTGGGCCTGCTCGACCGCGCCAACGAGCTGCTCCGGAGCCACGGCATCCAGCACGGCCGCGTCGACCTCGTCATCGCCCCCGGCGAGCGCAACGCCGCGCTGACCGTGAACGAGTACGAGACGCTGCTGATGCAGCACGACCTGGCGGACGTGCTCCGCAACCCGCTGCGGTTCGCGAAGCTCAAGGGCCGCAACATGCTCCACGACCCGCTGGCGATCCCGGGCAAGACGATCAGCTACGCGATGTACGACGTCGTGCAGGTGCTCAACTCGCTCATGGAAGCGCTGCGGCTCGACCAGTCCACGCTCGAGCGCCTCGTCGCCAAGGTGATGTCGGTGCCGGCGCGCCGCCTCGTCCGCACCCGCCGCGTCAGCTTCCTCGCCGCGGGCGAGGGCAACGATGCGGCGCGCGTCGTGCGGGGCACCTACCAGAGCCCCATCCTCGTGCAGTGGCAGCCGGCCGAAGCCCAGGCCCGCCACGTCGAGGTCGTCCTCGTCGAGTTGTCGTAGACGGCGGTGCGCCCCGGCGGTGCGCCGTTCGCGGCGCCTGCCCCCCGGTCGGCCGCCATTTCCCACCGTCTGATCACGAACCCCGCGCAGGGGCGCCGTCCCCCTCTATCGTGAGCTGGTAGACACCATGCTCACCCTCCAATCGGTTCGCAAACGTTACGGCACCACGGTCGCGGTGGACGGCCTGTCGCTGGCGGTCAGGCCCGGGGAGATCTTCGGGCTGCTCGGGCCGAACGGCGCCGGCAAGAGCACCACCGTGGGCCTGTCGGTGGGGCTGCTCACCCCCGACAGCGGCACCATCACCATCGGGGACGGGGGCGACCCGCGCGACCCGGAGGTGCGCCGCGCCATCGGCGTGGCGCCACAGGCCCTCGCCCTCTACGACGTGCTGACCGCGCGCGAGAACCTGCGCTTCTTCGGGCGGATGTACGGCCTCGCCGGCGCGGCCCTGCAGGCACGCGTCGACTGGTGCCTCGACTTCGTGCGCCTCGCCGACCGCGCGGACGACCGCGTGGACCGGTATTCCGGCGGGATGAAGCGCCGGCTGAACCTGGCGGCCGCGCTGCTCCACGACCCGCGGCTCGTCCTGCTCGACGAGCCGACGGCCGGCGTGGACCCGCAGTCGCGCAACCAGATCTTCGACACGATCCTCGCGCTCAAGCGCGAGGGACGCACGGTGATCTACACCACGCACTACATGGAAGAAGCCGAGCGCCTCTGCGACCGCGTCGCCATCGTCGATCACGGGCGGCTGCTGGCGCTCGGCACGCTGGCGGAGCTGCTGGCCGCGCACGGCGGCGCGCCCCGCCTGGTGGTCACGACGCGGGACGGGGAGCAGCACGTCGAGACGCCCGACCCGCTCGCGGCGCTCAACCGGATCGCCGCCACCACGCCCATCGACCGCTTCCACGTCGAGCGCGCGACGCTCGAACAGGTCTTCCTGCACCTCACCGGCCGCAGCCTCCGGGACTGACACCATGCGCCCCATCCTCGCCCTCGCCGCCAAGGATCTTCGCGTCCTCACCCGCATCAAGTCCGGGCTGTTCTTCACGTTCGCCTGGCCCGTCGTGGTCGCCGTGCTCTTCGGCTACGTGTTCTCGGGCCCGGCCGAGGACGGCGGCCTCCGGGCGCCCCGCGTCTTCGTCGTCGACGAGGACGGGACGCCCCAGTCGCGGGCCTTCGTCGACGAGCTCCGCGCGTCGGGCGACCTCGACGTCGCGCCGGCGGCCCGCGCCGACGCCGAGACGGCGGTGCGACGGGGCGAGCGCGCGGCCTTCGTCGTCATCGAGCCCGGCTTCGGGGCGGCCTCCGGGCGGCTCTTCTACGGCCCCCCGCGGCGCCTGGTCATCGGCATCGACCCGGCGCGGCAGGCCGAGGCCGGCATGATCGAGGGCATGCTGCTCAAGCACGGCATGGCCGACATGGAGCGGCTCTTCACCGACACCGGGGCGTCGCGCCGCATGGTCGAGGACGCGATCGGGCAGCTCGACCAGAAGCCAGCCGAGCCCGGCGACACCGAGCTGCGACGCTTCCTCGGCGCGCTCGACACGTTCCTCGGGACCCCGGCCAGCCGCGAGACGGGCGGGCCGGGCGGCTGGGAGCCGCTGGCGGTGACGCGCACCGACATCGCCCGCGAGCGGCGCGGCGGCAGGCCCGCCAACGCGTTCGAGGTGACGTTCCCGCAGGGCGTCGTGTGGGGCATCATCGGGTGCGTCATGACGTTCGCGATCGGCCTCGTGACCGAGCGCGTGCGCGGCACCTACGTCCGCCTCCAGGTCGCGCCCATCGGCCTGACCGCCCTGCTCGCGGGCAAGGCGCTCGCCTGCTTCGCGGCGCTGATGCTGATCGAGGGGGGCCTCTTCGCGCTCGGGGCCCTGGCGTTCGGCGTGTCGCCCGACTCGTGGCCGCTGCTCGCCGCGGCGGGCGTCTCGGCCGCGCTCGCCTTCGTGGGCTTCATGATGATGATCGCCGGGCTGGGGCGCACGGAGCAGTCGGTGGGCGGCGCGGGGTGGGCGCTGATGATGCCGATGGCGCTCTTCGGCGGCGCGATGATCCCGCAGTTCGCGATGCCGCCCTGGATGCTCACGCTCGGCGCCCTGAGCCCCATCAAGTGGGCCATCCTCGCGATCGAGGGCGCCGTCTGGCGGGGGTTCTCGCCGGCCGAGATGGCCCTGCCCTGCGCGATCCTCGTCGGCTTCGGCCTCGCGTGCTTCCTCGTCGGGGTCCGCGGCCTGGCCGAGCCGGCGGCGACGGCCTGATCCGGCCGCCTGGCGGCGGCTTGCCGGTATACTCGGCGGCATGCGCGCCACCCTGCTGGCCGGCCTCGCCGGCGTCCTCGCCGCCACCACGCTTGCCGTCGGGCAGCAGCCGCAGGCGCTGCAGCCGGCCGACCTCTACGCCCTCGAGTCCGCGGGCTCGGTGGCCGTCGCCCCTGACGGCTCGCACGTCGCCTACACGGTGACGCACAGCGACAAGCCGGGCCGGCCGTACTCCGAGACCTGGATCGCGGAGGTCGCCAGCGGCACGGCGACGAAGCTGACCGGCGGCTCCGGCGTCCGCTGGTCGCCCGACGGCCGGTGGGTGGCCTACACCGGCAGCACGCCGGAGGGCAGCGGGCTGGTCGTCGCCGATGCCAAGGGCGAGCACGCGCGGCTCATCGCGCCCATCGAGGGCACGAACCACCCCCTGCCGTCCTCGGGCGACTCGGTGGCGTGGTCGCCCGACGGCCGGCACATCGCCTTCGTCTCGGCGACGCCCGGGCCCGAGGCCGACGCCAACGGCGACCCGATGGTCATCACGCGCTACCTCTACAAGCCGCACGCGGGCGAGGGCCTCACGCGCTTCAACGACAACAAGCGCCTGCACGTCTTCATCGCCGACGTGGCGACCAAGGCCGTACGCCAGCTCACCGAGGGCACCTACTACGAGCACTCGCTCGACTGGGCGCCGAAGGGCGACGAGATCCTGTTCGTCTCGAACCGCGGCCCCGACCCGGACCGCGTCTTCAACTACGACCTCTTCGCCGTCCCGGTGGCCGGCGGGCCGGCGCGGCGCATCACCGACACGAAGAGCGCCGAGTACTACCCCCGCTGGTCACCCGACGGCACCCGCATCGCCTACAGCGGCACGACCCGCGACCTCACCTCGTCGGAGACGACGATGGAGGACACGCACGTGTGGGTGATGAACGCGGACGGGACGGGCAAGGTGGAGGTGGGCAAGGCCCTGGACGAGCGGCAGGGGCCGCCGGACTGGTCCCCCGACGGCCGCTCCGTCTACTTCACGTCCCAGCACCGCGGCACGGTGCGGCTGATGCGGGCGCCGGCCGCCGGCGGCGCGCCGGAGGTCGTCGTGGGCGAGCGCGGCAGCGTGGGTTCGTGGGGCGTGGGCGCCGGCGTCGTGGCGTACGCGCTGGCCACGCCGGACGCGCCGGCCGACCTGTACGTGAAGAAGGGCGACGCCGCGCCGACGCGCGTCACCCGGCTCAACCGCCCGCTGCTCGACACGCGGGCCATCGCCGACGTCGAGGCCTTCACGTTCAAGAGCTTCGACGGCCTGGAGGTCGAGGCCTTCCTGACCAAGCCCCTGGAGCGGTCGGGCGCCCGGGCCGCGTCGGCCAGCGGCACGCACCCGATGATCGTGATGATCCACGGCGGGCCGCACGGCCAGCAGGGGCCGGCCTTCAACCAGAAGGCGCAGGTCTACGCCGGCCTCGGCTGGTCGTCGCTGATGGTCAACTACCGGGGGTCGACCGGCTACGGCCAGGCGCTGACGGACGCCATCTTCCGGGACCAGGACGGCGGCGAGGCGAAGGACGTGCTGGCCGCGGTCGACGCGGCGCTCGCGCGCTACCCCTGGATCGACCCGGCGCGGCTCGGCATCGAGGGCGGCAGCTACGGGGGGCAGCTCACCAACTGGATCATCACGCAGACCGACCGGTTCAAGGCCGCGATCCCGACGGCCGGCATCTCGAACCTCGTGAGCTTCAACTACATGGCCTACTACCACGACTACCTGGCCGTGGAGTACGGCGGCTTCCCGCACGAGGACGGCATCGTGGAGATGCTGTGGGAGCGCTCGCCCATCCGCCTGGCGAAGGATGTGAAGACGCCGACGCTCTTCATCCACGGCGAGAACGACAACGACGTGCCCATCGCGGAGGCCGAGCAGTTCTACGTGGCGCTCCACGAGGTCGGCGTGGACACGGTGCTGCTCCGCTACCCGCGCGAAGGCCACGGCCTGCGGGAGACCGCGCACGTCGTGGACGGGCTGGAGCGCAGCATCGCCTGGTACCGCAAGTACTTCGGGACGCCCGCGCCGTCCCGCGCCCAGTGAAACCGCCCGGACCCGTCCGGCGTAGGAATGGTGTCATGCCGAAACGCGCCCTGACCGCCGTCGCCGCCCTCGCCGTCTCGATCCTGCTGCCCGCCATGGCCGCGGCCCAGGCCGCCGCGCCGGCGGCCGCGCCGCCGGACATCGTGAAGGAGACCCGGGCGGCCATCGCCACGGGCGACTTCGCCGCCGCCGACCAGGTGGTGCGCGGCTTCATGGCGGCGCACGGCAACACGCCGCTGGCGCTGGAGGCGCTGTCGTGGATGGGGCGCGGGCTGCTCGCCGCGGGGCGCCTGGACGAGGCGCTCAAGTACGCCTACGAGACGGAGCGGCTGTCGCTCGAGGTCGCCGACACGCGCCCCCTCGACGAGGAGCCCCACCTGCCGATCGCCCTCGGCGCCGCCATCGAGGTGCAGGCGCAGGCGCTCGCGAAGCAGGGCGACCTGGGCACGGCCGTCCGCGTGCTCGAGCGCAACCTCGACGCGTTCAAGGACACGTCGATCGTCGCGCGCCTCAACAAGAACCTGAACCTGCTCACGATCGAGGGCAAGCCCGCGCCGGCCTGGCCGGTGGCGGAGTACATCGGCACCGTGCCGCCGACCCTCGACTCGCTCAAGGGCAAGGCCATCGTCCTCTTCCTGTGGGCGCACTGGTGCCCGGACTGCAAGCAGACCGCCCCGGACCTGGCCGCGATCGAGCGGAAGTACGCGGCCGACGGCCTCGTCGTCGTGGGCCTGACCCAGCGCTACGGCTACGTCGCGGGCCGCGAGCCGGCCGACGCCGCCACCGAGATGAAGTACATCGGGGAAGTGCGCGCGGAGCACTTCGGCGACGTCCGGATGAGCGTGCCGGTGAGCGCCGAGGCCTTCACGCGCTACGGCACCTCGACCACCCCCACCATCGTCCTCATCGACCGCGAGGGCATCGTGCGCCTCTACCACCCCGGGCGCATGACGGCCGACGAGCTCGAACCGCGCGTCAGGGAACTGCTGGAAGGATCCTGAGGAATCAAGAATCAAGAATCAAGAATCAAGAATCAAGAATCAATTCTTGATTCTTGATTCCTCAGTGACGCCCCGTCCCCATTTCGCCGTCCCAGCGTTCGCCGTCGAGGTGGACACCGACGCTGTCGAGCATGCGGCGGCAGGTGAAGGTCACCATGTCGTCGATGGAGGCCGGCTTCTGGTAGAAGGACGGCACCGGGGGGCTGATGACGACGCCCATGCGGGCGAGCTTCAGCATGTTCTCGAGGTGGATCTCGGAGAGCGGGGCCTCGCGGACCGCGAGCAGCAGCTTGCGGCGCTCCTTCAGCACGACGTCGGCGGCGCGGTGGACGAGATGGTCGCCGAGGCCATGGGCAATGGCCGCAAGCGACTTGACGCTGCACGGGGCCACGATCATCCCCATCGTCACGAAGGACCCGCTCGAGATCGCCGCGCCCTGGTCGCCCGGATGGTGCACGTGGTCGGCCAGCGCCTCGACGTCGGCCTTGCCGTAGCGCGTCTCGTGCGTCATCGTCCGCACCGCCCACGGACTCATGACGAGATGCGTCTCGATGTCGGTGTCCCTGAGCAGCTCGAGGAGACGGATGCCGTAGATGGCGCCGGTGGCGCCGGTCATGGCCACTATCAGGCGGTTCATAATCTTGTGATCTTGTGATCTTGTGATTTGGGTGCGGCGGCGAGTCGGCCTACGTGCCGGTCGGCCTGCTCCGGCTGGCGGTCGGCCACGTGCATCCGTGCCAACCGTGGTATCCGTGGCATCCGTGCCAACCGTGGTATCCGTGGCATCCGTGCCATCTGTGGCATCTGTGGCATCTGTGCCATCTGTGGCCATCCCCGCCACTTCGGCCATTGTAACGCCGGGCCCCGCTCGGTGGCCCGAGCCGGTATCATGTCGGGATGTTCCTGAAGCGCCAGACGGAGGGGTCGGTCATCTGCACGTCCTGCGGCGTGCTGGTCGGCGTGAACGACGAGACCTGCTACAACTGCGGCCGGCGCAACCCCGGCCTCTGGGGCTTCGCCCCGGCGCTCAGGCGGCTCGGCCACGACCTCGGCTTCGTGCCCATCGTGATGGGCGGGTGCATCACGTTGTACGTCCTGTCGCTGCTGCTGTCGCGCAGCGGCCTGCAGATGATGCTCGCGCCGAGCACCGAGGTGCTGTTCCTGCTGGGGGCGAGCGGGTCGGTGCCGGTCGTGACGTTCGGCCGCTGGTGGACGCTGCTGACGGCCGGGTGGCTGCACGCGGGCGTGCTGCATATCCTGTTCAACGTCCTCTGGATCCGGCAGCTCGCGCCCGTCGTCGCCGATCTCTACGGCCCCGGGCGGATGGTCATCCTCTACACGCTCGCCGGCGTGACGGGCTTCGGCCTGTCGACGCTCGCCGGCGCGTACCTGGGCGGCATCCCCATCTTCTTCCTGCGCGGCGCGCAGTTCACCGTCGGCGCGTCGGCGCCGATCTTCGGCCTGCTCGGCGCCGTCATGTACCACGGCCACCGGACCGGCAGCAGTCACACGGCGCAGGCCGGCCTGCAGTACGCGCTCTTCCTCGGCGTGTTCGGCCTGATCATGCCCGGCATCGACAACTGGGCGCACCTGGGCGGCTTCGCGGGCGGCTACTTCGTCGGCCAGCTCCTCGACCCGCTGAAGCCCGAGCGCGTCGATCACCTCGTCGTCGCCCTGCTCTGCCTCGGCGCCACGCTCGTCGCGCTCGTCACGTCCTTCTTGACCGCGCTACCCATGCTTACTCGCTAACGCTCGTTGAGTAATCAAGAATCAAGAATCAAGAATCAAGAATCCCTCGACACAATTGTCCCCACAATCGTGTCCGACAGAACCGTCGGGGCATGCGGATGCTGCATGCGTTGCATGCAATGATTCCTCGGCGTACATTTCTTTCCGTCATGTCGTTCGGGAGCCACCTGTCCTGTCTCCGTGCGCCGGCCGCCCCCACCGTCGGTGGCGGCCTGACGCGACAGCGCCGGCCGGCCTGATCGCCCCCATCGGGCCCGCCCCCTCTACCGACGCCCCCAGCCCTCGCGGCTGCCGGCGCGTCCAGCGGGTCCCGAGCCGGCGGCCCCCACCTCCGTCAAGCCACGGCGGTGGCGCAGCCCTTCACGCGCGTGGCGCGCCCACACGCGACCCGAGTTCCCCCGGTGCCCCGACGCCGACACCGCGGGGCCGTTGGCGTCGTTGCGGACCGGACCTCCTGACCGGAACGGACGGCGCCACTTTTTCTTCGATGAGTAATCAAGAACCAAGAATCAAGAATCAAGAATCAAGGACCGGGACCGCGCCGGCGAGCTTCGGGTCCTTGTTTCTGGATTCTTGATTCTCGATTCTTGATTCCTCATCGAAGAAGCCCTTGATTACTCATTCCGAAGGACCTCGATCGGGTCCACCCGGCTGGCCTTCCACGCCGGGCCGGCGGCGGCGGCCAGGGTGACCGTCGTCAGCATCAGCACGACGACGCCGAGGTTGACGGGGTCGGCCGGGCCGACACCGTAGAACATGCCTCGCATGGCGGTCGCGGCCGCCAGGCCGCCGGCGAGGCCGAGCGCCAGGCCGGCGCCGAGCAGCACGACCGCCTGCCGCACCACGAGGCGAAGCACGTCGCCCGCCTGGGCGCCGAGCGCGAAGCGCGTGCCGAACTCCGCGCGCCGCCGGCTCACCGAGTAGGCCACGAGGCCGTAGAGGCCCGTCGTCGCCAGCACCAGCGCGAGGACGGCGAAGCCGGCGAACATGCCGATGACGATCCGGTCGCTGGCGCCGCGGCGGTCGAGTGACACCCGGTAGGACTCGAAGTCCCTCAGGGGGAGCCCCGGCGCGACTTCGCGCAGCGCCTGGCGCACCGCGGCGGCCACGTCGAGTGGATCGCCCGGGGCGCGCACGATCACATCGAGCCGGCGGGTCGCCGGGAGCGGAGTCCAGATCCGCGGGGGCATGCCCTGCGCGAGGTCGCCGGCGCGCACGTCGCCCGTCACCCCGATCACCTGGCGCTCCTGGTCCGCTCCGTCCGCCACCACCCGCACGCGGCGTCCCAGGGCGGACGTCGCGCCGCCGAAGTACCGCTCGGCGGCCGCCAGGCTGACGAGCGCCAGGGGCGCGCCGCTTGCGACCTCGGTCGCACTGAACGAACGCCCGGCAATCACCGGCACGCCCAGCGTCTCCAGCGCGCCGTCGCCGACGCCCAGCTGCTGCGCCCACGGCGCATCGTCCGGCCGCGGGCGTGCGCCGTCCACGCCGAGCGTGACCACGCGCTCCCCGCCGACGGCCGGCAGGTCCTCAATGAGGGCCGCGCCGGCGACGCCGGGCAACGCCGTGAGACGGTCGGCGATGGCGCCGGCGGCCTGGCGCGCCTGCGCCGGATCGCCGTATGACGCCGGATCGAACTCGAGGCCGAACGTCAGCAGGCGGTCCGCATCGAACCCAGGGGGGATGGCGGACAGGTTCACGGCGGTGCGGACCGCCAGCCCCGCGGCGGTCACGAGCGTGACGGCCAGTGCGAGTTGCGCGACGACCAGGACGTTCCGGCCCCCGGCGCGGGCCGACCCGCTGCGCGCGCCGCCGGCGTTGAGCGTCGAACGCAGATCGACCCGGCCCACCCGCAGTGCCGGCGCCAGCGAGAAGGCGAGCGGCGCCAGCACGGCGAGCGCGGCCGCGAAGAGCAGCTCGTGCGGGTCGATGGTCAACTGCCGGAAGAGAGGCTCCGCATCGACGGAGCGGATCAGCCGCAAACCGCCCTCCGCCACCAGCAGCCCCGCGGCCCCGCCGGCGACGCCGAGCAGCAGCCCCTCGATGAGCATCTGCCTGGCCAGGCGCAGCCGCCCCGCACCAAGTGCCGCGCGGAGGGCCATCTCGCGCTCGCGCGCCGTGGCCCGCGCCAGGAGCAGGCTCGCGACATTCGCGCAGGCGATGGCCATGACGAACCCGACCGCCACGACGAGGAGCGTCAGCACCGCCCAGAGGTTCTCCCCTCCGACCGCCTCGCCCGCCTGGAGGACGTTGACCGTCCAGCCCGCGGCGGTGTCCGGGTGCTCCCGCTCGATGCCCCGCGCCACGGCGGCGAACTCCGCGGCGGCGCCCTGCGCCGTGACGCCGTCGCCAAGCCGCGCCGTCAGGACGAGATCGCGCCTGTCGCGCGGCGTGCCCGCCTGGACGACCAGCGGCACCCAGGCCGCGAAGCGCGCGAAGTCTCCGGCCTCGGCGCCCGCCTCCATGACCCCCACGATGGTGTGCGGCGTGCCATCGATGAGGACGCCCCGGCCGAGCACGCCGGGCGAGGCGCCGAATTCGCGCTGCCAGTAGGCATGGGACAACACGGCGACGCGCGGCGCGCCCGGCGCGTCGTCGCCCGGGCCGATGAGCCGGCCCAGCGCGGGCCGGAGCCGCCAGGCCGCGGCGAAGTCCCCGGTGACCCCGTTGACCTCCACCGCCTGCGCGAGCTGGTCGTGGACGAGCGTCGCCGGGCGAGGCGACCACGCCGAGAGGTCCGTGACCGACCCGACGCGCTCGCGATAGTCGACGAAGTCCCCGAGCGACACCGGCGCCCGGCGGTTGCCCTGCCGCGGGTCCACGCCGTACACGATGACCGTGCGGCCGGGCTCGGCAATGGGCAGGCCCTGGAGCGCGACGAGATCGACGAACGAGAAGGCGATCGTGGCCGCGCCGATCGCGGCCGCCAGCGTGAGGACGATGACGGCGGTGTGGCCCGGCGCCTGTCGGGCAAGCCGGAGCGCGGCGGTCAGGTCGCGGCGGAAGTCGAACATGGGGCCTCCTCTCGGGGGGCGGGGCCAGGCGCGGACGCCCCGGGCGCGGCCGCGGTAGTGCCAGGCGAGCGCAAGCGCCTGCCGCCAGTACCACGCCCGCGCGCCGCGGCCGCGCCGGCGCCGCTCGTGGAAGTCCTCGCGCAGGTCGCCGAGCAGGGAGAGGCCGGCCGTGCCGGGGGGCAGGCACCGCGCGAGCAGACGGTCGGCGAGCGGCGGAGGCCTCATCCCTCGAGCAGGTCCTCGAGCCCGCTCCAGAGGTCGAGCAGCGTGCGCCGGGAGGCGCGGACCGCCGCGAGCCCCGTCGCCGTGACCTGGTAGGACCGCTCGGGCAGGCCGTCGCGGGTGTCGCCGCCCGGCCGGGCCGTCCAGCGCACGAGGCCCTTGGCCTCGAGGCGATCCAATGTCGTGTAGAGGGCGCCGCGGGAGACCTCCTGGTCGGAGGACCGGGCCAGCCGTTCGCGAATGGCCCGGGACGTGCCGGCCTCGCCGGCGCCGAGGATCGCCAGGAGGACGCGGTGTTCGAATTCGCCGAGAAATGCGCGGGACATGCCTGTCTCCAGTAGACGAGTCTACTTTGTGAACTGTTCACGGCCCCGGGCGCCACAGGCGGCGCCAGGGCGCACTTGCGCCGGTTCGAGGTGAAATGGAAGGCCGACATCCGTATCCGGATGCGGAAATTTGGATGAAAAACGGGGCCTTCCTACAAGGTTTTGAACGACCGTTCTACCAGCTCAACCATAACAACAAGATTTGGCTGAATTCTGTCGGGACGAACGCTGGTACAGGAACTGCCTACAGCTCATCCGTTGCCGTCCGGCGCTTGCGGACGGCGGTTGAGGCCGGCCGGTGGCCGGTCGAGGAGGACGGATGAGAACCCTTCGAACCTCGTTGTGGCTCGCGCTGCTGCTGGCGTGCTCGGTCGGTGTGGCCGCGGCCCAGCAGCAGACGGGCGAGATCTTCGGTCGCGCGGTCGACAACACCGGCGCGGTCCTGCCGGGTGTCACGGTCACCGTGTCCGGACCGACCCTGATCCAGCCCCGCGTCGTCATCACGTCGGAGACCGGCACCTACCGGGTGCCGGAACTGCCGGTCGGCACCTACGAGGTGCGGTTCGAGCTGCCCGGCTTCCAGACGATGGTCCGCCAGGACATCCGGATCACCATCGGCTTCACGGCCCAGGTGAACGGCGAGCTGAACCTCTCGAGCGTGCAGGAGACGGTGACGGTGACGGGCGAGAGCCCCCTCGTCGACACCAAGGAGACGGGCACGAAGTCGACCTTCGACCTCGAGACGCTCCAGAACCTGCCGTCGGCGCGTGACCCGTGGGTCATGCTGGAGCGCGCGCCCGCGATCACGATGGACCGCGTCAACGTCGGCGGCAGCCAGTCAGGCCAGCAGTCGGGCTACATCTCGCGCGGCTCCTCCACCGGCAACAACAAGTGGTCGATCGACGGCGTCGACATCACCGACATGTCGGCCACCGGCGCGTCGCCGATCTACTACGACTTCGACATGCTCGAGGAGATGCAGGTGACGACGGGCGGCGCCGACGTGACGCAGCAGACCGGCGGGGTCGGCATCAACCTCGTGACCAAGAGCGGCACCGACCGCTTCAAGGGCTCGGGCCGCGTCTACGTCACGGACCAGAAGTTCGAGGCCGACAACGTCACCGACGAGATTCGCGCCGCGGGCGCGGGCTCCGGCGCGCCGATCCAGAACATCCGCGACTACGGCTTCGACGTGGGCGGCCCGATCAAGAAGGGCAAGGCGTGGTTCTGGGGCTCCTACGGCACGCAGGACGTCAAGGTCGGCGTGGTCGGCTTCTTCAAGAACACGCCGACGTGCCGGCCCGCCGGCGTGCCGGCGAGCCAGATCCCGTTCCTGCTGAACACGAGCCAGCTCCGCGACTGCCTCGAGACGGACCTGACGACCCTGAACAACTACAACTGGAAGGTCCAGTGGGCGGCGTTCACGAACAACCGCCTGACGTTCCAGAACACCTGGGCCGAGAAGGTCCGGAGCGCGCGCGACGCGTCGGACACGCGGCCGATCGAGACGACGTACCGCCAGAAGGCGGTGTCGAGCGAGTACGGCAAGTTCGGCTGGAACACGGGCCCGGGCCCGTTCTGGAAGCTGAGCGACCAGCACGTCATCAGCGATCGCTGGCTGATGGACATGACCTGGTCGCACCTCGGCAACAACTTCGTCCTCGACTTCCACGA
This sequence comes from Vicinamibacterales bacterium, assembly GCA_050250645.1. Lineage (GTDB taxonomy): Bacteria > Acidobacteriota > Vicinamibacteria > Vicinamibacterales > UBA2999 > JBFWVR01. The sequence goes on from JBFWOG010000017.1 coordinate 54,800, forward strand.
CGACTCGCTGGCTGACGTCCAGCAGAGCCTCGAGACGACGACGGGGCTGAACGGACGGTCGTTCCAGCAGTCGATCTTCCTGCGGCCGACCAACAGCTTCGACGTGTCGAGCAACTACTTCCTGCCCGCGGCCCTCGGGGCCGACCACGCCTTCAAGTTCGGCTACCGGTGGCGCTCGGCGCACTCGATCAGCCTGAACCACCGCGGCGGCAACACGATCGCGCGGTTCACGAACGGCGTCGCGAACTCCGCGGACCTCTACCGGGACGGCGACTCGCGGTCGCACCTGAACACGCACGCGTTCTACGTGCAGGACACGGTCACCAAGGACCGCCTCACGCTGAACCTCGGCGTGCGCGTCGACCGGCAGGACGACTTCTCGGCCGCGTCGACCGTCGCCGCCCACCCGTACGCGCCGCAGGTGCTGCCGTCGGTCGACTTCCCCGGCGCGGATGCGGGCGTGGTGTGGACCGACGTCTCGCCCCGCCTGGGCGCGACCTACGACCTGATGGGCGACGGCCGGTCGGTCCTGTCGGCGTCGTACTCGATCTACTTCGGCCAGATGGCGCCGGGGCAGCTGTCGAACGAGCTGGCGGCGACGGGCGCGGTGTTCGTCCGCTACCCGTGGACCGACCTGAACGGCGACGAGTTCGTCCAGGCCAACGAGCTGGACTACAGCCGTATCCTGAGCCGGAGCGCGGCCTACAACCCGGCCAACCCCAGCAACTTCCTGTCGCCCGGCACGGTCGACCCGAACATCAAGAACGACCGGACGCGCGAGTTCATCGTGGGCTTCGACCGGCAGGTCGGCCCGACCATGGCCGTGGGCGCCAGCTACATCTGGCGGAAGTACGACCGCTTCAACTGGCAGGACCGCGTCGGCCTGACCAGCGCGGACTACGTGCCCGTGAACTACACCGCGACCACCTGCCCGGCCGGCGCGCGGTGCGACACGGTCACCTACTACCAGCCGAGCATCCCGCTGCCGTCCGCGTTCATCCGCACGAACGTGCCCGACCGGTGGCGCGACTACAACGGCATCGAGCTGACGTTCCAGAAGCGGTACGCGAACCGCTGGTCGATGAACGCCAGCTACGCCTACAACGACGCGGTCGACACGTGGGACTCGCCGGCGGCCTACGAGGACCCGACGTGCACCGTGACCTCGTGCCCGGGCAGCCAGATCTACGCGCCCGAGTCGAGCGGCAGCGGCATCGACAACATCTTCACCAACGCCAAGTGGCTCGTGAAGCTGGGCGGGCAGTACACGCTGCCCTACGACATCAACATCTCCGGGTTCTACAACGCCCGCCAGGGCTACCCGTTCCCGCAGGGCATCCAGTCGCCGAACCGGGCCAACTCGGCCGGCCAGGCCGTCGTGCTGCTCGACCCGTTCGGGGACGTGCGCCTGCCGAACCTCCAGACGCTGGACTTCCGCCTCGACAAGTCGATCAAGGTCGCGTCGATGACGCTCCGCCCGTCGATGGAGGTGTTCAACCTCGGCAACGTGAACACGGTGCTCGCGCAGCGCCGCAACCAGAACGCCAGCAACGCCAACAACATCAGCGGCATCGTCGCGCCGCGGGTGATCCGCTTCGGCGTCCGGGTCACATGGTAAGGAGATTTCAGATCTCAGATTGCAGCTTGACGCTTGCAGTCTGACGATGCCGGATCTCGGATCCGAGGTCTCGTGATACGGGCGGGCGGCATGGCCTGGCGGCCAGCCGCCCGCTCTCTCTGTACACCCAATCTGCAATCTTCAATCTGAAATCTGAGATCCCCTAGCCCTTGACAGCCTGCCTACGATGTCGGCATGATGCCAACAAGGTAGGCATTCAAGATGGCCCAGGGTCCGCTCGGCGAATTCGAAGTCCTCGTCCTCCTCGCGGTGCTGCACCTCGGCGACGCCGCGTACCCGCCCGCCGTGCGGACCGCCATCGAGGCCCGCACGGGACGCGCGGTCGCCCGCGGCGCCGTCTACGTCACCCTCGACCGCCTCGAAGCCAAGCGCCTCCTCGCCTCCCGGCTCGACGACACCGACGGGACCGGCGGCCGGCCCCGGCGCTTCTATCGCGTGGCGCCGCGCGGGCTCACCGCCCTGCGCCGCGCCCTCCACGCGGTCGAGCGCATGCGCGACGGCCTCGAGGCGCTCATCGGGAAGCCCTCGTGACCGCCCCCCCGCTGCCCCGGCTCGTCACGGCGGTCCTGGCCCGACTCGCGCCACGCCGGGACGCCGGGCTCGTGCTCGCCGACCTCGCCCAGGACTACGCCGTCGCCGTCGCCACCCGCGGCGCCGCGCGCGCCCGGTGGTGGCTCGCCCGGGAGGCCGCCTCCCTGGCCGCCGCGTATGCCGGCGCCGCGCTGCGGCGCCACGCGGCGCGCGCGCCTGTCGGTCTCGCGCGCGACCTGCAACTGGCCGCGCGCGCCCTGCGTCGCCGCCCGGTCGGATCGCTCGGCGCCGCCGTGATGCTGGCCTGCGGCCTGGCGGCCGTCGCCGGCGCCGTCGGCATGGCCGACGCGCTCCTCTTCAGGCCCATCAGCCCCGTGCACGGTGAACGCCTGCGGCGCCTCGCGTGGGCCGATCGCGACGGCCAGCCGGACCGGCGGTTCTCGTGGGCCGAACTCGAACGCCTCGCCCCGCGCCTGTCCGCCGCCACCGGCGCCGTCAACCTGCAGCCGATCGTCCTGCGGGACGGGTCGACGCTCGTCCAGGGGCTCGGGGAGGTGGTGACCGCTGGATACGCCTCCCTCGTGGGCATGGAGACGGTGGTGGGCCGCGGCCTGCTCGCGGGCGACGACCGCCCCGGCGCGCCGCCCGTGGCCGTCGTGAGCGAGGCCGCCTGGCGCACCCGCCTCGGCGCCGATCCCACGATCGTCGGGCGGGCCGTCACGATCAACGCGACCAGCGTCACGGTCGTCGGCGTCGCGCGCGACCGGGGCTCGAGCGCGTACTTCGGCGCCAGCGTCGACGCGTGGCTCCCCACCGCCGCCGGCGACGCCATGCTCAACCCCGGCTGGCGCACGAACCCGGACGACCGCTGGTGGGTCGCCGTCGCCCTGCCAGCGCCGGGCAGGGATGCGGCATTCGCCGCCCAGCTCGCCAGCGCCGCTGGCGACCTCCGCCAGGCCTTCCCCGGCGCCTGGCGCGACCGCCGGCTGCTGGCGGAGCCGGGCCTCGTCCTGACGGGCAGCCAGCGCGCGCCCGCGGTCGTGCTCTCCGCCGTCCTCGCCGCGCTGGCCGGGCTCATCCTGCTGGCCGCCGCCGCCAACGTCGCGGGCCTGCTGCTCGCCCGCGCGGCCGCCGAACGCCGCCAGGCCGCGGTGCACATGGCCATCGGCGCGGGCCGGCTCGCCATCATGCGCCGGCGGATCCTCGAGGGCGCCCTCATCGGCGCGGCCGGCGGCGTGATCGCGGCGGGGCTCTACGCCTGGGCGCGGCGGGCCGTGTCGGACGTCGCGCTCCAGCCCACGCTCACGCTGCGCGTGGACCTGCCCGCCGGACCGGCCGTCGTCCTTGGCCTGTCGCTGGCCGGGGTGCTGGCCGGCGTGCTGCTCGCGGTGGCGCCGGCCGCGTGGGCCATCCGCGTGGACCTGGCCGGGGCGCTGCGTGACGGCATGGCCCGCAACGCGTCGGCGGCGCTGCCCCGCGTGCGCGGCGCCCTCGTGTCCGCCCAGGTCGCGCTCTCGCTCGCGCTCATCGTCTGCGCGGCGCTGCTCGCGCGCAGCGTGGACGGCCTGGCCACGGCCGACGCCGGCTTCGCGCGGGCCGGGCTCGTGGCGATGGACTTCGACGTCGAGCCCGCGGTGCCCGACGCGGCCACGCTGCCCGCGCTCGCGCGCGACGCCCTCGCGCGGACGCGCGCGCTCCCGGGCGTCACCGGCGCCGCCATGGCCAGCCGCGCGCCCGTGGACCCCTCGACGCCGACCACCGGCATCCGCCGGCCCGGCGACACGGCGCGGGCCGCGGACGCCACCTGGCTGCGGGTCACCGACGGCTATCTCGACACGGTCGGCATCCCCCTCGTCGCCGGCCGCGACATCACGGCCGCCGAGGCCGAACGCGGCGCCGACGTGGCAGTGGTCAACGAGACTCTGGCCGCGCGGCTGTGGGAGGGCGGCGACGCCATTGGCCGGGCGCTCGTCCTCGACGGACCGGGACGGACGCTGCAGGTCGTCGGGGTGGCGCGCGATGCGCGATACCTGTCGCTGTCGGAACCCGGCGGGCTGAACGTGTACGTCCCGGAGGCGCCGCAGTTCGGCCTGGCGCTCATCGCCCGGACGTCGGGGGACGAGCGCCGCGCGCTCGCCGCCATCCAGGCCGCGCTCGACGAGGTGGGACCGGGTGTCATCGGCTTCTTCCCGCGGACGCTCGAGGACCACCTCGCGCTCGAACTGCTGCCCGGCCGCGCCGCCGCGGGCGCCGCGACGGCGCTCGGCGCGGTGGCGCTGGCCCTGAGCGCCATGGGGCTCTACGGGCTGGTCGCGTGGTTCGTCGAGGTGCGGCGCCGCGAGATCGGCGTCAGGATGGCGCTCGGCGCGTCGCCGGGAGACGTCCGGCGCCTGATCGTCGGCCAGGCCTTCCAGACCGCGATCCCCGGCATCGTCATCGGGCTGGGACTGAGCGTGGCGCTGGCACTGGCCGCGCGCTCCGCCCTGCCAGGCGTCACGCCCCTCGACCCGATCGCCATCGCCGCAGGCGCAGCCGCAATCAGCGGCGTCGTCCTCGCGGCCAGCTACGCGCCCACCCGACGGGCGACACGGATCGATCCCGCACTGGTGATCCGTGAGTAATCAAGAATCAAGAATTTAGAATCAAGAAATTGGAGACCCTGGTTCCCCTTTCTAAATTCTTGATTCTTGATTCTTGATTCCTCACGGATCACTCCGTGAGGACGACGCGCCCGTTGGCCTGCTCGTCCTCGAGCCAGGCGGCGATCTGCTCGCGCGACCAGCGATGCTCGTCGTTCAGGTGCACGATGATGGCGGCGAGCACGAGCTTCTTGTGGCACCCGCCGGCCGGGCACTTGCGGACGGTGCCCTCGAGGCAATCGAAGAACCAGTCGAGGTCCTTCGTCGGGTGCAGGCCGCCCACCTCGCGCGGCAGCCGGTACATGCCCTCATAGGCCGCGCCGAGCGCGCAGGACGCGCGCTGCCCCTTGAAGTAGTCACCGTAGGCCTGGTCGGGACGCCGCTCGACGCCGGCGCGGATGAACGACGCGAGCGCCTTCTCGCTCTGGTGGTCCTGTGGCGGCATGGGCTCCTCCCGGCAGGCGGCCGCCTGCCATCCCACAGCCTACTCCCGGCGGCCACCCGCCGCGCCCCCCCCACGGCGAAGTCACGGGGACGAGCCCGGCCGCCGTTCTGCCCGGATGCGGACGGGGCGCGTTCGGAAGTGGGAAGCAGAAAACCAGGGTGCACCGCCAGGGTGCCAGGGGTGCCTGGGGTGCCAACGGTGCCAGGGGTGCGCCCTCAGGGTGCCAAGGTGCCAGGGGTGCCAACGGTGCCAGGGGTGCGCCCTCAGGGTGCCAAGGTGCCAGGGGTGCCAACGGTGCCAGGGGTGCGCCCTCAGGGTGCCAGGGGTGCCTGGGGTGCCAACGGTGCCAAGGGTGCGCCCTCAGGGTGCCAGGAGTGCCAGGCGTGCCAGCGGTGCCAGGGGTGCCAGAGGTGCCACGGGTGCGACGGGGGGTGGGGCCCTGCCGGGGGACAGGGCGGCGCGCGGACGCGGGACGAACGTCAGGGACCTGAGGAACCCCAGGAACCGGAGGAACCAAGGGCCTCCAGGAACCTGGAGGCACCCCGGGCCTGGCCGGCGCTAGAACGCCTTGCCGAGGCGCTCCTGCAGCTTCTCGCGGTAGCCGCGGCTCAGGGTGAGGCGCGTGCCGTTGTGCAGCACGACGACGTACTCGCCGTTGAACCAGGGCTGGAGCTCCTTGATCCGGTCGGTGTTGACGATGCGCGACCGGTGGATGCGGACGAAGCGCCTGGGGTCGAGGCGGGACTCCATGTTGTTCATGGTCTCGCGGAACAGGTGCGAGTCCTCGCCGAGGTGCAGCTTGACGTAGTTGCCGGCGGCCTCGATCCACTCGATCTCGTCGGTGCGCAGGAAGAACACGCGGCCGCCCGACTTGACGACGAGCCGGTCGAGCTTCTGCGGCTCCGGCTTGATGTCGTGCACGAGCGCGAGCAGCCGCTTGCCCAGGTCGCCGGCGCGCCGCCGCTCGAGGTGCTGGCGGGCGTGCTGCAGGCTCTGCTGGAACCGGTCGCGGCCGAAGGGCTTCAGCAGGTAGTCGATGGCGTGCACCTCGAAGGCGCGCAGCGCGTACTCGTCGTAGGCCGTGACGAACACGACCGCGGGCATCTGGTCGGGGCCGACCTCGCGGATCACCCCGAAGCCGTCCACCGCCGGCATCTGCACGTCGAGGAACACGAGGTCGGGATGCTGCTGCTGGATGGCGTTGACGGCCTGGCTGCCGTCGGCGCACTCGCCCACCAGCTCGATGTCCTTCTCCTGCTGCAGGAGGCCCACGATGCGCTCGCGCGCCATCGGCTCGTCGTCCACCACCATCGTCCGGATCTTGCTCACGCCACACCCTCCACGATGTCGTCGGCTTCCACGGCCTCGGTGAGTTCCACCAGCGGGATCGCGATCAGCACCGACAGCCCGCCGCCGGCCGGCTGCCGGAACTCGAACCGGTGCGCCTCGCCGTACAGGTGCTGGAGCCGCGACCGTGTATTCGCCAGCCCCACGCCCTGGTTGAAGTCCGACAGCCGCGCCGCCGACAGGCCCACGCCGTCGTCGGTGACCTCCAGCTCCAGCAACCCGCCCCGCCGCCGCGACCGGATCGTGATCTGTCCGGGCGTGGGACGCGGGCCGATGCCGTGCTTGATGGAGTTTTCGACGAGCGGCTGGAGCATAAGGTTTGGAACCAATGCGTCGAGCGTGTCCGGCTGCACGTCGATCACCACGGTCAGACGATCCCGGAAGCGCGTTTGTTCGATTTCCAGGTACTTCGAGAGGAAGTCGAGCTCGTCCTTGAGGGGGACCTCCTGCACGCCCACCGTCTGCAGGGACAGGCGCAGCAGGTCGCTGAGCCGCGCGATCATCTCGTCGGCGGCCTCCACGTCCCGGTGCATGAGCGCCGAGATCGCGTTCAGGGTGTTGAAGAGGAAGTGCGGCTGGAGCTGGCGCTGCAGGGCCTGCAGCTGGGCCTCCACGAGCCGCGTCTCGAGCTGGCTCTCGCTGAGCGCGCGGTCGCGCGCCTCGTAGTGGTACCCGATGGCGTGGCTCAGCCCGACGATGGCCCAGTAGGTCATCATCTCCCAGTCGAAGTTCAGGAAGAACATCCGCTGGGCCTCGGCCAGCCACGCGAACGGCGGCTCGCCCGCGGCCCAGTAGATGCCCATCCGCGACCAGATCGACAGGCCCACGTGTAACAGCGTCGCGACGACGACGCCCACCACGTGGACCGGCACCGAGAGCGCCCAGCGCCCGCTCTGGAAGGGGAACCGCCGCGCCAGCCACAGGATGCCCGGCGTGAGCAGCGCCCAGGAATACCAGTAGTTCAGGTTGAGCGCGAGCAGCATCGGGAAGCTGCCCGGCCGTTCCGTGAAGGTCGAGACGAAGTAGTACGCCTGGAAGGCCGAGAAGAACCCGAGCACGGTGGCCGCGCCGAAGACGTGCCGGGGACGGATGACGTCGCGTGTCCGCTCCATGGCCCGAATATCCGGGCCGGGCCGCCGGGCGTCAAGCGCGAAGGACCGCGTCGTCATGATCTCCGACGCCGACCATGCGAATCGCGTGCCGGGTCCGGATCTCGCCGGGCGGGCGCCGGGGCGGGCGGCATTTCCGGGCGGGACGGGCGGGGCGGCCCGCCGCGGGCCGCGACGGCCTCAGCGCGGCCGGATCGCGGAATCCATCACGTTGAAGCCATTCGTCCCACGACTCGGCCCGGAAGAATGACGACGGGGCTCAGGCGCCGGGCCTGAGCACCAGGCAGCCGAGCGGCGGCACCGTCAGCGACAGGGACTGCGCGAAGCCGTGCGAGTCGATGGCCTCGGTCGCCGTCGCGCCGCCGTTGCCCATGTTGCTGCCGCCGTAGATCTCGGCGTCGGAGTTGAGCACCTCGCGCCACGGCCCGGCCGCGGGCACCCCCACGCGGTAGGCGTGCCGTGGCACCGGCGTGAAGTTGACGACGACGACGGCGCAGTCGTCGCGGTCGGCCGCGCGGCGGACGAACGAGATCACGCTGTTGGTGGAGTCGTGGCAGTCGATCCACGCGAAGCCGCCGGGGTCGGCGTCGACCTCGTGCAGCGGCGGCAGGTCCTGGTAGGCGCGGTTCAGGTCGCGCACCCAGCGCTGGAGCCCGGCGTGCTTCGCGTCGCCGAGCGCCTCCCAGTCGAGCTGCCAGTCGTGGTTCCACTCGCGCCACTGGCCGAACTCGCCGCCCATGAACATGAGCTTCTTGCCGGGATGCGTGAACATGTACCCGAGCAGGGCGCGGTACCCGGCGTGCTTCTGCCAGAGGTCGCCCGGCATCTTGTCGATCATCGAGCGCTTGCCGTGCACCACCTCGTCGTGCGAGAACGGCAGCACGAACTGCTCGGTGAACGCGTACAGCATCGAGAACGTGATGCGGTCGTGGTGATACTTGCGGTAGATGGGGTCCTGCCCGCAGTAGTCGAGCATGTCGTGCATCCACCCCATGTTCCACTTGTAGGTGAACCCGAGGCCGCCGAGGTGCACGGGCCGCGTGACGCCGGGCCACGCGGTCGACTCCTCGGCGATGACCATCGCGCCGGGACAGCGCGCGCCCACCACGGTGTTCAGCTCCTGGAGGAACCGGATCGCCTCGAGGTTCTCGCGCCCCCCGTACTCGTTGGGCACCCACTGCCCGTCCTCGCGCGAGTAGTCGAGGTACAGCATCGACGCGACCGCGTCCACGCGCAGGCCGTCGAGGTGGAACTCCTCCAGCCAGAAGAGCGCGTTGCTCAACAGGAACCCGCGCACCTCGTTGCGGCCGTAGTTGAAGACGAACGTGCCCCAGTCCTGGTGCTCGCCCTGGCGCGGGTCCTCGTGCTCGTAGAGCGCGGTCCCATCGAAGCGCCCGAGCCCGTGGAGGTCCTTCGGGAAGTGTCCCGGCACCCAGTCGAGCAGCACGCCGATGCCCGCCTGGTGGCAGCGGTCCACGAAGTACTTGAAGTCCTCGGGCGGGCCGAAGCGGCTGGTCGGCGCGTAGAAGCCCACCACCTGGTAGCCCCAGGACCCGAGGAAGGGGTGCTCCATGATCGGCAGGAGCTCGATGTGCGTGAAGCCCATCTCGACGACGTAGGGCACGAGGCGGTCGGCGAGCTCGCGGTACGAGAGGAACGCGCCGTCCGGGTGGCGCTGCCAGCTCGCGAGGTGCACCTCGTAGACCGACATCGGGCGCGCCAGCCACTGCCGGCCGGCCGCGCGCGTCTGCGCCCACGCCTCGTCCTGCCACGTGTACTCGGCGTCCCACACGACCGACGCGGTGTTGGGCGGCACCTCGAACTGCCGCGCGTACGGGTCGGCCTTGAGCACGACGCCGCCCTGCGCGGTCGCGATCTCGTACTTGTAGGGATCGCCCGGGCCGAGGCCGGGGATGAAGATCTCCCACACGCCCGACGGCACGAGGCGGCGCATCGGGTGCACGCGCCCATCCCAGCTGTTCCACTGGCCGACGACACTGACGCGGCGCGCGTTCGGCGCCCAGACGGCGAAGTGCACGCCGCGGACGCCCTCGGCGGTCGTGACGCGGGCGCCGAGGCGCTCGAAGGCGCGCTGGTGCGTGCCTTCGCCGAACAGGTGCAGGTCGAAGTCGGTGAGCACCGAGGCGAACTTGTACGGGTCGTCGAACGCGCTCACCGAGCCGTCGTGCCACGTCGCCTCGAGCGAGTAGGCGACGTCCTCGCGCGTCGCGCCGGGCACCACGACCTCGAACAGGCCCTCGGGATGGACGCGCGGCATCGGCCGCGCCGGCGCGCCGGGCGTCACGAGCCGGATCTCGCGCGCATGCGGGCGGAACACCCGGATCGCCAGCCCGCCGGTGACCGCGTGCGGGCCGAGTTCGGAGAAGGGATCCGCGTGCAGCCCGCGCACGATGGCGTCGAGGGCTCCCGGAGACATGGTCGAGGTGGTATCAGGCATCGGGATCTCCCATTGTACCCCCCGCCCCCGCGCCACCTCGGCCGTGGACGCCGCCCCCCGGTCCCGGCGTAAGATATCCGGATGCCCATCTTCGCCAACTTCACGACATCCGAGGGGTCGTTCAAGGTGCGCCTGTTCGACGACAAGGCGCCCAAGACCGTCGCCAACTTCGTCGGTCTCGCCGAAGGCACGACCGAATGGACCGATCCCAAGACGCGGGAAAAGGTCACGCGGCCGTTCTACGACGGCCTCATCTTCCACCGCGTTATCGACGGGTTCATGATCCAGGGCGGCTGCCCGATGGGCAGCGGCATGGGCGGCCCGGGCTACCAGTTCGAGGACGAGTTCGGCCCCGGTCTCAAGCACGATCGCGAGGGCCTGCTCTCGATGGCCAACGCGGGCCCGAACACCAACGGCAGCCAGTTCTTCATCACGCTGGTGCCGACGCCGTGGCTCGACAACAAGCACGCGATCTTCGGCGAGGTGGTCGAGGGGATCGAGGTGATCCGCAAGATCGGCAAGATCGCCACCGGCCGCAACGACCGCCCCACCACCGACATCGTCGTCGAGTCTGTCGCGATCGAGCGGACGTAGGCCCGTGCTCGACGCGGTCCGCGCCAGCTTCGACCGCCAGGGGCTCATGGCGGCGCTCGGCGCCCGGCTCGTCTCGGTCGAGCCGGGCGCCGTCGCCATCGACCTGCCGTTCTCGCCGGCGCTCACCCAGCAGCACGGCTACTTCCACGCCGCGGCGACGACGGCCATTGCCGACACGGCTGGCGGCTACGCGGCGCTCACGTTGATGGCGCCCGGTGACGAGGTGCTGGCCGTCGAGTTCAAGGTCAACCTGCTCCGGCCGGCGGTGGGCGACCGGCTCGTCGCCACCGCACAGGTGCTCAAGCCGGGACGCACCCTCACGGTCTGCCGCATCGACGTTCATGCGCACCGCGACGGCGCCGCGACGCTCGTCGCCACCATGACCCAGACCAACTTCCGCGTCCCCGGGGGGGGCGGGGCCTAGGGTTCGTCGGGTTCGACAGGTTCGGCTCTTCTTGATTTCTTGATTCTCGATTCTTGATTCCCCATCGGGGCCCCTGAAGGGTTCCTCGGCCGCCGGCCGCCCGGCGCCGTCTAACGAGGCATGGCTCACTCCGCCCTCCTGCCCCTGGCCGTCGCGGCGGCGCTTGCCGTCCAGGCCGTCCCCGCGCCGCCGGCGCCGCAACTGCTGCGCGAACCCTACTCCGCGACGCACGCCGTCGAGTGGATCGAGCCGACCGACGGGCCGCCGCCCCCGGTCACGGCCACGCGGGTCCGCCTGCAGGGACACGCGCCGCTGCCCGGCGTCACGCTCGCCCTCGACGCCCGGACCACGGACGGCTCGGTCGTGCCGGCGAGCCGGATCGTGATTCGCGTCGGCATCCGCCGCGGCCGCGACGGCGTGGAGACCTGGACGATGCGGGTGCCGGACGAGGGGGGGCGATTCGGGGACCCGTCGCTGGCCGCGCCGCCGCGCGACGTCACCGACACGTGGACGCCGGTCGTCCTGGCGCTCGGTCCCGGAGAGGCGACGCCGCCCGTGGCCTACGCCAGCCGGCGGTGGCGGTTCGTCGCGGCGCTCGAGCGCGTGGAGGACGAGCGCGGCGAGGCCATCTGGAGCAACCTGCGTGTCGAGGATCTGCTCAAGCACGCGCGCTTCACCATGCGCTCGCAGCAGGACCGCTGACGACGAAAGGGGCGGCCCCGTTCCCGGAACCGCCCCCGCATCGCGTCTGGATTCTTGGTTCTTGATTCTTGTTCTTGATTCTTGTTCTTGATTCTAAATTCTTGATTCTTGATTACTCAAGATCCCCTGATCACCGTCCCGCGAGCTTCTTGCCCATCTCCACGGTCTTGAAGCCCGAGTCGCCCCAGCCCATCACGAAGACGCTGAAGCCCTGCTTCATGCGCATCTCGATGTCCTTCTCGTTGGCGGGGAACCCGCAGGCGATCTTGAACTCCTTGCAGGCGCTCAGGACGGTCTGGATGGCGTTCTCCCAGCCCTGCTCGTCGAAGTGGCGCTCGCCGGCGGCGTTGGTGGTCGTGAACACGCCGCGCAGGGTGCCGGCGCCGGGCCACAGGACGCCGATGCCGGGCACCGCGGCGATCTCGCGGACGTGCGCCAGGCCTTCCTTGCTCTCGACGATGGTCCAGTTGATCAGCTCACCGTCGGGGTTGAGCGGCCAGAGGTCGGCCTTGTTCTTGTACTCCGCCTCCGACAGCCCCCAGTAGGCCGGGGCCATGCCCACGTCGTCGGGCCGGGTGCCGCCGTGCGACTTGAAGCGCATTGCCGCGATGCCGGCGCGGACCTGCTCGGCCGTCTCGGCGCCCGGGAACATCACGCCGCTCACGCCGAGGTTCAGCTCGCGCTGGACGTCCCTGGCGAACGCGGCCGGCCCCTCGCCGAACTCGGGGGTCTTGATGATCAGCGGGTGGGTCAGGTGGACGAACGGCGACTTCTGGAACGGGCCGGCCGCCGCCAGCGCCTTCACGAAGGGCTCGAAGGTCGGCATGGCACGGTCGACGCCGCCCTCCATCGCGCCGTCGAAGATGAAGTCGGCGTGCTTGTAGCCGAGCGCCTCGCTGGCCAGGTCCGCCGGCGACTTCTGGGTCACCTCGGGGGGCTGGCCGGGGCCGCGGAAGCGGCGGTTGCTCGGCACGTAGAGACCGAAGACGGGCTTGCCCTGCTCGAGCAGCCCGATGACCGGATTGAGGCGCTGCTTCTGGGCGCCCTGGACCATGACCATGCCCGCGAGCAAGGCCAGCCCCATCATCGAAACGGTTACGCGTGCACGCAAGAGATCCCCCCTCGGAAGAAAAACCTCGCGGAGTATACGCCAGATGAGGCGACAGGATTGTCGCCGGATGTCGCCGGGGGGGCGGAAGGGTTCGTCAGGTTCGGCGGGTTCGACGGGTTCGTCAGGTTCGTCAGGTTCGTCAGGTTCGACGGGTTCGACGGGTTCGACGGGTTCGTCGGGTTCGCCGCGGTCCACGGCCGGTGGTCCCGGTCCGGCTCAGCCCTTGTGCGGCGGACCGGCCGGGCGGATACTCGGAGCATGCGGCTGCTGGTGGTCGAGGACGATCGCAGGATCGCCGCGTTCATCGAGAAGGGCCTCCAGCAGGAGGGCTACGCCGTCGACACGCTCCACGACGGGACCGACGCCGGCGCGCAGGCGGCGGTCGTGGCATACGACGCGGTCGTGCTCGACCTGATGCTCCCGGGACGCTCCGGCCTGCAGGTGCTGCGCGACATCCGCGCGCGGCACCCGTCGATGCCCGTGCTGATCCTGACGGCCCGGGGCAGCGTCGAGGACCGGATCGCGGGGCTCGACAGCGGCGCGGACGACTACATGGTGAAGCCGTTCGCGCTCGCCGAGCTCTCGGCGCGGCTGCGCGCGCTGCTCCGGCGCGGCGCGCCGCGCGAGACGCGCCTGCGCGTCGGTGACCTGGAAATCGACACGACGCGCCGCGTGGTGCGCCGCGGCGACCGCCCCATCGACCTCACGCCCAAGGAATACGGGGTGCTGGAGTTCCTCGCCAGGCACAGCGACCACCCCGTCACGCGGTCCCTCCTCCTCGAGCACGTCTGGGACGTGCACTTCGCGGGCATGAGCAACGTCGTCGAGGTGCACATCAGCACGCTGCGCAACAAGATCGACCGCGGCTTCGGCACGCCCCTCATCCGGACCGTGAGGGGCGTCGGGTACGTCCTCACCGACCGGGCGCCATGACCGCGCGGCCACTCCGCACCACCCTGACCGCGTTCAACACCGTCGTGCTCGCCCTGCTGCTGGCCGGGCTCGGCGCGATGTACTACCGCGTGCTCGCGGCCGAGCTCGACGCGAGCGCCACCGCCAACCTGGTCGAGATGACCAACGGCATCCACGGCTACCTCCACATCGTGCGCGGCACGCCGACGCTCGCCTTCGACAGGGACGACCCGGACGAGGCGGCGTTCGTGGAGCGCGCCACGCGCTACTACCAGGTCTACGACGCCGGGTCGGGCCGCCTGCTCGTGCAGTCGCCGGCGCTGGCCCCGCTCGGCGTGCGATACACGCCGTCCGAGGTGCTGGCGTTCCGCCGCCACCCGGCGATCCACGACATCCGGACGGACCACGGGCGCCTGCGCTTCACCAACAGCCTGATCGGCGCGGAGGGCCGCGTCTACCTGCTCCAGGTCGCCGCGTCACTCGAGCCGATCGACCGGACGCTCGACGGGTTCCTCGGGTTGCTGCTCTGGAGCGCCCCGGTGGCCCTGCTCGCGGCCGGCCTCGCCGGACGCTGGATGGCCGGGCGCGCCCTCGCGCCGATTGCCGCCCTCGCCGCCGCCGCCGGCACCATCGGCGTCGCCGACCTCGGCCGCCGCCTCCCCGTCCGCGGCACCAGCGACGAACTCGACGCCCTCGCGGGCGCGTTCAACCGCACGCTCGCCCGCCTCGAGCAGAGCGTCGGCGAGATGAAGCAGTTCAGCGCCGCGCTCGCCCACGAGCTCCGGACGCCCCTCGCCGCCCTGCGGGGCGAGACCGAGCTGGCGCTGCTCCAGGCCAGGACCCCGGACGAGTTCCGCCAGGGCCTCGCCGGCCAGCTGGAGGAGCTCGACACGCTGGCCGGGCTCGTCAACCAGCTCCTCACGCTGGCGCGGGCCGAGGCCGGCGAGATCGCGCTCGCGCGGGCGCCCGTCGAGCTCGGCGGCCTCTGCGGCCGGCTCGTGGACCAGCTCGCGCCCATTGCGCAGGCGCGGGCGATGACGCTCGACGTCGTCCCCGGCGACGCGCCGACTGTCGTCATGGGCGACGCGACGTGGCTCACGCGGCTCTTCATCAACGTGCTCGACAACGCGATCAAGTTCACGCCCGAGGGGGGCCACGTCACGGTCACCGTCGGCCGCGAGGGCGCGGCTGCCCGCGTCGACGTCACCGATTCGGGCCCGGGCATGTCGGCGGACGTCGCGGCGCGCGCGTTCGACCCGTTCTTCCGCGCCGATCCCGCGCGGTCGCCCGCGACGGCCGGCGCCGGCCTGGGGCTGAGTCTCGTCCGGTGGATCGCCGAGCGCCACCAGGCCCGGGTCTCGTTCGCCCCCGCGCCCGGCGGCGGCAGCACGTTCACGATCCGCCTGCCCCTGGCGCCAGATGAAGAAACCTTCATCGAGGCTTCATCGGGCCTTCAGGCCCACCCGCTGTAATGGGGCGTGTCGACGGATGGCCGTCGACAAGGAGTGCAACCCAACCATGAAGCTCTCACACCCCGCGCTGCTGCTCGCCCTCACGCTCGCCGTCCCCGCGCTGGCCGCCGCCCAGGCGAAGCCCGCCCCGGCGCGTGCCACCCACACCGCCGCGAAGGCGGCGATGACCGCCCCGGCGCCGGCCCTCGCGACCGAGACCACGACGGGCGTGGTCAAGTCGATCGATGCCAGCACGCTGATGCTCACCGGGGCGCGGCACAAGCAGATGACGTTCAAGCTGTCGGCGGACACGGCGCGCGAGGGCACGATCGCGGCCGGCGCGCGCGTGTCGGTGCGGTACCGGATGGACGGCGCCAGCATGGTGGCCACGGCCGTCACCGCGCAGCCGGTCAAGGGGAAGAAGCCGGGCCGCTAGGGCCGGGCGCGTGCCGGGTCCCTGCCGTGGCCGCGGGCGGGGACCCGGCGCGGCCGGACGGTCAGCGCCCGGGGCCGCCGCGCGCCAGGGCGGCCAGTTCGGCGCGGCCGATCCGCACCTGCTGCGCATCGGTCACGAACGGGCTCACGTCAACGGCATGGCCGCCGAGCGTGAGCTCGACGCGGTCGCCGATGCCCACCGCGAGGTAGATCGGCACGCCGGTCAGGTCGAGTGCCTGCCCTGGCTGCAGGACGCGCTCGACGGTGTCGTTGTTGGCGTAGCGCACGAAGACCCAGGTGGCCCGCCCGACCGACACGCGGCCAGCCGCGCCCGATGACACGCTCGCCGGCACCGGGACGGCGGCCGGCGGAGCCGCCACGGCCGCCACGGCGGCGACGTCGGCCACGTACCGATCCGGCGCCACCGCCGCGCGCAGTTCGTCGAACGGCGCCAGCGACTGGACGACGAGGGGGGCGGGCGCGACAGGTGGCGCCACATCGGCTGCGGCCGGGGCGGCGCCAGGGCTGTCGTAGAAGTAGCTGACGCCGACGAGCGCCAGCCCGGCGACGGCCATGGCGGCGAGCAGCCACGTCCGCCCGGACACCGGCGCGCGGGCCGCGGCGGGCCGCTCGACGGCCGCGGGCGCGGCATCGTCGCGCCCCGGGATGGCCAGCATCCGCTCGAACAGCGGCTCCGACAGCCCCCCCACACCGACGAACTCGACGTACTTCTGCAGCCCCTTCACGAAGTACGGCTCGCCGTAGAACGCCGTCGGGTCCGGCTGCTCGAGCGCGCGCACCTGGCGGGGCGACAGCAACAAGCGCTCGGCCACCTGGTCGATCGTCAGTTCGCGGTCGGCCCGCGCCTTCGACAGCAAGGCCCCCAGCTCGGCCGCAAAGCCGAGATCGATGGTCGAGCCACGCGTCTCCGCACCGGGGAAGGAGGGCACGGGACGATCCTACGCATTTCCGGCGCCGAATGCGCGCCCATCGATCGCGGCCCGGCAAAAATCCCCGAGCGGCTCAGCTCACCTCCGCGCCGGAGACACAGCTCAGCGCGCGCCAGGCAGGCGGTAGTGCCACACGCGCGACCGCGCGAAGACCGCCACCCCCTGCCCGCCAGGCAGCGCCTCCAGCCCGAACGCCTGCTCGTCGGCGACGTCCTCGTAGAGGAGCCGGCCATCCCCGCTGTAGACGAACAGCGCGTGGTACGGCACGTAGCCGTTGCCCGAGGCGAGGAGCACGAGCCGCCCGCCGACGGTCGTGGCGAACAGGTCCGTGAAGAAGCTGCCCTCGGGCGCGCCGAGCCGCGCCAGGGGCGCGCCCATGGGCGAGCGGACGACCAGGTCGTCGCCCTGCAGGTACACGAGGGCCGGGTCGCCCTGCCAGGCCGCGACAGCGAAGTGACTCGGCGGCGGCGACTCGCTCCACGTGGCGACCAGGGCGTCACCAGGCGTGCGCACCTCGAACGTCCCGCCACCCGTCGCGTCGGGATAGAGGTAGAGCGCCAGGTCCCGCTTCGGCGCGCGCGAGGCCGGCACGAGGGCCATGGCCGTCAGGTAGCCGTCGGTCGCGAGGCGCGCCTGCACGGCGCCGGCGGCGTCACGCACCTCGACGCCAGCCCCGCCGGCCAGCGCCGCCACGGTTTCCGGCGCCTCGTCGCCGAGCACGTCGCCGTGCTCGACGCGCACCACCGCGTCCGGGGCCTCGAAGCCGCGCCGGGCGACGTCGGGCGGCGCGGGGCCGGCGTCGGACTTCTCGACGCCGGCCGAGTTGACGAGCTCGCCGAGGCGCGCGGGCGCCTGCCCGCACGCCCCGCACAGCCCCGCCGCCACCAGCGCCACGGCGAGCCCCCCGCGCACGCACTCAGATATACGGTCCGGTTCCATCCCCACCACCGATCGTCTCGAAGCAGAACACCGCGCTCATGTTGCACGAGACGCACTGCCACGCCTGTCCCCACGGCCAGAACCACGAATAGCGATTGCAGCCGTACGTGTTGTAGCAGTTGTCGTGCTGATCGCAGCACGCGCGGAAGATGGTGCCGTCGAGCCAGTGCAATCCCGTGCAGCCGTCCTGGGCCTGCAGGGTCGGGACAATGGCCTGGACGACGCGCTCGACGAGCCCGGGCCGCTGGTCGAGCCGCACGCCGGGGGGCGGCTGGCGACGCGGCAGTTCGTAGAAGGCGAAGGCCTGCATGTTGACCCAGGCCATGTCCGGCGTGAAGGGCCAGCCGCCGATTTCACCCAGGCGCCCCGGCGTCAGGTACCCCGTCGTCCCGCCCGGGAAGTGCCAGGCCAGCACCCGCGTGTTCTGGTGCCAGCGCACCCACCCGATCTCGACGCCGTCGCGGAGGAGGACGCTCGAGAACGAGATGATGGCGCCCGACTTCGCGCGGGCCGCGGCGCGCGAGGCGGGCCGTCGCGCAATGGCGGTGAGCCCGCCGGCGAACTCGGTCCGCACCTCCACGATGTGGGCATCGATGTCCGCCAGGCCGGCCCGGTCGGGCCGGACGAGGTTCCGCCGCCAGCGGACGCTCGAACCCGGCACGCCCGCGGCCTGGTTGACGCCGTCCTTGACGAACGCGTAGGCCTGCCGCGCCGCCCAGTCGAGCGTGGGTGCCAGTTCGGCCCGGCCGGGGGCGCGCACGAGCGGGGCGCCGGGCGCGCGGAACTCGAGCCAGGTGCCGGCCGCGGCGTCGCGCGTCGCCACGAACGTGCCCAGGTCGTTCCCCAGCCGGTCGGTCATCCGCGTCCGGATCCCTCCATCGGCCCGCCGCTCGTTCACGGCCACCGCGTCGTCGAACGTCGTCTCGACGCGCGTCGCCTGCCCCTCGAGGCCGTTGTAGGTCGCCCCCTTGTCGAGCGCCGCGCTGACCGGCACGTCGGCCCCGAGCCGCAGGACCGTGCGCAACGCGTCCGGGTTGAGCCGCGGCACCTCCCTCGCCGGCGCCGCCTGCGGCCGCGCCCCCGCGCGAGCCGCCCAGCCCCCCGCCACGGTCGGCCCGCCCGCCGCGAACACCACACCCACCGCAATCGCCAGCCAACAGCCACGCCTGGTTCGGTCGCGCATGGCGCCTCCCTCCGGGCACACGTCCCGGCGGTGCGTGGCAGACCCACGCACCGGATCGTGGAGGCTCCTGACCCAGGCCGCTTCGACGAATGCCTGGCGCCTTTCAAGGTCCCTGCCAGCGGAGGGAGAAGGGATTGGCCGCGTTCACGCGGCGCACCCTGACGCCGAGCGCCGGCGCCCGCCAGTTCGGCGCACACCGGTGCCCGTGGGGCGAGGAAGGGGCTACCCGCTACCCCGGACGCCCCCGCGCCTACTGGTCGCGCGCGCCGCCCGCCGGCAGCGTCACCCGGGGCACGCTCGCGGGCGCCCGCCGCTCCAGGTCCGCCGCGAACGCCGACACCGTCGTCGTGAGCACGCGCCGCACCTCGGCCAGCCGGTCCGGCACGCGCGCCGCCCCGCGCGAGAACTGCAGGGCCTGCGCCGGCGTCGGCGCGTCGCTCGACGATGCGACGTCGCGCGCCGCCCCGCTGGCCTGCTGCAGCGCGCGCCCGAGGCGCGTCTGCGCCTGGCGCAGCGCCTTCGTGGCCGCGTCGCCGGCGGCCTTCAGGTCGTCCGGGACGTCGGACGCGGCGCCGAGCGCCCGGGTCGCCGCGCCCAGTTGCTTCAGGACGTCGGCAACCTCCTGCTGGACCGGATATACCTGCTTCTGCAGGTCGTACAGCCGGAACAGCAGGTCGAACCGCGCCTGGCGCGACTCGTCGGACACCGCGACGCGGGGATCACCCGAGACCACGAGGCGCGCGCGCTGCTCCACGCCGGCCGCGCGCAGGGTCACGACGTATTCACCGGGCAGCACCTCCGGGCCCTCGGGCGCGCGGCGGGGCTCGCCGGCCTCGCCGCCCGTCGGGTCGCCACCGCCGCCGAAGTCCCCGGGCACGCGTGCCTTCGTGCTCTCGGCCGGGCGCGGGTCCCCGGGGACCACGCCGGCCGGCGGATCGGCGCGCGGCGGCGCGGGCGGCGCCTCGTAGCGCAGGTCCCACACGACACGGTGCAGGCCGGCGCCGGCCGGCGCGTCGATCTCGCGCACCACCGTCCCGTCACGGCCGGCAATCACGAGCCGGGCCCCGCCGGCCGCCTCACGCAGCCAGTAGTCGATGGCCGCGCCGTAGGGCGGGTTGGCCCCCACATAGGTCGCCTGGGCGAGGAAGTCGCGGTGTTCGAGGTAATTGAACGCCGTGGCCCGCGCGGGCGTGAACAGGTGCGCGGCCGAGGCCGCCACCTCCGTTGTCAGGGCCTCGAGCGCGGCGATGGGGACGATGTAGATGCTGCGCCCGTGCGTGCCGACGATGAGGTCCCGATCCCGCGGGTGTATCCGGAGGTCGTAGACCGGCACGTCGGGGAGCCCGCCGCCCACCTTCGACCACGACGTCCCGCCGTCGGCCGACGCCCAGAGCCCGTTCTCGAGGCCGGCGAAGAGCAGCTCCGGGTTCCGCGGGTCCTCGATCATCGTGCGGACGACGCTGTCGAGCCCGCTGGTCACCGCGCGCCAGGTCGCGCCGCCGTCGTCGCTCCGGAAGAGGTGCGGCGCGAGGTCGTCCAGCTGGTGGCCGTCGAAGGCGACGAACATGCGCGCGGGGTCGTGGGCCGAGAGCGCGACGTGGCTCACGGGCGTCCGCTCGCGGATGCCCGCGAAGCGGCCCGAGATCTCCGTCCAGCTCACGCCGCCGTCAGTGGACAGCTGCACGTTGCCGTCGTCGGTGCCGACGACGAGCAGGCCCGGGTCGATCGGCGACTCGGCAAAGGCCGTCGCGGTGCCGTAGGCGTCGACGCCGTCGTGCTTCGAGAGGGTGTCGCCGTCGGGGACGCGCCCCATGATGGGCAGGGTGTTCCTGTCGATCTGCCTGGTGAGATCCGGCGACACGGGCCGCCAGTGCTCCCCGCGATCGAGCGAGCGCCAGAGCCGGTTGCCCGCGATGTACAGCGTGCGCGGGTTGTGCGTGGAGACGGCCAGCGGCGACGTCCAGTAGAAGCGCGTGGCGTCAGGCAGCTCGGGCTGGCCGGCCTCCGGCGGGTCGGCGTCCTCGTTCGGGTCGGGCTCGTACGGGCGGATGCCGCGCCGCTCGCCCGACGCCGTGTCGAAGCGCATCGCGCGCCCGTTCTGCGTGGACACGTAGGCGGTGCCCGGGTCGAGCGGGTCCGGCGCCACCGACATGCCGTCGCCGCCGGCCACCTGGATCCAGTCGTCGTCGAGCGGCCCGACGCGGTTCCACGTGGCGCTCGGTCCCGCCCAGACGCCGTTGTCCTGGAGCCCGCCGTACAGCCGGTATGGGCGGCCCATGTCGGCGCCGACGGTGTAGAACTGCCCGAGCGGGATGTTGTTGACACGCTGCCAGGTCAGGGCGGCGTCACGCGACATGAAGACGCCGCCGTCGTTGCCGAGCACCAGGTGCGCCGGATCGCGCGGGTCGATCCAGAGGGCGTGGTGGTCGACATGGACGTTGCGGGCGCCGTCGCTCCTGAACGTCCTGCCGCCATCGTCGGACACGTAGAGCGGGGCCGCGAGGAGGTACACGCGCTGGTCGTTCGACGGGTCGACCCGGATGTGGCTGAAGTACATCGGGCGGGGATTCAGGCTGTTCACCTTCGTCCAGGTCCGCCCGCGATCGGCCGAGCGGTAGACCCCGCCGGCGCTCTTGTGCTCGACCGTCGCATAGACGATCGCCGGGTTCTTCCGGAAGACATCGATGCCGATCTTGCCGAGGTCGCCCGCCGGCAGGCCGCCGCCCAGCCGGGTCCAGGTGCGCGCGCCGTCGGTGGTCTTGTAGAGGCCGCTGCCGGGCCCGCCGCCGGAGAACCCCCAGGCCGTCCGCCGGCGCTGGTAGGCGGCGGCGTAGAGCACCCGCGGGTTCGACGGGTCCATCACGACGTCGGTGAACCCGGTGTCCTCGTCGATGAACTTGGTGTTCGTCCACGTGCGGCCGCCGTCGGTCGTCTTGAACAGCCCGCGCTCCGCGTTGGGCCCCCAGAGGTGGCCGAGGGCCGCGACGTAGACCACGTCGGGGTCACGCGGGTCGATCGCGATGCCGCCGACGTGTCGGCTGTCGGCGAGCCCCATGTGCTGCCAGGTCGCGCCGGCGTCGGTGGACTTCCAGACGCCGTTGCCCCACGACGAACTCTGGCGGTTGTTCGATTCCCCCGTGCCGACCCAGACCACCGCCGGGTTGGAGCGCGAGACCGCGATGGCCCCGATCGAGGTCGTGCCCTTGTCGTCGAAGACCGGCGCCCAGGTCGTGCCGCCGTTCTCCGTCTTCCACACCCCGCCGGTCGCCGCGCCGATGTAGATGACGTCGGGGTCCGACTCGACCGCCGCGATCGTCTCGACGCGCCCGCCCATGATGGCGGGCCCGACGTTGCGGGCCGGGATGGTGTCGAACTGGGCAGGGGCGGCGGTCAGGGCGAGGGCGAGGAGGAGGGAGGCGATCGGCATGGGCCACAGATAACACAGATGCACAGATAAGAGGGAGATGCACAGATGGACACAGATGCACAGATGGGACGCAGATGCACAGATACGAGGCAGGTGCACGGACCGATTCACGGACGGGCCGCGGATGCGCCGATGGCGCTGGCGGGGCACGGATGCCTCTTGTCAACGCCCAGGGTCGCGGGTAAACTCGGTGGCGTGACAGCCTGGTCGGGGTCTCGCCCCGGTCTGCCCACATCCGGCATGGCACCGACGCCTCCGTCCATGGACGGCGTCTCGCGCCACGCCCGCTCCCGCACACTCGATCGCGAGCGACGGCTCTCCACGCGACGCGCCCGGCCGGGCTGCTCGCGGTCGTAGCACCACCACCCACCTCCCCCATGTTGACGGCACGCGTCCTCGACGCCGGCAGGCGCCCGGCCGCGCGTCATCCGCCCCCGGGCGCGCCATGCCGGCTCCGTTCGCGCACCGAGATCCCGAGTTCCAACGACGCTTACATGCGAGGGTGGGTATGAAAGTCCTGGTTCCGACGTTCGTCTGGGGAGGCGTCTCCCTGCTTGGCGCGTATGCGCTCGGGGTCGTCGCGCTGACGCGCGGCGAGCCGATCAACAGCATCTGGATCGTCGCCGCCGCCGTGTGCGTGTACGCCGTCGGCTACCGCTTCTACGCCGCCTTCATCGCCGCCCGGATCATGGCGCTCGACAACACCCGGGCGACGCCGGCGGAGCGGCTGCGCAACGGGCACGACTTCGAGCCCACGAACAAGTGGATCGTGTTCGGCCACCACTTCGCCGCCATCGCCGGTCCCGGTCCGCTGGTCGGCCCGACCCTGGCCGCGCAGTTCGGCTACCTCCCGGGGACGCTCTGGATCATCTTCGGCGCCGTGCTGGCGGGCTGCGTGCAGGACTTCGTCATCCTGTTCGCGTCGCTGCGCCGCGACGGCAAGTCGCTCGGCGAGATGGCGAAGGAGGAAATCGGCCCGATTGGCGGGTTCACGGCGCTGATCACGGTGCTGCTGATCATGATCATCCTGCTCGCCGTGGTCGCCCTGGTCTTCGTGAACGCCCTGCGCGGCAGCCCCTGGGGCGCCTTCACGATCCTGGCGACCATGCCCATCGCGGTCTTCATGGGCCTGTACCTGCGGTACTGGCGTCCCGGCAAGGTGCTCGAGGCCACGGCCATCGGCGTCGCGCTCGTGATCGCAAGCATTGTCGCGGGCCAGTGGGTCTCGGAGACGCCCCGGATCGCGGCCTACTTCAACTACTCGGCCATGACGCTCTCGTTCGGGGTCATCGTCTACGGCTTCCTCGCGAGCGCCTTGCCCGTGTGGCTGCTGCTCGCGCCGCGCGACTACCTGTCCACCTTCGTGAAGCTGGGCGTCGTGATCATGCTGGGGTTCGGCGTGCTCTTCGCGGCGCCGCAGCTCGAGATGCCCGCCCTCACGCAGTTCACCGACGGCACCGGCCCGATCTTCGCGGGCAAGATCTTCCCGTTCTGCTTCATCACCATCGCGTGCGGCGCGATCAGCGGCTTCCACTCGCTCATCTCGTCGGGCACGACGCCGAAGCTGCTCGCGCGCGAGGGCCACGCCAGGCCGGTCGGCTACGGCGCGATGGCCCTCGAGAGCTACGTCGCCATCATGGCGCTCGTCGCGGCCTGCGCGCTCCAGCCCGGGGTGTTCTTCGCCATCAACTCGCCGCAGGGGGTCGTCGGCAACACGCCGCAGGCGGCCGTCGAGACGATCTCGAGCTGGGGTTACCCGGTCACGGTGGCGCAGATGGACGGGCTGGCGAAGCAGGTCGGCGAGGAGTCGCTGCTCCACCGCACGGGGGGCGCCCCGTCGCTGGCGCTCGGCATGGCGCACATCTTTGCGCAGTTCCGCGGCGTCGAGCGGTTCCTTGGCTTCTGGTACCACTTCGCGATCATGTTCGAGGCCCTGTTCATCCTGACCATCCTCGACGCCGGCACCCGCGTCGGACGGTTCATGCTGCAGGGCCTGCTCGGCACGATCTCGGCGCCCCTCGGCCGCACGAGCTGGACGCCGGGCGTGATCATGACGAGCGCCGCCATCTGCATGATGTGGGGGTACTTCCTGATCCAGGGCGTGCTCGATCCGCTCGGGGGCATCAACTCGCTGTGGCCGCTCTTCGGCATCGCGAACCAGCTGCTCGCCGGCATCGCCCTGATCGTCGGCACGACGATCCTGATCAGGATGCACGGGGCGAAGTTCATGTGGGTCACGGCCGTGCCGCTCGTGTGGCTGGTCGTCGTGACCTTCACGGCTGCCTACCAGAAGATCTTCTCGCCGCTGCCCAACCTGGGGTTCCTCGCGCAGGCCGACGCCCTGCAGGCATCGCTCGCGGGCGGCGCGGTGCCGGCCGCGCAGCTCGCCGCGGTCCAGGCCCAGATCTTCAACAACCGGCTCGACGCCGTCATCTGCGGCGTCTTCGTGGTGCTGTGCTCGCTGATCCTCGCCGACGCGATCCGGATCTGGATCGGCCTCCTGACCGGGGGGCGCGACGCGCGCGTCCACGAGGCCCCGTTCGTCCTGTCGAAGCTGGAGGAGGGGCTGTGAAGGCGTGCCTGCTCGCCTTCTGGCGCAACCTCCGGGGCGTGATGCGGGAGATTGCCGACGAGAACGCCTACGAGCGCCACCTGGCCTGGCACGGCACCGTGCACTCGCCCGAGGAGTATCGACGCTTCGCCGACCACCGGCTCGCGGCGAAGTACACCCGGGCGAAGTGCTGCTGAATCCGCGAGGTGTCGCGAGGGCTTGACTTGGCCAGCCGGACCGTCAGAAGCTGACGATTCGGCTGGCCCGGATCCGGCCCTGGGAGAACAGGTTCACCATGCGCAGACTCATCGTCCTGACGGCGCTCGTCGCGACCGGCGCGCTCGGCATCGGCCTCGCGGCGTTCCAGGCTCCCGCCCAGCCGAAAGTGCTGGAGGTCGAGAAGCTCAAGGACAACCTCTTCCTGCTGAAGGGCGGGGGCGGCAACACGGCCGCGTTCGTCACCGCGACGGGCGTGGTGGTCGTCGACTCCAAGCTCCCGGGGTGGGGGCAGGTGCTGCTCGACACCATCAAGACCGTCACCGACAAGCCGGTGACGATGGTGATCAACACGCACACGCACTACGACCACGTGAGCGGCCAGGTGGAATTCCCGGCGACGGTGGAGGTGGTGGCGCACGCCAACACCAAGGCGCTGATGGAGCAGGCCAACCCCGTGTACGGCCTGCAGACCGGGCCGCAGCCGAACATCTTCAAGGACCACGGCGGGCGCGGCTACCCGACGCGCACCTTCACCGACACGCTGACGCTCGGCCAGGGCGCCGACCGCATCGACCTCTACTACTTCGGGCGCGCGCACACGGGCGGCGACGCCTACGTGGTCTTTCCCGCCCTCCACGTGATGCACGCGGGCGACACGTTCCCGGGCAAGGACCTGCCCATCATGGACATCAACAACGGCGGCAGCGGCGTCGACTTCGCGGGCACCCTGACGAAGGCCGCCGCGCTCCCCGGGATCGAGTTGGTCATCAACGGCCACAACCCGAAGACGACAACGATACCGGAGCTGAAGGAGTACGCCGCGTTCATCGGCGACTTCGTCGCGGCGGCGCAGGCCGCCAAGCGCGCCGGCAAGACCGTCGAGGAGTTCGTCCCGACGTGGACGACGCCGGCGAAGTACGCGGGCTACGCGACGCCGAACCCCGCCCGGGTCAAGGCCGACGCGGAAGTCGTCTACCGCGAGACGAAGTAGCGCCCTACTTCCAGGTCACTTCCATCCCGAAGAAGTGCGCGAAGACCGCGCGCTTCGGGGTGTTGCGCTCGTCGGACTCGGGACTGCGGATGTAGAAGTCGAGCTGCTGGGCGGCCGGGTTGACACCCCCGGCGCCCGGCGGGCGCGACGGGTTGGGATAGTCCACCCGCAGGGTGTCGCGGTTGCGGATGCCCTCGGTCACCATGAAGTGCATCTCGTAGTCCTGGTAGAGCGGCTCGCCGTTCAGCGTGGCGTGGCCGTAGCCCCAGCCCGCCACGTACACGAGCGTCTTCGGCCAGTTCGCGTCGCCGCACCCCGAGTCGGCGCCGTGCTCGTGCAGGAACGCCGCCACCCCGCCGTCCTGGCAGGGGCTGAACTCGTGGATCCGGTCGAGCGTGACGACGAGGTCGCCCTCGGGCACGCGCATGCGCGCCTCGAAGGTCCCGGTGTTGCCAATCTCGTCGACGTCGAACGCGGCGGTGCCCTCGACGGGGTGCACCGTGGCGCCGCTGTTGTCCATGTGATCCCAGCCCGGCGCGTCGTGCAGGCCACCGACCATGTACAGGCGATTGGCGGTGATGACGAAATGCCCGTCGTACAGGTCATGCTGCGCGGGCGCGTAGAGCTCGAGGGTCGCGCCGGCAGGGTGGCGCGGATCGGGCGCGGCGGCGGGCGCGGCCGTGGAGGCGGGCGGCGTGGGCGCACCGCCGCAGGCAGCGGCGAGCGCGAGAGCACCGGCGAGCGCGGCGAACGCGGCGTGACGTGACATGGACGGGCTCCTTTCGATGAGCGCGGCGGCTCCGGGGGACGGGCCCTGGGAACGAGAGGCCATTATCCGTCCGGCGGTCTCCGGCCACGCATGAGCTTCGCCCCGGGGAAGCACGATAGAATCAAGGAATGGTTCGTGTGCTCGCCGCGTTCGTGCTCCCCGCCCTGCTCCTCGTCACCGCCGCGTGTTCGGACGGCCCGCTCCAGGCGGAAACGATCCAGCTCGGGCGGTCGCTGAACGCCGACGACAGCGTGGGAGAACTCACCACGGCCTTCAAGCCGAAGGACACGATCTACGTGTCGGTGCTGACGGCCAACCGCGGCAAGGGCACCATCGGCGTCCGCTGGATGTACGGCGGGCAGCTCGTGAGCGAGCGCGAGAAGCAGGTCTCCTTCAAGGGACCGGCGGCGACCGAGTTCCACATCCAGAGCGCCGGCGGCTTCCCGACGGGCAACTACACCGTGGAGCTGTCGATTGACGGCCAGTCGGTGGGCCAGCGCAACTTCACCGTCGCGCGGTAGCCAGGCCCAGGGCCCACACCGCCGTGCCCGTGGATGGGCGCGCCGGTCCGCGGCCCCGGCGCCCCCCGCAACGCACCCGCCCGGGTGGGTCCCACGATGACAATCACGGCCCTCGGCCCCGCTAGACTGGGAGCATGAAGGGCCTCGTGCTTGCCGCGTGCGTGCTGGCCACCGGGGGGATCATGGCCGCCCAGGAAAAGCCAGTCCCCAAGGACTCGATGCGGGTGTTCCTTCCCGGGTGCGCCGAGGACCGGATGTTCACCGTCGCGCCGCCGGCCGAGGACCAGCCGGGACGATCCGACATCCCCGCCGGCACCCGCCTCCGGATGACCGGCCCGAAGAAACTGCTCAACGAGATCAAGGCGCGGCCCGAGAGCCTGATCGAGCTGACCGGCCTCATCCGGAAAGGCCAGTTCGAGCCCGGCGGCGTCAAGCTGGGGCCCTTCCGCGTCGGCCCGGCGCCGCCGATGGGCAGCAACCCGATGCGCAGTCCGGGCGTGGAGCAGGTCGTGATCGACGTCGAAGGCTGGCGCGTGATTCCCGGCGAGTGCCCGATCAAGTAGGCCGCCCCATGCTCGTCTACAAGATCGTCCCCGCCACGCTCTGGGAGGCCGCGCGCGAGGCCCGGCGCTTTGCCGGCGCGCCCGTGGACCTCGCCGACGGCTACATCCACTTCTCCACCGCCGCGCAGGCACGCGAGACGGCGGCACGGCACTTTGCCGGACAGGCCGGCCTGCTGCTCGTCGCGGTGGACGCCGAGGCCCTGGGCGACGCCCTGAAGTGGGAACCGTCCCGCGGCGGCGCGCTCTTCCCGCACCTCTACGCCGAACTCCCCTTCACCGCGGTCCGGTGGGAGCGCCCGCTGCCCCTCGGGCAGGATGGGGCGCACGTCTTCCCCGAACTCAGAGAAGCTGATTGAGACGGAGAGGCACACAGATGCACGGATGAGGGCAGGTGCACAGATAGAACACAGATGCACAGACAAGACGTCGATGCGCCGATAGGGACCGACCAGGCGAAGGGTTCGTGGGCGGATTTCCCACGTTTCACGGGTTCCGTCTCTCAGAACTCCTCGGACTCCCATTCGTGCATCAAATTCGTATCTGCGCCGCAGATTCGTATCCGCGCACCAGATTCGTATCTGTGCATCTGCGTCTTATCTGCGCATCTGTGGCCTGCGCATCTGTGGCCTGTGCATCTGTGCCGTGATTTCGCGTATGCTCCAGATGTCAGTCCAGAACTGAGCCCGCCAGCGTTCGAGTAGTGCCCCGTCCGGGTGCGCGCCGACCGGCCCAACTCTTGGCCGGAGTCCGTGCGCCCACCATCCCGGTGACACGCGCGCCTTCCGTTTCTCGCGAGGGGGTCCCGTGCTCAGTGCCCGCGTTCAGCTCCACCTCATCACCGGCTGGTTCCTGTTGCTCGTCGCGCTGCTGGGCGTCGGCGCGGCGGCCGGCCTGCGGCTGTCCACGACGGAGGGTGTCGGGCTCTTCGTGCTCGCGACCATCCCGGCAGGGATCCTGCTGAAGGCGCTCGCTCACGCGCCGCGAACCGCCGCCGAGGCGCGTCGACCGCTCGCGCGACCGCGCGGCCTGTCAGGACTGGCGCCCCGGGCACCGGGCGGGGACGGGCTCCGATGAGCCGCCCCTCCCCGGCGTCCGGCGGCGAAGGCAACCCGTGGCTCGGCGACGCCTGGTGGCTGCTGCTCATCTGGCTCGCGCTGCCTGTCGGCATCCTCGCGGTCGGTACCCCCCTGGCCCTGCTTGCGCGAGCCATCCTGGCGCTCCTCGGCGGGTAGGCGGACCACCTCGCGAGCGATCAGGGTGCGAGGACCGGCCGGAACCGGCGCGCCGCCGACGCGATGAGCCCCGCGAACACCGCGAACACCGCGGTCTGGGCCACCGCGAACGGCGGTTCCGACCCGGTGGGCGCCAGGGCGTGCAGTGACGGCACCTTGAGGAACAACTGCACCACGAGGACGAAGACGTTCAGGTAGAGCGCCGCGCCTCCGCTTACCACGTACACCGCGCGCCATCCCCCCGAGAGCCCCCGCGCGTAGCGCGCAAAGGCGGCGACGGCCAGGACCACCAGCGAGATGCCAGCGACAATGTGCGACGGCAGCACCTGGGTGGCCGGGAAGCCGAACCCGGTCAGGCTGGTCGCGACCGTCGTGCCGAGGAACACGGCGGTCCAGCCCTCGAGACGCCGGCTCTGCAGGAGGCCGGCGAGGACGACACCGCCGGAGGCAATGCCGATCAAGCTGATGACAACGTGGGCGAGCGTGAAAGACGTCATGGGGACACGTCCCTTCCGGCCCGGTCGGGCCTCGTGCGACGCCACGACCCCGGCCCCGTGACGCACGAGACCGGCTGGCCGTAACGGGGCGGCGAGCATACCAGAGACAGGGGTGGGGCGGCGGCTCCGGACCGGTGTGGCCATATTTCTGGCCGTTTCCCGGCCGATCGGTATAATGGCGCGGCTCAGCCACCAGGATCTCATGACAACCAACCCACACCCCGCGCCCCTCGATCTCAAGGACGCGTCGCGGCGCATCCGCGCGATCTTCGTCGGCTCGATCGGCAACCTGGTCGAGTGGTACGACTTCTACGCCTACGCGGCCTTCGCGCTCTACTTCGCGCCGGCCTTCTTCCCGGGCGAAGACCCGGTCGTCCAGCAGCTGAACGCCGCCATCCTGTTCGCCATCGGCTTCATCGTCCGGCCGATCGGCGGGTGGCTGTTCGGCCATATCGGCGACCACTACGGCCGGCGGAACTCGCTGATGCTGTCGGTGCTGCTGATGTGCTTCGGCTCGCTGCTGATCGCGGTGATGCCGACCTACGCCGCGATCGGCGTGTGGGCGCCCGTCGCGCTCGGCCTGGCCCGCATGGTGCAGGGCCTGAGCCTCGGCGGCGAGTACGGCGCGAGCGCGACCTACCTGAGCGAGGTGGCCGACGAGGAGCACCGCGGCTTCTACTCGAGCTTCCAGTACGTGACGCTCATCGGCGGGCAGCTCTGCGCGATCCTCGTGCTGCTGCTGCTCGAGCAGGTCTTCCTGACGGGCGACCAGATCCGGGCCTGGGGCTGGCGCATCCCCTTCGCCATCGGCGCGCTGCTGGCGGTGACGGCGCTGCTGATGCGGAGCGGGCTGCACGAGACGGATCACTTCGTCGCGGCGAAGGCGGCGACCCCCGTCAAGCGCGAGAGCTCCCTCCGGACGCTGATGAAGTACCCCAAGGAGGTCGCGGTGGTCGTCGGCCTCACCATGGGCGGGACCACGGCGTTCTACACCTACACCACCTACATGCAGAAATTCCTGAAGCTGTCGGTGGGCCTGACGAACGAGCAGACCACGTTCGTGACGGCCGGGGCACTGCTGTTCGCGCTCGTGCTGCAGCCGACCTACGGCGCCATGTCCGACCGCATCGGCCGCAAGCCGCTGCTCATCTGGTTCGGCGTGATGGGCACGGTCTGCACCATCCCGCTCCTCATCGCGTTGCAGAACACGACGAGCGTCCTCGTGGCCTTCCTGCTGATCTGCGGCGCCTGGATGATCGTGGCGGGCTACACGTCGATCAACGCGGTCGTGAAGGCCGAGCTGTTCCCGACGCGCATCCGCGCGACAGGCGTCGGCCTGCCCTACGCGGTGACCGTGTCGATCTTCGGTGGCACGGCCGAGACCGTGGCGCTCTGGTTCAAGTCGATCGGCCACGAGGCCTGGTTCTACTACTACCTCACCGGCATCATCGCCATCTCGCTGCTCGTCGCGCTGTCGATGCACGACACCAAGCACCACTCGGCGATGGACCGGCACGAGTAGCCGCGCGCCAGGCGCGCGCGGCCGGCCGCCCCGGCCGCGCGCTCAGCCCTCCTCGCGCAGCACGGCCACCGGGTCCACGCCGGCGGCCCGGCTCGCCGGCAGGTAGGCCGCCAGCAGCCCCACGGCGAGCGTGGCCGCGCACGCCGCGGCCAGCGCCACCGGGTCGAGCGGCGACACGTCGAACAACAGCCCCGCGAGCACGCGCGTGAACGCCACCGCGCCCACGAGCCCCGCTGCCATCCCGCCGAGCAGCAGCGCCGCCGCCCCGCCGAGGATGCCCGAGACCACCTCGCCCCGGCCGGCCCCGAGCGCCATGCGGATGCCGATCTCCCGCCGCCGCGCTGCGACCATGTGCGCCAGGACCCCGTAGAGCCCGAGCGCGGCCAGTAGCGTCGCCACCGCCGCGAACGCCCCGATGATCCACGCCGGGCGCGTGGTCCCCGCGAACGTCCCCTCCCGGACCTCGGTCATCGTCGTCACCTCGCCGAGCGGCAGGCCCGGCGCGACCTCGCGGACGGCCTCACGCACGCCGCCGATGGCGGTGGCGGCATCGCCGTCCACGCGCACGATGAGCGTCGCCGCCGCGGTGGGCACCTGGGCCATCGCCACGTAGGCGACCGGCGGATCCGGCCGGCCGGGCGCGTCCACGCGCTCGGGCCGGATGACACCGACCACCTCGAAGGCACCCGCGTCGCTCTCGGGCTTCCCGTAGGCCGGGAACGTGAGCCGCACGACCTGCCCGATCGGGTCCGCGACGCCCGCCTGCTCGGCCACGCGCGCGGCCAGCGGCTCGTTGAGGACAACGACACGCCGCGCGCCTGGCGTGTCGCGCCGCGTCACGCCGCGCCCGGCCACGACGGGGATGTCGAACGCGTCGAAGTACCCGGGATCCACCCGCTTGAACCGCACCCCGAACATCTCGCCGCTGCCCACCTGCATGCCCTCGCCGTTGCCGATCCACCGCAGCGGCAGGTGCGACGTGAAGGCGGCCCGCCGGACGCCGGGCGCCGCCTCGACCCGCTCGGCAATCGCCGCGAACGCGCGGGCGGCGGCGTCCGCGGAGGGATAGAGGTTCTCCGGCAGGCTCGCGTCGATGGCCACGACGCCCGCGATGCGGATGCCCGACTCGACGGCCTGCAGGC
The DNA here is from genome assembly GCA_050250645.1 of Vicinamibacterales bacterium. GTDB lineage: Bacteria > Acidobacteriota > Vicinamibacteria > Vicinamibacterales > UBA2999 > JBFWVR01. The sequence continues at coordinate 87,103 of JBFWOG010000017.1, forward strand.
GCAGCAGGCTCCGGAGCAGCAGGCCGGCGCCGCACACGAGGACCAGCGACAGCGCGACCTCGCCGACGACGATGAGCCGCCGCACGCGCGCCTGCCGGCCTGACGATCCGCGGGCGCCCTGGTTGAGCCAGCCCGCGAGGGCGCCGAACCGCGTCTGGAGGGCGGGCAGGATGCCGACGCCAAGGGCCACGGCGACGACCGTCGCGCCGGTGAACGCCAGTACCCGCAGGTCGAGGCGCACGTCGGCGGTCGGGGGCAGGGCCTCGCGCACGAGCGGCCCGGCCGCGCCCAGCAGCCCGTATGCCAGGGCCAGGCCCGCGCCCCCGCCGAGGGCGCAGAGCACGACGCTCTCGGTGAGGAGTTGCGCGACGAGCCGCGCGCGCCCCGCCCCGAGTGCCGCGCGCACCGCCAGCTCCCGCCGGCGGGTCGCGCCCCGCGCGAGCAGCAGGTTCGCGACATTCGCGCACGCGATGAGCAGCACGAGCAGCGCGGCGCCAAACGCCACGATGACCGTGCGCCGCAGGCGGCTCCCCACGAGCCACTCGTCGAGCCGGCGCACTTCGATCGTGCGGCCCGGCTGGCTGACGAGGGCCGGCGGCGAGATCGCCCGGTCGGCGGCCGCCAGTTGCGCCATGGCCTGCTGCACGCTGGTGCCCTCGCGCAGCCGGCCGCGCACCGTCAGCCAGTGCATCGGCGAGTTCCGCTGCCCGGGCTCGAAGGCCAGCGGAACCCAGACGGCGGCGGCATCCCGGTCGAAGATGCCGGCCGGCAGGACGCCGACGATGCGGTACGGCCGCCCGTCGAGCCGCATCTCCTGGCCGAGCGCGCTCGCCGCGCCGCCGAAGTAGGCCTGCCACGCCGCGTGGCTCAGCACGACAACCGGCTCGGCCCCCGGCGCATCGTCGCCGGGCCCGAGCAACCGGCCGATCGCCGGGGAGGCGCCGTACACGGCGAAGTAGTCGGCGGTCACCGCTTGGCCGGCGACGCGCGTGGGCTCGCCCCGGCCACTGAGGGTCAACAGCGACGCGCGCTCCGCCGACAGGGCCTCGAACGCGGTCGTGCGGCTCCGCCACTCGAGGAACTCCCCCGTCGTGGTCGAGTTGTACCCGCCGGCGCTCGGCGCCTCGAAGACGCGGACGATGCGCGCGGCGTCCGGGTACGGGAGGGGCTTCAGGAGCACCGCGTCCACGAGGCTGAACATCGCCGCCGTGGCGCCGATGCCGAGGGCGAGCACGCCGATCACGACGGCGCTGAAGCCTGGCTGCCGCCCGGTTGCCGCGAGGCCGTAGCGCAAATCCCGGCCGAGGTGCTCGAGCCACCGCACGCTCCGGGCGTCACGATGCGCCTCCCGCACGGCGTCGACGCTGCCGAAGCGGAGGCGCGCGGCGCGGCGCGCCTCGTCGGGTGGGAGGCCGGACGCCAGCGCCTCGCGCTCGGCCATCTCGAGGTGCGCGCGCATCTCGGCCTCCAGCTCGCGGTCGAGCCGGCCGGTGCGCACGAGCGCCACCAGGCGGGCCACGAGCCGTCGCGGGCTCACGGCTTGGCCTCGAGGAAGCGCCCGACGAGGGCGGTGGCCTTTCTCCAGCTCTCCACCTCGCGGGCGAGCTGCTTCGCGCCGGCCCGCGTCAGGGCGTAGAACTTCACCTGCCGGCCCGTCTCGGACACGCCCCACTCGGTGCGAATCCACCCCTGCTGCTCGAGCCGGATGAGGGCCGGGTAGATCGAGCCCTGGCTGATCCGGACCTCGCTCTCCGCGACCTGCTCGATGCGGCGCGCCACGGCGTAGCCGTGCAGGGCGCCCATGGTGTCCAGGGTCTTGAGGATCAGGAGATCCAGCGTGCCGTACGGAACTTCGGCCTTCTGTGGTGACATGTCGCCTCTCGACAGGTGGAAGTGTCGATCGTCGACATATACGGCGTCAAGCCCCCCGTGGTTCAATGGGGGGCAGGACGCGGCGTTCGCCGAGGCGATGGAGGCCGGACGCGGCTAGCGCGCGGACGGCAGGCGCTTCATGATGTCGGCGACCGCCTCGTCGATCCGCTTCTCCATCACCGCCTGGTCGTCGATCACGCCGTCGACGCTGCCCTCGCCCCACCCGCGCCAGACGAGCGACTTCGTCCGCGGGTCGACCAGGTCGACGAACAGCGTGCCCGCCTGGTACACGTACGCCCGGCCGGCCGCATCGTCATACCGGTAGCCCGGGTCGATGTCGCCGCCTGCGACCTCCTGGGCGACGCTGGCGTGGTAGTGGACGACGAGATCGGGCGCATCCGCCGTGGTCTTCTCGAAGCCGCGGCGGGCCAGCTCGCGGTCGACGGCCGCGCGCACGCGGTCCTCGAAGAAGCGGTTGTTGTCGAGGCGCGGGTCGCCGGTGGTCACGCCGTCGCCCGGCGCCCACGCGTAGGTGCGGTACTGCCGGAGGTCGAGGCCGCGCTCGGCGAACGAGCCGACCGTGACCGACGCGCAGCCCGCGAGGAACAGCACGGCCGCCACCGCCGCGGCGCGCGCGAGGCGCGTGGGAAGGGTCTCCATGATCATCTCCTGACGCCGCCCGCTAGCGACGAAGGGACGCGGGCAACTGCGCCAGCATCCGTTGAACGGCCTCGTCGATGGTGCGCGCCATCTCGTCGGGGTCCCCCAGCAGGTCCTTGACGCTGTTGGTCGCCCAGCCGCGCCACACGAGCTTGTCGGTGCGGGCGTCCATGAAGTCGATGACCAGCGTGCCGGCCTCGGACGCGATGGTGTCCGGCGGGCAGTCCTCGCCGGCGCAGTAGCCGTAGGTGCGATCGGCGCGATTGATGTCGAGCTTCTCGGTGATGCTGGCGTGGTAGTGGATCAGCAGGTCGGGCGCCCCGCCCGTGACGAGCTGGATGCCACGGGCCGCGAGCTGGCGTTCGACGGCCCCCTGCACGCGGTCCTTGAACAGCGCGTTCTGGTCGAGCCGTGGATCCCCGGTCGGCAGCGCGTCCGCGGGCCCCCAGTCGTAGGTCCGGTAGGCCGAGAAGTCGAGCGCGCGATCGACGTGCGACCCGACGTCCATCGCCGACGCGCACGCCGTCAGCGCCGCCGTCGTGACCACCAGGGCCCCCAGTCGAAGCAGTCGTCGCATGGTTGTGCCCCCGTGTGGTGACAAACGTTGTCGACCCCCCAGCCGGCACGTACGCCGCGCCTCGCCGCTGACGGTGTCGCTCGTCAGTATAGATTGCGAAATTCGTGCCTGGTGACACCCGACCCACAAATCCCGGAAATGTCCCCACAACCCGACGATTCCGCAGACGCTCCAGGCCCGGGCAGGTTGGCGCCGGGTTTCCGTCACGCGCGAAGGTGGCGCGCCGTGTGCCTACCTCGGCGCCCGCCCGTACCACACGCCGTCCGGCGAGTGCTCGACCTTGATCCGGCGGGTCAGCGTCCGCGACTCGAGGTCGATGACACCAACCGTCTCGTCGTCGGCCAGCGTCACGAACGCCGTCCTGCCGTCGGGCGCGATGTTGACGCCGCGCGGCGAACCGAGGTCGTCGAGCGTCCAGACGACCTTCCGCGCGCGGACGTCGGCCACGTGGATGCGGTTGGCCTCGGGGTCGCAGACGATCGCCGTCGTCCCGTCCGCCGACATCGCGAGGCGGTACGGCAGGGTGAAGCCGGTCAGGGTCGCGGTGATGGCGCCCGTTGCCGTGTCGATGACGCTCACGGTGCCGTCCTTGTTGCTCCCGGCCCACACCTCGCGGCCGTCCGGCGTCACCGCGATGCCCTCGACCTGCGGCGCCACCGGGATCACGCGGACGAGCGCCTTCGCCGACAGGTCGATCTCGGACACGGCCCCGGTGCCGACATCCGACGTGAAGGCGCGGCGCCCGTCCGCGGTGACCGCCACCATGTGCGACCCCGCGGCGCCGGTCGGGATCGCCGCCTCGACCTCGCCGGACACGAGGTTCACGAGCACGAGCCTCTGGGTCGCCTCCGACGTGACCGCCACGCGCGTCTCGTCCCCGGGCAGGAACCACGCGCCGTGCGGCCGGACGTACTCCCCGAGGGAGATCGTCCTGGTCACCACGCCCTTCGCGACGTCCACCACGGCAAGCCCGTTGCCGGGCTTCCCCGCCAGCCCGTAGATGGTCACGACGGCCGTCCGGCCGCTCGGGGCGATCACCGCCTCGTGCGGCCCGTCACCCACCGCCAGCACGCGGGCGCGGTCGCCGTCGAGGTCGATGAGGGAGGCGCTGGCCGACGCCTGGTTGGCGACGATGACGAAGCCCGTTCGCAGGTCCGCGGCCGCGTCCACGCCGGGCGCGGTGACGGCGATGGCCACGAACAGTCCGAGGGCGGCAAGGCGGCGCATGGTCATGCGCGCCAGTCTACCCGGCGGCGGGCGCCGGCGGGCCGCCGAGGGCCGCCAATCGCGGTGACGACGGCCGGGACGGACGGCCGGCCCGCGGGCGGGCCCGGCCGGCCGCGCCCGGCGGGATCAGAGGCTGGCCGACCTGAGCGCCGCCAGCACGCGCGCGGGCCGGAAGGGCACGCGCCGGAGACGGACGCCGGTCGCGTCGAAGATCGCGTTGGCCACGGCGGCGAGCACCGGCTTGCACACCGTCTCGCCGGCGCCGTAGTGCGGCAGGTCCGGGCGATCCGGGTCCGGGTCGCCGTTGACGATCACGATGTCGATGCGCGCGGGCGCGTCGGCATGCGTGAGCGTGGGATGCGTCCGCCAGTCCACGCTCGTCACCTTCTCGGTGTCGAAGCTGACCTCCTCGTGGAGCGCGCGGCTCAGGGAGTGGAGCGTGCCGCACTCGAGCGTGCGCCGCAGTCCCTCCGGGTTGACCACGAGACCGCAGTCGTGCGCGCACACGAACCGCTTCACCCACACCCGGCCCGTGGTCCGGTTCACCTCGACCTCGGCGATCTGCGCCACCACGGTCTGGCTGCGATAGGCATACGCGATGCCGCGCCCCGTGAGGATCTCCCCGTCGCCGCGCGGCCGCGGCGAGGGCCGCGGATCCCACGCGTAGGCCTCGGCCGCGGCCTTGACGACCGCGATCGACCGCGCCCGCTTGAACCCGCTGTCGTCGTCGGTCGCGCCGGTGAGCATCTGCAGGCGGAACGCCACCGGGTCGGCGCCGGCCGCCGCCGCGAGCTCGTCGATGAACGACTCCGACGCGAAGGTCACCTGCGGGCCGTTGGGGTCGCGCAGGTTGCCGGTCCTGAGCGGCGTCTCCCACACGAGCGGCAGGCTGACCACGTGGACCGCCTCGCGCCGGTTGGGGACGGCGTACATGTCGGAGGGCGTCGACGCGCCGCCGCGCGCGGGTGCCGCCTTCCGCTGGCCCGTGAGCTGCGCGATGAGCACCGTGTCGTGCTCGTTGTAACCGAGGTGGTTGTGGTCGGCGGCACGGGCCTCGTAGTCGAGGGCCACGACGCGGCCGGCGGCGTCGAGACCGCCGCGCATGCGCACGGCGTACGCCGGCCCCTTGGTGTCCCAGGCCGTCTCCTCGTGCCGCATCCACTGCACGCGCACCGGGCGTCCCAGCTCCTTCGCCAGGAACGCCGCCTCGAAGCCCGCATCGTCGGCCGCGGTGCGCCCGTAGGCCTGCGAGCCGTCCATCCACACGACGCGCACGCGGTCGCGCGGCATCTGCAGGAACTCGGCGACGCCGTTCCGGAGCCCGTACGACTTCATGTCGTTCGAGTAGATCGTCATCTGGCCGTCCGACGGGTCGGCCGTGGCGTGCGCCGGGCCGAAGGCGGTGTGGCCCTGGAACGGGACCTCGTAGTCGGCCTCGACCACGCGCGCCGCGCCGGTGATCGCCGCGCCGGGGTTGCCCGTCACCGTGGGATCGGGGCTGTAGGTCGGCGCCGCCGCGCGCATGAACGTGAACAGGTCGTCCGAGGCCGGGAAGGGCGCGGTGGCGGGCTTCCGCCACTCGGCCTTCAGCTGCCGCGACGCCTGGATCGCCTGCTCCTCGCGCTCGCAGACCACGGCGAGGTAGTTGCCCTTCCGGACGACGCGGACGAAGCCCGGGAGATCGCGGACCGACGACTCGTCCACGCTCACCAGTTGCGCCCCGGCCACCGGCGGCTTCACGTTGCGCGCGTGAACCATGCCCGGCAGCTTCACGCCGACGGCCCACTCGAGCGAGCCGTCCACCTTCGGCGGGATGTCGAACCGCTCGGGCGACTGGCCGGTCATCTTGAGGTCCTGCACCGCCTTGATCGGCGCCTGCCCCGTCGTCTCGTTGGTGTTGCGGCCGGTGAGCGTGACGTTGAACCGACGGCCGCCGATGAGCTCGCCGTAGGTGACACGGCGCGAGGGGTCGCCGGCCACGGTGACGACGCCGTCGCGGACCGCGAGCGCGGCGACGGGCACCCCGAAGCGCGCCGCGGCCATCTCGAGCAGCACCCGGCGCGCCTCCGCGGCGACCCGCCGCATCGGCCAGCCGTCGGTCTGCAGCGCGTCGGAACCCCCTGAGCCCCCCTGGTCCACGGTGACGTCGGTGCTGCCCATCACGACGCTGGTGTGGTCGTAGGCGATGTCGAGCTCGTCGGACATCAGCTGCCGGAACGCGGTGCCCGTCCCCTGCCCGAGGTCGGTCTTGCCGACGTAGAACGTCGCGGTGTTGTCCGGGCGCACGACGATCCACGAGTCGAGCTGGTGGAAGTCGGGGTCGGGATACGGCCCGGCGGCCTGCGCCTCGGCCGACGCGAGCCAGTCGAGGCCCGCGGCCGAGATCGCGCCGGCGCTGACGACGAGCGCCCCCGAGGCCTTGAGGAAGTCGCGGCGCTTCATGCCCGCACCGCCTTCCCGTCGGCCGGCTGCGCCCCGGCCATCGCCCGCGAGGCACGCCGGATCGCGGCCTGGATCCGGTAGTAGGTCATGCACCGGCAGAGGGTGCCGTTCATGCCCTGGCGGATTTCCTCGTCCGAGGGGGTGGGGTTCCGATCGAGCAGCGCCTTGGCGGTCATGATCTGCCCGTTCTGGCAGAAGCCGCACTGGGGCACCTGCTCGTCGATCCACGCCTGCTGGAGGGGGTGCAGGGTGCCGCCGGTCGCGAGGCCCTCGAGCGTCGTGATTTCGACGTTCGCCGCCGAGGAGACCGGCCGCACGCACGAGCGCACCGCCTGGCCGCCGATGATGACCGTGCACGCCCCGCACTGCCCGAGCCCGCACCCGAACCGCGGCCCCTCGAGGCCCACGTCGTTGCGGAGCACGTAGAGGAGCGGTGTCGCGGGCTCGACGTCGACCACGTGGGTCCGGCCGTTGACCTTCAGAGAGAACTGGCTCATCGCGCGCGCCTCCGTCTGGTGGGTGTGGGTGCAGTCTGCCGTCTGGGTCGCCCGAAATCAAGCCGCGGACCGGCCGCGCCGCGCGGCCACGATACGATGGCCGGGTGTCCACCTTCCTGCGCCGGCACGGCTGGCAGTTGCTGCTCGGCTTCGTCCCGTTTGCCGTCGGGCTGGCCTGGGCGGCGCCCGGGCGGAAGGTGGCGATCTTCGTCACGTCGGTGCTGGCGATTCTCCCGCTCGCCGGCTACATCGGCCGGGCCACCGAGGAACTGGCGGACCAGCTCGGCGGCGGCATCGGCGGGCTCCTGAACGCCACCTTCGGCAACGCGGCGGAGCTCATCATCGGGCTGTTCGCGCTCTCGGAGGGGCTGACCGACCTCGTGAAGGCGTCGATCACCGGCTCGATCCTCGGCAACCTCCTCCTCGTCTTCGGCGCGGCGGCGTTCGCCGGCGGCCTCGGGCGCCCGGTGCAGCGCTTCAACCGCACCGCCGCGAGCATCGGGACCACGATGCTCCTGCTCGCGACGATCGGGCTCGTCGTCCCCGCCGTCTTCCACCACATCGGCGCCGGCCGCGGCCTCGAGCTCCAGCTCGACACGGAGATCGCCGTCGTCCTGCTGCTCACCTACGGCGCCAGCCTGGTCTTCACCCTGCGCACCCACCGCAGCCTCTACGGGCACCAGGACGAGCGGGCGGCGGCGCCGGCCCCGGCGGCGGGCGGGCGGATGCGGCCGCTGCTGCTCCTGCTCGGCGCCACGGCGGCGGTCGCGGTGGTGAGCGAGCTGCTGGTGGGCTCGGTGACGGAGACCGCCGAGGCGCTTGGCCTCTCGCAGATCTTCGTCGGGGTCATCGTGGTGGCGCTCGTCGGCAATGCCGCGGAGCACTACTCCGCCGTGACGCTGGCCATGGACGACCGCATGGACGCGGCCATCGGCATCGCGGTCGGGTCGTCCACCCAGATCGCCCTGTTCGTGGCGCCGGTGCTGGTGTTCGCCAGCTACGTCGTCGGGCCGCGGCCGATGGACCTGCTCTTCTCGACCTTCGAGCTGGTGGCCATCGGCGTGGCGGTGCCGGCCATCACCGTCATCGCGCACGACGGGGAGACGACGTGGATGGAAGGGGTGCAGCTGCTCGCCGTCTACACCATCCTCGCGCTGGCGTTCTTCTATCTGCCGGGCTAGGCGGCGCGCCGGACGGCGCCCGGACGGCGCGACATCCTCAGCCGGGCTCGACATCCTCGAGCACGTCGATGCGCACCCGCACGGCGGTCGCCTTCGGGACGATGCGGTCGCCGCGCAGGCGGATGGCGGCGCGCGTCAGCGCCGCGCCGAAAAAGAGGATGAGCGACGAGTAGTAGACCCACAGCAGCACCAGCACCAGCGACCCGGCGGCGCCGTAGGTCGAGGCGGGCGCGGCGTGCGTCAGGTAGATCGAGATGAGCGACTGGCCGGCGACGAACAGCACGGCCGTGATGGCCGCGCCGTGCCACATGTCGCGCCAGCGCAGCCGCACGTCCGGCAGGACCTTGAAGATCGTCGCGAAGAGCAGCGTCGCGACCAGCAGCGAGACGCCGAGGTTGGCGGTCGTGACCACGATGCCGGGCACGGGCAGCCACGCCTGCGCGAACTGGACGGCCGCGGCGACCGCCGCGCTGATCACCATCGACGTGAGCAGCAGGAAGCCGATGATGAGGACGAGCCCGAGCGAGACCAGGCGCGTCCAGAGGTACACGACGAGACCGCTGCGGGAGGGCCGGGCCATGACGCCCCAGATCTCGTTCAGCGACGCCTGCATCTGCGCGAAGACCGTCGTGGAGCCCAGGAGGAGCGCGACCCCGCCCATAACGGAGGGCAGCAGCCCGGCGTCCTGGACGCGCGAGCGGCGGACCGCCTCCTGGACCGCCGCGGCCGCCTGCGTCCCGATCAGCCCGTCGATCTGCGACGCGACCTGGCCGCGTGCGGCGTCGTCGCCGAACACGGCGCCGACGATCGCGATCAGGATGATGAGCAGCGGCGCCAGCGAGAAGAGCGTGTAGAACGCCAGCGCGCCGGCGAGCTGGAAGGCGTTGCCGGACGACCAGAGCCCGAACGCGTCGCGCAGAAGCGCCAGGGTCCGGCGGCCCACAGGCATGTTGGCCATTCGTCGAGCGGGATGTGTGCGAACGGATCCCAGCCTACCGCACCATCGCCCCGGCGGCCAACCGTCCACGGCAGGGCTGGCAGGCCGTCCGGCGCGCGCGCTACACTCCGCCCGTGCCGGCCCTCAGCGTGGTCATGCCCGTGCGCGACGGCGAGCGGTTCCTGCGCGACGCCATCGACAGCGTCCTCGCCCAGACCTTCGAGGACTTCGAGTTCCTCATCGTCGACGACGGGTCGACGGACGGGACCGCGGCGATCCTCGACGAGTACGCCGGCCACGATCGCCGGATCAAGGTGCTCCGCAACCCGCGCCCGCTCGGCGCCGGCGCGGCGATCAACCGCGGCATCTCGGCGAGCCGCGCGCCGCTCATCGCCCGGATGGATGCGGACGACCTCTCGATGCCCACGCGGTTCGCGCGCCAGACGGCCTTCCTCGACGAGCACCCGCACGTCGTGCTGTGCGGCACCGGGATGTGGGCCATCGACGAGCACGGCGACGTGATCGGGGTCCACGAGGCGCCGGCCGGTGACGCCTGGCTGCGCGAACAGCTCCGCCATGACAACACGTTCGTCGCCGGCTCGGTGATGCTGCGCCGCCGCGAGGCCGAGAATGCCGGTCTCTTCTCGCCCGATCCCGCCTACATCTACGCCGAGGACTACGAGTTCTGGGTGCGCCTCGCGGCGCGCCACCAGGTGGACAACATCCCCGAGCCGCTCTACAGCTACCGTGTGCACCCGCGGCCCGACGGGCGGGCGCGCGCCGAGGCGCAGGCAGCCTCCGCAGCCCGCATCCGGCGGCTCGCCGCCGAGTGGCTCGACGGCAACGGGTACGACCAGCTGTTGCCGCGGCTGCACACGCCGGTGCCACGGGGGCGGATCTTCGTCCAGATCGCGAGCTACCGTGACCCGGAGTGCCAGTGGACCATCCGCGACCTCTTCAGGCGCGCGGCCCGTCCCGACGACATCACCGTCGGCGTGTGCTGGCAGTACGAGCCACGGTTCGACCAGGGCTGCTTCCGGATTCGCACGCGCCCCGACCAGGTGCGCACTGTCGATGTGCACATGCGCGAGGCGCGCGGCCTCGGGTGGGCGCGCCACCTGACCGAGCGCCTGTGGCAGGGCGAGGAGTACGTGCTCCAGATCGACGCCCACATGCGGTTCGCCGACCAGTGGGACGACCGGCTGCTCGACGAGCTCGCCCAGTGCAACTCGCGCTTCCCGATCCTGACGGTCTATCCATGGGGCTACCGGCCGCCACGGACCCTGCACGAGGGCCCGCCGCTCCGGATGGCGGCGCTCAAGTTCGGCGACAACGGGCTGCTCGCCTACGTCGGGACGATCCACGGGGATCCGCCGACGCGCCCGGCGCCGCAGGCGTTCTGGGCAGGCGGCTTCGCCTTCTCACGCGCCGACGTCCTCAGGGAGGTGCCGCAGGATCCCTACCTGTTCTTCAACGAGACGGAGATGACACACGCGGCGCGCCTCTGGACGCACGGCTGGGACCTGTTCGCGCCGGCCCAGAACCTGATCTGGCACTGCTACGGGCCGGACAAGCAGGTCACGCACGCGCCCTGGAGCGACGACCGCCGCTGGATCACGGCCGCCACGCGGGCGCAGCAGCGCACGTTCCACCTGCTGCAGGTCACGCCGACGAACGAACCGGCCGCCCTTCGCGAGCTCCCGCGTTATGGGCTCGGCCGGGACCGGACACTCGCGCAGTACCAGGAGTTCGCCGGCGTGGACTTCGCGGCGCGGACCATCACCGACGATGCGCGCAACGGCTATGTCAGGTCGGCCGCCGCGCGTCCACGGATGAGCTGACGACGCTGTATCATTTTGGCTTGCGTCTCCGTCGCGGCGATCGATAATGTGTGGCGTTCGCGACACGCCACGGAGCCCCCTCATGGCAGAGTCACGCCCTTCGTCCTCCCCGAACCCCGCCCTCGACGCGCTGCTGGCGCGCGTGGACCTGACCCGCCGCAGCTTCCTCGGGCGGCTCCTCGCCACGGGGGCGATGGCCGGCCCCGCCGTGGCCTCGCTTGCGATGCCTGCGGCCGCGCAGGCCTTCGGCGGCCAGGCCACGACGGCGCCGCCGCCATTCATCACGACCACCACCCCGTTCCCGACCACGGGCGTGCCCGGCACGCCGTTGCCGACGACGGCGCTGACCCTGCCGCCGTCCACGACGCCCTTCCCGACCACGACGACCACCCCGTTCCCGACGACGGTCTTCTCGACGACGCCGGTGCTGACGACGGGCGTGACGCTGCCGCCGTCCACGACGTTCGCGACGACGCCGCCGCCGACGACCACGACGACGACGTTCGCCACGACGACGCCGCCGCCGACCACGACGTTTGCCACGACGCCGCCGGCAACCACACCACCGCCGGCCACGAGCGCCGTGCTCGGCGTGCAGGCCGACACCTTCATCCGGGAAGACGAGCCGAACACCAACGAGGGCGCCAACCCGGTGCTCCGCGTCGGCGTGGGACCGGTCAGCCGTGGGCTGGTGCAGTTCGATCGCCTGGCGCTCCTCAGCGAACTGCAGACCCACGCGCTCGCCAGCGCCGTCCTCGTCGTCACCATCGCCAACAACCACAACACGTGGGGCCAGGACGAGAACCGGGGCGTCGACGCGTTTCCGCTCGACGTGGAATTCGTCGAGGGCAACGGCGCGCAGGCGACGCTGCCCGCGGCTGACGAGCAGCGCGCGTTCGGTCCCGGCGCCACGTGGAACTCACCGGCCGACCCCGACTGCCAGGACGACAGGATCGGGCGTCACGCGCCGCGCTGGCGGCGGGGTGACGTCGGCCGCGCGACCGCGCCCACGGCCGTCCACACGAATCACCTCGACGGCGAGGTCTCCTGGGACGTCACCGCCGACGTCATCGCGGGGGCCAGCGGCTGGATGCTCGGGGTCGACGCCGAACGATACGGCCGGGGCGACCATGGCGACGACCACGGGCGGGGCCGCCGGGATCAGGACGACCACGGCCGGCGGCGCCGGGCTCCGGGACGCGAGGACTTCGCGGGTGTCGTGGAGTACTACTCGCGCGAGGGCGCGACCGAGGCCGGCAACATCATGTTGGCGGCCCGGCTCATCCTGACCTACGCCTGATCGTGCCGGCCAGGCCCGCCATCGCCGTCATCCTGACGGGTGACGTCCCGGCGGCGGGCCGCCGCCGCTGCCGCGCCGCCTTCGGCCGACAGTCGGTCCCTGCCGCCCGCATCGAACTGCTGGACGCGGCCGGCGCCGGGCCAATCGGGCGCCGGCGCAACCGCGCCGTCGCGGCCGCCCGCGCGCCATTCCTGCTCTTCTGGGACTACGCCTGGCATCCCCTGCCGGGCCTGATCGCCTACTGCCTCGACCAGCATGCCCGGCACGACGCGGCCGGCGACGCCGTGCTCGTGCACGCCGAACCGGGGATCGGGGCACGACACTCGCCCATCGCGCGGTGGTGGCAGCACCTCGGCGGCTGGCCGGCCCGACCCGCGACCGACGGGGTCTATGCCTGGCCCCACTTCCGGGCGCCCGGCCTCTCCGTGCGGGCGGAACTCTTCGAGCGCGCGCGCTTCGACGATGACTTCGCGGCCGGGGACGACGCGGAGCTGGCCGCACGACTGTCGTCACGCCTGCCGCTTTGTGTCTGGTTCGAGCGCTTTGCCCTCGCGACGATCGAGGACGTGCCGTCAATCGAGGCGGTGGTCGCCGCGGCGTGGCAGGACGGGTACTTCCGGCGGCTGCGGTGGGCGCGCACGCCGGCGCTGCGCGACGTCGCCGACCTCCAGGCCGTGCACGCCGAACCGCAGCGCTTCGAGCGGCCGGCCGCGCAGGCGCCAGCGATGTGGGCGACGGTGCGCGGACTCGAGGCGAGCTTCGAGGGCGTGGACCTGAGCTTCAGGGACAAGGACCAGACGGATCGGTTGCAGGTGCTCTTCGAGGCCTGCGAAATCCTCGTCAACGCCGCGATCGCGGACGGCCACCGCGCGGCGCTGGCCGGCGAGCCACCGGCCGTGCCGCCGGCGCCTTCGCTCGCCTCGCCGCCGCCGGCGCGGCAGTCTTCGTCTTCGTCGTCGCGGCAGGCTTCGTCGTCGGCGGCTTCGCGGCCGGCGCCGTCCGCGTCGCGCTCCGGGACCTCGCGTGCGGCGGCCTCGAAACCGGGGCCTTCGCCTTCGGGGCCTTCCGGCTCCCGCGCGCGGGGCGTGGCGGTGACGCGGCGACGGCGCCCGCCTCGCTGACGACGAGCCCCATCCCGACCAGTTCGTCGAGCGTCTTCACGAGGTCGGCCACTGCGACATTCGTGGCGCTCGCCACGCCGGCTGCCAGTTCCTCGGTGGTGGCCTCCCCCTGGCAGAGCTCGAGCAGCAACGCCGCCAACGGGTTGAGGTGGTGCAGCGTCCCCGTCGCCGCCCGCCGCACGACGTACCCATTGGGGACGGGGTGAATCTGGAGATCGTCCGCGCGCCGCAGTCGTGCCGCCATGGACGCCGATTATAGGGGCACCCCACGACGGCATCCGCGGATGGGCGCGGAGGTCTCTTCCCCGGTCGTCCCGACAGCCGTCCCCGCCGATCCCGCTCCCGCGCAAACGAGGCCCGCCGGTGTGCCCTGTCGGTGATATTGTTAACAATGTTACTTATACAAGCGAGCCCTTCCATGGCGACCAGCAACCTTGGCGAGTTCGAACAGCTCGTGCTCCTCGCCTGCCTCAGGCTCGGCGAGGACGAGGCCTATGCCGTGTCCATCGTCGATGAGATTCGCGAACGGACGGGGCGCGACGTCCAGCGCGCCGCGGTGTACGTCACCCTGCAGCGGCTCGAGGCCAAGCGCCTCGTCTCGACCCGGCTGGGCGACGCGCGGCCCGAGCGTGGAGGCAAGGCGCGGCGTCTCGTGAGGGTCGAACCGGCGGGGCGGGCCGCGACCCGCGAGTCGCGGCAGGCGCTCCAGCGCATGTGGGTTGGCCTCGACGCGCGGCTGGAGGAGCGATGAACACGCCCCGTCCGGCCCGCTGGCTGCTGCGCCTGCTCGTCCAGGCCGATCGCCTCGACGATGTGCTCGGCGATCTCGAGGAGGTGCACGCGCGACGGCGGCGCGGCGGACCGGCGCTGGCCTGGGCGGCGACGGTCGCCGAGGCCGGCGTCGTCGGGGGCGCGCTGCTGTGGATTCGTCTCCGATCGGCGGCATGGCCCGACCTGCGGCACGCCGTCGCGGCGACAGACGTCCGGCTCGCGCTGCGCCTCATGCGCCGCCAGCCGATCGTCACCCTCACGGCCGGCGTCGCCCTCGCGCTCGGCATCGGCCTGGCGACGGTCGGCTTCGGCTTCGCCGAGGCGCTCCTCGACAGCCGGCTGCCCTTCGAGGGCGGCGACCGCTTCGTGCGGATCGACGTGGTGCAGGAGCCGGAGCACACTCCGGCCCGGCTGAGGCCGGACGACTACCAGGTACTGGCCACGGGAACGCCGCTCCTCGAGCACCTCGGGGCGCTCAGCATGAGCCATGCGTACGCCACCCTGCCGTCGGGCGCCACCGACATCGTCACCACCGCCGGCCTCACGCCGTCGTCGCTGCGCCTGCTGCCGTACGCGCCGCTCCGGGGCCGGCTGTTCGTGCCGGCCGACGGCCGGGCCGGGGCCGAGCCTGTCGTCATGCTCCGCGAGGCGTACTGGCGGCGGGCACTCGGCGCGGCAGACGACGTCGTCGGCGCGACCATCGAGGTCGGCGGCGTCTCGCGCACGATCGTCGGCGTCGCGCCCGACCAGTTCGAGTTCCCCAACACCCCGGACCTCTGGACGCCGATCGACGAGGGCTTCCTGACGGGGCGCGCGGAGCCCGTCGACGGCGCGCGCCTGTTCGGGGTCCTGGCGCCGGGCCGGTCGCTGGCGTCGGCACGCGAGGCCGTCGCGACGCTGTCGGCGCGGCTGGCTCCCGCGCCAGGCGCGACCGGGCCGCTCCGGGTGGAACTCGTGGGCTTCACCGACGTCGGCCCCCAGGGCGTCCCCCTGGCGCTCGCCGCCCTCGCGGCCGTGCTGGCCGTGCTCGTGGTGGTGGCCGCCAACGTGGGCAACCTGGTTCTCGCGCGGTCGTTCACGCGGACGCGTGAGCTGGCGCTGCGCGCGGCCCTCGGCGCGTCGCGGGAGCGGCTCGTCTGCCAGATCAGCCTCGAGGTGCTCGTGATCGGCGCCGTGGCGGCCGTCGTCGGCAGCGCCGCCGCGCAGGCCGTGCTTCGACAGTTCAACGCGATCGACGAGATCCCCTTCTGGGTGGACTTCAGCGGCGGGCCGCGGACGCCGTTCCTCGTCGCCGGCGCGACGCTGCTGGCCACGGCCGTCGCAGGCGCCTGGCCGGCGCTCAAGGCGACGCGACGCGACCTGGTGGGCGCGATGCAGGGCGGCGACGGGCGCACGAGCGACGTGCGCTTCGGCCGGGTCGCCGGCGCGATGGTGGTGACGCAAATCGCGGTGTCGGTGGTGATGTTGCACGGCGCGATCGTCGTGGCACAGGGGTTCGCGGCGTACGCCGGCGCCGAACTGGGCCTGCCACGCGACGTGCTGACGGCCGGGCTGAGCCTCGAGGGCCACCGGGACGAAGACACCGGGCACGCGCCGTCACCTGGAATTCGCGCCATCGAGGAAATCGCGCGGGTGCAGCCGGGCGTGCGGGCGGCGGGAATCACGACCGCCCTGCCGCGGCACAGCCCGCCTGCGCGCCTCGTCGAGGTGGAAACGGCCGCTGGCGAGGCGCCTCACGCGCCCATGGCGGCGCCGGCCGCGGCGGTCACCGCCGGCTACTTCGCCGCCCTCGACACGGCGCCGCTCGGCGGGCGCCTCTTCGACGACGCGGACTACGCGGAGGGGGCGGCAGCCGTCGCAGTGGTCAATGCGCCCTTCGTGCGGCGGTTCCTCGCCGGTGGCTCACCGATCGGCCGCCGCTTCCGGACCGTCGACGGCGCGGCCCCGGGGCCCTGGCTGTCCATCGTCGGGGTCGTGCCGGATCTGGGCTTGAGCGTGGGCGACCCGGCGCTGGCGGCCGGCTACTACACCCCGCTGGACCTTGCGGGGGACGGCGAGGGACGGTTCGTGTACCTCGCGGTCCGCACCGACGGGGACCCGCTGCCGCTGGCGATGCCGCTCGGCCGCGCGCTGAACGAGAGGGATCCCGCCCTGGTGCTGAACCGGCCGGAGCGCCTGGAGGATGTCGGCAGCGAGGACCGGACGTTCTTCGTGTGGTTCTCGACAGCGCTCGTCGGCCTCGGGCTCGCGACGCTGGTACTGGCGCTGGCTGGCGTCTACGCCATGATGGCGCTCATCGTGGCGCGCCGCACGCGGGAGATCGGCATCCGCGTGGCGCTCGGCGCGCCGGGGTCCCGCATCGTCGCCACGATCGTCGGGCGGGCGGCCGCGCAGGTGGCGCTCGGCGGCGGTGTGGGCGCCATGCTGGCCGTGGCCTCGCTCGCCGGGCGCGGGCAGCTGGTGATGTCCAGGCTGGGCGACGGCGGCCGGTGGACGCTGCCGCTCGTGCTCGGCCTCCTGGTCGCGGCGGGCCTCGCGGCGACGTGGGTGCCCCTGCGGCGGGCCCTGGGTGTCCAGCCGGCCGAGGCCCTGCGGGCCGAATAGCCCGCCGGCCACCGGAACAACGATCCGCGGATGGACGCAGAGGCACGCGGATGGGGGCCCGGGGCACTCCCCTTGCCAGCGTGACGGAAGCGACGGCGGGGGCGCGCCGCCACGCGGCGCGCGGCGCGAGGACGGGTGGGCGCGACACAAGGCCCCGTGTCGAGGAGTTGGGGGCCTTGTGTCCGCGCCCACCCGTCCTCGCGGACGGCACCCTCCGGGTGCCGCCGCCGTCGCCTCCGCGTCCCTCCGCGTTCATCCGCGGATGAAGTTCTTCCGTGCTCTTCCTGGTCCCTCTACGCCAGCTCAGCCGCCCACCCGGCGCACGGCATCAATCTCCAAATTGAATCGGCGGATCCGCGGGTCTGCGCCTACAATCGGCCCGTTGTGGCCGGCGCGCGCCGGGCAGTGCCGTCAGTCTTCCCGGAGGGCCTCTCCATGAACCGTCTCGCGGTCTTCGCGTTCCTCTTGCTCTGCAGTCCCCCGCTCGCCCTCGCGCAGCAGGCGCCGGCCGCCACCGTGGCGGAGCGCACCGCCGGGCTGCCGCGGACGGACGGCTACGTCCCCTTCTACTGGGACCAGGCGCGCGGCCGGGTCCTCATGGAGGTGCCGGCCTTCGACGAGGACATCCTTTACTACGTGTCGGCCGCCAGCGGCGGCGGGTCGGTGGAGATGTCCTTCGACCGCGGCATCATGAAGTCGAGCGTGGTCCACTTCCACCGCTCGGGACCGCGCGTGCTGGTCGTCGAGCAGAACCTCCGCTACCGCGCGCCGGAGGGCAGCGAGGCGCTCAAGGAGAACGTCCGCGACTCGTTCCCGACGTCGGTGCTCGCGGGCCTGCCGGTCGAGGCCGACGAGAACGGCCGCGTGCTCGTGGACGCCACGCCCCTCTTCATGCGCGACGCCGGCGACGTCGTCGGTGAGCTGCGGAGCAGCAACCAGGGCGCCTTCCGGCTCGACCTCGCGCGGAGCGGCTTCTACCCGAAGCGGATGAAGGCGTTCCCCGACAACACCGAGATCGAGACCATCATGACGTTCGCGGCCGACACGCCGGGCCGGCTGGTGGCCAACGTCACGCCCGACGCGCAGGCGTTCACGCTCCGCATCCACCACTCGTTCCTCCGCGCGCCGACCGGCTACACGCCCCGGCGCGCCGACCCGCGCATCGGGGTCAGCTCGATCCGCTTCCGCGACTACGCGAAGCCGTTCAACGAGCACCCCGAGGTCGAGTGGATCACGCGCTGGCGCCTCGAGAAGCAGAACCCGGGCGCCGCGATGAGCGAGCCGAAGAAGCCGATCGTCTTCTACCTCGACGCGGCGATCCCCGAGCCGATCCGGAGCGCGATGCGCGACGGGGCGCTTGCCTGGAACAAGGCGTACGAGGCGGCCGGGTTCAGGAACGCCGTGCAGGTGAAGGACCCGACGCCGGACATGGATCCGATGGACATCCGCTACGCGTGGATCCTCTGGATCAACCGCGACGAGCGCGGCTTCTCGAGCGGCGGCACCTTCCGCGACCCGCGCACGGGCGAGATCCTCGGGTCGAAGACCCGGATGGACTCCCACCGCATCCGCACGATCGGCAACTACTTCGAGGCCTACACGCCCATGACGGGCGCCGGGGCCGGCGACGATGACGAGGGCGCGGTGCTGTTCGTGCCGGAGGAGCTCGTCCTGGCGGCGCAGGCCGCGCAGGACCAGCCGATGCCCGCCGCGCAGCTCGAGATGGGCCTGGTGCGGCAGTCGCTGCTCACCTCGCACGAGCTCGGCCACGTCATGGGCTTCGGCCACAACTGGGCGTCGAGCATCAACGACCGCGCGTCGGTGATGGAGTACCCGACGCCCCGCGTCAAGGTGACCAACGGGCGGCTCGACCTCGGCGACGCCTTCGAGGCCAGCACCGGCGCCTACGACGCGTTCATGACCCGCTACGCCTACAGCGAGTTCCCGGCCGCCACCGAGGAGGCCGAGCTCAACAAGATCATCGCCGAGATGCGCGCGGCGGGCATCCTCTACGTCCCGTCCACCGACCCGCGCTGGACCTGGTACGACGACCGTTCGACGCCCACCGAGTACCTGCGGGAGACGATGGCGGCGCGGACGATCATGCTGGCGCAGTACGGCCCGAACATCCTGCGGCCGGGCGAGCCGATCGGCGGGCTGCGCGACATGCGCCTCTGGATGACCTACCTCCACCACCGCTGGGCCATCGAGACGGGCCTCGGCTACGTCGGCGGGATGTACCACAACATCGTCGTCAAGGGCGAGACGCTGCCGCCGACCGAGATCGTCCCGGCGGCGCTCCAGCGCGACGTGCTCGGCCTGCTGATGGAGGCCATCCAGCCGGCGAACATGGCGCTCCCCGAGACGCTGCTCGCCCAGCTCACGCCCGACCCGGGGAGCAACCTCGAGGACCTCTCGGAGGACTACGCGTTCGACCACCTGCGGGCCGCGCGGATCCTCTCGGCCATGGTGCTCGAGCCCCTGCTCGAGCCCGCGCGCGCGGCGCGGCTCGTCGCCTTCGCCGACCGCCAGCCGGGCGCGCTGTCGCTGCCCGAGGTCGTGGACGCGGTGCTGGCGGCGACCTGGCGCGCGCCGGCGGACACCGACCCGAAGATGGCGTCGCTCCGCCGCGTCAGCCGCGGCGTGGCGCTCGACGCGCTGATGATCCTCGGCGGCCACGCCGACACGAGCCCGGAGGTCCGCGCCTACGTCCTCGACCAGGTCGCGAAGCTCGGCGCGTCGCTCGGCGGCCGCACCGACCAGAACCCCCTGACCGAGGCGCAGTACCGCCAGGCCGAGCGCGACATCGCGCACTACCTGGAGAACCCGACCGCGAACGCCCCGAAGACCGCGCTGCCCGGCTGGGGCAGCCGGCCGCGCTCGCGCTACCCGCTGCCGCCCGGACCGCCGCTCGGGGGCGGAAACTAGGAAGTTAGAAGTTAGAAGTTAGAAGTTAGATCGGGCGCGAGACCGGGGGGAGGTGGCCCTTCGGCCTCGCGCCCCTCCCCCCCACGCGTTCCCCGCGGTTACTTCGGCGCCCGGAGGTACTTCAGCAGTTCGCTGTCGGTGCCGAGGACGAAGATCGTCGAGGCGTCGACGGTACGCTCGTAGGTCTCGAGCGACTTCACGAACGCATAGAAGTCCGGGTCGCGCCCGTAGGCGTCGGCGTAGATCGCCGTGGCCTCGGCGTCGGCCTTGCCGCGCAGCTCCTGTGTCGAGCGGTAGGCCTCCGACTGGATGCGCTGCAGGTCGCGCTGCCGCTCGCCCTGGATCCGCGCCGCCTCGCCCTGGCCCTCCGAGCGGAAGCGCTCGGCGATGCGCTGCCGCTCGGCGATCATCCGGGCGAACACGTCCTTCTCCACCTCGTCCACGTAGTTGATCCGCTTGAGGCGGATGTCCAGCACCTCGATTCCGAGGTCGAGCGTGCGCGCCCGCGCCGCCTCGAGGATCCCGCTGGCGATCGCGCGGCGCCCCTTCGCGATCTGCTCGAGGACAACGCTCTCCTCCTCGTTCTCGATCGGCACGCTGTCGGGAGGCCTGTTGGTGCTGCGCACCAGCTCGATCAGGTCGAAGCTGGCCACCGCGTTGCGGGTCTCGCCGTCGAGGATGTCGTCGAGGCGCGACTGCGCCCCGCGCTCGTCGCGCAGCCGCTGGAAGAACTTGAGCGGATCGGTGATCCGCCACCGCGCGTACATGTCCACCCAGATGAACCGCTTGTCCTTCGTCGGCATCTGGTTGGGGCTGCCGTCCCACTCGAGGAACCGCTTCTCGAAGACGTTGGCGGTCTGGATGAGCGGCAGCTTGAAGTGCAGCCCGGGCTCGGTCACGGGACTCCCCTTGGGCTCCCCGAACTGCGTGATGATGACCTGCTCGGTCTCGCCCACCTGGTAGGCCGCCGACGACCAGACGACGAGCAGGAGCAGGGCGCCCGCGATCCTGACTGCGAGGCTGGAGGAGGTCATCGCTGTCCCTCCGGCTTCGGCGCGGTCCCGGTGAGCAGGTCCTTCAGCCCGTCGAGCGGCAGCAGCGGGATGACGCTGCCCGATCCCTTGTCCATGTACACCTTCGACCCCAGCTTCGGCAGCACCCGCTGCATCGTCTCGAGGTAGAGGCGGCGGCGCGTGACCTCGGGCGCGCGCCGGTAGGCGTCGTAGGCGGCCTTGAAGCGCGTGGCGTCGCCCTCGGCGCCGTTGACGCGCTCGAGCGCGTAGCCCTCGGCCTGCAGGATCGCCTGGCCGGCCTCGCCCTTCGCGCGCGGGATCACCTTGTTGTACTCGGCCCGCGCCTCGTTGATGAGGCGGTCGCGCTGCTGCTGCGCCTGGTTCACCTCGTCCCAGGACGGCTTCACCGGGTCGGGCGGCGTCACGTCCTGCAGGACGACCTGCTCGATCACGATGCCCATCTCGTACTGGTTCACCAGCTCCTGCAGCATCTGCTCGGCCGTCGTCGCAATCTCCTGCCGCCCGACGGTCAGCACCTCGGTGACGGTCCGGTCGCCGACGACCTCGCGCATCACCGCCTCGTTCATGCTCCGGAACGTCTCGGTGAGGCCGCGGAGCTTGAACAGGTAGTTGTAGGGATCGGTCACGCGGTACTGCACGACCCACTCGACGACCGCCACGTTGAGGTCGCCGGTCAGCATGACCGACTCGTCCGAGAGGGCGTCGGCCGCATACCGGGTCTGGATGCCCGGCAGGGTCGTGCGGAACCCGAACTCCTCCTTGAGCTGTCGCTGCACGGGCACGCGCAGCACGTCCTCGACGAAGGGCAGCTTGAAGTGGAGGCCGGGCTCCGTCGTGCGCACGTTCTTGCCGAAGCGCAGCACGAGGCCGACTTCCTCCGGCTTGATCTGGAAGGCGGTGTTCCCCAGGACGATGGCCGCCACGAGGAGCAGCACCACGGTCCTGAGCAGGCCGGGGGTGATCCAGCCCGGCTTCTGGATGCGCCGCACGTCGTTGATGTCGGGGATCCAGTCGTGAGGCCCGTCCGGGCCTCCATCGTTCATGTTCATTGTGACTCCGCCCCGGAGGGTATCAGGTTTCGCGGACGTCACGGCCGGGCCGGCTCAGCCGCGCCCGGGCGCCAGGGCCGCACTCCAGTTCCGTCGATCGACGAACGTCCGCGGCTCGAGCCGCCGGCCCGCAGGGGCCAGCCGCGCGTCACGGCGTGCGCTCCAGAGCAGCACCGGACCCGCCAGCCTGTCGACCACCGGTGAGAGTCCGCCGATCTCCCGCTCGACGCGCAGCCGCAGGTCGCGGATGCGCTCGCTCACGGTCCGGTTCGACTCCCGGAGGTACCGCTCCATCGCCCAGAGGGCCGCCCCATAGCCCGTTCGCAACTGCCGCGCCTCACCTGCCACGCGGGCCCGCACGCGCGGGTCGGGGTCGTCGCGGTAGCGCCGCCAGCCGGTGAACATGCTGGCCATCAGGCGGTAGAGGCTCGGCCCGTTCACCTCGTAGTCGCGCCTGAACGCGCGGTCGAGGAACGCCTTCGACTGCTCGCGCGAGATCGCCTGGTGGCGGAAGTTGAAGCGGTCCTGCCCGTGGATGTCGGCAAGGTCGACATGCTCGAGCAGCCGGCCGGCCGCCTCGACCTCGCGGTAGAGGGGCGTGCCCGGCACCGGCGTGTAGAGCATGAACTGGTGGAACACCGTCTCGTGCGCGACGGCGTGATCGATGACCTCGACGATGTTGTCCGGCGTGTGGTGCTCCAGGCCGATGATCGTGGACCCGTGAACGCGGATGCCGTGTGCCTGGAGCTCGCGGGCCAGCGCCTGCGTGTCGGTGCCCTGCAGCTTCCGGTACTGGCTGCCGGACGACTCGAGCCCCAGCCAGATCCACTCGACACCGAGTTCCACGAGCTGGCGCGGGTCGTACTGCCGGATCGCGTTGGCCGAGGAGAACACGTACAGCGACCACGCCTTGCCGCGCGCCTTCATGAGGTCGAGCAGCTCGAGCGCGCGCTTCCGGTACAGGAGGAAGTTCTCGTCCATCATGAAGAACGCGCGCGCCCCCAGGCCCTGCTCCGCCTCCGCCATCACCCGGAACACGTCAGCGCCCCGTGGGAGGAAGGTCACCGACTTCCCCTTGCCGCCGAAGAACTCCGACGTCGTGCAGAAGTTGCAGCCCATCGGGCACCCCACCGACGGGATGATCGTCGCGGCGGCGTTGCCGCCCCCGCGCGGGGCCGGCAGGCCGAACAGGCGGAAGCCGAACGAGGACGGGATCAGCGGGTGCTCGACAGGCCTGCCGGGGTCCTCGCCGAGGAAGGCGCGCAGCCAGGCGACCCCCTCGCCCTTGACCACGTGATCGGCGTCGATCATCGTCTCGATCCCGGGGATCGCCGCCACGTGCCCGCCGACCACGATCGTGGCGCCGGGCGCATGCCGCCGCGCCAGCCGGCACATCTCGCGGATCTTCCCCACGTTGACGATGATGCCCGTCAGCCCGACGACGTCGTAGCCGCCGGTCTCGAGCTCGCGCACGAAGGCGGCCCGCGTCGGGAAGTCGAGCACCGTGCAGGGCGCGGAGATGTTCCGCTGCAGCAGCATGAGGCTCCACGTCCGGTGGAACATCCGGAGCGAGAAGGGCCCCTGCTCGCGGGTGACCTGATTGTGATAGAGCTCGACCGGGTTCATCGCCCGGCTGCCGAACTCATCGTCCTGCGCGAAGGGTTTGAAGACCGAGGAGAGAAGAATGCGGGCGCGCACGCCCCTGGGATGTGGCTGCACGAGCGGACCTCCGCTCCCGATGCTAGCCACACGCGCGCGCGGCGACTGTAATGGTTGTGTACGAGTTGCGAGGGCGAGTTCGACGCCGGATTCCCGGCAACCGCGCGCCGCTACCTCCCGCCGCCCGACACCTTCTTCGGGTTGACGGCGTTGGCCAGCGCGAGCCTGTTGGCGTGCGTCACGTAGCTGATTTGCAGGTTGTACCCGTTCGGGGTCTCGGTGTGGTAGCTCTTGAACGCGGCCGTGTGGATCTCGTCGGGCACCCACGTGCCGTCGGGCGCCTTGTGGCGGCTCGACGTGTCGACGGTGGCCTTCAGGCCGCGCTTCTCGAGCTCCGCCTTGACGCCGTCGGTGTCCCACGGCTCGATGCCGAACGAGATGTGGTCGATGCCGGTCCGGCGCGCCGGCGCGGATCCGAAGCCGGGGTCGAGCGGGTTGCCGCCGCGGATGATGATGTCGCCGACGTCGGCGATCATCAGCTCCTGCTGGCTGCCCTCGTCGTAGGTGGGCGCCCAGCCGAGCAGGTTCATGTAGAACGAGACGCTCTTCTTGTAGTTCGTGGCGCCGAACGAGAGGTGGTCGAGCCACACGGTCTTCCACCCCGTGGCCGCGAAGGCGGCCGTGGCAGCCAGCCGCGCCGTCGAGGGCGTGCGGCGGGCCCTCGCGTATCCGCCGCCGTTGCTGATCTGGAGGTCGAACCCGTCCGGGTCGTGCACGTGGAAGCTCTCGAACGCGCCGTCGTTGTCGGCCCGGGGCATCAGGCCGCGCTTCTGGAGGGCCGCCTTGACCTTCGCGGCATCCCACTGGTCGATGGCGAAGCTGAAGCCGTCGACCTTCGCGCGCCGCGGCCCCCCGCGGCCGCCGGCGGGGGCCTCGTCGTCGAAGGCGCCCGGCGCGGCCTTCCGGAAGACCACCGATCCCCAGTCGCCGATGTCCATCACCGCCTGCGTCCCATCGTCGCTCCGCAGCGTCCAGCCCATGAGGGCCGCGTAGAACGCCGCCTCGGCCCGGTAATCGGCGACCGAGAAGGTCACGTGGTCGAGGGCCGCGGTCTTCCAGCCGGTGGGCTCGAACACCGGCGGGATGGGCGAGGTGTCGCACGCCGGCGTCCCGAACGTCGTCATGCAGCGCCCCTGGGCGGAGAGCGCCGTGCTGCCGAGGACGCCGGCGAGCGGCGCCGTCACCGACACGGCTCCGAGGGTTCGCAGCAGCTCGCGGCGCGAGATCGCGCCACGCAGGGTGCGGGTGGGCCGGCCGGGCTGGTTGGGCATCGGACCTCTCCTCGGCAGAGGATACGCCCTGCCGGCGGGCAGGCAAGGGAATTTTCGGGCGGGCGCGGCTCGCGGTAGAGTCTGGGGAGCGCGGAAGGCGGCCGGCGGGTTCCGGCGCCAACCGGCGGGAGGCCCTCCATGGCAGACGACGCTCGCAGTCCCCGACCCGACGCCCCGTCCAGCACCGACATCTCGCGCCGCGGCTTCGTGGCGCTCACGCTCGGCGCCGGCCTCGCGGCGGCCGCCGACACCCTGGCCGCCTCGGCGGTGCAGGCGCCGCAGGTGTCGACCGTCAAGGTGCCGACGCCCGACGGGGTGTGCGACGCGGCGTTCATCCACCCGCCGAGCGGCCGGCACGCGGCCGTGATCGTCTGGCCGGACGCCTTCGGGCTGCGGCCGTCGATGGTCGACATCGGCCGGCGGATCGCGGCCGAGGGCTACACGGTGCTCGTGCCGAACCCGTACTACCGGATGACCCCGGCGCCCGGGATCGACATGGCGGGGTTCAGCTTCCAGGACCAGGCCTCGATGGCGAAGCTGCGGCCGCTCATGGGCAGCATCTCGGCGCCCGGCGCGGGCGAGCGGGACGCGGCGGCGTTCGTCGCCTTCCTCGACGCGCAGCCGCAGGTGGACACGTCGCGGAAGATCGGGACGCAGGGCTACTGCATGGGCGGGCCGCTCGTGTTCAAGACGGCCGCGGCCGTGCCCGGCCGCGTCGGCGCGGGCGCGTCGTTCCACGGCGGCGGGCTGGTCACCGACCAGCCGACGAGCCCGCACCTGCTCATCCCGAAGATGCAGGCGCGGCTGTACATCGGCATCGCGGGCAACGACGACCAGCGGCAGCCGGAGGCCAAGGACACGCTCAAGGCGGCGTGCGCCGCCGCCGGGCGGCCCGCCGAGATCGAGGTCTACGCGAGCGCGCACGGCTGGTGCGTGCCCGACATGCCGGCCGGCCCTGACGGCCCGATCTACAACAAGCCCGACGCCGAGAAGGCGTGGGCAAAGCTCGTGGCGCTCTACAAGACGGCGCTCGCCTAGCTTGCGAACGCCAGAACGTTGGTTGCGGCCGGCTGCGCCGGCGAACACGGAGGCACGGAAAGGCAACGGAGACACGGAGAAGACCGTGCCCGGCGGCGCCCGCGCCGCGAAGCGGCGCGACAGGTGAGAAGGGGCCCGGCGACCGGACTCCGGGAACAGCATCAGCCGCCAGGCTCTACTGCCAGGTAAGGAAGAATCGTCCGGTGTCGCCGAGGCCCTCCGTGCCTCCCTGCCTTTTCCGTGTCTCCGGGTCCTCGGGGGCCGCCGGCGGGCGGCACGGACACCGCCCGCCCCCGCGTGCACGCCC
>JBFWOG010000018.1:0-103788 GCA_050250645.1 Vicinamibacterales bacterium
CACGCGCCCGCTACAAAGGCGTCCGCAAGAACACGCTCGATCTACGCCGCACCGCCACCGTCGTCAACCTGCAGCGGCTCGCCCGCATGGCCACCGCCGCGTGACTTTACCTGTTCAGCTCTCTAGAGCGCCATCTTCGCCTTGAGTTCCTCGTCGATCGCGTTGAGGAACTCGTCGGTCGTCAGGTACGGATGGTCGGGGCGGATCAGGATGGCGAGGTCCTTCGTCATGCGGCCCGACTCGACGACATCGACGCAGACCTTCTCGAGCGTGTCGGCGAACTTGACGACGTCGGGGGTGCCGTCGAACTGGCCGCGCCAGTGGAGGCCGCGCGTCCACGCGTAGATCGACGCGATCGGGTTGGTGGACGTGGGCTTGCCCTGCTGGTGCATCCGGTAGTGCCGGGTGACCGTGCCGTGGGCGGCCTCGGCCTCCACCGTCTTGCCGTCGGGCGACATCAGCACCGAGGTCATGAGGCCGAGCGACCCGTACCCCTGCGCGACGGTGTCGGACTGCACGTCGCCGTCGTAGTTCTTGCAGGCCCAGAGGTAGCCGCCGTTCCACTTCATGTTCGCGGCGACCATGTCGTCGATCAGGCGGTGCTCGTAGGTGAGGTTCTTCTCGGCGAACTTGCCGGCGAACTCCTCGTCGAACACGCGCTGGAAGGTGTTCTTGAACGCGCCGTCGTACACCTTGAGGATGGTGTTCTTCGTCGACATGTAGACGGAGTACTCGCGGTTGAGCGCGTAGGTGAAGCACGCGCGCGCGAAGCCCTCGATCGACGCGTCGAGGTTGAACATCCCCATCGCGACGCCGCCGCCCGTGGTCTTGATGATCTCGCGGCTGATCGCCTCGCCGCCGCCCTCGGGGGTCCAGGAGATGGTCAGCGTGCCCGCGCCGGGGAACTTGAAGTCCTGCGCGCGGTACTGGTCGCCGAAGCCGTGGCGGGCGACCACCACGGGCTTGTCCCAGTGGGTGACGAGCCGCGGGACGTTGCGGCAGATGATCGGCTCACGAAAGATCGTGCCGTCGAGGATGTTGCGGATGGTGCCGTTCGGCGACCGCCACATCTGCTTGAGCCCGAACTCCTTGACGCGCGCCTCGTCCGGGGTGATCGTCGCGCACTTCACCGCCACGCCGTACTGCTTGGTGGCGTTCGCCGAGTCCACCGTGATCTGGTCGTCGGTCTTGTCGCGCGCCTCGATGCCGAGGTCGAAGTACTTCAGGTCGATGTCGAGATACGGAAGGATGAGCTGCTCGCGAATCTTCTGCCAGATGATGCGCGTCATCTCGTCGCCGTCCATCTCGACGACGGGATTCTTGACCTTGATCTTGGCCACGGATGCTCCTTGGTCAGCCGGCGACGCGCCTCCGGCCGCGAACGGGGCGCGCCGGGCGTCGACCGCGAATTTTCAAACAGGGACGAACGGCGAATTATACAGGTACCGCCAGGGTGCCAAGGGTGCCAGGGGTGCCAAAGGTGCCAGGGGTGCGCCGTCAGGGTGCCACGGGTGCCAAGGGTGCCAAAGGTGCCAGGGGTGCGCCGTCAGGGTGCCACGGGTGCCCAGGGTGCCACGGGTGCCAAGGGTGCGCCAGCAGGTAGCACGGGTGGGGCGGCAGGAATGGCGGCGGCGTGGGAGAATCCAGCGCATGGCCTCGAATCCGGTCGAGCGGTACCTGGCGGCGCTGGGCGCAGGGGACTTCGATGTGGCGCGGGCGTGCCTGGCGGACGACTTCACGTTCTCGGGCTGGTTCGGGCGGTACGACTCGCCCGACGCGTACCTGGCGGCGATGCGCCGGCTGCGGGGATTCGTCGAGGGCATGGACGTGCGGCACGTCTTCGCCCACGGTCCCGAGGTGTGCCTGATCTACACGAGCCACACGCGGAACGGCGACGCGGTGCCCGCCGCGGCCTGGTTCCGCCTGGACGGCGACCGCATCCGCTCGCTCGAGGTCATCTGCGACTCGCGGCCGTTCCAGGCCTTCTGGCAGGAGGCGCTCGGGGAGTCAGACGCGGGTTCCACCGGTTCCTGAGTTCCTCGGGTTCCGGGGGCCTGCGGCCCGTCCGCGGATGGACGCGGATGGACGCGGATGGCTGGCGCTCGCGGGGATTGGCGTCCGGGAGATCCCCGGGCGGCGCCTGCACCCGCAGGGTGCAGCGGATGGGCAAGGGACGGCCAGGGGCAAGACCAGCCACGGTCCGACCAGGTCTTGCCCCTGGCCGTCCCTTGCCCGCCGGCCGCGCCGCTCCGCGGCGCGGGCGCCGCCCCACGTCGGACGCCTCCGTGTCTCCCGTGGCCTTCTCCGTGTCTCCGTGTCCGCGGAGCGGCCCCGACCAGGCTCCGGCGTGCGACGATTCGGCAACCGCTGTGCGTCCAGCGCTCGGCGTGCTCTGTGTGCCCTGTGGACCGTCGCCGTCAGAACCGGAAGAGACGCGTCAGCTTGATGACGAAGGCGCGGTTCCTGAGGCCCGTGCCGTTCGGGCGGGTGTCGCGCTCGTCGGTCCACACGAGGAAGAGCTCGCTCCCCGGCCGGTACTCCCAGCGGTAGCGGAGGTTGCTGCTGAAGGTCCGGTCGCTCGAGTTGTACTGCACGAGCGCGCTGGCGAACATCCGCGGCGAGAAGGCGTAGTCGCTGCGCGTCCGGAACAGGCGCTGGATGACACGGCCGGCCGGCAGGTCGAGGTCGTTGAAGGTCAGGCTCGGCTCGAACGACAGGTGGTTGGTCACCGAGACGCGGCCGCTCGAGAAGCCGATCGCGGTGAGCGTCCCGTCGTAGAACTCGCCGCGCTGCACCGAGAACGTGCCCGAGACGCGCCGCTGCTGCCCCAGCATGTAGGACACCTTGACGTCGCTGAAGTCGTAGGCGCCGGGCGCAATGCGCACGCCGCCCCCCACGGAGAACGGCACGAACAGCCGCTCGTAGTTGCGGGTGGCCTCGACAGTCGCCTGGTCGCTCGTTTCGAGCTCGGTGTTGAACTTCGCGCTCTGCTGCCGCGACTCGAGCACGCCGGCGCCGTTCTCGTAGTAGTCGAGCGCCGCCTCCCACGTGAACTTGCGCACGGCGGCGATGCCGCGGGGCCGCGGGCTGAAGCGCGCGGTCACCGACGACTTGCGGAAGTCGTCGCGCCGCACGAAGCCGACCTGCGGGTTGAAGTCGGCGCCCACCTTCAGGCGCTCGGCCTGCAGGCCGTACCGGTCCGCCAGGTAGTCGAACTTGGCCTGGTAGCTCTCGTTGTCGCCGCCGAGGTGCTCCGAGGCGGTGCGGGCGTAGAACGCCCCCATCTGGACGTTCTGGAAGAACGAGAACGCCGCGTCCACGCCGTACGACTGGCTGGCCGGCCCGCCCCCCGGTGAGACCGACCGGTTCGTGAACATCGCGCCGACCGCGCTCCGCCGCAGGATGTCGTGCTTCACGCGGAGGACCGTGAAGTTGGTCGCCGCCGTCGCGCTGAGCGGCTCGTCCCCGGCCTGGATGTTCATCACCCCGACCGCCCACGGGCCGACCTTGCCGGTCAGCCGGCCGCCCACGTCGATGGGGATCACCCGCCCGGCGTTGAGGCCGATGCGCCGGCTGTAGAACAGGTAGGGCGTGTCGCTGCCTCCCCCGCCGCCGCCGGCGCCGGATCCCCCGCGGGCGAAGTCGAACACCCCGCGCCCCTCGAGGAAGAAGTCGCGCTTCTCGGGAAAGAACAGGCTGAAGCGCGTCAGGTTGACCTGCTGCTCGTCCACCTCGACCTGCGCGAAATCGGTGTTCACCGTGAGGTCCGCGGTGAGGTTCGCCGTCACGCCGTACTTCACGTCGCCGCCCGCCGTGCCGTCCCACTCGTTCGACCGCGCCGGCACCGCCGTGCGATCGGTGGTCACGTTCGCGATCGCGTACGGCTTCACCTCGAGGTTCTTGCTCGCGGGCGGCAGGTCGAGCCCGACGAGCGTGCCGGCGGCCGACACCCGGTTGAGCGCCTGCGGCCCCGCGAGGTACGCCGGCACCGGCGTCAGGTAGGTCCACTCGTTCTTCCGCCGGATGGACCGCCGCATCTGCAGGCCCCACATCTGGCCGGCGCCCGACTGGTAGCGCAGCGTCTTGAACGGGATCGCCATCTCGACGACCCAGCCGCCGTCGAAGCGGCCGCCCTTCACGTCCCAGACCGGGTTCCAGTCGGTGTTCGACCCGCCCTCGTCCACCACGGAGTAGTCGGCCCGCGCGCCGAGCGGGTTCGCGTAGAACATGAAGCCGCTGCGCCGGTCGTAGAACGTGTCGAACATGACGCCGAAGTGGTCGTTGTTGCGCAGCCCCGCCGTGTCGCGGCGCAGTTCGTTGGCCACCCACCGCTCCGGCGGGGCATCGTCCCAGCACCGGCACGTGACGTACATGTTGGTGTCGTCGTACATCACCCAGACGTCGGTGCGCTCGGACGAGGGCGCCCCGGCGGTCGGGGCGACCTGGATGAACCCGCCGAAGGGCTGTTCGGTCCGGTAGACGTCCTCGTCGAGGCGCCCGTCGAGCCGGAGGGGCTCGGTGAGGTGGATGGCGCGCACGGTGGCACGGCCGGCCGCGTCCCGGGTGATCGTCTCGGGCGCGATCGGGGCCGGCGGGCCGTCGATCACCCGGCCGGGGCTTCCCGGGGCGGCGCCCCCGCCCGCGTCCTGCGCGGCGGCGACGGGGGCGAAGAGGACGAGCAGGACGAGGGCGGAAAGGGACGAAGAAAACACGAAATCGCGCATGGGTTCCCGAAAGCGTCGCATACCGTCGAGGTCGAAGTCGAGGGACTCGCTCCCGGGAGACCACCCGGTGTAATCTTGGCGCCATGCCCTACACGCTGACGGTCAACGGAAAGGCCACCACCGTCGACGTGCCCGCCGACATGCCCCTCCTGTGGGTCCTGCGGGACGTCCTCGACCTCCGTGGCACGAAATTCGGCTGCGGGATCGGCCAGTGCGGCGCCTGCACGGTCCACCTCAACGGCCGGCCGGTGCGGTCCTGCCAGACCCGGGTCTCGGCGGCCGCGGGGGCCACCGTCACCACCATCGAGGGGCTGTCCCCGGATGGGTCGCACCCGCTGCAGGTCGCGTGGCAGGACGTGGACGTCCCGCAGTGCGGCTACTGCCAGGCGGGCCAGATCATGTCGGCCGCCGCGCTGCTGGCCCAGACGCCGCAGCCCACCGACGCGGACATCGACCGCGCGATGGCCGGCAACTACTGCCGCTGCGCGACCTACACGCGCATCCGCAAGGCGATTCACCAGGCCGCGGGCGCCGCGACCACCAGCCAGCCGGCCCCGGCCGCGCGGGCGGGCGAGTAAGGAGGCGACATGGCACCCACGGTGATGAACCGACGCACGTTCCTCAGTGTCTCCGCGCTCGCCGGCGGCGGGCTCATGCTCGCCACCACGCTCGAGCCGATCAGCGGCCTGCTCGCCCAGGGCGCGGCGGGGACGTTCTCGCCGAACGCCTTCATCACGATCGCGTCTGACGGCGCGATCACGATCATGGCCAAGAACCCGGAGGTCGGCCAGGGCATCAAGACGATGCTGCCGATGATCCTCGCCGAGGAACTGGGCGTGGAGTGGGGCGCGATCACGATCAAGCAGGCCGACCTGGACGAGGAGGCCTACGGGCGCCAGATCGCCGGCGGCAGCACGAGCACGCCGACCAACTGGGATCCGCTCCGGCAGGCCGGCGCGGTGGGGCGCCACCTGCTGATCGCCGCCGCGGCGGCGACGTGGAGCGTGCCGGCGGCGGCGTGCGAGGCGCGCGCCGGCCGGGTGCACCACGCCGGCTCGGGCCGCTCGCTCGGCTACGGCGAGCTCGCCGCGAAGGCGGCGACGATGCCGGTGCCGGACCCGGAGACCGTCGCCCTCAAGGACCCGAAGGACTACACCATCGTCGGCAAGCCGACGAAGGGCATCGACGTGCCCGCGATCGTCACCGGCAAGCCGATCTTCAGCATCGACTTCACGGTGCCGAACATGCTCTGGGCCGTGTTCGAGAAGTGCCCGGTGTACGGCGGGACGGTCGCGAGCGCCAACCTCGACGAGATCAAGGCGATGCCCGGCATCCGCCACGCGTTCGTCGTCGAGGGCGGGAAGGATCTCGGCGGGCTGCTCGGCGGCGTCGCGGTGGTCGGCGACAGCTGGTGGCAGGCGAAGACGGCGCGCGACAAGCTGCAGGTCCGGTGGAACGAGGGCCCGACGGCGTCGCAGAGCTCGGCGGGCTTCGCGGCCAGGGCGGCGGAGCTGGCGGCGGCGGCCCCCGGCATGACCCTGCACGAGTCGGGCGACGTGGCGGGCGCGCTGTCGGGCGCCGCCAAGTTGGTCGAGGCGTCGTACTCGTACCCGTTCATCTCCCACGCGCAGCTCGAGCCGGAGAACTGCGTCGCGCACTACAAGGACGGCACCATCGAGATGTGGTCGCCGAGCCAGACGCCGGGTCGCGGCCGCGCGATGGTCGCCGAGACGCTGGGCATCCCGGAATCGGCGGTGACGGTGCACATGCTGCAGTCGGGCGGCGGCTTCGGGCGGCGCCTGGCGAACGACTACATGTGCGAGGTGGCGCACATCGCGAAGGTCGTGGGCCAGCCGGTGAAGCTCCTGTGGACGCGCGAGGACGACATGCGCCACGACTTCTACCGGCCGGGCGGCTTCCACCACCTGAAGGGCGGCGTCGACGCCTCGGGCCGCATCGTCGGGTGGCGCGGCCACTTCATCAGCTTCGGCGAGGGCGAGAGCTTCGCCTCGTCGGCCAACATCCCCGGCACCGAGTTCCCGGCCGGGTTCGTGCCGAACTTCGGCCTCTACGCGTCGCTGATGCCGCTCGGCGTGCCGACCGGCGCGCTGCGGGCGCCGCGCAGCAACGCGGTCGCGTTCGTCTACCAGTCGTTCCTCGACGAGCTCGCGCACGCCGCGGGCCAGGACCCGGTCGCCTTCCGCCTGGCGCTGCTCGACCAGACGCGGCGGCTGCCGGAGGGACAGCGCGACGACGGCTTCAACGCGAGCCGGATGCGCGCGGTCGTCGACCTGGTCGCGAAGCGCGCCAACTGGGGCCGGTCGCTGCCGCAGGGCACGGCCCTCGGCACCGCGTTCTACTACAGCCACCGCGGCTACTTCGCCGAGGTCGCGCAGGTCGCGGTCGGCGCGGACAAGCGGCTGCGGGTCGAGAAGGTCTGGGTGGTCGGCGACGTCGGGCGCCAGATCATCAACCCGAGCAACGCCGAGAACCAGGTGCAGGGCGCGGTGATCGACGGGCTCGGCGAGCTGATGGCGCAGGAGATCACGTTCGAGAACGGCCGCGCGATGCAGTCGAACTACCACCAGTTCCCGCTGGTCCGGATGCCGCAGGCGCCGCCGGAGATCGACGTGCACTTCCACGTGACCGACTTCCCGCCGACGGGCCTCGGCGAGCCCGCGCTGCCGCCGGTGCTGCCGGCGGTGACCAACGCGATCTTCGCCGCGACGGGCACGCGCGTCCGCGACCTGCCGCTCGCCAGGCACGGCTACCGCTGGGCGTAGCCGGCCGACGACATCGACGCCGTCCCGGGAAGGGGTCAGGCCCCGTCCCGGGATGGCCCGGACTGGACGAGGGGCCCGCCCCCTCGTCCGCGACACGAGGAGAACCCATGCAGAAAGCCGTCAAGCTCGCGCTCGCCGTCATCCTCGCCCTCGGCCTGCTCGGCCCCGTGGCGCTCGGCGCCATGCACGGCGCCGACGAGGTCACGATGACCGGCAAGATCGTGTGCGCGCTGTGCACGCTCAACAAGGCCGACCAGAAGGACTGCCAGGACGTCTTCGTGTCGAGCGACGATGTCGAGTACTACATCGAGAAGAACAAGACCGCGACCGACGCCGGGCACGTGTGCACCAGCGAGGTCTCGGCGACCGTGACGGGCACCGTGTCGGAGAAGGACGGCAAGAAGTGGATTGCCGCCTCGAAGATCACCAAGCGGTAGCTGGGACTGGCTGACGCACGAAACGCCGGCTCTCCTGGGGGGCCGGCGTTCGTGTTGTACGGGGTTCGTCAGGTTCGTCAGGTTCGTCAGGTTCGACGGGTTCGACGGGTTCGTCAGGTTCGAGGGTTCGTCAGGTTCGACGGGGTCGACCGCTCAGGCCTCGCGCTCGATGCGGACGCGGAGCATCGCGACGCCGATGAAGAGCATGAGCAGCATCCCGCCGCCCCCGAGCTGGTTGACGCACCGCAGGCGCACGTGTTCGCCGGGCCGCGCCTCGAACTCGAAGCTGTGGCCCACGAGGGTGTTGTGGGCCTTCAGGGTGTGGACGCCCGGCCGGATCTCGCGCGTCAGCTCGCGGCCGTAGCGGATGGGCTCCCACCGCTCGCCGTCGAGCCACAGGTTCACCGAACGGTCCTGGATGTCGTTGGGGGCGTTGCGGACGACGGTCAGCCAGGTGTTGCCCGGATCGACGCAGAGCCCGGGCTCGCCGTCTTCGCCGCCGTGCCAGGCGCGCTCGAAGTCGTCCGGCGCGAACAGCGCCGCGCCGATGTCGTCGGTGACCGTGGACACGTGTCCTCCCCTGCCGGCCCGGAGCGACGGCCGGCGGTGATGGCAGCCCGTGAGTGGATTACCCGTCCCCTAGGATACCGGCGGGCCTGCCCGGCTCAAAGGGCGAAGAGGTCCCCGAGGTCGCCGGCCGCGAGCACGCCGCCTGCCGGCCGCAGGCCGATGGCGGCGGCCGCGGCGCCGAGCACCCGGCCGGGCGTCCAGCCGGCGGCCCGCAGGTCGGAGACCCCCGTGTCGCCGTCGGACTTGCTGAGCTTCTGCGTCGCCGACTTCATCACGAGCGGGTGGTGTACGAAGCGGGCGGGCTCGGGCCGGCCGGCGAGCGCCGCGAGGCGGATCTGACGTCCCGTGGACGCCAGCAGGTCCGTGCCGCGGATCACCAGCGACACCCGCTGCCGCCAGTCGTCCACGCTCGCCGCCCACTGGTAGGTCCAGTTCCCCAGCCGATCCCGCACCAGCACGTCCCCGCACTGGCCGGCCGGCTCGTGCGTCACGACGCCCACGAGGCCATCGTCGAACGTCACGGCGCCGGCGTCCATGCGCACGCGCCAGCCCAGGCCGTCGGCGAGCGGGAGGCCGCGGTCGCGGCAGGTCCCGGGATAGTGCAGTTCGCCGGGCTCGCCGGTCCGCGCGATGCGCCTGGCCTCGATCTGGCGCCGCGAGCAGTCACAGCCATAGACGAGCCCGCGCGCGGCCAGGGCCTCGAGCGCCGCCCGGTAGACCTCGCCGCGCTCGCTCTGGCGTGACGGGCACGGGCCCGCGCGGAAGGCGTCGGTCGGATAGAGATCCGGCGCCAGGCCCAGCCAGTCGAGGTCATCGAGAATGCCGCGCTCGAACGCCGGGCGGGCGCGCTGGCGGTCGTGATCCTCGATCCGCAGCAGCACCCGGCCCGCGAGCGCGCGCGCCAGCCCCCACACGATCACGGCGTTCACGACGTGTCCGAGGTGGAGTTGCCCGGTCGGGGCCGGGGCGAACCGCGTGAGCGGGTGATCGACGACGGGCGCGAGGCGCGCGGCGAGGCGGCGGCCGTCGATGTGTCCGGTGGAGGCCAGCACCGCGACAGGATACGGGACGGGGACAGTCCCGGGACAGTCCCGGGACAGTCCCGGGACTGTCCCCCCTCTGTCCCCCCTCCGTCCCCGCCCTGGCCCGGCTCCGTTCGATGGCGGTGGACGGCCGTCCGATCGGGCCGGGCGACCGCTCGCCGGAGACCGGGCATGCGCCCGCCGGCGCTGGCGTATCCTCGACAGGACGGCCGATGGTCTTCCTGAGCCTCGCGTTCCTGTTCGCCGCCCTCTTCGGGGCCTACGCCTACGGCGCCGCGACGGTCCTGTCGCTGCGCAGCCGGGGACCGGTGTGGTCGGCGCCGCGCGATGCGGGGGACGCGGGCCGGCGGCTCGACACGCCGTCGCTGGCGCTCTTCGTGCTCTCCACCGCGTGGTTCGTCCTCGTGGCCCTCGAGGAGTTCCTCGGGCTCGTGGGCCGCCCGGGGGACGGGTGGCTCGACGTGCTGACGCTGATGCTGGCGTTCTGGTTCCCGCCGCTCATCATGCACACGGTCTACCGCGAGAGCCAGTACCACCTCGGCACCGCGGGCGCGGCCTGGCGGCGGATCCTGCTCGCGGCCCACGTGGTCTCCCCCGCCATCGGCCTCTATCTCGGCGCGGCCGTCGTCGGCCTCCTCCCCCTGCCGCCCTCGCCGAACGCCTCCATCGGGCTCGGCATCGCCCTCGCCTTCACCTTCGCCAGCGTCTACTGCACCCTGCTGATGTACCGCCGCCGGCCGTCGCAGCCGTCGGCGCTGGAGCGGCGGACGCGGCTGACCATGGCGACGCTCTTCGCGGTGATGACGGCCTTCATGCTCGGCCTCGTGTTCCTCCGGGAGGGCCAGCTGATGGTGGCGGTGCTGCAGCGGCTCATGAAGGCCGCGCCCCTCTACTTCCTCGTCGCGTCGGTGTACCTCGAGAACCGCTTCGAGTTCTACGACCTGGTGGTGAAGCGCGGGGTGATGATGGTGGCGAGCCTGGCGGTGGTGGGCGGCATGCTGGCCATCGCGCTGCCCTGGCTCGACGGCCTGCCGGCCGGCCCGGTCCGCCCCTGGCTCTTCGCGGTGGCGCTGCTCCCGGCGGCGCTGCTGCTGCCGGCCCTGCACGCCACGATGGGGCGATGGCTCGACCGCGCGTGGTTCGGCCGCGAATTCACGCCCGTCGACGCGGTGAAGCACGTGCTCGCGGGCATGCAGCCCGCCACCGACGAGCCGTCGCTCGTGCTGGCGACCGAGACGCGGCTGGCCGAGATCTTCGGCGCGCCCGTGGCCGTGCTGGTGGACGCGCGCGAGGCGCCGGCCGGCGCGGCGATCGAGGCCGAGGTGGCCTCGCCGAGCCCGGTGTCGCGGACGCCCGTGCGCATCGCGATCCTGCGGCAGCCCGGCGCGCGCACGATCCTCAGCGAAGACCTCGGGCTGCTCCGCTCGCTGGCGAGCGTGTTCGGCTTCATGCTGGAGAACGTGCGGCTGCAGCGCAAGCGCCTGGAGCAGGAGCAGGTCGCGCAGGACCTGCGGCTCCAGACGAGCCGGTCGGAGCTGAAGGCCCTGCGCGCCCAGATCAACCCGCACTTCCTCTTCAACGCCCTCAACGCGATCGCCTCGCTGATCCACACCGACCCCGCCCGCGCCGACCTGGCGGTGGAGCAGCTCGCCGAGGTCTTCCGCTACACGCTCCGCCGGTCCGAGAGCGAGTGGGCCCCGCTCGACCAGGAGCTCGCCTTCGCGCGCGCGTACCTCGACGTGGAACAGGCGCGCTTCGGCGCGCGGCTCGCCTACGGCGTGGACGCCGACGACGCGGCCCTGCGCCTCGAAGGCGGCGGCCTGCTGCGCGGCATCCAGGTGCCGTCGATGCTGCTGCAGACGCTCGTGGAGAACGCCGTCAAGCACGGCATCTCGCCCGCGCGCGGCGCGGGCCGCATCGACATCCACGTGCGCGCGCTCAGTGACCGCGTGGTGGTGGAGGTGCGCAACACCGGCCCCGGGCCGGACGCGCCGCCCGGCACGCCGCGGGGCGGCGAGGGCTTCGGCCTGCGGAGCGTGCACGACCGGCTCCGCGGACACTTCGGCGACCTCGCCTCGCTCACCCTCGAGCGCGAGGACGGGACCGGCATGACCGTCGCGCGCATCACCATGCCGCGCGTCGGCGTGCACGCATGAGGCCACGCGAATGATCAGGACGGTGATCGTGGACGACGAGCAGCCGGCGCGCGCCCGGCTCCGGCAGCTCCTCGCCGCGCACGACGACGTGGAGGTCGTGGGCGAGGCCGAGGACGGCGTCCAGGCCATCGAGCAGGTCGCCGCGCTCGCGCCGGACCTCGTGGTGCTCGACATCCAGATGCCGGGCTGCGGCGGTCTCGAGGTCGCCGCGTCGCTCGGCCGCCCGCGGCCCGCCGTCATCTTCTGCACCGCCTTCGACCAGTACGCGGTCGACGCCTTCGAGCTGCACGCCGCGGACTACCTGCTGAAGCCCGTGAACCGGGCGCGGCTCGCGGCGGCGCTGGACCACGTGCGCGACCGGCGGGCCACGCGCGCCCGGGAGAGCGGGCTCGACCGGCTGTCCCGCGCGGACGGACTCGCGCCGGCACGCTTCCTCGCGCGCAAGGGCGCCCGGTACCGCGTGGTGCCGCGGCACGAGGTCGTGGCCTTCACCTTCGACGAGGGCCTGACCCGCCTCCACACCGCCACCGAGCAGCTGTGGATGCAGCCGACACTCGCCGCCCTCGCGCGCCGCCTGGATCCCCGGGACTTCGTCCAGGTGTCGCGCACCGCCATCGTCAGCCTCGACGGCGTCCGCGAGGCGAAGCCGTTCCCGGACGGCACGGGCGAGGTGATCCTCACGAGCGGCCTGGCGCTGCCGGTGACCCGGCGCCGATGGCGCGCGCTCCTCGACCGCCTCGAGGGGTAACGCGGCCGAATTCGCTGCCAGACCCGCGGGCAACGGCGGTACACTGCGGACAAAGTGCCCGAGTCCCAGTGGATCGCCGCGGTCTACCTCGTTCAGGCGGCCGGGGCGCTGCTCGTGGCGGTCCTGTGCCGGCTGCTCCACCGCCGCGCCGCGCGGCCCTTCCTGCTCGACTGGTCGGTGAGCTGGCTGGCGCTGGCCGTCTTCGGCGTGACGGGCCTGGTCACGGCGACGGTCGCGGCATCGCTGCCCCCGGCACACCCCGCCCGCGTCGCCTTGACGGTCGCCGCGGTCGGCGCCAAGTGGTCCCAGGTCGCCTGGCTCCTCCTCGGCGCGCGCCTCCTCGCCGGCCAGCCGACCCGCCTGCGGCGCCACTGGTGGCGCGTCGCCGCCGCGATCGCGGTGTGGGCGCTCGTCACCACGCTGGCGACGGTCTCGCTGCCCCTCGGTCCGCGGTACCTCCTCCGGGTCACGCTGCCGCAGGCGGCCGGCGCGGCCGGGTTCGCCTGGGCGGCGTGGCTCGTGTGGCGACACGCCCCGGCCCGGAGCATCGGCCGGCTCCTGCTCGTCACGATGTTCGTCCTCTACGCGCTCACCGACCTGCGCTACGCGGTCACCGGCGCGTGGCAGCTCGTCGCGCCCGGGGTCAGCGACCCGCCGTGGGCCGCCCTCTTCGACGTCTTCATCCACGCCGGCGCGGCCGTCGGCATCTGCACGCTGCTCTTCGA
The DNA here is from genome assembly GCA_050250645.1 of Vicinamibacterales bacterium. Classification (GTDB taxonomy): domain Bacteria; phylum Acidobacteriota; class Vicinamibacteria; order Vicinamibacterales; family UBA2999; genus JBFWVR01. The sequence goes on from JBFWOG010000018.1 coordinate 13,187, forward strand.
CGAGGAGGCCGACCGCCGCGAGGCCGGCCTGGCGCGCGAGGAGGCGACGATGGCCGCGCTCCGCGGCCGCGAGCAGCGGGACCGCCTCGTGCTCGACGAGCTGGGCGAGATCATCTATCGCGTGACGCCGGTGCGGGACGGCGACCCGCGCACCTGGAGCCTCACCTTCATCAACCGGCGCGGCGAGGCGCTCGTCGGGATGACCGGCGGCCGGCTCGATGCCGAGTCGTGGGCCGCCCGCATCCACCCGGACGACCGCGGGCGCGTCCAGGCCTCGACGACGGCCCTGCTCGGCTCCACCCAGCCAGCCACGCGCAGCTACCGCGTCGTGCATGCCGTCACGGGCGCGACGCTCTCGATCGAGGAGCGGGTCCTGCCCGACGTGCACGCCGACGGCACGGTCGTCGGGCTCTACGTCGTCGCCCGCGACGCCACCACGGCGCGGGCGGCCGAGGACGCCCTGCGGCGGGGGCACGAGCAGCTGGCGCGCGCCGAGCGACTCGACGCGGTCGGCCGCCTGGCCGGCGGGCTCGCGCAGGACTTCAACAACCTGCTGACGACCATCACCGGGTACGCGACCCTCGTGCAGGCGGCCCTGCCCGAGGGCAGCCCCGCGACGCGCGACGCCGAGGGCCTGATCCGCGCGGCCACGCGCGCCGCAGACCTCACCCGGCAGCTCCAGGTGTTCGGGGGGCGGCAGCCCACCCACGGGCGGCCGATCGAGATCAATGCCGTCGTCGCCGGCGTGGCCCCGATGCTCGGCCGCCTCCTGTCGGCGCGCATCGTGCTCGACACGGCGCTCGGGTCCGCCGTGCCCGCCGTCGAGGCCGAGCGCGGGCACATCGAGCAGGTCCTCCTGCACTTCGCCGTGAACGCCCGGCCGCGGACCGCCACGGGAGGCCGCCTCACGCTGAGCACGCGGATCGCCGACGGCGTCGACGCGGAGCTCCTCGGCGACCACGACCCGGCCGGCGGCGAGGGCTGGGTCACGCTCGAAATCGCGGGCCAGGGCCTCGCCGTCGACCCGTCACTGCTGCCGGCGATCTTCGCCCCCGTCACCGGGGGCGGGCCGTCGAAGCCGGGGGGCCGCCAGCCGCGCCTGTCGATCGGCAGCCCCGGCGACGATCGCGTCGCCGTGTCGATCTTCTTCCCCGTGGCCGCGACGCCCCAGGCCGGCCCGGCGCAGGACCTGTCGGCGCTGCCCGAGCGCCCCGGCGGCGGCACGATCCTGGTGGTCGAGGACGACGAGGCGGTCCGCGAGCTGGTCGTCGACATCCTCACGCGGGACGGCTACCGGACGATCGAGGCGGGGCACGGCCAGGCCGCGATCGACGAGCTGGAGCGGCGGCGGCAGCGGATCGACCTGGTCCTGAGCGACGTCGTGATGCCGGGGATGTCGGGGCCGGAGCTGGTGCGCCGGATCAAGCGGCGGCGACCGGACATCCCCGTCCTCTACATGACGGGCTACGCCGAGCCGAACCCCGCGGACGCCGCGGCACTGGCGGCCGCGCCCGTGCTCCAGAAGCCGTTCACCCCCAAGGCGCTCAGCGACGCGGTGCTGCAGGCCCTGGCCGGCCCACGCTGAGCTGGCGGCGCGGCAAGGCCCGCCGCCGCTATAATCCCCGCCATGCCAAGCCGACGCGACGCCCTCACTGCCGCCGGCCGCCTGGGCCTCGCCGCCGCGGTCTCGAGGCTGGCGCCCGCGCCCCTGCTCTTCGCGCAGGCCCCCGCGGCGACGTACGGCAAGGATCACCTCATCCGCCATTCGACGCGCCCGCCGGACTACGAGACGCCGGTCCGGCTGCTGGACTCGTTCATCACGCCGGCCGAGCACTTCTACACGCGGTCGCACATGAGCATCCCGTCCGCCGACCCGGCGGCGTGGACGCTGACGATTGGCGGGCTCGTCGACCGGCCGGTCGCGCTCTCGCTGGCCGACCTCCGCGGGATGCCCCAGGCCACCGTGACGGTGACGCTCGAGTGCGCGGGCAACGGGCGGGCCTTCTTCGATCCGCCCGTCGCCGGCATCCAGTGGGCGCGCGGCGCGGTCGGCACGGCGCGCTGGACCGGCGTCCGCATGGCCGACCTGCTGGCGCGCGCCGGCGTCCGTCCCGCCGGCGCCTTCGTCACGATGAACGGCGGCGACCGCCCGTTCGGCACGCAGCCCGACTTCGTCCGGCAGGTGCCGATGGCCAAGGCCATGCACCCCGACACCCTCGTCGCGCTCGAGATGAACGGCGCGCCGATCCCGCAGGTCCACGGCTTCCCGCTGCGCGCCATCATCCCGGGCTGGGAGGGCGCCTACGCGGTGAAGTGGCTGACGGAGCTGTCGGTGCTCGACCGCGAGTTCGACGGCTTCTGGGTGCAGACCGCCTACCGCTACCCGAAGCGCCAGGTGGCGCCCGGCACCGCGGTCCCGGCGGACGGCATGACGGCGCTGGCCGGGCTGGCGGTGAAGTCGCTCATCACCCGCCCGCTCGACGGCGCGGCATTCGCGCCCGGCCCGGTCGACGTGGCCGGCTTCGCGTGGGCCGGCGAGGCCGACATCGCCCGCGTCGACATCTCGGTGGACAACGGCGCCACGTGGCGCCCCGCGCGCCTGACGGGCGAACAGGCGAAGTACACCTGGCGGCGCTTCGAGTACGAGTTCGTCGCGCGCGAGGCGCAGTCGTACCTCGTGATGGCCAGGGCGACCGACAGCACGGGCGCGGTGCAGCCCGCCGCCCCCCGCTGGAACCCGTCCGGGTACCTCTGGAACGTGCCCGACCGCGTCCGCATCGAGGTGGGACCGCGATGAGGCGGGTGCGCCGCGTCTGTGCTCCACGCCGGTGCGGTACGGCGGTGCGCGTGGCGTTCGCGCTGGCGATCGGGCTCGCCGCGGCGCCGGTCGCCGCGCAGGAACTGCCCGCGGGCGAGGGGCGCGAGGTGGCGGCCGCGCGGTGCCTGGTGTGCCACGAGGCCGACATCATCAGCGGGCAGCGCCTGACCACGGCCGCCTGGGGACGCGAGGTCGACAAGATGGTGCGGTGGGGCGCGCGGGTCGCCGCCGCCGAGCGCGAGCCGCTGGTGGCGTACCTCGCGGCCGCCTTCCCGGTCACGCCGGCCGCCACCCACGGCGCCGTCGACGGCGGCGAGGCCACCTACCGTTCCGCCTGCACTACGTGCCATGACGACGACATGGTGGATGGACAGCGGCTGTCGCCCGCGGGCTGGGCGCGCGAGGTGGACAAGATGATCCGCTGGGGCGCGCGGGTCGCCGACGCCGACAAGGCGGCGCTCGTGAACTACCTGGTCGCGCGCGCCGCGGCGCGGGCGGCTACGCCAGGGCGGTGACGACTTCCGGGCCGCCGGCCGTGATGATGAGCGTGTGCTCGTAGTGGACGGCGGTGGCGCCGTTGTGGGTCGCGATCGTCCACCCATCGTCGGCATGCACGGCGCGCGCCTTCCTGGCTGCGAACAGCGGCTCGATGGTGATCACGAGGCCCTCGGTGAGCCGGTCGCGCTGGAAGGGCACGAAGTGGTTGGGCACCTCCGGCGGCTCGTGGATCGTCCGGCCCACGCCGTGCCCGCAGAGCTCCCGGATCACCGCGAAGCCGTCGCGCCGCGCGCGGCGCTCCACCGCGTGGCCGATGCGGTTGACGCGCTCGCCGACGGCGGCGACCGCCAGCGCGTCGTAGAAGGCGCCGCGGGCCGACAGGCGCAGCCGCTCGGCCTCGGGCGGGGCGGGCGGCACGATCACGGTGTCGGCGGCGTCGGCGATGTATCCGTCGAGTTCCGCGGTGACATCGAGCTTCAGCACGTCGCCGGGGACCAGGGCCCGCTCGCGCGGGACGCCGTGCACGATCTCCTCGTTGACGCTGATGCAGTTGCACCCCGGGAAGTCGTAGACCATGCGGGGCGCCGACCGCGCCCCGCGGCGCGCCAGGACGGCCTCGCCGATGCGGTCGAGTTCCGCGGTGGTGATACCGGGAACGACCGCGGCGCGCATCGCCTCGAGCGCCTCGGCGACCAGCCGTCCAATCGCGCGGATGCCCGCGAGGTCCGCCGGGGTTGATATGGACATGCGCCGATTCTACCTCCGCGGCCGCGGACGAGGCCGATGACGAGCCTGGCCGCCCTCGCGACGTCGTTCGTCCTGCTGTGGGTGGTGTCGCTCGTCCGCCGCGACGCGAGCATCGCCGACATCTGGTGGGGACCGGCGCAGGTGCTCGCCGTGCTGGCCGCCTGGCCGGCCGGGCCGGACGCGAGGGCCTGGCTCGTGGCCGCCCTCGTCGCCGCCTGGGCGGCGCGGCTGGCGTGGCACATCGGGAGCCGGCACGCCGGCGAGGACCCGCGCTACCAGGCGTGGCGTGATCGGCACGGCCCGCGCTGGTGGTGGCTGAGCCTCTTCCAGGTGTTCCTGCTGCAGGCCGCCGTCGCGTGGGTCGTAGCGTGGCCCGTGGCCGCCGCGCTCAACGCCGGCACGCCCCTCGGGGCCCTCGACCTCGCAGGGGTCGTCCTCGCGGCGGCGGGCCTGGCCATGGAGACGGTGGCCGACCGGCAGTTGCAGCGCCACCGCGACGCCCCCGCAACACGCGGCCGGGTGCTCGACACCGGGCTCTGGCGCTATTCGCGCCACCCGAACTACTTCGGCGAGGCCGTGTTCTGGTGGGGACTCGCCCTGGCAGGCGCGGGCGCATCGGGCGACTGGCGCGTGCTCGCCAGCCCGGTCCTGCTCACGGTGCTGCTGCTGCGCGTCTCCGGGGTCACGCTGCTCGAGGCATCGCTGCGCGCGAACCGGCCGGGATACGCCGACTACGCGCGTCGGACGCCGGCGTTCGTGCCGTGGAAGCCGGGTTCGTCAGGTTCGACGGGTTCGTCAGGTTCGACGGGTTCGACAGGTTCGTCGGGTTCGACTCGCGCGTTCTAGAATGGCGACATGGCCGAACGCGCGCGACCGGGGCTCGCAGCCCTCATCCTGCTGGTGATCTTCGGGACCAGTGCGGCCCTGTGGCCCCGCCTGGCCACGCTCGGGAGCCGGCCGGTGGACGGCGCGCTCGCGGCGCATGCGCCCGCGCTTACCGCCCGGACCGCCGCGCCTCCCACGGCCGTGCCCGATGCGGGAGCCCTGGCGGGGCCCCTGCGCCAGCCCCGCGCGCGCGCCGTGCGGCTCGCCGGGTCGACGCGTGCCCTGCCTCTCTCGGCCTGGTCCGATGCCGCGGCGCCCCAGAGCCCCGCAGCCGTGCTCGCCGACGCCGCGCTCGACGCGCGCCCGGCCTTCGTCCTGGCCGCCCTTCCGTCAGTCGCCCCGGCGGCGCCTGCGCCGGCACCCGGCATCGGACACCGGTTCGCGCGCGCCGGCCGCTCGCTCGCCTCGGCGTTCGTCAAGACGGGCGACGCGTTCGCGGACGCCTTCCAGAAGTAGGCGGCGCGGGCCCGTGGACGTCCTCGACCACCTGACTGCGCACGGCCACGAGCAGGTCACCATCGCCCGCGACCCCGCGGCGGGCTACGTCGGCATCGTCGCCATCCACAGCACCGCGCTCGGCCCGGCCGTCGGCGGCACGCGCCTCCGGGCCTACGGGTCGTTCGACGAGGCGCTGACCGACGCACTGCGCCTCTCGCGCGGCATGACCTACAAGAACGCCCTCGCGGGCCTGCCCTTCGGCGGCGGCAAGTCGGTGCTCCTCGGGCCGCCACCGCCGGATCGCGCGGCGTTCTTCCGGGCCCACGCCCGCGTCATCGAGCAGCTCGGGGGCGCCTACGTCGCCGGGGAGGACGTGGGGACGACCCCAGCCGACATGCAGGTGATGGCGGAGGTGACGCGGCACGTCGGCGGCCTGGTCTCGGGCGTGGGCGACCCGTCGCCCTACACCGCCCACGGCGTACGCCGCGCCATGGAGGCCGCGGCCGACGCGCGGTGGGGGCCGGGGGGCCTGGCGGGCCGCACCGTCGCCATCCAGGGCCTCGGCAGCGTCGGGCGCCACCTCGCGTCGGAGCTCGCCGGGTTCGGCGCGCGCCTGATCGTCGCCGACGTGGACCCGGGCCGGGTCGAGGACGCCGTGGCCGCGCACGGCGCGACGATGGCGGACCCGGCGGCCATCCACGCCGCGGCGGCCGACGTGTTCGCGCCCTGCGCCCTCGGCGGCGTGCTGGACGACGGGACGATTCCCGCCATCCGTGCCGCGATCGTCTGCGGCGCGGCGAACAACCAGTTGCTCGAACCCCGCCACGCCGGCGACCTGGCCGCGCGCGGCATCCTGTACGTGCCGGACTACGTCGCCAACGCGGGTGGAGTGATCAGCGGCAGCGTGGACCTGGCGGGCTGGCCCCGCGCGCGCATGACCGCGGCGCTCGACGGCATCTACGACACGGTCCGGTGGGTGCTCGCGCTCGCCGACGCCGACCACCTCACGCCAGCCGCCGCCGCGGACCGCCTTGCCGAGCACCGGCTCGCCGCCGGGCGTGCCTCAGGAACCTGAGGATTCCGGGTTCCTCAGGTTCCTCGGGTTCCCAACCTTCAATCTGAGATCTGCAATCTGAGATCTATCTGTTGACCGTGACCACGACGCCCTCGCACGCGCGGGCGCCGTGGCGGCGGTAGCCATGCGGCTGGTCCGACTCGAAGTAGATCGAGTCGCCGGCGTCCAGGATGTGCTCGGTCTCGCCGATGGTGATGCCGAGCCGCCCCGACTCGACCAGGACGAACTCTGATCCGGGATGGTCGTGGCGGCGCACGCGCGGGCCCGCCGCGAGGAAGCGGACCCAGTAGGCGTTCGACGCCCGCTCGGTGGCCTCGTAGTCCAGGCACTCGAACTCGAACACCGGCTCCCGGCCTCCCATCCGCTCGACGAAGCGCCGGCGCGCGGCTTTGCGGACGACGCCGACCCGCTGGCGCGCGGCGCCGGTCTGGAAGAAGTGGTCCAGCCCCACGCCGAAGACCAGCGCGATGCGGAGCAGCGTCGGCAGCGTCGGGAACAGCCGCCCGCGCTCCAGCTTCGACAACATCGCCGGCGACAGCCCCGTGTGGCGGCCCAGCTCGACGAGTCCCATCTTCTTCCGCAGCCGGAGGGACCGGATGCGGTCGCCGATGCCGTAGGTGCGCAGGCCGTCGGTCAGGGTCGGCGAAAGCATTTTCTCCTCGCTCAAATATCGTATCGCTTCACGACACGACATTCAAACGATCTGCGCCCGCCCCGGACCCCGCCGCGCGTCCCGCCGGTCCTACCTGTGAACGTCGGCTTACCCGTCAACACGCGTTACAGGAGTCTGCACCATGAAGTCGTTCACTTCCCGCATCGCCCTCGGCCTCGCCGTCGCGGCGTTCGTGATCTCCGCCGGCGCCGGCGTCCGCGCCCAGGGCAAGGACATCGTCGACACCGCCGTCGCCGCGGGCCAGTTCAAGACCCTCGCCGCCGCCCTCCAGGCCGCCGGCCTCGTGGACACGCTGAAGGGCGACGGCCCGTTCACCGTCTTCGCGCCGACCGACGCGGCCTTCGCCAAGCTGCCGAAGGGCACCGTCGAGGAGCTGCTGAAGCCCGAGAACAAGGCCAAGCTGACCGCCATCCTCACCTACCACGTCGTGCCGGGCAAGGTCATGGCCGCCGACGTCGTGAAGCTGACCGAAGCCAAGACCGTCGAGGGCGAGTCCCTGACGATCTCGACGATGGGCGGCACCGTGAAGGTGGACAACGCCACCGTGACGGCCACCGACATCGCGGCGTCGAACGGCGTCATCCACGTCATCGACACCGTCGTGCTGCCGAAGTAGCCCGCGCGCCCGCGAGCCGCCCCTGGCGTCTTCCACCTCGCGGGCCGTGGGCCGGCGGGATCCGGGACCGGCGCAGTCCCGGATCCCCGCCGCGTTCCGCGCGTGCCGCGCGGGACGAACGGCGGGACCAGCGCCACGCAGCCGATTCCCGTCCCCCCTCGGCGGCTCCACGCGCTACGCTGGGGCGACATGCGCCGCCAGCCTGCCGCGCGCGCCGCCTACGACGCCTTCCGCCCGGATGCCGCGCTCGCGCCCTTCATCGAGGGCATCTGGGTGCAGCAGGCGCCGCCGGCCCCGGCCGCGCCGCCCACCACCCTGCTGCCGATCGGCCGCATCGACCTCGCCATCCACTTCGGCGATCCCTTCGATCACGAGACCCCGTCCGGCTTCGCCCGCGTGCCGCGCGTGTACCTCTCGGGACAGCGCACGCGGCCGTGCCGCGCCAGGGCGACCGGGGCCACGGGGCTCGTCCTCGTGGCGATCCTGCCCTGGGCGGGCGAGGCCCTCTTCGGGTTCCCGATGGCGGCGATCGAGGACGGCGTGCTCGATCTCGCGGAGGTGACGGGGCGGCCGGCCGCCGACAGGCTGGCCTCGGAGGTCGCGGCCGTCACCGACGCCGCCGGCCGCGCGCGGGCCGCCGCGGCCTTCGTCCGGGCCCGCGCCGCGTCGGCCGTCGTCGATGCCCGCGTGCAGCACGCGGTCGCCGCGTTCAACCGGAGCTGGGGCGGGACAGGCGTGGACGAAGTCGCGCGGCGGGTGGGGCTCAGCCGGCGTCAACTCCTCCGCCGCTTCGACGAAGCGGTCGGCACCGCGCCGAAGACGTTCTCGCGCATCGTCCGGGGACAGAAGGCGCTCGGGCTGCTGCGGGCAGGCGCGGCGCCGGCCGACGCGGCGGCCCGCTGCGGCTACACCGACCAGGCCCACCTCACGCGGGAACTCGGCGCGCTGGCGGGCGGCTCCGCGGGGCGGCTCGTCGGGCTGCGCGAGGCCTCGCCGCTCAAGGCCGCCTTCAACCTGCCGGCGTTGTCCCATTTCTACAATACCGTCTATCTCTGACGCTGGCAGGATGCGCGCATGCCCATCCTCACCCCGCGGCGCGCGACGGTCCACGCCCTCGCGGCGGCCCTCGCGGCGACCGCGAGCGTCGCCGTCACGCCACGCCCGGCCCCCGCGCAGGCCCCGCTCTTCGCGGACGACTTCGAGCGCGGCCTCGACGGCTGGCTGCTGAGCGCCCCGGACGTGACGACGACCGCCGACTCCGGCGACCCGGCGCACGGCCGCATCCTGGTGCTGACGCCGCGCGACGTCGCCCAGTACGCGCTCATCCGCGGGTCGGGGGCGTGGGGCCCCTACCGGATCGAGGGCGACGTGCTCTTCCCGACCAGCGAAGACAACTACCTCGGCTTCATCTATCACTACCGCGAGGCCGACGGCCGGCGGGACCTGGGCAGCATCTACATCAAGGGCAACGACTCGTACGTGCGCGTGAACCCGCGCCGCGACTGGAACCCCGCCCGCCAGATGTACGACGAGTATCGGGTGGACCTGACGGGCGCGGACGCCATCGTCACGGGAACCTGGCAGCGCTTCGCCGCCGAGGTGTCGGGACACACGTGCCACTTCTACGTCGGCGACATGTCGCGGCCCAAGGTGACGTTCGACCTCTACGAGGGCGACACGGGGATGGCCGGCTTCAAGCCGCGCGTGGTGGGCGGTCCCGTGTGGCTGGACAACGTGCGCGCGGTCCCCATCGCGCGCCTCACGTGGAGCGGGCCGCGGATGCCGGCGGGCGCGTCGCCGATGCCCGGCCGCTTCGTGACGGACTGGCGCGCACTCGGCCCCCTGGCGGCGACGGCGCCGGCGCTCGAGCGCCGCGCGCGGCCCGGCGACGGCGGGGCCGCCGGCGGCGAGGCCGTCCCGTGGGTGCCCTTCGGGACCGACGGACGCGGCGCCGTCGTCACCGGGCGCCTGACGTCGTTCCTCGGCCCGTCGACGGTGGCCTACTTCCTGACGACGGCCGACACGCCCGCGGGCGGCCGGCTGGCGTTCAGCACGATCGACGACCTGGCGATCTGGGTGGACGGGGTGTTCCAGGGCTACGTGAGCCGCGGCCGCACCGCGTGGTTCGACGCGGGTCTCAACCCGGACCATCCGCCGACGGCGAGCGTGTCCCTGCCGCCGGGTCGTCACGAGGTGCTGGTGCGGGTGCGCGGCGGGCAGTACGCCAGCGGCGGATTCTTCGCGTGGCTGGTCAGAACCCCCTGAGGAGCGAGCCGAGGCCGATGGCGCTCTCCTTGACGGGAATGCGGAAGAGCTTCGCCGCGTTCTCGTAGAAGAGGAGCTGCTTGTCCTTGAGGGGCAGCTTCAGCTCCTCCATGAACCCGAGGTACGACTCGAGCGACGAGATCGGCCAGTCGGTGCCGAAGAGCACCTTGCGGGGGTTCATGCCCCAGAGCAGCATCTCCTGGAGCTGCTTGCGCATGTACTCCTCGAAGCGATCGGAGAAGTCGCCGAGGACGAGGCCGGAGATGTCCGCGTACACGTTGTCGTTCTTGTAGACGACCTCCATGCAGTCGCGGAACCACGGGTTCCCGAGGTGGCAGATGACGAACTTCACGCGCGGGAAGTCGACGGCCACCTCGTCCACGTTGAGGGGGTGCGAGTACTTCACCTTGCCGGTGGGGGCGTAGGTGTCGCCGCTGTGGATCATGACGGGGACGTCGAACTCCTCGGCGAGGGCGTACGCGGGGGCGAGCTTCTCGTCGGCCGGGTAGAAGGGCTCGTAGCCGGGGTAGAGCTTGAGGCCCTTGATGGCCCGCTGCTCGAGCAGGTCGCGGAGTTCGTCGAGGTCGGCCTGGGTCAGGTTCTTCCACGAGATTCCGGCGACCACGTGGAGGTTGTCGATGCCGCGCGTCGCGTTGACGACCGCGCGCGTGGACGGGCGGCCGGGCACGACCTTGTACGACGTCAGGATGAGCGACACGTCCACGCGGTTGCGGCGCATCGACTGCAGCAGCTTCTGGATGCACTCGTCGAGCGCATCGACCGATTCGTCGTGGTAGTTGTTGACGTGCGTGTGGCAGTCGATGATCATCCGCGCCTCACTTGCGGGTGTAGCGGTCGATGACCGAGGCGGCCCAGTCGCGGCCGCCCAGGCCGAAGGCGATGGCCAGCGCGAAGCACAGCGCGCTGAAGGCGATCTGGAACGCCGAGACCAGCACGCGGCTCTCGATGGCGAGCTGCTCGGCGGCCATGAACACGACGAAGCCGAGCACGGCGAGGCGCGCGAGCACCCCGATGGGCTCGGCGGCCGTGCTGCCGATGTTGTTGAGGTAGGTGTAGGCGATCGCGCCGACGACCCGCGCGAGCAGCGACCCGAAGACGAGGATGCCGAGCGCCAGGAAGAGGTTCGGCAGGTAGTTGACGAGGCGGGTGAAGAGCTCGCCGGCGGCCCGCACGCCCAGCGCGTCGAGCAGGGCGATGAAGATGCCGAGCAGGATCACCCAGTAGACGGCCTCGGCGAGCAGCGTGACGGTCGTGAACCGGATGCCGCCCTGGATGAGGAAGTCCTCGATGCCGGCGCGCTCGGCCACCTCGTCCAGCCGGATGAAGCGGAACAGGCGGATGGCGAGGCGGCGGACGAGCCGGGCGACGATCCAGCCGGCGAACAGCAGGACGAGCGCGAGGCCCAGGTCGGGCAGGGCCTCGATGACCTGCCCCCACGTCCGTTCGAGCGAGGCCACGAGTCCCGTGGTCTCCGTCATCGGCGATCTCCTCCCTCGCGCGCGGCGCGCGACTCCTGCGCATGGTACCGCCCGGCCGCCGGCCGCGCAAACGGCGCGGCGCGGATGCCCATGTTAGTATGCGCTCGATGTCGTTCGAGCGGGTCTGGACGGCGACGATCTTCCGCGTGAGCGGCCAGCCGATCACCGTCAGCAGCGTGGTGATCGCCACCCTGCTCGTGGCCGTCGGCTTCTTCGTGTCGCGCGCCGTGAGCCGCGCCACCGCCCGCACGCTCTCCCGCCGTGTCGCGCTCGAGCCGGGCGCCGCGAACGCCCTCGAGAGCCTCAGCTTCTACGCGCTGTTCATCGCCTTCGCGTTCACCTCGCTCAACCTGGTCAACTTCCCCCTCACGATCTTCACGATCGCGGGCGGCGCGGTCGCCATCGGCGTCGGGTTCGGCAGCCAGAACGTGATGAACAACTTCATCAGCGGGCTGATCCTGCTCTTCGAGCGCCCGATCCGCGCGGGCGATCTCGTCGGCGTCGAAGGCACCTACGGGGTGGTCGAGCACATCGGCGGGCGCAGCACGCGCATCCGGACCGCCGACAACACCCACATGATCGTCCCCAACAGCCACCTGCTGGAGAACAGCCTCGTCAACTTCACGCTCTCCGACGACGTCGTCCGGACGATGGTCCCCGTGGGGGTCGCGTACGGGTCGGACGTCCGGCTGGTCGAGCGGCTCCTCTACCAGGTCCTGCACGAGCACCCGGCGGTGCTGCAGGACCGGGACCCGCGCGTGCTCTTCACCGACTTCGGCGACAACGCGCTCGGCTTCGAGGCGATCTTCTGGCTGCGCGCACGGACCACGCTCGAGCGCCGGCAGGCGGAAAGCGACCTGCGCTACCGGATCGACGAGCTGTTCCGCCAGGCCGGCGTCGTGATCGCGTTCCCGCAGCGCGACGTCCACCTCGACACGCTGGCGCCGCTCGACGTCCGCGTGGTCCACGAGCGGCCGCCGGAGGCGCCGTGAGCACGCGGTTCAGCAAGGCCCACCCCGCGGCCGGCGCGCGCCCCGGCACCCTCGTCATCCCGTCCGGCGCGCCCGCCCCGCGCATCGTCGTGATCCACTACACGGCGGACGCGGTCACCGAGCGCGCGCTCGCGGGCCCCGAGGAGCTCCCGCGGGAGTTCCCCGAGGGCAGCGTGACGTGGGTGGACGTCCAGGGCTACGGCGACGAGGCGACGATCCGCGCGATCGGCGACCACTTCCACATGTCGCCGCTGGCGATCGAGGACGCGGTCAACGCGCCCCAGCGCCCGAAGAGCGAGGCGTACCCCGCGCACCAGCTGGTCATCTCGCGCGTGCCGATCCCGGAGGGCGACGCGGACCTGATCCTGCCCCAGGTCTGCTTCGTCGTCGGGGAGCGCGTGCTCGTCACCTTCCAGGAGCGGTCGCTCGGGCTCTTCGCGCCGGTGCGCGAACGCATCCGGGCGGGGGTCGGCCCGATCCGGCGGGCGGGCGCGGACTACCTCGCCTACGCGCTGATCGACACGATGGTGGACCGCTACTACCCCGTGGCCGAGGCGGTCACGCGGGAGCTCGACGCCATCGAGGACTCGCTGCTCGAGGAGGTCGAGACCGAGGCGCTCGGGCGCCTGCGGCGGGTGCGGAGCCGCCTCGTGCTGCTCCGCCGCATCGGGCCGCCCCAGCGCGAGATGGTCGCCAACCTGCTGCGCGAGCCGTCGCCGTGGGTGACGCCGCAGGTGCGCGACTACCTCCGCGACACCCACGACCACATCAGCCAGGTCGTCGAGCTCGTCGACGCCTCGCGGGAGATGGCGTCGGCCCTCGCCGACGAGCTGCTCTCGCTCGTCGGCCAGAAGACCAACGAGATCATGAAGGTGCTGACGCTCATGGCCAGCATCTTCATCCCCCTCACGTTCATCGCCGGCATCTACGGGATGAACTTCGAGAACATGCCGGAGCTGCACGACCCGCGGGGCTACTTCGGCGTGCTCGCGCTCATGGCGCTCGTCGCCATCGGGATGATCCTCTACTTCGTCCGCCGCGGCTGGATGCGCTGGCCGACCCGCGACGACTAGCCCGGCCAGTCCGATGGATCCGGTCGTCATCGCGATCTTCGTCCTCGTGTACACAGGGATGCTGCTCGGCGAGTTCCCCGGGCTCGCCCTCGACCGCACCGGCATCGCGCTGCTCGGCGCGATCGCACTCGTCGCAACCGATCGCCTGACGGTCGAAGCGGCGGCGGCGGCCATCGACATGCCGACGATGGCGCTGCTGCTGGGCCTGATGGTGATCTCGGCGCAGCTCAGGCTCGGCGGCTTCTACACGGCCGTCACGCGCCGGGTCGGGCGGTCCGCGCACGGGCCGGCGGGGCTGCTGGCGCTCGTGGTCGCGGCCGCGGGCGGCCTGTCGGCCGTCCTCGCCAACGACATCGTCTGCCTCGCGATGGCCCCGGTGATCGTCGAGATCACCGCGCGGCGCGGCCTCGACCCGGTCCCGTTCCTGCTGGCGGTTGCCGCCGCCGCCAACGTCGGGTCGGCGGCGACCCTCATCGGCAACCCGCAGAACATGCTCATCGGGCAGGCCCTGCACCTCCCCTTCTCGCGCTACCTCCTGGACGGCGGCGTCCCGGCGGCCGCGGGCCTCGTGGTGGTGTGGGCGGTCGTGTGTGCCGCGTGGCGGCACCGGTGGCGCCGCGCGATCCCGCCGCCTCCCGGCGCGCTGCCGGCGTACGACCGGAGGCAGACGGCGAAGGGCCTCATCGTGGTGGCGGCGGTGGTGCTGGCGTTCGTCCTGACCTCGTGGCCCCGGGAGGCCGTGGCGCTCGCGGGCGCCGGCGTGCTGCTGGCGAGCCGGCGGCTCGCGTCACGCGAGATGCTGGCGCTCGTCGACTGGCCGCTGCTGGTGCTCTTCGCGGGGCTCTTCGTGGTCAATCACGCGCTGGCCGCGTCCGGTGCGCTCGACGTCCTCATCGACGGCCTGCAGGCGGGCGGTGTGGCCATCAGGTCGCCGGCGACGCTCTTCGTGACGACGGCGGTGCTGTCCAACCTGGTGTCGAACGTCCCGGCCGTGATGCTGCTGCTCCCGGCGGCCGTCCATCCGGCGTCGGGCGCCGTCCTGGCCCTCGCGTCCACGCTGGCCGGCAACCTCGTCCTTGTCGGCAGCATCGCCAACCTGATCGTGGTGGACCAGGCGGCGCGGCTGGGCGTCCCGATCGGGTGGCGGGCGCACGCCCGGTTGGGCATCCCGATCACCGTCATCACGCTGGCGCTGGCAGCCGGATGGCTGGCGCTCCTCGGGGGCGGCTGACGGGCCCCGGGCACGGGCGAGCGGGCCCGGGCGAGGCGCGCGGATCCGGGGTTTTGCGATACTCTGGACGTTTGGAAGCCATGTCCGACGAGAATCCCGTCCCCGCTGCCACCCCCACGCTGGACTTCATCCGCGAGATCGTCCGGGCCGACGTCGCCGCCGGCACCAACGGCGGCCGCGTCGTCACGCGCTTCCCGCCCGAGCCGAACGGCTACCTCCACATCGGCCACGCCAAGGCCATCAGCCTCGACTTCGGCATCGCGCGCGAGTTCGGCGGGGTCTGCAACCTGCGCTTCGACGACACCAACCCGGTGAAGGAGGACGTCGAGTACGTCGACTCCATCAAGGCCGACGTCCGGTGGCTCGGGTTCGACTGGGGCGACCGCGAGTACTACGCCTCGGACTACTACGAGCGGCTCTACGCGTTCGCGGAGCACCTCATCGGGAAGGGTGTCGCCTACGTGGACTCGCTCTCGGCCGACGAGATCCGCGAGCACCGCGGGACGCTCACCTCGCCCGGCCGCAACTCCCCCTACCGCGACCGGCCCGCGGCCGAGAGCCTGGACCTCTTCCGCCGCATGCGCGCCGGGGAGTTCCCCGACGGCGCCCACGTGCTGCGCGCCCGGATCGACATGGCCGCGCCGAACCTCACGATGCGCGACCCGGTGCTGTACCGCATCCGCCACGCGGCGCACCACCGGACGGGCACGGACTGGTGCATCTACCCGATGTACGACTTCGCGCACCCGCTGTCCGACGCGATCGAGGGCATCACGCACTCGCTCTGCACGCTCGAGTACGTCGACCACCGCCCGCTGTACGACTGGGTCGTGGCGCACGCCGACGTGCCGTCCCCGCCGCGCCAGTACGAGTTCGCCCGGCTCAACCTGAACTACACGGTGATGAGCAAGCGGAAGCTGCTCCAGCTGGTCGGGCAGGGGCACGTCGCCGGGTGGGACGACCCGCGGATGCCGACGGTCGCCGCGCTCCGGCGCCGCGGCTACACGCCGGAGTCGATCCGCGACTTCTGCCAGCGGGTGGGCGTCGCCAAGAAGGAGAACGTGATCGACATCGGCCTGCTCGAGCACTGCGTGCGCGAGGACCTCAACAAGCGCGCGCCGCGCGGCATGGCCGTCCTGCGGCCGCTCAAGGTCGTGCTGACCAACTACCCGTCGGGCACGACCGACGCGATGGACGTCGTCAACAACCCCGAGGACCCGTCGGCGGGCACCCGCAAGGTGCCCTTCGGGCGCGAGCTCTACATCGAGCGCGACGACTTCATGGAGGACCCGCCGAAGAAGTTCTTCCGCCTCGCGCCGGGCCGGGAGGTCAGGCTGCGGAACGCGTACCTCATCACGTGCCAGGACGTGATCACGGACGCCGACGGCCAGGTCACCGAGCTCCGCTGCACCTACGACCCCGCCACGCGGGGCGGCGACGCGCCCGACGGCCGCAAGGTGAAGGCCACCCTGCACTGGGTCGCGGCGCACGCCGCCGTCACGGCGGAGGTGCGGCTGTACGACCGCCTCTTCAGCGTCGAGGACCCCGACGGCGAGGCGTCGCGGCGCGAGGTCGACATCACGACGCTCATCAACCCCGCCTCGCTCGAGGTGCTGACCGACTGCCAGGTCGAGCCGATGCTCGGCGAGGCGCCGGCCGGCAGCCGCTTCCAGTTCGAGCGCCTCGGCTACTTCGCCGTCGATCCGGACAGCGCTCCCGGCCGGCCCGTCTTCAACCGCACGGTGTCGCTCAAGGACGCGTGGGCGCGGATTAGCAGGAAATAGGGTGCCTGGGGGTGCCTGGGGTGCCTGGGGTGCCTGGGGTGCCTGGGGTGCGCCGTCAAGGTGCCAGGGGTGCCAGGGGTGCCAGGGGTGCCAAGGGTGCGCTGGGTGGGGGGGTCAGCTCTGCGCGGCGTCGACCGGAGTGGCGTCGAGGACGCGCACGAGGACGTCCGGGGCGATCCTGACCAGCAGGCCTCTGCGGCCGCCGTTGATGTAGATCTGCGGCAGGTCGAGAATCGACCGCTCCACGTAGACGGGCAGCGCCTTGCGCGTGCCGAAGGGGCTCGTGCCGCCGACCAGGTAGCCCGTGTGCTTCTGGGCCGTCGCCGGGTCGCACGGGGCCACGGTCCGCGCGCCCACCTGGCGCGCCAGCGCCTTCGTCGACACCTCGCGGTCGCCGTGCATCAGCACCAGCAGCGGCCGCCGCGCCTCGTCCTCCATCACCAGTGTCTTGATGACCGCGTGCTCGTCCACCCCGAGTTCCCGCGCGGAGACGCGCGTGCCGCCGCGCGGTTCGTACCGGTACTCGCACTCCTCGAAGTCAATACCGTGAGCCCGGAGGGCCAGCGTCGCCTGGGTTGCCACGGGGGTAGCTTACTCAGGGTTTGTCAGGTTCGTCAGGTTCGACAGGTTCGGCAGGTTCGGCAGGTTCGACAGGTTCGGCAGGTTCGACAGGTTCGGCAGGTTCGGCAGGTTCGACAGGTTCGGCAGGTTCGACAGGCGGACGGTCGCCAACAGCGGAACCCGACGAACCTGTCGAACCCGACGAACCCGACGAACACCGTTCATTCCCGGAGCAAGGCGACAGGGTCCATGCGCCTGACGCGCAGGGCGGGCAGCACGCTGGCCACGACGGCGACAGCGAGCAGCGTCAGGGCCACGAGGACAAAGGTGAGCGGGTCGGTCTCGCTCACGCCCCACAGGAGGCTTCCGAGGAACCGGGTGGCGGCAAGGGCGCCGAACGCCCCGGCGGCAAGGCCCACCAGGGCCATGTGGATGCCCGGCAGCGCCGCCGCGCGGACCGCGCCGCCCACCGTCGCCCCCAGCGCGAGGCGGATGCCCAGTTCGCGCGTGCGCTCGGCCACGCCGCTGGCGATCAGCCCGTGGATGCCGATGGCCGCCAGGAGCAGCGCCGCGCCGCCCAGCAGCCCGACGAGCAGGGTCAACATCCGCTGCTCGCCCGTCGCCGCCGCGCGGACATCGGTGAGCGCCCGCACATCCGCCACCGCAAGCCCGGGGGCCGCCTCGCGCATGGCCCTCCGCAGCGCCGGCTCGGCCACCGCCGCCGGACCCGCCGTCCGCACGACCCAGCTCGGGGTGAACCACGTATGCACGACGGCCATCGCGCTCGCCGGGAACTGCGCGGCAGGCAGGTAGACGCCCGGCAGGGCATCGACCGGGCCGTAGCCGTTGAAGCCGCCGCGCTGGCGCACGTCGCCCACGACGCCGACGATCTCCCGGAGTTCGCCGCTCATCGCCACCTGGCGGCCGATCGCCGCCCCGTCCGCCAGGTAGCGCCGGACGAAGGTCTCGTTCACGACGACCACCGGCGCACCGGCCTCGCCGTCGCCGGCGCCGATGGCCCGGCCGGCGACCACGGGGATGGCCAGGGTCTCGAAGTAGCCGGGCGTCACGTAGGTCGCCGTGGTGAACACGCCGTCGCCCTCCGCCTCCCCACCCGCGCCGACGATCCGCGCCCCCATGTTCAGGATCCTGTCGTAGGGCAGGCCGAGCGAGACGGCAACGGACTCGACGCCGGGCAGCGCCCGCAGCCGCGCCAGCCCCTCGTCGAACAGCCGCAGCACCGCGTCGTGGTCGCGATACCGGGCATCGTCGAGTGACGCCGAGATCGCGACGACGTTGCGGGCGTCGAATCCGGGCGGGAGCTGGGTCAGGGCCATGAACGTCCGGAGCAGGAGCCCCGCGCCGACCAGCAGCGTCATCCCGAGCGCGACCTCCGCGACGACCAGCACGCGGCGCGCCCAGCCCCGCGCGCCACCGGCGATGGACCGGGTCCCGCCCGCGGCCAGCGCCGGCGCGAGGTCGAGACGGCTGGCCTGCAGCGCCGGCACCAGGCCGACGGCGAGCGCGGTGACCGCGGTGAGGACCGCGGTCACGGCGACCACTCGCCCGTCGAGCACCGCGGCCGGCCCCGGGCCGATGAACTGGTCGGCCATGGCCTGCAGTGCCCGCACGCCGGCGGCGCCCACGGCGAGCCCCAGCGCGCCGCCGATGCCGGCGATGAGCGCGCTCTCGGCGAGCAGCTGGCGGATCACGGCACCGCGCCCGCCGCCCAGGGCCAGGCGCGTGGCGATCTCGCGCGTGCGGGAGCTCGCGCGCGCCAGGAGGAGCCCCGCCAGGTTGACCATCGCGATCACGAGCACGAGGCCGACGGCGCCCCAGAGCAGCAGCAACGGACGCCGCGACGCTTCCGTCAGGCCGGCCTGGAGGGGTATCGCGCCATGGGTAATCCGCAGGCCGCCGTCCGCCTCCGTCCGCCGCAGCGAGGGGTCGGCCAGCGCGGCCATCTCGGCCCCCGCCTCCGCCCAGGACACGCCGGGCCGGAGCCGGAGCGCGATGAGGTAGTTCTCCCCGCCGCCCTCGCCCGTCGTCGACGGCCGGACCGGCGTCCAGACGTCGGGATCAGGCGCGTCGTGGAAGGTCGCGGGCATGACGCCGACGACGGTGTGCGGCTCCCCGCGCAGCAACACCCGGCGTCCCACCGCGCCGGGATCCCCGTCGAAGAGCGTCCGCCACAGGCCGTCGCTCAGGATGGCGACCTTCGGGCCGTCCGGCCGGTCTTCCTCCCGCGTGAACTCGCGGCCCAGCACGGGCGACACGCCGAGCACGCCGAAGTACCCCGCGCCGACGCGCTGCTGGGTGATGGCCATCGCGCGGTCCCCGGCGAGGAGGTTCACCGAGGCCCGCATGCCCGTGTACACCGCGGCATCGACGGTCGTGGCCGCCGACTCGACGGCGAACCAGGTCGCGCCGGAGCTGGCGATCTCCTCGGCCACGCGCGCGCCGTCCCTGGTGTAGATCCGGGTCAACAGGCCGAGGCGGTCGGGCTGCGGGTACGGCAGCGGCTTGAGGAGCACCGCGTCCACGAGGGAGAACACCGCGGTGTTGGCGCCGATCGCCAGCGCCAGGGTCAGGATGGCCGTGACGGCGAACCCCGGGTTCTTCACGAGCATCCGCCACGCAAACCGCAGGTTGTTGCCCACGTGCTCTCCTCCACGGGCACGCCGCGCGTCAGCGGATGCGGACGGCGCGCCGCACCAAATCACAAGATCACAAGATCACCAGATGCCCCAAATCTAGTCCTGGCGCAGCGCCGTCAACGGGCTCACCCGCATGGCGCGCAGCGCCGGGACGGCGCTCGCCAGCCCCGCCACGACCGCGAGCACCAGCGGCACGGCGGCGAACGTCACAGGGTCTCCCGGCGCGACGCCGTACAGCAAGCTCGACATCAGGCGGGTCAGGGCGTAGGCGGCCGCCGTGCCGGCGAGAATCCCGCCGCCGGCCAGCCGCAGCCCCTGGCCGAGGATGAGGCCCAGAACGCCCGCGCGGTCCGCGCCGACGGCCATGCGGATGCCGATCTCGTGCGTGCGGCGCGACACGAAGTACGCGAGCACGCCGTAGATGCCGACCGCCGCGAGGACGAGCGCCACCACCGCGAACGCCGACAGCAGGAAGCCGGTGAGCCTGGGCGTCGCGAGCGCGGACGCGACCACGTCCTCCATCGGCCGCACGTTGGCCACCGGCAGCTTCGGGTCGAGGGTGCGGACGTCCGCCCGGATGGGGCCGGCGAGCGCGGCCGGGTCGCCGTCGCCCCGGACGACGAGGAACACGCTGCGCACGACGAGGCCGTTGGTCACGACGTGCCACTGCGGGTGCGGGATGAAGAACTTCTCCTTCACGACGCCGGTGACGCCGTTGTGCCGCTCGTCCGCGACGATGCCGACGACCGTGGCCCAGGGGCGCGAGGGATCGGAGCCCACGCGGATGCGGCCCCCGAGCGCCGCCGCCTCGTCGCGCCAGTACGCGCGGGCCATGGTCTCGTTGATGACCGCGACGGGCGCCGCGGCGGAGGTGTCGCCGTCGTCGAACCAGCGCCCGCGGACGAGCCTGGTGCCGAGCGCCTCGAAGGCGCCGGCCGACGCGATCTGCCAGTCGCCCTTCGCGTTGTGGCCCGGCGACTCCTCGAAGCCGTCCACGTCGAGCCCGAAGTCGCCGATCGTCGTCGCGAGCGGCAGGGCCCGCACGACGCCGGCCGCGGTGACGCCCGGCAGGCCGCGGACGTCCGCGAGGAGCCGCTGGTAGAAGTCCACGACCTTCTCCGGCGAGTCGTAGGAGGCCGGCGGCAGCGACAGGCGCATCGTGAGGACGTGCGCCGGATCGAAGCCGAGGTCCACCCGGCCGAGCGCCGCAAGGCTGCGCACCATCAGGCCGGCGCCGATCACGAGGACGACGGCGAGCGCGACCTCCGCCGACACGAGCAGGCCACGCAGCCGCTGCCGGCGCCCTCCCACCGTCGCCTGCTGGCTGCCCTCGCGCAGCGATTCGACCAGGTTGACGCCCAGCGCGCGGAGCGCGGGGGCGAGCCCGAAGAGCAGCGTCGTGATCACCCCGAGCCCGAGCGCGAACGCCACGACGCGCCCGTCGAGGGCGATGGGCGCGAGCGGCGGCAGGCTGGCGGGCGCGAGCGACACGAGCACCCGGAGCGCGCCCGCGGCCAGGGCCAGCCCGGCGAGCGAGCCGGCAAGCGCGAGGACGAGGCTCTCGACGAGCAGCTGCCGCACGAGCGCGGCGGGCGAGGCGCCGACGGCCGTGCGGACCGCGAGCTCGCGGAGGCGGCTGTCCCCGCGCACGAGGAGCAGATTCGCCACGTTGGTGCAGGCGATCAGCAGGAGGAAGAGCACCGCGCCCGCCAGCAGCCACATGGCCGGGCGCACCGCGCCGCGGATCTCCTGGTCGAGCGGGACCGCGAAGGCGGTGAACTGCATGGCCTCGGGATAGTCACCGCGCTCGGTCATCCGGCGCGTCAACGACGCCAGTTCCGCGGTCGCCGACGCCGCCGTCTGGCCGGGCGCGAGCACGCCGGCCGCGTAGTAGCCGTGGCTGCCGCGCGAGAGGTCCTGGGGGTCGAGCCGCAGCGGACGCCACAGCTCGGTCGGCTCGGCGGCGTCCTCCGTGAAGTCGGTGGGCAGCCGGAAGCCGTCGGGCATCACGCCGACGACCTGGACCGGGACATCGTCGAGCAGGATCGTGCGGCCGACGATCCCCGGGTCGCCGCCGTAGCGCGCCTGCCAGATCCGGTAGCCGAGGACGGCGACGGGCGGGCCGTCCGGCACGTCCTCCTCGGGACGGATGACGCGCCCGAGGGCCGGCCGCGCCCCGAGCACGTCGAAGGTGTTCGCCATCACGAAGCCGACGCCCACCCGCAGCGGGTCGCCGTCACCCGTCAGGTTCTGCTGGCCGGACGTCCAGCCCGCAACGTCCGTCATCGTCCGGCTGAGCCGCTGGTAGTCGAGAATCTCGGCGTCGGAGAGCCAGGTCTTGTCGAAGCTCACCCAGCGGCTCCAGATGAGCACGCGCTGCCCCGGCTGCGCGTAGGGGAGCGGCTCGAGGAGCACCGCCTGCAGGACGCTGAACATCGCCGACGTCGCGCCGATGCCGAGCGCCAGCGTCACCAGCGCGGCGATCGCGAACCCCGGGCTCTTCACGAGCCCACGCACGCCGCCCTTCACGTCCTGCCCTATCGCGTCCCACGCCATCGGTCACCCCCGGTGCCGGGTTTGACGGATCAACGGGCACCAAGGGTTGTCCCGGGGGCCGGGGGGCAGGCAGCGGGACCTTTCCATCCGCCGCCGGCGGGCCGGCGCGCGACGAGAGGGGACCCGGCCGAGGGCTGCGGGCGGAGTCGCGCGCCGGGGCACCCGGCGGACGCCGCCTCGGTCTATCATTCCCCCATGCCGCAGACGTCCGACCTCACGCTCTCCGCCCTCGTGCAGGCGCGCATCGCCCACCCGTCCCCCATCCGCCAGATCATGAAGATGGCGGAGCGCCAGAACATCCTCGCGATGGGGCTCGACCCGGACGCGGTGATTTCCTTCGGCGGTGGCTGGGTCAACCACCCCGCGCCCGACGGGTTCCGGGAGGCCTACCAGGAGGTGGTGTCCGACGCGGCGCTCTTCCACGCGAGCGGCGGCTACACCGCGACGCTCGGCGAGCTGGCGTGCCGCGAGCAGATCGCGCGCTTCGAGGCGCACCTCTTCGGGGTGCCGCGACTCGCCGCGGCGAACATCGCGATCGGCCTCGGCAGCACGCAGCTCACCCACGACCTGTTCCGGACGCTGATCGACCCCGGCGACACGGTCATGATTCTCGACCCGACCTACGCCAACTACGAGGGACAGCTCGCCTTCGCCGCGCCGGGCGCGACCATCGTCCGGCTGCGCGTGCTCGACCCGGCGACGTGGGCCTACCTGCCGGAGACCGACCCGGAGGGCGTCAAGGCGGAGTTCGATCGCCTCTTCGACCTCCACAAGCCGCGGCTCGTCCTGTTCGGCGCGCCCGACAACCCGACGAGCCAGGTCGTCCCGCAGGCGCTCGCCGAGCACATGCGCGCGCGCACGGCGGAGGCCGGCGCCTGGCTGGCGATCGACTTCGCCTACAAGTGCCAGTTCTTCTCGGCCCCGCCCGCGTACTACGCCTGGTCGCCGGCCGACCACCCGCACGTGATCGGCATCCACTCCAACTCGAAGTGGGCGCGCGGCCTCGGGCGCCGGCTCGGCTGGATCGAGGCCGACACGCGCGTCATCGACGGGCTCGAGCGGGTCCAGCAGTGCAGCATCCTGTGCCCGGACACGCTCTCGCAGATGACCATGGCCCGCTACCTGGCGCGGGCGATTGACGACGGGTCGCTGCGGGCGTACGTGGACTGGGCCAACGGCCTGTACCGGGAGGCGGCGCGCGTCACCGTCGAGGCCGTGGACACGTTCATCGGGCGGCCCCGCCTGACGCCGGCGGGCGGCCTCTACACGGTCGTGGACGTCGGGAGCGACGCCGACGCGTTCGTCCCCCGCGCGCTCCAGGCGACGGGCGTCCTCGTCGTCCCGGGCCGCGGCTTCGGCCCGTCGATCGCCAACGGCGTCCGCATCTCCTACGGCCCGATGGTGATGACGCCGGAGCGCATCCGCGAAGGCCTCGAACGGCTCGGCCGCTGGATGAGGGGGAGCTAGACAGGTTCGTCAGGTTCGACGGGTTCGACGGGTTCGACGGGTTCGTCAGGTTCGTCAGGTTCGTCAGGTTCGTCAGGTTCGTCAGGTTCGACGGGTTCGGACCGGGAGAAACGTTTCAGCGCCTGGCTGCATCAGACGATCATGAGCAGCGGAGCACCCCACGCCATGACCACCTGGACGGCCACGCCGGAAGGACTCGTCGCGCCGTGCGCGGCGTGTGGGCAGAAGAACCGCGTCCGGCTCGATCGGCTCGGCGCGCGCGGGCAGTGCGGCAAGTGCCACCAGGCGCTGCCGGCCGTGGACGGCCCGGTGGACGTGCCGTCGGCGGCGGCGTTCGACGCGCTGGTCGCGGGCGCGCGCGTGCCGGTGCTCGTGGACTTCTGGGCGCCGTGGTGCGGCCCGTGCCACATGGTCGCCCCCGAACTGGCGAAGGTCGCCGCGGCGCACGCCGGTGAGTGGCTCGTCGCCAAGGTGAACACGGACGCCGTGGCCGAGGTGTCCGAGCGGCTCGTCATCCGCTCGATCCCCACGCTGATGCTGTTCACCGACGGCGCGCTGCGCCACCGGATGAGCGGCGCGCTGCCCGCCGAGGGCATCGAGCAGTTCGTGGCCGCCGGCCTCGCCGCCCCGCGCCGGTAGCGCGGGCCGGCTCAGGGGGACGGACGCGCGCCGGCTGCCCGCCGATCGATCGCCTCGCGCACGATGCGCGCCTGCCACAGGTGCCGCCGATCGTGCGCCGGAATCACCCCCAGCACGGTCGACAGCCGCATGCGGAACACCGGGAAGAAGGGGTTGGGGCCGACGACCCGGTTGGCGTCGACGAAGGCCGCCGCGGCCACCAGCCGGCGGTACGGGTCGTGGCTGGCCACCAGGTTGGGGACCAGCGTCGCCCTCGACGCGGTCGACGCGGGCACCACGGCCTTGGGCGCCCCCGCCCGCATCCGCACGGGCGGCTCGAGCGTCCTCAGGAACCACCGCCCGATCCCGCTCGGCTCGAGTCCCGAGAACGGCCCCGGCCCGCCGTCGCGCGCCTGCTCGGCCAGGGGCAGGAAGCGCTGCAGGTAGAACTCGTTGGTCGCCCGCAGGTGGTCGAGGCACTGGGCGATGCTCCAGGTCTTGCCGGGGGCGACCTGCCAGTTCACCTCCTCGTCGGTGAGCCCGTCGACCAGCGAGCGGGCGTCGGCCTCGCAGGCCGCGACCTGGTCGAGCAGGGACTGCAGGGGGGCTGGAAGCATCGCGCACCTCACCGCTGGTCGTAGGGCAGGCCGATGTAGGTCGGCTCGCTCTCGGGCCGCAGGATCATCTGGGTGTACTGGAAGACGAGCGCGTAGCGCCCGTCGGGGGTGCGGCCGGACGTCAACGGCTGCTGGAACCGCACGTGCCAGTCGTAGAGCTCCTGGAACACGGTCACGCCGACATCGCAGTATTCCGGGAACTTGCCGTTGGCGCGGAGGAACTGCGCGAACTGGTCGCGCACACGCGGCACGGAGGCCGCAAAGCCGTCCGGCGTGGCCGCCTGGCGCAGCCGCCCGATCTCGGCCGCCATCGCGCTCGTGCTGGCGGCAATCCGGGCGACCTCCTGCGCGCTCACCTCCTGCGACGCCCAGGCCGCCCCCGGCGCCGCGGTCGCCGCCGCGCCGAACATCCCCCCGGTCACCACCTCTCGACGTGTCAGCATGCGGCCTCCTGTTGCCATCGGCGCGGGCGTCCCGTCATCGTAGCCCGTCCGGCCGTGCGGGCACACACGGGATCCCCCGCCGCGCCCGGCGCGTCGAACCAGAGACGTAGCCGAACTGCCCATGAGATCCACCGCCTCCCCCGGCGTCTCCCCCGCCCGCCTCCTGGCCGCCGGCGTCCTCGTCCTCGTGGTGCTTGCCGGCACCCGCTGGCTCTACGCGGGCCTGGCCGGCGTCGATGAGTCGCCCGCGGCCCCCGGCTCCCTGTATGCACTGCCGGCGACGCCGCTCGGCAGCAGCACGACGGCCGGCCTCGGCCGCTACGACGGCCGGGTGTCGCTCGTCGTGAACATCGCGAGCGCGTGCGGGCTCGCGCCGCAGCTGACCGGCCTCGAGCGCCTCTACCAGCGGTACCGCGACCGCGGATTCGTCGTCCTGGCCTTCCCGAGCGACGACTTCTGGCAGGAGCCCCTCGACGCCACGGGCATCCGGGCGGCGTGCGCGACCCGGGGGGTCACCTTCCCCGTCTTCGACAAGGTCTCGGTTCGCCCCGGCCCGGCGCAGGCGCCCGCCTACGCCTTCCTCACCTCGACGGGCAACACGCCGCTCTGGAACTTCGCGAAGTACCTGGTCGGGCGCGACGGCACGGTCCGGGCCTTCTTCGGCAGCCTCGTGGAGCCGGACGATCCGGCGCTCACCTCGGCGATCGAGGCCGCCCTGGCGGCGGCCGGCCCCGTTGCCGCCGGGCGCGAGTAGCGCGTCCGGCATTGCACCCGGCGTATCCCCGCCCGCGGTCCTGCCGTATGATGGCCGGACATGCCACACGCCCCTGTCATCTGCGCCGTCGACCTCGAGCGCCTCTCGACCCGGGTGATCTACCACGCCGCCGGCCTGGCGGCGGCCCTCGGTGCGCCGCTCGTGCTCGTCGCGGCGGTGGGTGACGGCGACTCGACGAGGGATGCCACCGCCGCCCTGCAGCGCGCCTTCGCCGAGGCGATCCCGTACGACGCGTCCGTGGCCGGGGAGCCGGAGGTGTCGGCGGCGCCAGGCGCCGCGGTTGACGTCGTCCTGGCCGAGGCGGCCGCGCGTGACGCGGCCCTCATCGTGGCGGGCACGCGCGCCCGGGGTGAGCTCGCCAGGCTGCTCCTCGGCTCGACCAGCGCCGACCTGCTCCAGCGGACGGACCGGCCGCTGCTGCTCGTGCCCCCGACCGACGTGGACATCGTGACGCTCGTCGGCACCGGCGTCAGCCTGCACTTCGGGGCCGTGCTCGTGGCCGTCGACCTTGCCGAGAGCAACACGAACCAGCTCGACGCGGCAAGCCAGCTGGCCGCCCTGGCCCGCCAGCCCCTGCTGGCGATGACGGTGGCCGACAAGAGCGGCGCCTCCGATCACGACGTTGCCGCCGCGCTCCGGTCCGCGACCGCGAGGATGTCGCCGGTCGCCCCCTCGGCCTACATCGTGCGCCGCGGGGATCCCGCCCAGGAGATCGCCCGCGCGGCGCTCGCCGAGCAGGCGGGCCTGGTGGTGATGGGCCTGCGGCGCGAGGGCCGCGGCAGGCCCGGCGCGACCGCGACGGCGGTCCTGCAGTCGCACCGCGCCCTCGTCCTCGCGGTTCCGGGGTAGGGACTGGGGGTTCCTCCGGTTCCTCGGGTTCCTCCGGTTCCTCGGGTTCCGCCGCCCTTCGCCCCCGTGCGCTACCTGACCATCCTCGGACAGTCCCCGGACTGTCCCCTCTCTGTCCCCGCCGGGGTCTGGCCGCGGCTCGGCGGCCGCCGAAGGAACCTCCGGGCCGGCAACGCTCGTCCTGATCCATGCGGGGCCTGCCAGCCTGTGCCGCCTTCATCCCCATGCGCTACCTGATCGTCCTCCTCTGTCTTTCCGCCGCCTGCAGCGGGTCTCCGACGTCCCCCAGCCCGAGCCTGCCCGCGCTCGTCACCCTCGCGCCCGGCGCGAGCCAGCAGGTCGCGGGCACCGGCCTCACCCTGCGCTTCGATCGCGTCCAGTCGGACTCGCGGTGTCCGTCCGACGCCCTGTGCATCCAGCAGGGCGACGCCGCGGTGGTCCTGTCGCTGTCGACCGCCGCGAGCACCGCCACCCACACCCTGCTCGTGAACGACCGGAGCCAGAGCGGCGCGACGGGCGGCGCCTTCCTCGTCACGTTCGAGACCCTCGCGCCGTACCCGAGCTCGACCGCCCAGATCGACCCCGCGTCGTATCGCGCCACCTTCCGCGTCTCGCGCCCCTGAGGCGGACGCCCGCGTCCCGGAACCGGGCAGTCGGGCCGGCGCCGCCGGCGCCGCCCGGCCAAACGCCCCGTAAAACGGCCCGCGTCGCGAGCCCGAAGTGGCACGGGGTTCGCCTCCCGCAACCGCATGTCCAGCTTCGCCCACGACCTGCGCCACGCCTTCCGCACGCTGTCCCGCGCGCCCGGCTTCGCGCTCGTCGTCGTCCTCACCCTCGGCCTGGGCATCGGGGCGAACGCCGCGATCTTCTCGCTGACGGACCAGGTCCTCCTGCGCCTCCTCCCGGTCAGGGATCCGGGCTCGCTCGTGCAGCTCGACGGCCCCGGCGCGTTCAGGGGCCGCACGATGAACGACCGCACGTTCTCGTACCCGACCTACGTGGACCTCAGGGACGCCAACGAGGTGTTCTCGGGACTCGTCGCCCGCGCGGCGGCCCCCGCGACGTTCGCCCTCCGCGGCCAGGCCGAGCGGGTCGACGCGGAGCTGGTCTCGGGCAACACGTTCGAGGTGCTCGGGGTCTCACCGATCCTCGGCCGGGCCCTGACGCCCGACGATGACCGGACGCCCGGGGCGCACCCGGTCGTCGTGCTGGGCTACGGGTTCTGGCAGCGGCGGTTCGCCGGCGACCCCGGCGTCCTCAACCAGGTGGTGACGATCAACCGGACGCCCATGACCGTCGTCGGCGTCGCGCCACGCGGCTTCGCGGGCGTGCTCGGGACGGCGACGCCGGACCTCTTCGTCCCGATCATGATGAAGGCCCAGCTGACGCCGACGTGGGACGACCTCGACAACCGGACCAGCCGCTGGGTGTCGGTGGTGGGCCGGCTCAAGCCGGGGCTGACCGCGGCCCAGGCGAAGGCGTCGCTCGACGTCACGTACCAGCGGATCCTGGCGAACGAGCTCGAGACGGTGCCCGGCTTCGCGCAGGCGTCGGAGACCTTCCGTTCGCGCTACGCGGCGAAGACGCTGGTGCTGCACGAGGCCGGCCGCGGGCTCTCGGACCTGCGGGACGGGGTCGCGACGCCGCTCTTCGTGTTGATGGGCATGGTGGGGCTCGTGCTGCTCATCGCGTGCGCGAACGTCGCGAACCTCCTGCTGACGCGGGCCACGGCGCGGCAGCGGGAGATGGCCGTGCGGCTGGCGCTCGGCGCGAGCCGCGCGCGGCTGGTGCGGCAGGCGCTGGCCGAGAGCCTCGTGCTGGCCGCGGGCGGCGGCATCGCGGGCATCGTCGTCTCGACGTGGCTCGGCGACCTGCTCGTCGGCGTGCTGCCCTTCGAGGACGCCGTCGAGGCGATCAGCACGGCGCCCGACGTGCGCGTCGCGCTCTTCACCGCGGGACTGTCGGTGCTGACCGCGCTCGCCTTCGGCATCATCCCGGCGCTCCAGGGGTCGCGGCTCGAGCTGAACCGCACGATGCGCGAGGAGGGCGGCTCGGTCTCTGGCGGCGGGACCCCGGCGCGGTTCCGCAAGGGACTCGTGGTGGCCCAGGTCGCGCTCTCGATGCTGCTGGTCGCCGGCGCGGGGCTGTTCGCGCGCAGCCTGCACAACCTGCGCGGCCTCGACACCGGGTTCGAGACCGCGGGCCTCGTCACCTTCAGCGTGGATCCGTCGTTGAACGGCTACGACCAGGACCGCCTGCGCCAGTTCTACGACCGGCTCCTCGGCGACCTGCGGGCCCTGCCGGGCGTGGCGTCGGCGTCGGCCGCGGCCGTCCCGATCCTCACTGGCGTGGCCGCCGCGCGGACCGTCCACGTCGCGGGCTACGACCGCAAGCCGGACGAGGACATGAACCCGTGGATCAACGACGTCGGCCCCGACTACTTCCGGACCCTGGGAACGGCGCTCGTCGCGGGACGGGAGTTCACGGAGACCGACCAGGCCGGCGGCCCGCCCGTCGCGATCGTCAACGACACCTTCGCCCGCTACTTCTTCGGCGACGAGAGTCCTGTCGGCCGGCGGTTCGGCTGGGGCCCCGAGGGCGACGCGACCGTGGAGATCGTCGGCCTGGTCCGCGACAGCCTGTATGCCGAGATGCGCCAGGGCAGCGGCGGGGAGGACAACCAGACGCCGCGGTTCATCTACACGCCCTTCAGCCAGGGTGAGGAGCTCGGCGAGATGACGGTGTACGTGCGCGCGCAGCCGGGCGCGCTCGCGGCGCTGCCGGCCAGGCTGCGCCAGACGGTCCGGCGCGCCGACCCGTCGCTGCCCGTCGTCGGCATGCAGACCTTCGAGGAGACCATCGACCGGGCGCTGTTCACCGAGCGCATCCTCGCGCTGCTGTCGGCGGCCTTCGGCCTGCTCGCCACCCTGCTGGCCGCGGTGGGGCTCTACGGGGTCATGACCTACACGGTGTCGCGCCGCACGCGCGAGATCGGCATCCGCATCGCGCTCGGCGCCGAGCAGCATCGCGTGCTGTGGCTGGTCCTGCGGGAGGTCGCCCTGCTCACGGCCACGGGGATCGTCATCGGCATCCCCGCGGCGCTGGGGCTGAGCCGGCTCGTGTCGTCGCAGTTCTTCGGCGTGAGCGCCGGCGACCCGGCGACGCTCGCGGGGGCCGCGGCCGTCCTCGCCACCGTCGGCCTGGTCGCCGGCTACATCCCCGCCAGGCGGGCGGCGCGGGTCGAGCCGGTCCTGGCGCTCCGGTACGAGTAGGGGGCGGCCGGGGCAGGCGGCCTGCCCTCCTTCCCGTGTTTCGCCAGCCGCGGGCGTTCTGTTGTACAACTGGCGCCATGCCGACGCTCGTGTCCCTCGCGCTCGCCCTGCTGGCCGCCGCCGTGGCGCCGGCCGCCGCCCAGACCGCCACGCCCGGGCCCGGCATCCCTCTCGAGCTCGCCGACGCGCGGGCCGCGGTCGTCTCCGGGCTCCGCTACGAGGTCCGCCTCTCGATTCCGGCGGCGCGGCAGGCGCCCATCGACGGCGCGGTGACCATCCACCTCTCGCTCGGCGAGGCCGGCCGCCCGCTCGTGGTCGACTTCGCGACGGACCGCGACCACGTCCGGTCGGTCGCCGCGAACGGCTCGGCGACGGCGTTCACCTTCGTCAACGGCCACGTCGTGGTGCCGGCCGCGGCCCTGCGGGCCGGCGCCAACACGATCGACATCGCCTTCACGGCCGGCGACCAGTCGCTCAACCGCAACGACGACTTCCTCTACGCGCTCTTCGTGCCGGCGCGGGCGCGCCTGGCCCTGCCGGTCTTCGACCAGCCGAACCTCAAGGCCCGCTGGGCCCTGACCCTCGAGGTGCCCGAGGCCTGGCAGGCGGTGGCCAACGGCGCGGAGCTCGAGCGGACGGCGGCCGACGGGCGCGCGACGGTCCGCTTCGCGGAGACCGAGCCGCTGCCGACCTATCTCTTCGCCTTCGTGGCCGGCGACTTCAAGGTGGAGACGGCCGAGCGCAACGGCCGGCGCTTCCGCATGTTCCACCGGGAGACGGACGCGGCCAAGGTGGCGCGCAACCGCGACGCCATCTTCGACCTCCACGCGCGGGCCCTCGCGTACATGGAGGACTACACCGGCATCCCGTACCCGTTCGGCAAGTTCGACTTCGTGCTGATCCCGGCGTTCCAGTTCGGCGGCATGGAGCACGCCGGCGAGATCCTCTACAACGCGTCGAGCCTCATGCTCGACGAGTCGGCGACGCAGAACCAGCAGCTCGGCCGCGCGTCGGTCATCTCGCACGAGACCGCCCACATGTGGTTCGGCGACCTGGTGACCATGCGGTGGTTCACCGACGTCTGGATGAAGGAGGTCTTCGCCAACTTCATGGCGGCGAAGATCGTGAACCCGTCGTTCCCCGAGGTGAACCACCCGCTGCGCTTCCTGCTCGCGCACTACCCCGCCGCCTACGAGGTGGACCGCACGGCCGGGTCGAACCCGATCCGCCAGCCGCTCGACAACCTCGACGAGGCCGGCAGCCTGTACGGCGCGATCATCTACCAGAAGGCGCCGGTCGTGATGCGGCACCTCGAGGGCCTCATGGGCGAGGCGACGTTCCGCGACGGGTTGCGGGAGTACCTCAAGGCCCACGCCTTCGGCAACGCGACGTGGACCGACCTCATCCGCGTCCTCGACACCCGCACCGACACCGACCTCTCGGCCTGGAGCCACGTGTGGGTCGAGGAACCCGGCCGGCCGGCGGTCCGCACCGAGCTGGCGTTGGCCGACGGCCGCATCACGCGGCTCGCCTTCCACCAGCGCGACCCCTGGGGCCGCCCGCTCCTCTGGCCGCAGCGCCTGCGCGTCACGCTGGGCTACGCGGATCGCGCCGAGACGCTCGACGTCGCGATCGACGGCGCCGACGCGGTCGCCACGGCGGCGGCCGGGCGGCCGGCGCCCCTCTACGTCCTGCCGAACGGCGAGGGCTGGGGGTACGGCGAGTTCGACCTCGACCCCGCGTCGCTCGCCTGGCTCTCCCGGTCGCTGCCCGACATCGCCGACCCGCTCACGCGCGGCAGCGCCTGGGTCACCCTCTGGGACGCCCTCCTCGACGGGCAGACGACGCCCGCCACGTTCATGGACCTCGCGCTCACCGCGCTCCCCCGCGAGTCCGACGAGCAGATCACCTCGCGCGTGCTCGGCTATCTCGGGACGACGTGGTGGACGTTCCTGTCACCGGCCGACCGGGCCGCGCGGGCGGGCACGGTCGAGCGCGTGCTGCGCGACGGCCTGGCGGCCGCGTCCACGTCGAGCCAGAAGGCGGCGTGGTTCGGCCGGTTGCGCGACGTGGCGACGACGCCGGCGACCGTCCGCTGGCTGCGCGCCGTGTGGGAACAGGCCGAGCCGGTGCCCGGGCTGACGCTGGCCGAGAGCGACTACACGGCGCTCGCCCTCGAGCTCGCGGTGCGCGAGGTGGACGACTGGAAGGGCGTGCTCGACCGCCAGCTCGCCCGCATCGAGAACCCCGACCGCAAGGCGCGCTTCGCGTTCGTCATGCCCGCCCTCTCGGCGGACCCCGCGGAGCGCGACCGCTGGTTCGCCTCGCTGGCCGACGCCGCGAACCGGCGCCGCGAGCCCTGGGTGCTCGAGGGACTGAGCTACCTCCACCACCCGCTGCGCGCCGGCGCGTCGGCGAAGTACGTCGGGCCCAGCCTCGCGATGCTGCGGGAGATCCAGCAGACCGGCGACATCTTCTTCCCGACCCGCTGGGTGGCGACGACGCTCGGCGGGTACCAGTCGCGGGCGGTGGCCGAGGAGGTGCTCCGGTTCGTCAACACGCTGCCGCCGGGCTACCCCGAGCGGCTGCGCAACATCACGCTCCAGGCGGCGGACCTGCTCTTCCGCGCCACCGGCGTCCCGTCACCGCCGCTCCGGTAGGAATCGCGGACAGGGGTCAGCCCCCGGGTCCGCGACAGCATCGAACGAGGGGGGGCGCCCTCCCCTTCCGCACCTGGGAGTCCTTGCTCATGCCCCGTCACCTGCGCCTCGGCGCCGTCGCCTTCCTCGTCCTCCTCGCCGCCGTGGCCCCGCGCGCCCAGTCGGATCGGATCGTCATCCACGCCGCGCGGGTCATCGACGGCCGCGGGCAGTCGATCCCCGCGGGGATGGTCGTCGTCTCGGGCTCGACGATCGAGCAGGTGGCCCCGGCCACGGGCGCGGCGACCTACGACCTCCGGGGGCTCACGCTCCTGCCCGGCTTCATCGACACCCACGTGCACATCGGGTGGCACTTCAACGCCGAGGGCCGCTTCGACAACCGGGGCGAGGGCCCGGCCGAGGCGGCGCTCTACGGGGCCGAGAACGCGTGGACGACCCTGCAGGCGGGCTTCACCACGGTGCAGTCGGTGGGCGCGGCCAGCGACGGTCCGCTCCGCGACGCCATCGCGCGGGGCGGCGTGCCCGGACCGCGCCTCCGGACCTCGCTCGGCCAGATCAGCAACGTCGCGCTGACGCCGGAGGCGATCCGGGCCGAGGTGCGGAAGAAGAAGGAGGCCGGCGCCGACCTCGTGAAGATCTTCGCGTCGGCGAGCATCCGCGACGGCGGGACGCCGACGCTGTCGCAGGCGCAGCTCGACGCGGCGTGCGGCGAGGCGCGGGCCCAGGGCCTGCCGTCGATGGTGCACGCGCACAGCGCGGAGGCCATGCGCCGGGCGGTGATGGCGGGCTGCACCGTCGTCGAGCACGGCATCTTCGCCGACCAGGCCGTGCTGACGCTCATGGCGGACCGGGGCGTGTGGTTCGACCCGAACATCGGCCTGGTGCTGCAGAACTACCTCCTGAACAAGGCCCGCTTCCTCGGCATCGGGAACTACACCGAGGAGGGCTTTGCCGCCATGGAGCGGGCCCTGCCGCTCAACCGCGCGATGTTCAAGATGGCCCTCGCCACACCCGGCCTCAAGCTGGTGATGGGCACCGACGCGGTCGCCGGCGGCCACGGCCGCAACGTGGAGGAGACGCTCGAGCGGATCCGGCAGGGCCAGCCCGCGATGGACGCGATCGTGGCCATGACCTCGGAGGCCGCGCGCTCCATGGGGCTCGACAAGGTGATCGGGTCGCTCGCGCCCGGCTTCCAGGCCGACATGGTGGCCGTCGAGGGGAACCCGCTCGAGGACCCGTCGGCGCTCCAGCGGGTGCGGTTCGTCATGAAGGGCGGGGTCGTGTACCGCAACCAGCGGTAGGCGGCGCGCGTCTTCCACCCATGACCCTGAAACAGCGCCTCGGCGGCCTCGCGTCCGGCGTCACGAGCCTGCTCGGCGCGCTCGGCCGGCGCGCCGGCCGCACGGAGGTGCAGCCGATGTCCGCCTCGCTCTATTCCCTCGCCGTGCCGGCCCTCGACGGCAGCCCGGTGGACCTCGCGCGCTTCGCCGGCCAGGTGACGCTCGTCGTCAACGTCGCCAGCCAGTGCGGCTACACCCCGCAGTACGGGGGGCTGCAGGCGCTGCACGACGCGCTGGCGCCGCAGGGCTTCGCGGTCCTCGGCTTCCCCAGCAACGACTTCGGCCGGCAGGAGCCGGGCGACGCGGGCGAGATCCGGACGTTCTGCGAGACCGCGTTCGGCGTCCGCTTCCCGCTCTTCGCGAAGGTCGTCACGCGGCCGGGCGACCAGCAGTCGCCCGTCTACCGCCTGCTCGGCGAGTCGGGACACCTGCCCGCCTGGAACTTCGCCAAGTACCTCGTCGGCCGGGACGGGCAGGTGCGGGCGTTCTTCCCGAGCCAGGTCGCGCCGGAAGCCAGGGAACTCCGCGAGGCGATCGAGGCGGCCCTGGCGACCTAGTGCGCGGGTGAGCTGGCGGGCGGCCGGGACGCCGCGTGGTCCAGGGCCTCGCGGATCGCGATGAGCAGCAGCGCCGGGCCGTAGGGCTTGCGCAGGAGGGCGTGGGGGCCGGGCGGGGGCGAACCGGCGGCCTCGCCGTCGTAGCCGCTGGTCATCACGATGGCGGCGCCAGGCACGGCGCGCCGCAGGTGGGCCGCGACCGCGCGGCCGTTCTTCTTCGGCATCATCACGTCGATGAGGGCGGCATCGAGGGGCCCGCGGTGCCCGTCGATGAGCGCGCAGGCCTCGTCGCCGTCCCGCGCGACGAGCACGCGGTACCCCGCGCGTTCGAGCACCTCGAGGGCCAGCGCTCGCACGAGTTCCTCGTCCTCGACGAGCAGCACGGTCTCGCCATGGCCGCGGGGGGCGCGCTGCGGACGCGCGACCGGCACGGTCTCGCGCTCCGCCACCGCCGGCAGCCAGACATGGAACGCCGCGCCGGCGCCCGGGGCGGTCTCCAGTTCGACCACGCCGCCGTGCTGCTCGACGATCGCCCACGCGGTGGCGAGCCCGAGGCCCGTGCCCTTGCCCCGGGGCTTGGTCGTGAAGAAGGGCTCGAAGATGCGCGACCGGATGTCCTCCGGGATGCCCGGGCCGTTGTCGCGAACCGTCAGCCGCCCCCAGCGGCCGGGCCGGCCCGCGGGCGCGCCGCCGTCGCAGGTCGTCTCGATGCGGATCAGCCCGCCGTCGCCCAGCGCGTCCCGCGCGTTGACGCACAGGTTCAGGAGCACCTGCTCCACCTGCCCCGGGTCGCCATCGACGCAGCAGGGGCCGCCGGCCGCGTGCAGTTCCAGGTCGATGTGGGGGCCGATGACCCGCCGGATCATCTGCACCATCTCGGTGACCGTCCGGCACAGGTCGAACACCCGGCACTCCGCCGGCTCCCGACGGCTGAACAGCAGCAGTTGCCGCGTCAGTGCGCTCGCGCGCTCGGCCGCGCGCGCCGCCTCGTCCAGCCGCCGCCGCGCGGGGTGCGGGTCGGGCAGGTCGCCCCGCGCCAGGTCGACGAAGCCGGTGATGGCCTGCAGCAGGTTGTTGAAGTCGTGCGCCACGCCGCCCGCCAGCTGTCCGATGGCTTCCATGCGCTGCGCCTGCCGCACGCGGGCCTCGAGCGCCTGCCGGGACGCGTCGGCCTGCCGGGCGCCGGTGACGTCCCTGAACACCAGCAGCGCGCCGTCGATGCCGTCGGGACCGTCCAGCGGACGGGCCGTCACGGAGAACCAGCGGTCCGGCGCGTCGGGCGCGAGCCGCACGGCGACAACCTCGTCGTCGAGCGCCTGCCCCGACAGCGCGCGGACGCTCGGCAGCGCCGAGAGCGGCATCAGGGCCCCGTCGGCCGCGCGGAACTCCATGCCGGGCGCGGGCGAGAGCCGGCCGGGGACGAGGTCGAGGAGCCGGGCCGCGGCGGGGTTGTGGAGGACGATCCGGTTGTCGCGGTCCATCACCGTGACGCCGTCCGCCATGTTCCAGAGCACGGCCCTCAACAGCTCGAGCGGCGCCATCGACAGCGAGGCCACGCCCTCGTCGCCGGACACGGGCTGCTGGACCTGCCGCTCCACCGGCGCCGGGCGCCCGGCGGCGCGACCTACCACTGGCCGCCCTCGAGCAGCGCTTCGAGCCCTCGCCGCAGTTCGGCCAGTTCGCGGCTCTTGAACGACGACCGTGTCCGCTCGAGCACCGCGATGGTGTGCTTGATGGCGGCCCCGTACGCGCGCGACCGCGAGCAGCCGGTCGTGGCGCAGAGGTCGACCCCGGCCACCGGACCGTCGGCCAGGCACGCGCCGAGGGCCCGGAGCCGCTCGGACAGGGCGTCCACCTGGCTGGCGAGGTCCTCGACGACGTCGGGAGCGGTCAACGCCGGCGAGTGGGACGCACCCCGACCGGGGACGGGCTCGGTTGCCATGTCCTCATGATCGGCCGGCCCGGCCAGGCCGGCAATTGGCGGATCCCTGATCCGGGGTAGGGAATTCCCTGAGACGGGACCGCGCGGGCAGGCCGACCGGCGCGGCGTCAGTCGTTTGCGATGAGTCCCGCCCGGATCGCCAGGCGCACCAGTCCCGGGATGTCGTGAATCTGGAGGCGCTCCATCAGCTGCCGGCGGTGGGTCTCGACGGTCTTGGCGCTCAGGGCCAGCCGGAAGGCGATCTCCTTGGTCGAGTGTCCCTCGGCGATCATCTGGAGAATCTCCCGCTGGCGAGGCGTGAGCTGGTCGACGGGCGACTCGGCCCCGGTGCCGACGAGTCCGTCCACCACCTGGCTGGCCACGGCCGGACTCAGGAAGCGCTCGCCGCGCATCACCGCATGGATCGCGAGCGGGAGCTCGTCCACGGCGGCCTCCTTGAGCAGGTAGCTGGCGACCCCCACGGTGAGCGCACGGCGCACGTAGGCCGCCCCGCTGTGCATGGACAGCACGATGACCCGCACGCCAGGGTGCTCCGCCAGGATCGTGGCGGCGGCGTCGAGGCCGCTCACGCCCGGCATCGAGATGTCCATCAGCACGATGTCGGGCCGGTGCGACGCCGCGAGGGCCACCGCGTCCTGCCCCGTGCCGGCCTCGGCCACGACCGTCACGTCCTCGATGGTCTCCAGCAGCGCGCGCAGGCCGGCGCGCACGAGCGTATGGTCGTCGACGAGCAGGATCCGGATCATCGAACCATGTCTCCAGGCAGGTCGAGGGTGAGCCGCGTGCCGTGTTCGGGGGCAGAGTCCAGCTGGAGGCGCGCGCCGATCTCCAGGGCGCGCTCGCGCATCCCGGCAAGCCCGACGTGCGCGCCACGGGCCGAGCTCTCCGTCGCCGCGGCCACGTCGAAGCCCTTGCCGTCATCGGCCAGCACGACCCGCATGCCGGCGCCGTCGAGCGCCACCTCGAGCGCCAGGCGGCTGGCGCCGGCGTGGCGGATGGCATTGGTCAGCGCCTCCTGCACGATGCGGTAACAGGCGGTCTCGACGTCCGCGGGCAGGCGGGAGGGGACCAGGGTGGGGTCGACCGACACGGCGAGCCCCGCGCGCCGCCCCTCGCGGTCGACGAGCTCGGCCAGCGCCGCGGCAAGGCCGTGCTGGTCGAGCGCGGATGGCCGCAGGTGACGAGACAACGCCTGCGTCTTCTCGACGACGCCGTCGAGCAGGCGGTCCGCGTCGGCGAGGTGCGGCGCGAGGTCGGTGACCGTCGCGCGCTTCGCCGCGACCTGGAGCGTCAGCTTGATCGCGGTCAGCTGCTGGCCGACGTCGTCGTGCAGCTCGTGCGCGACGCGGCGGCGCTCCGCCCACTCGGCGACCTGCAGCCGGCCGGTGACCGAGTCACACGCCTCCACCTCGCGGCCGAGGTCGGCGACGAGCGCGATGCCCTCGGCCAGTTCGGCCTCGAGCGCCCGTGTCAACGTGTCGATGACGAGGATCAGGCCGGCGCCGAAGCCGGCGAACAACACCACCCCCCGCAGCACGACGCCGGAGGAGTCGGCCATGCCGAGCCCCGCCGGCTCCCACGCGAAGGCCAGGCGGGTCAGCGTGACCAGGAAGTACCCGGCCGTCGTGAGGGCCACGACACCCACGGCCGTCCCGCGGCCGAAGGCAAACCGCGCGGCGACGGCCGAGGCCAGCCAGAGCGTCGCGGTCATCCCATTCGGGCCGAGGACGCCCAGGTAGCCCACCCCGCTCAGGAGGAGGAGCGCGAGGAACGTCCACGCCCGCGGGCCCGGCCACCGCAGCGGAATCGCCAGGGTCCCGAGGGTCAACGCCGCCCACGCCAGCCACGGCACGTGGGCCGGCGCCGCCGCGCGCGTCGCGCCGGACGCCAGGGCGGCCCAGAACAGGACGCCGGCGACCACGACCGCGGCGACCCGGTGGAAGCGCCGGAAGGCCTCCTGCCGTACCTCCCGGGGCACGCCGGGTCCGCTGGCCGCCGCCGTCACCGGCGCCGCGGGCGCCTGCGTCCAGGCCGCCCCGAGCAGCGCCGCCTCGGCCACCGACCGGCCGTCGTCGGCCTGTCCGGACGCCACGGGGGGCGGTTCGCGCCGCAGGTCGCGCGAGAGGGCGCGGACCAGCTCGATCAGGTCATCGATGAGGACGAAGACGCGGCCGAGCATGGCGCCCGGCGCCTCGCTGCCGGTACCGGCCAGGCGCAGCGCGCGCCTGACGTCCTCGACCCGCGCGCCGATCTCGACCCGGAGCACCTCCGACAGGCGGCGCCGCTCCACCTCCTGCTGCGCGGCCAGGCGACGCCCCAGCGCGTGGCGGGTCACGATCTGGCGGCGGCGGTCCTCGGCCACCTGTGCGCGCTCGTGGATGCTGCGACCGAGTTCGCCGAGCGCCATGTCGGCGCCCGCGACGAGCGCAGACGTCCAAATCAGGTGGCTGAACATGACGCGCCAGGCGATGCTCGGGCCGGAGGAGGCCCACGGGGCCGGCGGCGTCCACCCGGCGGCGCGCAGGTACGCGATCCCGAGCATGGCGGCGACGGCCAGCCCGAGCACGAGGTAACCGGCACGGCCCCCGCCCACGATCGAGGCGAGCACGACCAGGGCCAGGGCGGTGAGGAAGGTCACCGGCTGGAGTCCCTCCACGCCGACGTCGAGGGCGAGGATGGCCGTGAACACGCCGAAGACCAGCGCGGCGCGGAGCCACCGGGGCCATGTCTCGCGCAGGGTGCCGAGCGCGAGCACACCGACAAGGAGCCAGAAGGCGATCAGCGGCCGGGGTTGGCCGGCGTTGACGGCCATCCCCGTCGCGAACAGGACGGGGACGATGATGACCATCATGACGATCCGCAGCGTGTACGCGGCGGAGCGCCATCGCCAGTCAGTGCCCGGGAAGCCGTCGGGGGAAGGCCGCATGGGGGGCCCCCAATCTTACCGCCGGCCACGCGCTCCCGGCGCGGGAACGGCGGCTGGCCCAGCCCGGGTGTCCCGGGCCGTCAATTGGCCCGGATGCCGGAGCAGGTGCCCGGAGGGGAGCGTGCCGAAGACGACAAGAGGCGCAGGGACCGCGGCATGTGCCGCGCGTCCGTGCGCCTCTGACGGGTGGGCCCGGCGCCCGCCGCCCGGCGGGGCTGCTCACCGTGCAGCCCAACGTCCAGTCAGGTATGAAATCGGCCGGCGTGGACCGAACTTGAACTCAGGCCGCGGCGGATCGCGCGACCGGCGCCACCGCCCCGCACAGGCGGCGCGGGCGGCCATCCGCGTCCCTGGCCGCGGCGCCAGTCACCACGAACGGCTCGTACGTGCCTGTCGCGCACAGCAGCCGCACCTCGCAACGCAGCGACGGGGCCCTGCCGGCCAGGTGCGCCGTGATGACCCGCTGCAGCAGCTCCCGGTCGGCGGGGTGCGCCAGCGCCGCGAGCGCGGAAGGCGTCGCCGCGGGCTGCCCCTCCCCGAGGGCCAGCAGCGCGGCGAGTTCGGGCGACCACGAGATCCGGTTCAGTTCGAAATCCCAGTCGAATCGCGCGACGGCCAGCGCCTGCCCGACGAGCCGCAGTTCCTCCTCGCACCGCGCCAGCCGCGCCGCCACCTCGCGGCGGCACGTGACGTCGTCGATGACGATGAGGTGGCCGGTCAGCTCTCCACTCGCCGCGTGGATCGGCGTGATGGATGCGCGTACCCACCGGGACTCACCCGTTGGGCGGCGCAATCGGTACTCGTCTGACTGGTGCTCGCAGAACGCGACCATCAGGGACCACGATTCCTGCACCCGCGCGCGATCCGGTGGGTCCAGCACCTGCCGCCAGCCGTCACCCGCGGACTCCTCCCCGGTGAGCCCCGTCAGGGCGCACCAGAGCGCGTTCACGGCGACAACGCGGCCGCCCGCGTCGGCCAGGCCGGCGGCCACGGGCATGGCGTGCAGCAGTTCGAGACCGCGCGCCGCGCAGGCGGTGGGCACCGGACGCGTGCGCTCGGCCCCGTCGGCCGGCGCCGGCCGGCGCGTCGCCCAGGCCGCCATCGAGAGCGCGACGCCCAACGACAGGCCGGCCAACCCGGCCATGGGGCCGGACGTCCACGGCAGGAGGGCCATTTCCCCGGATGCGGGCAGCGCCGCACCAGCGCCAACCGCGAGCGTCGCCGCCGGAACCACGGCCAGGCCGGCGAGCCAGATTACGGACCGGGACGGAAGGCTGGGACCCACGGTGCCGTGATGAGCAAGACACCTGCCATGCGCCGCGCGTGGCCGAGCCGGACCGAACAGACCCCCATCGGGCACGATCCGGGACAGCAGGCGACCGCGGCCACACGGCAGGCGGCGCGACGAGGCGCTTTGGCGGCACCGGGCTGCCGGATTGCCGCGTCTCAAATAGGCTACATGCCCGGCTGCTTGTAGATGCGCCCGTCCTTCATCACGAGGCCGACGCGGCGAAGCGCGGAGAGATCGGTCGTGGGGTCGCCGTCGACGCTGATGAGGTCGGCAATCTTGCCGGCCGCCACGCTGCCCAGCCGGTCGTCGAGGCCGAACAGGCGCGCGTTGACCGAGGTCGCCGCCTTGACGGCGTCCATCGGCGAGAGGCCCGCCGCCACCAGCAGCTCGAGCTCGCGGACGTTGTCGCCGTGCGTGAACACGCCGACGTCGCCGCCAAAGCAGATCGTGACCCCGGCCGCGACGGCGGCCTTGAACGTCTCGCGCTTCGCGCCGAGGCGCGCGGGTTCGGGGTCGACGCCCTTCTTCCACCCCGCGTACTGCGCGGTGGCGTCCCCGGCCGCCAGCGTCGGGCAGTAGCCGACACCATGCTCGGCCATGAGGCGCCAGACCTCGGGCGTGCCCTCGTCGCCGTGCTCGATGGTCCGCACGCCGGCCAGCACCGCGCGGCGCATGCCCTCGGGTGTCGACGCGTGCGCCACGACGTACCGGCCGCTGCTCGACGCGACCTCGACGATGCGATTGAGTTCGTCCTGGGTGAAGGTCGGCGCGGCGGTCCCGCGGGCGCCCCACCGGTAGTCCGCGTACACCTTGATCAGGTCGACGCCGTGCCCGATCTGCTCGCGCGCGACGCGCGTGACGCCGTCGAGGCCGCTCGCCTCCTGCGCGCCCTGCGGCACGTCCCACTCGGGAGCGAAGCCCTTGGGGCCGTAGCTGCCGGTGGCCACCATCGCCGGACCGGCGACGAGCATCCGGGGACCCGGCACCACGCCATCGGCGATGGCCTGGCGCAGGCCGACGTCGGCGTAGCCCGCGCCTTCGGTCCCGAGGTCGCGCACCGTGGTGATGCCGGCCATCAGGGTGTCGCGCGCGCTGACCACGGCGCGGGCGACGCGGTAGGCCAGCGGTTCCTTCAGGACCTGGTCGTTCCAGGGCGTCTCGTCGTAGGGGTGCAGCAGGAGATGGGAATGTCCCTCGATGAGGCCGGGCATGACCGTCTGGCCCGCCAGCCTGACCGCGCGCGCGCCGGCCGGCGCGGTCACCGAGGCGGCAGGGCCAGCGGCTTCGATGCGCCCGTCGCGCACGAGCACGACCCAGCCCTGGTGCATCGCGGTGCCGTCGAACACGCGGTCCGGCTGCAGCAGCACCGCGGCGCCAGGCGCCGGTGCAGGGGCCTGCGCCGCCCCGGGCACGCCGAGGAGCGTGGCGGCGACGGCGGTCAGGAAGATGTGTCGGATGGCCATGCGGAAAAGTATACGCCGGGCCTCCGACCGCCCTTCAGCGACGGACCGCGACGAAGACGAGCTCGCCACGGGCGGCATCGACACCCACCGGGCCGAGCGCGGTCAGGGGCAGCAGGCCGTCATGGCCGCTCCTCACCCGGCCGGGCAGCAGCACCGCCGGCAGCCGCGGCCACCGCGCGGCGCCGATCGCAAGATCCCGAAGGATGCCCACGCGCGACCCGCGCCGGCCGTCCGCCGTGCCGGCGGCGCGGCGCGCGCCCGCGTCCTCGGCCAGCGCCGCCGCCTCGCCGAAGAGCGCGACCATCGACGCCCCGCTGTCGGCGAGCAGGATCAACGGCACGCCGCCGGGCCCGCCGGTCGTCACGGACACCCGCATCCGGCCGAGCGGGTCCACCGAGAGGGGCACCCGCGCCCCGGCCAGGCGCGCCGAGAAGCCGGGCGCGGTCGAGGCCACGACCCGTAGGGCGGACGCGTCGATCAGCAGGCTGGCGCGGCGCAGCACGTCGGCGCCGAGGACGCCGTCGAGCGGGAGGCCCCCCGCGTCGATGGCGTCGAGGGGCGCGACCACGACGGGCAGCCCCGTGACGGTCACCGGGCCGAACCGGAGCCGGCCAATCAGCGACTCCCCCGCCTCGCGGGTGCCCGCCGGGGTGACGACCCGCGCGCCCGCAGTCACCGCGAGACCGAGGCGGGCCGCCGCGGCCGGCGTCACCATCGTGCGCGTGCTGCCCGTGTCGAGGAGCAGGTGGAGCGGGCCGGCGGCATTCACCTCCACCGGCACGGTCAGCAGCCCGCCAGGCAGCCGGGCCACCTCGATCGCCATCGTCCTGCCATCCGAGCCCCCTGCCGGCGCCGGCAGCATCGCCACCACGAGGATTGCTCCCACCAGTCGTCGCATGGCCCCTCCCGAGGTCTGGCGACGACTGTGGGCGGGCGGGGATGTGGAAGTCCGGATGGGGGCGGCATGCGGACGCGCGGAGCGGCTGATGAAATCATGACGACCGCAACTCGCTGCAGCGCGGTGGTTTGGCCGGTGCCTCGGCGGTCCCTGGGTCGCGCATAATAGCGGGCATGCGGACGGCGGACGCGGTCATCATCGGCGGCGGGTGCATGGGGGCGAGCACCGCCTACCACCTGGCGCGGCGCGGGGTCACCAACCTGGTCCTGCTCGAGCGGGAGACGCAGCTGGCCACCGGCTCGACGGGCCGCAACGCCGGCGGCGTCCGGCACCAGTTCTCCCACCCGGCCAACATCGAGCTGTCGAAGGAGTCGATCGCCCTCTTCGGGCGCTTCGAGGAGGAGGTCGGCTCGCCCATCGACTTCTGGCAGGACGGCTACCTGTTCGTCCTGTCGCGGGAGGCGTCGGTGGACGCCTTCCGCGCGAACGTGGCGCTGCAGCGCGCGCACGGGGTCGACGTCGAGTGGCTCGACGCGGCCGGGGCGGCCCGTCGGGCCCCGGGGCTGTCGGTGGACGACGTCCTGGCCGCGACCTGGTGCGCCGCGGACGGCGTGGCCGACCCGAACGGCGTGACGATGGGGTTCGCCAGGGCGGCGCAGGCGGCGGGCGCGACGATCCTCCGCGAGACCGAGGCGACGGAGGTCCTCCATGCCAGCGGCCGGGTGACCGGCGTGCGCACGTCCCGCGGGGACATCGAGGCGCCGGTGGTCGTGAACGCGGCCGGCCCGTGGGCGGCCGGGGTCGGCGCGATGGCGGGCCTCGAGGTCCCGGTGTCACCGGAGCGGCGCCACATCTTCATCGCGCAGCCGCCGGGTGGCGGCTCGTGGGACGACCCGGGGCACGCGGGGCGCGCGCCGTCGACGCGCGTGCTCGTGATCGACTTCGACACGAGCTTCTACTTCCACCGCGAGGGGACGGGGCTGCTCTTCGGGATGGGCGACCCGGACGAGCGCCCGGGCTTCGACACCACCGTCCGCTGGGACTTCCTGCCGCAGGTCACCGAGGTGGCGATGCGGCGGCTCCCGGCCCTGGCCGACGCGGCCATCTCGCGCGCGTGGGCGGGGCTGTACGAGATGACGCCCGACCACAACCCGATCATCGGGGAGTCGGACGTCCTCCGCGGCTTCTTCACGATTGCCGGCTTCAGCGGGCACGGCTTCCAGCACGCGCCCGCCGCGGGACGCATCCTCGCGGACCTCGTCACGGGGCGCGACCCCGCGTTCGACCTCGCGCCGTTCCGCCCGGACCGCTTCGCGCGGGGCGGCGGCGGGGCCGGCGA
Organism: Vicinamibacterales bacterium; assembly: GCA_050250645.1. Classification (GTDB taxonomy): domain Bacteria; phylum Acidobacteriota; class Vicinamibacteria; order Vicinamibacterales; family UBA2999; genus JBFWVR01. Next base: position 58,012 of record JBFWOG010000018.1, read on the forward strand.
GGGCAACGTCGTCTAGCCGCCGGGCGCTAGAACACGCCGAGCTTCTTCAGGCGCGCCGTCGGGTTGAAGTTCAGCTGGATGTCCCACCGGCGCTGGTTCTCGATCGCGTAGTCGGTCGCGAACGCCTGGGTGCCGAAGAACGACAGCGACAGGTCCTGGGTCAGCGTGACGCTCACCTCGCCGTACGCGCGGGTGCCGTCGTCGTACTTGTCGCCGTTCAGGCCGCCGTAGTGGCGGTCGATGGACGTGACGCCGACGCCGACGCGCAGCCGTCCCTGGGGGCGGACCTCGGCCTCCACGTTGAAGCCCTGGGCGGTGTCGGGATCGACGCGCTCGTACGCCTCGAGCTGCAGCTCGAGCCGGCCGGGCGTGGGCAGCGAGAGGCTCACCGCCTGGCGCAGCGTGTCGCGGCCGTCCTCGTAGGTGTAGTCGCCGGAGATCTCGACGCGGGGGTGGAGGCGGGCGACGGCGGCGAGCTGGGCGAAGTTGAACTCGCCCAGGCGGTCGGCGCGCTTGAAGAAGTTGGGCTCGCGACGATCCCCGAGGTAGCCGGTGGTCAGGGCGACGGCGGTGACCGGCCCGCCCGGCCGGACGATGAGCCGTTCCCCGGCCATGTAGGTGTCGCTGTCCCAGGTCGTGATCTCGGTGCTCAGCCCGCGGTACATCCCGATGCCGCCGACCTGGATCTCGACCTGGTCGATGGGCCGCGCCTGCAGGAAGAGCTGCTCGACGTTGACCGTGCCGGCGAAGTTGCCGAGCCCGGCGCCGGTGTTGTTCCACCCGGACTGGATGCTCGACCCGCCGTAGGTCCCGACGTTGACGCTATAGCGCCCGTCGGCGTCGAACAGCAGCCGGGCCCGGACCTGCGGCGACCACTGCAGGGAGCTGGAGTTGATCCGGCCGTCGGTGCCCCGGAACCAGCGGAAGCGCGACGAGATCTGCAACTGCTGCACGTCGAGCCAGCGGCGGATGGCGGGCGTCGGGGCCGGTGCGGCCTGGGCGGCCGGCGCCGGGCGCTCCTGCGCGTGGGTCGGCCAGGCGGCAAGACACAGGAAGAACGTGAATGCCAGCCGGGCAGCCCGATGGCGCGTCGTCGTCCGCGGAATGATCATGGGCGTCATTCTGCGGCCTGAATGTTAGACCGACGTTACCTGCGCGTTACATCTAGGTTACATCCACGCCGCTGCTCCTATAATCGGCGCCATGGCGTACATCCGCTACGCGGGCCGCGACGAGATCGACCCGGCCGACCGGGTCGACGACGACGACAACATCATCCGCATCCACGGGGTGCACGGCCGGACGCTGAGGCAGCACTACGACCTCTACGCGGAGCTGATGCGCGGCGCCGGTCCGCTCACGCGCGTGCAGCGGGAGATGATCGCCGTCTCGGTGTCGGTGGAGAACCGCTGTCACTATTGAATCGCGCACCACGGGGCGGGGCTCCGTCGAGCGCTCTCGGAGGCCGGGGTGGACCGCGAGGTCCGCGACCGGCTCGTCGCGGACCTGAAGACCGACTACCGGGCGGCCGGCCTCGCGCCGGCGGACCGCGCGATGCTCGACTACGCGGCGTGCCTGACGCGGACGCCGTGGGCGGTGACCGCGGCCACGGTGGACGCCCTGCGGGCGGCCGGCTTCGACGACCGGGGCATCCACGACATCTGCGCCATCACGGCGTACTACGCCTTCGTCAACCGCATCGCGGATGGGCTGGGCGTCGAGCTGGAGTCACCCGGCCGGGCCGGGTAGCGCGCCCGCGCGGCCGCCGGGCCGCCGTTGCGCCCGCCTCCAGCCCCCCACTACTATAGGTGTCCGTTGTTGGACCGCGCCCTCCCGTGGCCCGGCCATTCCCCGAAGGACGGCTCATGCGTACTTCCAGAACACTTCGCGGCCTCGCGGCCGGCGCCCTGCTCGGCGCCCTCGTGCTCGCCGGCGCCCCGGCGGACCGTTCCCTCGTCCGCGCGCAGGGCGACCCCAACGTCATCGTGCCGCCGCAGGCGTACCAGGACCTCCGGTGGCGCAGCGTGGGCGCGTCGCGCGGCGGCCGCGTCACCGCCTACGCGGGCGTGCGCCAGCAGCCCCATACCTTCTACATGGGCGCCACCGGCGGCGGCGTGTGGAAGACCGAGGACGCGGGCATCACGTGGGTGCCGATCGCGGACGGGCAGATCGAGACCGGCTCGATCGGGTCGATCGACGTCGCGCCGTCGAACCCCGACCTCGTCTGGGTCGGGACGGGCTCGGCGGCCATCCGGTCGAACGTGATCATCGGCCGCGGCGCGTACAAGTCGACCGACGCGGGCGCGACCTGGCAGTTCATGGGGCTGCGCGACGCCGGGCAGCTCGCCGGCCTCCGCATCCACCCGACCAACCCCGACGTGGTGTGGGTGGCCGCCATGGGCTCGCCGTACGGGCCGACGGCGGACCGCGGCGTCTACAAGACGAGCGACGGCGGCAAGACGTGGAAGAAGACGCTGTACATCGACCCGGAGTACGGCGCGCGTGACATCGAGGTCGACTGGCGGAACCCGGACGTGCTCTACGCGGCGATGTACCGGGGCTTCCGCAAGGGCTGGGACATCATCAGCGGCGGGCCGGCCGACAAGGGCGGCATCTACAAGTCGACCGACGGCGGCGAGACCTGGACGAAGCTCTCGGCGGGGCTGCCGCAGGACCTGATCGGCAAGATCGACCTCGACATCGCGCGCAGCAACCCGAGCGTCGTCTACGCGATGCTCGAGGCGCCGGGCGCCGAGGGCGGGCTCTACCGGTCGAACGACGCCGGCGCGACGTGGACCCTGGTCAACAACTCCCAGCGCCTGCGCGCGCGGCCCTTCTACTTCAACTACGTGAGCGTGAACCCGAAGAACGAGAACGAGGTCTACGTCTCGGAGCTCGGCTTCCACAAGTCCACCGACGGCGGGAAGACCTTCACCTCCATCCCGACCCCGCACGGCGACAACCACGGCGTCTGGATCAACCCCGACCAGCCCGAGATCATGCTCGAGGTCAACGACGGCGGCGCCAACGTCACGCTGAACGGCGGCCGCAGCTGGTCGTCGATCCTCAACCAGCCGACCGCCGAGTACTACATGGTCTCGGTGGACGAGCAGTACCCCTACCGGATGTACGTCCCGCAGCAGGACAACACGACCCTGATCATCCCGAGCCGTCCCCCCGCGTCGTGGCGCATCGACCACCCGGCGGAGCTCTGGCAGCAGGGCCCGGGGTGCGAGACGGGCCAGATCTGGGCGCGCCGGGACGGCAAGACCGTCTGGGGCGCGTGCAAGGGCGAGGTCGGGCGCTACAGCGTCGAGACCGGCCAGGAGAAGATGTACTGGGTCTATCCCCAGAACCGCTACGGCCACGCGCCCGACGAGATCGCCTACCGCTTCCCGCGCCAGACCGTCGTCTCCATCTCGCCCCATGACGAGCGCGTGGTCTACCAGGCCTCGCACGTGCTGCACCGCTCGACCGACGAGGGCGTCACCTGGGAGACGATCAGCCCGGACCTGACGGCCCACGAGCCGGAGTTCCAGATCATCCCCGGCAACCCCATCACGCGCGACATCACGGGCGAGGAGGTCTACTCCTCGATCTACGCGATGGTGGAGTCGCGGCTCGAGAAGGGCGTCATCTGGGTCGGCGCCAACGACGGCCCCGTCCACGTCTCGCGCGACAACGGCAAGACCTGGAAGAACGTGACGCCGCCCATGCCGCCCGGCGGGCGCATCCAGACGATCGAGGACTCGCCGCACCACGCCGGCACCGCGTTCGTCGCCGCGTACCGCATGATGCGTGAGCACGACCTCGCGCCGTACCTCTTCAAGACCGAGGACTACGGCGCGACCTGGACGCGGCTCACCGACGGCAGGAACGGGATCCCGGCCGACTCCCCCGTCCGCGTGGTCCGCGAGGACCCCGCGCGGGAAGGCCTCCTCTACGCGGGCACCGAGTTCGGCATCTACGTCTCGTTCAACGGCGGGGCGAACTGGCAGCCGCTGCAGCAGAACCTGCCCGCCACGCCCGTCACCGACATCCGCGTCCACCGGAACGACCTCGTCATCTCGACGATGGGCCGCTCGCTGTGGATCATGGACGACATCACGCCGCTCCAGCAGCTCGCCGCGATGCGCGCCCAGCCGAGCGCCGCCGCCGGCGCGCCGGCCCTGGCCGACGCCGGCCAGATGGCCGGGGGCCGCGGCGCGATGCCGACCGTCCACCTGTTCCAGCCCGGCGGCGTCATCCGCTACCGCTCGCCCGCCTCGCCGCCCGACCCGGTCGAGCCCGAGTACCCGGTGACGGGCGCCCACTTCGACGTGTGGTTCGACGGCCCGCCGCCGGCCGACGCGAAGCTCGAGGTGAAGGACGCGGCGGGCAACGTCATCCGCACGTTCACCGTCGCCCAGCCCGGCCGCGCCGGCGCGGCGGCGTCCCAGAACCCGTTCCGCCGGATGGGGGGCGACAGCGCGATCGAGCCGAAGGCCGGCATGCAGCGCTTCACCTGGGACCTCCGCCACCCCGGCTCCTGGGCGCCCAACGCGCCCAACGGCGGCCCCGGGGGCCCGCTCGTCGCGCCGGGCCGCTTCACCGTGACGCTGACCGCCGGCGGGGCGTCGGAGTCGAAGACCTTCGACGTCCAGGCGGACCCGCGCGTGCTCGACGACGGCGTCAGCCTCGCCGACCTGAAGGAGCAGGAGCAGTTCCAGCTCCGGCTGCGCGACACCATCAGCGAGGCCCGGCGCTTCGCGCAGGCGGTGAGCCAGGCGATGCGCAAGGCGGGTGTCGAGCCGCCCCCGCCCGCGCCACCGGGCGCCCGCCCGATGGACACGAAGTTCGAGGATCCGCTGCAGCGTCTCTGGGCCGAGCTGAACGAGGCGGAGGGCCCGTACCCGCAGCCGATGCTGATCAACCAGTTGAACAACATCAACCGGATGGTCGGCCAGGCCGACCAGAAGCTCGGCAAGGACGCCTTCGACCGCTACGAGGACCTGCTGAAGAAGTTCGAGGAGCTCCAGAAGGAGTTCGCGAAGATCACCGGCACCACCTAGGCCCGCCGGGCGGGAGCGCCGTCGCCGGCGCTCCCGCCCCGGCCCCTCAACGCGAGCGGGCCACGACCACGCCGACGCTGACGGTCCAGTCAGGCGCCGCGCCACTCACGCCCCGCCCAAGCCCCGCATCCACCTGCAACCAGCGCCGGCTCCGCCCCGCGACGCCCGCGCCGACGCTCGTCGCGGGGCCCGCGCCGGGGCCGCCCTGGACGACGACCTCCCCGTACGCCGACCACGGCCCCCCGCCGAGGGCCCGCGACACGGCGGCGCCGCCACCGTAGTCGGCATGCCGCGCGCCGTCGCGGGTGACCGCGCCGGCCCGCGCCATCGCCGACAGGTCGACGCCGAGCGGAAGCCGCCGCGCGACGGCGGCCGTCAGCGCGGGGTCGAGGCCGCCACTCGAGGCGGGCCTCGTGCCCGAGGGCAGCGACAGCGTGGCGACGAGGCCCGCGTCCACGGCGTGCCGGCGCCCGTCGGCGATCAGCCACTTGACGCCGACCGCGGCGTCGCCGAGCGCGCCGCCCCCGCCGGAACCGGACCGCGACCGCACGCGCTGGTGGACCAGTCCCACGCCCGCGAGGCGCAGCTCCAGGCGCGGCGACAGCCCGATGCGGACGACCGCGCCGGGAAACGTCTGGGTCAGGCTGCGGACATCACCCGACCGGTCGTGGGCGAGGCCGTAGCCGAGTTCGGCCTGGACCGCCCCCGCCGGCACGATGCCCGCTGCCTCGATGGCGCCGGGGCGGCCCGGCACCATCCCGGGAGCGTCCGCGCCGGCCGCCGGCGCCTGCGCGGCAGCGGTGGTCGCGGCGAGCAGCACGATGAGGAGCGCGCGCATCGCGGCCACCTCAGAACGCCCCGAACGTGCCGGTCGCCTGCGGCTCGTCATCGAGCGGGATGACGGGCGCCTTCGGCGGGGCGGAGACGAGGGTGAGCCGGGCGGTCTTGCGCGCCGCCGGGGCGCCGGCGCGCGCGGCCGCCGCGCCGCCGATGAGGGCCTCGAGGCCGCGCACGACCTGCATGGACGTCTCGGCCTGCGCGTTGAGCTCCTCGCTGGCGGCCGCGCTCTCCTCGGCCGTCGCCGCGGTCGTCTGGGTCACGCGCTCCATCTGCGCGATGGCCTGCGAGACCTGGTCGATGCCCTGGGACTGCTGCTGGCTCGCCTCCGAGACGGTCTCGACGAGCCCCTTCGCCCGGTCGACCGTCTCGGTGATGCCGCCGATCGCGCCCACCACCTGCTGCACCGACTCGGCGCCGGTCTGGGCGCGCCGCGCGGACTCGTCGATGAGCGCCGCGGTGTCCTTCGCCGCCTGCGCGGAGCGCTGGGCCAGGTTCCTCACCTCGTCCGCGACGACCGCGAACCCCATCCCGGCCTCGCCCGCGCGCGCCGCCTCGACGGCCGCGTTCAGCGCCAGGATGTTCGTCTGGAAGGCGATCTCGTCGATCGTCTTGATGATCTGCGACACCTTGTGGCTCGACTCCTGGATCGACGTCATCGAGTCCGACATCAGCTGCAGGGCATCGTTCGACTTGCGCACCCGGTCGTCGACCTCCCGCATCAGGCCCGCGGCGTCGCGCGAGCTCTCCGCGTTGCGGCGCGTCATCGACGCCATCTCCTCCATCGAGGCCGACGTCTCCTCGAGCGAGGCGGCCTGCTCGGTGGCCCCCGCAGACAGGGACTGCGCCGAGGTCGCGACCTGGCCGGCGGCCGAGACGACCTGTTCCGAGCCCTCGCGCAGGCTGTTGACCGCGACCGACAGCACCCGGGACGTGCTCCGCATCGTGACCCCCGCGACGACGGCGGCGACCACGACCGCGCCGAGCAGGCCGAGGGCGACGCTGAAGACCGCGAAGCTCACGGTCGAGTCCAGCCACGCGCCGACCTCGCTGCCCGCCGCGATGTTCCAGTCCGAGAGCGCGTCGAGCTGCTCCATGTACGCCACGTAGAACGGCGCCAGCCCCGCGGCGAAGCGCTCGCGCGCCTGCGCGGCCTTGCCGGCCTCGAAGAGGGCGATGACCTGGTCCCGCTCCGCGAGATAGTCGGCCCGCACCTTCGCGATCGCGTCGAAGATGGCCCGGTCGTCGGGCTGGGTGATGGTCGAGGCGTACTTCTCGAGCGAGCTGCCGATCGTCTGCGACGTCGCCTGCATCGTCGCCCGGTGCCGCGCGACCGCGGCCGCGTCTGGCGCGTCGAGCATCTCCAGCAGGGCGAGATGGTTGTCCTTGGCCGCCGCCGCGACCTCGCCGCTCAGGGCGGTGCCTGGCAGGCTGTCGTTGACGATGCGCATGGCCGCCGCGCGCACGGCGTTGAGCTCGACGATGGCATAGCTGCCGACCGCCAGCACCACGATGACGACGGCCCCGAAGCCGATGGCGAGCCGCTTGCCCAGAGTCCAGTTCTGCATGTGATCCGATTTCCTCCAGGGAGGAAATCGGCCACCGCGGGCGCGGCTGCGTCCGGGACCGGTCAAGAAGGTGTAAAGGACTCGTCAGGCGCGCCGTCGAGGCGGTAGCCGAAGCGCTCGATGGTCTCGATGCGCCAGGCCTCGGCGCCCAGCTTGCGGCGCAGCTGCATGATGTGGGCGTCGATGGTCCGCGTCTGGAGGTCGTCGCCGGCGTAGCCCCAGACGTCGCGGAGCAGGTCGCCGCGCGACAGCGCCCGGCCGTCCCCCGCCAGCAGCGCGCGCAGCAGGTCGAATTCCTTCGCCGTCATCCGCACGCGGGCCCCGCCCACGTGGACCTGCCGCGTGCCCGGGTCGAGGCGCACGCGTCCGGCCTGGAGGGGCCGGTCGCCGCCGGCCGGGGCGGGGGCGGCCGCCCGGGTGCGGCGCAGCACGGCCCGCAGGCGCAGCACGACCTCGCGCGCGCTGAACGGCTTGGTGATGTAGTCGTCGGCCCCCACCTCGAGGCCGACGATCCGATCGGTCTCGCGCCCGCGCCCGGTCAGCATCACGATCGGCAGGGCGTGCAGGGCGGCATCCGCGCGGACGGCCCGGCAGATGTCGAACCCGCTCGCGTCCGGCAGCTGGACGTCGAGCAGCACGAGGTCGCAGGCGAGCTTTCGCGCCACCTCGACCGCCGGGGTCCCGGCCGCGAGCCAGGTGACGGTGAAGTCGCTCGCCCGCAGGACCTCGACGAGCACCTCCGCGACGAGCGGTTCGTCCTCGACGACAAGGATATGTGGGGTCGCAGCCATCTTTGGGGACTCCCCCCCGCCTCGCGGCGAGGCAGGGGGTCTTACCACCATCATCGGCCGAGACCGGGAAGGCCTCCACCATCCAGTCCCTGACTCGCCCTCAGGAAATTCCTGATGGACCGCCGGCCGCCCGCGCCCGGGTCGCCCCTAGAGGGCCACCCGGCCGGCGCGGCCGTCCCAGGTGATCGTCGCGCCGGCGGGCGCCGACAGGGCGGCCATCTCCCGGACGATCCGCTCCGCGTCGGCGGGGGCCGCCGCGACGGGCGTGCCCCGCTGATGCCGCGGCAGGTCCATGCCGAGCGTCACGGGGTGGAGGGCCACCGCCGTCAGCCGGTCGCCGTCGTAGTCGAGCACCGGGACCACCGTCTCCCAGAGGCGCCGCCCGCCCGCCAGCGGGATCTGCTCCGTGGCCAGGCTCGGGTCGATGGCATTCGGGTCGAGTCCGTACGCCTCGTAGGTGTCGGCGGCGAAGCCGGGCACGGTCTCGTACTGGAAGAAGAAATCGCCGAGGCCGTAGAAGATCGGCTTGCCCTTGTAGATCTCCATGCCGGCCAGGTAGTGGCTGCCGTGGGTGATGAACATGTCGGCGCCCGCGTCGATCGCCGCGCGGGCGAGGGTCGGCACGAACGGATCGGGCTCGGTCAGCTCGCGGTAGAGCTCATGCGCGTGGATCGAGACCAGCACGAACCGGGCGTTCCGGCGTCCCACGGCCACGGCGTCGGTGATGCGCCGGAGATCGGCCGGGTGGGGATCGCTCAGCAGGTCGGGCGCCGCCCCCTCGACGAACGACGCGCCCATGAACGTCAGGCCGGCCGGGGGCGCGAAGAGCGCGCCGCTCGTCTGCACCGGCTGGAGCGCGTCGGCGGCCGCCTTCACGCCGTCGTAGAGCGGCTTCGGCAGCTGCCACCGCACGACGCGGCGGACGGCGTTGACGCCGGCCACGCCCGGGAAGTCGCCCCGCTCGAGGACGGCCGGCGCGTGCGGCGCGAACGTCGACACGCAGCCGATGAGCCCCACCCGTCCCGACGGCGTGTCGGCGTACTGCACCGCGGCAGCCTGCTGGAGGTTCGCCCCGGTGCCCGCGCCGACGATGCCGGCCCGGTCGAGGTGCGCCAGCGTCGCCAGCACGCCGCCCCGGCCGTAGTCGAGCGAGTGGTTGTTCGACGTCCCCATCACGTCGTAGCCGAGCCAGCGCATCTCGTCGGCCACCATCGGGTCGACGACGACGCTGAGGCTGCGCCCGGCCGCGGAGGGCCGCCCCTCGCCGCGGGCGGCCAGTACCAGCTCGCAGTTGCCGAACGTGCAGTCCGCCTCCTGGAGCAGCCGCGCGACCTCGAGGAACCGCGGGTCGGTGAGGTTCGACACGCGGCGCGACAGGATCACGTCGCCCGTGAGCGCCATGCGCATGGTGGACTTGGTCTGTGCGAAGGCCCGCCGCGGACGCGCCGTCGCGGTGGCCACGGCCAGCGCGCCGGCCGAATACTGGAGGAAGTCTCGTCTGTTCATCTCAAGAACCAGGGTGCCAAGGGTGCCAAAGGTGCCAGGGGTGCCTGGGGTGCGCCGTCAGGGTGCCAGGGGTGCCAGAGGTGCCAAGGGTGCCAGGGGTGCGCCGTCAGGGTGCCAAGGGTGCCAGAGGTGCCAAGTGTGCCATGGGTGCGCCGCCAACGTGCCAAGGTGCCAGAAGAGCGGGAGGCGCCGAGAATGGACCGTTGTCTGCGCATCTGCGTTTATCTGCGCATCTGTGTTCATCGGTGCCATCGGTGGCCTCTGGTCTGGCATCCGTGCCATCGGTGGCCGTAGACTGACCTCTCAATCCCCGGAGGTTGTCATGAGTCGTAACTTCGCCCCATCCCTGGCCCTGCTCGCCGTCCTGCTGGCGGCCGCTCCAACCGCGGCGCAGGAGACCCCGACCGAGCGCGAGGCCGCGCGCGAGGTGCTCCAGAAGATGGCCGCGCTCGAGCAGTCGCTCGACGTGCCCGCGATGGTCGCGCGGGTCGGCGGGCCCGACGCCGCGCGCGACGGGGTGGCGGCCCGCGCGAAGGCGCTCATGGACGCGGAGTTGCTCGCGCTGTCCGACGACATCTGCACCCACCCCGAGGTGGGCTACAAGGAGACGCGCTCGGTCGAGAAGCTCGCCGCCGCGCTCCGCGCGCACGGCTTCGACGTGGAGATCGGCGTCGGCGGGCTCGAGACGGCGTTCGTGGCGCGCTACCAGAAGAACAACGGCAAGCCCGACCTCGGGGTCGCGGTGGAGTACGACGCCCTGCGCGGCACGGACGGGGCGTTCCACGGCGACCAGCACTGCGCGCAGGGCCCCGTGGGCATCGCGGCGGCCGTCGCCATCGCCGAGTACCTGTCGGCCAACGGCCTGCCGGGCAGCGTCACGGTGTTCGGCACGCCGGCCGAGGAGCTCCTCGAGCCGTCCGCGAAGACGGTCCTGCACCGCGCGCACGTCTTCGACGGCATGGACGTCATCGTCCGCAGCCACTCGAGCACCCAGACGTCGCGGCCGGCGCCGGGCTTCGGCACCTGCTGCCTGAACATCGATGGCGTGAAGTACACCTTCAGCGGCGCGCCCGCGCACCAGATGACCGCGTGGAACGGCCGCAACGCGCTCACCGCGGCCATCCACCTGTTCAACAACGTGGACGCCGTGCGCAGCAACATCCGCCCCGAGGCGCGCATCCAGGGCGTCATCACCGAGGGCGGCGCGGCCCCGAACGTCGTCCCCGACCGCGCGCAGGCGGACTTCTACATCCGCTACCCCGATGAGGTGTACCTCGCCCAGGTCCGCGCGTTCGTCGACGATGCAGCCAAGGCGGCGGCGCTCGCCACGGGGACCAAGGTGAAGATCGACAACTACGGCAGCAACCGGGACGGCATCTCGACGGCGACGCTCGCCGAGCTCGCCTTCAGCTACCTGAAGCGGTACGGCGCCGGCAAGGTGGCGCCCGAGCCGGGCAAGCCGCAGGGCTGGGAAGAGAGCGGCAGCGTGTCGCGCGACATTCCCGGCGTCGGCTTCGCGGCCTATACGTCGGACTGGCCGAACCACACCTACGGGATGAACGACGACAACCTCAAGCCGGTCGGCCACGACGGCTTCACCGTCCAGGCGCAGGCCATGGCGGCGCTGCTGCACACGTACCTCACGGACGCCGGCTACCGGGCCGCCGCCGCCCGTGAGTTCGCGGGCATCAAGGCCCTCTTCGGCGACTACCTCGACGCGCTGGGCAAGGCGTACCAGGTGCCGGCCGTGCCCGACCCGAAGTAGGGGCGCTCGCGCGACGGCGGCGCCCCGACCCGCTCGCGCCCGCCGCGGCGGCCGTGGTAAAGTGGGCGCCGCAACCCCGCATCCTCCCCCCGGTCCGGCCGCACGTCGCGGCCGGACGACCGCGTACGCTCCGGTGCGTTCGTCCCCACGAACCAGGAGGCGGCTTGGAGAGAGACCTGCGCCCGCCAGGGACACCTGGCGGCGCTCCGGCGGACGGCATCGACAGCCCCGAGATCCTGGTCAGGATCTTCGAGGGTGCCCCCGATGCCATTCTGGTCGTCGATCACGCCGGGTGCATCGTCCGCGCCAACGCCCAGACCGAGAAGATGTTCGGGTACGCGCGCGATGCGCTCATCGGGCAGAAGGTCGAGCTGCTCATCCCGGAGCGGTTCGCGCGCTGCCACGTCGAGCACCGGCAGGGCTACGTCGGCGTCCCGCGCACGCGGCCCATGGGCGCGGGCCTGACGCTCGCCGGCCGCCGCCGCGACGGCAGCGAGTTCCCCGTGGACATCATGCTCAGCCCGATCGCGGGCGGCCCCGCGCCCCTCGTGCTCGGCATCGTGCGGGACGCGACCGAGCGGAAGCGCATCGAGGCGCTGGCGCTCGAGGCCCGCGAGATGTACGTCAAGGAGGTCCACCACCGCGTCAAGAACAACCTGCAGGTCATCTCCTCCCTCCTCTACCTGCAGTCGCGGCACACCGCCGACCCCCATGCGCTCTCGATCCTGACCGAGAGCCACAACCGGGTGAAGTCGATCGCGCTCATCCACGAGAAGCTGTACCGCTCGGCCGATCTCACGACGGTGGACTTCGCGGAGTACGTGCGCGACCTCGTGTCGGACCTGTTCCGGACCTACGGGGTCGGGCAGGAGGGCGTGCGCGTCCGGATCGACGTCAGCGCCATCGCGCTGGACATCGACACCGCGGTGCCCTGCGGCCTCGTCGTGAACGAGCTCGTCACCAACGTGCTCAAGCACGCGTTCCCGGACGGCCGGCGCGGGGAGGTGGTCGTGTCGGTGCGCCCGTCGACCCGTGGCCGCTACCTGTTGCGCGTCAGCGACACCGGGGTCGGGCTGCCCGACGGGCTCGACTGGCGCCACTCCACCTCCCTCGGCCTCAAGCTCGTCGGCGACCTCGCGTCGCAGCTCGACGGGACGCTCACGGTCAACACAGGCACGGGCGGCACGAGCGTCCTGCTCGAGTTCGCGCCGATGCAGTACGAGGAACGGCGATGAAGCGCCCGGCATCGGTGCTGATCGTGGACGACGAGATCATCATCGCGCGCGACCTGGAGGCGCGGCTGCGCGGCATGGGGTACGCGGTGGCGGGGCTCGCGGCGACCGGCCGGGACGCGATCCGCCTCGCGCGGGAGCGGCGGCCCGACCTCGTGCTCATGGACATCGTCCTCAAGGGAGAGATCGACGGCATCGAGGCCGCCAGCCAGATCCGCCAGGCGAGCCGCGTGCCGGTGATCTACCTCACCGCCTACACCGATCCGAAGACCCTCGACCGCGCCAAGCGCACCGAGCCCTACGGCTACATCGTCAAGCCGTTCTCCGAGCGCGAGCTCCAGGCGAACATCGAGATGGCCCTCTACCGCCACGGCGTGGAGGAGCGGCTGCGCCGGGTCGAGCACTGGCTCACGAGCGGCTCGCCGGCGGGCGAGGGGGTGATCGCCGCGGATCGGGACGGCCGCATCACGACGTTCAACGAGGCCGCGGAGGCCATCACGGCGTGGCCGTCGGGCACGGCCATCGGCCGGTCGCTGTCCGAGGTCGTGCGCCTCGTCGACCGGGACACGGGCGAGCCGATCGAGGCCACGCCCGTCCCCGACACGGGCCCCGTCGTCTGCCTGGCGTCCGAGACCGCGCTGTTCGACGCGCAGGGGGCGCTGGTGCCCGTCGAGGTGTCGACCAGCCGGACGCGCGACGACGAGGACCAGCCCACGGGCTCGATCACCCTGCTCCGCGACCCGAGCGGGCAGCGCTACGGCGCGCTGGCCGCGCTCACGAGCGACATCGCGCTGGCCAACGCCGAAGGGCTGACGCTCGACGGCATGCTCGAGGCGTGCGCCCGGGCGGTCGCCCGGCACCTGCGGCCCGCGGTCGTCCGGATCTGGACGACCACCCTGACCGGCGAGCTGGTCCTGCACGGCCAGGCCGGGGAGCGGACGCCCTTCGACGAGGCCGAGGCCCGCCTGCGCCCCGGCGAGCGGCTGGCCGGCCGCATCGCGGAGTCCCGGTTGCCGTACGTGACCGACGCCCTGCCGTCCGAACGGGACCCCGAGCTGCGGGCCTGGGCCGAGCACGAGCGCATCGTCGCGTTCGCGGGCTATCCCCTCCTCGTCGGGGAGCGCCTGGTCGGCGTGCTCGGCGTGTATGCGCGGCAGGGCCTCGGGCCGTCCGCCCTCGGCGCGCTGGCGGCGGCGGCCCGGTCGCTGGCCGTCGGCGTCGAACGCAAGCGCCTGGAAGAACAGCTCCTGCAGAGCCAGCGGATGGAGGCCATCGGCCGGATCGCGGGCGGCGTCGCGCACGACTTCAACAACCTGCTGACGATCATCTCCGGCTGCAGCTCCCTGCTGCTCGACCATCACGCCCTGGCGCACGAGCCGCGGCGGCTCGTGCGGGAGGTCGCAACGGCGGCGCGGCACGCGGGCGCCCTCACGCGGCGGCTGCTCGTCTTCAGCCGCAGGCGCCCGCTCGAGTCGCAGGCCGTCGACCTCGGCGACATCGTCGGCGACCTCGAGCGGATGCTCCAGCGGGTCATCGGCGAGCACATCCGGCTCACGCTCGAGCGCCAGGACGGCCCGCTGCCGGTGCGCGCCGACCCGGGCCAGATCGAGCAGGTGCTGATCAACCTGGTGGTCAACGCGCGCGACGCGATGCCGGACGGGGGCGTCCTCACCATCCGGTGCAGCTCGGGGCCGCTGCCCCCGTCGGTCCCCGGCCCCGGGAGCGAGCCGCGGGAGTGGGCCCGGGTCGCGGTGGCCGACACCGGGGTCGGCATGACGCCGGCGGTGGCGGCGCGGATCTTCGAGCCGTTCATCACGACCAAGGATGCGGGGCGCGGCACGGGCCTCGGGCTCGCGACGGTCCTGGAGGTCGCCAACCAGCTCGGCGGCCACGTCGGGGTCGTCAGCGAGCCCGGCAGGGGCGCGACGTTCGACCTGTGCCTGCCCCTCGCGGAGACGCCGGAGGGGCCGGCGGCGACGGCGGCACCCGCCGCGGGCGCGGCGTGGCCGCAGGGCACCGAGACGATCCTGCTCGCCGAGGACGAGGAGGTCGTCCGGAAGCTGGCCATGGCCGTGCTGGAGCGGTGCGGGTACCGCGTGATCGAGGCGGTGAGTGGCGAGGACGTGATCGCCCAGGCGCGGCAGCACGCGGGGGCGATCGACCTCCTGCTGAGCGACGTCGTGATGCCGGAAGGCACGGGCCGGGTCGTGGCCGACGCGCTGCGCACGGCGCGGCCGGGCCTGCGCGTGCTGTACATGTCGGGCTACACGGACGAGATGCTGAGCGCCCAGGGCGCCTACGAGACGGGCACGTGGTTCCTGCCCAAGCCCTTCCTGCCGCACCAGCTCGCCGAGGCCGTCCGCCGGGCGCTCGACGCCTGAGGCGGCCCGCCGGCGGCCGGGCGCACGAATTTGGCCCCGCCCGGGGTACAATTCGCGCGGCGTTTCTCCGGACGGGCACACCGCCCGCGCCTCATCCACGGGCTCATGACCAAGAAAATCTGCGACACGATCCTCGACACCATCGGCGACACGCCCCTCGTGCGCCTCCACCGCATCACGATGGGCGTCATCGCCGCCGACGTGCTGGCCAAGATCGAGACCTTCAACCCGGGCAACTCGATCAAGGACCGGATGGCACTCAAGATGATCGAGGACGCCGAACGGGACGGACGGTTGAAGCCCGGCGGGACGATCATCGAGGGCACGTCCGGCAACACCGGCATGGGGCTGGCCATCGCGGCGGTCGTGAAGGGCTACAAGTGCATCTTCACGACGACGGACAAGCAGTCGAAGGAGAAGGTGGACGCGCTCCGCGCCTTCGGCGCCGACGTCATCGTGTGCCCGACGGACGTGGACCCCGAGGACCCGCGGTCGTACTACTCGGTGTCGTCACGGCTCGAGCGCGACACGCCGAACGCCTGGAAGGCCAACCAGTACGACAACCCGAGCAACGCGGTCGCGCACTACGAGCAGACCGGCCCCGAGCTCTGGGCCCAGACCGACGGGGCGATCGACCACCTCGTGGTCGGCGTCGGCACGGGCGGCACGATCAGCGGCACCGCGAAGTACCTCAAGGAGCAGAAGCCCTCGATCAAGGTCTGGGGCATCGACACCTACGGGTCGGTCTTCAAGAAGTACAAGGAGACCGGGGTGTTCGACAAGAACGAGATCTACCCCTACATCACCGAGGGCATCGGCGAGGACTTCCTGCCGAAGAACGTCGACTTCTCGCTGGTGGACCACTTCGAGAAGGTGACCGACCGTGACGCGGCGATCATGACCAGCCGGATCGCCCGGGAAGAGGGGATCTTCGCGGGCAACTCGGCGGGCGCGGCGATGGCCGGCCTGCTCCAGCTCGCCGACCGCTTCAAGGCCGGCGAGACCGTCGTCGTCATCTTCCACGACCACGGCACGCGCTACCTCGGGAAGATGTACAACCCCGACTGGATGCGTGAGAAGGGCTTCGTCGACAAGAAGGGCCTGACCGCGCGCGACCTGGTGGGCGACAAGAAGAAGGGCCCGCTCGTCACCATCGACCGCGCCGACACGGTGGCGGCCGCGGCGAACATCATGACCGAGCTCGCCTATTCGCAGATCCCGGTCATCGCCGACGGCCGGCTCGTCGGCTCGGTGAACGAGGCGCACCTCTACGCGCGGATCGTCGACAACCCGGAACTGCTCAAGGGCCCGGTCGAGGCGATCATGGAGCCGGCCTTCCCCTTCGCCGACATCTCGACGAGCCTCGACGCGCTCGCGGCCATGCTGACGCCGGAGAGCCCGGCGGTGCTGGTCCGCGACTTCAAGGTCGACCAGACCTACATCATCACGCGCTGGGACATCATCCGGGCGCTCAGCTAGGCGGCGGCACCGCCAGGGGGCACCGCCAGGGTGCCAAAGGTGCCAAGGGTGCCAATAGTGCCAGAGGTGCGCCGTCAGCGGACCCCTTGGCGCCCCTTCCAGCATCCGCCGTCACCCTGCCACCGCACGCCTGGCACCTTTTTGGCACCCTGGCGGCGCACCCGTGGCACCTTTGGCACTGCTGGCACGATTGGCACCCTGGCGGCGCTCTTAAGCCTTTTCCAACTCCACGCCCCTCGTCTCGGGGCCCAGCCACATCATCGCGACGACGAGCACGCCGGCGACCATGATGCACACGAGCATCGCGGTGGCCAGCGCCATGCCGCCGTCGCGCAGCGACCCGATCAGGAACGGCGTGAACGAGCCCAGCCCCGCGCCCACGTGGTAGGCGAAGCCCGTCCCCGCGGCGCGCGCCGCGGTCGGGAAGCGCTCCGACAGGTAGCCGGGGACGATGCCCCAGGCGCCCGAGCAGCCCAGGCCGATCACGAGCGCGCCGATGAGCAGGAGCGTCGGGTCGGTGCTCCACAGGTAGATGGGCGCCGCCGCGAGGCCGACGACCATGCCGAGCGTCGGGGCGCCGCGGCGGCCCAGCTTCGTCTGGGAGAGGTGCCCGAGCAGCATCGAGCCCAGGAGGCCGCCGGCATTGAGCGCGATCAGGTAGCGCAGCGGCGGCAGGCTCAGCGTGCCGAGCAGCGTCGGGTACCAGAACGTGATCGAGTGGTAGGAGAAGATGAACGTCCCCATCAGCAGGGACGTGTGCACGGTCACCCACCGCAGGTCGGGGTCGAAGAGGCGGCCGACCGACATCCGGGCGCCCCCGGCGCCGGCGGCCCGCTGCCGCTGCTGCTCGAGCCACACGGGGCTCTCCTTCACCGTCAGCATCACCAGCAGGATGATGATCGCCGGGCCGACGCCCGACCACAGCATGATGCGCCAGCCCCAGTCCGGGTTGGCGCTCACGAGCGGCCAGCCGAGCTGGTAGACGAGCGACGAGAGCATGAAGCCGAACGAGAAACCGCCCTGGAGCAGCCCCGACGCGATGCCGCGCAGGTGGGGCGGCACGTGCTCGAGGGCCAGCGGCACGCCGGCCGCCCACATCCCGCCCATGCCGATGCCGAACAGGCCGCGGAACGCGAAGAGCATCACGTAGGACGTCGACAGGCCGCTCAGCAGCGCGAAGGCCGTGAACCACGCGATCGAGAAGATGATCGGCGGCTTGCGTCCCAGCCGGTCCGCCACCGTGCCGGCGCCGATGCCGCCGAGCACCCGGAAGACCAGGGTGACGGTGCCGAGCAGGCCGGCGAGGGCGCTGTTCACCGAGAAGCTCTGCTGGATGTTCACCAGCACGAAGGTGAGGATCGTGAAGTCGAAGGCGTCGAGCACCCACGCCGCGAACGTGGTGAAGAAGGCCTTGCGCTGGTCGGGGGTGAGCTGGCGGTACCAGGGGAGCGTGGCTGTCGACATGGGCCTCCGGGGGGCCGCGGGGTGCGCGGCACCAGTCTCGCGACCGCGAAGCGCCCCCGCGCCGTGCCGGCCCGGGCCGAACGGCCGCGGTCGAATGTCTCGCCTCGAGTGCCGACAGTGTAGTCGAACACTCCGGCTCCCCGGCAGATTCTTTGTTCCGCGGGGACCGGCGCGGCGCCCCGCCGTCCGGGGGGGGGTACCCTCGCGAGCATGGAGCGATAGAATCGCCCCATGCTCGCCTACCACCGCCGCCTGCTGGCGTTCGACCACTGGGCCAACCGCGAGGTCCTCGGCGCCATCGAACCAATCGCCAACCACGCGCCGCGCGCCGTCACGTGGCTGGCGCATGTCATGGCCGCCAAGCGCCTCTGGTTCGCCCGCGTGGCGGGCACCACGCCGCCGTTCACCGTCAACCCGACCCTCAGCGTGGACGAGCTGCGCACGAACCTCCTCGCCGCGCACGACGAGTGGATGGCCTTCCTCGACACGCAGACCGACGCCGACCTCGTCCGCGTGATCGAGTACACCAACACCAAGGGCACACCGTTCACCAGCACGCTCGGCGACATCCTCACGCACCTGCCCCTGCACGGCCAGCACCACCGGGGCCAGGCCGCCGCCGAGGTGCGGGTCGCGGGTGGCACGCCGCCCGTCATCGACTTCATCCACGCCGCGCGCCAGGGGATCATCTAGCCGGCCGCCGCCGTCGTGCCCCCGCCGCGGCGGACGTGCCGCCGGCGCGGCCGCGCGGTGGGCCCGGTCCCGGCAGGCCGCGGGGGTGCGGCGGCGCCACGAGGCGCCGCCATCGAATCGACGGATGCGGTCCATTCACGCGCCCGCCCGGGCCACGGCTTGGTAAACTGCCCCCCATGCCGCGTGCCCTCATCCCCGTCCTCCTCGTGACGCTGGCCGCCCTGCCGGCCTGCTCCGGCTCCTCCGGCCCGTCGGAGTCCGCCGCGCCCGCCGGCCAGGCCCCTGCGGCCGCCCCGGCCCCGAACGACGGGGAACACGCCGGGCTGACCATGCCCCACGGCGACCACAGCCCGCAGCACGGCGGCATGGTCATGATGAACGAGGACATGCACTTCGAGGTCGTCTTCGACCGGGCGGGCAAACACCGCATCTGGTTCACCGACGCCGTCCGGAGCGAGTTGCCCGCGACCGTCGCCAGCGACGTGACGCTGACCCTCACCCGCCCCGACGCGCCCGTCGAGGTCCTGAAGCTCGCCATCGACGAGTACGGCGAGAGCTGGGTGGCCGACGGCCAGCCCGTCGAGGGCGACGACGTGATGGTGAAGATCGAGTACGCCGTCGCGGGCTCGCCGTTCTCGGTCGAGGTGCCGTTCTTCATACCGCAGTAACAGGGTGCCAAGGGTGCCAGGGTGCCAAGGGTGCGCTGAGTTGCCGTCCAAGGGAGTCGTCAACGTGATCACCACCATCGACCGTCTGTTCCGACATCTTCCAAGCGCCGTCGCCCGCGCCCTGGGCCAGCGCACTCGCGGCACTCGCGGCACTGTGGCACCCTGGCTGCGCACCCCCGGCACCTCTGGCACCCTTGGCACCTTGGCACCCTGGCTGCGCACCCCCGGCACCTCTGGCACCCTTGGCACCTTGGCACCCTGGCTGCGCACCCTTGGCACGATTGGCACCCTTGGCACGCTTGGCACCCTGATTGCCCCCCTCGCGTTCGCCCAGTCCCCCACCACCCACCGCCTCGAGGCGACGCCTGACACGGTCGCCTACGGGTACTACTGGTCCGAGAAGGCGCCGGCGCTGAGGATCAAGTCCGGGGACATCATCGACGTCGACACCCTGCTGACCTCGACGCCCGACCGGCTCGAGCGGTCCGGCGTGCCGGCGGCGGAGGTGCAGGACTCGCTGCGCGCGATCGTGTCAGGCGTGACCGACAAGGGGCCGGGCGGGCACATCCTCACCGGGCCGGTGTTCGTCGAGGGGGCCGAGCCGGGCGACGCGCTCGAGGTGAAGATCCTCTCGATCGACCTCCCCATCGCCTACGGCTACAACGGGTGCAGCGGCTTCGTGCGGGACAACTGCGAGGCCGGCCGGGGGTCCACCATCATCCGCCTCGACCGCGAGCGGATGACCGCCGAGTTCCTCCCCGGCATCGTCATCCCCCTCCGCCCGTTCTTCGGCAGCATGGGCGTGGCGCCGCCGCCCGCCATGGGGCGGGTCAGCAGCAACCCGCCGGGGACACACGCCGGCAACCTGGACAACAAGTCGCTGGTCGCGGGCACAACCCTCTGGATTCCGGTGCACGTGCCGGGTGCGCTCTTCGAGATCGGCGACGGGCACGCCGCCCAGGGCGACGGCGAGGTGGACCAGACCGCAATCGAGACATCCCTGCGCGGGCGCGTGCAGCTGACCGTCCGCAAGGGCATGCACCTGGCCTGGCCCCGCGCCGAGACCGACACCGACTACATCAGCATGGGCACGGACGTGGACCTGACGGCGGCCACGCGGATCGCCATCCAGGAGATGGTGGACTTCCTGGTCGCCACCCGCGGCCTCGACCGGCACCAGGCGTACCAGCTCACCAGCATCGCGGGCAACGTCGCGATCACGCAGCTCGTGGACGGCACGATGGGCGTCCACGTGAAGATGCCCAAGTCGATCTTCGTCCGCTGACGGGGGCTGTCGGCTGACGCCGATCCGCGGAGGCACGCGGAGGCACGCGGACGAATCACGCCGAGGCGACGGCAGGCGCCGCGAAGCGGCACGACGCGGATGCACGGCCAACGGGCGGAAGAGCACGCACCAGAATCGCGTGGCGTGTTCTTCCGCCCGTTGGCCGTGCATCCGCCGCACCCTCCGGGTGCGTGCCGTCGCCGTGCCAGGTGCCAGCACGGCCGCGGGGCGGAGCCCCGCAGTGCGACTGCTCTTCCGCGTCCATCCGCGTCCATCCGCGGATCGCCCGCCAGGGCGTTCCGGGCCCCTGGCCTACCGCGGGCGCCAGCCGTTCACGGGGCCGCCGTGGAAGAAGGCCCCGGGTGTCATCACGCCGCCGCGCTTGAAGACCATCCCGTCCTTCATCACGAAGTCGACGTGCCGCAGGGCGTCGAGGTCATCGAGCGGGTTGCCCTTGACGGCGATCAGGTCGGCGATGAACCCCGCCTTGATCGGGCCCCGCGTGCCGGTCGTCTCGCTGACGGCGTAGCCCGTGGTGGTCAGGGCGCGGATCACCCCGGCGTTCGGGATGCCCGCGGCCTGCCACGTCTCGATGAACGAGATGGCCACCTCGCCGCGGGTCTTGCCGGGCACGTAGTAGTCGGCGTCGGTCGAGAAGGTCAGCGGCACCTTCTTCTCCCAGGCATCCTTCAGCAGCCGCACCGTCCGCTCGTACCGCGCGGGGTTGGTGTGCCCGGTCAGCGAGATCGGCGTCTCGGTGCCGGCGCGGTACACGCCCTTCCGCGCCATCTCCTCGTGGAGTTCCGGCGTCATGCCCGAGTCGTGGGCGATGGACCAGATCCCGGCCTCGACCGCCCGCCGGGCGCCCTCGACCGTCTGGCAGTGGCCCTCGACCTTCATGCCGGCCTTCGCCGCCTCGCTGACGAAGAGGCGGATCTCGTCGACCGTGTAGCCGTACGGCTTGCAGTCGACGCAGATCTTGATCACCTTCGCGCCGAAGAGGATGTTCTGGCGGACCGCCTTGATGATCTCGTCGTGGGTGTCGGCGTCGAGGTACTCCGGGTAGACGATGCCCTTGCCCACGGCCATCTCGGGCGTCGGCGAGAACTGCCCGCCCATGCCCCCGATGATGATGCCGGAGTTGATGATCGTCGGCCCGGGGATCCAGCCCTGCTCGATCGCCTGGCGCAGGGCGGTGTCGGCATAGTTGCCGTTGTTGCCCATGTCGCGGACGATCGTGAACCCGGACGAGAGCATCTGCATCCCGTTGGAGGCCGCCTGGATCGCCCTGAGCGCCGTCGACTCCATCACGTAGGTGAGGTAGTAGATGTTGCTCTCGGGCTCCTCCTTGTAGGTGAGGGCCAGGTGGTTGTGGGCGTCCACCATCCCCGGCATCACGGTGAGCGCCGACAGGTCGATCACCTCGGCGCCGGCGGGGATCGCCACGTCCGCCCCCACGGCGGTGAAGCGGCCGTTCTCGACGAGGATGACCTGGTTGGCGGCCGCCGTGCCCGTCTCGGGATCGATCACGCGGCCGGCGCGGATGGCGGTCACCTGGGCGGCGGCCACCGCCGGCCAGGCGCACGCGGCGACCAGGGCGCACACGACGGGCAGGGCGAGCAGACGACGGGCGGGACGTGTCATGGGACCCTCCGGCCGGCCACGCACGCAGCCGGCGCTATTCGTACCTGAGCGCGTCGATCGGATCGAGGCGGGACGCGCGACGGGCAGGATAGTACCCGAAGCCGATGCCCACCGCGGCGGAGATGAGGAACGCGAGGGCAATCGCGCCCGCCGACACCTCGGTGGGCCACTCGAGCAGCGTGGTGAGGCCGCGAGCCGCGGCGATGCCGGTGAGCACGCCCAGCGTGCCCCCGATGAGGCTCAGCGTCAGGGCCTCGATCAGGAACTGGAGGAGCACGTCGCGCTGCCGGGCCCCCACGGCGAGGCGCAGCCCGATCTCCTTCGTCCGCTCGGTCACCGAGACCAGCATGATGTTCATGATGCCGATGCCGCCGACGACGAGCGAGATCGCGGCGATGCTCGCGAGGAGCGCGGTCATCGTGGTGCCCGCGCGCGCCAGCGTGCCGCCCATCTCCTCCATCGTGACCTCGTCGAGCTTGGGCATGTTCGCCAGCGCGAACGCCGCCACCTCGGTGTAGAGGCCGCGGGTCACCTGCTGCGCCGCCAGCGTGCGCACCACGAAGTCGTCCGGCGTCCCCAGGCCGCCGCGTCCGGACGGCAGCGCGCTCGTGAAGCGCGCCGGCGCCCCCGGGTCGTCCGCGGGCCTGGGCTTGTCGAGCCCGTGCCGCTGCCGCAGCAGCGTCGTGATGCCCTCGGAGACCTCCGTCGCGACCCCGGCCTCGGTCACCCCGACCGTGATCGCCTGGAGGAACGGCCGCGACGTGAGCGCCTGCAGCGTCGAGATGGGCACGAAGGCGCCCTTGTCCTGGTCCTCGTCCACCGCCCGCATCACGCCGACCACGGTGAACGGCCGGTCGTGGATGGCGACCGTGCGCCCGACCGGGTCCACGCCCTCGCCGAACAGCTGCGCGCTCGCCACCCGGCCGAGCGTGACGACGGCCGCCGCGTCGCGGACGTCGTCAGCGCTGAAGTTCCCGCCGTTCAGCCAGGTCCAGCCGTGGATGTCGGCCAGCCCCGGCTCGGAGCCCAGCACGAGCGTGAAGTAGCGGGCGTCCTCGGACGCGACGAGGAAGGTCCGGTCGCGCAGGTTCGACGAGACGGCCTCGACGTGCTCGATCGCCGCGATCGCCGCCGCGTCCTCGCGGGTGAGCGAGGTGGCCGAGCCCATCCCGGTGGCGATGTTCATGCTCTCGCCGCCGCGGATGTAGTTGCCCGCCGACACCTCGACGATGTTGGTCCCCGCCGAGCGCAGCGTGCGCTCCATGGATCCGCGCGCGCCGTTGCCGAGCGCGACCATCGCGATGACCGCGGCCACGCCGATGATCACGCCGAGCATGGTGAGCCCGGTCCGGAGCCGGTTCCGGCCGAGCGCGCGCAGCCCAATCTGCACGCAGACGATGACACCCCGAATCACGACCGCCGCCTTCCTGCCAGGACCCTGCGTCCCATGTCACCGACCTGCCGCACCCTCGTGGCGAACCCCGAGGAGCCCCTGTCTCCTACTCCCGCCGCAGCGCGACGATCGGGTCGAGCTCGGCGGCGCGCCGCGCCGGGTAGAACCCGAAGAACACCCCGACCGCGGCCGACACGCCGACCGCGAGCGCCACCGACCCCGGCGAGACCACCGTCGCCCAGTTGAGGGTCGACGCGATGATGTACGACGCCGCGATGCCGAGGACGATGCCCGCGAAGCCGCCCACCAGGCTGATCGCGACGGCCTCGGCGAGGAACTGCCGCATCACGTCGCGCCCGCGCGCGCCGACCGCCATGCGCAGCCCGATCTCCCGGGTGCGCTCGGTGACCGACAGCAGGGTGATGTTCATGATCCCGATCCCGCCGACGAGCAGCGAGACGGCGGCGACCGCGGCGAGCAGCCACTGCATGGTGCTGCTGGCGCGCTCGAGGGTCGAGGCGAGCTGCTCGAGGGTGACGCGCTCGAGCTCGCGGACGTTGCCGGCGATGGCGCGCGCGACGTTCGGCGGCAGGCCGCCGCCCGTGATCGCGCGGGTCGCCTGCGTGGAGATCGTGAAGTCGTCCGGCTTCTCCTCGCTGATGCCGTGGCGCTGGCGGAGCAGCTCGGTGATCCGCTTGGCGAGCGCCGTCACCTCGCCGGACGAGGCGGCGGTCACCGTGATGTCGTTCAGCTTCGACAGGTTCAGCAGCCGGTGCGTCGTCGTGTACGGCATGTAGACCGCGTCGAACTCCTCGTCGCCCGCCGCCGGCCGCACCACCCAGCTCGCGCTGGAGACGACGCCGATGACCGTGAAGGGCTGGTTCCAGAGCATGACCTCGCGGCCGACCGGGTCGACGCCGGGCCCGAACAGCTTCTCCGCGGCGACCTGGCCGAACACCATCACCTGCTCGGCGTCCTCCTGCTCGGCGCGCGTGAAGAAGCGGCCGGCGCTGAAGGTCCAGGCGCGCTTGATCGCCGGCAGCTCGACGTCGGCGCCGTGCATCTTGGTGAACCAGCGCGCGTCGCCGAAGTGGACGCGCGCGTTGGCGTGCACGCCGCAGGCCACGTACTGCACGCCGGCCATCTCGCGGATGGCCTCGGCGTCGGCGAACGACAGCGTCGCCGCGGCGCCGAGCCCCGCCTCGAGGTCGCCGAGCCGCTGCCAGGCCAGCGGGTGGTCGTGCTTCTCCATCGGGTCGTCCTCGGGGTGGAACGCGACGAGGGCGACATCGGGGTTCGCCAGGCGCCCGCCGGCCATCGGCCGCGGGCGATCCGGCGCCGGCAGGGGCACGAGGTCCGGCACCGGCAGGGTCATGGTGTCGCCGGCGTCGCCCTGGTGGGCAATCGCGGCGCCGTAGTCCTCGGTCTTGGGCTTCCAGTTGCCGGCCGTGATCGTGAGGGAGTTGAGCCCCGCGGCCCGCACCTGGTCCTCGATGGACTGCTGGGCGCCGGCCCCGACCGCCATCATGGCCAGCACCGTCGCCACGCCCACCGTGATCCCCAGCATGGTCAGCGCCGACTGCAGCCGGTTCCGCGTGACGGCCTTGATGGCGATGTCGATGACGGGGTGCGTCAGCCAGGCTTTCAGGCGATCAGTCATGGTCTCCTCAGTTCCTCGGGTTCCTCAGGTTCCTCGCGTTCCTCAGGTTCCTCCGGGCGGCGCTAGCCGGCCGCGACCGCCGGCTCGTTCAGGCGGTCGGACACGACGACGCCGTCCTTGAAGTCGATCGTCCGGGTGCCCCAGGCCGCGATGTCGCGCTCGTGCGTGATGACGACGATCGTGATGCCGCGGTCGGCGCGCAGCTTGCCGAAGATCTCCATCACCTCCTGGCTCGTCTCCGAGTCGAGGTTGCCCGTCGGCTCGTCGGCGAGCAGGAGCGAGGGCTCGGTGATGAGCGCGCGGGCGATGGCGACGCGCTGCTGCTGGCCGCCGGAGAGCTGGTTCGGGTGGTGGTCGGCGCGGTCGCTCAGGCCGACCGCGTCCAGCGCGGCCAGCGCGCGCGCGCGCCGCTCGGCCGCCTTCACCGCGCCCGCCCGCGTGTAGAGCAGGGGCAGTTCCACGTTCTCGACGGCCGAGGTCCGCGCCAGGAGGTTGAACCCCTGGAAGACGAACCCGATCGTCTCGTTCCGCACCCGCGCGAGCTCGTCGGTCGGCAGCGCCGACACGTCCCGCCCGCCGAGCGCGTAGGTCCCCCGCGTCGGCCGGTCGAGGCACCCGAGGATGTGCATGAACGTCGACTTGCCGGACCCCGACGGCCCGACGATCGTGACGAACTCCCCCGCGCCGATGTCGAGGCTCACGCCGCGCAGCGCGCGGACGACGTGGTCGCCGACGTGGTACTCCTTCTCGAGATTCGTGACGCTGATCATGCGTGGCCGCCGCCGACGGGCGAACTCCAGACGTGCCGGGGGTCGATGAATGGGCGGCCGGCCACCCCGGGGTGACCGGCCGTCCGGGTGCGCAGTCGCAGCCGCGTCAGTTCGTCTTCGGCGGCACCAGGCCGGCGTAGGCGTAGAGCGTGGTCGCCACGGCCTTCTCGGCCCCGGCGAGCCCGTAGACCTTGCCCGCGCCCTCGATCACATAGTACTCGTTCGCCGCGTGCGCGCGGCCGCCGACGCCGGCGCCGCCGCCGACGATCGGCACGCCCGGGAACGACGACACGCGCTCGCCCACCGGGCCGTTCCCGAAGACGAAGGCCGGCCAGTAGCCGCCCGCGATCTCGTACTCCTCGCGCGGCTCGCCGTGCGGGATGCCCATGATCTCGTAGGTCCGCTGGAGCGCCCGGGCGATGTCGGAGTCGAAGCTCATCTTCGCCCACGGCACGTCGCCGATGACCTTGATCTCGACGTCCGAGTAGCCGTTCTTGTCGAGCTGGGCGCGCAGCTTCTTGACGATCTCGGGGCCCGTCATGCTCGGCGCGTAGCGGAAGTTGTGCTTGGACGTGATCTTGTTCGGCAGGATCGCGCCGGCGCCGCCCGCGTACATGTTGCCGCCCCAGATGCCGTCGAGGTTGAACGACAGCCCGTAGCGCTGCATCTTCAGCATCGTGAACGGGTCGTCGGAGATGTAGCGTGCGACGCCCAGGTTCTGCGCCGCGACCTCCATGTCCACGTTCTGGGCCGCGCGCCGCAGCCCGGCGATCTGCGAGTCGGACAGCGGGTCGTAGTTGTCGGCGAACCCGTCGATGAGCGGCGTGTTGCCGTCGTCGGACACGAGCGAGGCCAGCATCTTGATGTGGCGCCACGCCGGGCTGTCCACGCTGCGCTTGTTCGCGCCGTGGATGTCGGAGACCGTCGGGCCGCGGCCCCACGCCTCGCCGCTCGTCGTCAGCTCGACGTAGACGCAGCCCTCGGAGCCGCCGGAGAACCCGCCGGCGCCGCTCAGCGACTGCCCGCCGAAGCGGTACATCGCGTCGGCGCCCTCCATGAGCTCCGGGTGGTCCTTCATGAACTGCCGCAGCCCGATGTCCATCCGCTCCTCGTCACCCTCGGCGACGACGATGAGGTTGACCGGGAGCTTGCCGTGCACCGCCTTGATCGCGCGGAATGCGTTCAGCTGGGCCATCTGCGGGCCCTTCGAGTTGGTCGCGCCGCGCCCGATCAGCACCTTCTTGAACGGCGGCTGCTCGACCAGCTGCGCCTCGAAGGGCGGGTAGCTCCACGCGTCGGCCTGCGTGATCGGCATCGTGTCGTACATCCAGTAGATGAGGACGGTCTTCTCCGCGCCCTCGTCGCACTTGGCGTACACCACGGGGTTGCCCGGCTGGCCATACTCGGTCGTCGGGATGTCGTAGACCTGCGTCTGCTGGCAGCCGAGCTCGTCGAAGAAGCCCTTCACCATCTCGGCGGACTCGGGGATGCCCTCGCCGGAGTTGGAGATGCTGGGCTGGCGGATCCAGTCCTGCAGGTTCCGCACGTGCTGGTCGAAGTTCTCGTCGATGTGCGCGTAGACCTGCTGCAGTTCCGCGGGGACCTGGCTGGTGTCGGGCGCAATCTCGGTGTCGCCCTGCGGGCGGAGATTGAGGGCCGCCGGCTCGGCGGTGGGGGCGGTGCCCGCCGCGGGGGCGGCCGGCTGGGAACACGCGGCCGCGAACAACAGCAGGCCGGAGAGGGCTACAACCCGTCGCATGGCTCCTCCTTCCAGGAATCTCGACATGATGGATGCGTGCATTCAGCCCTACCGGGCGCCACTTGTCAACCATCCTGCCAGTCGATTTCCCGGGGCCATCGGACCGATGCGCGGGGATGATGCGCGGGGACGCATCGGTGGCATGCGCACGGGGGATGCAGGGACCGGGCGGGCGCGGGCGCGACCCGCGCCCGCCCGGGGACTCAGTTGGTCTTCGCCGGCGCCGGCGGGATCTTCCCGCCGAACGCGTAGAGGAACGTGGCCACGGCCTTC
Source organism: Vicinamibacterales bacterium (assembly GCA_050250645.1). GTDB lineage: Bacteria > Acidobacteriota > Vicinamibacteria > Vicinamibacterales > UBA2999 > JBFWVR01. The sequence goes on from JBFWOG010000018.1 coordinate 86,231, forward strand.
TCGGCGCCGGCCATGCCGTACACCTTGCCCGCGCCCTCGATCACGTAGTACTCGTTCGCGGCGTGCGCGCGGCCGCCATGGCCCGCGCCGCCGCCGACGATCGGCACGCCCTTGAACGCCGAGACGCGCTCGCCGACCTCGTGGTCACTGAAGATGTAGGCGGGCCAGTAGCCGCCCATCATCCCGATGCCGTCGGTCTCCCGGCGCGCGCCGTGCGGGATGTTCATCACCTCGTACGACCGCTCGAGCGCCTTCGCGACGTCGGTGTCGTAGCTCATCTTCGACCACGGCACGTCGCCGATCATCTTGATGGCGACGTCCGAGTACCCGTTCCGGTCGAGCTGCTCGCGGATGCGCTGGACGATCTCCGGCCCCTTCATGTTCGGCACGTAGCGGATGTTGTGCTTGGACGTGACCTTGTTCGGCAGGATCGCGCCGGCGCCGCCCGCGTACATGTTGCCGCCCCAGATGCCGTCGAGGTTGAACGACAGCCCGTAGCGCTGCATCTTGAGCATCGTGAACGGGTCGTCGGAGATGTAGCGCGCGACGCCCACGTTCTGCGCCGCGACCGCCATGTCGACGTTCGCCGCGGCCCGGCGCAGGTCGGCCTCCTGCTCGGGCGTCAGCGGCACCTGGCCATCGCTGAACCCCTCGACCATCGGCGTGTTGCCATCGTCGGAGACGAGCGAGGCGAGCGCCTTGATGTGGCGCCACGCCGGGCTGTCGACGCTGCGCTTGTTCGCGCCGTGGATGTCGGAGACCGTCGGGCCGCGGCCCCACGCCTCGCCGCTCGTCGTCAGCTCGATGTAGACGCAGCCCTCGGACCCGCCGCCGAAGCCCGCGCCCCCGCTCGGCGACTGGCCGCCGAAGAGGTACATCGCGTCGGCGCCCTCGAGCAGCTCGGGGTGGTCCTTCGCGAACTGCCGGAGCCCGATGTCCATCCGCTCCTCGTCACCCTCGGCGACGACGATCAGGTTGACCGGGAGCCTGCCGTGCACCGCCTTGATCGCGCGGAACGCGTTCAGCTGGGTCATCTGCGGCCCCTTCGAGTTGCTCGCGCCGCGCCCGATCAGCACCTTCTTGAACGGCGGCTGCTCGACCAGCTGCGCCTCGAACGGCGGGTAGCTCCACGCATCCGCCTGCGTGATCGGCATCGTGTCGTACATCCAGTAGATGAGCAGGGTCTTCTCGGCCCCCTCGTCGCACTTCGCGTAGACGACCGGGTTGCCCGGCGAGCCGTACTCGGTCATGCCCACGTCGTAGACCTGCGTCTGCTGGCAGCCGAGCTCGTCGAAGAAGCCCTTCACCATCTCGGCGGACTCGGGGATGCCCTCGCCGGAGTTGGAGATGCTGGGCTGGCGGATCCAGTCCTGCAGGTTCCGCACGTGCTGGTCGATGTTCTCGTCGATGTGCGCGTAGACCTGCTGCAGCTCGGGCGGCGCCTGGGACATGTCCGGGGAGATCTCGGTGTCGCCCTGCGGACGAATGCCGAGCGCCGCCGGCTCCGCGGCCGGGGCCGTGGCGGTCGAGGGCCCTGAGGGCTGTGAGCACGCCGCCGCCATGAGCAGCATGCCTGTGAGAGCGACAAACCGACGCATCGTGCAACCTCCTCCCCTGCCCGCGGCCCGCGCGGTCGGCCCGGGGCCCCCGTGGGCCCCGGTGCGCGTGGCGGGCGCGGCAGGTCTACACGTTCTACGGGTTCCCGCGGCCCACGTCAACAGTGGTCTAATGGCGGGCGTGTTGCTGATTCGCGCGGGATGGTTTCGATGCGCGGCCCTCATGGCCCTGCTGGCGCTGGCGGGATGCCGGACGGCGCCGCCGTCGCTCGACGGGATCGCGGAAGGCTACGTGCGCGCGGCGCTGCAGCTGGCCCAGCACCAGCCCAGCCTCGTCGACGGCTTCCACGGCCCCGACGAGTGGCGACCGGGCGCGCGCGAGCCGGTGGCCGGCATCCGCGCGCGGATCGCGTCGCTGCGCAGCCAGCTGGCCGCCGCCCGCCAGGGCGGCGACGACCTGCGCGCCGCCTACCTCGACGGCCAGCTCGGCGCGCTCGACCTGGCCGCGCGCCGCCTCCTCGGCGAGACGTTCCCGTTCGCCGACGAGGTCCGCCTGGCGCTCGGCGTGACCTGGACGCCGCCGGCCGCGGACGAGCTGGCCTCGCACCGCCAGGCCCTCGAGTCGCTCCTGCCCGGCGCCGGGCCGCTCGTCGATCGGTACCGGGCGTTCCGCCGCGAGGCGGCGCTGCCCGACACCGCCATCGAGCAGACCTTCGCCGACGCCCTGGAGACGTGCCGGGCCGTCACGCGCGCGCACCTCGCGCTGCCGGCGGGCGAGCGGGTGACGCTCGCCTGGGTGGACCAGGGGCCGTGGGAAGCCTACGCGCGCGACGCCGGCGGGCTCGCCACCGAGATCCGCGTGGCCCGCGGCGGCGCGCCGACCGCCGCCCACGTCGCCCACGTGGCCTGCCACGAGGGCTACCCCGGCCACCACGTGCAGCACGTGCTCATCGCCACCGCCCTCGTGGCCGATCGCGGCTGGCTCGAGTTCACGCTGGCGCCCGCCTTCGGCCCGCACCTGCTCGTCGCCGAGGGCGCGGCGGAGGCCGGCGCACGCCTCGCACTCGGCGAGGCCGCCGCCACCGACCGCGCGACCGCCATCGAGGCGGCCGTCGCCGGCCTCGACCAGGCCATCCCGCCGATCGTGGCCGCCTACCTCGACGGGGAGCTGGGCACCGAGGCGGCCGCGGCGCGCCTGGCCGACGAGGCGCTCGTGCCCGACCCCGAGGGCTTCCTGGTCTTCGCCGAGCGCGCCCGCGCGCGCGCCGTTGCCTACCCGATCGGCCGCCGCCTCGTCGCGGCCGCGCTCGAGCGCGACGGCCCGGGCGACCAATGGGCGCGCCTCGCGGCCCTGTTCAGTGACACCCCCTTCCACCTGGAGTGATCGCATGTCCCGCAAGTCCCTCGTCGCGCTGCTGGCCGTCGCCGCGGTCGCCGCGGCCGGCGTCCTCGTCCTGGTGCGCGGCCTGTCCTCGCAGCGGGACGCCGCCAGCCACCAGCCGACGGCCGAGCAGACGTACTTCGAGTGGACGACGCTGCCCTTCGAGGCGTCGGAGCTGGCCGGCCGGCGGGATCGGCTGCAGGCGGCCCTCGCGGCCGCCGGCGGCGGCGTGTTCCTGGCGCCGGCGCACAGCGGCGCCTCCGAGGGCTTCACCTTCCGGCAGCTCGACGACTTCTACTACTTCACCGGCCTCGAGATCCCGGACGCCGTGCTGGCCATCGACGCCGATCGCGGCATGTCGGTGATCTACGCGCCCCGCCGCGACGCGCGCTTCGAGAACCCCTCCCGCGCCAACGACTTCCCGGGGCGGCCGCTCGCCGACGACCCGGCGATCGCGCGGCGCGCGGGCATCGACATCCAGCCCCTCGACCGGCTCGAACCGGCGCTCGCGGCGCTGGCCGCGGCCGGCCGCGCGGTGCGGGTGAACCCCGGCGCGCCGGGGCCGGTGCCGCGCCCCGTCCTCGGCCTCATCCAGGACTGGACGCCGCAGGTCCACTTCGTCGCGGCGCTGCGGGCGGGCCATCCCGACCTCGCCATCGAGAGCGCGTACGACCAGGTCGCGCGGCTCCGCATGGTCAAGACCGCCGCCGAGATCGAGCGCATGCGCGCCGCGGCGACGATCGGCGCGGACGGCATCGCGCACGCGGCCGGCTTCGTCGTGGACGGCGTCGACGAACGCGGGCTCGAGGCCGAGCTCGAGGCGCACTACAAGCGCCACGGCGCGGAGCGCCTGCCCTTCGCCTCCATCATCAAGTCGGGGCCCAACGCGCTGTGGCCCTGGCGCATCCTCGCCACCCACGCCGATCGCCGCAACCGCCAGATGCACGACGGCGAGCTGGTGATCTTCGACGTCGGCTGCGAGATCGCGGGCTACACGAGCGACGTCGGCCGCACCTTCCCGGTCTCGGGGCGGTTCACCGGCGAGCAGCGCGAGATCCTCGCGATGGAAGTGGCGGTCTCCGACGCGATCATCGCCGCGATGAAGCCGGGCGTGACGCTCGCCGACATCCAGCGCGCCGGCGCCGCCGCCATCCCGCCGGAGCACCGGCCCTACATGCAGACGGGGCTCTACTTCGGCCACCACATCGGCCTCTCGTCCGGCGACCCCTTCCTGCCGGACGCGCCGCTCGAGCCCGGGATGGTCATCACAGTCGAGCCCTGGTACTACAACCACGACCGCGGCATCTCCGTGTTCACCGAGGACGACGTCCTGATCACCGCCGACGGCGCGGAGAACCTGACGGGCCAGCTGCCCCGGACGCCCGACGCGCTCGAGCGGCTCGCGGGCGTCGCGGCGCGGCGGCCCTGACCCGGCGCGGGACAGCGCCGCGCGGTGGGGATAAGCTGTCGGCCATGCTCTTCGCCCGGGTCGTCCTCTGGACCGTGGCCGCGGCCTTCGCGGCCTTCGGCGGCCTCTTCACCGTGTGGCCCGCCGCCATGGCCGCGCTCGTCGACCTCGCGCCCACGACCCCGACGGCCCACACCGAGCTCATGGCCATGTACGGCGGCCTCGAGCTCGGCATCGCGGCGTTCCTCGGCTGGTGCGCGCTGGACGCCGCGCGGCTCCGCGCCGGGCTCGCGGCGGCGGGCCTCCTCCTCGGGGGCCTGGCGGCCCTGCGCGTCGCGGGCCTCGCCGTGAACGCCGGCACCGCCCCGGTCATGTGGTGGTTCGTCGCGATCGAGGCCGCCGGGGCCGGCCTGGCGCTCGCCGCCGCCCGGGGGCTCGGCCGGGGCGCGGCATGACCCGCGCGCGGCGCCTGGCGGCGCTGGCCGCCGTGCTCGCGCTCGTGGCGGCGGCGCCCGCCGCGGCCCACCCCGCGCCCTTCAGCTATCTCGACATCCGGCTCGCTCCCGGCGGCATCGAAGGCGCGCTCGTCGTCCACGACTTCGACGTCGCCCACGACCTCGGCGTGGAGGCGCCGGACGACCTGTTGCGGCCGGACGTCGCGGCGCAGGCGCGGGAGGCGCTGGTGGCGCTCATGGGCCGCCGGCTGCGCCTCGTGGCGGACGGCACGGCCCGGACCGTGACCTGGGGCGCGCTCGACGTGCTCGCCGAACGCCAGAGCCTGCAACTCGCGTTCACGGCCGGCGCGGGTCGCCCCGCGCGGCTCGACATCGAGGCGCGCCTCTTCCCGTACGACCCGGTCCACCAGACGTTCGTCAACGTGTACGAGGACGGCGCGCTCGGCCACCAGGCGATCCTCGACGACACGCACACCACCTTCACCTACTACGCCGGGACGCTCCAGGGCGCGGGCGCCGTGATGCGGACGTTCGTGCCGTCGGGGATCGAGCACATCCTGATCGGCCCGGATCACATCCTCTTCCTGGTGGGGCTGCTCCTCCTCGGCGGGTCGCTCGGGCGGCTCGCGGGCATCGTGACGGCGTTCACCGTCGGTCACAGCATCACGCTGACGCTCGCCTCGCTCGACCTCGTGACGCCCCCGGCCTCCATCGTCGAGCCCACCATCGCGCTCAGCATCGTCTTCGTGGGCGCCGACAACCTGCTCGTCGCGGGGCGACACGGCCGGGACATCCGGGCGGGCGCGGCGGCCGCGTTCGGTCTCGTCCACGGGTTCGGCTTCGCTTCGGTGCTGCGAGAGTTCGGCCTGCCCCAGGCCGCCCTGGGCTGGTCGCTGTTCTCGTTCAACCTCGGCGTCGAGATCGGCCAGCTCCTGATCGTGCTCGCGGTGGCAACCACGCTCGCCGCCATCCGGCGGCGCCAGCCGGCGCTCGGCCGGCACATCGTCACCGCCGGCTCGATCGGGGTTATGCTGGCCGGCGGCTACTGGTTCATCGAACGGGTGTTCCTCGCGGGAGGCATGTGATGCGACGCGCAATCGTCCTCGGCAGCATCGTGGCGGCGTGGGCCGTGTCGGTCGCGGCCGCCGGGCTCGGCTCCGCCCAGGCGCCCAACGTGGCGGCGATCGCCAAGGTGAAGGACAACCTCTACGTCGTCACCGGCGGCGGGGGCAACACGGCCGCGTTCGTCACCAGGGATGGCGTCGTGCTCGTCGACACGAAGCTCGCCAACTGGGGCCAGGCGATCCTGGACCAGGTGCGGACCGTGACCGACAAGCCGGTCACCCACATCATCAACACGCACACGCACGGCGACCACGTCGGCAGCAACGCCTTCTTCCCCGCCACCGTGGACATCGTCGCGCAGGCGAACACCGCCGCGAACATGCGGCGCATGGACGCCTTCCGGGATCCCGCGGCGGCGCACGGCCTGCCCGACCGGACCTTCGACGACCGGATGACGCTGCTCGACGGCCCGGACGCCATCGACCTCTACTACTTCGGCCGCGCCCACACCGGCGGCGACGCGTTCGTCGTCTTCCGCGCCCTGCGCGCGATGCACTCCGGCGACGCCTTCGCGGGGCCGCAGGCCCCGATCATCGACGTGAACAACGGCGGCAGCGGCGTGGCCTACGCCGAGACCCTGGCGAAGGCCGCGGCCGGCATCACGGGCGTCGACACCATCATCCCGGGGCACAGCGGCGTCACCGGCTGGCAGGCCCTGCTGGACTACCGCGACTTCATGACGGCGCTCGTCGCCTCGGCGCGCGCCTCGCACGCCGCCGGCCGCACGCCCGCCGAGGCGGTGGCCGCACTCGACCTGCCGGCGCGCTTCTCGGAATACGCGATGCAGCGGGCCCAGGCCGACATCGAGGTGATCTACAGGGAACTGCAGCGGTAAGGTGATGGCCGCCCCCGGCGCTCCCCGACGCGATCCCCGCGCCGCCTTCGATCTCCTCCTCGCCGCGGGACTCACGGTCGCGGGCTTCGGCGGGTACCTCGGCCCCGTGCCGACGCTGGCCCTGCTCGCGGCGGCCGTCGCCTCCTTCTGGTGGCGCGGCCCGGGCTGGCGCGCCGCCGGCCTCCGTCGCCCCGCGAGCTGGCCGCGGGCGCTCGCCGCCGGCATCGCCGTCGGCGTCGGCTTCCAGGTCCTCAGCCTCTACGTGCTCGAGCCCGCGGTCGCGTTCCTGACGACGGGTGCCCTGCCGGACGTGAGCGTGTTCCGGCCGCTCGTCGGCCAGCCGGTGCAGCTCGCGTTCTGGATCACGATGTCCTGGACGCTCGCCGCGTTCGTCGAGGAGATGGTCTTCCGGGGCTGGCTGCTGACGCGCGCGGCCGAGCTCGCCAGCCCATCGCCCGCCGCGTGGGTGGTCGCGCTCGTGGTCTCGAGCGCCTTCTTCGGCGCCGCGCACCTCTACCAGGGCTGGTCGGGCATCCTGACGACGGGGTTGAACGGCGCGGTCTTCGCGGGCGCCTACCTGCTCTCGGGCCGCAACCTCTGGGTGCCCATCATCGCGCACGGCATGGCGGACACCCTGGGGTTCACGATGATCTACCTGGGGGTGTATCCGGGAATCTAGGTGCCAAGGGTGCCAACGGTGCCAGGGGTGCCAAGGGTGCGCTGTTCACGAACGGGCCGCACCACCGTGGAGCACTACCGTGGAGCACCACCGTGGAGCACCCTCGTCAACACCACTCCTGCCGCGACCGCGGCGAGCACGCCGCCCAGGTGGGCGGTCAGGACGTGGGCGGGTTCCGAGTAGTGGCAGAACAGGCGCCAGCCGGCATCGGCCATCAGGCCGGCGCCGAGGCCGAGCATGGCGCCCGTGCGAACCGGGTGTGTCGGGTACGCGCGGACGGCCAGCACCGACGCGAGCGCGGCGGCGGGCAGCGCGCTCACCGCGGAGCCCGTGAAGCAGAGGCCCCCGATGAGCCACCAGCCGCGCGCGAGCGCGACGGGGCTCTCGATCCAGCTCCAGCCGGTGATGGCGATCACGAGGCCGACCGGCAGCGCGAGGATCGCGGCCGCCGCCCCGCGCGTCCAGCCACGGCCCGGCACCGCGTCGGTGAGCGCCGCCCACACGACCGCGATCGCCACGGCGCCCTGCAGCATCGACAGGCCCCACGTCCCGGCCCAGCCGAGCCGCGCGGCCTGCGGACGCCACTCGAAGACGAGCGGCGCCGCCACCAGCAGGACCGCCGCCACCGGCAGCATCCAGAGCGCGCGCGCCAGGGGCGGCGGCAGGGGCCGCACGGGCGCGAGGTCCGCCGCCACCCGGGCCCGCAGGCCCTCCGGCATCACCCCTCCATCAGGCATCATCGTCTCCCCCACGCCGCAGCAGCCGCCGCAAGTCCGCCATCCCACGGCTGGATCGCAGCTTCGCCGCGTCCACGCCGATGCCCGCCCGCCGGGCGATCTCCCTGAAGGTGAACCCGAGGACGTGGTGCTCGATGACCGCCCGCCGGCGCGCGGCCGGCACGCGGCCGAGCGCCCTGCCGACCTCGGCGCGGTCGGCGAGCCGATCGGCGTCGGCCGGCACCGCCGGCTCGACGAGCTCCGGTGAGCCGTCGGTTTGCGGACGCCGCGACCGGGTCCGCCGGTCCATGAGCCACACGTGGCGGGCGATGGCCATCACCCACGGGCGAACCGGGTACGCCGGGTCGTAGGTCCGCCTCGCGCGATGCACCTGCAGGAAGCACTCCTGCACGAGGTCGTCCACCCGGCCGGCGTCCCGCTCCCGGCGCCGCAGGAAACCGCGCACGGCCGGCGACACCAGGCGGTACAGCTCCTCGAAGGCGAGCATCTCGCCTGCCTGGTAGCTCGCCATGAGCGCGCGCAGCCGGATCTCGTCCGGCATCCGGGAAGTCATGTCGTCCGACATGGTGTTTGCCGCGGGGAGGAGGATGGTAACAGGTTCGTCCGGCCCGGACACCCCTGGCCGCGGCCCGGCAAATGACCACACATGCCGAGGTGCGTATGAGTCGAGTGCTGGCGATGGTGTGCGTGGTGGGCGTCACGGTGGGGGCGCAGGGAGCCGGCGTGCCGGCGGCCCTCGCGTCGATGGCGGACGCCGAGCGGGCGTTCGCCGCCAGGGCCGCGGCGACGAGCGTCCGGGACGCGTTCATCGAGTACTTCGCGGACGAGGCCGTCGCCTTCAGCCCCGATCCGTCGCCGGCGCGCGAGGGGCTCGTCGCGAGCCCGCCCTCGCCGCCCGGGCTCGAGCTGCTGTGGGAGCCGCGTCTCGGCGACGTGGCGGCGAGCGGCGAGCTGGGCTACCTCACCGGCCCGTTCGAGCAGCGGCTTCCGGGCAGGCCGCCGGGGCATGGCAACTACTTCTCGGTGTGGAAGCGCCAGGCCGACGGCGCGTGGAAGGTCATCATCGACCAGGGGATCAGCACCCCGTCCGCGCCGGCCTTCGAGCCGGGCTTCGTCCGGAGCCGCGCGAGCGGCGGCTGGGCCGGCCCGGAGGCTCCCGGGGCGGCGACCGACACGCTCGCCGCCGCCGACCGGCGCTTCGCCGGCGCGCTCGCGGACGGCATCGCCAGCGCCTACCGGGCGGCGCTTCATCCCGAGGCGCGCCTGCTCCGGGGACGCCGCCAGCCGATGACGTCGCGCGAGGAGGCGGCCGCGTACCTGGCGTCCACGCTGGCCACGCTCAGGACCGTCCCGAAGCACGCCGAGGCCGCGCGGTCGGGCGACCTCGGCTACACGTGGGGCACCTACGAGGCCACGACGGTCGACGGCGCCGCCGTCGCGGCGTACTACGTCCGCGTCTGGACCCGCGAGGCCGATGGCACCTGGCGGGTCGCGGCGGAGGTGACGACGGGCTAGGCGGGCGCGCCGGCCGCGTGGGGCGTAAGGACGGCCTCGATGAAGCGGTGGGTCGGCGTGGGCACGCCGGCCTCGCGCCCGAGCCGCACGACCGCGCCGCTCAGCCAGGGCAGCTCGAGGCGGCGGCCGCGCTCGAGGTCCTCGAGCAACGACGACTTCGTGCCGGCCGGGAAGGTCTGGACGAGGGCCAGCGTCTCCTCGAGGATCGCCGCCGGAAGCGCGACGCCCCGCGCGCGGCCGACCGCGACCGCCTCCTCGAAGGCCTCGCGCAGCACCGCGAAGATCCGGGGGTCGTCGCGCAACACGCCGATCGGCGACCGCGTCGCGGCGGTCATGCCGCTCCACCCGGAGAGGCGGACGAACTTGGTCCAGATCACCGGGTCGATGTCGGCGGTCACCGTGGCCTCGAAGCCGGCGCGCCGGCCCGCGGCCTCGAAGGCCTGCAGCCGCGGGGTCACCCGCCCGTCCGTCTCGCCGAAGACCATCGTGTCCATCGCCGTGTGGCGGATCACGCCGGGCTCGTCGATCACGGCGGAGATGTAGCAGACGCCGCCGGCCACATGATCGCGGCCCACCTTCGCGGCCACCATGTCCACGGCCTCGACGCCGTTCTGCATGGTGATCACGACCGTCTCGGGCCCGATGAGCGGGCGCACCGCCTCGGCCGACGCGTCCACGTCGTACAGCTTGACGGTGAACAGCACGACGTCGACCGGGCCGATCGCGGCGGGGTCGGCGGTCGCCTGGACCGTCGGGAGGTGCAGGTCGCCCTTCGGGCTGGCGAGCCGCAGGCCCGACGCGCGGAGCGCCTCGAGGTGCCGGCCGCGGGCGATGAAGTGGACGTCCTCGCCGGCGGCGGCGAGCCGCCCGCCGAAGTAGCCGCCGACGCCGCCCGAACCCATGATGGCAATACGCATGATGTCTGCTGGACTCCGAAGACCGGGGCTGCCCGGTGGACGAGATACACCGCCGTCGTGGCGCGAGTCCCCCATTCTACCGCCTGGCGGCGGGGCCGGTCAGAGCCGGACGGCGTCGAGCGAGACGACCGGCTCGTCGCCGAGGACCGCGGCACTGTGGATCGCGCCACGGGGGATCTCGATCCAGTCCCCGGGACCCAGGACGTGGAGGTGCCCGCCGATCACCAGGCGGAAGCGGCCGGCGATCACCGCGTCGATCTTGTCGACACCGTGCGCATGGTCGGGGAACACGGTGCCCGGCTCGTAGGTATAGCGCGCCACCCGGTAGCCCCGGGCCTCGAGCCTGGCGCGAAGCGCCCCTTCTGTGAACGGGCCGTCGAGCGTGGGGTTCCAGCGATGGAGGGGCATGGAAGATCAGGGTGCCACGGGTGCCAAAGGTGCCAGGGGTGCCAGGGGGTGCGCTACCAAGGTGCCACGGGTGCCAAAGGTGCCAAGGGTGCCAAGGGGTGCGCTACCAAGGTGCCACGGGTGCCAAAGGTGCCAAGGGTGCCGCGAGTATCGCAGGCGGTGCGCTCAGCGGCGGGCCAATCTTCAATCTTCAATCTTCGATCTTCGATCCGCAAGCGCCCGTGTCCAGTCGAGCAGGCGGGCGCCGAGAGCGGCGCCGCCGGCGGCGAAGAGGACCATGGGCGCGACGTGCCAGAGGAGCACGTGGAGGGGCCGGTCGTTCGGACACAGGACGTTGGTGCCCATCACGCCGACCGCGCTCGTCGCCAGGATGGCCAGCAGGCCGGCCCAGGCCGCGCGGAGGGGCGCGGCGCGGCCGACCATCGCGAAGAGCACGACGCCCGGCACGACGCCGATGCTCGCCGTCTTCAGGACGCACGCCCACGCCATGCCGAAGCGCACCGGCGCGCCGCTGACGAACGCCGCCGCCAGCTCGCCGCCCACCCAGACCACGAGGCCCACGCCGGCGACGACCGGCAGCCAGCGGACCACCGACGACCGCTCGGCGCCGGGGATGCTCACGACCAGCGCGCCGGCAGCGGCCGAGAGCGCCGTCACGGCCAGCAGCACCGTCTCGACCGCGAAGTGACCGGTCCAGAGCACGTCGGCGAGGTCGCTGCGCGCGCCGACCAGCTCGACCACGACCAGCGCGCAGACGGCGGCGAGCCCGAGCCACCCGAGCACCCGGACGCCGAGTGGCCGCAGGCGCCGGACCGGCGTCGCCTCCGCCGCGAGATCGCGAATCAGATCCTCAGTCCGCACGGCTCCACTCCTCGATGTGCCGCCTGAGCGCCCGGTACCCCCGGTGCGCCGTCACCTTCACGTTGGACTCGCTCATGCCCAGGCGATCCGCGACCTCGCGCACGCTGAGGTCCTCGAACTTGAGGAGCTCGATGACCTGGCGCTGCCGGTCGGGCAGGCCGGACACGGCCTTGCGGATGTCGGTGGCCAGCGCGTCCCGCTCCTGCGTCGGGCGGCGGCCGGGCTCGGGCCAGTGCTCGTCGGGGTGCAGCTCGCGCAGCAGCCGGCGGCGCTGGGCACGGAGGGCGTCCACCAGGCGGTTCTGCGCGATGGCGTAGAGCCAGGGCGCGAAGGGACGGGCGGGGTCGTAGGTGTGGCGCGCCCGGTGGAGCGCGACCAGGCACTCCTGCACGACGTCGTCCACCCACGCCGTGTCGCCGGCGCGCCGGCGCACGAAGCCGCGGACGAGGGCGGACACGCGCGTCAGCAGGTCCGTGTAGGCCTCCTGGTCGCCGTCCTGGCCCCTCACCATGAGCCGGCCGAGTTCGCGTTCCTCTTCGGGGGTCACATCCGAGCCTGATCGGCCCCTCGCCTGCCACTACGCGGGGGCGGGCCCCGCGGTTACGGCACCCGGCCGCCGCCGGCGGAAGGCCGCCGCCAAGCATACCGAATCCGCTATGCTCGTGCCGCCGGCCCGAGACGCCGCGCGAGGAGGAGCCGTTGCCCGAGACCGTGATCGCCTTCGACATGATCCAGTCGCTCGCCCTGGCCGCCGTCCTGCTGTTCGTCGGGTACGGCGTGCGCCGCCAGGTCGGCGCGCTGGACCGCTACAACATCCCCGCGCCCGTCATCGGTGGCTTCCTCTTCGCGGCGGTGGCCCTCGGCCTGCGGCTGGCGGGCCTCGCCCGCTTCACGTTCGACACGACGTTCCAGACGCCCCTGATGATCGCGTTCTTCACGACCATCGGCCTCGGCGCGAGCCTGGCGCTCCTCCGCCGCGGCGGACCGCAGGTGCTGCTCTTCTGGGGCATGGCGTCCGCCCTCGCGATCCTGCAGAACGTGGTGGGGCTCGGGCTGGCGAAGGCGCTCGGCGTCCAGCCCCTCCTCGGGCTCATCGCCGGGTCGATCACGATGACCGGCGGCCACGGCACGGGCGCGGCGTTCGGACAGCTCATCCAGGAGCAGCACCAGTTCCCCGGCGCCGTGGCGCTCGCCATGGGCGCCGCCACGTTCGGCCTCGTCTCCGGCGGCTTCATCGGCGGCCCCGTCGCGACCCGCCTGCTCCGGCGCCACGGGCTCTCGTCGGCGGCCGGCGCGCCCGCGGCCGCGGTCGCCCGCGAGGCCGCCGCCGCGCCCCTCGACGCCGAGATCGACACCGAGCCGACGGGCGAGGCGCCGACCGCCTACGCCCTGCTGAAGACGCTCGCCATCATCCTGGCCGCCATGGCGCTCGGCGGCCTCCTCAGCCGCTGGCTCGGGCAGTACATGACGCTGCCCGCCTACATCGGCGCGATGATCGTCGCCGCCGTCATCAGGAACGGCGCGCAGGCGACCGGCGCGCTCGCCATCGAGCAGCGCCTGGTCGACGACCTCGGCACCGTCGCCCTGTCGCTCTTCCTCGCGATGGCCCTGATGTCGCTCAACCTCGTCGAGCTGCTCGACCTGGCCGTGCCGATGCTCGTCATCCTGGCGGCCCAGGTGACGATGATCGGGCTCTTCGCGTATTTCGTGTGCTTCCGGCTGATGGGCGGGGACTACGACGCGGCGGTGATGTCGGGCGGGCTGTGCGGGTTCGGGCTCGGCGCGACGCCCAACGCGGTCGCCAACATGGAGTCGATCACCGAGAAGTTCGGCGCCGCGCCGCGCGCCTTCCTCGTCGTCCCCATGGTCGGCGCGTTCTTCATCGACTTCACGAACGCGATCATCATCACGACGTTCATCGGGTGGGCCTAGGACCAGGGTGCCAAGGGTGCCAAAGGTGCCACTGGTGCCAGGGGTGCGCTACCAGGGTGCCAAAGGTGCCAGGGGTGCCACTGGTGCCAAGGGTGCGCTACCCGGGGGGCGGGAGGGCGCCCGCGCGGGTGGCGCGGGCGCTCGTGCGGCTAGGCGCCGGCGTCGGCGGCCGGGCCGGCCGGCATGCCGGGGACCTTGCCGGAGGCCAGCTCCTGGTCGATCATCAGCAGGCCGACGCCGGTGTTGCCGGCGAGGCGGATGCGGCCGAGGACCGCGCGGGCGGCGGCCTCTTCCTCCATCTGCTCGTTGACGAACCACTGGAGCATCACGGCGGCCGGGCGGTCCTTCGCCTTGTCGGCGAGCGCGCAGAGCGCGTTGATCGACGCCGTGACGGCCTGCTCGTTCTTGAGCACGTGGGCGCACAGGGCCTCGGCCGACTTCCACGCCCCCGGCGGCGCCGGGACCGCGGGGAGCGCGACCGCCTCGTCCCGCTCGACCAGGTGGTCGATGATGCGGCGCGCGTGCAGCAGCTCGTCGGCCGACTGGCTCGACATCCAGTTGGCAAAGCCGGGCAGGTCGTGCGCCGCGAGCCAGACCGACATCGCGAGGTACTCGTGCGACGCGCGGAACTCGAGCTTGAGATGTTCGTTGAGGCCCTTGAGCAGATCGGCGTTCATGGCCTTCGATTATACCGGTCGGCCGGTCCTAGGCCAGCCCCGCGTTCTTCCGGCCGGCGCGGTGGTAGGCCGTCCAGGCGGCGACGAGGTGGAAGGGCCAGCCGAAGAGGCCGGCGGTGCCAATCCAGAACCCCGGGGTCACGATCAGCCAGAACAGGCCGCGGAGGAAGTCCCCGTTGTAGATCTGGCCCACGCCTGGCACGACGAGGCTGAGCACGGCGGCCGTCCCGGAATGGCTCACGGTTCCTCCTCCTGGCCGCGCGGCGTGCGCGGCCCCCTGGAAGACTTAGACGTAGCGGCGCCGCGCGAGTTCGAAGCCCAGGCCGCCGAGCCCGACGAACAGCACCGTGCCGGTCATCGCGAGCGGCAGGCGGCCCGTGCCGCCGAAGTAGACCCCCAGCGCCATCGCGGCCGCCGCGGCCACCAGGCACACGACGACGAGCCACAGCGGCGGCTTCGCGTCCGTTCCCATTCCCTTACCTCCCGATCCGGTCCGACAGCAGGCCCACGCTGAGTGCGTAGGCGTGCGCGCAGTTGTACTCGAGCAGCGCCTCGTAGTTCCCGTAGACGAGGAACGCCCGCGCGCCGGCCTGCACCAGCGACGCGTCGCGGTCCACCCGGGGCAGCGCGCGCCCGGCGGTCGTGCGCACGCCGCGCCGCTCCCACTCGGCCAGCGGCACCGGCCGGCTCATCTCGCGCTCCGCGCGGCACCCCGTCTCGCGCCGCCCGGCCGCCGCGAACAGGGGATCGGCGCCGCCCGCCGGCAGCCGCACCTCGCGGCCCCAGGTCTCCACGTCCGACCAGCCGTGCGCCTTCAGGTAGTTCGCCACCGACGCGAAGATGTCCGCCGTCGAGCCCCAGATGTCGCGGCGCCCGTCCCCGTCGAAGTCCTCCGCGTAGCGGAGGTAGCTCGAGGGCATGAACTGCGGCTGCCCCATCGCGCCCGCCCACGACCCCTTCATCTTCGACGAGTCGATGTGGCCGCGGTCGAGGATCTCGAGCGCGTGGATCAGCTCCTGGCGGAAGAGCGCGCCGCGCCGGCCATCCCACGCCAGCGTGGCCAGGGCCTGGATCGTCGGGCGCACGCCGCTGAAGCGGCCGAAGTTCGACTCCATGCCCCACACCGCGACGATGACGCGGGACTGGACGCCGTAGTGGCGTGCGACCCGCCCGAGGAGCGTCCGGTAGCGCCGCGCCTCGGTGCGGGCGCGCCGGGTGAGCGCCGTGGTCAGGCGCCGCTGGAGGTACTGCTCGACGGTCAGCACCGTCTCGGCCTGGGTCCGGTCCCGCTCGACCACCTGCTCGACCGGCTCGAGGCCGCCGAGCTCGCGCTCGAGCGTCTCGGCGCTCACGCCGAGCGACGCCGCCTCGGCGCGGAAGTCGGCCAGCCACTCGGCGAACGGCGGCCGGTCCGCCGGCGCGGCCGCCTCCGCGCGATCCTGTGCCCGGAGCGGGCGCGACGGCGCCACCACGACGAGGGCGGCGGCAAGCGCGAGGACGGCGGCGCGGCGCGCGGGGACTCTCACCTTCTCCCCATTCTGCACGCGAATCGCCCGCGCGCCAACCGCGCGCCGGGGGACAGTCCCGGAACCGTCCCCCCTAGCGGTAGTCGTCGCGCGCCGGGGTGAAGACGTCGAGGACGCGGCACGCGGTCACGGCGCGGCCGGAATGCGGGGCGTTCGGGGGGATCACGAACACCGTCCCGGGCGTCAGCCGATGCGGCGTGCCCGACACGACGAGTTCCAGCTCGCCCTCCAGCACGTTCACCACCTGCTCGTGGACGTGGGCATGCTCGGGAAACGCCGCCCCGGCATCGGCGCGGATCCACGACTCGGTCACGCCCGCACCGTGGACCAGACGCGCGAAATACCCGGGCAGGATCTCCCGCTCGGCGATCTCGGCCAGGTGGCGAATCATGCGGTCCCCCTCTCGACGACGCCCCCGCGGGCCGGCACGCTCAGAGCGTGGTGCCGGCGCCGCCGTCCACCATGATGGCCTGCCCGGTGATGTAGCTGGCCGCACCGGACGCGAGGAACACCACGAGGTTCGCCAGTTCCTCCGGCCGGCCGAGGCGGCCGAGCGGGATCGAGGCCACCGAGGCCTGCTTCACCTGGTCGAGCGGCTGGCCGGTCCGCGTCGCGTTGGCCTGGTCGAGTTCCTCGATGCGCTCGGTCTGCACGCGCCCCGGCGCGATCACGTTGACCAGGATGCCGTCCGGCGCCAGCTCGCGCGACATCGTCTTCGCCAGGCCCCACACGCCGGCCCGGAACGCGTTGGACAGCACGAGGTTCGGGATCGGCTGGCGGATCGACGAGGACGCGATCGTGAGCACCCGGCCGTAGCCCGCCTTCTTCATCTCGGGCGCCGCCGCCTTCACGAGCCGCGCGAAGCTCATGAGGTTCTGCTCGAAGGCGTGGTGCCACTGCTCCTCGGTCATCTGGAGGAACTGCCCGGCGGGCGGGCCGCCGGCGTTGTGGACGACGATCTCGAGGCCGCCGAAGGCGTTGACCGCCGTCTCGACCAGCCGGGCCGCCTCGCCGGGCGAGCTGACGTCGCTCTCGACCGCGTGGACGGTCGCGCCGGTCTCGGCGCGAATGGCCTCGGCCGCGCGGTCGATCCGCGCCTGGTCGCGGCTGCAGACGACGAGCTGGCAGCCCTCGCGGGCCAGGCCGAGGGCCGACGCGTAGCCGAGGCCGCGGCTGGCCGCCATGACGATCGCGCGCTTGCCGGTGAGTCCGTAGTTCATGACAGTCCGAGCCTCCGGAGGATGTCGTCGAGATCCGCCAGCGTGCGGTCGTCGACCGCGGCGAACGGCGCCCGGGCGCGCGGCGACGCGATCGCGCCGCGACGATGGTAGAGGTGCTTCCTGATCGCGAGGTTGATGCGCGGCTGGTTCTCGAAGCGGATGAGCGGCATGGCGTGGTAGAACGCCGCGGCCGCGCCGTCCTCGTCGCCCGCCGTGTAGCGCCGGTAGATGTCCACGAGGATCTCGGGGAACGCGAAGCCGGTCATCGTGCCGGCCGCGCCGTGCCGGAGTTCCTCGAGGAACATCATGCCGCCGAGGCCGCCGAA
>JBFWOG010000019.1:0-97270 GCA_050250645.1 Vicinamibacterales bacterium
GCAGCTCGCCCCGGTCAGCGCGGCGACCGTGTCGTCGCTGATGATGGGCTTCGCCTGGGGCACCGGCGCCCTGCTGGTGCCGGCGGTCGGCATGATCGCGGATCGGTCGAGCCTGGCCACCGCGCTCCTCGTCGTCGCCCTGGCCCCGGCGCTGGCGATCGGGGCGGCGGTGGGGTTGCCACGCGGCGCGGGGGCCGAAGCCGAGTCGTGAGGCTTCGAGGGTCGTTCAGGGTTCCTCGGTTCCTGACGTTCCTCGTGTTCCCGGCCCGCCAGGCGCGCCTTGCCGCCGCCGCGTCGTGATGCCGGCCTGCGTGTCTGCCGCAGGGGAGCGCAGGTACCGCATCAGCCGCACCATTGACGCGATGACGCGGCTCGCATCGCGCCGGATACGCGCCAGTTCGTCGGCGCTGATATGGCCGCGGTCGTGCGCATCGATGCAGTGGTTCTCCGCCTCGCTCGCGGAGGCTTTCGCAATCTCGAGGAAGCGGTGGAACTCCCGGGGCCTGTACCGGCCGAAGCCTTCTGCAATGTTTGCAGGGATCGAGGCGGCCGCGCGCACCAGGTCGGAGCGTAGGGAGCGATCCCGGCGGAACGGCTCACGGTCGACCAGCGCATAGATTTCGCGCTTCAATCGCGTAGCCTCCTGCCATACGGCAAGCTCGGTAAAGTGACGCGCTCCCATCTGGACCTCCAGGGGCACGGAGCGTGCCAATGGGGCCGGGAGCAGAAGCCGGACAGGAACCCGAGGAACCCGAGGAACGCGAGGAACCCACGGTGGCAGAATCTGCGGAGCCTCCCCGCGCCACGCCCGCAGTTCCTGCCATTGGGTTAGGATCAGCTTGATGGCGACCCGCTACCCCAGCCGTTCGGGCATGTCGTACGCGTTCGGCCCGGGACCGCTCACGCCGGCGATCAAGATGCTCGTGATCGCGAACGTCGCGATGTTCGTGCTGACGTCGATCGTGCCGGGGATGATCGTGCGGCTGGGCCTGGTGCCGGCGATGGTCGTGGGCGACCTCGCGATCTGGCAGCCGGTCACCTACATGTTCCTGCACGGCGGGATCGGCCACATCCTCTTCAACATGCTCGCCCTGTGGATGTTCGGGACCGATCTCGAGCGGACGTGGGGCACGCGGTTCTTCACGAAGTACTACTTCGTGACCGGTGTCGGCGCGGCGCTCGTGACGGTCGCCTGGGCGCTCAGTCCGCTGCCCTTCGCCGAGAGCATCTACTACACGGCGACCATCGGCGCCTCGGGCGCCATCTACGGCGTGCTGCTCGCCTACGGCCTCTACTTCCCCGATCGCCCCATCTACGTCTACTTCGTCTTCCCGATCCCGGCGAAGTACTTCGTCATGATCATGGGCGCGATCGCGTTCCTCTCGTCCATGGGCAGCGGCGGCGGCGGCACGGCCCACTGGACGCACCTCGGCGGGCTGCTCGTCGGGTACCTCTACCTCCGCGGCCTGCGCGTCCGGCCGCTCGACGAGATCAAATACCGCTGGCTCCGCTGGAAGATGCACCGCTCCCGCAGCCGCTTCGACGTCTACTCCGGCGGCCGCCGCGACGACGACTGGAAGAGCGACTGGAAGAAGCACATCCACTAGCGAGGGGGCGGCTTCGCCGCCATCCGCGGAGGCACGCGGATGGACGCGGACGCATGACGTGACGGGCGTCCTGCCCGCCGCCCCCCCTCACGGCCCCTTCCGTGCGGGGTTCCATCGACGCACCGAGCCCCCTCCGTTCGCCCGTTTCACGCCAGGGAACACCCGTCATGAAGGCGGCGTCTGCACCCGAAGGGTGCAGCGGGGGCACGAGCCCGGGGCCTGGACAAGACACACGAGATGCCCCCACTTGTGTCTTGTCTCGGCCCCGGGCTCGTGCCCCTGCCGCGCCGCTCCGCGGCGCGGACGCCGTCGGCAACACGCGTGCACCCATCCGCGTCCATCCGCGTGCGTCCGCGGATGATTGATGTTCCCGCGCGTCAGCGCGCCGGCACGAAGGCCATCGCGCGCAGCCGGGCGATCCGCTCGGCCATCGGCGGGTGCGAGGCGAAGAGGTTGGCGAGCCCGCCGCTCCTGGCGTTGACGCGCCGCCCCAGGGGATCCGCGATGCACAGGTGCGCGCTCCCGCGCTTCACGGCCCTGGTCGGCGCGGCCTCCGCGTCGATCTTCTGGAGCGCCGAGGCCAGCGCCATCGGGTTGCGCGTCAGCTCGGCACCCGTCGCGTCGGCCAGGTACTCCCGCCGGCGCGACACCAGCATCGCCAGCAGCCGCGCGACGAGGGGCGCGAGCAGGACGGCCGCCAGCCACGCCACCACCAGCACGACCGACATCGCCGCGCCGGCCGAGTCCCGGCTGCGGCCCCGGCGGCCGAACACGCCGTAGCGCATGCCGCGGGCCGCCCAGTCCGCCAGCAGCGCGATCGCCCCGACGAGCGCGGCCACGATCGTCATCAGCCGGATGTCGAAGTTCCGGATGTGCGCCATCTCGTGCGCGACCACGCCCTGCAACTCGTCCCGATCGAGCCGGCGCAGCAGCCCCTCGGTGACCGCGATCGAGGCGCGCGAGGGGTCGCGCCCCGTGGCGAAGGCATTGGGATCCGGATCGGGCACGACGTAGGCCGCCGGGCGCGGCAGGCCCGCGGCGATGGCCATCTCGTCCACCACGTTCTCGAACTGCCGGAGCCGCAGGCGTCCCGCCTCGTCCGGGGCGGCCTCGAGGGCCCGGGCCACGGGCACCGCGCCGGTGGACGCCAGCACGGCGCGGTCGCCCCGTGCGTACGCGACCCACGCCGAGCCCGTGCCGTAGGCGAGCGCGACCAGGGTGCCGATGGGGAAGAAGGCGCCGCCGGCCATGAGGGCCGAGTCGAACCCGAGCCCGATGGCGAGCAGGAACGCGACGAACACCACCATCACCAGGACGGTCTGGCGGCCGTTCCGCGCCTGCTGCTCGTAGAGGTTCACCGCTTCATCGACAGGTCCACGCCCGGGACCGCCCGTTCCGCGTCGTCGGTGATCTCGAACAGCTCGACCGGCTGGAAGCCGGCGAAGTTGGCGATGATGTTGGTCGGGATGACCTGGGTGGCGGTGTTGTACTTCGTCGCGATGTCGTTGTAGAACTGCCGCGCGAACGAGATCTTGTTCTCGGTGCCCGCGAGCTCCTCCTGGAGGGCGCGGACGTTCTGGTTCGCGGTGAGCTGCGGGTAGTTCTCGGCGAGGGCGAAGAAGCGGCCGAGCGCCTGGGTCAGCGCCCCTTCCTTGACCGCCGCGTCGGCGGGCCCCCGCGCGCCGGCCGCGGCGTTGCGGGCGGTGACGACGGCCTCGAGCGTGTCGCGCTCGAACTCCATCGCGCCCTTCACCGTGTTGACCAGGTTGGGGATCAGGTCGTGCCGGCGCTTGAGCTGGACGTCGATCTGCTTCCACCCGTTGGTGGCCTGGTTGCGGAGCGTGACGAGGCGGTTGTACGCGCCGGCCGCCCAGAGGGCGGCCGCCACGAGGACGCCGATGGTGAAGAACACTGACAGCATCGGTCCCGCTCCTTGGGCGCCGCGGCGCCACGGCGCCGGCGGCGCGGTTAGCCGTCGACCTTGGTCTTCTCGTGGAAGTAGGCGTCGGTCCCATCGAGCCAGTCCTGGCGGATGGGGCTGAAGATGTCGACCTCGAACGTGTCCTCGAGCGCCTCGGCCTGGTGGGGCACCCACGACGGGATGTGCAGCACCTCCCCCTCGCGGACCGTGATTTCCTCCCCGTTGATGAGGAACTTCAGGGCGCCCTGGAGGACGTAGGTGAGCTGCTCGCTCTCGTGCTTGTGCATCGGGACGAGGGCCCCGCGCTTGAGGTAGATCTGGGCGAGCATCTCGCGCTCCCCGGTGACGATCTTTCGTGAGATCATCTCCGTGACCTTCTCGAGCGCGATTTCATCCCAGCGGTGGAGTCGGACGGGTCGTGGTTCCATGCGTGTGGCTTCTCGGTCGTGGTCGCTCCCCGAATGGGTGTCGGCCCGTAAATCGATGCCGGAGCGAGACTTGGCGCGGATTATATCACCGGGTGCGGATGGTATAATCCGACGTTCGCCATCATAATCCCTGGAAGGAATCGACTCATATGAAGGGATCGACGCTCGCCACGCCGAGCGGCCAGGCCCAGCAGGGCCTGTCGCGCGAAGACCTCCACCGGGCGTACCGGACGATGCTCTTGTCGCGCCGGCTCGACGACAAGGAGATCCAGCTCAAGAACCAAAGCCTGATCTTCTTCCAGATCAGCGGCGCCGGGCACGAGGCCGTGCTCACCGCGGCGGGCATGCAGCTCCGCCCGGGGTACGACTGGTTCCATCCCTACTACCGCGACCGCGCCCTCTGCCTCGCGCTGGGCATGACGCCCCTCGAGATGCTGCTGTCGGCCGTCGGCGCCGCCGACGACCCGAACTCGGGCGGCCGCCAGATGCCGTCGCACTGGGGCCACAAGGCCCTGAACATCCCCTCGCAGGGCAGCCCCACCGGCACGCAGTGCCTCCAGGCGGTCGGCTGCGGCGAGGCGGGCCAGATCTACCAGCGCGTCACCGAGATCGCCGACCGCGAGGCGCGCTCGAAGGCCGACGAGATCACCTACATCTCCATCGGCGACGGCGCGACGAGCGAAGGCGAGTTCTGGGAGTCGCTGAACACCGCGTGCACCCGCAACGTCCCGGTCCTCTACCTCGTCGAGGACAACGGCTACGCGATCTCGGTCCCGGTCGAGGTCCAGACGGCCGGCGGCGACGTCTCGAAGCTCGTCGAGTCGTTCCCCAACCTGCACCTCGTCCGCTGCGACGGCACCGACTTCGTCGAGAGCTACAAGGCGCTCGGCGAGGCGATCGCCTGGGTGCGCAACGAGCGCAAGCCCGCCCTGGTCCACGCCAAGGTCATCCGCCCGTACTCGCACTCGCTCTCCGACGACGAGCGGCTCTACAAGACGCCCGAGGAGCGCGAGGCGGAGGCCAAGCGCGACCCGCTGACGAAGATGCGCGCGTACCTCCTCGCCGAGGGCCTCGCGACCGACGCCGAGCTCGACCAGATCGCGGCCGACGTCGACCGCGAGATCGCCGAGGCGACCGACCAGGCGATCAAGGCGCCGAAGCCCGCGCCCGAGACCGCCGGCCTCTACGTCTTCTCGCCCGACGTCGACCCGACGTCCGCCGCCTTCGAGACCCCGGCCGAGACCGAGGGCAAGCCCGAGACGATGGTCGCGGCCATCAACCGGACGATGAAGGAGGAGATGGCGCGGAACCCGGCCATCGTGGTGTTCGGCGAGGACGTCGCCGACGCCAGCCGCGAGGGCGCGCTCGGCCAGGTGCCCGGCAAGGGCGGCGTGTTCAAGGTCACCCACGGCCTGCAGGCGGCCTACGGCAGCGAGCGCGTCTTCAACTCGCCGCTGGCCGAGGCCAACATCATCGGCCGCGCGGTCGGCATGGCCACCCGCGGCATCAAGCCGGTCGTCGAGATCCAGTTCTTCGACTACATCTGGCCGGCGATGATGCAGCTGCGCGACGAGATGGCGATGCTGCGCTACCGCTCGTCGAACAACTTCTCCTGCCCGATGGTCGTCCGCGTCCCGATCGGCGGCTACCTCCGCGGCGGCGCGCCGTACCACAGCCAGTCCGGGGTCAGCATCTTCGCCCACTGCCCCGGCATCCGCATCGCGTTCCCGTCCAACGCCGTCGACGCGGCGGGGCTGCTCCGCACGGCGATCCGCTGCGACGACCCCGTGATGTACCTCGAGCACAAGCACCTCTACCGGCAGACCTACAACAAGGGGGTCTACCCGGGCGCCGAGTACATGGTCCCGTTCGGCAAGGGCGCGCTCCGGCGCGAAGGCACCGACCTGGTCGTCCTGACCTGGGGCGCGCTCGTGCAGCGCTCGCTCCTCGCGGCGCAGCAGGCCGAGAAGGACGGCATCAGCGCCGCCGTCTTCGACCTCCGCACGATCATGCCCTACGACTGGGAGGGCATCGCCGCGCTCGTCAAGCAGACCAGCCGCGTGATCATCGCGCACGAGGACCAGCTCACCTGCGGCTTCGGCGCGGAAATCGCCGCCCGGATCAGCGACGAGCTGTTCGACTACCTCGACGCCCCGATCAAGCGCGTCACCGCCATGGACTGCCCCGTCGCCTACTGCCCCGACCTCGAGGAGGTCATCCTGCCGCAGTCGGCCGACGTGCTCCAGGCCATCAGGGATCTTGCGGCGTACTAGCCTCGTCGCGCTCGGTCTCGCACTGCTCGCAACGGCGGCCTGGGCTTCCCAGGCCGCCGTTTCGCGTTCTCCGGGCGCGATGGAGGTCCTCCGCGCCGCCGGCGGCCTCTCCCCCGACATCGTCGGCCTCTTCCGCGAGCCGATCGGGTTCGTGCGCGCCACGAGCGGACGCTACTTCGTCTTCGACCGCCGCGGCCACACGGTCTGGGGCGCCGACCGGGCCGCCGGGCCGGCCGAGAAGCTGGTCGAGATCGGCGGCGAGGAGGGGCGCGTCATCGAGCCGAGCGCCTTCGGCGTCGCCTCCAACGGCACGTTCGTTGTCGCCGACGCGCCCAACCGCCGGGAACGCATCCAGATCTTCGCGGCCGACGGCCGGCTCGCCGGCGGCTTCGCGCTGCCCGGCCGCGCCACGCCGCGCGTCAGCATCGGCGGGCTCGCCCTCGACGGGGTCGGCACGCTGGAGTACACCGGCACCGGGCTCCTCATCAACCAGCCCGAGACCGGGAGCCTCATCACGCTGTACGGCCTGGCAGGCACCCCCGTCCGGACCATCGGCCGGCTCCGGCCGACCGGGCACGAGGCCGACCGCCAGCTGCACCTCGCGATGAACGCGGGCATCCCCCTGACGGACCCCACGGGCGGCTACTACTTCGTGTTCCTGGCCGGGCAGCCGGTCTTCCGCAAGTACGACGCGGACGGGCGCCTCGTGTTCGAGCGCCTGATGCAGGGACGCGAGCTCGACCCGGTGGTCGCCTCGCTCCCGGACGTGTGGCCGCGCCGGACGCTCGACGGCAGCGAGATCCCCCTGGTCGTCCCGACGGTGCGCGCCGCCGCGGTGAGCCCCGGCGGCGAGCTCTGGGTGTCCTTCGCGGCGCCTTTCACCTACGTGTTCGACGCGCGGGGCGACAAGGTCCGCACGGTCCAGTTCCGCGGCGCGGGCCTGATCGCGCCGACCTCGCTGTCGTTCACCCCGGCGGGGCGGCTGCTCGTCACCCCTGGCTGCTACGAGTTCGCCCCGGGCGTGGGCTAGAATGTGCGGATCACCGTGAACCCGGCGATCCACGCTCCATCGCCCCTGGCGCCCCAGAGGCGCGCGCGGCTCCGGCTGGTCCTCGTCGTCCTGGCCGCCGGGTGGGCGGCCGCCTGCGGGTCGTCGCCGACGGCCCCGTCCCCGGCCCCGCGGCCGCCGGTCGTCCCCGACCCCGGACCCGCGCTCACGCTGAGCTGCCCGGCCGACCAGGCGGCCACGGCGGCGCTCGGCGCCACGACCGCCACGGTGTCGTTCACGACCCCGACGGCGGCGGGCGGCACGGCGCCGGTGACCGTGGCCTGCACGGGCGCCCCGGCCGGCAACGCGTTCCCGATCGGGCGCACGACCGTCACCTGCCGCGCGACCGACGCGGCCAGCCAGGCGACGTCATGCAGCTTCACGGTGACGGTCGACGCCGCGGCGCCCCAGCTCTCGAAGTCGACGTTCCTCGCCTTCGGCGACAGCCTGACCGCCGGCGAGGTCACCGTGCCGGTCGCGACGCCGGCGGGCGTCCTCCCGCGGTACCCGAGCTTCGCGCTCCGGCTGGTGCCGTCGGCGTCGTATCCCACCCAGCTGGCGGCGCTCGTGCGCGCGGCCTACCCGGACCAGTCGGGCATCGCGATCACCAACGCCGGCAAGTCCGGCGAGTGGGCGGTGGACGGCGTGGCACGGTTCACGGCGCTGATGCAGAGCCTGAGGCCCGAGGTCGTGCTGCTGCTCTCGGGCTACAACGACCTGGCGGCGCTCGGCACGTCGGGCATCAGCCCGGCGTCGGCCGCCGTCGAGGCGATGGCGAAGGACGCGCGGTTCCGCGGCGCCGAGGTGTTCATCGCGACCCTGCCCCCGCCGCGGCCCGGCGGCCAGAACACGCAGCCCGTGTCGACCGTCGTGAGCTACAACGATCGCCTGAAGGTCGTGGCGTCGGGCGAGCAGGCGCGCGTCGTCGATCTCTACGAGGCCATGCTCGGCGGGGAGACGGCCTACATCGGCGTGGATGGACTCCATCCGACCGAGGCCGGCTACCAGAAGATGGCCGAGGTCTTCTTCGCCGCCATCCGCGACGCCTTCGAGGTCCGGTAGGCCCGTCGTGAGCCGCACGGCCGCCGCGCCGGCCCCCGCGCTCGTGCGGGCGGCTGGCCTCACCCGCCGCTTCGGCGATCGCCTCGCCGTCGACCGCCTGGCGCTGGAGGTCGGCGCCGGGGAGGTCCTGGCGCTGCTCGGCCCGAACGGCGCGGGCAAGACCACCACCCTGCGGATGATCGCTGGCCTCATCGCGCCGTCGGCCGGCGACGTGCGGACGGGCGGCGCCGTGGGCCTGCTCACCGAGTCGCCCGGCCTGTGGGAGCGCCTGCCCGTGCGGCAGAACGTCCTCACCCACGCGCGACTGCACGGGCTCACGGACCCCGGCGGCGCGACCGACAGGGCGCTGGCGGCCGTGGGCCTGGCCGACCGGGCGCGTGACGCGGCCGGGCAGTTGTCGA
The DNA here is from genome assembly GCA_050250645.1 of Vicinamibacterales bacterium. GTDB lineage: Bacteria > Acidobacteriota > Vicinamibacteria > Vicinamibacterales > UBA2999 > JBFWVR01. Next base: position 8,741 of record JBFWOG010000019.1, read on the forward strand.
AGGGGCTGCGCCAGCGCGTCGCCATCGCGCGGGCACTCGTGCACGACCCCCTGGTCGTCCTGCTCGACGAGCCGACCTCTGGCCTCGACCCGGCGTCGGCCCGGCAGGTTCGCGAGCTCATCCTGGGCCTCCGCGCCGACGGCCGCGCGGTCATCGTCTCGACCCACAACCTGGCGGAGGCCGAGGCGCTCGCCGACCGCATCGCGATCCTCAAGACGCGGCTGCTCGCGCTGGACACGCCCGACGCGCTGCGGCACCGGCTGCGCGGCGTGCGGGTGGAGATCGAGATCGACGGCGAGGCCGCGCCCTGGCAGGCGGCGCTCGCGGAGCTCGGGGGACGCGACGTCACGGCGCGTGGCGCGCGCGCCGGCTTCGTGGTCGAGGCGATCCCGGACATCCCCGCCATCGTCTCGGGGCTGGCGGCACGGGGCGCGCGCCTCGTGCGGGTCTCGCCGGAGCAGCGGACGCTCGAGGAGGTCTACCTCTCCCTCGTCGGCGCGGCCGCGGAGGACGCATGACGCGGCAGCAGGTGGCGCGCGTGCTCGCGATCGTCGACAAGGACCTGCGCGAGCTGGCCCGCAACCCCGGCGCGTGGGTGCCGGCGGTCGCGATGGTGCTCGGGGCCCTCGTCCCCGCCTTCCTCGTGGTGGTGGTCACGCCGCGCCTCATGGGCAAGTCGCTCGAGGCCGGCGGGGAGTTCACGGAACAGGCGCGGGCCGCCGTGACGGTGCTGCCCGACCTGGCGGCCCTGTCGGGCGAGGCGCTGGTGCAGGCCTTCCTCTTCGTCCAGTTCTCGATGCTGCTGCTGCTCGTGCCCGTCGTCGCGTCGATGGCCCTGGCGACGCACGCGGTCATCGGCGAGAAGCAGGCGAAGACCCTGGAGCCGCTGCTCGCGACGCCGCTCACGGCCCTGGAGCTGCTCGCGGCCAAGACGCTGACGCCGTTCGGGCTGACGCTGCTGCTGACCTGGACGTCGCTCGGCCTCTACGTCGGCGGCATCGCGCTCGTCGGCGAGCCCGGCGTGGCCGCGGCGCTGGTCGGGCCACACACGGCGCTGCTCTTCCTGGTGGATGGCCCCCTCGTGGGGCTGGCGGCGCTGCTGCTCGCCGTCGTGATCTCGTCGCGGGTCAACGACCCGCGGTCCGCGCAGCAGCTCGGCTCCGTGATGGTGCTGCCGATCACCGCGGTGTTCGTCGGCCAGCTGATGGGCCACTTCGTGCTCGGCCCCGGCGCGCTGGCGCTGGCCGGCGCCGGCCTGGTGCTCCTGAACGCCGGCCTGCTGTGGGTGGGCATCCGCGTCTTCGACCGCGAGACGATCCTGATGCGCTGGCGGTAACACGCCTACCGGCGGAACACGGAGGCACGGAGAAGACGCGGAGACACGGAACGCAGAGGGGCTGCAAGATGGCAACGGCACGAAAACAGGAGACCTGCCCTCGTGCCGTGCGAACACCGCCCCGGTCCCCAGATCACAGCAAGCGTTTCAATCTGCAATCTGAGATCTGAGATCTGAGATCTATTTCTGCGCCGTCGTCGTCCGCGCGGGAAAGATCTCCCGGAAGGCGGCCATGAAGCGGTCCATCTCCTCGGGAGTGCCGACCGACACGCGCAGGTGCTCGAGCATCGGCGGGAAAGGCCGGCCCACGAGCACGCCGCGCTGCTTGAACTCCTCGATGACCGGCTGCACCTGCCGGTGGATCGCGACCATGAAGAAGTTGGTCTGCGACGGGATCACGTCGTAGCCGAGCGCCTCGATCTCGCGGCTCGTCTTCTCGCGCTGCTCGATCGTCATGCGCTTGATGCGCGCCTGCGACGCGGTGTCGGCGAGCGCGGCGACACCGCCCCACTTGACGATCGCGTTGATGCTGGCGACGCTGTGCGGCCGCATCCGGTCGATGATCCCCGCCGGCGCCACGGCGTAGCCGAGGCGCATGCCGGCGAGCGCCGAGATCTTCGAGAACGTCCGCGCGATCACGACGTTGCGGCCCTCGAGCACGTACGGGACGGACGTCGCGTAGGCGGGGTCCTCGACGTAGTGGTGGTACGCCTCGTCGATGAGCACCGGCACGTCGGCCGGGATGCCGTCGAGCAGCTGCCGCACCTCGTCCTTCGAGACCGGGACCCCCGTCGGGTTGTTCGGGTTGCAGAGGTACACGAGCCCGACGTCGCGGTAGTTCCGCTTCGTCGCCTCGATCATCGCCGGGATGTTCTGCCGGTAGTCCCTGTCGAGCGGCAGCTGGATCGAGTCGGTGCGCAGGCCGGTCGCCACGTCGAAGACCGCCGCGAAGGACGGCTGGACGCCGATCACCTTCTTGTTGCCCTCGAGCGTGGTGAGCGCCACGACCTTCAGGATCTCGCCCGAGCCGGCGCCGAGGAGGATGTTCGCGGGCTTCACGCCGTGGTGCGCGGCGATGGCCTCGACGATGCCGCCGTCGGGATAGCCGTAGCGGTTCGCGTACTTCATGGCGCCCGCCATGGCGTCGAGCGCCGACTGCGGCGGCCCCCAGTTGTTCTCGTTGGCGGCCAGCTTGGCGAAGCCGTCGTAGGCCGTCATCGACGCCTGGCGCGCGGCGGCGTCCTGGACCTGCCCGCCTCCGGCGAAGAGCCGCTCCGGGCTCACGCCGAGCATTCCGACGACGGCGGCGAGGCCGCCCATGAAGCCGCGCCGCGACACTGCCTGCTTGACGTCCATTTCCAGCCCTCCGGCCCAGCGGGCCCTGATCCGTGTGCCGCAGATAATCCTCCCCCCGGACGGGGGGAGGCAAGTCAAATTCCGGCGCGCCCGGGTCACCGCCCCGGGGGCCGCTTGCCCCACGCCGGCGGGGCCGGCTCGGTGGTCCGCCGGTCGGGCGGGCTGGCCTCGAGCAGGCGGAGCGCCTCGGCCACGGCCCGCTCGAGCTGGGGGTCACCGCCGGCAATCACCGCCTTCGGCCAGTTCTCCACCTCGATGTCCGGCGCCACGCCCTCGTTCTCGACCGCCCACCGGCCGTCGCGGGTGAAGAACCCGCCGCGCGGCGCGATCATCGTGCCCCCGTCGACGAGCGCGGGCGTGTCCGCGGTGTGCACGAGGCCGCCCCAGGTGCGCATGCCGACCAGCGGGCCAATCTTCCGGCGCTTGAACATGTAGGGCATCAGGTCGCCGCCCGAGCCGGCCATCTCGTTGATGATCATGACCTTCGGGCCCCAGATGCCGGCCTCGGGGCTGGTGAAGGGCCTGCGGTCGCCGGCCACGTTGTTGAAGTAGCCGTCGAAGTCGCGCTGCAGGACCTCGATGATGTAGTCGGCGGCGGAGCCGCCGCCGTTGTAGCGCTCGTCGATGACGGCGCCCGCCTTGCCCTGCTGCGCGAAGTAGTAGCGGTTGAAGCTCTCGTAGCCGCCCTGCCCCGTGTTCGGCACGTAGACGTAGGCGAGCCGGCCGTTCGAGAGCTCGTCCACCCGGCGGCGGTTCGACTCGACCCAGGCGCGCGTGCGCAGGCCCTGGTCGTTCGCCACCGGGACGACGGTCACCTGCCGCGCGCCGGCGGCGCCCGGCTGGCCGTTCACGGTCAGCACCGTCTGCCGGTTCGCCGTGCCGTCGAGCAGGCGGTGGATGTTGTCGCTGCCGGCCAGGTCGACGCCGTTGATGGCGAGGACGTAGTCGCCCTCGGCCACGGCGAGCCCCGGGGCCGCGAGCGGGGCGCGGAGTTCCGGGTTCCAGCTCTCGCCGTCGTAGATGCGCGCGATCCGGTAGCGGCCCTGCTCGATCGCGAAGTCGGCGCCGAGCAGCCCGCCCTCGGACGGGGCACCTCGGGCAGGTCACCGCCACGCACGTACGAGTGCCCGATGGCGATCTCGCCGCCCATCATGTCGAGCAGGTAGGTCAGGTCGGCCCGGTGCATCGCATACGGGAGGAGCTGGCCGTACATCTCGCGCATCCGGGGCCAGTCGGCGCCGTGCATGTTGGGCACGTAGAGGTAGTCCCGCTGGTTGCGCCAGCCCTCCGCGAAGATCTCGGCGAACTCGGCCTTCGGGTCGAGCTGCATGCGGAGCGTCGCGTCGAGCTTGCCCTGGTCGCGGGACGGCGGCGCCTTGTCGGCATCCACGAGATACAGGGCGGGCGGCGCCGGCCGGGCGCCGTTCGCCGCGCCCGGCGCCGGCGTGCGATAGACGAGCTTCCTGCCGTCCGCGCTGACCGAGTACTCGGCGACGCCGGCGGCGAAGTCCTCGGCCTTCCGCTCGCTCAGCCGGTAGCGGTGCAGCGCGTTGCCCCGCCCGCCCGGCCCGGCCGGCGCCTCGAGGTAGAAGACCGTCCCGGCCACGCCGGGCTCGAGCGACGAGTACTGGCGCTCGGGAACGCCGGGCACCGCGAGGATGCGCCGCGCCAGGCCGTCCGCGTCGACCCGGACGACCGGGGCCGCCGGGGCGGCTGGGGCCTCCGCCGCCGCCGCGGCGGGACGGATCCCGCCGTCCTCGTCGCTCTCCGGGAGGAACGGGCTCGCCGTCTCGTTGTCGAGCACGGCGAGGTAGAGGCCGAAGGTCTCCTCGCGGTCGTAGGAGGTCATGTCGAGCCACTGCGACCCGAGGCCGAAGTCCGTGGACGCGAGGAACCACAGGTACTTCCCGCCCTTGTCCCACACCGGGTACATCGCGTCGGCGAGCCCGTCGGTCACCTGCGTGCGCGCGCCGGTGTCGACGTTGACGACGAAGATCGCGCGGTAGAGCGAGTCGAGCCGCGCCGCATAGGCCACCCACTTCGAGTCCGGGCTCCACGACGGCGCCAGCGTCCGCTGCGGCACCATCCACGGGTCGCGGCCGACGACCTTCGCCGTGCCGGTCGCGACGTCCATCACCCACACGTTGAGGTTCGTGTCGGTGAAGAGGAGCCTGGTCGAGTCGGGCGACCACGCCGGCGTGTAGTAGTGCGTCGGCTTGTCGAGCGCGATCTCGCGCGGGGGCGCCAGGCCGTCCTGCGCCTCGACGACGAGCTTGAACTCGCCGGACTTGTCGCTGAAGTACGAGACCCACTTGCCGTCGGGCGACCACGCCGGGTCGCGCTCGGCCGATCCGCTCGACCGTGTCAGGTTGCGGACGTCGCCCTTCTCGGCCGGGATCGTGAAGACCTCGCCCCGCGCCTCGACCAGCACGCGCTTGCCGGTCGGCGACAGGCTCACGTTCGCCATCCGCGCCGTCACGTCGTCCCACCGCGGCATCATCCAGGGGAAGTCGCCCCGCGCCTCGATCGGCACGACCCGGCTCTGGCCGCTCGCCGGGTCGAGCAGGTGGACGTAGCCGGCCTGCTCGAAGACGACGGCATCGGCGGTGGCGTCGAGCGCCTTGACGTCGAAGTCGGTGAAGCGGGTGACCTGCGCGAGCGCCTTCGTCGCCGGGGTGTAGCGCCACACATTGGCGACACCGCCGCGATCCGAGACGAAGTAGACGGCGTCGCCGACCCAGACCGGGTCGATGTCCTCCGAGTCGGTCCACGGCGGCGACTCGAGGTCCCAGGTCTGGAGGTCGACGATCCAGATCGGGCGGTTCTGCCCGCCCCGGTAGTTCCGGCGCTCCTCGTCCCAGGACGTGTTCATGCGGTAGGCGATGTGGCTGCCGTCCGCGGCGATCTTGCCCTGGTAGCCGCGCGGCAGTGCCATCGGCTCTGGCGGCCCACCCGCGGCCGGGACCGTCCAGAACCGGAGGGTCTGGGTCGGCGCCCAGGTGGCGCGGCCCGACGCGAACAGCACCTGGCGGCCATCGGGCGTCCAGCCCTGCACCAGGTCGGCGCCGGGGTGCCAGGTGAGCCGCGTGGGCTCGCCGCCGGCGGCAGGCACGACGTAGACGTCGGAGTTGCCGCCGTACTGGCCGGTGAACGCGACCTGCCGCCCGTCCGGCGAGAAGTGGGGGTTCGACGCCTGCCCCTGGAAGCTCGTGAGCCGGCGCGCCGCGCCGCCGGCGCGCGGGACGATCCAGATGTCCTGGGCGTAGGCGAAGGCAATGTCGGTGGCGCTGACCGTCGGCGTCCGGAGGAGGCGGGTGCCGGCGTCCGCGGCGTGTAGCCCTCCGCGAGGCGCGCCCGCAAGGGCGAGGACGAAGAGGAGGAACGTCAAGACAAGGCGCTTCATGGGGGGATACTACGCCAGGGTGCCAGGGGTGCCAAAGGTGCCAAGGGTGCCAAGGGTGCGCCGCCAGGGTGCCAGGGGTGCCAACAGTGCCGGGGGTGGCAAGGGTGCGCTGGGGCAGGGCGGCTTCGCGCGTCCTTCGGGTCCATCGTGCGCTTCGTGGCGGGTCTTGGCCCGAGTTCCGGGCGCTTGACACCGGGGCCGGCATGAATGAACATTCATTCAGTAAGCTCGCCATGCCCAGCGCCACCGCCCGCCGCAGCCCGCGCGCCGTCCGCGCCCCCGCCGCCGCGCCCGACAAGCGCGCGGCCATCCTGCGCGCCGCCACCAAGATCTTCGCGCGCCACGGCTTCCACCAGGCCCAGGTCGCCGACGTGGCCAGGGAGGCCGGCGTCGCGGCCGGCACCGTGTACCTCTACTTCCGCGGCAAGGACGACCTGCTCGTCTCGCTCTTCGAGCGCACCATGCGCGAGGCGCTCGACGAGGCCGGGGCCGCCCTCGCCCCGGGCGCCGGCCCCGCCGACCGCCTCCGCACCATCGCGCGCCTCCACCTCGAGCGGCTCGGCCGCGACAGGGACCTCGCCGTCGTCTTCCAGGTCGAGCTGCGTCAGTCGGTGAAGTTCATGGAGCGCTTCTCGGCCACCTACATGCAGAGCTACCTGGCGCGCATCCGCGACGTCATCGCCGACGGCCAGGCGGCCGGCGTCTTCCGCACCGGCGTGAGCCCGACGATGGCCGCCAAGATCTTCTTCGGGGCGCTGGACGAGATGGCCACCAACTGGGTGCTCAGCCGCCGCCGCTACGCGCTCGCCGCCGAGGCGGACGCCATCGTCGATCTCTTCATCAACGGGGTTCGCGCATGACTCAGAGCACCGGCCGCATCAACGCCGTGGCCGTCCTCGGCGCCGGCACGATGGGCGCGCAGATCGCGCTGCACGCGGCCAACGCCGGCCTGCCGGCGTTGCTGCTCGACGTCACCCCCGAGGCCGCACAGGCCGGCCTCGAGCGGGCCAGGCGCCTCAAGCCCGATCCGCAGTTCACGCCCGACGCCTGGCGGCTCGTCAGGACGGGCGGGTTCGACACCGACATGGCCGCCATCGCCGGCGCCGACTGGGTCATCGAGGCCATCGTCGAGCGGCTCGACCTCAAGCGGCAGCTCCTCGCCCGCGTGGACGAGGCGCGCCGGCCGGGCACGATCGTCAGCTCGAACACCTCGGGCATCCCGCTCGCCGCGCTGGCCGAGGGGCGGAGCGACGACTTCCGGCGCCACTGGCTGGGCGCGCACTTCTTCAACCCGCCGCGCTACCTGCGGCTGCTCGAGATCATCCCGACGGCCGAGACCGACGCGGGCGTTGTCGCCGAGGTCACGCGCGTGGCCGACCACCTGCTCGGCAAGGGCGTGGTCGTGGCGAAGGACACGCCGAACTTCATAGGCAACCACGTCGCGCTCTACGGCGTGACGAAGACGCTCGAGGCGCTCGCGACGGGCCGGTACACGATCGAGGAGATCGACCAGATCACCGGCCGCGCGATCGGCCGCCCCGGCAGCGCGACCTTCCGCACCATGGACCTCGCGGGCGTGGACATCCTCGCCCACGTGATGGCGAACCTGCATGAGCGGCTCGGGTCGGAGGCCGACCGCGCGGCCTTCGCCGTGCCGCCTCTCATCGCGGGCATGGTCGAGCGCGGCCTGCTCGGCGACAAGACGGGCAAGGGGTTCTACGAGAAGCGGAAGAACGAGAAGGGCGAGACCGAGATCCGGACGCTCGACCCCGCCACGCTCGAGTACCGCCCGAAGCAGCCCGCGCGGCTCGGGTCGATCGAGGCCGGCAAGGCCATCGACGACCTCGGCGAGCGCCTCCGGACGCTCTTCGCCGGCACGGACAAGGCGGGCGAGTTCCTCCGCGCGACCCTGGCGCCCACGCTCGTCTACACCGCCCGCATCACCCCCGCCATCGCCCACTCGATCGACGACGTCGACCGGGTGATGCGGTGGGGCTTCGGCTGGGACCTCGGCCCGTTCGAGCTCTTCGACGCCATCGGCGTCGCGGAGGTGATGGCCGCGGCGGCTGCCGCCGGTGGGCACGCGATGGCCGGCGGCGTGCCGCCGCTCGTCCAGGGCGTGCTCGACGCGGGGAAGAACCGCTTCCGCGACGGACTCGTGCCGCCCGCCGCCCCGGACCTCCTCATCCTCCGCACCGCCCGCGAGGCCGGCCGGGTCGTGAAGAAGAACGCCGGCGCCAGCCTCCTCGACATCGGCGACGGCGTCTTCGCGGTGGAGTTCCACTCGAAGATGAACGCGATCGGCGCCGACACCATCCAGATGCTCCACGCCGGCGTGAAGCACGCCGCCGAGCAGGGCGTCGCGCTCGTCGTCGGCAACGACGCGCCCAACTTCTCGGCCGGCGCGAACCTGATGCTGGTGCTGCTCGAGGCGCAGGAGGGCAACTGGGACGAGATCGACCTGATGGTCCGCGCGTTCCAGCAGGCGACGATGGCGCTGCGCTACGCGGACGTGCCGGTGGTCGTCGCGCCGGCCGGGATGACGCTCGGCGGCGGCACCGAGATCGCCCTGCACGCCGACCGCGTGCAGGCCGCCGGCGAGACCTACATGGGCCTGGTCGAGGTCGGCGTCGGCCTCATCCCGGCCGGCGGCGGCACCAAGGAGATGCTGGTGCGGGCGATGTCGGCGCTCCCCACGCCCGAGAGCGACCCCTTGCCCTACGTGCAGAAGGCGTTCGAGACGGTGGCGCTCGCGAAGGTCTCGGCCAGCGGCCCGGACGCCCTCCGCCTCGGCTACCTCGCCCCGACCGACGCGTTCACGATGAACCGGGAGCGGCTCATCGCCGATGCGAAGGCCGTGGCGCTCGATCGCGTCCGCGAGGGGTACCACAAGCCGGCGCCCCGCACGGCAATCCCGGTCGGCGGCGAGTCGTTGAGCGCCGCGCTCCGGCTCGGCGTCCACCTGGCCTGGCGCGCCGGCCGCGCCAGCCTCCACGACAAGCTGATCGGCGAGTCGCTCGCCCACATCTTCGCGGGCGGGTCGCTCCCGCACGCGACGACGGTCGGCGAGCAGTACCTGCTGGACCTGGAGCGCGAGGCGTTCCTCCGGCTGCTCGGCCAGCGAAAGACGCTCGAACGGATTCAGCACACGCTGAAGACAGGCAAGCCGTTGAGAAATTGAATCTGATGATCTGGTGACCTCGTGATCTCGTGATGGAACTTGGTGATCTGGAGATCTCACGATCTATCGGGTGATCTATTGGCGGGTGGCTTGAGCCGAGCGATGGCTTGTTTCCGTGTCTCCGTGGCCTTCTCCGTGTCTCCGTGTTCCCAACGGAGTGGCGGCCGGATGCGGCTGGGTGTTGGCTTCAGGTGAGTAGCGGAATCCTGCTGGACCGCGGTGCGGGCGCCCCGATGGTCCTCATCCCTGGGATCCAGGGGCGGTGGGAGTGGATGGAGGCGGCGCTCGACGCGCTGGCGGCGCGGGGGCGGGCGCTCGGGTTCTCGCTCGCCGACGAGCCGTCGGGCGGGTGGGCCTGGCAGGAGACGCGGGGCTTCGGCAACTACCTCGCGCAGGTCGACGAGGCGCTCGACCGCGCCGCCGTCGGGCGCGCGGTGATCGTCGGCGTCTCGTACGGGGGCCTGATCGCCGCGGAGTACGCGGCGACACGGCCGGCGCGGGTCGCCGGCGTCGCGCTCGTGTCGGCGCTGCCGATAGACTGGATCCCCGATCGGCGGGCGCGGATGTACCTGGCCGCGCCCCGGCTGCTGAGCCCGGTCTTCGCCGTGTCGGCGCCAGCGCGGCTCTACCCCGAGGTCCGGGCCGCGATTCCGGCGGTGGCGCCGCGGCTCCGCTTCATGGCGCGGGCCGCGGCCGGGGTCGCCGCCGCGCCGGCGTCGCCGCGGCGGATGGCGCGGCGGGTCGAGTGGGCGCTGGCCCACCATTTCGCCGGCCTCGACGCCATCACGGCACCGGCGCTGGTCGTGACGGGAGAACCGGCGCTCGACCGCGTGGTGCCGGTGGAGCAGACCGCCCGCTACGCGGCGCTCCGGACGGTCCGGCAGGCGACGCTGGCGCGAACCGGGCACATCGGCCTGGTCACGCGCCCGCGGGAGTTCGCGGCCTTGATCGGTGATTTCGCGAGAGACGTGACGGACGCATGACGACAGAAGCTGTGCACGACATTCCAGGCCCCGCGGGCCGGCTCGAGGCGGTCCTCGACCGGCCGGACGGCGAGCCGCGCGCGGCCGCGGTGTTCGCCCACCCGCTGCCGACCCAGGGCGGCACGATGCACACGCGGGCGGTGTACCAGGCGGCGAAGGCCCTCGCCCGCGCCGGCTGCGTCGTCCTCCGCTTCAACTTCCGGGGCGTCGGCGGCAGCGCCGGCGCGTTCGACGACGGCCGCGGGGAGATGGACGACTTCCGGGCGGCGCTCGACTTCATGGCCGCGCGCTACCCGGGCCTGCCGCTCGTCGCCGGCGGCTTCTCGTTCGGGAGCTGGATCGCGCTCGCGACCGGGTCCGCCGACCCGCGCGTCGCGGCCCTCCTCGCGGTGGCGCCGCCCGTCGACCAGTACGACTTCTCCGCGGTCGCCGCGGGCGGCCGGCCCACGTTCATCGTCCACGGCGAGCACGACGAACTCGTGCCGCTCGCCTCGGTACGGCGCTTCTACGCCGGGCTCGACGAGCCCAAGGACCTGGTCGAGATCGAGGCCGCCGACCATCTCTTCGACGGCAAGACGATGCAGGCGGGCGAGGCCATCGAGGACCTGGTCGCCGGCTGGATGGCCGAAGGAGCCCGCTGACACGGACCGGCGCGCGGCCGCGCGGGTCCCCGGAAGGAACCGATCATGCACGACGCAGTCATCGTCTCGGCGGTCCGCACGGCGGTGGGCAAGGCCCCGAAGGGCGCGCTCCGCACCACCAGGCCCGACGACATGGGCGCGGCGGTCATCGCCGAGGCCCTCAAGCGGTCCGGCGGTGTCGACCCGTCCGACGTCGAGGACGTCATCCTGGGCTGCGCGATGCCCGAGGCCGAGCAGGGCCTGAACGTCGCCCGGATCGCCAGCCTCCGGGCGGGCCTGCCGGTGGAGGCGTCGGCCGTGACGGTCAACCGCTTCTGCTCGTCCGGCCTCCAGGCCATCGCCTACGGGGCCGAGCGCATCATGCTCGGCCACGCCCCCGTCGTCGTCGCCGGCGGCACCGAGTCGATGAGCCTCGTGCCGATGGGCGGCAACAAGATCTCGCCCAACCCGGGGCTGGTGATGACCTACCCCGACGTCTACCTGACGACGGGGCTCGTGGCCGAGAACCACGCGCGGGAGTCGGGCATCACGCGCGAGGCACAGGACGCCTTCGCGCTGGACAGCCATCGCAAGGCCGTCGCCGCGATCGAGGCGGGGCGGTTCGCCGGGGAGATCCTCCCGCTGACCATCCGCATCGCCACGCCCGCGGCGAACGGGCGGCCGGCGGTGCGCGAGGCCGTCTTCGCGACCGACGAGGGGCCGCGCGCGGACACGTCCATGGAGGCCCTCGCGAAGCTCAAGCCGGCCTTCCTGGTGGACGGGACCGTGACCGCCGGCAACGCCTCGCAGACCAGCGACGGCGCGGCGGCCGTGGTCCTGACCTCCGCCGGGTACGCCCGGGAGCGGGGCCTCACGCCGCTCGCCCGCTTCGTCGGCTACGCGACCGCCGGCGTCCGCCCGGAGCTGTTCGGGATCGGGCCCGTGCCGGCGATCAACAAGGTGCTGGCCCAGACGGGGCTCTCGCTGGACGACATCGACCTCATCGAGCTCAACGAGGCGTTCGCGTCCCAGGCCCTCGCGTGCATGCAGGAGCTCGGCATCGACCCGGCGCGGCTGAACGTCAATGGCGGCGCCATCGCGCTCGGCCACCCGCTCGGCTGCACCGGCGCGAAGCTGACGACCACGCTCGTCCACGAGATGCGCCGCCGCGGCGCGCGCTACGGGATGGTCACCATGTGCGTGGGCGGCGGCATGGGGGCGGCTGGAATCTTCGAGCGCCTCTGAATACCGGGCGCTCTCGATGAGTAATCAAGAATCAAGAATTCAGAATCAAGAAAGCCAGAGTCGACGTCGGGAAACCGAAACCAGGCGGCGCGACGGGAACTGAGCGGCACGGGCGCGGGAGCCCGGGGAACCAGACGAACCCGTCGAACCAGACGAACCAGGCGAACCTGGAAGCGAAGAGAGGCAACGAGATGGCAACGGAACGCTCGCAGGCGGTGAAGGGTGGGGCGTGGCTCATCGACGAGACGCGGCCGGCCGACGTGATGACACCCGAGAAGCTCTCCGAGGAGCACGTGCTCATCGCGCAGACCGCCGCGGAGTTCATCGACCAGGAGGTGCTGCCGCTGGTCGAGCGGCTGGAGCAGAAGGAGTGGTCGCTCAACCGCGAGCTCGTCGGCAAGTGCGGCGAGCTGGGGTTGTTCGGCACCAACGTGCCCGAGGCCTACGGGGGCGTGGATCTCGACAAGATCGCGACGCTGGTGGTCTCGGAGCAGATGTCGCGCTACGCGTCGTGGGGCGCCACGTTCGGCGCGCAGGCCAACCTGACCATCACGCCGATCTACATGTTCGGCAGCGAGGCGCAGAAGGCGAAGTACCTGCCGGCGCTCGTCTCGGGCGAGACCGTGGGCGCGTACTGCCTGAGCGAGTCCGGCTCGGGGTCGGACGCGCTCGGCGCGAAGTGCCGGGCCACCCGGCAGCCCGACGGCAGCTTCGTCCTGTCCGGCGAGAAGATGTGGATCACCAACGGCGGCTTCGCCGACCTCTACATCGTCTTCGCGAAGGTGGACGGCGAGCAGTTCACCGCGTTCATCGTCGAGAAGGCGTGGCCGGGCGTCTCGAGCGGCAAGGAGGAGCACAAGATGGGCCTCCACGGCTCGTCGACGACGCCGGTGCTGCTGCAGGACGTGAAGGTGCCGGCCGACGCCGTGCTCGGCGAGGTCGGCAAGGGCCACAAGGTCGCGTTCAACGTCCTCAACTTCGGCCGCTTCAAGCTCGGCGCCATGTGCTCGGGCGGCGCCCGCCAGGCCATCGGCGAGTCGATCAAGTACGCCGCCACGCGCCGGCAGTTCGGCGTGCCGATCGCCAGCTTCGGCGCCATCAAGCACAAGATCGGCGAGATGATCGCACGGCAGTACGCCCTCGAGGCGATGATGTACCGCACCGCCGGCCTCATCGATCAGCGCATCGCCGCGACGCCGGACCGGCAGCCGAACGACGGCGCCCCGATGCTGCACGCGCTCGAGGAGTTCGCCGTCGAGGCGTCGATTGCCAAGGTGCTCGGCAGCGAGGTGATCGACTACATCCTCGACGAGAACGTCCAGATCCACGGCGGCAACGGCTTCGTGAAGGACTACCCGGCCGAGGGCCACTACCGCGACGCGCGCGTGAACCGGATCTTCGAGGGCACCAACGAGATCAACCGGCTGCTCATCCCCGGGATGCTCATCAAGAAGGCCCTCAAGGGCGACCTCCCGCTCATCCCCGCCGCCAAGGCGCTGATGGACGAGATCATGAGCCCGTCGCCGTCGCTCGGCGACATGGAGGACGGCCCGCTCGTCGAGGAGCAGCGCGCGCTCGCCGCCTTCAAGAAGGTCGTGCTGCTCATCGCCGGCGCCGCCATGCAGCGCTACGGCACCAAGCTCGACGGCGAGCAGGAGGTCCTGAGCTTCCTGGCCGACATCCTGATCGACACCTACGCGTCCGAGAGCGCCGTGCTCCGCGCCCTCGCCGCCTCAGGGGGCGACGCCGGCGCCGCCGCGCTCCACGCCGACGCGGCCAGTGTCTACACCGCCGGGGCCGCCGGACGGATCGAGCTCGCCGCGCGCCACGCGCTCGCCGCGATGGCCGAGGGCGACACGCTGCGCACCCAGCTCGCCGCGCTCCGGCGCCTGCTCAAGGTCACCCCGCCCAACGCCGTGGCCATGCGCCGCCGGCTTGCCGAGGCGGCGAACGAGAAAGGCTCGTACCTGTTCTGACGATGAGGAATCAGGAATCGAGAATCAAGAATCAAGAAATCAGGACCTTGATTCTCGATTCTGGACTCACCCGCGCGCCAGGAACCATTTCGCGCGGGTGTAGGCGATCCTGAATCCCCGGCGCTCGGCGTTGCGCTGGGAGGCGCTGCCGGGAGCGGTGGCGATCATCGCCAGGTCGCAGCCGGCGGCCGCGGCGTCGGCCAGGCGGGCGGCGAGCAGCGCGCGCTGGGCGCCGCGGCACCGCGCCTCCGGCACGGTGCTGGCCCCTGCCAGCACCGCCACGCCCTCGTGCATCGTCAGCACGCCGGTCCCGGCCGGCACGCCGTCCACGACCGCGAGGTAGCAGCGCGCGGCGGCGTGGTGCGCGAAGACGGCGCTCAGGTCCGCGACGAAGGGCGCCACCTCCGGGAACTCCGCCCACCCGCGGGCCGCGACGTCCCCGAACAGCCCCGCCTGCCCGTCCGGCAGGGGCTCCACGGCCACCCCGCCCGCCGGTGTGGTATCCCCGTCAGGCGACCCGCCGAGCGGGCGGCACAGCACGGTGGTGAACTCCTCGGGCACGTAGCCGCGCCGCGCGAGCCGCGCGGCGAGTTCCACGCCGGCCAGCGGGCTGACCTCGTGGTGCACCGCCGCCCCGCGCCCGTCGAAGAACGCCTCGAGCCGCGCCAGCTCCCGGTCCCCGGTGTCACCGAACAGGCCGAGGCCGAAGGTCTGTGTCAGCGGGGAGTCGACGCCGTCGAACATGGCGTACGCGCCGGCCACCTCGATCCACGCGGCCGCCGCCGACGGGTCGACGCGGGCCCGCGCCTCGACGAAGCGCGCGTTCGACGCCGCCTCGGCACGTTCGAGCCGGCGGCTGAGCGCGAGATCCGCGAAAGGCCAGCCTGTCATCGTCCTCCCCGCCTCCGCGCGGACCCGTCCGCGCCGCACCGGCGCCCGTGAACGGCGCTATAGTCGGCGCATGCGCCGACTCCGCGTCGTCCTGCTGATGATAGCCGCAGCCACCCCGCTCGTCGCGTCGCCGCAGGCGCCGCCCCCCTCCGGGCTCGCGGCGCTGCTCGGGCGCGAGCTCGCCCGCTTCCCCGCGACGACGGGCATCTTCGTGAAGCACCTCGACACCGGCGAGACGGCGGGCGTCCGCGCGGACCAGGCGTTCAGCAGCGCGAGCCTGATCAAGCTCACGTTCATGCTCCGCGCCTACCGGCTCGCGGACGAGGGCCATCTCGACCTGCGGAGCCGCGAGGTCATCAGCCGCGCCCAGTGGCGGCATGGCACCGGCACCCTGCAGTACCTGGAGCCGGGCATCGAGCCGACGCTACGGGACCTCATCACGCAGATGATCATCGTGAGCGACAACACGGCGACCGACCGGGTGATCGAGGCCGTCGGCGGCATCGACGCGGTCAACGGCTGGCTCGCCAGCCGCGGCTACGCGGACCTGCACGCCAACGGCCGGCCGCACGAGTACCGGCGGGTGCTGCTCGGCATGCTCGACCCGGCGCTCGCGGACCTGACCGCGGAGGAGACAACGGGCCTGCTCTACGCGATGGACGGCAACCCGCTGTTCACCGCCTACCGGACGGTCTTCACGGGACCGAAGGCCGCGTGGGTGGACATCGTCACGACGCCCGCGAACCGGCAGCGCTTCGCCCGCCTGCGCGAGGAGGAGACGTCGAGGAACCCGGCACTGTGGCTGGGCAGCATGACGCCGCGCGCGACGGCGAGGCTGCTGGAGGACATCGCGCGCGGGACGGCCGCCTCGCCGTACAGCACGGCCGAGATGCTGAACGCGCTCCGGCGGCAGCAGCTCGGCGCGCGCCGGCTGCCCCACTTCGTCGCCGTGCCGGTGGCCCACAAGACGGGCGACGGCGGCACGATCGCCAACGACGCGGGCATCCTCTACACGCGCTCGGGCCCCGTGGTGGTCGCCTTCTTCGCCAACGGCATCCAGGGGCCGTACGCGGAGGCCGAGGACCGCATCGGCCGGATCGGCCGCCTCATCGTCGAATACTTCGACGGCCGCCGGTAGCCGGCGCCCGGACGCCTAGACGACGAGGTCGCTCATCCGCGCGAGGCAGTCGGGGCAGATGCCGTGGGTGAGCTGCGGCAGGGAGGGGCGCGACAGCAGCCCGAGGTGGCGCGCCGCTTCCTCGACCTCGGCCCACCGATCGTCGAGGCGCACCCGGCTGCACCACCCGCAGATCGACAGGAACTCCTCGGACCGCGGCGCGCCGGGCGCCAGCATCGGCGTGTATTCCCTGGGCTCGTCGATCAGCGTGCGCGTGCGGATGCGGAGGTCCGACGCATCCATCGCGACTTCCATCTCGAGGACCCGCCGGCTCGACGGGGAATCACAGCGGATGGGGAACCGCAGGCGCCGCCCCGAACGGGCGCGGGCGTAGATCCGGCGGTACAGGCTGCGCGCCTCGGCGCCGGCGACGAACGTCCAGATGCTGTGGCCGACGACCCGCGCCTCGGCGACCGCCGCGCCGTCGTTGGCCGCGGCGAAGTCGTGCCAGGCGCCTCCGACCGCGACGATCTCGTCGGACGCACCCAGGCGGTATTCGAGGTCCCAGACACGCAGGGCATCGGCAGCCGGGTCTTCGAACCCGGCGTCTGGGGGAATGATCATGGTTCGCTGTCGGGTTCCCGCCAGGCGCCGGGGGACGGGGCGCATGGAAGCGGTCGGGACGATTCCTCTGGATTATCGTCCGCATTCCGGCGCGGTGGGTCAAGGGGGCGCCGCCCGAACGGCTGCTCCACCCGCGGCAGGGCGGCGAGCAGCCGCTCCACCCCCGCGCGGCTGGAGGTCATCAGCGTCGCGACGTCAAGGCGCGTGCGCGAGGCGGCGAGCGCCGTCTCCGAGCCCGCGCCTTCCGAGGCAATCAGCTCCCGCAGGAAGAACCCGGCCATCTCCACCTGCAGCGTCGCGGCCGTTGTCGAGAACGCCAGCCGCCCCAGGCGTCCCCCGCGGGTCTCGTCGTCAGCCGCAACCGCCCGGCTCCGCGCGCGATGGCCCGCCATCTCCGCCGCGAGCGCCGCGTACATGAAGTGGTCGTAGCTCGGGAAGCCGTGGGCCGCCAGGGCCGTCCCGAGCGCCTCGCCCGCCGCCGCCATCCCGGTGCGCCAGGCGCCGCCCTCGGTGCCGGCCGCCGCCTCGACCTCGAGCAGCGACGCGTACAGCCCGGGGATCAGGCCGAAGAAGGCGCTCGAGGGCTTCAGGCGGACCGAGAGATAGCCGCCGTCGATGGGCAGGACGGGCGCCATCACCCAGTAGTTCCGGCCGTCCATCGCCATGTTCTTGACGAAGCCGGCAAAGGTCCGGCCCGCCTCGCCGTTCTTCGTTTACGGGGACAGTCGAGGGACCGGGAGGCATGGCTGGGCGCGTTCGCTGTCAAGGAAATCGGCACCGGGGCGCCCGGCTTGACCGGCCGGTCGCCTCACCGGGCCGCGACGTAGCTCTTCCGGGCCCGCGCGGACATCCCGCTTCGCTTGACCCGCACCTCGAGCTTGTGGGTCTTGCCGTCGAGCGTGTCGGGCGCGAACCCGAGCGTGTACTGGTGGTGCAGTTCGTCCGCCACCCGCGCGAAGGTCGACGACAGGTCGTCGGCGGCCTCGAGTTCGAAGTAGCCCCCGCCGGTCTCCGACGCAATGCGCGCCAGCCCCTCGTCGGGCTTCTGGTGGACCATGCGGGGCGGGAGGCCGCCGAAGGTGCCGCCGCCGCGGCCCATGCCCGGGAAGCCCCCGCGCGAGCGGCCGCCGCCGAGCGGCGCCCGCGGGGCGTAGTCGGACGGCACCTCCCCGGTCAGCCCGATCCCGTACACCATCACGTCGTCGCGCCGCGCGCTGCTCGTGGCCTCGCGCTCGGAGACGTTCGACTCGCGGATCGTGCCCGGGGAGTCGACGCCGTCGGTGAACACGAGCACCACCCGCCGGCCGTCCTCGTCGTCGAGGGCGTTCAGGGCCACCGCGACGGCATTCCAGAGCGGCGTCGGCCCCGCGTCCTGGAGCTCGTTGCGAAGGATGTCGCGCAGTTCGTCCTTGTCACCGGTGAACTCGCGCGGGTCCACCTGGACGCGCTGGGCGAAGCTGCCGATCCGCGCGAGGTCGCCGGGCAGCAGGCGGTCGACGAAGGCCTCGGCGGCCTCGCGGACGAGGTCGAAGTTCTCGAGCACGCTGGTGCTGCGGTCGAGCATCATCACCAGCCGCAGCGGCTGGACGGTGTTGGCGAAGACGGTGATGTCCTGGCGGCGGCCGTTGTCGTAGATCTCGAAGTCGTCGGCCGTCAGGTCGGGCACCAGGCGGCCGCCGGCGTCGATGACGGTGGCATAGACCGGCACCGCGTTGGTGCCGCTCCGGAACGCCGGCTCCTGCCGCTGGAGGGCCGCCGCCGACAGGCCGCAGGCCAGCACCACGGCCGCGGTTGCCTGGAAGCGCGGGGGTTGGGGCATACGGCGCGGAAAGCAGGAATCGCGCCATCCCCGGCGCGCGGCAACCCCGCGCCAACCGGCGCGGTCCGCCGGAACCGCCTGCCCCGATGACCTCCCGTCAGGACGATGGTGCCCCGGCATGCAGTTCTCCTCGAGCCCGGACGAGACACTCCGCGAGGAACCCCAGGAACTTGAGGAACTCGAGGAACCTGAAGCCTACCTCGGCCAGAGCCAGCCGAACGTCCCGGCCGTCAGGAGGGCGTACACGAGGCCATCCGCGACCGACTTCAGCGTCATGGGCCAGTTGCGCTTCCACCAGATCGAGTTCTGGAGCAGCGCCATCCCGTAGCCCATGAACGCGGTGGCGCCGACGAAGCGGAACACCTCCAGGTAGTTCGCGCCCGGCCCGAGCGCGCGGCCCGAGATGTAGGCTGCGAAGACGCCGACAAGAAGCGCGTAGGCGAACCATGCGGCCAGCGGTCCCCCCATCGACGGCGGGCCGGACGGCGCGACGGTGACGAAGGCCACCGGTCCCTTCTTCATCTTCTCGACGAACTCCGGGGCCTTCAGGCCCTCGGGGGATCCCGCGTGCGGCAGCGAATAGTCGCCCGGCATGAGGTGCAGCGGCCGGAGCGCGTTCATGATCGCGTCCTCGTTCGGGAACCGCTTCAGATCGCTCCAGTGGTACCGCAGCAGCATGTGCATGACGGAACTGGCGACGAACACGAGGACGGCGGAGAGGACGATGGGAAGGACGAGCGAGAGCACGGGCACCATGCGCGCCTCCTGGGGATTCGAGGACCGGCGGGCCGCCCGGGCCTCTGGCCCGGGTCGCGCCGGGATTCTAGCGGATCCCACCCCCAGGCGCGAGGCCGGCCCCGCCGGGTGACGAACCTGACGAACCCGGCGAACCTGACGAACCTGACGAACCCGACGAACCCGCCGAACCCGACGACCCTGTCCCCCCCTGCCCCGAGCCAACAGTCCTGTCGTCCGTGGCGCGAGGTGACCGGGGATGGCGGGTGGGACCGGCGTCCGGCAGCCGCGAATCCGCCCCCGCGGGCCGCCGGCTTGCGATAGGATCGGGGCTTCCAAGGCGGCTCAGTGCATCCCGATCTCCTAGAAGCCATCAAGTTCCACGACGCGATCCTTGCGGAGGGCTCCAAGGCCCTCGTCGGCTACGACCTGGCGAAGACGCTCGCCAACGTCGTGCTCCTCTCCGAGATCCCGACGACCTACGACAAGAAGGAACAGCGGCAGGTCAACTCCGGGAACCTCCTCATCCGTGGCGTGCCGGGGGTGGGCAAGACGTTCTTCGGGGTCATCCTGGCCGCGATCAGCAACGCGCGGTTCGCGCGGCTGCAGGGGCGCGCCGACCTGCAGCCGACCGAGGTCGTCGGCTTCCAGATGATCAACCCGGCCACGGGCGAGCTGGTGACCCAGTTCGGGCCGCTCGCCGAGGCCGAGGTCATCCTGCTCGACGAGATCAACCGCATCCCGCTGAAGTCGCAGAGCGCGTTCCTCGAGGGGCTGCAGGACCGCACGGTGACGGTCGGCAAGACCACCTACGAGCTGCCGGCGTTCAGTTTCGCGATCGCGACGATGAACCCGGTCGAGCTGGGCCAGGGCACCTTCCCGCTGTCGGAGGCGGCCACGGATCGCTTCGCGATCATGGTGAACATCGGGTACCTGCCGCCGGAAGAGGAGCGCAAGCTCGTCAACTTCGACTTCAAGCACGTGAAGCTCGACTCGCTCATGGAGAAGGAGCGCATCATCGAGCTGCGCTCCGCGATCACCGAGCACGTCTTCCTGCACGAGCGGCTCGGCGACTACATCCAGCGCCTCGTGGCGGCCACGCGCCCGTACAACCCGGACACCGAGTGGTTCGTGCACTCGCCGTCGGAGCTCGTGGAGCACGGCGTCGACCTGGGCGCGTCGCCGCGCGCGATCATCTGCTGGGGCCGGCTCGCCAAGGTCTGGGCGCTGCTGGTGCGGCGCCGCGACGTCGTCTATCCCGAGGACATCCAGGACCTGGCGCAGTACATCCTCGGCCACCGGCTGTGGCTGGGCCCGCACGCGGCGAGCCACGGGCTGACGACGGAGGCGGTCGTGAAGGACATCATCGAGCGCGTGCCGGTGCCATGAGGACCCGGGAACAGGAGGTCGAGCCGTTCGTGAATCTCTCGGAGATCACGGAGGTCGAGCTCCGCATGCTCAAGCGGATGCGCGAGTTCACGATCGGGGAGCACGCGAGCCTCTTCCACGGCGCGGGCTTCGACTTCGTGGGGCTGCGTGAGTGGGAGGCGGGCGACCACTTCGAGCACATCGACTGGCCGCAGAGCTCCCTCACCAACTTCAGCCCGTTCATCGTGCGCGACTTCGAGCAGCCGAGCACGTCGAGCGTCGTGATCGTCGCCGACCGCTCGGCCTCGACGCGCTGCGGCATGGACGGCGTGCCCATCGCGGTCACCATCGCCCGGGCCATCGCGACCATCGGGATGTCGGCGGTGTTCTTCCAGGACACGGTCGGGCTCATCACCTTCGGCGACGGGTTCACCGGCTTCGAGGGCCTGCGGCCGCGGGTCGGCAAGGGCCAGGTGGTGCACTGCCTGGACGCCTACCAGCACGGCACGGGCCTCCAGCCGGTCCGCACGGCCGAGAGCCTCAGCGCGACCGTCGCGGGGTTCATGCGGAAGACGTCGCTCGTGCCGTTCGTCTCCGACTTCCTCGTGGAGGACCCGCAGGCGACCCTCCGGGAACTGGCCGAGCTCGACGCGTTCCACGACGTGGTGGTCGTGCTCGTCGACGCGTCGTTCGCCTACGCGCTGCCGCCGGTCTCGGCGGGCTGGCTGCAGGCCTACGACATCGAGACGGGCCGGACCCGCGTGGTCTCGCGCGGCGAGGCGGGCCGCCTCGCCGGACGCGTCGTGGCGTGGCAGGACGAGATCGAGCGCGCCGCCCGCCAGCTGGACCTCGACGTGCTGCGGCTCGGCCTCGACCAGACGAAATTCGACATCGCGTTCCTCGAGTGGGTCGCCGAACGCAGGCTCCGGAGGAAGTAGGGCGCCTGCGAATCAAGAGTCAAGAATTCAGAATCAAGAATTCACCGGGGACGCTTTCAATCTGCAATCTGAAATCTGAGATCTGAGATCCGCAATGCTCCAGCGCCACGCCGCCCTGCTCATCCTCCTCGTCGCCAGCCTGCCGTCGGTGGCGCTCGCGCAGCCGGATCCCTCCACCGAGCCCGCCGACGTCGAGGTGGCGCCCATCTCGTGCTGGTGGCAGACGAGCGACCCGGCCATCCGGGTGGGCCAGCGCTTCTGGGTGACGCTCACCTGCGCGGTGCTCGAGACCGAGTCGACGAAGGTCGTGCCGGACGAGTCGCGCCTCGAGGGCTCGGCCATCCAGATTCCGCCGTTCGAGGTCCTCAACAGCGCCCGCGACACCGACCTCCACACCGCGACCCGCCGCTTCTTCCAGTACGACTACGAGACGGTGCTGATCGTCGAGAACGCGTTCAACGTGGACGTGAGCATCCCGCCCGTCGAGATCACCTACACGGTGGAGACCACGGTCGAGTCGGGCGAGGCGCTCCAGGGCCGCGAGCAGACCTACACGATGCCGCCGCTGGCCCTGCGCGTCACCTCCCTGGTGCCGCAGGGGGCGACGGACATCCGGTCGAGCGAGGGCGGCCCGTCGTTCGGCGACCTGGCCGACCGCTACCAGAAGGCCCGCACGCTCCGGGCGGGTGCGCTGGTCCTCTTCGCGCTGGCCGGCATCCTCGCGCTCGTCGCCCTGGTCGGCGCGGCGCGCCGCCGCATGGCGCCGGCCGCCGCCGAGACCAGCCGACTGCTGCCCGCACGCGCCATCGTCGGCGGCACGGCGGACGAGCTCGACGAGATCGCCCGCCGGCGGCAGATCGAGGGCTGGACGCCCGAGCTGACCGGGCGCGCCCTCTCGGCCGCCCGGATCGCCGCCGCCATCGCCACGGGCGCCATCGTCGGGCAGCGGCTCCAGGACGAGGACCACCAGGCGCTCGAGGGCCAGCTGGCCATCACCGCCGGCTTCCCGAAGAAGACGACGGCGCTCGTGTCGGCCGGCGTGACCGCCGAGGGCCTGGGCCGCGACCGGCGCCGGCCCGGCGCGGCGCGGACGGCGGCCGCCGAGGAGCTGGCGGGCGCGCTGCGGACGTTCACCGAGGCCCGCTACGGCCGGCAGGACGGCGCCGAGGCGTCGGCGCTCGACGACGCGCTCGCCGCCGCGCGGCGGGCGGCCGACCGGCTGCGGGCCGAGCACACGGTGGTCGCGGAGCTGCTGGCGGGCCTCCGGCGCGGCCTCGCCGGACTGGGGACCAGGGCGTGGTCCCGATAGGCGACACGCTGACGGCCGTCAGGAACGGCCTCGCGGGCTGGTCGAGCCTCGACTGGTCGCGGCTGCTGTACCTGGAGTCCGCCAACGCGCGGCTGGCGATGCTGCTGCTCGCGGGCCTGGCCCTCGCGGTGCTGCTGGCCCGGGGCCTGCTGTGGTCACGGCCCGGCGCCGGGCGCATCGCGCTGCCGGCGCTCCCCGCGCGCATCGGCCGGTCGCCGGCGGCGCTGCTGCGGCACGGCGCGCTGGTGGTCGCCCTGGCGGGCCTGCCCTTCCTGGCGCTGGCCGCCGCCGACCCGCGGACGCCCATCACGCACGACGACGTGACGTACCCGGGGCGGCGCATCAGCCTGATGATCGACGCCTCGTCGAGCATGCTGTCGTCGTTCGAGTCGAAGACGCTCGCGCGGAATGCGCCGAACGACGCGGCGTTCTTCACCACGGTCGGGGCGGCCGAGTACTTCATCCGCATGCGCATGGCGGGGCAGTACCGCGACCTGATCGCGCTCGTCGAGTTCGGGGACCAGGCGTACGTCATCACGCCGTTCACGACCGACTACGAGAACATCCTGCTGAGCGCCTCGCTCATCGGCGACTGGAACGAGTTCATGGCCTTCCCCGACCAGGGGACGATGATCGCGCGCGCGATCGACCAGAGCGTGGGGCTGTTCCAGGCGTTCAAGTTCCTCGACGCCGCCGGCAACGCCATGGTGATCTTCTCCGACGGCGCCGACGCCGAGGTCATGCAGGACGGCCGGAGCGCCATCGACGTGCTGCGCGAGGCGTCGCGGGCCGACATCCCCGTCTACTTCATCCGCACGGGGTC
The DNA here is from genome assembly GCA_050250645.1 of Vicinamibacterales bacterium. Lineage (GTDB taxonomy): Bacteria > Acidobacteriota > Vicinamibacteria > Vicinamibacterales > UBA2999 > JBFWVR01. The sequence goes on from JBFWOG010000019.1 coordinate 32,465, forward strand.
GGGCGACGACCTCGGGGCCGGGGTCTCCGACGCCGCGTGGCGCGCCGCCGTCGAGCGCACGGGCGGCAAGTTCTACGCGGCCGCGGACGAGCCGACGCTGATTCGCGCCATCGAGGACATCGACAAGGTCTCGGCGGGCCGCATCGAGGTGCGCCAGTACGCGACCGCCGAGCCGCGGTACCTGCCGTTCGCGCTCGTGGCCTGCGGCCTGTTCGCCCTGGCCATCCTGCTGCGGCTGTCGGTGCCGCTGTTCCAGACGTTTCCGTAGGCACGCGCGGGCCGCGGCCCGCCGAGGACAGGCATGAGAACATCCACACTGATCGTCGTCGCCATCCTGCTCGCCGTCGCGGGCGCGGTGCTGTGGCGCGTCGCGGGCATCGAGCAGGTGGTCGCGGAGGGCGAGCGCGAGCTCGCCGTCCTCCACTACGGGGATCCGCCCACCACCCTCGCGGGGATCGAGGACGGCACGGGCCTGCTCCAGTACATCCCGAGCGTGCGGTGGACGATCACCCAGGGCATCTACGCGCGCGCGACCTCGCGCTTCTGGAGCGGGCAGTTCGCCTCGCTGGCCTCGGAGGCCGACACCAAGCCCTTCCTCGCCGCCAACGCCGCCTACCGCGAGGTGCAGCGCGAGGGCGGCCCCTGGCGCGCGGTCGTCGGCCGCCTCGACGCGGTCATCACCGCGTATGCCGACGCCATGCGCCGGCAGCCCTACAACATCGACGCCGCCTACAACTACGAGCTGGCCATCCGCATGCGCGACGTGATCGCCACCGCGCAGGTCGACATCTCGCCGGCGCCCGCGCCGACCGTCACCGGCGACCTGCCGGACGGGCCGAGCGTCCACGGCGACGAGGGCGCGCCGCCCGAGGCGTCGGACACCAAGCAGTTCAAGATGATCGTCCCGATGCGCCCCGACGAGCGGATGGAGGCCGAGCAGGCCGGCCGCAGCGGCGAGAAGAAGAAGAAGGGCTGACGTGCGCTTCGCGGTTCCCGGGTACCTGCCGCTCCTGGCCGTGCCGGCCGCCCTCGCCCTGCTGTGGGCGTGGCAGGCCGGGCGCCGCCTCGGCGACAGGCGCCGCTACCTGTCGCGGCAGACGGGACCCGCCCGCCAGTCGGTGCCCTTCCTTGGCGAGCTGCTCTTCTGGCTGTGCCTGATCCTCGCGCTCGCCTCCGGCATCGTCGCCCTCGCGCGGCCGCAGGCCGTCGTCGCGGCGGTGCGGACGGCGGGCGTCGACATCGTGATCCTGCAGGACGGGTCGGCGTCGATGCGCGTGGCCGACGTGCGCGGCGACCGGTGGAAGCGCTCGATCGCGTTCATCCGCTCGCTCGCCGAGGCGCTGCGCTGGAAGGACGACCGCGTCGCGCTGGCGCTCTTCGCCCACATCGCGGCCCCCCAGATCCGCCTGACCCGAGACCCCAACACCCTGTTCTTCTTCCTCGACCACCTCGAGGACGAGCCGCCGTTCCGCATCGAGGACGATGCGACGTGGGACACCAACATCGAGCGGGGCATCTACTGGGGGCTGCGGCTGATCGACAAGGACGAGGAGATCCACGGCCCGTCGCCGAACGGCCGGGCGTTCGTGCTGCTCTCCGACGGGCAGGCGTGGAGCGGCGAGGTGGAGACGGCGCTCCGCGACGCCGAGGACCGCGGCATCCCCGTCTACGTGGTGGGCGTGGGGACGACGGCCGGGGGCATGATCCCCGAGCCCGGCGTGGACCCGGCGAAGGCCGTCAACATCCGCTCGTCGATCGACAGGAACTCGCTGTCGCTCATCGCGACCGCCGGCGGCGGGCGCTACTTCGAGATCGGGCGCGACAGCGACGGCGAGATCGCCAACACCATCATCGACCAGACCCGCCGGCGCGCGCAGACGACGGGCCTCCAGGAGCAGACCGAGGACCTCTACTGGCGCTTCCTGATGATCGCGCTGGCGCTCGCCGGCGCGGGCGGGCTCTTCCTGCGCGACCGCGGCGCGCTGGCGCTGCAGCTGGCCGCCGCGGCGGCCGTCCTCTCCCTCGTCTGGACGCTGGCCTGACGCGAGCCGGGATCCGCATCGCCGGCCACCCCGGCCTGGCCGCCGCGACGGCCGGCGGCGCGCGCGAGTGTGGCATATTGGTACCGTGAGGGTCACGAAGCTCGTCACGCTCGCGCTGGCCGCGGCCCTGGCGGCCGTGCTCGGCGCCGCCTGCTCGTCGGGGCCGGCCGACGACTACCCGGCGAAGATCGCGGAGCTCCGCGCCGAGAAGGACCAGATGTTCCGGACGGCCGCCGACTCGCCGATCAAGCCCGAGGACCGCGACCGCTTCCTGCCGCTGAGCTACTTCCCGATCGACGAGAGCTACGCCGTGCCCGCGCAGCTCAGCGAGTCGCCGCAGCGCACCTACCTGCAGATGCCGACCTCGACGGGCAAGATCCGGCAGATGGAGCACGTCGGCACCCTGGAGTTCACGCTCAAGGGGCAGCCGATGAAGCTGTCGGCCTTCGTCGAGGCAGGCACCGAGCGCATCAGCCGGCTGTTCGTGCCGTTCTCGGACCTGACGAGCGGCACCGAGACGTACGCGGCCGGTCGCTACATGGACCTCGACCCGATGGCCACGGGCATCTACATCGTCGACTTCAACGTCGCGTACCACCCGTACTGCTATTACAACGCCGACTACGACTGCCCCTACCCGCCGGCGCAGAACCGGCTCACGATGCCGGTCAGGGCCGGCGAGCGGCTGCCGAAGACCGAATCGAGCGCTCCGTGACCCGACCCGACGACTCCGCCCCCCGCCCCCTGCACGCGATCATCTTCGACTTCGACGGCGTCATCGCCGACAGCGAGCGGCTCCACTTCCGGGCCTACCAGGACGTGCTCGCCGAGGACGGCGTCGCCTTCACCCAGCAGGAATACCTCGCGAGCTACCTGGGGTACGACGACGTGGGGATGTTCAGGCAGCTCGCGAAGGACCGCGGGCTGCCGATGGACGAGGCCCGGCTCGACGCGTTGATCGAGCGGAAGGGCGCGCGCTACGAGGCGCTGGCTGCGGCGGGCGGCATGATCTTCCCGGGCGCGGCGGAGTTCATCCGGATCGCGGCGGCCGCCGTGCCAATCGCGATTGCCTCGGGCGCCCTCAGCCACGAGATTCACGATGTGCTCGACAGGGTGGGCCTCCGCGCCCTGTTCCCCGTGATCGTCGGCGCCGACCACACGGAACGCAGCAAGCCGGCGCCAGACCCGTACCTGCACGCCTTCGAGCGGCTGGCGGCCGCGAGCGGCCGCGAGCTGGACCCGCGGCGGTCGGTGGCGATCGAGGACTCGCGGTGGGGCCTCGACTCGGCCCGCGGCGCGGGCCTGCGGACGGTCGCGGTGACCAATACATATGCCGCCGCCGAACTCGCGGACGCGGCGGAGCTCGTCGTCTCGGGACTGGACGCGGTCACGCTCGAGGCGCTGGACGATCTGTGCGCGTCGTGACGCGGACCTGTCGAACCTGACGAACCTGACGAACCCGACGAACCCGACGAACCCGACGAACCTGACGAACCCGACGAACTGCTTCAGATGCCCCGTACCCTCGCCGAGCAGCTTGCCGCCGCAGCGGATCGTCCCGGGCCCGACCTGGCGGCGCCGGCGCTGCTCGTGGCGCGCGTCGAGTATCCGCGGCTGGACCCCGGGCCGTACCTCGACCGTCTCGAGGAGATGGGCGACCGGGCCGCGCGCTACGTGCAGGCCGAGGCCGGGGTGGACGGTCCGCTCGCGGCGCGCGTGGACGCGCTGAACAGGTTCCTCTTCCTCGAGGTCGGCTTCGAAGGCAACCGCGAGCGGTACGAGGACCCGCGCAATTCGTGCCTCAACGAGGTGATGGACCGCCGCCTTGGCATCCCGATCACGCTGGCGCTCATCTACATCGAGGTCGCGCGGCGGGCGGGTATCCGCGCGGAGGGCATCAACTTCCCGGGCCACTTCCTCGTGCGCGTGCTCGAGGACCTGCACACCGACAACCCGGGCGACGGCCTCATCATCGACGCCTTCCATTCCGGGGCCATCCTCCAGGAGGCGGACTGCCGCCTGTTGCTGCACCGGCACGTGGGAGAAGGCGCCGTCTTCGAGCCCGAGCTGCTCGCGCGCGCGACCCGGCGCCAGATCCTGATCCGGATGCTGCTCAACCTCAAGCGCCTGTACGTGCGCTGGCATTCCTTCCCGCAGGCGCGGCAGGTGTCGGACCTGCTGCTCGCCATCGCCCCCAACTCCGTCTCCGAGCTCCGCGACCGGGGCCTCCTCGCCTACCACCTGCAGGACTTCCCCGCGGCGCTCCGCGACCTCGAGAATTACCTCGAGCTGGCCAAGCTCGGCGACGCGGAAGAGGACGAGCGCAAGGAGACCGGGCAGATCTGGGAGCACGTGAAGACGCTGCGCCGGCGGGTGGCGGGGCTCAACTAGGGTTCGTCGGGTTCGACGGGTTCGTCAGGTTCGTCAGGTTCGACGGGTTCGTCGGGTTCGACGGGTTCGTCGGGTTCGTCGGGTTCGTCGGGTTCGTCGGGTCGGCAGCGTCTCGGGCCTCAGCTCGCCAGCGTCGTGGGCAGGTGGACTGCCGGGTGGCGGTCGGACGCGGCGCGGCTCGCGGTCCGGCGGTCCCGGCGCCGGCCGTTGAACTCGAGGCGCGCGTTGTCGAGCTGGGAGTCCACCCGCGGCGTGACCACCACCTGGCGGGCCGGCCGCTGGATGCCGTAGGTGCACATCTCCCGGCCGCCCGACGCCTGCCGGCCTTCCAGGCGCTGGCCGATCTTCTCGGCGACCCTGATCGACCTGCTGTTGCCGGGCTCGATGAGGCTGATGACGCGGTCGTCGGGCACGTGCTGCCACGCCCACGCAAGCGCCGCGGCGGCGGCCTCGGTGGCGAAGCCCTTGCCCCAGTCGGGGCGCCTGACCATCCAGCCCAGTTCGAGGCCGGGGCCGCCTTCCGCGTTCCAGAGCCCCGTTCGCCCGACCATCCGCCCGTCGCGCTTCGAGATGAGGACCCACGGGCCGTAGCCGCGCATCTGCCAGTGGCCGACCATCACGGCCACGCAGCGCCACGCGACGGAGAGATCCCGCTCCGTGGTGTCCATGAAGCGAATCACGTCGGGATCCTGGTGGATCTCCCACAGCTCGTGAACGTCCCCCGCTTCCGGGGGGCGCATGACCAGGCGTGGGGTCTCGATGACAGCCATACGCGCGTCCGCGACGATTCAGGCAGGGGTCCGGGCGACCCCGTTCCCGCACTGAATCGGCAGCAGCGCCGGATCCCATGAGCCGCGGGCCCCGATGGCGCGCAAACGCGTGCAGCAGCGCCGGCCGGCCGCGACCCGCGCGTCAGCTCCCGGGCATCACGAACTGCTTCGCCAGCACCAGGTTGCCGTTCGCGCTGGCGTCGACGCGAATCTTCTTCACCGGCGCGTACGCGGGATCGTCATACCAGGCGCGGGCGGCGGCCTCCGACTCGAAGCGCAGCACGACGTAGGCGCTCCGCTTGTCGCCCTCGAGGGCCTCCGCGTCGTAGTCGGCGACGATCACCTCGGCGCCGTGCTTGGCGAGCAGCGGGATCACGCCGGGGACATAGGCCTCGTAGGCCTTCGCGTCGGCGACGTCGTAGGTGGCGATGATGTAGGCAGCCATGTGGCACTCCCGTGTCGTGAGCGGCTGGGTGAGGCGAGCACCCGGGGGGACTCGCGGCTGGACCGGGCCGCGCCAATGGCGCGCCGCCGGCAGGAACGGGGGGATTGTGTCACAACCGGGCGCGCGGACCGACGATCAGGGCGCCCGCTCGCGGGATGAGGAGCCGGCTCAGCTGTCGCGGTGAATGCCGTAGGTGCACACCTCGCGCCCGCGGACGAGCTCGCGCTTCTCGAGGCGCTGGCCAATCTTCTCGGCCACGCGGATCGAGGGCACGTTGGCGGTCTGGATGAGGCTCACGACGTGGTCGTGGGCGAGGTGCTCCCAGGCCCACGCCAGGGCCGCGCGCGCGGCCTCGGTCGCGACGCCGCGCCCCCACGCGTCGCGGCGCACCAGCCACCCGAGCTCGAGGCCGGGCCCGCCGTCGACGTTCCACAGCCCCGCGCGCCCCATGATGGAGCCATCGGCCTTCGAGACCAGCACCCAGGGACCGTAGCCGCGCATCTGCCAGTGGCCGACCATCATGGCGACGGCGCGCCAGGCCACACCGATGTCGCCGCCAGTGCCCCCGACATAGCGCATGACGTCCGGGTGCTGATGGATCGTGAGCATCTCGGGGACGTCGGCCGCCTCGGGCGGGCGCAGCAACAGGCGCGGGGTCTCGACGACGGACATGGGGCCTCGCCCGCGCGGGGGGCGAACTCGCGGGCCAGCTATCGTGACCCGCCTTGGGGCCTCGCGTGAAGGGGTCCCTGCACGGCTTCTGCCTCGCGGCGCCCGGCGCGTGAACGTCAACTTTGCTTGACAGAAAGCTCTGGTTGGCTGATGATCGCGTAAGTAAAGTTTATTTGTCACAAAGACAAACGAGGTGGACATCATGGATACAGGCAGGCACGCGGGAAGCTGGGAGGCCGGGGTCTCGCGGAACACGGCCATTCTCGGCGCCTGGACGGGCGCGTGGGTGGCGACGATGGCGGTGGCGACATTCGGCCCCCGGTACCTGTGGGACGGGAACCAGGCGCTGTCGCTCGCGGCGATTCTCGTCAACCTCGCCATCGGCGTCGGCGTCATCGTGGCGAATAGGCGCCACCTGATGGGCCTCGACGAGCTGCAGCAGCGGATCCAGCTCGAGGCCATGGCGCTGTCGCTCGGTGTCGGACTGGTGGCCGGCCTTGCATATTCGAACCTCGAGGTCTCCCATCTCATCCCCGGCCACGCCGAGATTGCGAACCTGGTGATCCTGATGGGGCTCACGTATGCCGCGGGGATCTTCGCCGGCCTGAGGAAGTACCGGTGAAGAACCGCCTGAAGGTGCTTCGCGCGGAGCGGAACTGGACGCAGGCGGAGCTGGCGAGCCGCCTCGAGGTCTCGCGGCAGACCGTCAACGCCATCGAGACGGGCAAGTTCGACCCCAGCCTGCCACTGGCGTTCAGGACGGCCCGGCTGTTCGGGCTGGCGATCGAGGAGATCTTCGACGACGAGCCCGGTCCCTGACGCGCGGCCGGGCCGGGGGCGGGGCGCCGGCTTGACAGCCACGCGGGAGGCTGTATGCTTTGCGCACTAGACCGATCGGTCTAGAGCATCCGGTTCCCGTGCGAAAGGACGACACGACATGCGAATTGCCAAGGACAACGTCGACGTCAAGATGGAGATTCCCGGCGCGGTCATCCGTCAGCAGACCGGCTTCGGGGACGTGAGCGGCTACGCGGGCATCAGCGGCGAGTACTTCTCGCTCGCGGCCGGGGTCGACACGACGCCGCTCTTCCAGGGACTCGAGGGCAACCTGTGCCAGTGCCCGCACTGGGGCTTCGTCCTGAAGGGACGAATCACCACGACCGGCGCCGACGGGGTGCAGGAGACGGTCTCGGCGAACGACCTGTTCTACTGGCCGCCCGGGCACAACGTGCGGGTCGACGCCGACGCGGAGCTCGTCATGTTCAGCCCCGAGCGCGAGCACACGCACGTCATCAACCACATGCTCGAGAAGGTCAAGGGGTAGAATCGGCGTCCAGGGGCCATGCCGACGACACACCCGACCAAGCAGATCCTGCTCGACGCCGGCATGGCCCTGCTGTTGCGGCATGGCTACCACGACCTGGGCATCCAGGCCCTCCTCGAGGCGACTGGCACGCCGAAGGGCTCCTTCTACCACCACTTCCGGGACAAGGAGGACTTCGCGCTCCAGGTCGTGGACGAGTACATGCGCAACGTCCACGCCGGCCTCGACGCGTGCCTGGCCGACCAGGGCCGCCCGCCCCTCGCGCGCGTGCGCCTGTTTTTCGAGACGACGCAGGAGCACTACCGCCGCGAGGGGTACCTCGGCTGCCTGCTGGGCGGCCTCGGGCAGGAGCTGTCGGGCGTGAACCCGGCCTTCCGCCGGAAGATCGAGCAGTGCTTCGCGGAGGTCACCGCCCGCATCGCCGCGTGCCTCGAGAAAGCCCGCGCGCGCGGGGACATCCCGGCCGGCGCCGACCCCGCGCACCTGGCCAGCCTGCTCGTCGACTGCTGGGAGGGCGCGGCGCTCAGGAGCCGCCTCAGGGGAAGTCCCGCGCCGCTCACCGCCATGCTCGACTTCTACTTCGGGACGGCCGCGGCCGCGGCGCCACGGGCCAGCCGCCCGGCGCCCTCGCGCGCCAGGTCCGCGGCCCGCCGCGCCTAGGCGCGCCTCCCCGCGGGCCGGCGGCAGCTACCGCGACAGGGCCCAGCCCAGGAGCGCGCCGGCGCCAGCCCCGATGCCGCCGATCACGGGACAGGCGAACTCGTCGAGCGCGTTGGCAAAGGTGTCGGTGCTGCCCCCAACGCTCGCGGCGCCGATCGCACACCCGGCGCCGAAGCCGGCGAGGGCCCCCACGAGCTTCGGGTGCCGCGCGACCCAGCTTCGCGGGCGGGTCGCGGTGGCCTGGCGGGCGGCGGCCGGCGCGGACAGGGCCAGCCGGCGGCCGGCCTCGAGCGCGCTCGCGGTGATGGGCCCCGGAGCCGTCCGCAGCGGCGCGCCTGCGGCCGGGCGCGCGGTGGCCGGACTGTCCGCCGCAAAGGCCGGCGGCGCCAGGAGCACGAGGACCGCCAGGAGCATCGGGGTCGCACAACGCCTGAGGTTCGGCATATCGCCCCTTCAGACGCCCGCCGGTACGCTTCGGCCGGTGCCGGTTGCCGACGTCGGCGCGACCGCTGTCTAGCCGGCCACGGCGTCGACGGGAGCGATGGAGCCGCGAACCAGGAACCACTCGGCGACCACCAGGTTCGGCACCCAGCAGAGCCAGGCGATCGCCGGGTAGGCCTCGGCGAACGGGATGCCGAGGGCGATGCTGATCGGCAGATACAGGCGCAGGGTGACCGCCGCCAGGCACAGGGCGTAGCTCCTGATCATCCACTCCCGGTGCGCGCCGTACTCCCCCGCCCGGACGCGGACGTAGGCCAGGCCGGACGTCACGAGCCACAACGCCGCGAGCATGCCGAACCCGAAGTGCGCGGGGAGGCCGCCTGTCGAGGACGGCGCCATGAGCAGCGCCGACATGCCGCTCACGAGCACCGCCACCATGTAGACCTTGCCGAGCAGGCGGTGCGTGGCGGGCTGCCGGACGCGGATGCGGGTGCTGAACTGCAGCGCGCCCACGCCGAGGGCAATGCCACCCGCCAGCAGGTGGCCGAGCGCCCGCAGCGCCTTCTCGTCGACGAGCGCCTGCACGAACGGCGTGCGCATGCCGGGGACCAGCGCGCTCGCGAGCGCGTAGCCGCTCACGGCCAGCGCGAGCAGCAGCATCACTCCCCAGCCGGTCTTTCGCATCGTCGCCACCTTCCTCAGGACACCGTCCGCGCCGCCACCAGCAGCCCCATGGTGACGTTCGCTGACGCGTGAATCAGCCACGAGCCGAGGATCGAGCCCGAGCGGATCCGGATCCAGCCCATGACAAGGGCACCGGCGAACACCAGGATCAGCAGCGGCCACGCCTCCGGCATGGCGAAGAGAATCAGCAGGTGCGGCAGGAGAAAGATGAGGGCCTGCGCGACGTTGGCGCGCAGGAAGGGCATCCGGCGCGAGAGGCTGCCCGCGATCAGGCCGCGGAAGAGCAGTTCCTCGGTGAACCCCGTCTGGATCACCCCATAGAAGAACGCGAGGCCGACCGCATCCGGCCCGAGTCCAAGGCCCACGAACTGGCGCTGCGCCGAGCCTTCGCGCGTGAAGGCGTCGACGGACGAGATCGCCAGCAGGAGCCCCAGCACCGTGAGTGCCGCGCACCCGGCCGCGTAGAGCAGGTACCGCGTGTCGCCGGCCTGCAGCCCGGCACGCCGGCACGCCTCGCCGAACGTCCGGCCGTGGCGGCGCTTCTGGAAAAGGTAATAGCCGAGGAACGGGAGGCCGCCCAGGACGATGGCCTGGAGGACGGCGGAGACGGCGGCGTTCGCGAGCAGCAAAGTTGTTCCCTTCCTGTCCTACCCTACGGGACGCCGACCGCCTGGGTTCCGGAACATCGTTCGTGCCCCATCGTCCGTGTGAGGGTCCTACGGTTCCAGGGGCTCACTGGGGTTCCCCTGGTTCCGCGGATTCCTCGCCAAGCCTCCAGAAGTCGCCCGTGAAGCCGTGCCGCGCGAAGATCGCCTCGGCCTCGTCTGCTGTTGGCCGGCGCCAGTCCTCGTCCAGGAAGGCGGCGAACCACTCGCGGCCCAGCTCGTACACGGCCTGCGGCGTCCCGGTCGCCCCGCGCGCCCGGCCCGTCTTGGCCAGCCAGCCGTCCAGCTCGCCTTCCGACCGGAAGGCGGAGATGTTCGCTCAAGTGACGCCGATGTCGTCCCAGAACCGGCGCGCGGGCGTCAGGAAGTGGATGACGCCCTCCCCGCGTACGAGGCCGCCGGACGCCTCGAAGCGGAGCGTCTCGCCGGTCGCCGGGGAGCGCGCCTCCAGCGTGCCGTCGCCGAGCAGCGCCAGGATCGACAGGCCGTCCCACGCGCAGTTGGCGAACCACCGCCGCGATCCGACCGACACGCCGAGCGGCGTCTCGACGGCCGAGAACGGGTGCGCCATCCAGATCGCGTCCGTGCCGGGCTGGAGCACGAGCGCGCGCTGGCGGTCGAGGGCCTTCAGGGCATCCGAGACCGCCTCGACCGGGGCGCCGAGCCCGGCGGCCAGGGTGGCGGCCGTCGGGGCCCGGGAGGTATCCCGGAAGCTTTCCATGACCGCGACCCTCACGCGGCGCTCGAAGTCGGTCATCGTCACGATGACGCGGATTGTCCCACAGGCGGCCCAGCCACGCGTCAGACGTGCTGGTCCACGAGCACCGGGTTGCCGTCCGGGTCCACGGCCACGAAGCTGGCGGGGCCGGTCGTGGCCTCGTCGGCCTCGGTCGCCAGCGCGACGCCGGCCGCCTTCAGCTGGCGCTGCAGCTCGCGGACATCGGTGAACCCGTCGACCTTTCGCGCGTCGGCGTCCCATCCCGGATTGAACGTCAGGATGTTCCTGTCGAACATCCCCTGGAACAGGCCAATCAGGTGCGTGCCGTTCTTCATGATCTGCCAGCGCTCGCCGTCTCCGCCGAACGCCGTGAACCCGAACTTCTCGTAGAAGGCCCTGGAGGCCGCCAGGTCCTTCACCGCGAGGCTGATCGAAAACGCGCCGAGCTGCATCTGGGAATCCTTGGGATGATGGTGCGCCACGTCAGTGCGCCGTGATCGAGGTATCTGGGCATCCGCCACTATCTCTATCCAGCCGTCTTCATCCGTGCATCCGCTCTCATCTGTGCATCTGTGTTCATCTGTGCCGGCTCACGATCCCCGCGGTCACGAGCGTGAACACCAGGCCCACGGGCAGGGGCTCGAGCAGCGTGAAGGCGATGTTGACGAGCGGATTCCGGTACATCGTCGTGAACTCCGCCATCTCCCGCGCCTTCGAGGCGAGTTCCGCCTCGGTGGCGCCAGAGGCCCTGGCCTGCTCCAGGGCGTAGGCCGCGTACTTCTCGCCGAAGTCGGGGGCCAGCCCGTAGTAGATGACCTCCCAGGTGACGACGTAGCAGGCCGTGGCGACCCCGGTAATCAGCAGGCCGACAAGGAAGGCCCGTCCGAACGTCACCTGGCCGCCGGCGACCGTGTCCCGATACGACTGCACCCCGAAGTACACCATCATGAACGCCACCACCATCGTCGTGTAGCCGATGACGGCGCCCTTGTCGAAGCCGATCTGGTCCTGGAACGGCAGGACGCCGAGCATCATGACCGCCAGGATGGCGCCGGCGATCAGGCCGTAGGTGAGGACGATTCTCTGCATGGGGGCCCCCGGGCAATCTGGTCGACGGGCCGGATTCTGGCCCGAGGGACCGGCGCCGCGCGTCACCCGAAAGGATGATTTCCGGGGCGGGCGGGCAGAATCATACGAAAGTCGCGGGGGCGGGCCTAGGCAATCAGCCCGAGGGACTTGCCGATCTGCACGGCCTGGGTGCGGCGCCGGGCGCCGAGCTTGTCGAAGACGCGGCTGGAGTGGGTCTTGACGGTGCTCTCGCTGACGTGGAGGCGCTCGGCAATCTCCCGGTTGCTGAGCCCCTCGGCGATGCGCTCCAGGATCTCGAGCTCGCGAGGCGTGATGCCGAGCTGCTCGAGCCTGGCCTGATCCCGTTCGAACGGGGCGGGGGCCGGCACCCGGACCTCGCGGATGAGGACCGCCGGGGCCTGGCGCGTCAGCCGCCGCCCGATCCACACGCCGGCAACGGCGAACACCACCGCCACCAGCCCGCCGTAGATCTCGACCGAGTGCTCCACGACGAGCCAGCGGTACTCGATGAACCGGAGGCCGGCGATCAGGGCTCCGCCCAGGAGGCCGTAGAGGACGACGTGGCCGCGCATGGCCCGATCCTAGAACGGAACCCCTCCCGGTGCGCCGGGCGGCCCCGTGTTGCCGGAGGGCCGGCAGCGGGCCACTACAGCCCGAAGTAGTACACGGGCCCGAAAGCGGCGAGGATGGCGGCGGCCTGGAGGACGAGCACACCGAGCGCGGGCAGCGGCTCGCGGACCAGCCACTTGAAGGCGAAGAACGCCACCACCGGCACCTGGCCGGCGATGAGGAGCTGGAAGAGGTGGGCGGCGGTGCCCTCGTCCGGCTCGTGGACGACGCCGAAGACCGCCAGGAAGCCGACGAGCAGCGCCAGGGCGGCCAGGGACATCGCCACCGGCAGCCAGGCGCTCGGGTGCTTCATCATCGCGGAGAACGTCATGGGGTTCGCCTCCGGGAGGAAGAATACACAAATTACTTTGTTCCGTAAAGTGCTTGCAACCACGAGAAACGCCACGAAGCGCACGAAGAACACGAAGCAACCGGCACGAAGCCAGGACTTTGCCCAGGTGCCTGCCTGACTCCAGCCTCGTCGTCCTTCGAGCTCTTCGTGCAGCTTCCTTCGTGGCCTTCGTGGCTATCCGTGATCACCCGTCGTCAGCGTGACAATAGGGACGGACGTTCTCAAGAGCGCAGCGCGCCGATCTCCTTGTAGAGGAACGCGGACGCGATGATGCCGTTGTGGAAGTTGCCGAGGTCCAGCTTCTCGTCGGGCGCGTGCGCGTTCTCGTCCGGCAGGCCGACGCCGAAGAGGACGCAGGGCAGCCCGAGTTCCTCCTGGAAGGTCGCGACGACCGGGATCGATCCGCCCTCGCGGTTGAACACCGGCGTCTTGCCGAACCCCTGCTCGATGGCGCGCCCGGCCGCCTGCACGAACGGGTTGTCGAAGGCCGTCATCCACGGCTTGCCGCCGTGCATGCGGGTGATCGTCAGGTCCACCGTCTTCGGCGCGACCTTCTTCAGGTACTCCTCGAAGAGGTCGCCGATCTTCTTCGGGTCCTGGTTCGGCACGAGGCGCATGCTCACCTTGCCCATCGCCACGGCCGGGATGACGGTCTTGGCGCCGTCACCGGTGAAGCCCGAGAGCAGGCCGTTGACCTCGAAGGTCGGCCGCCCCCAGATGCGCTCGAGCGTCGTGTAGCCGCTCTCGCCGAAGAGCTTCGGCGCGCCGAGGTCCTGGCGGTACCTCCGCTCGTTGAAGGGGAGCTTGGCGAACTCCGCCCGCTCCTCGTCCCTGAGCGCCACGACATCGTCGTAGAACCCCGGGATCTTGACGCGGCCGCCCTTGTCCTTCATCTGCGCGAGGACCTGCGCGAGGACCATGGCCGGGTTGGCGACGGCGCCGCCGAACGAGCCGGAATGCAGGTCGCTCTTCGTGCCCCGCAGGTCGATCTGGAAGTAGGCCAGGCCGCGGAGGCCGTAGCAGATGGACGGGATGCCGCGGTCGAACATCGGCGAGTCGCTGATGACGACGACGTCGGCGGCGAGCAGGTCCTTGTGGCCGCGGACGAAGGTGTCGAGGTTCTCGGAGCCGACTTCCTCCTCGCCCTCGATGAGGAACTTCATGTTCACGGGCAGGGAGCCGTGCTGCGCGAGGTGGGCCTCGACGGCCTTGAAGTGCATGAAGACCTGGCCCTTGTCGTCGGCCGACCCGCGGGCGTAGATCTCGCCGTCGCGCACCGTCGCCTCGAACGGCGGGGTCGTCCAGAGGCTGACCGGGTCGACCGGCTGCACGTCGTAGTGGCCGTAGAAGAGGATGGTGGGCGCCCCGGGGGCGCCGAGCCACTCGCCGTAGACCACGGGGTGGCCCGCCGTCTCCTCGAGCCGGACGTTCTGGAGGCCGATGCGGCGCATCTCGCCGGCGGTCCACTCGGCGCAGGCGCGGACGTCGGCGGCGTGCTCGGGGAGCGCGCTGATGCTGGGGATGGCCAGGTAGGTCTTGAGCTCGTCCACGTACTTGTCGCGGTGGACGTTGATGAAGTCGACGACTTTGTCCATCAGGGCTGTCCGATCTGGTCTGGCGCGCGGCCCACGAGGGTATCGACGGCCGCGGTCAGGCGTTCGAGGTTGAAGGGTTTCATGAAGTAGCCGCACCGGGACTGCTCGAGGAACTCGCGCGTGTCCTCCCCGTCGATGTCGCCGGTGATGAAGATGAAGCGCCGGGCCATCTCGGGACGGATCTGGCAGACCCGCGTGTAGAGCTCCTGGCCGCCGAGCTCGGGCATCTTCACGTCGGCAATCACCACGTCGTACGGCGTCCGCTCCATCATCACAAGGGCGCGGCGCGACAGCGTCGTGCTGTCCACCTCGTACCCCGCCTGGTCGAGCACCCGGCGGACGAGCGCCGCGTTCGAGTCCTCGTCGTCCACGACGAGCGCGCGCGCGCGCCGTCCCTGCGGGTGCGGGGTGTCGGGCGCGCTCTCCGGGGCGAGCGTGCCCGGCGGAACCGGGTTGGCCGTCGGGATGACGGTGGCCGGCGTGTAGGACTCGGCGTTGACGGGCAGCTCGACGGAGAACACCGCGCCGCCCCCGTCCCTATTCTGCCCCCGAATCGTCCCGCCGTGCTCGCGGACGATGCCGTAGCAGACCGAGAGCCCGAGGCCGGTGCCCTCGACGCCGTGCGTCGTGAAGAACGGGTCGAAGATGCGCGTCAGGTCCTCGGCGCGCACGCCGCTGCCGTTGTCGGCGACCTCGACGAAGATGCGCTCGGGCTCGGCGGCCCGCCTCGTCGTGATCACGATCTCGCCCGGCGCGCGCGGGGACACCAGCGGCGTGAGCGCCCGCCCCTTCCGGCGCGAGTCCACCGCCTCCTGGGCGTTCTCGATCAGGTTGGTCACCACCTGCTCGAACCGCACGCCGTCCAGGTAGATGAGCGGCAGGCGCTCGGCCAGCTCGAGGCGGAGCGAGATGCCGTCGGCCGCCAGCGCGGGCTCGCGCCGCCGCGCGGCCTCCCGCACGATGCGGTTGACCTGCTGCCAGCTCCGGGCCGGCGTCTCGCGTCCCGCGAAGGTGAGGAGGTTCCGGACGATGCCCGCGGCGCGGTTCGCGTTCTCGCGGATGGCGCGCAGCTCCTCGGACTCCGGCTCGCCGGGCCGGGACGCCATCATCAGCTCGGCGTAACCGAGCACGCCCTGCAGGGGGTTGTTCAGCTCGTGCGCCACGCCCGAGACGAGCTGGCCCACCGCGGCGAGCTTCTCGCTCTGGGCGAGCTGCTCCCGGGTGGTGACGAGCTCCTGGCCGGCGCGCAGCAGCGCGCGCCTCGACAGGAACTCGCGGACGACGACGACCGCCCCGAAGGGGATCATCATCGTCAGCGCCAGCCGCGTGCGCAGCGACTCGGTGGCCAGGCTCACGTCGAGCACCCGCCGCGCGATCTCGTCGGTCGTCGGGATGAGGACGAGCAGCGCCAGCGCGACGAGCGAGACGACGGGCAGGCGCGAGAGCGGCTGCACCTGCGGCGGCGGCGCCAGCAGCTGGTCGTCCCACGCGCGCGCCGCGGCGACCGAGAGCAGGACGAACGGGGCCATCCACCCCAGGTCCACCAGCGAGCCGGGGACGTAGCCCCCCAGGGCGGCCACGATGTCGTAGGCGATGCCGCCGACGAGCGCGACCGACAACCCGAGGCAGTAGATCGTCAGCATCCGCTTCCACGGGCCCGCCGGCGCCGTCGCGGCGACGAGCCCCGCCCACACCGCGAGGAGCAGGTTCCGCGCGTTCAGCAACTGCGTGAGGTGCAGGTCGTAGGTGGTGTCGCCGGCGCCCGTGACCGCCGTCGACACGACGAAATACAGGTACACGAAGGCCGCGAACAGCGCGATCAGGACGATGTCGAGGACGACGATGTCGAAGAGCCACCGGGGGCGGTCGCGATCGGGCCGGCCGTAGAGCGCCGCCGCGACGGGGATGCTCGAGGCGTAGAAGATGGGGTCGGTCGGCGAGATCACGGGCACCCCGCCCCGCACCAGGTCGTACCAGGTCCAGACGGCCTGGCCCGACGCCCAGATCAGGGCGTGCAGCGCGCTCAGCTGCCAGAACACCCGGACCTGCCCGTGGGACCGCCGCGCCAGCGCCAGGGCGAGCCCGGCGAAGGCCAGCGGCGGGACGAGCTGGGCGATGTCCCCCATCCAGACGACGTCCTGGCCCGTCAGGAGCGAAAGAACGGCGTAGATCGCCAGCAACCCCGCGCCGGCGATCGTCACCGTACGGGTCAGACCGGGTCCGGGGGGAACCGCGTCCGCCACCTCGCTCATGGAACGTCAAGTATAGGGGGTTTCCGGCACCGCGCGGCCCTCGTCGGCGAGCTTCTGGAGGTGCGCCCGGACGCTCTCCCCCGCCATCCCGACCAGGGCGGGCTGGAGGCCGGGGTAGATCCGTGCGACGATCGCATCGACCGTCGCGAGCCCGTCGGCGAGCGCCTCGAGCACCTGGGCCTCGCGCATCCGCCGGTGCGCCACGTACTCGTCGATCAGGCGCTCGGGCTCCTCGATGGCGGGGCCGTGGGCCGGCAGCAGCCGCGCCGGCCGGAGGGCGCGGACGCGCTCGAGCGAGGCGAGGTAGTCCACCAGCCGCCCCCCCTGCGAGGTGAGGATGACGACCGTCGATCCCTGGACCAGCAGGTCGCCCGTGAACGCGGTCCGCGTGGCCGCGTGCCAGAAGGTCACGTGGTCGGGGGCATGCCCCGGCGTATGGACCGCCACGAGCGGCCCCTCGCCGGTGTCGATGACCTCGCCGGGGCCAATCCCCTGCCAGGCCACGGCGAAGCGGGCGTCCCGGCCGGGCCAGGGCCACTTGCGGAACTCGGCCGCCGGCCAGCGCGCGGCCATGGCGGGGGCGCCGGACGCGTGGTCGTTGTGCCCGTGGGTGACCGCCACGACCGCCGGCCCGGACGGCGCCGCCGCCGCCACCGCGTCGAGGTGCTCCCCCCGGCCGTCGCCGGCGTCGATGAGCACCGGGCGGTCGCCGGGAATCAGGTAGGTCCAGTTGCCGGCGCCCGTCATCGGGGACGGGTTCGCCGCGTGGATCGGAATCACGCGCACGGGACAGGCCTCGTCAGGACGGGTTGGTCGGGTCGGCCGGAGGCGCTCACCCGCCGCCGGACAGGTCGCGGCCCTCGTAGGCCGACAGCGTCGCGCGGACGGCCGCTGGCACCGGGACGGGCGTCTTCGCAGCGTAGTCGTACATCACCAGGACGTTTGTGGCCTCGAGGATCAACGCGCCGTCAGCGGGACGGACGATGCGCGAGGCCACGGTGAAGCTGCTGGTGCCGATGCGCACGGCCCGGACGTGGACGTCGAGCAGGTCGCCGGGCTCGGCCTGGCCGCGGTAGTCCACCTCGGACCGGGCGAGGATGAAGCCCGGGGCCCCCGGCGCGGGCAGGCCCACGACGTCGCGCCAGTAGCTGAAGCGGGCGACCTCGAGGTAGGTCATGTACACGGCGTTGTTCACGTGGCCCATCGGGTCGCAGTCGCGGAACCGGACCTCGATCGGCTTCGCGTAGCGGAAGTCGTTCATGCCCCGGCCTCCTTCGGCAGCACGATGCGCGACAGGCTGACGAGCGACACGAGGAAGGCCACCGACATGATCGCCGCCGAGCTGACGAACGGCAGCGTCGGCCCGAAGCGATCGAACACCCACCCGCCCCATGCCGGCCCGACGATGCGCCCGAGGGCCGCGAGCGACTGGGCGACGCCCAGGATGCCGCCCTGCTCGGAGGCGTCCGAGAGCCGCGAGACGAGCGAGGTCATCGACGGGCTGTTGAAGCCCATGCCCACCGCGATGGTCCCGACCGCGACGAGCAGCATCGGCACGGTCATCGCCGCCGGCACCAGCGCGAGGCCGAGGGCGATGGCGCCGACCGCCATCGGCACCAGGCGCTGCTCGCCGATGGCCTTGACGACCCGGCCGACCAGCGCCCCCTGGACGATCGACAGGACGACGCCGATGTAGGCGAACACGTAGCCGATGGTCGCGGCCGTGTAGCCGAACCGCCGCTCGCTGAACAGCGCGAAGGTCGCCTCGAAGCCCGAGAAGGCGCTCATGACGATGAAGAACAGGAACAGCACCATCGGCAGCCCGGGCCGGGCCAGCGCCGCTCTGAACGCGTCGACCCGCCCGACGTGCGGCCGCGCCTCGGCCTGGTGCCGGGTCTCGGGCAGCAGCCACCAGGCCGCGCAGAAGTTGGCGAAGCAGATCGCCGAGGCGAACCACATGGGCACGGCGGGCCCGAAGTGGCTGAGCACGCCGCCAATCGCCGGGCCGAAGATGAAGCCGAGGCCGAAGGCGGCCCCGACCATGCCCATGCCCCGGGCGCGGTTCTCCTGCGTGGTGATGTCGGCGATGTAGGCCTGCGCGGTCGGGATGTTGGCGCCGGCGATGCCGCCGAAGATGCGCGCGACGAAGACGAGCGGCAGCGACCACGCGAGGCCGAGCAGCAGGTACGACGCCGCCGACCCGAGGAGCCCCAGCAGGATCACCGGCCGCCGGCCGATCCGGTCCGACCACCGGCCCCAGATGGGCGCGAAGACGAACTGCATGGCCGAGAAGACCGTGCTGAGCAGCCCCACGGCCAGCGCGCTCGCGCCGAACGACTCCGCGTAGAACGGCAGCAGCGGGATGATGATGCCGAAACCGACGAGGTCGATGAAGACGGTCAGGAAGATGATGACTAGGGGAGACACGGATGGAATCTTGTGATCTGGTGATCTTGTGATCTGGTGATCTTGTGATCTTGTGGCGTCAGGCGGTTCCCGTGTCCCGGGCGTGCAGCCAGAGCGACAGCGCCAGGTAGTAGGCCGGGAAGGCCAGCGAGAGTGCCGGCCACGGGCCCGTGGTGTCGGGGAGGCGCCAGATCATCACGAGGAGCAGCGCCCCCCAGGCCGCGCCCAGCAGGAGGGTTGGCGTCCGGAGCGTGCGCGTGCGCGACGGGTAGACATAGCGGATCGGGACGAACACGAGCGCGGCCAGCGCGACGACGAGCGCCGCGTTCACCGCGGGCGGCAGCCGCCATACGAACAGGTAGAGCGCGACGATGTTCCAGTATGACGGAAAGCCGGTGAAGAAGTAATCCGACCGGCTCACCTTGGCGTCGGCCTGGGCGAAGCCCCAGGCGCTCGCCACCAGGACCGCCGCCCCCACCCAGGCGCCCCCCGCGGCCGGCAGCAGGCCCGCCTCCAGCATCACCAGCACCGGCACGAACACGTAGGTGACGTAGTCCACCACGTCGTCCAGCCGCGCGCCGTCGACCCCGGGCAGCCGCTCCCGCACCCGCAGCCTCCGCGCCAGCCAGCCGTCCGTCGCGTCGATGAGCGTCGCGACCGCCAGCCACAGGAACGCCTCGCGGAACCGGCCACCGATGGCCGCCAGCGCCGCCGCCAGGCCGGCCACGGAACCTAGTGCCGTGTAGAGGTGGGCAAGCGCCGCCACGGAGGGCCGGGAGAGGGCAGCCACAGATGACACAGATTACACAGATGGCTGTTCCGAGTCCCAGCGAGTCCCGCAGGGACGAGTCCCAACGAGTCGCGAAGCGACGAGGCCCTACAGCCTCCTGACCGCCTTCGGGTAGCTGTTCCACACCGGCACGCCGCAGAAGTGCGTGCCCTCGGTGCAGCGGGGGGAGACGACCCGGTTCCTGAGGACACAGGGCGGCCCGAGGTGACGGGCGAGCTCGGGGTGGACGGCGGCGACCTGCTCCACCTCGTCCATCGACGCCTGGTAGATCTCCTCCTGGGCGTTGAAGCAGGTGCGCAGCGTCCACTTGTGCTGCAGGGCGAGCAGCGACCCCGACTCGACGAAACGCAGGGACACGGCGTTGGGCAGCAGGTAGAGCGCGAACTCCAGCGGGACGCCGAGCGCCACGAGGCGGTTCTTCGCCGCCCACGCGTCGGTCATCGCGCGCTCGAACACGGCCAGGGCGGCGGGGTTCTGGCGGATGAGGCGGGGCGTGACGTAGTCGGGCGCGACCGTGTCGGCCCAGGTCATGAGCGGGCGCGAGGCCGGCACCATGCGGTGGCGCTGGTCCTGCGAGTCGCCGGTGTGGCTCAGCTTCTTCTCGAAGACGTAGCTGACGTGGTGCAGCGCCCGCATCATCGGCGAGTGATACGAGACGTTCAGCATGTCCACGCGGTACTTGTTCCGCGCGGGGTTCATCACGCGGTCGATCGCCTCGGCGTCCGGCATCTCGCCGGCGGTGAGGCCGAAGGTGGCGCGCACGGCGTCGGCGACGATGGTCTCGCCGCGGGCCGGCCAGTCGACGAGCCGCGAGACGCGGCCGTTCAGCCGCCTGTCGAACGCCGCCGCGAACGCGTCGCCGCCGGCCGCCGGCCGCGGGAAGGCCGCCTCGGGCAGGTCGCCCGCCTCGAGCGGCTCGAGGCCGACCTTCTCGAAGAAGAGCGGGTCCATCTCGCGGACCAGGTCGACCATCGCCTCGATCACCAGCCGGGCCTCGAAGGGCGTGTCGCCCGCGACGGCCATGCGGTGGAGCCGGTGCAGCACGATGCCCGACACCGTGTGCACCATGGAGGTGAAGGCGGCGAGCGGGATCACGTAGCGCGCCGTCTCGATGGCCTTCTTCTCGGCCTCGCGCTCGACGGCCCGGTGCCGCGCCTCGTTGTTGCTCGGGCGCAGGTACCGCAGCTCCTTCAGGATCCCCCACGCATCGTCCTTGAGCAGGGCCGAGAGCTCCTCGTAGGCGTCCCACGCGCGGAGCACCTGCCGCTCGTAGACGTCGAGCGCCTCGCCCTGGAGCGGGGGCACGAACGCCCGGGGCTCGCGCAGCCTGACGTAGCGCTGGCTCGACTGCTCCGAGTTGTAGAAGGGGTAGGCGTGGAGCACGCTCCAGACGAACTGGCGCGAGATGTTCTCCATGCCGAACTCGAAGTGGGCGTGCTGGAAGACGGTGTGGTGCCCGCCCTCGAACGTGAGCGGCCCGATCGAGTCGCGCTGCTTGTCGGTGATCTCGGACGTCTCGACCACCCGCGGCATGTAGCAGGTGCGCGCGGCCGCGATCGCGCCGTCGTAGGGCACGGCCGGCGAGGACCGCAGCGTGATGCGGGCCGGGGCGGTCGAGAGGGAGGGCATCCGGGTGGAGTATATCGGGTTCGTCAGGTTCGACGGGTTCGACGGGTTCGTCGGGTTCGTCGGGTTCGACAGGTTCGTTGGGGTCGGCCCTACTCGTCCTCGTCGTCGTGCCGCGCGTGGTAGCGCGAGTACTCCTCGAGGTAGGTCAGCGACTCGTACGAGCGCATGCGGTCGATGAAGAGGACGCCGTCGAGGTGGTCGGCCTCGTGCTGGATCACGCGGGCCGGGAAGTCCTTCGCGTCGATCTCGATGGACTTGCCGTGGCGGTCGAGCGCGCGGACCTTGATATGCGCGGCGCGCGGCACGCGCCCGCGGATCTCGGGGATGCTGAGGCACCCCTCCCAGCCCTCGACGATCTCGTCGCCGACGACGGTGATCTCGGGGTTGACGATGGCGATGGGGTCGCCCTCGCCGCGTCCGTCGGGGTCGAGCGAGGCGACGAAGAGGCGAAGGCCCTCGTGCACCTGCGGCGCGGCCAGGCCGACCCCCGAGTACTCGACCATCGTGTCCATCAGGTCGTCGATGAACTTCTGGAGGGCGGGGTCCTTCAGGCGGGCCTTGTCGACCGGGCGGGTCTTGGCGCGAAGCACGGGATGGCCCATGCGCGCGACTTTCAGGATGGACATACGAGAATTCTATACTTCCCCATGCACTCCCACGACACGACGCCGCCCTACCGCTTCTGCCCCGTGTGCGGGAGCCCCCTGGAGCCCCGGATCCTGAAGGTCACGGAGCCCAAACGGCTGTGCTGCACCAGCACCGCGTGCGGGTTCATCTTCTACCTCGACCCGAAGATCGCCGTGGGCACGATCATCCGGGTGGAGGGGGGCCGGCAGGTCGTCCTGGTGAAGCGGGCGATCGAGCCGGGCTACGGCAAGTGGGTGTTCCCGGGCGGCTACGTGGACCGCGGCGAGGAGATCACGCTGGCGGCGCTCCGGGAGGCGCGCGAGGAGTCGGGGCTCGACGTCCGGCTCGACCGCCTCGTCAACATCTACTCCTACGCCGGCCGCACCCCCATCATCGTCGTCTACGCCGCGACGATGGTGGGCGGCGAGCTGGCCGTGGACGACGAGGGCCTGGAGGCGCGCGCCTTCGACATCGAGCGCATCCCATGGGACGAGCTGGCCTTCCGGAGCACGCGGGAAGCGCTCACGGACTACTTTGCGCAGGAACAGGAAGGGCGCAAAGAAGAGTAAGCAAGAATCAAGAACCAAGAATCAAGAACGGCAAAGGCGCGGTCGACGCCCGAAGGGCGAGACCGCGCCTTTTCTGACTTCTAACTTCTTGATTCTTGATTTCTCGACGAGGGCGTCAGGCGACCGTGACGCCCGAGTCGAGATAGACGTCCTGGATGGCGTTCAGGATCGCCACGCCGTCGGCCGTGGGGCGCTGGAAGGCCTTGCGGCCCGAGATGAGGCCCATGCCGCCGGCGCGCTTGTTGATGACCGACGTCTTGACGGCCTCCTTCAGGTCGCTGTCGCCGGAGGAGGCGCCGCCGGAGTTGATGAGGCCGGCGCGGCCCATGTAGCAGTTGGCGACCTGGTAGCGCGTCATGTCGATCGGGTGCGCGGTCGTGAGCTCCGAGTAGACGCGCTTGTCGGTCTTGCCGAAGTTGAGCGCGGTGTAGCCGCCGTTGGTCTCGGGCAGCTTCTGCTTGATGATGTCGGCCTGGATCGTCACGCCGAGGTGGTTGGCCTGCCCGGTCAGGTCGGCGGCGAGGTGGTAGTCCGCCTCCTTCGTCTTGAACGCGGCGTTGCGCATGTAGCACCAGAGGACGGTGAACATGCCCAGCTCGTGCGCGTGCTCGAAGGCGTCGGTGACCTCCTGGATCTGCCGCTTCGACTCCTCCGACCCGAAGTAGATCGTCGCGCCCACGCCGGCGGCGCCCATCTCGAAGGCCTGCTGCACGCTGGCGAAGCGGATCTGGTCGAACGCGTTCGGGTACGAGAGGAACTCGTTGTGGTTCAGCTTGAGGATGAACGGGATGCGGTGGGCGTACTTGCGCGCGCACATGCCGAGCACGCCGAGCGTGGACGCCACGGCGTTGCACCCGCCCTCGATCGCGAGCTTCACGATGTTCTCGGGGTCGAAGTACGCCGGGTTCGGCGCGAACGACGCGCCCGCCGAGTGCTCGATGCCCTGGTCCACCGGCAGGATCGAGACGTAGCCCGTGCCGCCGAGCCGGCCGTGGTCGTAGAGCGACTGCAGGCTCGCCAGGACGCGGACCGGGCGGTCGGAGTCCTGGAAGATGCGCGTCACGAAGTCGGGCCCGGGCAGGTGCAGGCTCTCCTTCGGGATGGTCGTGCACTTGTGGTCGAGCAGGCCGCGTGCGTCCGCACCGAGGATCTCTTCTACGTTTGCCACGTCAGTGTCCCATGAAGAAAACGGAAGGGGGCCGGATGAAAAATGGGGTCAGACCCCTTTCTCCAGCACGTCAGCCGCCGACGGTCGATTCTACCATCGGCCACCGGACCCGCTCCACCTCGGCGGCCGCCAGGGCCGAGGCCACCATCTCGTCGATCGGGAGCGCCCGCTCCACCGACTCGACGTCGGACAGCCGCGCGCGCGTGACGGGGTGGCGCGGCGTGAAGAGCGTGCAGCAGTCCTCGTCCGGGATGATCGAGATGGGGTACGTCCCCAGCCGCTCCGCCTCCGCCGTGATCTCCTCCTTGTCCATGCCGACGAGCGGCCGGAAGACGAGCATCGGCGTCACGGCCTGGATCGCGGCCATGTTCTCGAGCGTCTGGCTCGCCACCTGCCCCACCACGTCGCCCGTCACGAGCGCCCGGGCCCGCGCGTGCCTCGCGACCTCCGCGGCAATCCGCAGCATGAGCCGCCGGTACACCACCACCCGCATCGCGCCGGGCACCGACAGGGTGACCTGCCGCTGCAGCTCGCCGAACGGCACCAGGTACAGGCGCGAGCGCAGCTGGTACTTCGTGAGCAGCCGCACCAGCTCGCGCGCCTTGTCCTGCGACGTCCGGGCGAGGAACGGGTAGCTGTGGAAGTGGACGAAGGTGACGGCGCAGCCGCGCCGCATCATCCGGTACGCGGCCACGGGTGAGTCGATGCCGCCCGAGAGGAGCGCGACCACCCGCCCGGCCGTCCCCGACGGCAGGCCGCCGGGGCCGGGCTGCTTGCCGAAGTTGTAGAAGATCTCGCCCGGCAGGATCTCGACGTTGATGACGAGCGCCGGGTTGGACAGGTCCACGCGCCAGCCCCGCGCGGCCTGCACGCGGCGCCCCAGCTCGCGCTCCACCTCGGGCGACGACATCGGGAAGGCCTTGTCGGCCCGCTTGACCGCGATCCGGAAGCTCGGCGTGTCGGCGGCCGGCAGGTCGCGCAGGATCGCGTCGCCCAGCTCCGCCACGTCGAGCGACGTCCGCCCGGCCGCCGCGAAGTTCGCCAGGCCGAACACGCGCGACAGCCGCTCGGTCACCTCCGTCGCCTGCACGTCGTCGCCCAGCACGATCTCGATGCGCCCCATCGGCGTGCGCACCTCGCGCACCCGGAGGTCGCCGAGCGCCTCGCGCAGGTTCCGCACCAGCCGGTGGAGGAACCACGGCCGGTTCTTCCCCTTGAGGGCAATTTCCTGGTAATGAGCGATTACTGAATTCATCAATCGGGTCAGCGAGTAATCAAGAACCGAGAATCGAGAATCAAGAACGTCTTGATTCTCGATTCTCGATTCTTACTTACTCAGCGCGAGCGCCGCTCGGTGCCCCGCGGCGACGGCGGATTCGATCGTAGCCGGGAGGCCGGTGTCGATCCAGTCGCTCGCCAGGTACAGGCCGGGAACGACGGTCTCGACGCCGGGGCGGCCTGGCAGGCCGGGCGCCAGCGAGAAGGTGGACTTCCGCTCGCGGACCGCCGTGGCGCGGACGAGGCGCGCCCGCGCCGCCGCCGGCAGGGCGCCGCGCACCTCCGACAGGGCGGTCTCGACGAGCGCCGCCTTCGACTGGTCCACGACCGCGGCGGCGCCGCTCGACACGAGCGACAGGTGGGCGGCGGAGCCGCCGAAGAGCGCCGCCTTGTCGAAGATCCACTGGAAGGTCCGCCCCGGGAGCCCGACGATGGGGCCGTCGGTCACGGGGCGGTCGAGCCACAGGTTCACCGTGACGATCGGCGAGCCCGGCGTGGCGGCGGCCGCCTCGAGCACCGGCTGCATCCCCGCCGGGGGCGCGGCCTCGAAGAGTGCGGGCAGCGCGAACCAGCCGACGGCGGCGACCACCGCCGGCGCCGCGATCACCTCGTCCCGGACCCGCACCCCCGCCACCGCCCCGCCCGCGTCGATCACGACCCTGGCGGGCGCCCCCGTCCGCACCTCGCCCCCGTGCGCCTCGATGTGGGCGCGCGCCGGGTCCGCGAACAGCGCGTCGAGGGGCCGCGCGGGCAGCAGCAGCGTCGCCGCCTCCGGGTCGGGCCCGAACATCTCGGCGAGCACGGTGATGAACGGGGCCGCCGCGGCGTGGTCGATCGGCTGGTTGAGGGCCGCGAGCGCGAGCGGCTCCCACAGCAGCTCGGTGAGGCGCGCGGCCTGGCCGTGCCGCGCCAGCCACGCGCCGACGGTCTCGAACGCCGTCGACGGGTCGGGGCCGTGGACGGCCGCCCGCCGGAGCTCGCCCGCCAGCCCCGGACGCAGCACCGACAGGCGCTCGCGCCACGTGAGTGCGTCCCAGGCCAGCACGCCGGCGAGCAGGTGGAAGGGCGCCGCGATCGGGGGCAGCCGGAAGTCCACCTGCAACCCGGCCCTGTCGATCTGCGGCACCGCCAGGCCGCTCTCGGCGCGCAGGCCGTCGCGCGCGCCGACGCGGTCGAGGAACGCCAGGGTCTCGCGGTAGCAGCCCATGAGGATGTGCTGCCCGTTGTCGACGCGCTCGCCCGTGGCCGGGTCGGTGTAGGTGCTCGCGCGGCCGCCCAGTCCCGGCCGCGCCTCGAGCACGAGCACGCGGGCGCCGCGGCCGGCGAGCGCGGTCGCCGCGGCGAGCCCGGCGCAGCCGCCGCCGATGACGACGACGTCCGGACGGCCGGCGGGGGTGGTCCGGCGGGACTCAGGCATGCACGGGTTCGGCGCCGAAGGCGCGGCCGAGCGTGCGGGCCCAGGTGGTGAGCGCGAGGACGAGGCGGTAGGGCCGCGGCACGCGGATCGTGGCGGAGAACACGTCGTACCCGCCCCGCTCGATCCGCCGGAGGATCTCGAAGTAGATCGCGCCCATGATCTCGGCGGCGACCAGGCGGCGCGCCTCCGAGGCGGGCAGCGCGCGCGAGGCGCGCGCGAAGTAGTCGCGGGCCCGCCCGCACTCGAAGGCCAGCAGGTCGCGGATCGGGCCGGTGACGCGGCCCGCGGCGAGGTCGGCGTCGGTGACGCCGAAGCGCGCCATGTCCTGCTGCGGCAGGTACACCCGGCCGCGCGCCAGGTCGGTGCCGACGTCCCGGATGATGTTCGTCACCTGCAGCGCCAGCCCCAGGTTGATCGCGTACTCCCGCGCCGCGTCGTCGCGGCACCCGAACAGCCTGACGCAGACGAGGCCCACCGCCGACGCGACGCGCCGGCAGTACTCGACGAGGTCGTCGAAGGTCTCGTAGCGATCCTGGTGGAGGTCCATCTCGACGCCGTCGATGACGTCCTCGAGCGGCACGCGGGGCAGGTCGAACTGGGCCACGAACGGCTTGAGCGCCCGGCCCTGCGCCGTCGACGGCTCGCCGCCCTCGAAGCAGCGGCGGACCTCCTCGCGCCAGAGGTCGAGCTCGGCGCCCGCCTTCCGCCGCACGTCATCGGTCACCGGCTCGCCCACCGGCACCGCTTCGTCCACCGCGTCGTCCACCGCGCGGCAGAAGTCCCACACGGCGACGATGGCGTTGCGCCGCGCCGGCGGGAGCATCAGGAACGCGTAGTAGAAGGAGGTGTCGCGGGCCACAACAGACGCCAGGGTGCCAGGGGTGCCAAAGGTGCCAGGGGTGCCACGGGTGCGCTACCAGGGTGCCAGAGGTGCCAAGAGTGTCACGGGTGCGCCCGCGGGCCACCCTTCGCAACAGCTAGCCGAACATGCGCCAGCGGGCCGTTCGCCAGCCTATCACCAATGCGTCACCCGGGCCGAGTTTCGGGCGGGCCGCCACGGGGTCGAAGCCGGACCGTTCGAGGCGCTCGAGGATGCGCATGCCGCCGTGCCACGTGGCGGCCAGTTCCCACCCCAGCCGTCCGCCCACCGCGTCGGCGACGGGCCGGCCGTCCTCGAAGAGCACCCGGGTCCGGCGGACAGCGGCGCCGATCACCTCGCGCCAGGCCGGGTCGAGCGGCGCCGTGCCAAGCGCCTCCGGTGTGGCGCCGGCCGGGCGCCAGGCCTCGGCCGGCACGTACAGGCGGCCGCGCGACCAGTCGATCCCGGCGTCCTGCCAGAAGTTCGTCAGCTGCAGCGCGGTGCACACCGCGTCCGACTGGCGGTCCAGCGCATCGTCGACGCCCCGTGCCCCGGGTCCCGCGAGCGCGAGCCGGAGCACGAGCCGGCCCACGGGATTCGCCGACCGCCGGCAGTAGTCGAGCACTTCGGCCCAGGTCTCGTAGCGCGTGGTGACGACGTCCTGCCGGAACGCGGAGAGGAGATCCTCGAACAGCCCGACGGGGAGGCGGAAGCGGGCGATGGTGTCACCGAGGGCCGCGAAGATCAGGGCCACAGAGGCCCCAGATGGCACAGGGGCCACAGATGACACAGATGACACAGATGACACAGATGACACAGATGACACAGATGGGACGGATGGAACCTGAGGAACCTGAGGAACATCAGGAACCGGTTCCCCCGCGACGGCCGCGTGGAGGCACCTGTGCCACCAGTCGAGCAGGTCCAGGCGCGCGGTGTCGGTGAGGCCGGGTTCGTCCGCGAAGTCGTCGGCCATGCGCGCGAAAGCGTAGACGGCGGCGACGTGCGGCCTGAGGCGCGCCGGCAGCAGGCGCGAGGCCACCGGGAAGTTCTCGTAGTGCGCGCTGGCGAGCGCGAGGCAGGCCGCGTAGGCGTCCTCGAGCGAGGCCGCCCTCGCGGGACTCACCACTCGATCTCGGCGACACCCGCGCGGTGGTTGGCGGCGCGGGCCATCACGAAGAGGAGGTCCGAGAGGCGATTGAGGTAGATGCGCACCACCGGCTCCACGGCGTCGGCGCCGAGCCCGATCACCGCGCGCTCGGCGCGGCGGCACACGGTGCGCGACAGGTGGAGGCCGGCGCCCCCGGGCGCGCCGCCCGAGAGGATGAAATGGCGGAGCGGGGGCAGTTCGCCCTCGAGTTCGTCGATCCAGCCCTCGAGCCGCGCGACCGCCTCGTCGGTGACGGACGCCTTGGTGACGCGGTCCGCGATCTTGTGGGCGGGGTCGGCAAGGCGCGCGCCGAGCGCGAAGAGGTCGCGCTGCAGTACCAGGATGCGCTCGCCGAGGTCGGGGTCGATGCCGGCGGCCCGGGCCACGCCGAGGCAGGCCTGCAGCTCGTCCACCTCGCCGTAGGCCGCGACGCGCGGATGGATCTTCGGTACGCGCGTGCCGTCGAACAGGCTTGTCTCGCCGTCGTCGCCCGTTTTTGTGTAGATTTTCACTGTCCCGATTATACGGCCGGCCCGACCGCCCGCCCCGAACGGACCCCAGGATCTCGTGCCCACCCGCAGTCCCCGCCCGCGACCCGACGTGCCCGCCCCGGCCCTCCGGCAGCGCTTCCGCCGCCACCTGCTCGCCTGGTACGGCGTGCACGGGCGCGACCTCCCGTGGCGCCGGACCGACGACCCGTACCACATCCTGGTGTCGGAGGTGATGCTCCAGCAGACGCAGGTCGACCGCGTGCTGCCGAAGTACGCGGAGTGGCTCTCGAAGTACCCCTCGCTCGCGGCGCTGGCCTCGGCGCCCGAGGACCAGGTCGCCGAGACCTGGCGGCCGCTCGGCTACAACATCCGCCCGCGCCGCCTCCACTCGATCGCCCGCGAGTCGGTCGCGAAGTACGGCGGCCTGCTGCCGTCCGACGAGGCGACCCTGCTGTCGTTCAAGGGCCTCGGCGAGTACACCGTCGGCGCGATCCGGAGCTTCGCGTTCCGCGAGCGCGCCGCGATCCTCGACACCAACGTCGCCCGCGTGCTCTACCGGGTGTTCATCGGCGCGGGCGACCCGAAGAGCCACCAGATGAAGAAGCGCCTGTGGGCCATCGCCCACGCGGTCACGCCGCGCAAGGCGCGCGTGTTCGACTTCAACCAGGCGCTGATGGACTTCGGCGCCATGCAGTGCTCGGCGCGGAAGCCGGCGTGCCTCGTCTGCCCGATGAAGCGGATGTGCGTGAGCTACCCGTGGAGCGCATCGCCCGGGCCCTCGGCCTCGTCGAAGCCGCGAGGCGCGAAGCGCCTCGCGGCGAAGGCGGGCCCTACCCCACCACCGCGCGGTCGGCCTCGTCGAGCGCCCGGTCGATGATCCCGAAGCCCTCGCGGAGCTCGTCCTCCGTGATCGACAGCGTCGGGTTCGTGAAGAAGCTGTTCCAGCGGACGAACGTGTAGAGCCCCGCCTCGCGGAAGGCCTTGCCGATCGCCTTCATCTCGGGGGAGCTGCCGTTGAACGGCGCCATCGGCTCCATCGTCTTCCGGTTGCGGACGAGCTCGACGATGCCGAAGAGCCCGATGGAGCGGACCGCCCCGACCGAGGGGTGGCGCGCGGCGAGATCGGCGAGCAGCCCCGCCATCACCTGCCCCATCGCCGCCGCCCGCTCGACGAGCTTGTCGTCCTCGAGCACCTGCACCGCGGCCAGCGCCGCGGCGCACGCCAGCGGGTGGCTGTTGTAGGTGAGCCCGCCGTAGAACACGTTGGTCCGGAAGTGCTCGGCGATCCCCCGCCGCATGCCGACCGCGCCGAGCTGCACGTAGCCGCTCGTCAGCCCCTTCGCCATGGTCATCAGGTCGGGGACGACGTTCCAGTGGTCCACCGCGAACCAGCGGCCCGTCCGGCCGAAGCCCGCCATCACCTCGTCGGCGATGAGCAGGATGCCGTGCTTGTCGCACAGCGCGCGCACGCCCTGCAGGTAGCCGTCCGGCGGGACGAGGATGCCGTTGGTGCCGCTCACCGGCTCGAGGATGAAGGCCGCGATCGTCTGCGGGCCCTCGAGCTCGATCGTCTCGGCGAGCCGGTCGAGCGCCTGGTCCACGGGCTCCCAGCCCCGCGCGATGCCGTGGTACGGGTCCAGCACGTGGACGACGCCCGGGATGCCCGGCTCGGCCGCCCACCGCCGCGGGTCGCCGGTCAGCGTCAGGCTGCCGGCGGTGCCGCCGTGGTACGAGCGGTAGCGCGCCAGGATCTTGTGGCGCCCCGTCACGAGCCGCGCGATGCGGATGGCGTTCTCGTTGGACTCGGCGCCGCCGTTGGTGAAGAAGAACGTGTCGATGTCGCCGGGGGTGATCTCGGCAAGCTTCGCCGCGAGCCGGGCGCGCGGCTCCGTGGCCATGAAGGGATTGGCATAGGCCAGCGTCGCCGCCTGGTCCTGGATGGCCTTGATCACGCGCTCGTCGCCGTGGCCGATGTTCACGCACATCAGCTGGCTATTGAAGTCGAGGTAGCGCTTCCCCTCCGGTGTGAAGAAGCACGCCCCTTTCGCGCGGGCGACGGGAATCGGGTCCACGAGGTCCTGGGCGGACCACTCGTACAGCGTGTGCCGGCGGCAGAGCGCCACCATCTCGGCGCCGCTCAGTGCCTGGGTCCCGGTGGTCTCCATGCCGTCCTCCACCAAATCACGAGATCACAAGATCACAAGATCACGAGATTACAGGATCTATTCAATTTCATTGAGTTGCAGCACGGCGAGCGCGATGACCTTGGCCGCCGTGACCATGTCCTCGACGAGGCAGTACTCGTCCGGCTGGTGTGCCTGCTCGATCTCCCCGGGACCGTACGCCACGCAGTGCGGCACCCCCGCGATGCGGGCGAAGTGCTTCTGGTCGTAGGTGCCGGGGCTGGCGACGATCGCGGCCGGCCGGCCGATGACCCGGCGCAGGCCGTGGTCGAGCGCGGCGACGAGGGGCGAGCCCTCCGGCGTGTGGGTCGGCTCGACGACCATCAGGTCGGTCAGCTCGAAGCCGGCGGCGGGCATCCGCGCGCGCACCCGCGCGATGACGTCCTCGATCTCGCGCCGCGTCCGGTCGAACCCCTCCTCCTCGAGGAACCGGCGGTCCACGACGATGCGGCACAGGTCGGCGACGTTGGGCGTCTGGATGCCGTCGACGGGCTGGCCCCCGGCGACGCCGTTCACGTTGATCGTCGCGTGCCGCGAGCCCTCGGGCACCACGGGGATCGCGGTCGTCCGGGCCGCGAGCTCGGGCCCGAGCTCCGCCGTGAACGCGTGCAGCAGCTCGCCGGCGGCGTCGATCGCGCTCACGCCCAGGAAGGGCATGCTCCCGTGCGCGACGCGCCCGCGCACCGTCACCTCGAACCAGTACACGCCGCGGTGCCCCACGCAGATCCGGTCGACGTTGAGCGGCTCGGGGATGATGACGTAGTCGGTGCGCGCCTTCGAGATGCGCCCGTGCTCGGCGAGCCACGCGACGCCCGCGAAGCCGCCGCTCTCCTCGTCCACGGTGCCGCTCACCTCGATGGTCCCCGGCAGGCCGACGCCCGCGCGGCGGATCGCCTCGGCCGCGAACACCGCCGATGCGATGCCCGCCTTCATGTCGCACGACCCGCGGCCGTACAGCCGGCCGTCCCGCACGATCCCGCCGAACGGGTCCATCGTCCAGCCGTCGCCCGCGGGGACGACGTCGAAGTGGCCGTTCAGGTGGATGGTGGGGCCGCCGCCGGCGCCCGGGCGGGCGCCGACGACGTTGACGCGCGGGTGGGCGGCCGTGTGCTCCGGCCGCCCCTCCGCGTTGAAGTACTCCACGTCGAACCCGCACGCGCCGAGCACGCCGCCGATGGCGCGCGCGCCGGCCTCGTAGGCCTCGCCCGGCGGGTTCACCGTGGGGATGCGGACGAGGTCGGCCGCGAACGAGACGAGCTCGTCGCGCGCGCGGTCGACCTCCGCCAGGACGCTGTCGATGACGGACGCCACGGTCCTCCTGTCCGCCGCTACTGCCCGAAGAGGTAGCGGACGCCGAACTGGACCTCGCGGCCCGGGAAGTAGGCGGTCGGGGTGCCGAAGTCGGGCCCCGACACGGAGTTCACGTTCGAGACGTTCGCGCGGTTCATCAGGTTGAACGCCTCGACGAGCGCCGTGATGCGGTGGTTGCCCGGCAGCCGGATCTCCTTCTCGGCGCGGAGGTCGACGTTGCCGTACGCCTTCACGCGGAAGGCGTTGCGCGACTCGGAGACGTCGCGCTGGTCGACGAGGCCGTCGCCGTCGAGGTCCTGGATGCCGCGCGGGTTGAAGGCGCTGCCGCTCCGCCACGACACGATGCCGCTCAGGTTGATGCCGAACGGGGCCTGCACGAGGCCGTTGACGACGAAGATGTGCGGGACCGACTGGTTCGACGGCCCGTAGTCGATCTCGGGGTGGTTGTTGTTGCTGAAGCCCGAGCCGACGCCGCCGGTCAGCAGGTTGTCGCGGGCGCGCGAGCCCGTGTAGGAGACCTGGAACTGGTAGCGGTGGGTGAGGCGCTTGCGGAACGCCACGACCACGCCGTCGTAGTTGATGCGGCCGTCGTAGGTGACCTGGCTGATCCGCGGCCCGCCGTCGGTCGTCCGGCCGAAGTTCGGGTCGCCCGGCTGCGCGTCGAAGAGGTTGATGATGCGCCGCGTCAGCAGGTCGCGCGTGCGCCGGTGCACGAAGCTCGCCGACACGCTGAAGTCCTCGCCGAGCTGCTGGTCCACGCCCACCGAGAACGCCTGCGTCCAGGGCGTGCGGTCCTCCGAGTAGCGCGAGACGTCGCGGCTCGTCGCCAGCGGCCCGCGCGGGAAGAACGAGAGCACGCGGTCGCCCACGATGGAGCCGCCGGGCACGTCGAAGAACTCCCAGTCGGTGCCGGGGTAGGTCGCCTCGAGCAGCGCCAGCGCCTGCGCCGGCGTCTTGCCGGAGAGCTGCTGGATGTTGTCGGCCGTCACCACCGTCGGCTTCGACGGGTCGCCGACCGGGACGCCGAGCAGCTCGTAGAGGGCGAAGGGGTTGGCGCGCAGCGCGTCGGCCATGCCCCGGTAGAGCGGGTTCTCGGCCGGGCCCCGGGCGCCGCCGCCGGCCGGGAAGCCGGAGGTGATCACGAGGTCGATGAGCGAGTCGGTGTAGTCGGCGCCGAGGCGCGGCAGGGCGACGTCGAAGGCCGACCGCGTGAAGATGCCGCCCTTGTCGGGCACCGTCGCCGCGGCGCTCAGCACGTTCCGGTCGAAGAAGGTGCCGAAGTTCGCCTTGACGACCGTCTGGTGGCGGCCGCCCACGTCCCACGCGAGCCCCATGCGCGGCGAGACGTTGTTCTTGTCGCCGCCGAACAGGCTGTCGTAGTCGTAGCGCACGCCCAGGTTCAGCGTCAGGTCACCGCGCGGCTGCCAGGCGTCCTGCACGAACGCCGAGAAGTCGTTGCTCGTGATGTCGACGTCGAGGCTGCCGTTGGGGTTGGCCGACAGCGTGAAGAACCGCGCCGCCGACTGCTGGAAGCCGAGCCGGCTGAAGAGCTCGGCGTTGATCGCCTGCGCGTTGGGGTTGAGGAACGCCGCCGAGTACTCGACGTCGTTGGTCACGTCGTTCGAACCGGTGAGGCCGATGTTGTTGAAGTCCCACCCGAACTTGAACGCGTGGTTCCCGCCGATCCCGTCGACGTAGCGGCTCAGCGTCTGGGCCACCTGGACGCGCTTGCTGTCGCGGCGTGTGCGCCCGCCGAAGGGCGCGCCCGTCTGCACGAAGCCGCTCCGCAGCAGGATGAGCAGCGGCTCGGAGCGCATCGTCTGGTCGAGGTTCGTGCCGCTCAGGCCGTCGAGGTAGGTCGCGCTCGTCTCGAGGAACGCGCTGCTGCCGAGCACCGCCGTCTCGCGGAGCACGACGCCCGTGCCGTGGCTCGTCGTGGTGCGCGCCGCGCTCGGCAGCGCGATCGTCCCGGCGACCGGCGAGCTGATCTCCCCGCTGCCGTCGTCGGTGCTGCGGTTGACCGAGACGGTGAACCGGTTGTTCTGCCCGAGGTTGACGTCCGTCTTGAAGAGGCCGGTGAAGCCGTCGGTCTTCGGCGCGATGCCGAAGTCCTCGGTGCCGCCCGGGGTGGCCACGCCGTTGACCACGAACGCCGGCAGGACGCTGCGGTTGATGTTGACGCCGCGCTCCTCGCGGAGCACCTCGAACGACCCGAAGAAGTACGCCTTGCCGCGCTTGAGCGGGCCGCCGAGCGTGCCGCCGAACTGGTTGCGGACCAGCTTGGGCACCTCCTGCGCGGCCGCGCCGCCCTCGGTCGGGATGTTGGACGAGTCGAAGCGGTCGTTGCGGCCGAACCAGAAGGCGCGGCCGTCGACGTTGTCGGTGCCGGAGCGCGTGATGATGTTGGCGACGCCGCCCTGCGCGCGGCCGAACTCGGCGTCGTAGCCGGTCGTCATCACCTCGAACTCGCGGATGGAGTCCTGGGTGTAGCGCAGCAGCGGGCCGCCGCTCAGCGGGTCGTTGTTCTCGGCGCCGTCGACGAGGAACGAGACCGCGGCGCCGCGCTCGCCGAAGATCGAGATGTTGTTGCCCGAACCGCCCTGGCCGGGGTCGGGACGGGCGCCGGGCACGAGGCCGATGAGGTCGACGAAGTTGCGGCCGTTCAGCGGCAGCGCGTCGATCGTCTCGGTCGTGACGCGGTTGGTGACGTCGGAGCGGGCGACCTCCACGAGGGGCACCTCGCCGGTGACCTGGACGGTCTCGGCGACGCCGGCCACGGGCAGGGCGAAGTCGAGGACGACCTGCTGGTTGATCGCGACCCGGACGTTCTGCCGGGCCTGGGTCTGGAAGCCGCTGAGCTCGGCGGTCACCTCGTAGGTGCCCGCCGGCACGAGCGGAACGCGGTACGCGCCGTCGGGTCCGGTGACGGCCGTGACGCTCTCACGCTGCAGCGTGGGGCCGGTCACCGTGATCGTCACGCCCGGCAGCACCGCGCCGCTCGCATCCCGCACGACGCCGGTGATGCCGCCCGCGATCTGCGCGGAGACGGCCGCCGACATGACCACCGCCATTGCCACGGCCACGAACGTGGCCATCAATCGCCGATTCATACGTCCTCCTGGGGCGACCGGGCCGGCGGCGCCGGACCGGTCTCGCTCTGCGCATGCACCTGCCGTTGCCGAGGAACCGCTTCGGCGAACGGGTCTTCGCGGACGTTCAAGACAAGAGCTCACGAATGGCTGCGACGCCGGACACCGGCCCGCGCCCTAGAAATACCGCGCGGTCACGACTTTCTGCTCCGTGTAGAAGCGCACGCCGTCCTTGCCGTGGGCGTGCAGGTCACCGAAGAACGACCCTTTCCAGCCGGCGAAGGGGAAGAACGCCATGGGGACCGGCACCCCCACGTTGACGCCAATCATCCCGGCCTCGCACTCGAGCGTGAACGTCCGGGCGGCGCCGCCGTCGCGCGTGAAGATCACGCCGGCGTTGCCCATCTCGGAGCGGTTCACGACCTCGAGCGCCTCGGCGAGCGAGGCCACGCGGACGACCGAGAGCACGGGGCCGAAGATCTCCTCGCGGGCGATCCGCATGGACGGGGTCACCCGGTCGAAGATCGTCGCGCCCAGGAAGTAGCCGTCGCCGGCGGCGCGCTCGCGGCCGTCGAGGAGCAGCGTCGCGCCCTCGGCGAGCCCGAGCTCGATGTAGCCCGTGACGCGGTCGCGCTGCGGCGCGCTCACCAGCGGGCCCAGCTCGCAGCCGGCGCCGTCGCCCGGGCCGAGCCGGAGCGCCCCGGCGCGCGCCGCGAGCCGCTGGAGGAAGCGGTCGGCCACCGGCTCCACCGCGACGGCGACGCTGCCGGCCATGCACCGCTGCCCAGCCGACCCGAAGGCCGAGTTGATCACGGCCTCGACCGTCTGGTCGAGGTCGCAGTCGGGCATCACGACCATGTGGTTCTTGGCGCCGCCGAGCGCCTGGACGCGCTTGCCGGCCGCCGCCGCCCGCGCGTAGACCGCCGCGGCCGCCGCGCTCGAGCCGACGATCGACACCGCGCGCACCAGCGGGTGGTCGATGAGCTGCTCGACCTGCTCCCGGGCGCCGTGCACGATGCTCACCACGCCGGCCGGCAGCCCGGCCTCGTAGAACAGCTCGACGAGGCGCATGGCGGTGAGCGGCACCTTCTCGGAGGGCTTGAAGACGAAGGCGTTGCCGCACGCCACCGCGATCGGCATGCTCCAGAGCGGCACCATCATCGGGAAGTTGAACGGCGTGATGCCGACCGCGACGCCGATGGGCAGGCGGAAGCTGTGGGAGTCGATCCGCGTGGAGACGTCGTTCAGCGTCTCCCCCATCAGCAGCGACGGGATGCCGCACGCGAACTCGACGACCTCCATCCCGCGCAGCACCTCGCCCCGCGCGTCGTCCAGCGTCTTGCCGTGCTCGCGCGTCACCAGGTGCGCGAGCTCGTCGGCGTGGCGGTCGAGGAGGTCGCGGTAGCGGAAGAGCACCCGCGCGCGGACCGGCGCCGGGACCCGGCGCCACGACAGGTAGGCCTCGTGCGCGCCGGCGACCGCCGCGTCCACCTCCTCCCGCGTGCAGCGGGGCGTGCGGGCGATGACGGCGCCCGTCGCGGGGTCGTGCACCTCGTCGAAGGCGGTGGCGGCCGAGGCGCGCCAGTCGCCGCCGGCGTGGAAACGGCAGGTGATCGGGCCGGTGGCGGTGGCGGTGCTCATGGCGGACTCCCCTTGAATGGACGTTCTATTAAACTTCTGTAACGTTGTCAACGTTACATAATTCGAGTAGTATCCCGGCACTGCCGGGTTTTGGCAGTACGATCCGAGGCACGATGTCACGTGCAGGCACGCCCGGACCCCCTGGTCGACCGCCGGCTCGCGCCGCCGGCACGCGGGAAGCCCCCAGCATCGGCCGGGGGTCCCGCTACGGCTTCCTGACGGTCGGCCAGACCGCCCGGGTCGTCGGCGTCAGCCCCTCGACCCTCCGCCTGTGGGAGAACGTCGGGCTGGTGTCGCCGTCGCGCACCGACGGCCGCTACCGGCTGTACAGCCCGGAGCTGGTCAAGGTACTGAAACGTATCAAGTACCTGCGCGACGTCAAGCAGCTCAACGTCCCGGGGATCAAGCAGGCGCTCGGGGGCACGGCCCGGGGCGCCAGGCCCCCGGCGGGCCGCGCGGCGGCCCTCGGCCCGAAGCTCCGGCGGCTGCGGACCAGGTGCGGGCTGAGCATCGCGCAGGCGGCGAAGAAGGCGCGCATCTCGCCCGGCTTCCTGAGCGTCGTCGAGCGAGGCCGGAGCCAGGCGTCGGTCGCGACGCTGCAGCGGCTCGCCGCCGCCTACGGGACGACGGTCGTGAAGCTGTTCCAGTACCCGAAGCAGTCGGAGCGCGTGGTGCGCCCGGCCGGCCGGCGGGTGCTGGACACGGCGCTCGGCGTGAAGATGGAGCTCCTCTCGGTCGGGACGACCATGCTGGAGTGCATGCTCTTCCGGGTCGCGGCGGGCGCGGGCAGCGACGGGTCGTACGCCCACCAGGGCGAGGAGTTCCTGTACATGCTCGAGGGCACGCTCGAGTTCTGGCTGGACGACGTGGAGTGTCACGTGCTCGAGGCCGGGGACGGCTTCTGGTTCGAGAGCACGCTGGCGCACCGCTGGTTCAACCCGGGCCAGACCGAGGCCGTGCTCCTCTGGGTCAACACGCCGCCCACGTTCTGACGCGGGCGGCCGTCACCACCAGCTCGATCGGGGAGGTCCCGTGCGCCGACCACTCACTGCCGCCGCCGCCCTCGCGGCCCTGCTCGTCCTCGCCTCCGCCCCGACCGGCGCGCAGGCGCCCGACAACCTCACGCTGACCGCCGTCGACGGCCTCAAGGTCGGCCACGTCACCCTCACGGGGCGGCCGACCGGCTGCACCGTCATCCTGACCGACGGCAACGCCGTCGGCGGCGTCGCCCAGATGGGCGGGGCCCCCGGCACCCGCGAGACGGACCTGCTGAGCCCCATGAACATGGTGGACAAGGTCAACGCCGTCGTGCTCGCGGGCGGCAGCGCCTACGGCCTCGACGCCGCCAGCGGCGTGATGCGCTGGCTCGAGGAGCACGACATGGGCTGGGACGTGCGCATCGCCAAGGTGCCGATCGTGCCGGCCGCCATCCTGTTCGACCTGCCGGTTGGCGGCAACCCGAAGATCCGCCCCGACGCGCAGTGCGGCTTCGACGCGGCCGAGCGGGCGAGCGCGGCGCCGGTCGCCGAAGGCTCGGTCGGCGCGGGCGCGGGCGCGACCGTGGGCAAGATGGGCGGGCCGATGCGCTCCATGCGCGGCGGGCTCGGCTCGTGGGCCATCCGCATGCCGAACGGCCTTGTCGTCGCCGCCATCGTCGCGGTGAACGCGGTCGGCGACGTCATCGACCCCGACACGGGGGCCATCGTGGCGGGCGTGCGCGGCGAGGACGGCAAGACGTTCGCCGACGCACGGAAGCTCCTGCGCTCGGGCGCCTTCGCCCGGCCGCGGGCCGGCGCCAACACGACCATCGGCCTCGTCGCGACCAACGCGAAGCTCACCAAGGCGGAGGCCACGCGGGTGGCGATCATGGCCAACGACGGCTTCGCGCGGGCGATCTACCCGTCCCACACGATGGGCGACGGCGACACGGTGTTCTCGCTCGCGACCGGCCACTGGGACGGGCAGGCCGACGTGACGATCGTCGGGGCGCTGGCCGCCGACGCGATGGCGCGCGCGATCGTGCGGGGCGCGCAGGAAGCGACGGGGCTGCCGGGCATCCCGGCGGTCCGGGACCTCAAGTAGGCCGTGAACGTCTACCTCGTCCTGCTGATCGTCTACTCGCTCGGGCTGACCGCGCTCGGGTTGTTCGTCGCGCGGCTCGTGACGAAGAGCAGCGACTTCTTCGTCGCGGCGCGGTCGCTGTCGGCGCCGCTGCTGGGCGCGACGGTGCTCGCGGCGAACATCGGGGCGGGCTCGACGGTCGGGGCGGCGGGCCTGGCGTACGGGCAGGGGCTGAGCGCGTGGTGGTGGAACGGGTCGGCGGCGTTCGGGTCGCTCGCCCTCGCGTTCATCGTCGGGCCG
This sequence comes from Vicinamibacterales bacterium, assembly GCA_050250645.1. Taxonomy (GTDB): domain Bacteria; phylum Acidobacteriota; class Vicinamibacteria; order Vicinamibacterales; family UBA2999; genus JBFWVR01. The sequence continues at coordinate 72,143 of JBFWOG010000019.1, forward strand.
CGCATCTGGCGCGAGGCCTCGCGCCACGGGTTCTACACGGCGGGCGACTACCTGGAGTTCCGGTACGGGGGGCTCGTGCGGGGCATCACCTCGTCGCTCATCTGGGTCGGGACGATCGCGATCCTCGCCGGGCAGCTGCTGGCGGGCGCCGCGGTGCTGCACGTGGTGGCCGGGCTGCCGACGTGGGCCGGCGCCCTCGCCGGCGGCGTCGTGATGACGGTCTACTTCACGGCGGGCGGGCTGCTCAGCTCGGCGTGGGTGAACGCGGTGCAGCTCGTGGTGCTGCTGGCCGGCATGGCGATCGCGGTGCCGCTCGTGGTGTCGCACGTGGGCGGGTTCGCCGCGCTCACCGCGGTGCCGCCGCTCCCCGCGGGGTTCGGCGACGTGGCGTACTCGTCAGGGCCGGGGTCGGGCTGGACGCTGCTGTTCCTGCTGGGGCCGGCGTTCATCGTGTCGCCGGGGCTGATCCAGAAGGCGTACGGCGCGCGCGACGCGTCGACGGTGCGGCTCGGCATCGGCGTCAGCGCGATCGCGCTGATGCTCTTCGCGTTCATCCCGGTGCTGCTGGGGATGGCGGCGCGGGCGGCGCACCCGGAGATCACGAGCCCGGACCTGGTGCTGCCGACGGTGCTGACCGCGGAACTGCCGGTGTGGCTCGGCGCGCTGGCGCTGGCCGCCGTCTTCTCGGCGGAGGTGAGCAGCTGCGACGCGATCCTGTTCATGCTCGCGACGTCGCTGTCGAAGGACCTCTACAAGCGCTTCGTGGCGCCGGAGGCGGACGACCGGCAGGTGCTGTTCGCCGCGCGGGTCGCCGCGGTGACCGGGGGCACGCTGGGCGTGCTGGCGGCGCTGGTGCTGCCGAACGTGCTGTCGGCGCTGACGATCTTCTACTCGCTGCTCGGCGTGAGCCTCTTCGTCCCGGTGGTCGGCGGGCTCTTCGTGCGGCGCGCCGGGCGGCCCGAGGCGCTGGCCGCGATTGCCGCGGGCACGCTCACCCTGCTCGCGCTCCGCTTCGCCGGCCCCGGGGGCTGGATGGACCCGGGGCTCCTGGGCCTCGTCGCGTCGGCGACGGCGTTCGGGCTCGTGCTGGCGATCCGCCGTCCGGCGACGGCTGTCTCATAACGCGTTACGCAATCATCAGGCGGGCGCCGGCAGGCGGCGGTTCGTCGGGAGGTCAGGCATCATGGCATCGGACATGTTCAGTCTCGAGGGGAAGACGATCGCGGTCATCGGGGCCGGCTCGGGCATCGGCGAGGCGATCGCCATCGGCGCGGCGCGCCAGGGCGCCCGGGTGGCGTGCCTCGACGTGTTCGGGGAGAAGGCGGCCGCGACCGCCGCGGCCATCACGCGCGACGGCGGCCTCGCCGAGTCGTCCGCGCTCGACATCGTGAAGCACGCGGACGTGGTGAGCGCGCTCACGGGGCTGGCGGCGTCCCACGGCGCGCTCGACGCGGTGATCTCGACGCCCAGCATCAACGTGCGGAAGGCGATCCTCAACTACACCGAGGAGGAGTTCGACCGGGTCGTGCGGGTGAACCTGAACGGCAACTTCCACGTGCTGCAGGCCGCCGGCGAGATCATGGTCAAGCAGGGGCGGGGCTCGATCGTCCTGTTCTCGTCGATCCGGTCCCTCGTCACCGAGCCCGGCCAGTCCGTCTACTCGATGACCAAGTCGGGCATCCTGCAGCTGGTGCGCACGGCGGCCACGGAGTGGGGCCACCTCGGCGTGCGGGTCAACGCGGTCGGCCCCGGCGTGGTCGAGACGCCGCTGACCGCGCCGATCAAGGCGGTGCCGGACTGGTACGACGCCTACGCCAACAAGAACCCGATGCGCCGGTGGGCGCAGCCGTCCGAGATGGTCGGGCCAACGCTCTTCCTCGTGTCCGACGCGGCCAGCTACGTCACCGGGACGATCATCTACGCCGACGGCGGCTGGCTCGCGGCCGACGGCCGCTTCACCCCGCCCGGCATGTGACGTAGGGCCGTGAGCTACCGCCACACCCTCGCCTCGATCGCGGGCGACGGCATCGGCCTCGAGGTCGTGCCGGCCGCCCGCGCGCTCGTCGACGCCGTCGTCGCCAGGGACGGCGGCGCCCTCACGTGGATCGACTACCCGTGGGGCTGCGACTTCTACCTCGAGACCGGCCGCATGATGGACGCGGACGGCCTCGATCGGCTGCGCGGGACGGACGCGATCTTCCTCGGCGCGGTCGGCGCGCCCGGCGTGCCCGACCACGTGTCGGTCTGGGAGCTGATCCTCCCGATTCGCCAGCGGTTCGAGCAGTACGTGAACCTGCGGCCCATGCGCCTGCTGCCAGGCATCCGCAGCCCGCTGGCCGGCCGGGGCCCGGCCGACATCGACATGGTGTGCGTCCGCGAGAACTCGGAGGGCGAGTACGCCGGCATCGGCGGGCGGCTCCACGCCGGGACGCCGCACGAGGTCGCCGAGCAGACAGGCGTGTTCACCCGCCGCGGCACCGAGCGCATCGTCCGGTACGCGTTCGAGCTCGCGTCGGCGCGGCCACGGCGCCTGCTGGCCAGCGCCACGAAGTCCAACGCCCTGCAGCACTCGATGGTGATGTGGGACGAGGTGGTGGAGCAGGTCCACGCGGACTACCCCTCGGTCGCGGTCCGCAAGTACCACGTCGACGCGCTGGCCGCGCGCATGGTCACGCACCCGCAGACGCTCGACGTCATCGTGGGCTCGAACCTCTTCGGCGACATCGTCACCGACCTCGGCGCGGCGGTGTCGGGCAGCCTCGGCGTCGCGCCAGGCGCCAACATCAACCCGTCGCGCGACTACCCCTCGATGTTCGAGCCGATCCACGGGTCGGCCCCGGACATCGCGGGACAGGGCATCGCCAACCCGATCGGCGCGATCTGGGCCGGCGCGATGATGCTCGACCACCTCGGCCACCCCGAGCCGGCCGCGCGGCTCCTCGCCGCCATCGAGGCGCTGCTCGCCGAGGGGCAGGTGCGGACCCCGGATCTCGGCGGCACCGCGACGACGGCCGACATGACGACGGCGCTGCTCGACCGGCTGTAGGGACCGGGCGCCGGACGAGGGGTCTGCCCCCTTATCCGGCGATCCCGCAGGCTTGGTACACTGGCCGCATGCCCGCCATCACCGTCGTCGCCGCCGTCATCGAGCGCGAGGATGCGTTCCTGCTCACCCTCCGCCAGGCGGGCACCCACCTCGAGCACCACTGGGAGTTTCCGGGCGGCAAGGTCCACCCCACCGAGACCCACGCCGAGGCCCTGAGGCGCGAGCTCTTCGAGGAGCTCGACATCGTCGCCGAGGTCGGCGACCTGGTGCACTCGGTGTCCCACGCCTACCCGGACGTGACCGTGGAGCTGCACTTCTACGCCTGCGCGTACGACGGCGAGGCGAAGCCGATGCTGGGCCAGGAGATGCGCTGGGTTCCCAGGCACGAACTGTCGGCGCTGCCGTTCCCGGCGGCGGACAGGGACCTGATCGCGGTGCTTACGGGCGGCTCGCCTGAGTAATCAAGAATCAAGAATCAAGAATCAAGAATTCAGAAGGCCCGGCGCCGGCTTCTTGGTTCTCGATTCTTGATTCTCGATTTCCGCGCGCTAGCGCGGAGTGACGACGACCTGGTAGTAGCCGCGGTTGTCGTTGGGCATGTCGTCGTTGACGCCCAGGAACAGCTCGCCGCTCGCCGGCATCACGATCGACGACTGGTCGCCGATGCCAAATGCGGGGCCGAGACCGATGCGGCCGACGAGGGCCCCGACCAGGTCGTTCGGGATCTGCGCGCCGCCCGATGCGCGGCGGCCGACCTCGGAGCCGGCCGGACCGGCCAGGTCGCTGGCATCACCCGACAGCTGCGCGCGGCCGCCCGACTGGAACGAGACGGTCTGCCCCTGCCGCACGGTGATGCCGGTCGACACCCACCGCTGGTTGGCGAGCACCTGCACCGTGCCCGGCGCCAGCGCCTGCGGCGCCGCCTGGCGCGGCGCCGGCGCCGCCGCCGGCGGCGCGAAGTCGCGCAGGTAGATCCGCGCGACCCGCGACACCAGGATGCGCGACTCCTGGCCGTCCATGCCCCGGAAGGTCAGGATGCGGGGCTGGTCCGGACTGGAGGACCCGGGGCCCCCCTCGATGCTGACGACGTAGCCGGGCGCCCATCCCTTGCCGCGAATCGCGATGACGTGCTGCGGCCCGAGCGCGCCCTGCGCCTCGGCGGTCATGAACGTCGTCTCCTGATCGAAGTTCATGTACCAGATCTGGTCCAGCGGGATGCGCCGCTGGTCGTGGAGCGACACCCGGACGTAGACGGTGCCGTTGTTGAGGTCCTCGAACTCGCCCGTCACCTTGGTGGACGCCTGCAGCGAGTCGCCGCCGTAGGCGACGAACACGCGGTCCTGGGCCGCGGCCACCGAGGGGAACAGCGCGAGCAGGACCGCAATCGACACGGCGAGCGTGCCGGCGGTCCCCAGGCGTACGCGCGTGTGCGGAGTCATGTTCGGGTGTCCACTGCAAAGTCGACACCACGGCGAAGGGCGGCGTCGCTGCCTGATCCCGGCATGTATCGGCCTGAAACAGCGCGACGGTGCCGGGACGGCGGCAGGGCGGGCGCGGTCAGGGACGATCCGCCGTTGCGGGGGTCACGCCTGGGAAGGGGGCTGTTTCCCGCCTGCCGCCAGGTCGCGCCACGAGATCAGGTCGATCCGGCGCTCGGCCACGGCGGCAGTGAAGGCGGGGTCGAGCAGGGCGGCGGTGTCGCCCTGCCGCGCGGCGGCGCCGAACGCGCGTGTCCCGCCCATCAGCCCCCGCATCTCGTCATCGTCGTCGCCGCAGTGGACGATGAGTTCGTTCAGGCCGGGGCGGCACTGGTCGAGGAGGCGGAGGTACGGGGCGATGCCCGGCCCATCCGCATCGCTGATGTTGGCGACGATGACCTTCGCGAAGGTGGGCCGGAGCGGGTCGGGAGCCGCGGACGGGCGGCGCAGGATGTCGAGGCACGGAAGGGCGAACCGGCGCGACACGCGCCCGAGCACGGCGGCCAGCTCGGCGGATCGCGCCAGCGCGAACATGTGGCTGTCGAGGTGCGTCGGCGCGAGGCCCGCGGCCATGGCCGCCTCCACCTGCGCGGTGGCCTCGATCTCGACGTCCTCCGGCCGCGCATTCCGGCGGAACGTGTCGGCGTCGGGCCAGAACACGCCGGCCGGGGAGACCAGCGAGGGCACCAGCTCGGGCAGCGTGAGCGGCCCCCATCCGGGGCGCGCCCAGTCGTCGCAGGTGAACGTGAGGTGGATGCCGATGTCCGCGGCGGGATGCGCGGCCGCCCAGCCGGCGACCTCGGCGAAGTGCGGGCACGGCACCATCGCGCTCGCCGAGGTGACGGCGCCGCGCGCCAGCGCGTCGAGGGTCGCCCTGTTGATGGCGCGGGCCATGCCCAGGTCGTCGGCGTGGATGATCAGGGCCACGGATGCCATCGGCCACAGATAACACAGATGGCACGGATGACCCAGATGACGGACGACACACCGGCAATACCCGCGCGGCGGGAGCGGAGCGGCGGGTTCCGGGATCCCTCATGACCCCGGAACCCGAGAGCCCCGAAGAAACCAGGGGGCCCCAGGAGCCTGGTGGGAACGCGAGGAACCCGGAACCCTCGTACCGGCTACCGCCGGCGCGCGGGGGTGACGGTGACGATGTACTCGCCGGAGTTGTCGCCCATGGAGTCGTCGTTCACGCGCAGGTAGAGCTGGCCATCGGCCGGCATCGTGATGCTGCCCTGGTTGCCGATGCCGAACGGCGCCGTCCGCCCGACCAGGCCGATCAGCGCGCCCGCGAGCACGCGCGGCAGCGGTGACGCCGGCGCGTAGCGCTGCTTCAGCGACCCGGCCGGCTGCGCGATGTCGTCCTCCTCCGCGGAGAGGCGCACCTGGCCCGTGGCCGAGAAGCTCACGCGGTCGCCCTTGCGGACGGTGACATTGGTGGCGACCCAGTCCGACGTCGCCGGCACGCGGATGGCGCCCTCCGGCACCGGCTGCGGGTCGGCGGCGGCCGGCGCGGCCGCGGCAGTGGCCGCCGGGTAGTTGCCGAAGTACAGGCGGGTGATGTCGTCCATCGGGTAGCGCTTCTCCTCGTTGCCCTCCCGCAGGTACACGAGGCGCTGCTCGCCCGGCTCGGCCGACCCGGTGCCGCCGCGGATGTCGATGGTGGTGCCCCTGGCGCTGTTGCCGTCCCTGAAGACGATCAGGTGCTGGGCGCCGCGCGCGACCGACAGCTCGGTCTCGGGCAGCCCGGTCGCGTTGCCCGTGACGTCGATCACCGCGACGTCGCCGACCGGGATCTTGCGCTGGTCGTTGAGGCTCACGCGGATGTAGACCTGGCCGTTCGCCATGTCCTCGAAGGTGCCGGTCACGCGGTCGCCATTGCGCTTCATGACAGTGACGTTGTGCGTGTCGTCCTGGGCCCGGACCCCGGCCGGGGCCATCGCGGCCACGAGGACCACGGCCAAGCCGGCGACGAGCGGGCGCACGAATCTCTGGGAGTGTCTGGTGATCATACGTATCCTTCTTGCAAGGCCCGATCCGAACGGCATGTACGTGGCCTAAGTCACCTGCGAGCAGCCACTTAGCCAGCCTGACAGGCCCGCGGACGCGCGGCGGCGCGCGGCCCGAATGGTATCCGCCGCCCCACAACTGGGGAGGGGCGGGCCAAGTGTACCTCCCGCGCGGTGCCGGAAGCCAAGCCGGCGAAGAATGCCTGCAGGCCGTCTCGAGGCGTCGCCCCTGGCGTTTCCTGTCGGCGGCGCGCGGTACTCACGGCGCGCGCGTGGGCACGAAAGGCATCCGCGGATGACGCGGATGCACGCGGAGAAGTCCGGCCGACAGCCTTTGCGAGGGACGGCGGTGGCGCGCCGCTTTCGCGGCGCGCGCCGATGGAGCGGGCCAGCGGCGGAACGAGACCCGTCGGTATAAGAACCGGGTTTCGCTCCGCTGCTGGCCCGTTCCATCGGGCGGCACCTCGGGTGCCGCCGCCGTCCTATCCGCGTCCTTCCGCGTTCATCCGCGGATGCCTTTTTGGCCCCCGGCCCTCAGAAGCCCCGCTCGCCGGCGTCCGGCTACCGGGCGACGAAGGGCAGTTCGGCGACCGTCGCCGTCACGCGGCGGTCGTCCGCGTGGGCCACGACGGCGGTGCCGGGTTCGACGAAGTCCCGGTGCACGTAGCCAAGCGCCAGGACGCGGCCCAGCGCCGGTGACCAGATCACGCTGGTCACGCGCCCGATCTCCTTGCCGGCGTCCGATGCCAGCAGGTCGCCTGGCTGCACCGCGTCCGACTCGCCGAACCGCAGCCCGACGAGCTTCCGCGCCACCCGGCCCCCGCCGCGCGTCGTCACCCGCACGATGATCTCCTGCCCGACGTAGCACCCCTTGGTGAACGAGATGGCGCGGTCCTCGATGCCCGCCTCGAGCGGAATCGTGTCCTCGTCCATGTCGGCGCCGTAGGCCGGCACGCCCGCCTCGACCCGCACGACGTCCAGCGTCTCGAGCGACACGGACGTGGCGCCGGCCGCCTCCAGCCGCGCGCTCACCTCGGCAACCGCGGTCCGCTCGAGGTAGAGGGCATAGCCAGGCAGGCCGAGCCGGTCGTCGCGCACGACGGCGGGGTGGCCGGCGTCGCCCGCCGAGACGAGCGCGCGGCCGATCACCTGGGCGGCCGTCGGGCCGTGCAGCTCGAGCACCGACACCGCGGTCGAGCGGTCCTCGACGCGCACGTCCTCGGCGAAGATGAGGCCGTCGAGCCGGTCGCGGAGCGCGGTGGAACCGGCGGCGGGCACATCGAGCAGCACGCGGTCGGCAAGGGCCACCACGTGCATGTCGGTGATCATCCGGCCCTGCGGGGTCAGGTACGCGGCGTACCGGGACTGCCCGGGCCCGAGCCCGGACAGGTCGTTGGTGAGCAGGCCCTGGAGCCAGTCGAGGCGGTCGCCGCCCGAGACGGCCAGGACCCCGCGATCGGTCCGGTTGGCCAGCCCGGCGGTCGTCCGCAGCGCGCGGTAGCCGTCCTGGGAAAACATGGTCTAAGCTCGAATGTTGGGCGTGACGTCCAAAGGATAGAACCGATGATGCAACCCCATTTTACGTGCCTGGCGCTCGGGCTCCTTCTCCTGGGCGGCCCGGCGGCCGCCCAGACGCCCGCGGCGCCCACGGGCGACGCCACGTCCTACGCCGTCTTCCTCCGGTCGCAGGCCATCGGGCAGGAGGAGGTGACCGTCACGCGCGACGCCACCGGGTGGCGCGTCCACGGGACGAGCCGCCTCGGTCCGCCCCTCGACGTCACGACCCGGAGCGCCGAGATCCGCTACGACGCGGAGTGGCACCCGGCCAGCCTGGCCCTCGCGGGCACCGTGCGCGGGCAGGAGGTGTCGCTCGAGACGACGTTCGCCGGCGGCACCGCCGCCAACCGCATGCGGGTCGGCGCCAACGAGCCCGCGACGAAGGACGACGAGATCGCGGCCGACGCCGTCGTCCTCCCCAACCAGTTCCTGGGATCGTACGCGGCGCTCGCGCGCCGGCTCAGGGGCGCGGCGAAGGGCGACACCATTGCCGGCTACGTCCCCCCGCAGGGCCAGGTGCAGATCCAGGTGGACGGGGTCTTCGACGAGCGCATCGAGACGCCGCGCGAGGCGATCGCGGCGACGCGCTACGCGCTCACGCTCCAGAACCCCGGCCCGGCCGGCCCGCTGCCGGTGAGCCTCTGGACGGATGCCGAGGGCGACCTGCTCCGGCTGAGCGTGCCGAGCCAGACGCTCGAGGTCGCGCGCACCGACATCGCCTCGGCGGCGTCACGGACCGCGGCCTTCTCGATTCCCGGCGACGAGTCGGTCCAGATCCCCGCGCGCGGCTTCAACCTCGCCGCCTCCGTCACCAGGCCGTCCGGCACCACCGGGCCCCTGCCCGCGCTCATCCTCGTCGGGGGATCGGGCCCGACCGACCGCGACGGCACCGTGGCCGGCATCCCGGTCCTCGGGCAGATGGCGAAGGCCTTCGTCGACGCCGGCTTCTTCGTCGTCCGCTACGACAAGCGCGGTGTCGGCCAGAGCGGCGGGCGCACCGAGGCCGCCACGCTCCAGGACTACGCCGACGACGTCCGGTCCATCGTCCAGTGGCTCGAGAAGGCGCGCAAGCAGGACGTCGACAAGGACCGCATCGGCGTCGTGGGCCACAGCGAGGGCGCCTGGGTGGCGATGGAAGCGGCCCGGCAGGACAAGCGGATCAAGGCCGTCGCGCTCGTCGCGGGCGTCTCGACAACGGGCGCGGAGCTGGTGCTCGAGCAGCAGCGCCACGCGCTCGACACGATGAACACGCCGCCCGACGAGCGCCAGGCCAAGATCGCGCTCCAGGAGCGGCTGCAGGCGGCCGTGCTGGGGAAGGGCCCGTGGGACGACATCCCGGACGACCTGCGCCGCCGCTCGGACACGCCGTGGTTCCAGAGCTTCCTCGCGTTCGATCCGAAGGCCGTCATGAAGGACGTCCGGCAGCCGGTGCTGATCGTGCAGGGCGCGCTCGACACCCAGGTGCCGCCCCACCACGCCGAGGCGCTCGCCGAGATGGCGCGCGCGCGCAAGCGCAAGGTGGACACCGACGTCGCGATCGTTCCCGGCGTGAACCACCTGCTGGTGCGCGCGACGACGGGCGAGGTGAGCGAGTACGCGACGCTCGCCGGGGAGGAGGTGGCCAACGGGGTCACCTCGGCCATCAGCGTGTGGATGGCGCGCGAGCTGGGCGAGGGCAGGAAGTAGGCAGGACCGGCCGCTAGGCGCGGACGTCGAGCCGCGAGCCGACCATGGGGGCGTCGCCTTCACCGGGCTCGTCCGTGGCGGGCGCCTTGCGGGACGCCGCGGCGCGGGCCGGGGCCGGCTTCTGGCGCCTCTGCCGCTGGCCGTAGGGGTCCTTCCGGTGGGTCGGATCCCGATCCGGCCGATCGACGAGCGCATTCGACGTGAGGGCTGGGATCTCGTTCGTCACGGCGCCGCCTCGGTGGATGCGTCCTGTTCGCAGTGTAACGCGGGCCGCCCCTTCCAGGCAGCCCGATCCTCCTGTTGCGGGCCTCGCCGGCGGCCACGCGCCGCGGCTGGCTTCCCCGCTGCTTCCCTAATCGGCCGCCTCCCCGGCGGCCTCCAGTGGCCCGGGCTGCAGCTCGTCCCACAGGCCGGCGACCCGCTCGCGGAGCATGGCGGCCGACTCGCCGTAACTCGTTGATGGATCACAGGTAACGGGCTTGCCGAAGGCCAGCCGCACCCGATGGCTCCCGAGCAGGCGCGTCTTCGACCACTGGAAGGCGCGGTTGCGCGGCCACAGGTCGAACACGCCGCTCACGGCGACGGGCACGATCGGCACGCCGAGGTGCGCCGACAGGATCGGCGCGCCCTTCTTGAACCGCTTCACCGTGCCATCGATGGACCGTTCGCCCTCGGGGAAGAGGATCAGCACCTTGCCGTGGGCGAGCCCGAACGCGCCCGCCTGCATCGCGGGCACGAGGTTGGCGTCCGGGTCGACGGGGACGCAGTTGACCGTGCGCGCGACCCACGCCATCAGCGGCGTCTCGAAGTACTCCGCCGCGCCCACGAAGAAGAGGTCGCGGAACGACCGGTACGGCAACGCCGCGCAGACGAGGAACGGGTCGAGGTAGCTCTGGTGGTTCGGGCTGATGATGTACGGGCCGCTCGCGGGCAGGTGCTCGAGGCCGGTGACCTCCAGGCGCGCGAGGCTGCCGGCCGCCGCGCGCGCGGCCCAGAACACGAGGCGCGTCAGGATCGGCCGGGGCCGCAGCAGCCCGCCGAGCACCGGGTCGTCCGCCGGCGGCAGGTCGCCGAGGATGACCGCCCACGAGGGCTCCGCGGCCGCCGGGCCCGCGGCGGCGGCCCCGTCCGTGCCTGGGCGCACGGCCTCGACCAGGTGGCGGACCGTGAGGATCTCGTGCGCCCGCTCGCGCGGCACGCGGACGCCGAACCGCTGCTCGAGCTCGGTGAGCAGCTCCACGCGCTCCATCGAGTCGAGCCCGAGGTCGAGCTCGAGGTTCGCGTCGGGCACCACGCGCGACCCGTCGGCCGCGCGCCCGGCGATCACCGCGAGGGCCGCCGCCTGGTGCGGCTCGGCTTCCCACGCCTGGTCCTCGGCCGAGACGGGCGCGTGCAGCGCCTGCTCGGCCTTCTCGCGCCGCTCGACGACGCGGCGCTGGATCTCGAAGCGCTTCAGCTTGCTCGTGGTCGTCCGCGGCAGCGGCTCGAACCAGATCTCGTAGCCGAGCACGCGCTTGTGCGGCGGCAGGCCCACGGCCAGGCCCTCGATCTCGAAGCGCAGGAGGTCGCCCGCGTTGACGACCTTCTTCTCGGCCAGCGCGGCCATGTCCGGCACGACGACCGCGTAGAGCCGCTCGGTCGTCGGCGCGTCCGGCGTCGTCAGGCCCATCACGCAGATCTCGCCGATGAAGGGCGAGCGGCGGTAGTGCGCCTCGATCTCCTCGGGATAGATGTTCTTGCCGGACGCGAGGACGATGACTTCCTTCTTGCGCCCGGTGATGGTGAGGCGGCCCTCGGCGTCGAGCCGGCCGAGGTCGCCGGTCAGGAACCACCCGTCCCGGGTCACCGCCGCGGTGGCGTCCGGGTGCCTGTAGTACCCCTGCATCACGATGGGGCCCCGGACGGCGACCTCCCCGTCGTCGCGCGGCTCGTCACCGGCGCCGTGCGGCATGATGCGGACCTCGTGCCCGGGAATCGCGCGGCCGACCGTGTCGAGGTGCGCCTCGTCGATCCGCGTGATCGTGGCGGCCCCGGAGGTCTCGGTGAGGCCGTAGGCCTGGAGGATCGTGAAGCCCAGCGCGTAGAGGTCGCGCCCCACCGCGGGGTCGAACTTCGACCCGCCGGTCACGAAGAGCCGCATCCGCCGCCCCATCACGTCGTGCACGCGGCCGAAGAGCCGCGGACCGAGGTTGACGCCGGCGCGCCGCAGGTGGAAGTTGAGCGCGAGGAGACCGCGGAACACGGCTCGCTTGAGTGGACCGCCCTTCCTCACCTCGCCGGTGACCCGCTGGTGAATCAGGTAGAAGAACTGCGGGACGCAGCAGAAGACCGTGATGTTGCGCTCCTTGAGCGCGCGCATCAGCTCGGTCGAGTTGAGCGTCTCGAGGAACACGACCCTGGCGCCCACGGCGAAGGGCAGCAGAAGGTTCGCGAGCTGCGCGAGCGAGTGGAAGAGCGGCAGCACCCCGAGGATGCTGTCCTGCTCGGACACGGGCACGATCGCGTAGGTGGCGTCGCGCTCCGCGAGCAGGTTGCCGTGCGTCAGGACGACGCCCTTCGGGTCGGCCGTCGTGCCGGACGTGTAGAGGATGACGGCGGGGTCGGCGCCCGCGGCGGGACACGGGGGCACGTCGGGCGCCGCTCCGGCGCCGCCCGCCCCGGGCCGGCCGTCGTGCACCGACGCCACCTCGACGCCCGGCGTGGCGCCGGCGGCCTCGCGGGCCGTCGCCTCGAGCCTCGGGTTGCAGAACAGGACGCGGGCGCCCGAATCGGCGAGGACCGTCGCCACCTGGTCCGCGCTGTAGTTGCTGTCGAGCGGGACGGCGATGGCCCCGAGCCGGATGATGCCGAGGTAGGTCGCGCACCAGTCCGCGCCGTTGTCGGCGTAGATGGCGCAGCGGTCCCCCGCCTGGACGCCCCGCCCCCGCAGCCAGTGGGCCTGCCGCAGCGCGCGCGCGGCGAGCTCCGCGTAGCTCACCGGCTCGGTGCCGCCGGCCCGCTGCATCTCCACGGCCGTCCGGTCGCCGAAGCGGCCGACGACGCCCCCGAAGACGTCCCAGATGTTCACGGGGGAGAGTTTACGCGGGTTCGCCGCTACTCGTACCGGAGCGCCTCGATCGGGTCCATCCTCGCCGCGCGGATGGCGGGGACGATGGCGCTGACGATGCCCACGACCATGAGGATGCCGGCCGAGACGGCCAGCAGGTCGAGCGAGAGGTGCATGTAGATGTCCGCCGAGCGCGAGGTGTCGTCCAGCAGCTCCGAGAGGAACGGCCGCGGGCTGAAGATGGTGACGAGCACCCACGAGCCGGCGACGCCCGCGACGCCGCCCGCGAACGCCGTGACCAGGCCCTCGAGCAGGAACTGGATCAGGATGGCGCTCTTGCGCGCGCCGAGCGCCTTCCGCACCCCGATCTCCCGCGTCCGCTCGGTCACCGACACGAACATGATGTTCATCACCCCGATGCCGCCGATCGCGAGCGTCAGGATGCCGATGAAGCCGAGCACGAGCTTCAGGCCCAGCACCATGCCCGACGCGATCTGCGCGGTCTGGGTCGACCCGAACATCCGGACCGCGCGCTCGTCGTCCGGCACGAACCCGAGGCGCGTGCCGAGCAGCTGGCGCACCTGCGCCGTCGCCTGCGCCTCGAGGCTCGGGTCCACGGCCTGGTAGACCATCACGGTCGAGTACTCGGTGTTCCAGAGCTGTCCCGCGGTCGTGTACGGGATGAAGATCGAGTCCTTGTCGGGCCGCAGGTAGTTGGACAGCTGCACCTTCTCGCGCTGCAGCCCGACCACCTCGAACGACATGCCGCCGATCCGGATGCGCTGGCCCACCGGCGGGACGTTGCCGAAGATCTTCCGCGCGACCTCGCTGCCGACGAAGGCCACCCGGCGCTGCAGCCGCAGGTCCTCGTCGTCCGGGAAGCGGCCGGCCGCGGCCCACTGGCTGCGCATCTCGGCGTAGGACGGCGCGACGCCCCGAATCAGGTAGTCGCCCTGCTTGGTCCCCCACGTGACCGGGAAGTCGCGGGTGAACTCGGGGCTGGCGTACTTGACGAAGGGGAGCTGCCCGACCGCCAGCACGTCCTCGGTCTTGAAGCGGATGCGCTTGCCGGCCCGCTCGCCGCCGGCCTGGCTCGACGTCTGGCCCGGCCACGCGATCACGACGGCATCGCCGAAGGCGCCGCGGAAGCCCGTGGCCAGCGCGTCCCGGAAGCCGTTGCCGTACGACAGCAGCATGACCACCGAGACGATGCCCCACGAGATGCCGAGCATCGACAGCAGGGCCCGCGTGCGGTTGCGCGACAACCCGATGAAGGCCTCGCGGACGATCTCCCGGACGAGCTGCATCGTCATCGGCTACATCTCGTAGCGCAGCGCCTCGACCGGCGGGAGCTCGGCGGCGCGGCGCGCGGGATAGGTGGAGGTGACCACGCCGATCGTCACGAGGGCGAGCAGCGCGAAGGCGCCCGCCTGCCAGGTGATGACCATGCCCTGGAAGCGCTCGGGCATCGGCGCGAGGTTGATGAGGGCGCAGAGGCCCGCCGCCGCGGCAAAGCCCGCGGCGCCGCTCACCATCGTGAGGAAGAAGCCCTCGAGGAAGAACTGCCGCTGGATCTGCGCGGTCGTGGCGCCAAGCGCCTTCCGGACGCCGATCTCCCGCGTCCGCTCCTTCACCGACACGAGCATGATGTTCATGACGCCGAGGCCGCCGAGCGCCAGCGTGATAACGCCGACGATGGTGAAGAACTCGCGCATCGCGTCGATCATGCGGCCGAACATGAGGCTCTCGAGCGACGTGTCCCAGACGGCCAGGGCGTCCCGGTCGTCGGGGTTGAAGTCCTTGTGGCGGGCCAGGACGTGGCGCACGTCGCGCTCGAGCGGCCAGTCGATGTCCTGGATGCGTCCCGTCCGTGCGTCGAGCACCGCCGGCAACGCGTCGACGACCTGCGGCTTCGGCGCGACGATGATCTGCGAGACCGTGCCCACCGGCGCGTCCGGCCGCGGGAAGTCCTGCGCCATCGCGGTGAAGGGGACGAAGATCTTGTCGTTGTCGGGCCCGCTGTAGTTGCTGTCCTGTTCCTTCTTCCGGATCCGGCCGATCACGGCGTACGGCACGCCGTTGATCTGGATCGTCTCGCCCAGGCCCTCGCGCGTGCCGAAGAGCTGCTGCCAGACGTCGGCGCCCACCACGGCCACCCGGTGGACGTCCGTGTCGTCCGCCCAGACGAAGCCGCGGCCGTCCTCGATGTCGATCGTGCGGATGGCCTGGTACTGCGGCTCGATGCCGTGGACGTTGACGGTGGCGGCGTTGTAGCGGCTCTTGACGCGCAGTCCCCGGTTGATCTCGGGGCTCACGACCGCCACGAGCCCGGCCTCGCGCTCGATCGCCCGCGCATCGTCCACCGTGAGCTGGATGCTCCGGCCCGCCCGCGACCCGCCCGCCTGCATCGTCGTCCGGCTGCCCCAGACGATCGCGACGTTCTTGCCGAGCTCCTCGAGGACCTTCTGGTTGCCCCGCTGGAACCCCTCGCCCGTCGCCGAGAGGATGACGACGGCGATGATGCCCCAGAGGATGCCGAAGCACGTCAGGAAGCTCCGCAGCTTGTTCGCGCGGATGTTGTCGATGGCCTGGATGAAGGCTTCCTGCATTTCCGTCTCGTCCGGCGGACGCGCCGCCTACCCGGGCAGGACGACCTGGTCGCCGGCCTTGAGGCCGTCGACGACCTCGGTGCGCGTGCCGTTGCCGATGCCGGTCGTGATCGGGACGCGGCGGCGGCCCGTGTCGGACGCCGGGTCGAGCACGTCGACGAAGGCGTTGCGCGCCTCGTCGTAGGTGATGGCGGCCTCGGGGATGATGAGCGCGTCGGGGTGCTCCTCGAGGACGATCTCGGCGTTGGCCGTCATGTTGGCCTTGAGCTCGCCCGAGGGGTTCTCGATCGAGACCTCGACCTCGAAGGTCGTCACGTTGTCCTTCTCGACGCCGATCGGCGAGATCTGCGTCACCTTGCCCGTGAACACCTTGTCGCGGAAGCTCTCCGTCGTGATGCGCGCCGGCATGCCGAGCCGCACGTGGCCGATGTCGGCCTCGTCCACCTTGCCGCGGACGAAGACCGAGTCGATGTCGCCGAGCGTCATCACGAGCGTGGCGTTGGCGCCGAGGTTGAGGATCGACGAGACGGGGCTGCCGAGCTCGACGTCGCGCGTGAGCACGGTGCCGCGGATGGGGGCCTTGATGGTGGCGTTGGCGAGCTCCTCGGCGGCGCGCTCGACGGCGGCCTCGGCCTGGCGGACGCCGGCGCGCGCCTCGGAGACCCGCGCGCGGCTCACGATGAGCTGCGACTCGGCGGCCCGGCGCTTGTTGACGGCGAGCTCCCAGGCGGAGCGGGCGGCGTCGAGCTGGTCGGTGGAGAGCAGCTCGTCGTCGGAGAGCGTCTTGGCGCGATCGTAGGCCCGCTTCGCGAACTCGACCTCGGGTGACTCGGCCTCGATGGCGGTCTTCTGGGCCGTGGCCTCGGCGGCGCCGAGGCTGGCGCGCGCCGCCTCGAGGTTGGCGCGCGCCTCGCGCAGCCGCGCGTTCAGGTCGACCTTGTCGAGCTCGGCGAGCACGGCCCCGGGCTCGACGTGGTGGTCGACGTCCACCAGGAGCTGCTCGATGATGCCGTTGGCCTTGGACTTGATCTCGACCTTGCTGATCGGCTCGATGCGCCCGGTCGCGACGACCGACCGGACCATGGGCCCGCGCTCGGCGGCCGCGAGGCGGGACGGGTCGATGGCCGCACCCGCGCCGTTGGCGGTGGCGACGGTGTAGATGGCGACGCCCGCCACGGCCATGGCGACGCCGGCAATCGTGAACTTGCGTGATTTCTTCATGGAATCCCTGCGCCTCCCCAGGCGGTCCCGTGGGCCGCGATCCGGCCGGAACACCTACTTGGACGGACGGTTCCCGGGCAAAGTTCACCAGGCGGGGGGGTGCGGCTAGACTAGTCGGCAATCCATGTGGACCCTGATTTCGACCTCGACCGACACCGGGGGCGGCGACGCCCTGAGCTTCCGTCTCCTGCCCGGCTCCATCAAGACCCTGGGCCGCGCGCCGCGCGCCGACTTCGTCGTTGACGCGGCCCTCGTCTCACGCCTGCATTGCCGCTTCACCCTCGGCGCGGACGGCGACCTGCTCGTCGAGGACCTCGACAGCACGAACGGCACCTGGGTGAACGGCGCGAAGGTCGCCCGCTCCACGCTCGCGCCGGGCGACAGGATCACGATCGGGCGCGTCGAGTTCGTCGTGGGACGCGCCTGATCAGACGCTCGGCCACAGAGACACAGGGACACCGAGCACGCACGGAGCGTGTCCGCGTGACGGCTTCGCCGTGAACACGGAGACACGGAAAAGGCAGGGAGCCACGGAGGGCCGTGCCTGGACCACCCGCCTCCTCGCGAGCGGGCTTCCACGCGTCGTGCCGTAGACGGACATCCGCCACCGTGCGGCCCCGCCCAATGCCTGTGGAGCGGAACCCCCGTGCGGCAAGACAGGCATGCGCAAGTCCGACGTCGTACCTGACGGGCGGGCCCGCGGCGCGAAGCGCCGCGCGTGGGGCGTGAGAGCCGGGCGGAGAGAGCCGATGGGCTTCGGGCGGCTCTCTCCGCCCGGCTCTCATGCCCCACGCCCCGGCTGCTACGCAGCCGGCCCGCCTCAGGGGGATCAGTCGAGCCACGTCTCCGTGTCTCCCTGCCTTCTCCGTGTCTCCGTGTCCGCCGGAGGCGGTGCGTCGAGACGGCGGAAGCGCGTCGAGCCGGGCAGCTACCGTGGTCTCTCCGGCCTTCCTCTGCGCCGGTCTCTGTGTCCCTGTGTCTCTGCGGCCAATTCCGTCCGCCGTCAGTGCTTCGACAGCCAGTCCAGGATGAACGGGTTGGTCTGTCGCTCGTCCCCGATCGTCGTGGCCGGGCCGTGGCCGGGATGGACGCGCGCATCGTCGCCGAGCGGCAGCAGCACGCCGGTGATGGCGCGCATGAGCACGTCGTAGTCGCCGCCGGGCAGGTCCGTGCGGCCGATCGAGCCGGCGAACAGGGTGTCGCCGACGAAGAGGTCGCGCCCCGGCTCGCCGCGGCGGCCGACCTGCAGGCAGACGCCGCCCGGGCAGTGGCCCGGGGTGTGGTGGACGAAAACGTCGTAGTCGCCGAAGGCGAGCGGCCCCGCCCCCTCGTAGTACTGGTCCACCGGCGGAGGCGGCTCGATCTCCAGCCCGAAGCGCTGGCCGAGCGCCACGGCGTTGTCGTAGAGGAACTGGTCCTCGCGGTGCATCCAGATCGGGACGTCCAGCGCCCGCTTCGCCCGGGCCACGCCCGAGACGTGGTCGACGTGGGCGTGGGTCAGCAGGATCGCCTTCACCGACAGCCCCTGGCGGGCGATGGCGGCGAGCAGGTCCTCGACCTCGTCACCTGGGTCGATGTAGACGGCCTCGCGGGTGCGCTCGCACCCGAGGACGAAACCGTTCTTGAAGAAGGGCGGCGCCGCGGCGGACTCGAGAATCATAAGATAAGGATATGATCCTCGCCCTCGTCGACGACCTGATGTTCCGCTCGAAGATCTCGGCCGCGGCCAAGGGGACCGGCGCCGCGCTCGGGGTGGCGACGTCGCCGGAGGCGCTCCTCGAGCGCGCGGCCGCGGAGCGGCCGTCGGTGATCCTGGTGGATCTGGACGGCCAGCGGACCGAGCCGCTCGAGGCCCTCCGCCGCCTCGCCGCCGACGCGCGGCTGTCGGACATCCCGACGCTCGGGTTCGTCTCGCACGTCCACGGCGACCGCATCCAGGAGGCCCGCGCGCTCGGCATCGGCGAGGTGATGGCCCGCGGCGCCTTCTCGGCGAACCTGCCCGCGATTCTCGGCTCGTACGAGGCCGGCCCGGAGGCCCCGCGGTGAGCGACATGACGGGGCTGCCCTCGGCGGCGGACGTCCGGGACGCCCGTGCCCGCCTGGCCCCACACCTGGCGCCGTCGCCGCTCGTCCTCTCGGAGTGGCTGTCGTCGATCGCCGACGCCGCGGTGCACCTCAAGCTCGAGTCGCTCCAGCGGACGGGCTCGTTCAAGATCCGCGGCGCGCTGAACGCGGCGTTGCGCCTCGAGGCCAACGGCGGCGGACGCGCCGTGGTCGTCACGGCCTCGGCCGGCAACCACGGCAAGGCCCTCGCGCTCGCCACCGAGCAGCTCGGCATCCCGCTCGTCGTCTTCACGCCGCGCACGGCGCCGGACACCAAGAAGACCGCCATCCGCCGCCACGGAGCGGTGCTGAGGGACGAGGCCGAGGACTACGACGCGGCCGAGCAGGCGGCCCGGCAGTTCGCCGTGGCGGAAGGCGGCGTCTACCTCTCGCCCTACAACCACCCGGACGTCATCGCCGGGCAGGGCACCTGCGCGCTCGAGATCGTCGACGCCCTGCCCGGCGTCGACACCGTGCTCGTGCCGATCGGCGGCGGAGGGCTGGCGAGCGGCGTGGGGATGGCCGTCAAGGCCGCGGTGCCCGGCGCGCGCGTCATCGGGGTCGAGGTGGAGGCGTCGTCTCCGTTCACCGTCGCGCGGGCGCGCGGCGCGGTGACGCGCATCGACCCGCAGCCGTCACTCGCCGACGGGCTCACCGGCAACCTCGAGCCGGGCACCATCACCGCCCCCCTCGTCGAGCGCTACGTCGACGACATCGTCACCGTCAGCGAGGACGACCTGGCGCGGGCCATCCGCGGGCTGGCCGCCGAGGAGCACCTGATCGCCGAGGGCGCGGGGGCGGCGGCCGTGGCCGCGGTGCTCGCAGGCAAGGGCCTGCTCGCCGGACGGACCGTCGCGGTGCTCGTGACGGGGTCGAACATCGACATCGACAGGTTCGTCGAGGTCATCAGCGGCGGCGGGGCACGATAGCGCCACTGGCCTTCCGACGGCCAGCCGGGGATCCGGCTGCCACAGAGACACAGGGACACAGAGCACGCACAGGGCGTGTCCGCGTGACGGCTTCGCCGTGAACACGGAGCCACGGAAAAGGCAGGGAGACACGGAGGGGCTCCGGCAGGTCCGCGGTCCTTTCCGGGAGCCGGCGGCAGCCCGCGTGCAGCAGCCCGGCGCTGCGGCCCTGGACTGTCGTTCATGCCGGGCGGGCCCGCGGCGCGAAGCGCCGCGCGTGAGGCGTGAGAGCCGGGTGGAGAAAGCCGCGCGAATTTCACCGGCTCTCTCCGCCCGGCTCTCATGCCTCACGCCCCGGCTGCTACGCAGCCGGCCCGCCTCAGGTGGACCGGTCGAGCCACGTCTCCGTGTCTCCCGGCCTTCTCCGTGTCTCCGTGTCCTCCGGCGGAGCCGGCGCGTCTACTTCGTCCGGGCCGGGCGGATCTCGAGGCGGCTGGGCAGGCTTCGCCCGGGGTGGGCGAGCAGGTCGGCGATGGCCTGGGCGACGTCTTCCGGGTGCAGCTTCCAGTCGCCGCCGTTGCCGGGTTCGCGGCCGCCGAAGCCGGTGGAGACCGAGCCCGGGAGCACGACGGCCACGCGGATGCCGTCCGGACGCAGCTCCTGCATCAGCGACTCGGTGAACGCGTTGACGCCCGCCTTGGCCGCCGTGTACGCGGCGCCGCCCGCGAAGGGGTGGGTGCTCGACAGGCTGCTGACGTTGACGATCCATCCGCCGCCCCGCGCGCGCAGGTGCGGGATCGCGGCGCGGCAGCAGTGGAACGTGCCCGTCAGGTTGATGTCGATGATGCGGCGCCACTCCTCCTCGGCGAGGTCCGCCACCGGAGCGCCGACGCCGACGCCGGCGTTGTTCACCAGCACGTCGATGCCGCCGAACCGCGCGACGGCCGTGCGCACCGCGCCCTCGACCGCCGCCGGGTCGCGCACGTCACAGACGAGGCCGACCACCCGCCCGGGGGCACCGGCCCCGTCGCCGAGTTCCCGCTCGGCCACGCCCACCCCCTCGGTCGACGTGCCCGTGAACGCCACGCTGTCGCCGCGCGCGAGCAGCAATTCCACCAGCGCCCGCCCGATGCCGCGGGTGCCTCCGGTCACGAAGACGGTTCTCATGGGCTCTTCTCAGGTTCGTCAGGTTCGTCAGGTTCGACGGGTTCGTCAGGTTCGACGGGTTCGTCAGGTTCGACAGGATCGATCGTCCCACAATCCCACGCGCCTGGCCACCGGCGCCCCCCGCGCACCCCTGGCGCCTTTGGCACCTTTGGCCCCTGGCACTCTGGCGGCGCACCCCTGGCACCTTTGGCGCCCGTGGCACCCGTGGCACCTTTAGAATGGTCCCGTGACCATCGTGATCCTCGGCGCCGGCGACCTCGGCGGCGCCACGGCGCGGCAGCTCGCCGTCACCGACGCGGCGCGGCGCATCGTCCTCGTGGACGAGGCGGGCGCCGTCGCGGCGGGCAAGGCGCTCGACATCCGGCAGGCGACGCCCGTCGAGGCGTCGGCGGCGGCCATCGTGGGGACGAGCGATGAGTCGGCGGTCGTCGGGGCGTCGATGATCGTGGTGGCCGACCGCCACGCGCCGGCCCCGGAGGAATGGCAGGACGACGCGGGACTCGCGCTCCTGCGCCGCGTCGTGGCGCTCAACCAGGCGGCGCCGATCCTCTGTGCAGGGGCGCGGCAGGCCTCCCTCATCGAGCGCGCGGTCACCGAGCTCGGGCTGCCGCGCCGCCGGATCTTCGGGTCCGCGCCCGAGGCCCTTCGGAGCGCGATCACGGCGGTCACGGCGCTCGAGGCCGGGTGCGCGCCGCGCGACGTCATGCTGATGGTGCTGGGCCGGCCGCCGGGCCTGACGGTCGTGCCGTGGGACGACGCGTCGATTGCCGGCCGGAGCGCCACGTCGGCGCTGTCGCCGCCGGCCCTCTCGCGGCTCGAGCAGCGGCTGCCCCGGCTCTGGCCGCCCGGGCCCCTCACCCTCGCGAGCGCCGCGACGCGCGTGGTACGCGCCGCGTCGACGCGCGCCCCGCAGGTCGTGTCGGCCTTCGTCGCGCTCCTGCAGGACGAGGGCCACGCGGGCCGCGTCGCGGCCCTGCCGGTCCAGGTCGATCCGGGCGGCGTCGCCCGGCTCGTGGCGCCGTCGGTCTCCGCGCGCGACCGCGTCCGCCTCGAGGTCGCGCTCGGGAACTGAGGTGACGCGGCGCGCGGCCCTCCCCGTCGCGCTCGCCCTCG
Organism: Vicinamibacterales bacterium; assembly: GCA_050250645.1. Lineage (GTDB taxonomy): Bacteria > Acidobacteriota > Vicinamibacteria > Vicinamibacterales > UBA2999 > JBFWVR01. The sequence goes on from JBFWOG010000019.1 coordinate 94,089, forward strand.
CCGCGGCGGTCCTTGCCGCGCCGTGGAGCCTCGCGGCCGCCCGGGCACAGCGCCCCGCTCGACCGTCGCCGCCGCCCGCCGGCTCGCCGACGCTGGTCATCGACGGCGTCAACGGCGCGGTGGCGCTCCGCCTGGGGCTCTCCTTCTACCCGCTCTCCAGGCCGGGTGGCGACCTCGCCCCCATCCGTGCGCCGATCGTCTTCGTGGGCTACGGCGTGAGCGCGCCGGAATGGGACTACGACGACTACGCGGGCGTGGACGTCGGCGGGGCGGCCGTGATCGTGCTGACGCACGAGCCGCAGGAGGAGGAACCGGGCCCGCGCTTCGACGGCGCGGAGCTGACCGCGCACGCCGGGCTGGGCCGCAAGGCGCGGGTGGCACGCGACCGCGGCGCGCGGCTCGTCCTGCTCGTCGAGGATCCCTCGCACGCGACCGACCGCGCGCGGACGCCCGCGTGGACCGATGACCCGCAGATCGACACCTACGCGGTGCCGATGCTGCGCGTCGACCGGCTGCGGCTCGAGCACGCGACCGGCCTGGACATCGAGCGCCTCGCGCGCGAGATCGACAGGACCTTCACGCCCCGGTCGCGGCCGGTACCGGGCGCGCAGGTCACCTACCTGGATTGAAGATCTCAGATTGAAGATTGCAGATTGGCGGCCAACGAGCGGCACGGTGCGCACACACCTGTTGCGCACCTGGCCGCCGCGGTCATACGACGCGCCGGCGGCCAGCCAAGTCTGCAACCTTCAATCTGAGATCTGAGATCTGAGATCTGAGATTCCTAGTAGGCCTCGACCGGCCGGTGCAGGCTCAGGCCGCCGGCGAAGTCCGCCAGGCGGTTCCGCAGGATCAGCCGGCCGCGGTGCAGGCGCGACTTCAGGGTCTGGTCCTTGAGCTTCAGGAGGGTGCTCGCCTCCTCGGTCGACAGGCCCTGCAGGTCGCGGAGGATCACGGGCGCCCGGTAGATCGCCGGCAGGCCTTCGACGGCTTCCGCCAGCCGGTCGCGCATCTGGAGGCGCATCACCTGTTCGTCCGCCAGGCTCGACCAGTCCGCGGCCTCGCGCGGACGCGACGGCTCGAGCCCGTCCGGCGACTGCGGCGGCTCCGGCACCTCCGCCATGCGCGCCGCGCGCGTGTTGCGCAGGCGCGACATCGCCGTGTTGAACGTGATGCGGTAGATCCAGGACGAGAGCGCGGCGTCCCCGCGGAAGTGCTCGATCTTCTGGTAGACCTTCATGAGCACGTCCTGCGCGACTTCCTCGGCGTCCTCGCGGTTCTTCATGTACCGGAGGGCGAGCTGGTAGATCTTCGAGCCGTACATCGCGGCCAGGTCGCCAACGGCGCTGTCGTCCCGGTTCCGCAGTCGCTCGACGAGGGCTTCTTCGCTGGTTACGTTACGCATCTGTTCGACCCTTCCTTGCATCTCCACAGGTAAAGAACCCCGGATCGGCGGGTCTTATTCCTGCGGTGACTGGGTCGCGTAACCAGTTGACTTGGCTGGGGTTACCTCAACAGGCCCTTGAGCACGAGCCACGCGATGTAGAACGGGACGCCGATGCCGACGCCCAGCGTCCCCGCCATCACGAGGATCGCCATCGGCCGGCCGAAGTTGAGCGTCCAGCCCACCCCCACCCGGGTCGGCACGAACAGGGCCGGGTCGCGGCGATTCACGTAGAGCCGGCCGAGGCGCCACGACGCATGGTCTCCCGACGGCTCGCCCGCCGGCTCCCGTCCCACCTGCTTGAGGGTTCGCGCGCCGATCACGACCGACACGACGATGGCCGTGACGAGCGCCGCCGTGTAGACCTCGCCGAACCCCCCGCTGCCGCGTTGCCAGAGCGTGACGAGCCGGAACGCCCCGAAGCCCTGGAAGCCGATCCAGACGGCCCCGAGCAGCGCGATCCCCTCGGCGGCGTGCCGCATGCGCTCCGCGTCCTCGGGCCGCGCCGTGAAGTCGTCGCCGGGGCGCGCGCGCCAGAGCAGCACGAGCAGCAGCGCGCCGATCACGCCCGCGAGCGCCGCCTGCACCAGCACGGGCAGCAGCACGAGGAGCGGCGTCTTGAACTGGTAGATGACCGCGCGGCCGCGGATGAAGCGGATGGGCACGGCCTCGGGCAGGGAGGGGTACACCCAGAGCAGGTAGCCGGCCGTGGCGGTGATCGCGCCGAGCGTGGCGACGATCGCCACCCAGGTGAGGCCGGTCGGCCGCGGCCAGCGGCTCGTCACCGCGCCGTGCCTGCGGCCTGGCCGGCGGCCTCCCGCTCGAAGACGGCGGCGAAGTGGCGGATGAAGAGGTCCTCGACCGCGGCGATCGGCGGCCGCTCGCCGGTCATCGCCGCCACGGACGTGACGCCGTGCTCCGCGATGCCGCACGGCACGATCAGGTCGAAGAACGACAGGTCGGTCGTGACGTTGTACGCGAAGCCGTGGCTCGTGACCCACCGCGAGATCCGCACGCCGATGGCGCCGATCTTGGCGGGACCGGCCGGCGTGTCCGGAATCCAGGTGCCGGTGAGCCCGGCGATCCGCCCCGCCGCGATGCCGAACGCCGCCGACACGCGGATCATCACCTCCTCGAGGTCGCGCACGTACTTGTGCACGTCCCGGCGGTCGGGGTTGAGGTCGATGATCGGGTAGCCGACGACCTGCCCGGGGCCGTGGTACGTGACGTCCCCGCCGCGGCCCGTCTCGACGACCTGCACGCCGAGCTCCGCCAGCCGCGCCGGCGGCGCCAGCACGTGCGAACGCCCCCCGTCGCCCTTCACGCCCAGCGTGAGGACGTGGGGGTGCTGGAGCAGGAGGAGCGTGTCGGGGATGCGGTCCGCCTTGCGCTCGTCGGCGAGGGTCCGCTGCAGGTCGAGCGCCTCCTGGTAAGGCACCACACCGAGTCGCCGCACGTCCAGGGGCCGCATCGACACAGCTTACACCGCCGGGACTTCCGACAAGGAACTCCACGAAGCAGACCAAGCACACGAAGGTCCGCACGAAGCGGCGGCTCTCCTCTTCTTGAAGAGACCTGAACTTTCGTGCAAGGCTTCGTCCCCTTCGTGCTCTTGTATGTTGATTCCGCCCCGATTGGCGGGGTCTACTCAAGGACGCTTGGGTAGGCGCGTCGGGATGCTGATTGTGCCCGAGGCCACGAAGCCTGTCACGAAGATCAGCACCCGGCGCGCACGTCT